>NZ_ATYO01000033.1 GCF_000427725.1 Mesorhizobium sp. WSM3224 | reverse complement strand
CCGAGAAGCTCGCAAGCCTCATCGTCATCGTGATGCTCGCCATCACATGGGCCTACCGATGCGCCACCCAAACCATGGGCATGAAGGCCATACCCCGCAAAAGCCACGGCCGCCGCGAAAAATCCTGGTTCCGCATCGGTCTCGACGCACTCAGAGACTGGATCGTCAACTGCCCCAAAGCAGCCGCCCACGCGTGGCTCGAAAAAGCACCCCGAAGATCGATGATCAGCTCAAAAAACGCCTGAGTCGTGTACCGTGAACGGATTCAGGCGACACGCTTTAAGTCCTTGTTTTTATGCATGTCGTTGTCCCAGAACCGCTGCACACTTCTGGGCGACATGCATTGGTACTCGACCTAATGATGGTTATCATCCCTGTGCCGATGCCGGTGCGCTGCCTGCTTTGCCCGGTTGCCGCAGGCAGCCATGCTGCACCAGCGGCGCCTGTGCCCGCGGGTATGATCGGCAAATAGCAGTGTGCAAGCTGGACCTTCGCAAGCCTTCACATGTGAAAAATCCTCGGTGCAGACAAGTTTAGCCAGCGCCTCTCCGATCGGCAGCAAGAGTGCGTCTGGCGTCCGCCATTTGCGGGCCGTCTGAAGCGCGAATGGTGCGCCGCTGCCGGCCGGCGCGATCCGGCTGAAGGTTTCGTCGCGTTCCAGCAGGCGGTTGAGCGGGTCGAGTTCCGCCAGATCCGCCCCCATCAGCACCCGCCCCTTGCGGCGATGCACGAAGCCTCTGAACCATTCGCGCAAATGCCGTGCCTGATCGGCCACCTTGTCGAGTTCGCCGGGCAGCGCCTGTCCACGAATGGTTGCCAGCGCTTCCGCCGGCACCAGCCGCGCCTGCCCCAGCCAGTCCAGCAGGCCCTCGCCGTCGTCGATCCAATCGACAGGCCTGTCGAGCGGGGTCGCGATCGAGTTGAGGAAATCCAGGCCGGGCGCGTCGCCGACAAAGAGCGCGGGTGAGCGAACCATCGAAACTCCAATTCACGCCCGCAGCTTCGCCACGCGGGCGTCCATCCGTGAACACGTGTCCGTGATAACCTGTTTGCATCGTCTTGACAAGTTATGCCTCAAATGCGTAACCGTCTTATATCGTTTAATGGGGTTATCAATCGACAAGAGGAAACGGTATGCTCACAAAGGAATTGGCTGTCGTTTCAGTCCATACCGAGGCCGTCGTCGGGATCACCCTTGAGGCCGCGCAAGGCTGACGTCCAGGTTGAAATAACCCTCTGGTGCAAAACAATTGAGTTACGAAAATGGAGAGAAAAATGACCACCTACAGGACGGCAAATGTCGACGGCTTCAATATCTTCTATCGCGAGGCCGGCCGGCCCGTCGCGCCAAAGCTGCTTCTGCTGCATGGCTTTCCAAGCTCGAGCCATATGTTCCGGGACCTTATTCCGCTGCTGGCCGACCGCTTCCACATCGTCGCGCCCGACCTGCCGGGCTTCGGCCGCTCCGACATGCCTCAGGCCGACGAATTCGCTTACACGTTTGACCGGATCGCGGAGATCATCGACCGCTTCACCGAGGTGGTCGGCTTCGAACGCTATGCCGTCTATGTCTTCGACTATGGCGCGCCGACCGGCTTCCGGCTGGCGGTGAAGCATCCCGAACGCATTGCCGCGATCATTTCGCAGAACGGCAACGCCTATGAGGAGGGCCTGGGTGAGGACTGGAACCCGATCCGCGCCTATTGGCGGGACCCCTCGCCCGCCAACCGCGAGGCGCTGCGTCCGGCCTTCAAGCCGGCGGCGGTTGCCTGGCAGTACACGTATGGCGCGCCGGCAGAACTCGTCTCGCCCGACGGCCATTCGCTCGACAGCTTCTATCTCAGCCGTCCAGGCGCGGAAGAGATCCAGCTCGACCTCTTCGGCGACTACAAGAGCAATGTCGCCCTCTATCCGACCTTCCAGGCCTATTTCCGGGCCCACAAACCGCCTTTCCTGGCGGTGTGGGGCAAGAACGACCCGTTCTTCCTGCCACCCGGCGCCGAGGCGTTCAAGCGCGACATGCCGGATGCGGTGGTGCGTTTTCTCGACACCGGGCATTTCGCGCTCGAAACCCATGCCGGCGAAATCGCCGCCGCCATCCGCGACTTCCTCGGCTGATAAGGAGAAACGCCATGTCGAAATCCGTCGCTGTCATCACCGGCGCCAGCCAAGGCATCGGCCAGGCCACCGCCATTCGGCTGGCGCGGGATTTTTCCGCGCTGGTGCTGGTCGCGCGCAACCGGGCGAAGCTGGAAGAGACCGCCAAGGCCATCCAAAGCGCAGGCGCGGAAGTGCTGGTCATCGATGCCGACCTCGCCCGGCCGGACGCCGCCCAGGCGGTGGTCGACCAGGCGCTTGCCACCTTCGGTCGGATCGACGGGCTGCTCAACATCGCCGGCGCGGTGCCGCAGATCGATCTCTTCGAGATGAGCGACGAGCAGTGGGACGCCGGCCTGGCGCTGAAGCTGCATGGCGCCCGGCGGCTGACCGTCGCGGCATGGCCGGCGCTGAAGGCGGCCGGCGGCTCGGTGGTGCTGATGTCCGGCAATTCGGCGCTGTTTCCGAAAGCGCCTTATGCGGCGGTCGCAACGATCAACGCCGCAATCGTGGCGCTCGCCAAGGCCTTTTCCGGCCGCGGCATCGCCGACGGCGTGCAGGTCAACAGCGTGTTGCCGGGCCCGGTGATGACCGGCCGCCGACGCTCCTATCTCGAGCACTGGGCGCCGCTCCACAAGATGAGCGTCGAGGAAGCGACGGCGAATTTTCCAAAGGAAGCTGGCATCGCCCGCTACGGCGAGCCGGAGGAGATCGCCGAGTTGATGGCTTTCCTCGTCTCGCCGGCGGCGCACTGGATGACCGGCTCGACGTTGCGCATGGACGGCGGCGAGGTGAAATCTGTTTGACGTCGGAAGGAGGACGAAGAAATGATTGCATGGGACCGCGTGACCCGCGCGCATGTCTTGCGCGCGATGGAAGATTACGACCGGCTGGGGCCTGAGCGGTTTTTCGCCGAGCATGGCTTTGCGCCAACCACGAGCTATGATCTGGCCTGGGAAGACCGTCTCTATCCGCCAAAGGCCATCCTCGGCACCGCCTATCAGTTCGCCACGGGCGCGCGGCTCGCGTCTGGCGATTTCGAGGGCGGCAAAAGCGGCGCGGTGAAGGTGCTTGGCGCGCTGGGATTCACCGTCCAGCCAAGGCAGAGATAGCACAGCCGGCGATTGCTGCGCCGATTCCGCAAACGGCCATAACGCCTTGGCGCGATTGAGAAAGCCAAGGCCGCTGGCGGCACGTCCCCAACAGTTCGCCGCGCAATAATATTCTCTTCGGCTGCGAATATACGGATTGGCTTGGCTTTCAAATCCGTGGCTTCAGCGGCATTGCGGGCAACGCAATTCCACCTATCCGATCCAGGTCCTGCCATGGCGTTTCGCCTTTTCGTTCCGATCCTTGCCGGCGCTACGCTTCGCGAACGGCTGCTTGCCTGCATCGGCGCGACCATCGGCATCGCGCTCACCGGTATGATCAGCGGGCTCGCCATGGGGAGCGGTCCGCTTGTGGCGATGCTGGTGGCGCCCATGGGCGCTTCCGCCGTGCTGCTCTTTGCCGTTCCGTCGAGCCCACTGGCGCAGCCCTGGTCGATCATCGGCGGCAACACGATTTCGGCGCTGGTCGGCGTGACGGTGGCGCATTTCGTGCACGACACGGTGATCGCCTCCGGCCTTGCGGTCGCGCTGGCGATCGCCGCCATGTCGTTCACGCGCTCACTGCATCCGCCGGGCGGCGCCGCAGCGCTTACCGGCGTGCTCGGCGGGCCAGCCGTTGCCGCCGCCGGCTTCCTGTTTCCCTTCGTGCCGGTGGCGCTGAACTCGATCGTCCTGGTTGCGCTCGGCTTCCTTTTCCACAAAATGTCGCGGCGCAACTATCCCCATGTGCACGTGCCCGCCGCCAGTGGGCACGGCACGGCCGACCGGTCGCCGGCCGAACGCGTCGGCTTCCGACCCGAGGATGTCGATGCGGCGCTCTCCGCGCTCGACGAGACCTTCGACATCGACCGTGACGACCTGGAGCGCCTGCTGCGCCAGGTCGAGCTGCAGGCGGTGGTGCGCGCGCAGCGCACGCTGCTTTGCTGGGACATCATGTCCCGCGATGTGATCTCGGTGACCGAAACAGCCTCCGCCGACGAGGCGCGCAAACAGCTGATCGACCACAACATCCGCACCTTGCCGGTGGTCGACACGGACGGACGGCTCTCGGGCGCGGTCGGCCTGCGCGAGCTGACAAAGGCGACCGACACGGTGAAAGGGGTGATGTCGAAGGCCGGCACCGCCTCGC
Organism: Mesorhizobium sp. WSM3224; assembly: GCF_000427725.1. Classification (GTDB taxonomy): domain Bacteria; phylum Pseudomonadota; class Alphaproteobacteria; order Rhizobiales; family Rhizobiaceae; genus Mesorhizobium. The sequence continues at coordinate 68,016 of NZ_ATYO01000033.1, read as the reverse complement.
CCGACACGCCGGCGATGAGCCTGCTGCCGGTGCTGACCGACGGGCGCAGCCATGCGGTGGTGATCGTCGATGCCGAACGGCGCATCCTCGGCCTGATCACCCAGACCGACCTGCTTGCGGCGGCCGCGCGCGTGCAACAGGCAGACAAGGCGCAGCTGAAAGCTGTGGCCTAAGCAAGGCACTCACCCCGGCATGCCGGCTGCCCGGTCGAGACGCCGCGCGGCGCGCCTGGCCTCTGTCGGCCGGGTGACATACGTCCATGAACCATCATAGACCGCTTGCCGCCGCTCGATCCAGGCGCTCAAGCCTTCGCGCAGGTCCGCTGTCGGAGCCACCCGGGCGAATTGCTCGGCCTCGACCAGCAGACCTTCCGCGATGCTCGAGTCGATGCCACGCGCCACCGCGGTGAGGATGCTGGCGACCGCCGCTGGCGAATGGACGAGAATGCGGCGGGCAAGGTCGAAGGCCGCTCGTAGCAGTTCGGCGTGCGGTACGACATGGTTGACCAGGCCAAGCTCGGCTGCGCGCTCGGCCGAAAATGTCTCGCCGGTCAACAGCAGCTCCAGCGCGCGCTTGCGCCCCGCAAGTCTAGGCAGACGCTGCGTGCCGCCGAAAGTCGGCGGCATGGCAAGCTTTATCTCTGGCTTGGCGAACAACGCGCGGTCGCTGGCGATGGCCAACGGCACCGCTTCGGTGATCTCGCAGCCGCCGCCAAAGGCGATGCCGTTGACGGCGGCGATGACCGGCTTGCGAAATGCTTCCAGCCGCGCCGTCAAGCGCTGGCCACGGATGACGAAATCGCGCAGCGCGGCGTCGGTGCCTCCGGCCACGCTGAACGAGAATTCGTGGATATCGGCGCCGGCGGAAAACGCGCGTTCCCCTGCCCCTGTGAGGATGACGGCGCCCACGCCATCGTCCGTCTCGATCAGGTCGAGAAGCAAAAGCAGCCGGTCGATCAGCGCGTAGTTCAGCGCGTTCAGCTTGTCGGGGCGGTTGAGGGTGAGGATCGCGACGCGGTCGCGCGTCTCGCGCAGCACAAGTTCGGTCATGATTTATCCTTTCCGGAGGGCGGTGGAACGAGAGCAGGTTTTCGATTGCTTGTATATTCACTAGTTGGTATACTCATGGGATGAGCGAAAAGCCCAATCCCACGCGAAAACGCCTCGTCGACGCGGCGACCAAGCTCTTCTATGCCGAGGGCATCGGTCGCGTCAGCGTGGATGCAGTGGCCGAAAAAGCAGGCCTCACCAAGCGCACGCTCTACTACCATTTCAAGAGCAAAGACGATTTGATCGCGGCCTATCTCGACGGGCGCGACCAGCCTAACCTCGAGCAGATGGCGGGCTGGTTCGACGCGGCGGGAGGCGGAGCGGACAAGAAGGTCGAGGCGATCTTCACCAACCTGGCGCGGGTGGCGCGTCATCCCAAATGGAAGGGTTGCGGCTTCCTGCGCACGGCGGCCGAGCTGGCGGCAATGCCCGGACATCCGGCGGTCAAGGCTGGGGCGCGCCACAAGACCAATTTCGAAAAATGGCTGGCCGGCGCGCTTTCAGACCACGATGTCGGCGAGGCGAAGATGCTGGCGCGCGAGATCGTGCTTTTGATGGACGGCGCCTTTTCGAGCATGCTGATCCATCATAATCCCGACTATGTCACTGCTGCCGGCCATGCCGCCGCGACGCTGGTGCGGGCGAGGATGGCAGGCAAACGCGGCGCTTAAAGCGCGTCGGGCTGAAACGGATTCAGGCGACACGCTTTAGTCTTTGTTTTTATGCATGTCGTTGTCCCAGAACCGCTGCACACTGCTGGGCGACATGCATTAGATGCCGAGGCTCCCGATTGGCGCGATCCGACGAGGTAGTGTCTCAGGCCCATGCCAGCCAGGCGGTACCGGCGAGAAGCGTCACCAGGGTCAGCGGCAGGCCGACCCTGAAGAAGGCAGCGAAGGAAAGCTCCTTGCCGGCCGCCTTCGCCTGCTCGGCGACGATCAGGTTGGCGACCGAGCCGAGCAGCGTGAAATTGCCGGCAAGGGTCGAGCTCATCGCCACGACCAGCCAAGCGCGCTCCGGGTTTTCCAACCCGGGAATGAAGGGCCTGAGCGCCAGCACCGCCGGCACATTGCTCATGATGTTGGAAAGCACCGCCGTGAAGCCGGAGAGCCGCCAGACATCGTCAAGCCCGATGTTCTTCGCCCAGGCGATCATGTCGGTCGTGAGCAGCGTGCGCTCGGCGCCCGCCACCACCACGAACAGGCCGGCGAACATGAAGAGCAGCGGGCCGTCGATCTCGCGGTAGATGCGCCGCGGCTTGATTGCGCGCGTGACGAGAAGGAAGGCGCCGGCGATCAGCGCCGCCTTGGCGACGGGAACGCCGGCGAAGAAGGCCAGCGCCAGCAGCACGCAGACGATGGTGGCCTTCAGCACCTGTCCGGGCAGCATGCGGCCGCGATAGACCTCCGGGCTGAGTTCGGCGGGGCGGGAGAATTCGGCGCGGTAGACGATGCGCACGATGACGATGACGCAGAGCAGGCCGAACAGCGCCACCGGCGCAAGCGCCAGCGTGAAAGCCGGATAGGAAATGCCGGACAGCGCGCCGATCACCATGTTCTGCGGATTGCCGGTGATGGTGGCGACGCTGCCGCAGTTCGAGGCCGTGCAGGTAGCGATGAGGTAAGGCACCGGGTTGCGGTTGATGACGCGGGTGACATGGACGACGATCGGTGCCATCACCAGGCAGATCGCATCATTGACCAGGAAGGCCGAGAGCACGCCGGTCAATAGCGTCACCATCACCAAAAGCATGAAGGGCGCATGGGCGTGCTCGATGGCAAAGCCGCCGAGCGCGCGAAACGCGCCCGAGACCTTCAAATGCGCGACCACGATCATCATGCCGAGCAGCAGCGTGACGGTGTCGAAATTGATGGCTTTGTAGGCATCCTCCATGCCGATCGCGCCGATGGCGATCATGGCGGCGCCGCCGAGCAGCGCGATGCCGGCGCGGTCGAGGCGCAGGCCCGGAATGCGGCCGACGGCGACGCCGGCATAGGTGAGCACGAGGATGAAAAGCGCGCCCGTGCCGGTCCATGTCATTGCAAGAAGGCCCCCGTTGCCTGCCATGGCCGGCAGAATCCGCCGGCGCATTGGGACGGCATCACATTTAGCAAGGGCAGCGCAAAGGGGAAGCGCACAAGCACGTGAAAGCGTCATGACGCCTTCGTCGCTTTCACATTCATAAACCCTAATGTAAATAATAGTGAAATAACATATGTGACCGATAATCCAGGCGTTGGGGGACTAAACGGATGAACACGGTCGTTGAAGCAGAACATCGCATCCCATCACGGGAGGAATTGATGCGTCCGCAGGAATGCTCCCGCTGTCACGGGGCCAAGAAGGTTTTCGTTTGCGCGCGCTGGCTGAGCTCGAACGGCCATTGCTGCCCAGGAGGCACGCACCGGCTGAGTTGTCCTGGGCATAGCATCGCCTGCCTCGAATGCAGCGGGCGCGGCAGCTAGCAAGATTGGAGAAGCCGACATGTCGGCCGCAAACGCCACCGAAGCGGGAACCCGTCTTGGCGGAGGCGGCAGTCATCAAAGCTTCCGCTCCTTGCCGGCTCGGCGAGAACGCCGCCATCGCGCTGATGCTGACCGATATCATCATGCCGGGCATGAATGGCCGTCAGTTGGCCGAACAGGCACGCAAACATTCCCGCTCGCTGACAGTGGTGTTATGACCGGCTTCACCCGCAACGCAGTCGTGCACAGTGACGTGCTCGCCCACGATGTGCACTTCATCGCCAAGCCGTTCACGCTGGAACAACCGGCGGCGAAGCTCAGGGACGCGCTGACGACACCCTGAAGCCTGCTCGTGCCTTGCGCCTGTCAGATGCGGCCGAGCAGCACCAGGATAATCACGATAACCAGGACTAGCCCGAGGCCGCTACCGCCATAATAGCCGGTGCCGTAGAAAGGCCCGCCGCCAAAGCCGCTGAAGCCGCCAAGCAGGGCAAGAATGAGAATGATGATGAGAATTGTGCCGAGGCCCATGGTTTCTTCCTCTTTGTGACTGTGCGATCCCGCGCTTTGTTATCGAGGAAGTGAACTCGCAAGCCGCGCGCATGTTCCGCGCGACTTCGGCAGCCGGCTTGGGTTTTCGGGCCGCGGATCAGCGGGCCTGACCCGCGTGGAACCATTTCCCAGCCGGCAACGTTGGAACCTGCCCATCCGGGCAATCTTGGCAAGGAGGGCATCACATGGGCGCGTCTGTTCTTATCGGGATCCTGATTACCTTCCTGGTGGTGATCCTGGTGCTCTATCTCGTGCAACGGTTGCCGCTCGATGCCCGCGCGCGACAGATTGCGCAGATCATCGTCATCATCATCGGAATCACATCGTTGCTCAAATATCTTGCGGTGTTCTAGCCGCGATCCATATTCGACACAGGAAACTCCGAAGCCTGGTATCCCATGAGAACCCTGTCGATCGCATTTCTTGCCGGTACAATGTTGTGCGCTGCGAGCGCTGCCTACGCCCGGCCAGACACGCGCGCCATGACTTGCGCACAGACGCAGGTGCTGATCAGAAGCGACCATGCCGTGGTCTTGACGACCGGACCGGACACTTATGACCGCTTCGTGCGGCAGTTCGGTAATGAGTGGCCGGAAGTGCCTGTCTCGACGACCGTCCCGACCAAGGACGGCGAGTGCCGCGCCTATCGGTGCGAGGAGCCGATCAACCTTCCCGGCTGACCGATGCTTCTTGCATTTGGGCGCGGAACCATTGCAACCTCATGTGGGTTGTAGCAGCCAGCAGCGGGACTTTGCCGGCTGCGACTTGGTTCTGCGTAACAGCAGGAGGAACGGCGATGCCTGAAATCGCGCGCAGCGGCAGTTGCCTGTGCGGGGGCGTGCAGTTCCGCGTGGCCGGCGAGCCGATGCGGGTTGGGCTTTGCCATTGCAAGGATTGCCGCAAGACAAGCGGATCGGCCTTTCATGCCTATGCCGTGTGGCCGCGTCAAGCGTTCGAAACCAGCGGAATCACCAGCACCTATGGCACGCGAAGTTTTTGCCCTACCTGCGGAAGCCGCGTTCCGTTCGTCGGCGAAGATGAGGTCGAGGTCACGATCGGCAGCCTGGACATCGCGCCCACCGAAGGGCTGGTGCCGAGCTACGAGCTCTGGACCGGACGCCGCGAATCCTGGCTGCAGGCCCTCCCCGCGGCGCGTCAGTTCGAACATGATCGGATCGCGGGTGATTCGGCTGCCGGCGATGAAACCGGCCTGGAACCGCGGCAAAGGTCGGCCTAGGTCGAATTCTTGCTGGACTTAAGTCCCAACGATAATCGCCTTCAGTCGAGTGAAGCCTTCGGCACGTCCTGGAAATGGCCGGCTGTCGATTGATATGCGCGGACTTTTCTTGAAGTTTCGCACTTTTCAACCAGCGGTCGGTTTGCCGGCCAATCAGCCGAAGGTAGCATTCTTGGGCAGGCACGTTTTTTCACACAGCAGCGCCCATAGAGTTATCCGCTTTTACGAAATATAGAATTTTCAACATGCTCCTTGCAGCAATACAATCTTTAGGATTGTTTCGCCTGCCTCCAGCAGTGCTTATCACGTGAAATATCAAACTGCAGTTGCAACACCAAAGTGAAAATTCTTTCGGCTCAAGAAATTTTTTAAACCATTTCCTTTCTGGATATGTCAAAATATGGCGTTCAAAATTGCCACGGACAGTTTGCCTATGACTTTGTGCCTTGTACAAAAGGCTACCTTTGTTTCTTTCAATTTTGCTACATAGTGTTTCCGTATCTTGGGACCGGACGAGGCGGTTTTCATGACGTCGGCGCTTGAACACGGCCGAAACACGCATACGCGGTATCCACCGATTGATGGGTTCTGGACCTGGGACATCAAGCGTGACCGTGTCTATGGCGACGCTAATCTTTCAGACTATTTCGGCCTGACACTCGACGAATTCTCGCACGGTGCGCCGCTGGAACGGTGGATGCAAAGCATCGACTTGGATGACCGCCCCAGGGTCCGACTGGCAATCCGCAGGGCAATAGAACGCAAATCGGGCTTTAGGGAAGTTTACAGGGTCCGTTCGGAAAAAATGGGGCTGCGCAAGATCCTGGCCGTCGGCCAATGCTATGTTGACGGCGTGGGCGAGGCTGCGCTCTATCCCGGCTGGTTCGTCGATCTGACGAAGGATGCCGCGGGCGAGGAACAGTCGCTGCGCGAGATCCACAACCATATCGGACAGGCCAGGGACATCGCACGATCGATCGGACACGACATGTTGGCTTATCTTCTGGACAACATCGAGGAAGAGGTCGAGCAGCGGCTTCACGGGAGGCGAAGATCGTCCTGAAGCAGCTTTCGCCGATCGCTTGCAGGCTAGCTTCGCTTGCCGCGCCTGCCGACTTCAGCCGTGACCATGCGCGCGAAATGCGACTGGGGCGATCGGTGCTCGATGAGTTTCGCGCGCTCCAGGGCCGCATCGCCATAAAATTCGATCAGCACTCCGGCGGCCCGAACAGCATCGGCCCTCAACCGGTCGAAATCAGCCTGCCCGCTCTCGATCGAGGGCTCGCTCCTGGCAATCACATCAAGCATAGCTTGCAACTTATCAGGACTGCTGCCCTCATCTTCGTGCATGGTCGCTATCCGATTGGCAGCGTAAAATATCGACATTTCCGCGCAATGTCCAACAGGTTCGTTGATCGGGCGTCAGTGCAACCGAGTACAGCTTCACCGCGCATGGGGCTACAACCTTCATAAAAGTATAGTGAGCCAAACTTACCGCGCAGATATTTGGGGGCACCGATGGACCAACCTAGCAAAATGGAAAACCTGCAGTTTGCGCAGGGGATTTTGCGAGAGCTTCGCCAGAAGGCGGAAGCAGATGGCGAGAAGCTCCTGACCTATCTCATCGACATGGCTTATCTCGAGGCCAGCGATCGTATCCGCGCCCACTGGATCGGCAGCCACGAACACGAAGGCCGCCGCGCCAAGGGCTGAGCCACCCAAAGGAATTCCGGGAAAGCGCGCCGCGGTTTTCCGCGCGGAACTGTGTCAAAACAATAGATAGAGCGCTTCTTCGTTTCGGTGGAACGATAAGCGCCCTGACCATCACACAAACGCCCGAAACGCAAAAAAGCCCGCCATGCCGAAAGGCATGGCGGGCTGGATTTTCAAGTGGCGGGGGCCATGTCCGGCAGCCTCGCCGCCGGTCTATGACGCGGCAGCCTTCTGACGGACCGGAAGCTTCCACCCGGGCCGCGCGAAATGGCAGGTGTATCCGTTGGGATAACGCTCCAGATAATCCTGGTGCTCGGGCTCGGCTTCCCAGAAGGGGCCGACCGGGGCGAGCTCGGTGACGACCTTGCCGGGCCACAGGCCGGACGCGTCGACATCGGCGATCGTGTCCTCGGCGATCCGCTTCTGCTCGTCGCTCACGTAGAAAATCGCCGAGCGATAGCTCGTGCCGATATCGTTGCCCTGGCGGTTCCTCGTCGTCGGATCGTGGATCTGGAAGAAGAATTCGAGCAGCGTGCGGAAACTGGTCCTGGCCGGGTCGAAGACGATCTCGATCGCCTCTGCGTGGGTGCCGTGGTTACGGTAGGTGGCGTTGGGGACGTCGCCGCCGCTGTAGCCGACCCGCGTTAAAACAACGCCGGGCAAGCGTCGGATCAAATCCTGCATGCCCCAGAAGCAGCCGCCGGCAAGGACCGCGCGCTCGGTGGAAGAAGCCATGTCACACCTCCTTTGGATTGCCCCATAGATAGGAGTTGTGGCCGGATTCTTCCAGCGATTCGTGGCGGCGGCCACGCTCGGCTGTCGCGATGACATCAATGTTTCGAAAAGCCCGCCGGCCGCGACTTCGAACCTGCCGCGATCAGGAATCCCGCGTCTGTTTGAACCTTCGCACCACGACCTCGAAGACGATGTCCGAGAACTGCTCGAGACTGTTTTGATTGGCATCGAAGTCTTGTGAAAAATCCTTGGGCAGCAGCGTCAGCACGACCTTCAGATACTGGTCGGGCTTTTCGGCCCTGACCGCGGCGATGACGCCGGCGCCGTGGGCGCGGAAGTCGGCGCGAAGGGCGGCGGCGAAGTCGTCGACGAGCGTCTTTCGCGGGCGCTTCGGGCGGGTGGAGGGAGCGGCCTCGACCTGAGGAGCCGTCGGCTTTCGCCCTGCCCGCTTGGCGCCGACGGACTTGCAGGGCATGGCCTTGCGTTCGTCAGCCATGGACAGCCGCGTCGGATGGCGCGGCTTTCGCCGCCTTCGCCTTGCGAACCTTGCGCACCGGCTTTTTTCGCCGCTTGGCGCGGACAGGTTTCGGGGACTCCAAGTCTGCAGCCGGCGCCGCCATTGCCCTCAGCTTCGCCGTGACGATGCGGACCGCAGACGGGCCGAGACCCTGGCGCGGGAAACCGAAACCGGCAACCGCATCGACCGTGCCGCCACGCACCATGCCGATGCGCACGCCCGGCGCAACCTGCTCGACGCGGCCTGAGCCGTGCGGCAGGCTCGAGCCCTCGAATTCGCCGATGGTGCTGACGATCTCGGCGCCGTCATCGGCGATAATGATGGTGGCGTAGCGCGGCATGCAAGACTTCCGATGGAAAGGTCGAGTCGTCGACGCTTCGAAAAGTGGGCGGCGCCAAAAACAAAACCCGCCGGGGCGGCGGGTCATTGGCGCAAATCAGCACCATTGACAAAATAATAGCATAGCTGCCCTCACTGGGCAATGGCTTCTAGGTACATTTTCCTAGATTTCTCTGAAAACCAAACGGGCGAGGCCATGCGCGGACCACAGCCTTAGATTGAATGCCGGCCGACAGCACGGGCGAAATTCTTGTCGGAACCAACCTTGGTCCGATGGGTTCCATCCTTAGTCGCAACGCGACGGACGAACCGTCTCGGAACAGAGGAGAAGATCATGCTTACGAAGATTCTTGCAGCTTCGGCCCTGACGATCGGTCTCGCCACGGCGGCGATGGCCCAGAGTGCCGGCACAGCCGGAAATAACGGCAGCGGCCAGACCATCACAACCGAGCCGAGGACGCCGGCCACCCCGCCGCCTGACCAGGCCGCGCCCGACACCAGCCCGACCGGCAGCATCACCGGCGGCGACATGAATTCGAACGCCGACAAGAACTGCCCGAACACCCCGCAGGGCGCTCAGGGCGATGCCAACAGCCCCACCGCCAGCACGATGCAGCCGAACGTCAACGACAATAATTGCGGCAAGTAAGGTGACTGGGCAAGTAAGGGCACTGGGCTTCGTGCAAGGGCCGTGGAGCGCGCTCCACGGCCCTGATTTTACCCAGGCGGTGCGCCCGCGGGAGCCATGAGACGCGGAACCATGGAACGCCCGGGTCGTTGCAGGAGGAAAAAGGAGAAAAACAATGGCAAACAATGACACCAGCACCGCCAATTCAGCCAACGGCAACGCCAAGACCACCGCCGCGCGCAGCCGCGCCGTGTCGCGCAGCAGCACTGCGTCGCGTGGCGGCGCACGGGCCTCAAGGGCATCCGAAGGCGCGATGAAAAAACAGATCGCGGAGTTGAAGCGCGAGGTGAGCCGGCTGAACCGCGCGCTTTCCGAACAAGCTGAAGAGGCCGCGCGAGGCTGGTACCAGAGCACGACCGGCCGCGCCTCGAACCTCTACAGCGGCGCCTCCAAGCGCGCGTCGCGCGCGGCAAGCCAGTTGCGCAGCCAGGCGCATAGCGTGTCGGAAACGGTGCAGCAGAACCCGGGCACATTCTCGACGGCGATGCTGATCGGCGGCCTCGTCGGGCTGCTGGCCGGCATGGCGATCAACAGGAACGCAGGCGCCGAGCCGGACTGGCTGCGCCGCTGGCACAGGTAAACATTTCTGGCCCGGCTGGAGCAGCCGGGCCAATCGACAATAGTGGACGAAGGCTGCCTGCGGCGGCCGCGGAAGGAAGGCCGGGACGTCGCGCCCGGCCTTTTCTTTCCATGCCAGGCTTTTTCTTTTCAAGGTTGTGCCATCCCTGCCCTGTTGCTGTAGCCGGTTGTCCCGGGCTGGCCATTAGCTGGAGCTTATGGGATCATTCCGTCAGGGAATCGCGGAGAGCGGCATGGACAGACCTGCCATGGCGTCCGTCTTTCGGATGCGGCATGTGCCAGCAAGCATTTCGGGCGTTCGCAGCCTTGGCCGAGGCCAGGCCGATCCGATCTTCCATTCGAGGCCGCTCGGCGAGGCGGTCCGTTTCATCGCCCAGGCCGACGGCCAGTACGACTTGAGCGCCGTCGCCATCGCCTATGGCGACCGCCAGACGCCGCCGCTCGGCAGCCGCGAGATCAGGCAGCTCTGGAGCGAATATGGCGAGCGCTGGATGGAGGCGTAGGGGCCCGCCCGGATCGGAAACGCTCCTCATGCGTTCTTGAGGCGAGGTCAATGGGAGGAACGCCATGAACGTCGCCAATCTTCAGCTCGAAGGCCTGCTGATGGCCGTCGCCGCAGTCAACCATGTGCTCGTCAAGAAAGGCGTGCTGAGCGTCGAGGAGATCGATATCGCGCTGCGCAAGGCCGAAGCCGGCGAGACCGGCGAAGAGCGTTCGGAGGCGATTTCAGCGTCGAACCGCGACGCCATCAATTTCCCGATCCGGCTGCTCGAGCTCGCCAACCAGTGCCAGCCCGAAGCCGACATGCCGTCGTTCTCGAAGCTGGCCCGCATGGTAGGCCAGATGAAGGAGCCGTATAACGACCAGATGTAAAGGATCGCTGTAGATATCACAAGCCAGCGCTGCCCCTCATCCGCCCTCCGGGGCACCTTCTCCCCGTAAACGGGGAGAAGGAAAAAAGCTCACGCCCTGCCCGGCCAGCCCTGCCTGACGGCCAGCACGCTGCCCGGGCCGTGGACTGCGGCGGAGAGGAGCCCGGCGGCGAATGGGAAATGCGACATGAAGGCGCCGAACTCGGCCTGGTTTCCGGCCCAGTGCGACGGGCCGTGGAAGGCAAAGCCGAGGAAGACGACATAGACCGCGCCGATCAGCGCCAGCGGCGTCAGGAAGGCGCCGGTGAGAAAAGCGATCACCAGCAGCGTTTCGAGGATCGCCGCGCACCAGGCCAGAAACAGCGGGAACGGGAAGCCGGCGGCGGCGATGTAGCCGGCGGTGGCGCCCATGTCCATGAACTTGAAGGCCACCCCCATCGCGAACATGGCGGCGAAGATCAGGCGGGCGATGAGAATGGCGGCGGTCTGCCAGGTCGATTGCGTTTCCACGTTTGTCCTCCGGGTTGTTGAAGCGATTGATGCCCCAAGGACGGAGGACGGGCGGTGGTTCCGACAGGGGGTAAGAAAATTGTTGGCTGGGAGGTGCGGCGCCTTTTCCTTCTCCCACAAAGGGAAGAAGGGGAGCCCCGCCCCTACCCCGCCTTCGCCTGCGGCGGATGGCTGATCGAATCGCGCACGGTGCCGTATTCGGCGCCCCAGCGGTCGGTCATGTCGCAGCGAATGTCCCAGAGCTCGGGGAAGAAGCGGTGGCGGGCGCCGCCTTCCAGGATTTCCACCGGGCGGCCCTTCAACGACTTCGCGCCGAGCCCGATCGAGCGGTGGATCAGGTAGAGGTGGTTGGCGCGGAATTTCTGGAACAGCTCGTCGAACTCGATCAGCGCCTCGGCCACGACGTAGGAATCGCCGTGGTCGTAATGCTCGTCATAGATATCCTCCACGGTCAGCCCGCGGCCGTCGAGGTAGGCATGCTTGAACGCCCGCCAAAGATCCGGCGGCAGGCGCAGCAACAGCTTGAAGCCCGGCGATTCCTGGCCGCTGCCATTGCCGAGCTGCAGGCGGATCTGCTGATACTCTTTCGGCGACATGGTCTCCAGGAGATCGAGCTGCGCCGTCATCATGCGCATCAGCCGGTGCACGCGGCCCATCAGCGTGACGATGCGATGCGTGTCCTCTCTTTCCAGGTAATCGATCACGTCGACCAGCGTATAGGCGATGAGCTTCATCCACAGCTCCTCGACCTGATGCACGATCTGGAACTGCAGCTCGTCGGCATTGACCATCTCGGAGAGCGGCTTCTGGCAGGCGAGAAGCTGATCGCATTTCAGATAGACGCCGTAATCGCGCATCTCGGGCGCTTCGATGCGGGCGTGATAGTCTTGCTTGTCCATGGTTCATCTCCTCGCGCGGGCATGTTGCGGCAAGCATAGCGCTTTCGGCTTGAACATTGTTCCTTTCTGTTATCCAAATGGCCTGAAATGGAGGACGATCCCGGTCATCTCTTGCCACATTGGAGAACGAAATATGCTGGATGCTCTCGACCGCAGGATAGTGGCCGCGCTTGAGCGCGACGCGCGTATCTCCTTCGGCGATCTCGCCGAGGAGGTCGGCTTGAGCAAGACACCGTGCTGGAAACGGGTGAAGGCGCTGGAAGAGGCCGGTATCATCCGCGGATATTCGACCCGCATCGACCCGGCCCGGATCGGCTTCGGCATCGAGGCCTTCATCCAGGTGTCAATCGACTTCGAGGTGTCGGACGCCTTCGAGACGGCGGTGAAGAAGCACCCGCTGATCCGCCGCTGCTACGCCACCACGGGCGAGGCCGACTATCTGCTGCAGATCGTCACCGTCGACATGATGGCGCTCGACCGCATGCTGCGCGAGGAGCTCAGCCGGCTGCCGGGCGTGCGCCGCACGGTGACGTCGATGGCGATGCGCGAGATCAAGGGCGACATCTCGTTCGCCGAGGCCGCGGCGCGTGCGCTGCGCGGATAAGGCGCCAAAATGAACCGTGGTCGCACGGGCACAGCGAGGAGGAGATACTTTCGCAGAGGGACCGCGAATAAAAGCTACGGCTGAAATTCAGCAGGGACGGCGGACGAGCTCCGCAGGAGCGGCCGGCTCCGCCACCCGCGCCGCCTCTTCCTTCTCGGCGTCGGCCTGGCGCTTTGGGCATTCCTCGAAATCATGGTCGCGGCCGCCGCAATAGGAGCAGCATTTGGCGGGTGCGTCGGGGTGGAACATCGAGGCCATTTCCAAGAATGCACGAAAACGTTTCCGGTTACAGCAATTGCGTGAAGACGCCGCAATCGCCGTTCAGCCCCGATGCCCCCGATGTCAAAGTCAAAAGGAGCTCGCCGCTTGCGCGGCGGGCTCCCGGTCTTTCACCGCTACGCGTGCGCGTGCGGGTGGCGAACGTCCCACACGGCCCAGGCTGACGCCACGATCACGAGCACGCCGAGAACGACGTGCGTGATCATTACATTCCTGTCAGCCGCGAACTGCAGCAGCCAGGGCGAGACGATCAGCCAGAGCCCGAGGACGAGATTTACCCATTCCTCCCATTCAGCGAACATCGAAAGCGTCGCCAAGGCCAGAGCGCCGAGCAGAACGCCGACAATCCAGGCGTTCCACGCGGGCACCATTGCCGCGGTGAATCCGATGACCCACGGAGAGATGAACAGGCAGATAGCGAGGACAAGAGTGACCCAGTCCTTGCTCTTTCTTTCTTCCATCAGTTTGCTTGCCATGACAACCTCCATCGATGAAGCTTGACCAAAGCAACTGTGTTGGCGTGCAATTGGGCACGCTCTGTTAATTGATGTAATACTCTTTTACGAAGCTGCAAGGGGAGCGGCCGTCCGCGCAGGTGGCTCAGCCGTTGAAATCGCTGCCATTCTCGGCGCCGAGCTGCGGCACGACGATTGCCTCGAGCGGCGCGTCAAGCTCCCACTTCATGCCGTCGGGCGAACGTTCCAGGCTGGAGGAGCCGCTCAGCGACTGCGGCGCCACCCGCTGCAGCACCACGGTGCCGAACCCCTTGCGCTCGGTCGTCTTCTGCGCGGCGCCGGCGGATGTCTCGTGCCAGAGAAGATGAAAGCGCCGCTGCGCATCCGGGCCCGTCTCGACCTTCCAGGTGATCTCGACACGGCCGCCGCCGGCGGCCAGCGCGCCATATTTGGACGAGTTGGTGCCAAGCTCATGGAAGGCCATGCCGAGATTCTGCACCGCATTGGACTGCAGCGTCAGAAGCGGCCCGGAAAGCGAGATGCGCTCCTCATGGCCGAAGGGCTTCAGATGCTCCTGGATGAGGTCGAACAGGCTGGCGCCGGCCCATTCCGAGGTGACCAGAAGGTCATGCGAGCGCGACAACGCCATGATACGCGAACGGATAAGCTCCTCGAACTCGCCGGGGTCGGCCGAGCGCTTGCTGGTTTCCCTGACCATCGACAGGATCACCGCGAACTGGTTCTTCACACGATGGTTGACCTCGCGCATCAGGAGCCGGATGCGGCGCTCGCTTTCCTTGGCGGCGCTGATGTCGCGGGCGATGGTGGAGGCACCGACAATCTCGTCATATCGGTTCCTGATCGGCGACACGGTCAGGGAAACGGCAATCAGCGAGCCGTCCTTGCGCCTTCGCGTCGTGTCGAAGCTCGCCACACCTTCGCCCCGGCGGATGCGGCCGATAATGTCGTTCTCTTCGCTCCTCAGATGCTCGGGCATCAGCATCAGGATCGATTGACCGACAGCCTCCTCGGCGCTGAAACCGAACATGCGCTCGGCTGCATGGTTCCAACTGACAATGACGCTTTGGAGATCTTTGCTGATGATGGCGTCGTAGGAAGAATCAACAATGGCCGCGAGACGCGCATCGGCGTTCGCGTCTTCCCTTTCTTGCCCCCCGGATTTCCTCATCAGCATGAGGTAGCGCGCTTCCGAGACAAAGCAAATGCCTAGCCGCCGCTCGAGGAGTGCTCAGGCTCCTCTTTGTGCGGCGACGGCAGCACGCCGAAATCCTGCGACTTTGCGCCGGTCTCGGCGGTCAGGAACCCTTCCGACGCCAGTCCACGGCGCAACAATTCACGCACCGCCGCCGAGCGGCTCGGCATGCGCTTTTCGAAACGCCAATTCTCCAATGCCGCAAGCTCTTCGTCGGTCAACATGATCTGCAGCCGCTGCGGCCGCTCCAACTCCGCCACTTTTGCCTCCATCAAAGACAAACGCTACGAATGAGTATGTACCTCACAATGAGTAGAAATAGGAAACGGTGCATAAGGCGTCAAGGGTGCGTGATTAGCGAACAGGCTCTCAGCCTAACCTTGCTAAGGATGCGTAGAAACTGCATTTGGTATATTATGCTAACTAACTGATTTATTTATTGATTTAATGATTTTTGTATTGCCAGTGGCGCGCCTTGGGCGCATTCTCTCGTGAAGGGACAAACACTCCGCGGAAGGAGGGTTTGATGTTCCAGAGGTTTTCGAAGAAGTTGCGGGACGGCGCCTATTGCAGGGTCCACGAGGCCATGCGGGCAAACGGCATCATCAACATCGTCGGGTTGTCGGAGCAAATCAGGCTGAAAAACCTCGGCGAGAACATCGCCCGGGAAGACATCGAAACCCTGGTGATGCAGATCGCGCAGCTTTACGGCGCGCCGATCGAGTTCGACGACCAGACCCAGGCGGCGCTCGATCTGCCCTTGAGCAGCCGCGACACCCGCAGCGATCTGGATAAAATGCTGGGCAAGCGTACGCATGGCGGCGATACCGCCGGCGATCTGCTGCAATTGAACCACGAATAGCCGAACGCCAGCTCTGGCGAAACGCCGGCCCTGGCTTTACGCGTTCTTCTGGCGCTTCTTAACTGATTTCTTCGGCGCAACGGCGGGGGCTTCGGGCTCCTGCGCCAGCCTGGCCGCGCGCAACCGTTCCGTCTTGGCGGCCCTAGCCTTGGCTTCCAGGTCCAGTATCTGCCGCGCGACGCGAGAAGTAGCGTCGGTCTTGGCTTCCGTCCGGGATTGGGCTGGCTTGAACAGATTGGTATCCGGTAGGGACTTCATTTCTTCTCCTCAAATCAAAAAAGGCCGGGCAAGCCCGACCTTCTCCAATGCGCCTTTACGGCCGATGCCAGTACATCCGTGGTCAGGGACCCCGAGGCGCTGTGATCAGGCGGCTTGCAGATTCTCTGCCGAGCTTTTGCCGCTGCGGGCGTCCTTCACGACGTCGAAGCTGACCTTCTGGCCTTCGACGAGCGAGCGCATTCCCGCGCGCTCCACGGCCGAGATGTGAACGAACACGTCCGGCTGGCCGCCGCCCTGCTCGATAAAGCCGAAACCCTTGGTGGAATTGAAAAACTTCACGGTTCCAGTAGTCATTGCGATCTCCTTACAAATCGACGCAAAATTACACGCGCCTAGCAACTGCCAAGCGACGCAATCTTCGAAATTGAGATGGAAGATCGTAAGAGCGCAAATTTGCGCGGAAACAACGTTCGTTCAGCAAGATCGATTTCGAACATATAGCGCTTAATTTCGCCATCGGCAAGGGTTTCGCGGATAATACTTCCGAAAGCGCAGGTTCCCGGGCGGCGCAAGCCACCTGCCGAAACTAAGGAACCTTAGGGCAACCTCACCGACAATGACCCCGCGGGAAAGTTCGACCAGCGGAGCGGGCCGGGTGGGACAAGAGCTCGACTGCCGTTTCGTTGGCCAGGGCGTGAAGCCGGAGAAACCAGCCCTGTTCTCTTTGCCACCAGGTCCGGCTGACGCGGCCCGCTGAGCACAACCCGGGGCTGGCGCGATGGTTCCGGCCGCATTTTTGCCCGTGGCGCATGAAGCCGGCAATCCCCGCTCAAGCCTAGGCAAACCGACGGCATTCAACTAGCCTCAAGGTAGATCAGAGGCGCGTGGGGCAGGCGATGAAGGTCAATGTCGTCTATGCGCATCCGGCAGAGGACAGCTACCTAGCGTCGCTTCATCGGCGCATCGTGGAGGTTCTGAGGGCCAGAGGCGACGAGGTCGTTGACTTCGATCTTTATGCCATGAAGTTCGATCCGGTCATGCAGTCCGCGGAGCTGAAGGGGCACGCCGACCTGTCGCTCGCGCCGACGGATCTGGAGGTCTATGTCGATGCGTTGAAATGGGCCGAAGCGTGCGTGTTCTGCTTCCCGACATGGTGGTCGGGCATGCCCGCCGTGCTTAAGGGATATTTCGACCGGGTGTGGCGCCCGGGCGTTGCTTTCGAGCTGCCGACGGACGGCGGCACCATCAAACCGGCGCTTTTGAACATCCGCCGGATGGGAGTGGTCACCACCTGCGGCTCGCCGTGGTGGTACACCAGGCTCTATATGCAGGACCCGGGCAGAAAGGTGCTTTTGCGCGGATTGAAGTCCATGTGCGGGCGCACGGAGAACCACCTGTATTTGTCGAAATACTCGGTGGAAAGCACCTCCAAAGAGAAGCGGGAAAGGTTCGCCCGCAAAGTGGAGCAGCGGTTCGAGCGATTTTGAACAGGTTCATCGGAATTGCGGTAGTTCGCCAGACGCGGCTCGATCGACGGTGAGGCGGATTCCCCAGAATTTGCAATGACAGACAATGGAGATATAATTAGCTGACTAAGTGATTCATGGCACGGTGAACCGATGGCCAAGAAGAAAGATAGACAGGGTACTTCCGACATCGCGGCGGCCTCCCCCGCCGAGATCCACGAGGCGGCTTATTTTGCCCGCAAATGCGGCCTCACCCGCGACGAGGCATTGCAGATGATACGCGAGGCCCACAGGTCGCCAGCGGTCAAGCCCGCCGAGGGCGAGAAGCGCAAGCACTGACCCTTCATTGACCCGTCTGCGGCGCCACCTCGCCCGGCTTGATCACCGGCATGTCGTTGCCGGTCGGCGGCGGGGTCCTCGCGTTCTGGTCGCCGGTTGGCGGCGGCTTCAGCACGCCGCCGCAATTGCCAAGCTGTTTCGACAGTTCATCCGTATCGGCCTGCTGCTTCTGTTTCTGCTGCTGGTCGTTGGCGTCGGGCTTGGCCTGGCAGTTCTGCGTCTGCTGATCCTCCGGCTGCTGGGCGGCCTGGGCCGCCGCCGGCAGCGCCGGGATCAGTGTGAAGGCCGCAATGAGAAGCGCTTTCTTCATGGGATCCTCCTCTTGGGTGGCGCGCGCCGGCCTGCATGGCGCCCGGCGACTTAGCCTTCGGTTCGCGGCGATCGGCGGCATCGACCTTGCGCTCACGGCGCGCTGCCCGCGCGCCGTCTGCACGGTGTCTGATTTCCTGGCCGTGCCGGATTTTGTTCTGCTGGTCGCCATGGTGGACTCCTTTCACAGGACAACGCATGCCGACGGAAAAGGTTGGACCCGGTTTGCCGCACTCCGCCCCGGTGCCCGCACATACATCCATCAAAGTTAAATGCCGCCCGGCCGCGGTGCTAACCTTGGGGGGACTCTCGAGGGGAGTCCCAAGGACGTTCGCGTCCGCCGCATCGGCCGGCGCCGCCGGCCCGGCCCGCGAGCATAATGTAGCCTCAGACTTGTAACCTCGGACCGGCCGGCCGGATGCAACCGACTGACGAAATCATCGTTTTAGGGCCATTCCAATCTTGTGATGCACTATGAAATCCTTGCGCATGAACAGCCCGCTTTCGTTCTCGCCGCCGCCATTAATACGGCCGCGCCCTTTGCCGGCTTGGCCTGGCGCACGCGAATGGGCCGGATGGTGAAAGACCGATGAGCCGTTTTTTACCGCTCACCATCCGTTTTGTCGGCGGCGGCACCATGGTGGTCACCACCATCGCCGAGGCCAGAAAGGCGCTCGACGGCACCTGGAAAAACAAGGAGGCGCCGGCCTATCTCGAAGCGGCCCGGCTGGTGGATGACGCGATAACTGGCACCTGCCGGCCGGCGATTGCCTTCGCCGCCTTCAAGAAGGCCGCCGCGCAACAGGGCCTGCTCAAGCCTGCCGGTCCAAGTGCCGCCCTCGCCATGCTCGACCAGTTGTGGTCGCGCTCCAAGGCGCCGCGCAGCTAGGCCGTGGTCCATTCCAGCCGCCCGGAGGCGAACATGTTTGTGGATTTCGACGCCAGCAAGATCGACACCGGCGCAGCAAGGATCTTCGCCCGCCGCGCCGGCAACGGTCCAGGCCTGCTTTTGCTGCACGGTTTTCCGGAGACACATGTGATGTGGCGCGACGTGGCGCCCAGCCTGGCGCGGGATTTCACCGTTATCTGCGCCGATTTGCGCGGCTATGGGCAAAGCTCCTGCCCGCCCTCGAGCGCCGATCATGCGCCCTATGCCAAGCGCGCCATGGCCGCCGACCTCGTGGTGCTGATGGAGACGTTGGGCTTCAGGCGCTTCCTGGTCGCCGGCCATGATCGCGGCGGGCGTGTCGCCTACCGGCTGGCGCTGGACCATCCGGACCGCGTCGAGAAGGTTGCGGTGCTCGACATCGTCCCGACCGGTGAGGCCTGGGATCGCGCCGATGCAAGGCTGGCGCTCGGCTACTGGCCGTGGTCCCTGCTGGCGCAACCCGAACCGCTGCCGGAGACGATGCTGGCGGCCGGCGCGGAAGCGGTTGTCGACGATGCGCTTTCCGGCTGGGGGTCCGCGCCCGACGTTTTCCCACCCGGCGTGCGACAGGCTTATATCGATGCGCTGCGCGACCCGGCGCATATCCACGCGATCTGCGAAGAGTATCGCGCGGCGGCCTCCCTCGACCGCGAGCACGATCGTGAGGACCAGGCGGCTGGCCGGCGCATAGCCTGTCCGTTGCTGGCGCTATGGAGCGAGCACGGCGCGCTTGCCGAATGGTACCGGGACGAAGGCGGGCCGCTCGGCGTATGGCGGAACTGGGCCGACGATGCCAGCGGCGGAGCAATGCCCGGCGGTCACTTCTTTCCGGAGGAGTCGCCGATCGAAACCGCGGCCACGCTCGACGCTTTCTTTTCCGGAAGGTAGAAACGACCTTTGCGGAAGATCGCGCCGGCCAGCCAAGCGCCTGGCTAGCCTACCAGCCAAGCGCCTGGCTGGCCTGGCTCACACAAGCAGCAGGCAAAGCAGCGGCAAGGCCGCCAAGCCGATAGCCATAACAATGAGCGTGGCATGGCCCAAACGCTCGGCGCGCCTGGCAATGTCGGCGACCTCGTCCTCGTCGTTGATGATATCGAGGAACGAAAGATCGGCAAGGGTGGCACGGTTGTTGTCGTTGGCAGGATGGCCTTCGGCATCCTGCCGGGCGTGTTTTGCAGAGATATAGGTCAAAACGTCGTCTCGCTCCGAAGCCGGTCACGGCCTTCTTGTTGTTGATATGGGTGCCCGCCGCAATTGCGCGGGGGGCTATCGGCGGACACCCGGGATGGCCGGCGATGGAGGGGGCTTTCTCGTCGGCCGCCCACCAATTCGCAAAAAGCATATTGGTTGCACAAGCCAGCCCAATGCGTCCGCCAAGTGGGACTTCAGTCTGAGTCACGAAATGTTTCGGCCGGAACATCGATTGCCGGCACCTGTTCCCCTTACTCAAGGATGTCGAACGCGTCCTTGAATTCACCCTCAAGGAAAATCCCAAGCAACGGAGAACTCCATATGCCCAATCAAGGCGGAAACCACGAACAGCACGTCAAGGCCGGCCAGCAGAGCCATAAGAACCGCGACGACCAGCATCGCGGGAGCGGACAGCAGCAGGCCGAGAACCGCAACATGGGCCAGCAGAATGCCGGCCAGCATCGGGGCGGCAGCGGCAACTTCGCCGAAGACCGCCAACGCGCCTCGGAAGCCGGCCGCAAGGGTGGCCAGCGATGAGTTCAAAAATGGCGTCCGTGCCGATCACGGACGCCATTTTCCACCGTCGCGCGATCCAACCCGCGATGGAACCTCTTCCCTGTCCTCCAGTTCTCCTAAGGCAGCCAACGCCGCAGGATGTTCAACGGAGGCACCGATGTCCCTGCATACACTTCATCTCGAACGCGTCGACGAGACCCGCATGCAGGCCTATTCGATCTTCGGTCCCTTGCTCATCCATTCGTTGGCGCAAAAACTGGCGCGCGGCCAAGGCATGCGCGGACTGGACAAGCTCGAACGATCCTGGTGCGGCTGATCGAGGAAACCGACGTAAGCGCCCCGCAGGCCGAAGCGATGAAGGAATTCGCGGTCGAGCTCGTCGTGTCCACGTTGCGCAACGTGCGCGAGCATCCCGACGCCAGGCACGATTTGGAAGAGATCGACGAGCGGCGCACTGAAGGCCGTTCGGAGGATCCGGGCACGCTGGAAGAGCAACTGCAATCCGGCCTCGAGGACAGTTTTCCGGCAAGCGATCCGCCGGCCGTGGTTTCGACAGCGATCACCGGCGGCTCGAAGAACATCGTCGGCACCGACGAGGTGCTGCGCCGCAAGAAGGAAGCACGCCGCAAGAAGCCGGCAAGCTGATTTGGAAATCGAAGGAGGCCTGCGATGACCCAGGCAAAAGGCAAGATCCCGCATCGTCCGGGCGCCGCTCATGCGCCGCCCGGCGGCAACCTGCCGACCAAGGGTGGCGACGATCCCGACGTGTGGTTCCTGGCCGAGAACAGCGACCTATCGCCCAAGCAGGCGCGCGAGCTGATCCAAGAGCACGGACATGACCGCGACAAGCTTTTGAGGATCGCGCGGATCATGAAGGCGGAAAGCTGACGGCTTTCCAACGATCAAGGAGACGAAACCATGCCACGCGGCGACAAATCGAAATACACCGACAAGCAGGAACGCAAGGCCGACCATATCGCCGAAGGTTACGAGAAGCGCGGCGTTTCCGAAAAGGAAGCCGAGCGGCGCGCCTGGGCGACCATCAACAAGGACGATGCCGGCGGCAAGAAGGAAGGCGGCTCCGGCCGCGGCAAGCACACCGGCAATCCGGCCGCGCACAAGGGCGGCAGGATGGGCGGCAAGGCGTCGGGCGAGCGATCCGCGACCGAGCGCTCGGCCTCGGCCAAGAAGGCGGCGGCGACGCGCAAGCAGAATGAGAGCCACGCGCATTAGTGATGGCCTTCCCTTCTCCCCTTGCGGGAGAAGGAAAGAATCCTACAGCGGCATTTCGGACGTCTGCTTGATTGTCTGGCTGGGCACATCCGTCTTGACGTTCTGCACGCCCTTGATGCGGCTCAGATGCTCCGACTGGAAGCGGCGGTAGTCATCGATGCCGGCGGCCACGATCCGCACCATTGCGTCGCAGTCGCCCAGCATCAGATAGCACTCCATCACTTCCGGGAATTTCGCCACCTCGGCGGCGAAATGCTCGATCGTGTCCTCGTCCTGCTGCTTCAGCCAGATGCGGGTGAAGAAGGTCTGGCCACGTCCGATCTTGGCCGGGTTGAGCACCGCGACATAGCGGTCGATGACGCCGGCTTCCTCCAGCAGCTTGACACGGCGCAGGCAGGGCGATGGCGACAGGCCGACCTCCTTCGCCAGATCATTGTTGGCCATGCGCCCGTCGCGCTGCAGGGCGCGCAGGATGCGTCTGTCGATGTCATCCAGCTTCATAGCTTCGAATTCCAATCTTTTTCCTGATTGCGACATCGGATGCCAAATTCTGGCAGAAACGGCGCATCTTCGCAACCCGATTGCCGGGTGTTTCGGCTATGGTCCGGCGACCGACAACCCCGCAACCGACCGGGAGAAAGGCGGCCGCGAGGCCAGCCGAAGGCAAAGCCATGAGCGTTTCCGAGATCGCCCTCGCCGAGGGCCCGACCGCCAACGGGCGGGGCGCCGAGTTCCGACGCGGGCTCGCCGCCTCGACGCCGGTGCTGCTCGGCATCGTCCCCTATGCGCTGGTGCTTGGCGCGCAAGCCGCGCAGAAGGGCCTGTCCGTCGGCGAGGTGCCGCTGATGACCGGCCTCAACTTCGCCGGCGGCTCGGAATTCGCCGCGATCCGGCTCTGGAGCTCGCCACCGCACATCCTTCTGATCGCCGCCATCACCTTGCTGATCAACAGCCGGCATTTCCTGATGGGCGCGGCGCTTGCGCCGTTCATCAACCATTTGCCGAAGCGCCAGGTTTTTCCGGCGCTGTTTTTGATGTGCGACGAGAGCTGGGCCGTCGGCCTGGCGGATGCCCAACGCCGGGCTTCCGCCGGCATGCGACCGGCCTTCAGCCTGGCCTATTATCTCGGCGCCGCCCTGCCCTTCTACCTCGCCTGGGTCGCGTTCACGACCTGCGGTGCCGCACTCGGCCCGGTGCTTGGAAACGTCGAGACATACGGCTTCGCCATGGCGTTCCCGGCCGTCTTCCTGGTGCTGCTCAGCGGCATGTGGAAGGGCTTTGCCGCGGCGCGTCCCTGGCTGGTCAGCCTGGCGGTGGCGGCGCTTACCTATCTCGTCGTGCCCGGCGCCTGGTATGTGGCGGCCGGCGCGCTTTCCGGCCTGGTGGCCGCGTGGTTCCTGGCAGGTGAGAAATGATCGATCCGATGACCGTGCTCGCCATACTGGCGATGGCCGGCGTGACGTACCTCACCCGCATCGGCGGCTATGTCGTGCTGAGGAACCGCACGCTCGGGCCCCGCGCCACCGCGGTGATGGAAGCCGCACCCGGCTGCGTGCTGATCTCGGTGATCGCGCCGGACTTCGTCTCGAAGAACCCGGCCGACCTCGCCGCTTTGGCCATCACCGTGCTTGCCGCGACGAGGCTTCCGATGCTGCCGACGGTGGTGATCGGGGTGGCTTCGGCGGGCACGTTGCGGTGGCTGATGGGTGGCTGATCTGCCTGTGGAGGAGATCGAAAGTATCAGCCCGCCCGCATACCCAGCGTGCCGCCGGTCGTCGCCCGCGCCACGATCGCTTCCAGCGGCTCGGGGCGGTGCAGGAAGTAACCCTGGCCAAAGGCGACGCCCATGCCCACGAGGATTTCCAGCGCGTTCTTTTCCTCGACCTTCTCGGCCACCACCGCGGCGCCCATCGAGCGGGCAATGCCGACGATCGCCGAGACGATCTCGCGGTCGAAGCGGCTTTCGGCGATGTGCTCGACGAAGGAGCCGTCGATCTTGATGGCGTCGATGGGGAAGCGCCTGAGATATTCGAAGGAGCTCATGCCGGCGCCGAAATCGTCGAGGCTGACGCGGCAATGGCGCAGCCGGGCCTTGCGCACGAATTCCGCCGCGGCATCGAAATTGGTGACGGCGGCGGTCTCGGTGATCTCGAAGCCGACGGCCGATGGCGGCGCGCCGCTGTCGGCGATGGTCTCGTCGACGAAATCCCAGAGCTGCGGATCGGAAAGCGTCTGCGCCGACAGGTTGAAGTCGAGCGAGATGGCGCCCGCGCGCATCGCCTCGCCATGGCGCGTCAGCGCGGTGCGGATGATCCAGCGGTCGAGCCTCGCGGCAAGGCCGAAGCGTTCGGCGACCGGCATGAAATCGCCGGGCGGGATCATCTTGCCGTTGCGGGCCTCGAGCCTGGCCAGCACCTCGACATGGCGGTTGTCTTGCCATGGCTGGCCGAGCCGGTGGATCTCCTGGCCGAACAGCTTCAGCCGGCCGTCCTCCATCGCATCGACCAGGTCGGCGGCCAGCCGCGCGGCGTTGAGGCCGCCGGCGCCCGACGTCGTTTCCGGCGAGAACACGGCGAAGCGGCCGCGGCCGCCGGCCTTGGCGACGTAACAGGCATCGTCGGCGCAGGCGAGCGCGTCGGCCACGCTCATGTTGCGGTCGCGCACGAAGGCGATGCCGATGCTGGCGGCAAGCCTGCGCGAGGTGACCGCCGAACCGAGATCGGCATCGCGCACGGCGGTGAGCACGGCCCGGGCAAGGTGCTCGGCGCAGGCCTCATTGCAGTTCGGCACCAACAGCGCGAATTCGTCGCCGCCGAGGCGAGCGGCATGCGCCGACGCGGGCAGGCTGGCGAGGATGCCCGCCGCGACGCTCTTCAGCGCCAGGTCGCCGGCGGCATGGCCGGCATAGTCGTTGAGCGCCTTGAAGTAGTCGAGGTCGACATAAAAGACGGCAAGCGGCAGGCGCTCGGCCATGGCGATGTTTTCGGCGAGCAGCCGGTCGAAGGCCGAGCGGTTGAGCAGCCCGGTCAGCGCGTCGTGGCGCGCGGCGTAGGCCAGTTCCTCGGCGCGCTGCTTTTCGTCGGTTATGTCGCGCACGGTGCCCAGGATCTGACCGGCCGAACCGACACCGGCGATAAAGCGCACCAGCGACTCGACATGGCGGACCTGGCCGTCACGCAGGACGATGCGGTATTGCGAGGCGACGACGCTGTTCGAGCCGGGCGCGATCTGATGGGCCCGCTCGGTGGCGTCCTTGTCGTCGGGGTGAAGGTAGGTGTGCCAGAGCTCGGCCGTCACTTCATCGGTATCGGCAACGAGGCCGAATATCTCGCGGGTGCGCGCATCCCAATAGCTTTTCCGGGTGCCGATGTCGTGATGCCAGATGCCGGTGCCGCTGGCGGCAATCGCCAGGCGGAAGCGGATATTGACCTGCTCGAGCTCTGCCTCGGCTTCTTTCTGCCGGGTAATGTCGGTCTGCACGCCCATCAGCCGTACCGGGCGGCCCGCGGCGTCGCGCTCGACAATGCCGCCGCGGTCGAGCACCCAGACCCAATGGCCGTCCTTGTGGCGCAGGCGCAATTCCGTCTCGATGGAATCGACGATACCCGCAATGTGCCGATCGCCGCTCTCCTGCGCGCGCTGGCGGTCGTCGGGATGGGTAAGTTTCAGCCAGAGATCGGACGTGTTGGCGAGTTCATGCGGCTCGTAGCCCAGCATTTTCGACCAGGTCGGCGAATAGTAGCAATCGCCGGTCGACAGATTCCAGTCCCATAGGCCCAGATGAGCGCGGTCAAGCGCCATCGCCCAGAACTTGCCGTTGCGTTTATCGTCGTCCGCCATTCTTTGTTCTTGCCGTCCCGTCCCGGCAATACTGCACGAAAGCAGAGAAGAAAAAGTTACCGGGGCATAACACGCCGCAGCCTCCGGCCGCACGTCGTGCGTCGCCGCTGCAAGTGAATTGGCGGATCACAGGACCTGCCGACAGCGGCAATCAATTGTCG
Organism: Mesorhizobium sp. WSM3224; assembly: GCF_000427725.1. Lineage (GTDB taxonomy): Bacteria > Pseudomonadota > Alphaproteobacteria > Rhizobiales > Rhizobiaceae > Mesorhizobium. Next base: position 42,246 of record NZ_ATYO01000033.1, on the reverse strand, counting down.
GGAAGCGGCAATGGCGCGTCACTCAAGGTCCGCAGGTAGGCGATGAGGTCCGCTCGCTTGTTCTCGTCCCGCAGACCCGCGAAAGACATGTCTGTTCCAGGCAAAGTGAGCGCGGGATTCGAGATGAAAAGGTTGAGCTCCTCGAAGGTCCAATTGCCAACTGCGTCCTTTAGAGCCGACGAATACTGGACGTCGCTTTGTGAACCCTTCTGGCGCCCCACGATGCCCCACAGACTGACCTTTTTGGGAACCCTGACCTCCGGCGAAAGATGACAGGCCCCGCACGTGCTGTCGTAAATTTCCTTGCCCGATTGAGCATTTGCCGATGCAAGTCGTGCCGAAATCGGCGCAATGGCTGGTCGTGCGGCGCCATGACTGCGCAAGTAAGCCACGACGTCGTCGTGACCACCAAGCTTGGCCAAATGTATGGGCGGATTTCCATTCGATGTCAGTGCGTTGACCTCTGCCCCGGCGTCCACAAGATGGATGACGCATTGAAGGCAGCCATTTTCGGCAGCCACGTGCAGGGGCGCCTGCGATTTCGCCAATTGATTTGGATCGGCCCCGTTGTCGAGCAACAGCTTGACGATGTCAGCGTGCCCACCCTTGTTGGCGGCGTAGAGTGGCGTTCTCTGCCAACTGACTGGCAGGTTAACGTCCGCCCCATGCTTGATCAGAAGTCCGACCAGCTCGACGTTTCCGCCTTCGCAGGCGATGTAGAGCGCCGTAACTCCGTCGATTTCGTTGACTTCGGCGCCTTGGTCCAAAGCGGAAGTCACGGCCGCGACGTCGCCTCCCTTGACCAGATCACCCAAGCTGCTTGCCTGGGCGGGGAGAGCGAGAAGCCAAAGCGCCCACGAAGCCCGTCTCGCCCATACGCGTCCCCGCTCGATCATTGTATCCTCCCTGAGGCTGCCCACGGCCTCGTCCCGGGGCACTCAACAAGATCGACCTTCAATCTAACTCAAAGCTGAAATTTAGTATACGCTGATATAACGATCGCGACCTCGCCTTGGCATCGGATGAGACCACGCCGCTCAGGCCTTCGCCAATCGCGGCTCCCTTCAACCTGAAGCCAGCCGCCGCCTCACCACCGCCGCATGAAACCGCGCGCCGTGCAGCAGGGCTTCGTCGTTGAAGTCGTAAGCCGGGTTGTGCAGCGGCGCGGTCTCGCCATTGCCCATGAAGACGAAACATCCAGGCACATGGTCGAGGAAGCGGGCGAAATCCTCCGACGCCGTCATCGGCTCAGCCGCGACGCGAACAGCGTCGTCGGCCGCGATCCCAACGGCATCGTCGGCCAGCACCGCACGGGCTGCCGCAAGTGCTTCGTCGACAAGCGTGGCATCATTGATCAAGGGCACGAACTCGCGGGTGTAGGTTAATTCAGCCGCGACGTTATAAGCTTGCGCCGTGCCTTCGGCGATGCGGCGCATTTCCCTCTCGATCGCGGCACTCACCTCAGGCCGGAAACTGCGGCAGTCGCCGAGGATGCGCGCCATGCCCGGCAGCGCATTGCGGGTGCCGTCGGTGATGAGCTCGGTGACCGAGACGACGCCGATATCGGCCGGGCTCAGGCGGCGCGAGACGATGGTCTGCAAATTGACCACCAGCGCGCAGGCGGCGACCATCGTCTCCTGCCCGGCGTGTGGCCGCGCAGCGTGGCCGCCGAGGCCTTTGAGCATGATCTCGAAATTGTCCTCGGCCGACATGACCGGGCCGCTCCGGCTCTCGAAATGGCCAACTGGCAGGCCCGGCATGTTGTGCAGCCCGAAAATCTCCTCGAAGGGAAAGCGCTCCAGCAACCCGTCCTCCAGCATCGCCAGCGCGCCCCTGCCCCATTCCTCGGCCGGCTGGAAGATGAAGCGCACCGTGCCGTCGAAGCCGCCTTCGCTCGCCAGCAGCTTGGCTGCGCCGAGCAGCATCGATGTGTGGCCGTCATGGCCGCAGGCATGCATGGTGCCGGGCGTCCGCGAGCGATAAGGCGCGGTGCCCTGCTCGGCGATGCGCAGCGCATCCATGTCGGCGCGCAACGCGACGGCGCGGTTGCCGCTGCCTCGGGTCAGCGTGCCAACGACGCCGGTGCCGCCGATGCCCTCGGCGACCTCCAGCCCGAACTCCCGCAACTTCGCGGCAACGAAGGTGGCGGTGCGCTCTTCCTCGAAGCCAAATTCGGGATGGGCGTGGAGATCGTGCCGCCACACCGTCATCTCACGGTGCAGTGCCTGCTGGTCGAGTTTGGCCATCGGTCGCCCTCCATCTCCTTGAGCTCGCGCAATTGCGGACGGAAAGCTACGGCGAAGTCGCCGCGCCTGACAGTTGCCCTTTGCCGGAATTGCTTCAGGCAATCTGCATGAGCACCTCGTCCGGGGCGACGCCGACCAGCTCGGCATAGCGGCCGGGATCGGTCGCTCCTTCCGAGTTGATGACGAGCACGCGCGAACGGGTGTCGAGACCGAGTGTTGCCCGCACAGGCTTGTCACCTGCCGCGCGGATCAGTCCGGCGAGCCCTGCCCCGCCGCTCTCGCCGGAGACGATCGCCGGATCATGGCCCGAGGGCCGTGCCAGCCGCTTCATCACCGCGACCGCATCCTCTTCGTCCACCGTCATAAAGGCATCGCCGACGCGCGACAGCACGCGCCAGGCGACGAGGGACGGCTCGGCGCATTCGAGCATCGTCATGACGGTCGGCTGCTGGTGTGCGATCGATACCGGACGTCCGGCCTGGACCGAAGCGTAGACGCAAGCCGAGCGCTTCGGCTCGACCACCACGGCTTTTGGCCGCCTCGAGCCAAGCATAATCGCCATATGGCCGGCCATGGCCGCCGCGAAGCCGCCGACGCCGGCCTGCAGGAAGATATGGGTGGGCGGCTTGGCCAAGCGCCGCAGCGCCTCGCGCACGATCACCGTATAGCCCTGCATGACAAGGCCGGGGACGCGCTCGTAGCCCAGCCAGGAGGTGTTGGAGACGATCTTCCAGCCGCGCTCGGCGCCGACGCGGGCGACTTCGCGCACGGCATGATCATAGCCGCCCTCGACCTCGACGATCTCGGCGCCGAAGCGGGCAATGGCAGCGACACGCTCGCGGCTTACGCCGGCATGGACGAAGATCACCGAACGCGCGCCGACCAGGCCGGCGCCCTGCGCGACCGAACGGCCATGGTTGCCATCGGTGGCGCAGACGAAGATCATGCCGGAGGCGATCTCGCGCACTCTTGGCTCGCCGATCTCGCCGACATCGACGTCGCGGCCGAGGCGCTTGCTGGCCTCCTCCAGCACCAGCCGGATGACGGCATAGGCGCCGCCCAGCGCCTTGAAGGAGCCAAGGCCAAGACGCTGGCCCTCATCCTTGACATGAAGTGCCGCAATGCCGAGTTCAGCGGCCAGCGCCGGCAAGGCGTGCAGCGGTGTCTCGGCATGGTTGTCGCGCGCCTTGAGATAGTGCTCGGCCCGCTCGCCTCCCGCCATGCCGAGGGACTCGGCATCGGCAGCAACCAATTGCTGGTTGTGTTCGGGACGTTGGTTGATGAGCAGCATGCTATTCTTCCTGCGAGGCACTGGACTGCGTTGGCGGCGCGATTCCGGCGCCTTAATTCAGCTAAGTGATTGATTTTTGTTTCGATCAGATGTCGCCGAATGTTCGCCAGTATCTCCTCGAGACCGCCAACATGACTATTTTTGGTGGTATTTTTCTTGGCAGCATCGTGCCGTCGATGCCCATTCGCGTCGTCCCAGCAATCAGTCAGCCGCCAGCCTGGCGGCGACGCCGAGCAGGATGTTGGCGCCGGCAACCAGTTCGCCGGCGGCGGTGAACTCGGCCGGGTTATGGCTGATACCGCCCCGGCTCGGCACGAAGATCATCGCCGACGGCGCGATGCGCGCGATCATCTGGGCGTCGTGGCCGGCGCCAGAGGTCATGCGCCGGCAGGAGAGACCGGCGGCCCTGGCGCCATCCTCGATCAGCGAGACGATGCGGGCATCGAAGGTCACCGGCTCGAAACGCGCCAGGCTTTCGGCATGGATCGTGATGCCGGTGTTTGCGGAAAGGTTGTCGAGGAAGGCGGCGAGTGCTGCTTCCTCTTCGCGAAGATGGATTTCGTCGGGGTCCCGGAGGTCGATGGTGAAGGTCGCCCGCGACGGAATGACGTTGATGGCATTGGGCTCGAAGGCGATGGTGCCGACGGTCGCGACCGTCCGTGTCGGCGAGGCGCCGGCGCGGTCCGCGAGGAAGGCGATCACCCGCGCCGCGGCGACGCCGGCATCGCGGCGCATAGACATCGGCGTGGTGCCGGCATGGTTGGCCTCGCCGTCGATCGTTATGCGCTGCCAGGAAATGCCCTGCAGGTTTTCGACCGCGCCGATGGCGATGCCCTCGCGCTCGAGCACCGGTCCCTGCTCGACATGCAACTCGACATAGGCATGCGGCTTGAGGAAGCCGGGCTCGTGCTTGCCGGCATAGCCGATACGCTCCAGTTCCTTGCCCAGCACCGAGCCGTCGGTGCCGACCGAGGCCAACGCCTCCTCGAGGTCGCGGCCGCCGGCAAAGACCAGAGAGCCCATCATATCGGGAGAATAGCGCACGCCCTCCTCATTGGTGAAGGCCGCGACCACGACCGGGCGGCCCGGCACGAAGCCGGCCTCTTTCAAGCTCTCGATCGCTTCGAGGCCGGCAAGCACGCCATAGCAGCCGTCATAGATGCCGGCATCGATCACCGTGTCGACATGCGAGCCGAGCATGAGCGGCGCCTGGCTTTCGTTGGCGCCATCCTTCCAGATGCCAAAAATGTTGCCGATACGGTCGATGGCGACCTCGAGCCCTGCCTCCTCCAGCCAGCCGACGAGGCGGTCGCGGCCGAGTCGGTCCATGTCGGAAGCGGCGACGCGCACGAGCCGGCCTTGCGCGTCGCGGCCGATTCCGCCGAGTTCTTGGATGCGGCCTAGAAGACGCTCAGCGTTGATCGTCAGATTGCTCATGCCGGCTGCCTCGCTTGTGCAACCTCTTCCGGCGCCATCCCGACCAGCTCGACATAGCGGCCCGGGTCGGTCGCGCCTTCGGAGTTGACGATAAGCACGCGGGAGCCCGCATCAAGGCCAAGCGCCGCCCGCATCTTCTTGTCGCCAGCAGCGCGGATCAGCCCGGCGAGCCCTGCCCCGCCGCTCTCGCCGGAGACGATCGCCGGATCATTGCCTGAAGGCCGCGCCAGGCGGTTCATCACCGCGACGGCATCTTCTTCGTCCACGGTCATGAAAGCATCTCCGAGCCGCGACAGCACGCGCCAGGCGACCAAGGACGGCTCGTAGCATTCGAGCATCGCCATCACCGTGGGCTTGCTGTGCGCTATGGCGATTGGACGCCCGGCCTTCGCGGTGGCGTAGACGCACGCCGCCCGCGCGGGCTCGACCACGATTGCCTTCGGGCGATGCTGGCCAAGTGCGATGGCGAGATGGCCGGCGACCGCCGCGGCGAAACCGCCGACGCCGGCCTGCAGGAAGACATGGGTGGGCGGCTCAGGCAAGCGCTTCAGCGCTTCGCGCACGATCACAGTATAGCCCTGCATCACCAGCCCCGGTATGCGTTCGTAGCCCGGCCAGGATGTGTCGGAGACGACGGTCCAGCGGCGCTCGGCGGCGACGCGGGCGGCTTCCCGGACCGACTGGTCGTAATCGCCCGCGACGCGCATGATCTCGGCGCCGAAGCGGGCGATCGCCGCCACGCGTTCGTTGCTGACGCCCGAATGGACGAAGATGACCGAGCGCGCGCCGACAAGGCCGGCGCCCTGCGCCACCGAGCGTCCATGATTGCCGTCGGTGGCGCAGGCGAAAATCATGCCGGCGGCGATCGCCTTCACGTCAGGGCTATGCAGTTCCTTGACCTCGACGGAGCGGCCGAGCCGCCTGCCTGCCTCCTCCAGCACCAGATGCATAACGGCATAGGCGCCGCCCAGCGCCTTGAAGCTGCCGAGGCCGAGGCGCTTGCCCTCGTCCTTGATGTGGAGCGCGCCGACGCCGAGCTCGCCGGCCAGCGCCGGCAAGGCGTGCAGCGGCGTCTCGGCATGGTTGTCACGCGCGGCAAGGAAGCGCCCGGCCTCCTCGGCGCCGGCGAGCCCAAGCGTCGCGGCGTCTTCCTTCGTCAGCGGCTGGCGATGATCCGGGAGGTGGTTGAGCAGGAACATGGATCGGCTTTCTCCGTCTTGATGGCTGATATTTATTGCACAGCGAGCAAGAAAGGCGCTCTATTTTGCCATCTCCAATGCAAGTTTGTTTCGTTTGGAACGCAGCCATGTCCGCTTCGCCCGACCTCGACGCCTTCGACCGCGCCATCCTTTCCATCCTGCAGAAGGACAACGCCACGCCGCAGCGCACGATCGGCGAGAGGGTGAACCTGTCGGCGCCGGCCGTGCAGCGGCGCATCAAGCGCATGGAGGAGACCGGCGTCATCCGCGCCAATGTCGCGCTGGTCGATCCGGCCCGGGTCGGCCACCCGATCACGATCTTCGTCGAGGTGGAGGTCGAGAGCGAACGCGCCGAGCTGATCGACGCCGCCAAGCGCGGCTTCGCCGCGGTGCCGGAGGTGCAGCAGTGCTACTACGTCACCGGCGAGGCCGATTTCATCCTCGTCGTCACCGTGGCGACTATGGCCGACTACGAGGCGCTGACGAGGCGGCTGTTCTTCGAGAACAACAACGTCAAAAGGTTTCGCACGTTTGTGGCGATGGACCGCGTGAAGGTCGGGCTGGAAGTGCCGGTGGGGTGATGGCGAGGCGCCGAAGGGTCCAATCTCCGCCCACGAGGGGGAGATTGGATTGCACCTCAGCTTTCGCCACCAGTTACTGGGTCGGCGCCGGCGCGTGTTCGCACGACACTTTCGGGTTCATGTCGGCGAAGGTGCCGGTCGGGTTGCCTTTCCAGGCCCAGACATGCAGCTCATAGAACTCGCCCAGGCCGTAGCGGTTGGGCGCGCTGTTGAAGTTGAACAGCTGGCCGTCGAGCGATGCCGGACCCTTAGAGGCGATGTATTCGACCGCGACCAGCTTCATCGTGCCATCCGCCATCGGCTCGTACATGACCGCTTCGGGACGGGCGATGTCGATCTTGTCATCCTTCAGATACTGGCCGTTGACGTAGTGGATGCCCATGGCGCCGCCGGTGATGCCGCTGGCGCAGGGAATGGGCGCATAGCCCTCGGCGGTCGCTGCCTTCACGTCGAGAAACCTGCTGTTGGCCTCCCGCACCTTGCCGGCCAGCGGACTGTCGCCGGACACGGACGCAGCCGCGTCCTGATGCGCCTGAGCGAGGGTCGCGCAGGCCGACAGCGCTGCCGCTGCCACGAGCAGCCTGTTCCAAAAGTTTGGTGTCATGTTCATTGCGTTCTTCCTGAAAAAGCCCGGCTGGCCGGCCGCCGAAAATACGGCGGCGCGACGGGCAAGCGCCGCGGCTGTTTGTGCTTGATGATCCCGGGTACGATGCGGCGGCCGCCGATCATCCCTTCGGCAAGTATGAAATCGTTCCGGCCAGATCGGTGTTGTCGATCAACTGGAATCGGCTGTCGCTGCCGCCCCGGCGGGCCGACACGAAGGGCGCATAGGCCGGATCGTCGGTGAAGGCGCGAGCCGCTGTTTCCGACGGGAAGGCCATCAGCGCGATCAGCGTGGTGTCGAGCGGCTTGCCCTCAACCGTCTTCACATTGCCGCTGCGCGCCAGGTACCGTCCGCCATGCTTGTGAACGAGGTCGTGCACGGTAGCGGCATAGTCCGGTATCCATTTCGGGTCTTTCACCTTGATGTCTGCGATAAGGTAAGCGGTCATGGTTAGTCTCCTGGTTCGGCGCACAGGGGTATCCCGTGCATCGGCCAAAGGGCTCGCATGACAGGGCCAGTACCAGCCAGTCCGCGATCTGTACTGGCCCGGTACAGTTTCTGTACTCGCCGCCTCAATCATGAAGGACTAATGTTCGGTCCAGCTTCGAGGGAGAGACACCGTTCATGACCCAGCACGGATACAAGCAGTTCTGCCCGCTATCGATGGCCGCCGAGGTGCTGTGCACCCGCTGGACGATGGTGCTGATGCGCGAGCTGGTGGCGGGTTCGACCCGCTTCAACGACCTGCGCCGCGGCGTGCCGAAGATGTCGCCAACCCTTCTGTCGCAACGGCTGAAGGAGCTCGAAATAGCGGGCATCGTCGAGCGCAAGGAAGTGCCCGGCGAGAAGGGAATCTTCGAATACAGGCTCACCGAAGCAGGGCGGGATTTGCGCCCAGTGGTCGAGGCCATGGGCTTCTGGGGACAGAAGTGGGTCGAGTCGCGGCTGTCGTTGAAGAACCTCGATCCGTCGCTGCTGATGTGGGACATGCGGCGCAATTTGAACCCTACACCACTGCCCGAAGGGCGAACGGTGATACAATTCCTGTATCAGGACCTGCCGGCGTCGAAACGCTCGTGGTGGCTGATCGTCGAGAAGCATGGCGAGGTCGACCTGTGCTGGTACGATCCAGGCTTCGCGGTCGACCTCTACGTCTCGACCGACCTGCACACAATGACGGCGATCTGGATGGGGCTGCTCACCGTCGAGAAGGCTGGCGCGAAGGTCGCTCTGACCGGCGACAAGGCCATCGGCAGGAAGATGCAGACATGGCTGGGGCTCAGCCCGTTCGCGGTGGAACCCAAGCGCGCGGCGTAGGACTGCTGCTAATCCCCCGCAAGGGGGAGATCCCCGTTGCGCTCACTCCGCCCGCGCCAGCCACCGCGCGTAGATCTCACCGACAATGCCGCGCCGGAAGACCAGCACGCAGACCATGAAGATCAACCCGGTGGCGATGGTTACGGGAAAGCCGGACGTCGCCAGCGTGTTCTCCAGCCCGACGACCAGGCCCGCGCCGACGGCCGGGCCGACCATGGTGCCGATGCCGCCAAGCAGCGTCATCAGGATCACCTCGCCCGACATCTGCCAGGTGACGTCGGTGAGCGTGGCGAACTGGAAAACGATCGCCTTGGTGGCGCCGGCAAAGCCGGCAAGGGCCGCCGACATGACGAAGGCGGCGAGCTTGTAGCGGCCGACGGAATAGCCGAGCGAAATGGCGCGGTTCTCGTTCTCGCGGATCGAGCGCAGGATCATGCCGAAGGGCGAGTTGACGATGCGCCAGATGGCGAAGACGCCGACCAGGAAGACCGCGAGCACGAAGAAGTACATGTTCATGGTGACGCCGAGATCGATGACGCCGAAGAGATGTCCGCGCGCAACGCCTTGGATGCCGTCCTCGCCTTCGGTGAAGGGCGCCTGGACGCAGAAGAAATAGAACATCTGCGCCAGCGCCAGCGTGATCATCGAGAAATAGATGCCTTGCCGGCGGATGGCGAGGAACCCCATGACGAGGCCCATGCATGCGGCACCGGCGGTGCCGAGCAGGATGCCGGCCTCGGGCGGCCAGCCCCAGGCTTTCACCGCATAAGCGCAGAAATAGGCGGCGCCGCCGAAGAAGGCTGCGTGGCCGAAGGAGAGCAGCCCGGTGTAGCCGAGCAAGAGGTTGAAGGCGCAGGCGAACAGCGCGAAGCAAAGCATCTTCATGACGAAGATCGGGTAGACGACGAAGGGTGCCGCGATCAGCGCCACGATGCCGAGCGCCACCAGCGCCCGTTCGAGCCTGATGGCGGCAGCGGCGCGTTCCTGATGAAGGGTGGCCTCGCTCATCTCAGGCGTCCCTTCCGAACAGGCCGGCCGGGCGCAGGAGCAGCACGACCGCCATGATGACGAAGACGACGAGGTTCGAGGCCTCGGGATAGAAGACCTTGGTCAGGCCCTCGGCGAGACCGAGCATGTAGCCGGTGACGATGGCGCCGAGGATCGAGCCCATGCCGCCGACCACGACGACGGCGAAGACGACGATGATGAGGTCCGAGCCCATCAGCGGGCTGACCTGGTAGACCGGAGCGGCAAGAATGCCGGCGAGGCCCGCAAGGGCCGCGCCCAGCCCGTAGGTGAGCGTCAAGAGCAGCGGCACGTTGACGCCGAAGGCCTGCACCAGCTCCGGATTCTCGGTCGCGGCGCGCAGATACGAGCCGAGCCTGGTCTTCTCGATCAGCAGCCAGGTGCCGATGCAGACGATGAGCGAGGCTACCACCACCCAGCCGCGATAATTGGGCAGGAACATGAAGCCAAGATTGGTGCCGCCGGCAAGCAGCGCAGGCACCGCGTATGGGTTGCCGGAAACGCCGTAATAATAGCGGAACACGCCTTCGATGACCAAGGCGAGGCCGAAGGTGAAGAGCAGACCATAGAGGGGATCGAGACGGTAGAGCCGTGACAAAGCAAGGCGTTCCACCACAATGCCGAACAGGCCGACGATAAGCGGCACAAGGACCAGCGCCGGCCAGTAGCCGATGCCCAGATGCACCAGCAGCAGATAGCCGATGAAGGCGCCCAGCATATAGAGCGCGCCATGCGCGAAATTGATGATGCGCAGCAGGCCGAAGATGACGGCAAGGCCGAGGCTGAGCATGGCGTAGAAGGAGCCGTTGATGAGGCCGACCAGGAGCTGACCGAGCAAGGCCTGGATGGGGATGCCGAAGATCAGGGTCATTTGGCCATCATACCCCCAGCACCTCGTGCAGCTTGTCGGTGTGCGCGGAAAGCTCGCCCACGGCAAAACCCTCCACCACCTTGCCGTGGTCCATCAGGTAGAATCGATCGGCGATGCGCGCGGCGAAGCGGAAATTCTGCTCGACCAAAAGGATGGTCATGCCGCGCTTCTTCAGCGTCGCCAGCAGCTCGCCGATGCGCTGCACGATGACCGGCGCGAGACCCTCGGTAGGCTCGTCGAGCAAAAGCATTTCGACGCCCGTCCGAAGAATGCGGGCGATGGCCAGCATCTGCTGCTCGCCGCCGGAGAGTTTCGTGCCCTGGCTGTTGCGGCGCTCCTTGAGGTTGGGGAAGAGTTCGAATATCTCATCCACGCTCATGCCGCCCTTGGCCACGACCGGCGGCAGGATCAGGTTCTCGTCGACGGTAAGCGTGGCGAAGATGCCGCGCTCCTCCGGCACGAAGCCGATACCCTGATGCGCGACGCGGTGCAGCGGCAGGCGGATCAAGTCCTTGCCGTTGAAGGTGACGGAGCCGGTGCGCTTGCGGATCAGGCCCATGATGGCGCGCAAAGTCGTCGTCTTGCCGACGCCGTTGCGGCCGAGCAGCGTGACGGTCTCGCCGCGCCTGACATCGAGGTTGACGCCGTGCAGCGCATGGCCCTCGCCGTACCAGGCGTGGAGGTCGCGCACGGCAAGCAGCGGCTCACTCATGCTCCTTCCCCCCCATGCTCGGTGCCCATGTAGGCGACGCGGACGCGCTCGTCCCGGCTGACGGTGGCGTAGTCGCCGGCAGCCAGCACCTGGCCGCGCTGCATGACGGTGACCCAGTCGCAAAGGTCGGCGACGACGGTGAGGTTGTGCTCGACCATCAGCACGGCGCGATCCTTGGCCAGCGAGCGGATGATGCCGGAGATCATGCCGACATCCTCATGCCCCATGCCGGCCATCGGCTCGTCGAGCAGCAGCACCTTGGGATCCAGCGCCAGCGTGGTGGCGATCTCCAGCACACGCTTCCTGCCATAGGAGAGATCGCCGGCGAGACGATGTGCTGCATCGTCGAGGCCGACGACGGCGAGCAGCTCGCGCGCCCTTGGCGTGAGTTGATCCAACGCCGAGACCGGGCGCCAGAACTGGTAGCCAAGCCCGCCCGGGCGCTGCAGCGCGACGCGCACATTGTCGAGGACGGAGAGATGCGGAAAGATCGCCGATATCTGGAACGAGCGGACGAGGCCCATGCGCGCCACTTTCGCCGGCGGCGTTCGGGTGATGTCGGTGCCGAGCAATTCGATCCTGCCGCTGGTCGGCTGCAGGAATTTGGTCAACAGGTTGAAGATGGTGGTCTTGCCGGCGCCGTTCGGGCCGATCAACGCATGGATTTTTGCGTGATGGACGTCGAGATCGACATCCTTCACCGCGACGAAGCCGGCGAAGTCGCGCCGCAGACCGCGGGCGGAAAGCACCACCCGCGGCGTGTCATCTATACCGTCTCGGCGGACAGCGATGGCGGTGTCGAGCGTCACTTGGTGACGAGCGGGCAGCCGCTGTCCTCGGCCTTCATGAAGGCCTTGTCGCCGGGAATGGTCGCCAGATAGGTGTAGTAATCCCAGTCCTTCTTCGACTCTTCCGGTTTCTTGACCTGGTAGAGATACATGTCATGCACCATCGAGCCGTCGGCCTGCACCTTGCCGTTGGCGGTGAAGACGTCGTTGACCGGCATTTCGTGCAGCTGCTTGGCCACCGCCTCGGTCTCGTCGGTGCCGGCCTTGTCGATTGCCTTCAGATACTGCGTCACCGCCGAATAGGTGCCTGCCTGGATCATGTTCGGCATGCGTTTGGTGCGCTTGAAGAAGCGTTGGGCGAATTCGCGGCTCTTGTCGTCGCGGTCCCAGTAAAAGCCTTCGGTGAGCACCACGCCCTGCGCCGCCTGCAGGCCGAGCCCGTGCACTTCGGCGAGCGTGAAGAGGAGCGCGGCCAACCGCTGGCCGCCGGCGACGATGCCGAATTCCGCCGCCTGCTTGATCGAGTTGGAGGTATCGAGGCCGGCATTGGCAAGCCCGACCACCTTGGCGCCGGAGGACTGCGCCTGGAGCAGGAAGGAGGAATAGTCGGTGGAACCCAACGGATAGCGCACCTCGCCCAGCACCTTGCCGCCGCTGGCCTCGACGAGCTTGGCGGTCTGGTCCTTCAGCGAATAGCCGAAAGCGTAGTCGACGGTGATGAAATACCAGCTGTCGCCACCCTGCTTGACCAGCTCGCCGCCCGTGCCGACGGCCTGCGAATGCGTGTCATAGGCCCAGTGGAAACCATAGGGCGAGCACTGCTTGCCGGTGAGGTCGGTGGCTGCGGCGCCAGTGACGATGTCGATCTTCTTCTTTTCCTTGGAAAGCCCCTGGACGGCCAAAGCCACGGAAGACGTCGTGAGCTCCATGATCGCGTCGACCTGCTCGGTGTCGTACCACTGGCGCGCGATGTTGGAGGCGATGTCCGGCTTGTTCTGGTGATCGGCGCTGACGATCTCGATCGGCGCGCCCTGCACCTTGCCGCCGAAATCCTCGACCGCCATCTTGGCGGCCTCGACCGACCATTTGCCGCCGAAGTCGGCATAGACGCCAGACTGGTCATTGAGGATGCCGATCTTGACCTTGCCGTCGGAAATTTCGCCGGCCGCGGCAGGCAGCGCGGACGCCGCAATGAGCGCGGCGGAGACGAGACAGGATGCTTTCACTGGTGGTTCCTCCCTGGTGGCCAACCACCGGAAACGCGGCGGCCTCGCAATGGTTCAACAGTTCCGTCCGATATCGCAGGAATTGCGGGCCTGCGCCCCCGCTTGCCGTCCCTCCTCTGCCGCTCGCGCGGCCGCCGCCGGGAGCGCGAAACCTAGCATCACATTTCGGGGGCCGAGAATGCTATTTTCGTAGCATAGCGAACGGCGCGGCGGGGTGAATCCGATTCTGGGCTGTTTGCTGGCTAAAGCATTGACCCGGCTAGTTTTTCCACTCTTGCTGCGATTTCGCGACGACCGAGTGGAAAAGCTATATTTTTCAATATCTTACTCCAAAAATCCTAGCTTCAATCACCACGGCAGCTTTTTGCCATCACGAAAGAAGCCGCCGGTCGGGCCGTCGTCAGACAAGGTCGCGGCCCAGACGATGCCGGCGGCACCTTGCGCCACGGGACGGCCGCCAGGGCCGCCCATGTCGGTCGCGACCCAGCCGGGGCAGATCGAATTGACCAGCACGCCTGAACCGCGCAGCTCGGCCGCAAGGATGCGGGTCAGCGCGTTGAGCGTCGCCTTGCTGGTCGAGTAGGCCGGCGCGCCGGCGCCCATCGAGGCGAGCGAGCCGCCTTCCGACGAGACGTTGACCAGCCGGCCATGGCCGGAGGCGCCGAGCAGCGGCGCGAAGGCGACAGCGACGCGCCAGGAGCCGAAGACGTTGGTCTCGAAAGCCTCGCGGATCACCGTCCAGTCCGGCTTGAGCGCTCGCGCCGACGGGTCGTAATGGATGGCGGCATTGTTGACCAGAATTTCGAGCCGGCCGAACCGGCGCTCGACCTGGGCCGCCGCCTGCACGGCCGCTTCGGGCGCCGCGACATCCAGCGCGATCGCCTCGACCTTGCCGCCGAACTTTTTCGCCGCCGCCTCGCCCTTGGCGAAGTCGCGCGCACCGATGAGCACGGTGAAACCCAGTTCAGCGAGCTGGCGGGCCGTTTCCAGGCCGATGCCACGGTTGCCGCCGGTGACCAGCGCCACCTTGCCGGAATAATTTGCGTTGCCGGTCATTGCTCCTGCTCCTTCGGTTCCTTGTGTCCACTGCAAGATCGCATTGACTGCAAGATCGCATCGATCGCGCCGTTTGATTAGGGTGAAGAGTTCGCAATCATTATGCGACGCGCTTCATGAGTGGCTCTGAGCCAATTGCGTTCGCCATTGCCGCGGCAGGAGGCGTAGCCGCATCCGGAAGCGCTGCCCCTCGCCGATCGCCATGCGGCCACTTCCCCATTCCGCGGGCGAGGACCTCGCCGGACATAATCCAGAAACAAGATTCAACAGTCCGGAAAAACTCGCGAAAAGAGCGGCTGTCATAAGCGGCACCGGAGCAGCCGAACGATTGCGGCGCGCGACAACAGACATCGACCTTAAACCAAGGATTGCCGATTATGAAAAAGACCCTTCTTTCCGCACTCGGCCTGGCCGTCGCGCTCGCTTTCGCAGTACCGGCGCTCGGCACCACCGAAGCCAATGCCGCTGCCACGACTGCCGCGACCACGACTGCTCCGGCTGCGACCACCGAAGCCGCGAAGCCGGCAGCGACCGATGCCGCCAAGCCCGCCAGCAATGGCCCGCACAAGAAGCATCACCGCAAGCATCATCGTCACCACGCCCGTAAGCATCATCACGTGAAGAAGCACTCGAGGCATCATGCCAAGAAGCATCCCGTGAAGAAGCACCACGTGCGCAAGCACCATGTGAAGAAGCATGTTGCGAAGAAGGCCGCGTAAGGCCTGACGCCTTCGAACTTCATGACCGGATGATCCGGAACCGCTTGCAAAGGGTTAGGGATCATCGCTTCCGGAAACGCCGTCCTTCAGGGCGGCGTTTTTTGCTTTTCGGGAATCACGTCCGCCGACGCGGTCCTTGAGTTCCGGATCACGCCCCTACTTCTTCTGCGGGTGGATCGTCTCGCCTCGCTTCAGCATCGCCACCAGATCGGCGATCTTCTTCTTGCGCCCTGCCTCGGTCTTCATGTTGTGGGTGCGGAAGGTGAGCGCGAAGCGGTTCTGCGCCGAAAGCTTTTCCAGCATCGCTTTCGCCTTCGGCTCGGCGTCGATCGCGGCCTGCAGGTCGGGCGGGATGGTCATCTTCTTCGAGCCGCCATAGGCGCGGTCCCAACGGCCATCCGCCTTGGCCGCGTCGACTTGCTTGAGGCCATGGCTGGTCATGCGGCCCTCCTCGATCAGGCGCGCGACATTGTCGATGTTTATCTTGCTCCAGATGCTCTTTTTGCCGCGCGGCGTGTAGCGCTGCAGGAAACTCTTATCGTCGAGCGACTTGCGCACCGCGTCGATCCAGCCGAAGCAGAGCACGACATCGATGGCCTGCTTCGGCGTAATCGAGGCGAGCCCTGAGCCCACCTTGTGGATCTTGATCCAGACCTCGCTTTCACTGGCATGGTTGTCGGCCAGCCAGGCATGGAAGCTTTCAGCGTCGCGGAACTCGCGAACCTTGTCCGGATCGACCTTGATCGGGGGCATCATCACCTCCTCGTTTCATCACACAACAGTGTGGACGATTCCGCAGCGGTTGTGGCGACGGATGGCGCCAGTTTCTGTCAGCAGGCGCCAAACGGCTTGATCCGATGGATCCTCGCTTCAGCACACTCCACACTTCTGTTGACTTCCACAGATGTGTGGAGTACGCTATCCTTTATGAACGCAAACGAATTCCGGCGCTGGCTCGCCAAGCAGGGATGCACCTTCGAAACCCACCGTGGTGGGAGCGGTCATCTGACTGTCCGTTCAAAGACAAGGTTTCCCAGTTGCCAATGCATGGTGGCGGCAAGGAGCTTGGAACGCGTCTGGTTGAAAAGAACAAGAAGGATTTGGGCCTGAAATAGAGGAGAAGTGTATGTGGTATGAACTCGCCCTCACGCCCGACGACAACGATACCTGGCTGGTTACGGCACCTCAATTCGCTGAGGTCGCGTCCTACGGCGACACTGAGGAAGAAGCTTGCCATAATGGGCGCAATGCAATCGAGGAGGCAATCGCCGCCCGCATTGCGAATGGCGACGATATCCCCTTCCCGCTCAAGGAAACCAAGGGCAAGGGATGGTTTGTGGAGATTCCGGCGCTCGTTTTCCTGAAGTCGGCCCTATACATGGCCCTGAGGGAAAAGGGCTGGAGTCGCGCGGATCTGATGCGCGAGTTGAAATGCCAGCGCGAACATGTCGACCGGCTATTCCGGCTCGACCACAACTCGCGGCTCGACTCACTCGAGGAGGCGTTCAAGGCGCTCGGCCATCCTCTGCGATTTGACATGGAGTTCCACAAGGCCGCCTGACTTTCGCAACGAAAGGTCAGGCCGGATCGCCCCGCTCTCGCGCTCTCCCGGCGAGCGGGTCGGCGGCTACAGGATTTTCGCCAGAAAGCTCTTTGTGCGGCCCCGTTGCGGATCCGAGAAAAGCACCCTCGGTGCCCCTTCCTCGACGATCATGCCGTCATCCATGAAGATCACCCGATGCCCGACCTCCCGGGCAAAACCCATCTCGTGGGTGACGACCACCATCGTCATTCCCTCGACCGCCAAGGTCTTCATGACTTGTAGCACCTCGCCCACCATTTCGGGATCGAGCGCGGAGGTCGGCTCGTCGAAGAGCATGACGTTCGGTCCCATCGCCAGCGAGCGGGCGATCGCTACACGCTGCTGCTGGCCGCCGGAAAGCTCATCGGGGTAACTTTCCTCCTTGCCGACGAGGCCGACCTTGGCCAGCAATTCGCGCGCGACCCTGTTGGCCTCCTCGGCCGGGATCTTCTTGACCTTGCGCGGCCCGATCGTGACGTTCTCCAGAATGGTCAGGTGCTTGAACAGGTTGAACTGCTGAAACACCATGCCGACATGCTGGCGCAATTGGTGGATGTTCGTCTTCGGATCGGTCAGCACCATGCCGGCGATTTCGATCTCGCCGCTGGTTGCCTTCTCCAGGCCGTTCAGGCAGCGCAGGAACGTGCTTTTGCCGCTTCCCGAAGGGCCGATGACGACGACGACCTCCTTTTCCTCGACATGAGTGCTTATCCCCTTGAGGATCTCGTCGTGGCCGAAGGACTTGTGAAGGTCCCTAACGTTTATCAACTTGAAGCCTCCTCTCCAGGTAGGACGAGAACTTCGACAGGGAGAAGATGAGGACGAAGTACAGGGCGGCAATCAGTCCCCAGATCGCAAAGGACGCGAAGGTCTCGGCAATCACGATCTCGCCCTTGTAGACCAGCTCGGCGATGCCGACCGGCGCCAGCAGCGAGGTGTCCTTGATCGTCTGGGCAGCCTGGTTGACCAGCGGCGGGATCATGCGCTTGAACGCCTGGGGCAGGACGATATAGCGCATCGTCTGAAAGCCGTTCATGGCGATCGACTGCGCCGCTTCCTTCTGGCCACGGTCGACGCCGAGAATGCCGGCGCGGATGATCTCGGTGACATAGGCGCCTTCGTTCAGGCTGAGCGTGAAGGCGGCGGCGAGGATGGGATATGTCAGTTGTCCAAACCACTGGTTGACGGGCAGGATCGCCGGCAGTCCAAGCACGATGAAGAAGAGCTGCACCAGCAGCGGGGTGGATCGGAAAATCTCGACATAGCCGGTGGCGATCCAGCGCAGCGGCGCAACCGTCGACAGGCGCATCAGCGCCGCGAACAGGCCGATGACCACCATCAGGAGGATTGCGACGATCGAATACTGGATGGTAAGCCGCAGGCCATCGAGGATGACGGGTAGGTTTTGCCAGATGGGGCCCATGAAGCGTGCCTTGGAGTGCTATTTCTCGCCCGCCTCATCGGAGCGCATGGCGCGGCTCGCGCCATGCGTATCGACTTGCCGGACTGGCCGCGAAAGCTGAAGGATCGTCGTTCGGGTGACCCGAGCGGTCGTCAGCCCGAAATCGCAACGGAGGCAGGTTTCTGCACCTCGTTGACGACGCCGCTGGTATCGCCTCCAAAATATTTTTCGAAAAGCTTCTGGTATTCGCCGCTCTGCCTGATCTTGGCGAGGCCGGCGTTGATCTTGTCGACCAGTTCCGGCTTCTGCTTGCTGATGGCGATGCCGTAATATTCGCCGGTCAGCAGCGGGCCCACGGTCTTGACGTTGTCATGGCCGGCCTTGAAGTTGATGTTGACGGGGTTGTCGAAGATGACCGCGTCCGCCCCGCCGGTTTCGAGCGCCTGGTAGGCTGCATCGATGCTCTGGAACTGCTTCACATAATCGGGCGCGAAACCGTGGCTGGTCAGATAGTCGACGGACGAGGTTGCTTTCTTGGTGGCAACCACGTGGCCCTTGAGGTCGTCGAAGCCCTTGATGTCGGCGTCATTCATCACCAGCACCGAAAGGCCGGATTTGTAATAGGCGTCGCTGAAATCGACGTTCTGCATCCGGCTGGTCTTGATCGTTATCCCGGCAACCGCGGCGTCGATCGAGCCGGCCTGCAGGCTGGGGATAATGCCGTTGAACGGCAGCGTCTTCAGGCTGACCGTCATGTTCTCGGCCTTGGCGATCGCCTGGATCATGTCGATGTCGAAGCCGGTGACCTGGCCGTTCGTCTCGGTCTCGAATGGCGGAAAGGTCGTATCGGCGCCGACCACGATCTTGGTTGCCGCGCTTTGCGCGGCCGCCATAGGCGTTGCTCCGAACGAAAGCACGAGGCCGGAAACCAGCGACGTGGCCAAAATGATAAGCGACTTGTTGTTCACAGATACCTCCTTTCGGCGGGCATTCGCCTGCTGAAGGCGTCGACGATCGGTGCGCAATGCATGAACTCGGGAGCCCGCACCGTGCATCTGGATCGAGCGGCGCCCAAGTCAAGGTTGCCGCAGTTGCGGCTTCCGCGGGAAGGACTGCGGCCGGCGGATTTCATGCGCGGCCAGGTCTCGCGACCGGTTATGCCAGATCTTGCGGCGAAAGCCGGCGGGACTGTCGATCTCGTCATCGGAGCTTCCGATGGCGCTATCGGTTTCTTCCGTTTCCGCTTCGCGCGCCGGCTTGCCACATCAGAGTCCATGCAAAGGAAAGGCGTGGACATGGACAAGCAGAAAATCCTGATCGTCGGCGGCAGCTCGGGCATGGGGCTGGCGCTCGCCAGGCGCTGTCTCGAGGAAGGCGCCGACGTCATCATCGCCGGGCGCGGGGAAGCGAAGCTGGACGCCGCGCGAGACGATCTCGGCCGCCCGGACGCGCTCGAAACGGCGGCGGTCGATATCGGCCGCGAGCACGAGGTCGCGGCGCTGTTCGAGCGTATCGGCCGGCTCGACCATATCGTCAGCACGGCCGCCGCGATCGAAGGCGCCTACCAGCTGCTGCCCGAGATCGAATTGGAGGCCGCGCAGCGGGTGGTGGAGAGCAAATTCTACGGACCGCTGCTGATTGCCAAGCATGGCGCGCCGAAGTTGCCGCCGACCGGTTCGCTCACCTTCGTCTCCGGCATTGCGGCCTATCGGCCCGCGGCGCGCGGTGCGGTGGTCGCCGCCGTCAACGCGGCACTTGAAGGGCTGGTGCGGGCTCTCGCCGTCGAGCTGGCGCCGATCCGCGTCAACGCCGTCTCGCCGGGCTGGGTCGACACACCGATCTGGGCGTTCGTCGCGGGCGAGAAAAAGAACGAGACGCTTGCCGCTATGGCGAAGCGCCTGCCTGCCGGCCGGGTCGGACGGCCTGAGGATATCGCCGACGCAATTCGCTTCCTGATGGGCAACGGCTTTACGACGGGAGAGACGCTGCAGGTCGAGGGCGGCCACCGGCTGGTCTGACCGGCGCGAAATTCTTGCCGATATCCGCGAGAAACTGCTTCAGCGCCGGCGGCTGGACGCGGCGGCGCCGCCAGATCATCACCACGTCCGCCGAGCGGACCGGCCCAGGCCAGGCAAGCTCGGCCACGTCGCCGCGATCGATCGCGGCGGCGACCGCCAGCCGCGGCACCAGGCCAAAGCCGGCGCCGGCTGCTACCAGCCCGGCAATGGCGTCGATGCTGCCGGCTTCGGCGGCGAGGCCGGGCTTGCCGAGACCCGCCTCGGCAAATGCCTTGTCGACCATGGCGCGGTAGACGCAGCCAGTCTCGGTGGCGACGAAATGCTTTTCGGCCAGTGTCGCCAGATCGACATCGGCCCGGTTGTCGCCGGGCGGCGCGATCAGTGCCAATGGCTCGACCGCCACGACGCGCCTGGCAAAGCGCTGGTCCGGCTCGCCGGCATCGACATCGAGATCAGCGGGCCGCTCGAAGCAGAAGACGACGTCGATCTCGCCCTCCCCCAGCCTGCGCAGCAAGTCGCCGCTGCCGCCGATCCTGAGCTTGATGTCGATACCACCGTGAGCGGCGCGGAAACCCGCGAGCCAGCCGGCAAGCCTTGCCGAGGCAATCGTCTCCAGCGCGCCGATCGAAAGTGTGCCAGCCGTCTCGGCCCTGGTCCCATCTACCGCGGCCCTGGCCTCGACGGCGAGCGCCAGCAGGTCCTCGGCATAGGGTCTCAGCGCCTCGCCCGCCGGCGTCAGTTCCAGCCCCTGCCGCGAGCGGGTGAAGAGGTTGGCGCCAAGCTCGGTCTCCAGCGCCTGGATCTGGTCGCTGACGCTCGACTGGGCGAGATTGACCCCTTGCGCCGCGCGCGTGACGTTGCCGGTCCGCGCGACCGCGAGAAAAGTCTTCAGCAGCCTGGGGTGCATAAGGGCGCCGGACTACTGGAGCTGCGGCTTCTTGAGGAAGGAATTGCGGTCGGCGGATTTTACCCTGAGCCAGGTCTCGCGACCGTCGCGCACCACGCGCAGCGGAATCTCCGCTCCGGCCGGATTCTGCCAAAGCTTGCGGTAGAAATCGGCCAGACCGTCGACCTCGCCGTCGCGCACGTCGGAGATGATGTCGCCCTGGCGCAGGCCCGCCTTTGCCGCGGGACCACCTTCCGCCACGCTCATCACGACCACCATGCCGTTCGACTCGGCCGAGAAGGCGCCGAGCCACGGACGCGGCGCCTTCGCCGCCTGACCGCGCTTGGTGAGATCGTCGAGGATCGGCGTCAAAAGATCGATGGGCACGACCATGTTGATGTCGGCCACCTCGCCCGCGCGGCTCATCTGCAGACGCAGCGAGCCGACACCGAGCAGCTTGCCGCGGTGGTCGAACAGCGCGGCGCCGCCCCAGGACGGATGCGCGGGCGCGATGAAGATCGCTTCATCGATCAGATATTCCCAGTAGCCGGCGAATTCCTGCTTGGTGACGATATGCGCGTCGACCTGCTGGCCGATGCCGTCGGCGAGCGTCACGGCATCGCCGATCTTGGCCTTCCTGGCGTCGCCGAACTGGACAGCCGGCAGGCCGAGCGGCGACAGCGCCTGCACCAGGCCGAAGCCTGTCTCCTGGTCGTAGGCCAGCGCGTGCGCGGCGACCACGCGGCCGTCCTGGTCGGTCAGCCACACTTCCTCGGCCTCGGTGATCAGATAGCCTATGGTGAGCACCAGGCCATTGTCGCGGATCACCACGCCGCTGCCCTCGCGGCGCGTGCCCAGCGCATTGGCGGTGAAGGCGTCGTCCGGAACCGTGGCGCGCACGGCAACGACGGAGCGCGAAATTTTTTCGATGGTCATCGATCCATCCTGCATTGCGGGTCTTCTTCTATAAGTATGGCCGAAGGGCCGCGGTGCAAGGGTGATCTTCCCCCTTGCCGGGCTGGCACAAGCGCTAGTTCAACGAAGATTGAACTTTTTTCTTTGACGCGCGCAAAACCACACCTAAGTCTATCGGCATCCGTGGCAAAACATCTCGCGCTTCACGAAACACAAGGCCTTCAACATGGATCAATACATCCCGCCGAAAGTCTGGACCTGGAACAAGCCGAATGGCGGCGAGTTCGCCTCGATAAACCGGCCGATCGCGGGCCCAACGCATGACAAGAAACTGCCGGTCGGCAGGCATCCGCTGCAGCTCTATTCGCTGGCTACGCCCAACGGCCAGAAAGTGACGATCATGCTGGAGGAGCTTCTGGCGCTCGGCCACAAGGGCGCGGAATACGATGCCTGGCTGATCAAGATCGGCGACGGCGACCAGTTCGGTTCGGGCTTCGTCGAGGTCAATCCGAACTCGAAGATCCCAGCGCTGATGGACCATAGCGAGCCGAAGCCGGTGCGCGTGTTCGAATCCGGTTCGATCCTGACTTATCTCGCCGAAAAATTCGGCGCCTTCCTGCCGACCGAGCGCGCTGCGCGCGCCGAGACCTTCTCATGGCTGTTCTGGCAGATGGGTTCGGCGCCCTACCTCGGCGGCGGCTTCGGCCATTTCTACGCCTATGCGCCCGAAAAGATCGAATACGCCATCGACCGCTTCGCCATGGAGACCAAGCGGCAGATGGACGTGCTCGACCGCAGGCTGGCGGAGAGCGAATATCTCGCAGGCCCGGACTACACGATCGCCGACATGGCGGTGTGGCCCTGGTATGGCGGGCTCGCCAAAGGCCGCAGCTACAACGACGCCGCGCAGTTCCTCTCGGTGCATGAATACAAGAACGTGCAGCGCTGGGCCGACGCGATCGACGCCAGACCGGCGGTGAAGCGCGGCCGCATGGTCAACCGCATGTCCGGCGATCCGGCCTTCCAGTTGCGCGAGCGCCACGACGCCAGCGACTTTGAGACGAAGACGCAGGACAAGCTGCAAGCAGCGGAGTGAGGCTCCCTACTCTCCCCACTAGGGGAAGTAGGACGCTACGCTACCTCCCATATGTATACGTCACCGCCGCCTGGCCGAGCGCCTGGCTCTTGGCGGCTGTCGAGGCCATCTCCGGCGACGGATTTTCCGGGATGCGCAGCGTCTTTCCGCTCAGTGCATAGAGGGTGAAGACATAGTGATGCGTGCCGCTGCCGGGCGGTGGGCACGGGCCGAAATAGCCGGCGCGGCCGACGCCGCCCGTGCCGGACACCGAACCCTTGGGCATGCGCTTGCCGCCTTCAGCGCCGGCGCCTTCGCGCAGGCCCTTGGCGCTTGCCGGGATGTTCCAGGCCAGCCAGTGCCAGAAACCCTTGCCGCCATTGGCGTCGGGGTCGAACATGGTCAGCGCGAAGCTTTTGGTGCCGGCTGGCGGGTCCTTCCAGGCAAGCGCGATCGAGACGCTCTGTCCGCCGCAGCCGGCCTTGTCGCCGAGATATTTCGCATCCCATTTGCCGTCCGAAACCGACGGGCTGGAAATCTCAAAGGCGGACGCCTGGGTTGCGAAGAGAGTGAATGCGCATACGATGAAGCTTAGGCGCGGGATCATGGCCCGTCCTCCCTGGCTGAGATCGCAGAGCGTATCTTAACGGGCCGGGCGGCACCGAGCAACTTTGCGTGACGGCGGCCGGCAACCTCCAATCTCTACTCCGCCGCTCTGCATTCCGCGACCGCCGGCATCGCCAGGCCCGCGACAGCCGACATCCAGAGCCGATCGATGCCGGCAAGCTTTGCCCGGTCTATCTCGTCGAGATGCTTCCAGTACATCCCATCCTCGTAGAAATAGCCGAACTTGCGTTCCATCGCCTCGGCCGCTTCAACCGCCTCGAGGTCTATGCCGGCATGCAACTCGGCCTGCATGGCCAGGACTTGCGGCATGGACAGCCGCTGCACGTCCTCGAAGGAGAGTTTTGGGAAAACCAGCCTGCTGCGCGGCAGATCCGACAGGTTGACGCAAAGCGTGCCGCGCCGCAGCGCGTGGAAAAGAAGGCGCGCGGACTTGGCCTCGAGACTCTGCAGCGTGACGTCGTCGCGCAGCGGGTCGGCGCGGCCGACGCCGTAGAAATGGGTGTCGCCAGCGCTGTCATAGATCATGTCGCAGCCCAGGAAGGCGAGCACGTCCGGCCTCTGGCTATGAACGCTCCAATAGGCCGACGTCAGCGACATGGTGGCGCCGGCATAGACGAAGCCGCCAAAGCTGTTCTGCGCCGGCACGTAGTGGGCGGCGCTGAAGATTTCGGCTTGCCGCAGTTCATGCCGCCGCGGCATGCGGTCAGGCGGAAAATCGCCGGCATGCACCAGGACGTCCCAGTCGGGGCGCACGCGCCAGGCATTGTTGATTGCGACGATGCTGGCGAATGCATGCTTGGTCCACGCGACACAGCGCGTGACATCCGGCGCGCTGCCGAGCAGCAGCGTCACGCGGGGCGGTGCATCACTCATCATGCCATCCCTCTTCGCGCACTCTTGCGGAGCGCATATGAGCCTTGCCCGCCGCTCCCGACAAGGGCCACGCTTTCTTCCGGCTGGCGGCAAAGCTCTGTTGGAACCTGTGGCAATGAACGATGCAAACCGCGGGAGCCTTCCCCATTGTGGAGAAAATCCGCGCGACTTTTGTGCCCACGGTGAGGTGAGCGACCTCTGTCGCGACGGGGCAATCAAGTGGGAAGGCCAACGCCGGCGCCTGCCGATATGCATAGGACAGGTGACAAAAAAGCCCCGCCGGTGGAGGCCGTCGGGGCTCTTTGGTTCGGACCATGAAGGTGGGACCCCACGGTCGGGTCGATCCAGGGGGTTGGATCGGCTGCGACACTAGCCGAAGAATCGGCCGCGCCGATAATCACGCCTGCGCACTAGCAATCACGCCTGCGCGAGTGGGAGGTGATAGCCGGCGAAGGGAGCGTTGGAGATTGGCGAAAGCGATGGCGACATCTGATCTCCCCCTTGTGGGGGAGATGCCTGGCAAGGCAGAGGGGGGGCGCTGTCCCGCCAGCGTCTCGGCAATTTGCAATTGGGTCCTGGCAAGTCCAAGTGGCGCGCGGCCGATCGGGTTTAATTGAGGTTGGCGCTCTACGGCGCCCCCCTCTGTCCTGCCGGACATCTCCCCCACAAGGGGGGAGATCAGCAGCTTCAACCCCACAGCAGCTTCGCCAGCCTCGGCACGCCTTCGTTGACCGCGCGATCATCCGCCAACGTGAACGACATGCGCAGTGTGTTGCGGCCGGCGCCATCGGCGTAGAAGGCGTTGCCCGGCACGAAGGCGACGCGCGCCTCCTTCACCGAGCGCGCCAGGAGCGCGGTGGCATCAGTGCCCTCCGGCAGCGTCAGCCAGACGAACATGCCGCCGTCCGGACGGCTCCAGGAAATGCCGTCAGGCATGTTGGCTTCGAGCGCACCGAGCAGCGCGTCGCGCCGCTTGCGGTAGGCGCCGATCAGCTTTTCCACCTGGGCGTCGAAGATGGCCTCGGCGACGCGGTGCATGACCATCTGGTTGATTGAGGGGCTGTGCAGGTCGGAGGCCTGCTTCATCAGCACCAGTTTCTCCACGACATGGCGCGGCGCGCAGACCCAGCCGACGCGCATACCGGGCGACAGGATTTTCGAGAATGACCCGCAATAGAGCGTGCGCGCCTTGTCGATGCCGCCGGAGCGGGCGCAGTCGAGCGCCTGGATCGGCGGCACGCCCTCGCCGTCATAGCGCAGCGCGCGGTAGGCTGCGTCCTCGATGACGGCGATGTCGAGCTCGCCGGCAAGGTCGAGCACCGCCTGGCGCTGCCTGGCGTCCAGCGTGTTGCCGGTCGGGTTGGCGAAATCCGGCACCAGATAGGCGAACTTCACCTTGCCGCCCCCTTTCGAAAAGGCAGAAGGGGCAGCGGCCGCGGCGCGATAGGCTTCCGGCGTCATGTTGCCGCCGGCGGTGTTCAGCCGGTCATAGCGCGGCTCATAGGCGTTGAAGGCCTGCAGCGCGCCGAGATAGGTCGGCCAGGTGACCAGAGCCGTGTCGCCCGGCGACAGGAACAGCTTGCCGAGATAATCGAGCGCCTGCTGCGAGCCGGAGGTGATGAAGATGTTGCCCTCGTCGCACGCCACGCCGAGCTTGCCCATATAGGCGGCCAGCCATTTGCGCAGCGGCAGGAAGCCTTCGCTGACCTGGTACTGCAGCGCCGCTCCTGCTTCCTTGCCGCCGAGCACGGCCTGGTAGGCATCGCCGATCGCCTCGGCGGGAAACAGCGACGGGTCGGGAATGCCGCCGGCGAAGGAGATGATGTCGGGCTGGTCGAGTAGCTTCAGCAGCTCGCGGATTTCCGAAGCCTTCATGCGCGAGGAGCGCGAGGCCAGAAGGTTCAACAGGGTCAAGGCGCACCTCCCGCAGGGCGAGTTTTGCATTTAGGTCAACTTTACTGACCTATTATCAGACTTTTTAGCCGAATTGAATAGCCCAGCCGCGAAACGCGAACGGGCCAATTTTTTCGGTCGCACCCGTTTGCTGGCGGAACCTGCCGCCGGCCATCGCGTTCACTGAAACGTGACTGACCCGGAATATCAGCGTCCTCTAACTCAACTACCATTGGTGGTACTGATGAAGGCGGCTCCGCCACGGGGCTAGAATGACGGGAGAGACAGGCCATGAAAACGAAGACTGCATTGCTGAGCCTATTGGTCGCGTCGGTCATAACCGGCACGGCGTTCGCCGGTATCCTCGACGAACCGAAGATGATGGCACACTTCTACACCGACAAGACGATGAAGACGATGAAGTCGGACGCCCAGATGAAGAAGGCCTGGGCCAAGATGTCGAAGAAGAACCAGGCCGCCATGATGAAGGAATGCAACGACGCAGCAATGAGCAAGCCGCATGCCGAGTTCTGCGCGAAGCTGAACGCGCTGGCCGGCCACGCCTGATCGGGCGCAGGTGGCGGCCCTGGAGAGAGGACCGCCATCCCCATTCAGCCCAATAATTCAACAGTATTTAGCGATTGCCGATGGAACCCGTTGCGCGAAAGCGCAGGCGGATGCAACCTCATTCCAGGAGACCGGCCAGAAAAAGAATACCGGTCCAAAAATGGGATGGGGCAATGACACTCGAAATCATCGGGGCCGGTTTCGGCCGCACCGGCACATGGTCGACTTTCGCCGCGCTGAACCGGCTCGGCTTTCCGAGCTACCACATGCAGGAAGTCATCATCAACAAAGCCAACAAGGGCCATCTCGATTTCTGGCGCAAAGTGGCGAACAGCTCGCCCGGTGCGCAGCAGGACTGGAACCGGGTCTTTGCCAATTACCGGGCGACCGTCGACAATCCGGGCTGCTGCGTGTGGCGCGAGCTGATGGCCGCCTACCCCGAAGCCAAAGTGCTTCTGACGCTGCATCCGCGCGGCGCCGAAGCCTGGTACGACAGCACCATCGACACGATCTACTTCACCGAGAATGTCTGGCAGTTCAAGGTGCTGGAATGGCTGACGCCGTTCGGCCGCAAGTTCGGAGACATGTCGCGCAAGCTGGTCTGGGGCCGGACGCTGAAGGGCGTGATGAACGACCGCGACAAAGCGGTGGCGCGCTACAATTCCTATGTCGAGGAAGTGAAGGCGGCGGTGCCGCCGGAAAAACTGCTTGTGTTCAAGGTCAGCGACGGCTGGGCGCCGCTCTGCGATTTCCTCGGCGTCGCGCTGCCCAACGAGCCCTTCCCCAATCTCAACGACCGCGCAAGCATCAAGAAGATCATTAACGGCATGATCATGGGATCCTACCTGATGCTTGCCGGCGTCGCGGCCCTGATCGCGCTGGCGGTCGGCGGCTTGTGGTGGTGGCTTGGGTGACGGGTGACCGGATAAGGCTACAAGACCGCCACGCCGGCCGCGCGACGCGCTTTAGAACGGCAACCGGATTTCGTCGAGCTGGTTCGACTGCTCCGGCCAGCCGATGTCCTTCTGGAGCTCGTGCGGCAGCTCGTTCAATTCGCGCGTCGTCCTCTTGCACTTGGTCGACCGCGCAAAGGCGGCGCGGATTCGGCTAAGACTTTTGAACATCGGAAACCCCCATAAATCAGCGGCGGAAAACCGGCGCCGCTATTCATCCGACGCCGCTTTTGCGATGTGTCTGTAACCAGTGGATTGCGCGCGAACGGTGAAATGCTTCACGAAGCCGGAGCGGCCTGAAACATTTGCATGCAAATTAATTTATAAACAGAGCAATGCCACCGTGCACCAGAAGGAACCGCGTTCGGCGAGCCGGTCACAGTCGCTCGAAGCTATCCAGCTTGAGGCGCAGCCTCTGGCCTTCCGCAAACGCGAGGGCGAAAGATTCAAGCTCGAAGGATCGCGTCAGTTCCCGGTCTTCCTCGACCACGCGGACAAACCATTCGCCACAGGCCTCGATCAATTCAACGCGGGACGGGACATGGCCGTTCGGTGTCACATCATCCATCGCAACTCTCCTTGGAAGCAATGGGAAACCATGAATCTATGATCGGCGGAATCGGCCCGCAAGATCAAATGATTGTACGGTTTCGTACAGATCGGCAAGCGCCGGCTTGTCCGCCGATTTCGCTCACGGGCTCGTCAATTGCACGATCGGCTTTCTGGGCCGGCAAAGCACCGGGTCAGGTTCTCGTTTCCGGCGCCTGCGTTTAGGCTCCGGCGCCGCGACAGTGGCCGGCAACACAGGGATCCATACCTTGTCCGCCAAGCTTCAGTCGGCTCGATTGTACGAATTTTACCAAGCAGAGGCAGTCGTTGCCTGGGCATTTCCAAGTGCTAGACAGGACGCGCGGTAAGCCGCAGTGGCCGGCGCGACTTGGGCAACGTTGCTTCACCGGCAGCCGCGTCGGCCATTTTTAACCTGTCGCGATCAAAGCTTATCCGAGCATCCGGACATATTCGGCCTCGGCTTGTCCGTAGTAGCCGTCGGCAATACCGACCAGACCATCCCGGTCGCGAATGGTAATCTCGCCACGCCGCGACCAGATGAGGCCGCGTCCTTCCAGAATTTGCAGGCCGATGGTGACGCCGGGCCGCCTGACGCCAAGCATGACGGCCAGGAATTCATGAGTGACCCGGATCTCGCCGCCGAGGGTCCGGTCATCACACATCAGCAGCCATCTGGCCAGCCGGTCCTCCAGCCTGGCGCGGGCATTGCTCAACGCCGTCGACCTGGTCTGGATATGAAGGTAGTGGACATAAAGCAGCAGGAAGTCGCGGAGCGTCGGACTTTCCTGAAGGGCGCCCTTGAATGCTTCCGCATCCATGCAGACCGCGTCGCCCATCATCTGCATGTAGCAATCGTTGGCCGCCCAGTCGACGCCCATCACCAGCGCCGAGCCCGACATGCCTTCGCGGCCGATTATGCCGACCTCGGTGTCCAGCCCCGGCCGGTTCCTTGCCACCACCGAGGCGATGCCGGATTCGAAGAAGCAGATCGTCTTGATCGGCTCGCCTGCCGATTCGAGCGGGGCCCTCAGATCAAGGATCCGATAGTGCAGATGCGGAGCGAGCAACTCGAAGTCACCCGGACTCATGCGGCGCAAAAGTGCGCTCTTCTCCTTGCTGACCGGCTGGTCCATCGCTCTCTCCCGGATCGGGCAAGAGCACGTGTAATCTCCCAGCCGTCCGCGCCCTGATTCACTGCAAACGGTCGCGGGAGGATAGCCCACCCAAATTAGCCGGGCGGGCTTGGTACAAAACCGACAATTCAGGCCACAAAATCGATCTGAATCAGCGCGTTGAGCGTTCGCCGGCGAGGATACGCGCTTCCCTGAGGATGGACGCACGATCGTTGCCGATCAGCGAAACGATCTCGAGTATCTGCTGCTCCGTGGTTCCGGATTCACGCGCCAAAGCCGCTACGGCTTCTGGGCTCAGACCGGATTGACCTGGCCGCTGCACCATTTGCTCCAATGCCGTTAGGGCAGGAGTGCGATGGTCGCTCCCAAGCGTCAGCGCCCATAAATCAGGCCGACGATGTCACCACTGTACGCTTTCGAACAAATCTTGGCGAGCGATATATTAGCCGCCCCGCATCAGCGCGTCATTCTCCCCTGCCGCGCCACCTCTCTTCCCGCCCGATAGACGGTTCGCTCCTTCGGCACCGCCACCACCGCTTCCGGCACATGCTCGGCCTTGAGCGCAACGAAATCCGCCTTGGCGCCGACGGCGATGCCGTAGCCTTCCAGCCCCAGCGCCTTCGCACCGGCGTGGCTCGCCAAATCATGAGCGGATTCCAGTTCCCAGTCCTCGTAGAAGCCGGAGCGGTAGCCGATCATGTTGGCGCGGTTCAGCATGTCGCCGTCGCCATACGGCCACCAGGAATCGCGGATGTTGTCGGAGCCGGCGAAGACCGTGACGCCGGCCTTGCGCAATGCCGCAACCGGCGGGAAAGGATGGTTGCCGGGCGCATTGGTCATGATGGCGACGCCGGAAGCGGCCAGCATCTCGCCGGCCTTTGCCAATGCGTCGGGAGAGATGTCGCCAAGCGCATAGGCATGGCTGATCGCGACCTTGCCGCCGATGCCGAGCGCTTTTGCGCGGGCGGCGATCTCCTCGATCTCGAACAGGCCGAGTGTGCCGCCGTCATGCAGGTGGATGTCGATGCCGGCGCCGTGCCTTTCGGCAAGGCCGAAGACGACATCGAGGTGACCGTCGACGTCGCGGTCGAAGCTTGCCGGGTCGAGCCCGCCGATCAGGTCGCAGCCGAGCTTCAGCGCTTCGTCGAGCAGCTCCGCGGTGCCCGGCGAGGACAGGATGCCGCTCTGCGGGAAGGCGACGAGCTGGACGTCGACGAGGTCGCGGTATTTTTCGCGCACGGCAAGGATCGTCTCGACATGCTTCAGCCCGACATCGGCATCGACCATGACGTGGCTGCGCATGGCAAGGCTGCCATTGCCGACGCAGAGCTCGAGCTGGTTTTTCGCGCGCTCCGCCATCGGCGCGGCCTGCTCGAGGTTGCGCATCTGGAAGGCGACCCGCTCGCGCACATCAAAGCCGTTGGTGCAGGGAATATGCGGACGCCAGGCATCGCCATAGAATGAGGTGTCGAGATGGATGTGGCCCTCGACGAAGGCCGGCAGCACGAGCTGGCCGGCGAGGTCGATGGCGCCCGCCGGCGGCGTCGCCGTGTTGGCGGCCGGAGCGATGGCGCTGAAGCGGCCGGCGGCGACGGTGAGGTCGGCGAGTGTGCCGTCGGCAAGTTTGGCGTTGAGAAAACGAGTCCGGTTCACGATGCAATCCATTGAAAAGGAAGGCATTAGTCGTCGCCGGTCGAGCGGACGAGGTCAATGCGGCAAGGAATAGAAACTGTTTCGTCCTTTCCTACTCCCTTGGGGGAGAAGGCAAAGTCGCGAGCCCCGCCATATACCGCTTTCGCGGAAGTTTCAGCCGGCGGCAAATATGCCATGGTGAAGCCTGCGGTATGAGGCCGCCGTGGTCGACGCGGACGCCCAAGCACATCCCCAACAATGCGCCCCCAACGGCCGCGTCGACCATGAACGGAAACGCCAACGGCGACCTTGCCCGGGGTCGTCGTTTTTTTACCCCCGCGCCTCGGCATATTCGGCGACCAGCGACTCGTATTCCTCGAAGGCAGGCAGCGCCGCGTAGCTGTGCACGGCCGATGTCGCCGCCCAGGGCAATTTCTCAGCCGTCCAGGTCTCGATGAAGGGCGCGAACCAGGCATGATCGTCGAGCATGGTCGGGCGCAGGTTGACGAACCAGTCGAGCCCTTCGGGCCGGGTGAACATCCAGGTCATGCAGTAGCCGCAGAAATAGTGCTTCGACGCGCCGTGCAGGCCGCCGATCACCGACTCGCCTTTCGTGATCTCGAAACCTTCCGCAGGGATCGCCGCGCTCAGCGAATAGGCGCTGGACGACATCGACTGGCAGCCGGTGCAATGGCAGGCCATGGTCAGCAAGGGTTTCGCCGAGATTTTCAGACGCACCCGGCCACAGCGGCAGCCTCCTTCGGCGGGCAGAGTGAGGGTGGGCAAGATGGGCTCCTTGGGTTGGATCGTCGGATCGAGACTCCAGTGACAAATGTCGGCGGGACAGCGCCCCCCTCTGTCCTGCCGGACATCTCCCCCACTTTGGGGGGAGATCAGACGTCGCCTTGGCTTTCGCCAATCTCCGACGCTGTAGATAACGCGAGGCGCTAGGACAGCCAATCTCCCCCCTTGTGGGGGAGATGTCCGGCAGGACAGAGGGGGGCGCGAAGGAATGCGGCCTTTCAGCTATTGCCGCCAGTCAGCTCCGCCGTCGTCGCCATCCGCGCGCCCTGCGTTTCGAACGCCGTATTGTGCCGCGCGATGATTTCCGGCGCCTTTTCCTTGTCGCTGTCCAATGTCGAATGAGCGTCGCAGACCACGGTGACGCCGAGCCCTTCGGCAAAGGCGCCCTTGATGGTCGCCGCGACGCAGAAATCGGTCTGGGCGCCAATGAGCACGACGTCCTTCGCGCCCTGCCCCGCCAACCATTCGGCCAGGCCGGGGTTGGAGAAGGCGTTGCCGGCGCTCTTGCCGAAGGTCGGCTCGTCGGCAGCCTGGCCGAGCGGCGGCCAGACCGGCCAGCCGGAAGCACCCGGCGCCAGCGGATCGCCCTCCGGCCCGTCATGGCGCACGAACGCCACCTTGCGGCCGGAGCGCCGCGCCCAGTCGATCAGCGTGCGGGCGCGCTCGGCGATGGCGTCGGCGTCATGGATCGGCGGATCGAAATGGCCGTCGAACATACCGGTCTGCAGGTCGATGACGATGAGCGGAGCGGCGGCGGAGGGGGTGACCGGCATGGCGGCGAAGATAGCGTGGGTGTGGGATGGGTCAAGGACCGGGACGAGCCGGCGAGCGCTATGCTTGCGTTGGGAGAAACAATCTCTAGTTGAAATCGGAAAACGATACAACTAATATAGGTCGAGGGATTTGGGGGATGACAATGGATGAACAATATACGGTATTCCTGATCGGAGGAGACACTGGCGGCGACGAGCAGGCGGTGTTCACGCCACACGATGTGGGAACCCGGTGCAGGCTCACCTGCAACTATCGAAACAAGGTCATCGAGGTCGAAGAAGACGACTATTTCGAAGCCCTGTGCCAAATCCGCAAGCACCTCGAAGTGGAAGGGATACTGCCCTTTTGTTATGGCGCGAGCGCCAATGTTTTCCCTGAAGGCACCGTGACAGAGATGAGTCGTGGATTGGTGGTCTGCAAGGTGAAAACGGGGGAACATCCCAAGAAGAGCGACTTAGTCAATATATTCGACGATGGCTATGATGTGATGCCCGTGTTCGTCTCCATGCAGCAGAAGTTTTGGGATTCATGGCTCGCCTCCCTGCCCCGATCGCAAGCCCCGGAGATAGCGAACTCAAAGGGCGGCGAAGTCCACTCCCTCTGGCGGTCTCTAACACTTGGCTTTGCCAAGATGTTGAAGTCGCTTTTTCCACCGCCAGGGGGAAGATAAGGCGCCGCCGCCTCACGACATCAGCGGCATCGGGCCCTTCAGCGCCTCCGCCAACGCATCGCGAAAGACCGCGATCGGGCGCGCCAGCCTTCCAGCGGGCGGGCGGTGGAGCAGCCAGCAGCGCACTTGCGGCTTGAAGCCGGGACAGTCGACCACCTCGACCGCGTCGCGCCATTGGCTGCCCGACAGCGCGCCGGGGGTGACGACGCCGATACCGTGGCCGCGCGCCACCAGCGACATCCTGAGGTCGGCGCCCTGCGCCTCGACGCCGACATGGAAGGGCAGCCGCGCCACCTCGAAGCGGTGGCGAATGAAGGCGCGAAAACCGCAGCCGGTTTCGTTGAGCACCCAGGGATAGCGCGCAAGATCGTTGAGCTCGGCCGGCTTCGGCACGCCGAGGCCCGGCGATGCGACAAGAAGCACCGCCTGCAGGCCGAGATCGTCGCCGTCGAGCTCGGGCGGCGGTGCGACGCCCTCGGCAAGGCAGACCGCGACCGCGTCGATCTCGCTGTGCAGCACCTGCTCCACCAGGCGCGGCGACAGGCTGGAGGTGATCTTCAGCGTCAGTTGCGGGAAGGCGGCGCGCAGGCTATCGAGCGGCTCGGACAGCGCGCTGGTCGAGAGATAAGGCATGATGCCGAGGCGGAACTCGCCCCTCACCTCCCCCGCAGGCGAGACGCCGGCCTTCAGATCCTCCAGCGAGCGCAGCACGCGGCGGCCATGCTCATAGGCTTCGCGGCCCGATGCGGTGGGTTTGAGCGGCTTCGACTGGCGGTCGAGCAAGGACGTCGCCAGCCGCTCCTCGAGGTTCTGCACCCGGCGTGTCACGCCGGGCTGGGTGAGGTTGAGCCTGGCCGAAGCGCCGACGATGGAGCCGGTTTCGACGACGGCGACGAAGGCCTCGAGGTCGTGGATGTTCATGCGCAACTCGCATAATCATTATCAGATCAATTCAATTGTAGCATTATGATCGTTGCGAATAAAGTCCTCGCGGAATATGCGAACAACGAGGCCAGCCATGAACGGAACAGACAACGCCCGGGTCGCTACGGCCGACTTAGCCGAACGGCCGCCGCATGCCGGCGGCGGCACCATCACCCGGTCCCAGACGCTGCTGTTCGCGGCCTCGGTCGGCATCATCGTCACCAATTTGTTCGCGCCGCAGACGCTGGTCGGGCTGATCGGCCCGTCGCTCGGCGCCGCGGCATCGGAAAGCGGCCTGGTCTCGATGGCCACGCTGCTCGGCTATGCCGCCGGGCTGTTCTTCCTGGTGCCGCTGTCGGATCTGGTCGAGAACCGCGTGCTGGTGCTGCGCATGCTGTGCGCGGCCGCCCTCGCCGCGGCGGTCGCTTCATTCGCGCCGTCCGCCGCTTCGCTGCTCGCCGTGCTGTTCATCCTAGGCGCCGCCTGTTCCTGCATCCAGGTGCTGGTGCCGGTCGCTGCCTCGATGGCGCCGCCGGGACAGGACGGGCGCGTCATCGGCGACGTGATGAGCGGGCTGATGATCGGCATCCTGCTCTCTCGTCCGATTGCCAGCCTCGTCGCCGACGCTTTCGGCTGGCGCGCCTTCTACGGCATCAGCGCCGCGGCACTTGCGCTGCTTGCCGTCCTGCTCGGCCTCACCCTGCCAAGGCGGAAGCCGCTGGCGCGTGCGAGCTATGCGGGGCTCATCGCCTCGTTGGTCGGGCTTCTGGGCCAGGAGCCGGTGCTGCGCCGCCGCGCCTTCACCGCGAGTCTGGTGATGGCGGCGTTCAGCGTGTTCTGGACGGCGGTGGCGCTGCGCCTCTCGGCTCCGCCCTTCGATCTCGGCCAGAAAGGCATTGCGCTGTTTGCGCTGGTCGGCGCCGGGGGCGCCGCGGTGACGCCGATCTTCGGCCGCGCCGGCGACCGCGGTCTTACGCACCCGGCCACGATTTTCTGCCATCTCATGCTGATCGCGGCGCTGGGTCTCGCGGCCTTCGCCGGCGCGGCCAAGGCCGGCGGCGCGTGGCTGCCGCTCATCCTCATGGGTCTCAGTGCGGTGCTGCTCGATATCGGCGTCACCGGCGACCAGACGCTGGGCCGCCGCGCCGTCAACCTCCTGCAGCCAAAGGCGCGTGGCCGCATCAACGGGCTGTTCGTCGGCATCTTCTTCATCGGCGGCGCGATCGGTTCGCTGCTGGCGGGACTTGCATGGGCCTGGGGCGGTTGGAATGCGGTGTGCGCGGCCGGCGCGGTGTTCGGGTTGGTGGCGCTGATGGTCGACCTGGCGGGCGGCCCGGAGTAGCCGTCACTCGCCCTGCTCAGGCATTCCTCGGATCGGCCACGCATTGCGGGATCGAGCGGGTAGCGGCGATCAGCTTGCCGCGCACTTCCGAAGGCGCGGATCGGCTTCGACCTAAGCCCGGTAAAAAAGGGCTGACCCGCAGGCGTACAAAGTCCCCTCCCGAGCAGTAAACAAGACAGACCAGCCCGGCCTCGTATAATCGCTCTGCCAGATCGGCCGTGGGCTGTCACCCGATCCCGCCGGTGATTACAAAGGTTCCGCTGCAGTGCCCATCAGGCAAACGCACGATGGCCGTTACGATCGAGCCGTAGGCGCCGCGCCAGACGCTGTGGAAACGTTGATGCGTCGAGGCCGGCACCGCCGCTCGACCGGTGTAACGATCGTGTCTTGCCTGCATGAGAATGGGCTCGCCGTTGACGTGGGCTTTCACTTCGGCTGGCTCGTCCGCGTCGATCTCCAACACGATTGCGATCTCGTCGGTGTCGCCGGATCGCGTCGTCTGCGCGGTCAGCGCCAGCGTGGGCGGGGCACCGCCAGCGCGACCCGCCGCGCCTCTGCCCTCGAACACATCATCGGCCAGCGCCGGCGTGCGAGGCGGAACGGTGCGGCGCCTTGTGGCGCGCTCGTAGTCGCCGGCGATCGTCAGCAGCGCCACGTCGTCATAAGCCTTGCCGGCGAAGGTCAGGCCGACGGGCATGCCGATATCGGCCATCGTGCCCATCGGCACCGTCACCGTCGGGATGCCAAGATGGCGCCAGACGAGATTGCCGTTGGCGACCCAGGTGCCGTTGCGCCAGGCAAGCAGGGCCGAGGCCTCGTTGATATCGGCATCGGCAGGACCGACGTCGGCGGCCGCCGGCAGCACCACGGCATCGAGGCGGTTCGCGTCGAGCCACTCCTCGAAGTCGACGCGGCGCGTTGCCTCCAGGCCTTTCAGTCCCGCCTCGATGGTTGGAATGGTTGCGAGCGGCGCCACGCCCTGCTTCGCCCGCTCGACATACTGCGCCAGATCGAAATCGGCATCGCCATAGCGGTCTGGCAACGCGCCCGGCGGACGCGGGAAGATTTTCGGGCCGTCGACCGAAGCAAGATCGGGGATAGCGGGGTCGGCATTGGCGCGCAGGAAGTCGTCCCAGGACCAGATGGACAAGTCCCAGATTTCGCGCTCGGCAAACTCCACCGGCACAGGGCCGCGATCGACCATCGAGCGAGCGCCCGGACGATCGCGCTCGTAATTCGAGACGACGGGGAAATCGACCTCGTCCACCTCGGCGCCGAGCGCTTCCAGGTCCCGCGCCGCCTGCCGCCACAGCTCCAGCACCGAGGCACGGGTCTCGATCGGCCGGTTCGCGCCGTCATCCTTGCCGATATATAGTTTCGGCACGCCGAGCCGTTTTCCTCTCAGCGCGCCTTGCATCGGAAGCGCGGTATAGCTCGCCGGCCTCAGCGCCGAGGCTTTCGGGATATGCACCCAGGGCTGCACGCGCCAGAAATCGCCGCGCGTCTCGTCGTCGTCGGCGACGATCACGTCGAGCAGTTCCAGCATGTCGGGGATGGTGCGCGTATGCGGCACCACCACGTCCATGGTCGGCACCAGGGGCCAGTTGCCGCGCGCCGAGATGACGCCGCGCGAGGGCGTGTAGGCGACCAGCGCGTTGTTGGAGGCCGGCGCGCGCCCGGACGACCAGGTCTCTTCGCCCAGCCCGAAGGCGGCGAAGGACGCGGCGGTCGCCGTGCCCGAGCCGTTGGACGAGCCGGAGGCGAAGGCGGCGGTGAGGAAATCCTTGTTGTACGGGCTCTCGGCGCGGCCATAAACGCCGCGCTGCATGCCGCCATTGGCCATCGGCGGCATGTTGGTGAGGCCGATCAGCACCGCGCCCGCGGCGCGCAGCCGGGCGATGGTGAAGGCGTCCTCCGTGGCGACGAGATGCTCGAAGGCCGGCGAGCCGGCCGCGACCGTCAGGCCCTTCGCCTTGTAACTGTCCTTGGCGGTGTAGGGGATGCCGTCGAGCGTGCCGAGCGCCTTGCCCTGGCGACGGCGCCGGTCGGAGGCTTGCGCCTCCTCGAACATGTTCGGGTTGAGTATGGGCACGGCGTTGAGCGCGATGCCATGGCGGTCGTAATGGGCAATGCGCCTGAGATACGCGCCGGTGAGCTCGACGCTGGTGACGGCGCCGCCGTCCAGCGCGCGGCGCAGGTCGGCGATCGAGGCTTCGACGAGGTGGAGGGTAGGCATGTCTCATTTCCTACATGCGTGAAGGTCGCAACGGCCGAGGTCGCGTTCCGTCACACCCCCCTCTGCCCTGCCGGGCATCTCCCCCGCAAGGGGGGAGATCAGATGTCGCGTAAACTTTCGCCAATCGCCAGCGTGCGGAAACGGCGCGAGGCCGAAGCTGCCGATCTCCCCCCTTGCGGGGGAGATGTCCGGCAGGACAGGGGGGGTGCTGTCCCGCCGACCTGTCCGTGTACAAGTTTCGGGAATTAGTCTCAGTCCGGCGCCCCCGCAAACAGCACCGTCCCGTCCCCTCCCGCCGCCGGCCAGTCGCGGATGGTGCGGTCGATGCCGCCTGTGACGAGCGTGCCGTCGGCGGCGAAGGCGACCGAATAGATCGGTCCGGTGCCGGGGTCGAATTCGGCGATCTCGGCGCCCGTGTCCATGTTCCAGATCCGCGCCGTGCCGTCGAGCGAGACCGAGCCGAGACGCTTGCCGTCGTCCGACAAGGTCAGCGCATAGACCGTGCCGGAATGGCCGTCGAAGCGCCGGACTTCCTTGAAGGTGTCGAGGTCCCAGAGTTTTATCGTGTAATCGCCGCTGCCGGTCATGGCATGATGACCGTCGGCCAGGAAGACCGCGCCATAGGCCCCGCGTTCGTGGCCGTGCCAACTGCGCAGTTGCTTGCCGGCGACGATGTCCCAGAGTTTCAATTCGCCGTCGATGCTGCCCGAGATCGCGCGCGTTCCGTCAGGCGAGACGGCGACGGAACTGACCGACCAGTCGTGGCCGGGCAGCACATGCAGCACGGCGCCCTTCTCAAGGTCCCAGACGACGACCGAGCCGGTGTCGTGGCCGCTGACGGCAAGTTTGCCGTCGGGACCGACGGCGAGCTTGTTTACGCCGCCGTTCTGGCCCGACGAAAAGACGTGCAGCACCGTGCCGTCCGAGAGCTGGCGCAGCACGATCTCGCCGTCGTCGCCGGCGGTCAGCGCGGCCTTGCCGCCGGGCATGAAGAGCGCGACACGCGCCATGTCCTTATGGGTGCCGAGGTCGCGGATCAGCCGCTTGCCGTCGATGTCCCAGAGCTTGATCATCCGGTCGGTGCTGGCGCTCATGATCTGGTGGCCGTCGGCCGACACCGCCAGTCAGACGACGGCGTCGCGATGGCCTTCCGGCGCGGTCGGCTGGGCCGGAGGCGCCGGTGGAGACGGCGCGATCGTCTCGGGCGGCATGCCCAGTTCAGGCTGCGCGGCCGGCGCCAGCGTGGTTTGCTGGGTGGGCGCAGATGACGGCTGCGTCGATTGTTGGACGGGCGTCGGCTGGGATGGCCCGGCAGGCGCCGATACGGGCGCGGGCGCCGGCGCGAGTTCTGGCGGAAGCGTCGACAGTAGCGCTTGCGCGGCGGCCGGGTCGGGCGCGGGTACCGGCGCGAGTTCCGGCGGCGGCGTAGCAGGTAGCGCCGGCGCGGCGGCGACCTCGTTGGAATCGGCCGGCGCGGCCGGTTCGACGCCTGCCCGCCACGGGCCGTACTGGTCGGTGACGATGACGAGCAGGGCCAAAAGCGGCAGCGCGAGAGCGACGCGGCGCAGCCATGGATGCCCGGCCGGCTCGATCCCGGCGTCGCGGCCGAACAAAGGGGCAGCCGGATCTTGCCTTGCCGAGGCCGGCAGCAGGCCGGCGAGGAAAAGCAGCCCGGCAAGGACCGACAGCAGGCCGGCCGCGCCAAAGACTTCCAGACGCGTCGTCGCCAGGGGCTTGCCGTCCAGTGCCGGATAGAGCTTGGCGAAACAGGCAATGCCGACGACCAGCATCGCCAGCGCCAGCAGCCTGTCGGTCGATCTCTT
This sequence comes from Mesorhizobium sp. WSM3224, assembly GCF_000427725.1. Taxonomy (GTDB): domain Bacteria; phylum Pseudomonadota; class Alphaproteobacteria; order Rhizobiales; family Rhizobiaceae; genus Mesorhizobium. The sequence continues at coordinate 2,474 of NZ_ATYO01000033.1, read as the reverse complement.
CATCGATCTCCCCCGCGCCTTGCAGTAGCCGCGCCCTCGCAACCCCGCAGCGGTAACGGCCCCTGCATCCTAGCCGAGGTTGCGGCCAAGGCTAAGTGCAAGACATCACACTGATTCGCGGGGCGATATCTTTCGCACCCGGTTTCGGCAGGCGCGACCATCATACTATTGAGCGGCGGTTAGATCAGTAGAACGCTGTCCCCAGGAACGGAACGGCCGCTTGCTTGACAGAAACTGCTTATATGAGATTATCCGCCGGAATTTTCGAGGAGAGCAATTCGCATGAAGAAGACTTACGAGAAGCCGATTCTGGTGCGCAAGGGAAAGCTTTCGGCGGTTGTGGCTGGTTCGCCCGTGCCGGGTTGATAATGAACCATCGACGCTTTTGAGCATGTATCGATTGGGGGATTTCAATATGAAGAAAACTTACGAGAAGCCGGTTTTCGTCCGCAAGGGCAAGCTATCGGCGGTTGTGGCAGGCCTTTCGATTACCATCAGCAACGGTGCCGTGCCCGAGTAACCAAACTGGTCTCTCGACAATCCCCGCCACGAGGATTGTCTTTTCATTTCCCGCCTCTCGGGCGCCTCTAGGATTTGTGCATATGCGCCATTCGCATTTGCGCACGATCGCGGGGGCTATCGTCTCGCGGTCCGCGGCTGCGGCTTCCTGCTTTCGCGCCGGCCATGGTGTCCCTCTTTGAGGCTCTGCGGCAACCGCAAAAGCCTTGGTTCGCCGGTACACATCCGACGACGTCAGAGCGCCACCACCAGATCATCCAGCACGGCCTGCCAGTGGTGCCTGGTCGAGATTTTCACGCGCGTCACCGCCTTCAGCATCGGCGCGTAGTGCACCGGCGCCAGCGCCGACAGCACGATTTCGGCGCTGGCGATCAGTTCTTCCCCCAGCCAGCTTTCGACCAGCGCCACCTCGCCTTCCGAGGCGAGCCAAGCTGCGGTCAGCATCGCCGAATGGAAGCCGAAGGGCGCGGCACGGCCAAACTCGGCCGGATGGCCGCTGCTTGTATAGGCGATGTAGGCGCCCGACACGTTGCCGTTGACATAGCCCTCGCTGTTTGCGGTGTGGTCGCGCGCCATGACGTTGAGATTGCGCCAGTCGAGCCCGGCATGGCCCGACGGCACCTTGCACAGGCCGCGTAGAGTTATGTCGTCGAAACCGATGGCCTTGAGCGCCGCGTCGGATGCGAGCGCGCCGGGCGCCAGCAGGCCGAGATCGACCGGATAGGCCGACAGCGCGAGCCGCCGGTCGAGCCCGGAACCGGCAATGACGATCTCATTGGCATCGGCGCCCAGCGGAAAGCGGAAGGCCGCGTCCGCAGGCAGCGTGCGGCTCTCGAGCAACCGGCCCTTGCCCATGATAGACAGGATGGCCCCCGCCCCGGCCGGCGTGCCGCCACTCACCGTGCGCACCGGCGCAAGGCCGACCGGCTTCGGCAGGCCCTCGCCGGCGAGGCCGACCATCGAGCCCGGTGCTTCGAGCAGGCGCACTGCCTGGACCTCGTTGGCGCTGCTGGCGCGCCAGCCGGGCGGCACCGAGACCGAGAAACGATAGACCCCGGGCCGCTGGATCGCCGCGCTGCGCCGCTTCGACGACATCGGGAAATTGGCGAAGCCGGCGCCATTGCTGCGCGCCGCGGCCAGGAAAGTGCCGCGCTCGTCATAGAGCCGCACCATGATGCCCGCCATCGGCCGATCGGCCACGCCATAGGCGCCATCGCCATCGACATCCATGTAGACGAAGGACGAGAAGTTGAGCTTGCCGGATGTCGGCGCCCAATTGGCGCGCCGTGCGTAGTCGCCGGCCGGATTGGGATTGCCGCGCGCCTTGCGGCGTTTCCGGCGCCGGCGCAGCGCGATCGCGATGAGGGCGACGGCGCCGGCAAGGACGAGGGCCGAAATGAGGACGACCAGGACGCTGTCAGCCATGGCGGGGGTGTGATGGTTGGAGATCGCTGTTCAAGACCACGAGCATGAATTGTACCCCCTCCAAGTTTTCGGCAGATTAGCGTTGGACATCGATGCCGCAAGTCACTGTCGTGGAAGGCCATTTGGATTGAGACGCTGGCGGACAGCACCCCCCTCTGTCCTGCCGGACATCTCCCCCGCAAGGGGGAAGGTCGGATGTCGCACCGGCTTTCGCCAATCACCATCGTTGCAGGAAAGGCGAGACGCCCAAGCACCTAATCTCCCCCCTCACATGAGGGCCATTGGGTCAAGAGGTTGATCTGCTAGCTGTTGGTTTGATCGTGGGGCAGCTGTTCGTCCCGACCATAGGGCGCTCGAAAGCGTCGCGCGCAGATCGGCGCAAGGCCGGCTGTCCAGCCGCCGCGCAGCGGCTTGGTCTTGCGCTGATTGAGCACGGCGCCACACTGGACGTGGCGGGATGTAGCTTTGCGTCTCCTGGCCCGGGACCTGCCTTGGCGGGACTGACGGCGCGCTCTGGAGCGCCCTCAGAA
>NZ_ATYO01000004.1 GCF_000427725.1 Mesorhizobium sp. WSM3224 | reverse complement strand
TTTGCCCGGCCAGCGTCACGACAGCATCGGGGTCGAGCCTTTGATCGCCGGCCTCGATTTTGAGGCACTCCTCGGCGACAAGGCCTTCGACAACAACTGGCTGCGCGCCAACCTGAATGAACGCGGCGCCGTGGCGGTCATCCCGTCAAAAGCAGACCGGGCCGGGCGCATCCCTCACGACACCGAGATGTACAAATGGCGCCATCTCGTCGAGAACTTCTTCTGCCATCTCAAGGCATTCCGACGCATTGCAACCCGTTACGAAAAGACCGATGCTTGCTTCGCCGGACTCCTCAATCTCGTCTCCGCTTTCCTCGCAATCCGATGAATGTAAACAGGCCTTAATGCATGTCGCACAGAAGTGTGCAGCGGTTCTGGGACAACGACATGCATAAAAACAAAAACTTAAAGCGTGTCGCCTGAATCCGTTTCAGCGCGACACGCTTTAGGCAGGCCTGCCACATTTATTAACGCCTGCTTAACCCTTTGGAATCATTCTGCATACGTCGTTATGCATGTCGTCCAGACCGGCGCGCGGTTTTGGAGAACGGCACGGCATGACAAGCTTGAGCGCGGAGAGCCGGAGTGAAGCTGCTAGCCGGATTGGTTGCGTCAGTCGCCTTGTACGGGGGCGTTCAGTTCCTGCATGACGGCAGCGGCCGCAGCGCCGCCAAAGAAGCCGCCGCCTCAAGCACCTATCGGCTGACGGCCAACGGCGACGAAGCAGCCTGCGCGGTCAAGCGCGGCGCCGAGGTCTCGGACGGCCTGTCGCTGCTGACAATTGCCCCGACCTGCCGCAAGCTGCTGCCCGGCATCGAGCATGCAAAATTCTGGCGCGAGCAGGCGGATGGCTCTGTCGCTTTCAGCGAAAACGGCATCGATCCGATCGTCACCTTCGGCGTTGCCGATGGCGACGGCTACGAATCCTACGCGCCGGCGCTGCCGCTTCTGTCGCTGGCGGCCGCCGGACATTAGACAGTCCTAGATGACGGCAACGGTGGAACCTTATCGTTCGCTTAGGCTGCCGGAATAGCGTGGTCGCGCCATTTCCAGAACCTCACGAGAAGCGCCCTGAACGACGCATTGCGGCGGATTTGCAGTCTTTGAGGGATAGAGGCCGAATACATATATCGCCTCAGCGATCATCTGGTTTGGTCATGTTGCCGGCGCGCCTCCTCGATCACGTCCCGATTTGAATCTGCCCAGGTCATCAAGGCCATGACTGGGGTGAGAAGCGACCTGCCGACTGCGGTCAGCTCGTAATCCACGCGCGGTGGGATCGTCGGAAAGAGGGTTCGACTGATCAAACCGTCGCGTTCCAATTGACGAAGCGTAATCGTGAGCATCCGCTGCGAGATCCCGTCGATCTGCCGTCGCAATGCATTGAAGCGGACCGGCCCATCCTTCAGGGCCACGAAGATGTAAAGGCTCCACTTATCGGCAATGCGATCGAGGATCTCCCGAACGGGACGGCAGTCGGCGTCTTCGCTTGGGGTAGGAAACTCTATGTCACTGAGTGTCATGGATGTGCCTTCTTGCGAGCAGTCAAATAGTTACCTTAATAGCGTTGGTCACAGTTTGATACCGCCAAGGAGCCACCAATGACCAACATCCTCCTCGTTACCTCTAGCCCACGCGGACCTCAGAGCCTTTCCACCCGATTTGCCCGCGACATCGCTGAAAGCCTCAACGCCCGTTCTGGCGGCATAATTGTCGAACGTGATCTTGGGGCGGCACCGCTGCCGCATATCACAGCAGCCTATATCGACGGCCGCATTGCGCCGCCCGAGACACGTGCACCCGAACAGATCGAAGCCGTCAATCTCGCTCAAAGCCTCGTTGACGAGGTTCAGGCTGCCGACGTGATTGTCATTGGCTCGGCCATGATCAACTTCGGCCCGCCGACGCAGCTCAAGGCTTGGTTTGACTACATCACTTGGCCTGGCGTCACCTTTCGCTACGACGCAACCGGTGTGATGGGATTGTTGCCCGCCAAGAAAGTCTATCTCGTGACGGCAACTGGCGGCGTCTTTTCGGAAGGCAGGAACGCCCCGTTAGACTTCCAGACCACCTATCTCTCGCATCTTCTCGGTTTTATCGGACTGACGGATATCGAAGTGGTCCGCGTGGAAGGGACACTCGTAAGTCCGGATGCCGCCAAGGCTGCGATCGCCTCCACCGAAGCACAGATCCGGGCTGCAATAGAGCGTGCCGCCTGACCCGCAAACCCATCAGTCAGCTACCGAAGAAATCGGCGAATGGTCCGATGCGAGCGGCTATGGCGATGGAAAGGATGGCAGGGCTGCCTTGCAGCTGCTGCCATCCCCGGCTCATGGTGTGCTTTGGCCTTTCATGGCTGGCCTGTCAAACGACGCGTCGATCACGTCGCGCCATGTTCCCGCAGAACGTGATCGATGCCGCATGACCAGTGCCGCCGGCAGTCGTGACCTCTGACGATTGACCTATTCCGCCGCCGCGCGAACGCCGGCTTTCGCCGCTGCGTGCAGCCGCACGGCATCGCCGAAAGCCTTGAAGATCTTGGCGGAGTTGCTGTCCGACCTCACCCAGTATTCGGGGTGCCATTGCACGCCGACCGCGAAGGCGCGGGCGTCCTTGACGGAGACCGCCTCGATCGTGCCGTCGGCGGCTAAAGCCTCGACCTGCAGTTTGGATCCGAGCCGGTCGATCGCCTGGCGATGCAGGGAATTCACCTTGATCTCACCGGCGCCGAACACGCCGGCAAGACAGCTTCCCGGCTTGATCGAGATCGTCTGGTGGATGCCGAAGCGCTCGTCCTGATTGTCGCTCACCGGCGCGCGGTGGTCGAGCGAGCCCTCGCGCTCCTGGATCTCGGTGCCCAGCGTCCCGCCGAGCGCAACGTTTAGTTCCTGGATGCCGCGGCAGATGGCGAGCAGCGGCACGCCGCGCTCGATCGCCTTGCGGATCAGCGGCAGCGTGGTGGCGTCGCGCGCCGGATCGTAGGGGCCGTTCGCCTCGCTGGGATCGCCGCCATAGAGCGAGGGATGCACATTGGATTTCGAACCCGTGACCATGACGCCGTCGACGGACGAGAGCAATTCGTCGAAATCAAGCCGGTCACCGAAGGACGGCACCATGAGCGGGAACACGCCGGCGCCGACAAGCGCAGCCTCCAGATATTGCTGCGGCGCAGCATGCCAGGTGTAGTTGTCGAACTGGCGGACATCGGTCGAGATGGCAACGAGCGGCTGCTGCATTTTGGATATGGGTTCCATTGAAGCTAACGAATTATTCTGCCTACTAAATAGGCGATCTGAAGGCACTTTGCCATGGCAAGTTTCGCCGCCTTGCATGGGCCAGGTTCATCGGCGTTAAACTATAGTTGCAGGCAGGCCCGCGAATGGCCGGAACCTTGGCTGCGATGCTGGACACGACCTTTCGCCTGTGTATGTTTCTTCTCCTACCGATCCGGGCAGCGAGGATGTCCGAACGTCGGTCTGTTGATCCGCAAGGGAGGAAACTGCATGGATCGTCGTTCATTCATCCGCAAGGCCGGTGTGTCCGGCGTGGGCGCCGCGGCGGCCGCGGCACTTGCCACGCCGGCCATTGCCCAGTCCAATCCGAAAGTGACCTGGCGGCTGGCATCGTCCTTTCCGAAATCGCTCGACACGATCTATGGCGGCGCCGAAGTCTTCTCCAAGATGCTGTCGGAAGCGACCGACGGCAATTTCCAGGTCCAGGTCTTTGCGTCTGGCGAGCTGGTACCCGGCCTGCAGGCAGCCGACGCCGCCGCCGGCGGCACCGTCGAAGCCTGCCACACGGTGGCATACTATTACTGGGGCAAGGACCCGACCTGGGCGCTGGGCGCCGCCGTGCCGTTCTCGCTCAATGCGCGCGGCATGAATGCCTGGCATTACCATGGCGGCGGCATCGACCTGTTCAACGAGTTCCTTGCCACGCAAGGGCTGTTCGGCCTGCCGGGCGGCAACACCGGCGTGCAGATGGGCGGCTGGTTCCGCAAGCAGATCAACACGGTCGCCGATCTTTCCGGCCTTAAGATGCGCATCGGCGGCTTTGCCGGCAAGGTGGTGCAGAGGCTCGGCGTCGTGCCGCAGCAGATCGCCGGCGGCGATATCTACCCGGCGCTGGAAAAGGGCACGATCGACGCCGCCGAATGGGTCGGTCCCTATGACGACGAGAAGCTCGGCTTCTACAAGGTCGCGCCCTACTACTACTATCCCGGCTGGTGGGAAGGCGGCCCGACCGTGCACCTGATGTTCAACAAGGCCAAGTACGAGGAGCTGTCGCCGACCTACAAGTCGTTGGTGCACACCGCCGCGCAAGCCGCCGACGCCAACATGCTGCAGAAATACGACTATCTCAATCCGGCGGCGGTGAAGCGGCTGGTCGCGGGCGGCGCCAAGCTGCAGCCGTTCAGCCAGGAGATCATGGCCGCCTGCTTCGAGAAGGCCAACGAGGTCTATGCCGAGATGGAAGCCTCGAACGCGCCGTTCAAGAAGATCTGGGACTCGATCAAGGCCTTCCGCAAGGAGCACTACCTCTGGGCCCAGGTCGCCGAATACAACTACGACACCTTCATGATGGTGCAGCAGCGCAACGGCAAGCTGTAGGCGGGGCCCTCCTTCTCCCCTTGTGGGAGAAGGTGGATCGGCGCGCAGCGCCGAGACGGATGAGGGGTACTCCAGGGAACGCCAGCGTCTCACTCCGCTGGAACACCCCTCATCCGTCGCCTTCGGCGACACCTTCTCCCACAAGGGGAGAAGGGAAGAACCAGCACCTCACCCCTGGCCCGGCACCACCAGCACCTTGACCTCGCCCGGCGCGGGCGGATTGGCGATCACATCTGGCGCTTCCTCCAGACTGACCTGCTTTGAAATCAGCCTGTCGACTTCGATCGCGCCCGAGGCGATCAGTTGCGCCGCCCGGCCATGCGTAAAGGGGTTGAGGAAGGAACCGAGCACCTTCAGTTCGCGGAACAGAAGGTCGAAGGGCTCGATTTCCACCTTCATGCCTTGCGGCACCACGCCGACGATGACGACCGTGCCGCCGGCCTTCGCAATCCGCATCGACTGCTCGACCGTGTCGCGCACGCCCGCGCATTCCAGCACCACGTCGACACCGCCCGGCACAAGGCCGGACGAGCCTGCGATGGCTTCGATGGGATCATTTGCGCTCGGGTCGACCGTTGCCGTCGCGCCGAGTTCCTCGGCCAGCGCCCGGCGCGAGGCCTGCCTGGTCGACAGGATGATGGTCGCGGCGCCCGCGAGCTTGGCCAGTTGTACGACGAGCAGGCCGATGACGCCGCCGCCAAGCACCACCACCGACGAGCCCGGCCGGATAGCGGCAAGGTCGACGCCGTGCAGGCAGCACGCCAGCGGCTCGCAGAAGGCGCCATGCGTCGGCTTGAGGCCGGCGGGCAGCAGGAAGGCCTGGTTTCGCGGCATCACGACATAGTCGGCGAAGCCGCCGTCGCGGTGGATGCCGATGGCCCTGAGATTGCTGCACAGATTGACGCGGCCGGCATGGCAGTGCGCGCAGCGCCCGCAAGCGATGTTGGGATCGCCGGTGATGCGGTCGCCGACGGCAATGCCGGACACCGCATCGCCGACGGCCTCGACGATGCCGCAGAATTCATGGCCGAGCGTCACCGGCGGAGTGCAGGGAAACTCGCCATGGAAAAGATGCCGGTCGGTGCCGCAGACGCCGCAGGCCTCGATGCGCACGAGAACGTCCTCGAGCCCGGGAACGGGTTTCGGGACCTCGCGCAATGCAATGTTGCCCACCGCTTCCAGCCGTACGGCTCTCATGGGTATCACCTCAATTGAATTTGGGTGGCTGCGACAGATCTTGCGCCGGCTCCGCCGGCTTGGCAGGTGCGTCGCCGAAGTTCGGCGGCTGCGACAGATCGGACGTGCCGGGTGCCGCCGGCGCCGTGCCGCCATTTGCGGGTGCCGCCCCTTTGTCCGCCGGCGGCGTGCCGAGCGGCGAAAGCCCCGGCATGTCCGGCAGCTTGATATCTATCGTGCTCGGCTCGGCCACCGTGCCTTTGTAGTGCATCACCATTTGCGGGAAAGCGATGGTCAGTCCGATCATCAGCACCTGGATGCAGACAAAGGGCACCGCGCCCCAATAGATCTGGCCGGTGGTGATCGGCTGGATCTTCTTGCCGGTGAGGCGGTCGAGATAGGGCACGCGGGCGGCGACAGAGCGCAGGTAGAACAGCGCGAAGCCGAATGGCGGATGCATGAAGCTGGTCTGCATGTTGACGCCGAGCAGAACGCCGAACCAGATCAGGTCGATGCCGAGCTTGTCCGCGGCAGGCGCGAGCAGCGGCACGATGATGAAGGCGAGCTCGAAGAAATCGAGGAAGAAGGCGAGCACGAAGACGAGGATGTTGACGCCGATCAGGAAGCCGGTCTCGCCGCCGGGCAGCGAGGTCAAGAGGTGCTCGACCCAGATATGGCCGTTGACGCCGTAGAAGGTGAGCGAGAAGACGCGCGCGCCGATCAGGATGAAGAGCACGAAGGACGACAGCCTGGTCGTCGAGGCCAGCGCCTGCTTGACCACGTCAAGCGACAGTCGCCCCTTTGCCGCCGCCATGATCAATGCGCCTACGGAGCCCATGGCGCCGCCTTCGGTCGGCGTGGCGATGCCTAGGAAGATGGTGCCCAGCACCAGGAAGATCAGCGCCAGCGGCGGGATCAGCACGATGATCACCTGCTGCGTCAGCCTGGACATCATGTTGATGTTCAGGCCCTTGTCGGCAATCGCCACGACATAGATCAGGATCACGCCGACGCAGGCGCCGAGGATGTCGGCATTGTCGCCATGCGTTGGCGCCAGATAGCGATAGGCCGCATAGGAAGCCGCGACCGCCACCAGCAGCGCCGCCACCAGCGACAGCACGCCATGGCCGAGCGTGCGAGCCTCCAGCGGCAAGGCCGGCATCGATTTCGGCCGGATGATCGACATGACCAGGATGTAGGCCATGTAGATACCGGTCAGGACCAGGCCGGGGATCAGCGCGCCGGCATACATGTCGCCGACCGAGCGGCCGAGCTGGTCGGCCAGGACGATCAGCACCAGCGAGGGCGGGATGATCTGGGCGAGCGTGCCGGAGGCGGCGATGACGCCGGATGCCAGGCGCCGGTCGTAGCCGTAGCGCAGCATGATCGGTAGCGAGATCAGGCCCATCGCGATAACGGAGGCCGCGACCACGCCCGTCGTTGCGGCAAGCAGCGCGCCGACGAAGATCACCGCATAGGCGAGGCCGCCGCGGACCGGTCCGAACAGCTGGCCGATCGTGTCGAGCAGGTCCTCGGCCATGCCGGACCGTTCGAGCACGATGCCCATGAAGGTGAAGAACGGGATGGCCAGCAGCGTGTCGTTCGACATCACCCGGCTGCCGTAGAAATTGTCGGGCAGCGCATGCAGCAGCGGCCAGGCAAGGTTGATCGATCCGCCGGAATAGGGCGACAGCACGACGCCGATGAAGAAGAACATGAGGCCGTTGGCGGCGAGCGAGAAGGCGACGGGGTAGCCGATCAGCAGAAAGATGATCAGCGAGGCGAACATGATCGGCGCCATGTTCTGGGCGATGAACTCGATCATGAGCGCACTTCCCCGGCCAGCGCCTTGGCTTCCTCGGCCAGCGCCTTCGCCTCGAGCTCTGCCTGCTCATGTGCCGATATGAAGGGATTGGGATCGTCCATGTGACCGCGCATGATGGCGATCTTCTTGATAATCTCGGAGATGCCCTGCACCGCCAGAAGGAAGAAACCGACCAGCAGGATTGCCTTTGCCGGCCAGATGATCAGCCCGCCGGAATTGTTCGACATTTCTCCGCTTCGGTACGACAGCGACACGTAAGGCACGAAATAGATCACCATCAGCACCACGAAGGGCATCAGGAAGAACAGGTGGCCGAGCAGGTCGATCCAGTGCTGCATGCGGCGTGAAAACATGCCGTAGACGATGTCGATGCGGATATGGTCGTTCTGCCTCAGCGTGTAGGCGGCGGCCAGCATGAAGGCGGCGCCGAACAGGTACCACTGCAGCTCCAGCCAGGAGTTCGACGAAATGTCGAACACCTTGCGGATGACGGCATTGCCGGCGCTCACCAGGATCGCGAACAGGATCAGCCATGAGACCCAGCGGCCGATGAATTCGTTGATGCGGTCGATCGTCCTGGAAAGAGCGAGAAGCCCTGCCATGCACATTCCTCCCTGGCGCATCGGCCCGAAAATCGCATGCGATTTTCGGAAGGCACGATGCGTAAACTCAAAGCGCCGCTGCGCGCCCGATTCCCCCTCCGGTGTCGCGCCGCTTGGCCCAACGGTATGCAGTGCGTGGTACGGATGGTCAACATGACAAAGGCGCGCCCGGCGGAAGGCAGGCACGACGAGTGTCGGTCAGCGGCTGGAATCCGCTGCCTTACGAAACGTCATTCAACCAAAGTCTGATGCTCAGGCGATCTTGGCCTGGTCGCGGCCGGCACCGATCAGCATCAGCATGGCGACGAGGAAGAGGTAGATCCAGGCGTCGCGCCATTCGAGCGGGAAATAGCCGGCCCAGAGCGATTCCGCCATGCCGAAGGCCGCGGCGCCAAGCGCCGCCTTGAGCGGCGACAGATAGCCGCCGACCGCCGTCACGAACAGGATCTTCAGGCCGTAGACCAGCCCGGTGCCGAAGCTGACATTGCCGTAATAGAGACCGGCAAGCACGCCCGCCAAGGCCGCGCAAAAGCCGCCATACAGCACCGCGCGGCGGAACACGGCGCGCACGTCGATACCGCACATCGCCGCCGCTTTCGGATCGTCCGAGACGGCGCGCCAGGCGCGGCCGAAGCGTGAATGCGAAAACAGCCAGGCCGCCAGCGCCACCACCGCGATGACGCCAGCGCAGTCGAGCAGTTGGATGACGGTGAGCGTGACCTTGAAGCCGTCACCTTCAGCGAAAATGACGGGATCGGCGAGCATCGGCGGTAGCCAGAGGTCGTGCGTGTCGGCTGCGATGCGGCTGGCCTCCGACAGGAAGAGCAAGATGCCGAGCGTCGTCACCACGATGGCGTTGGGCGAGCGGTCGGCGAGCTTTTCGAATACGTTGCGCGACAATACGTGGCTGATCAGCGCGGCGTAAAGCAGGGCGGCAACCACGCCGAGCGCGACCGAGGCGGCCAGCGTCAGCCACAGCGCCTGGTAGCTGAAGGCGGCGGTCAGGATCATCGTCTGGCCGCAAAAGGCGAACACCGCGCCATAGGCCAGATTGGTGCGGTGCAGGATGCCGTTGGTCAGCACATAGCCGAAGGCGAGCAGCGCATAGAGCGCGCCCGAATGCAGCCCGTTCAGCACCTGCTGGTAGAAATAGAGCATGCGGCATCCCAAGAGCAATTCCAGGAAAAGTGCGTACCGGTTTTCCGTTCGGAATTGCGCAAAAACAAAGACTTAGAGCGGTCGGCGATTCTGTGAAACGCTGAAACGCTCTAGGGCCGTCCCCTCGGCCACATTCGAAGCGTCGCATCCGGAATCTAACTTGTCAAATACGTTTTATCGGTTAGATTTCTGTCATGACGGTATCCTGGACCCCGCACCGCTTCACCGGTGGCATTCTGGCGCTCGATACGGCGAACACCGTCGTATTGCGCAACGATCCGGAAAAGACTTTCGACCGTTTCGACGATCCGGTCGAGATCGCCCGTTTCGCCGAGGCGGCGAGCGGTTTTCGCGCCGCCGAGCTCGGCGGCCGGCGGCTGGAGGCGGCGGAGCCGAACGATGTAAAGCCGACTGTCATAGCCATCCGCGAAACGACCGATCGATTGTTCCGCAACGCCGTGTCGAAAGGCGCGATCGCCACCGGGCTTCTGTCGAATTTCCTCACGGCCTGCGCGGAAGGGCTGTCGGGCCGCGCTGTGGAAATCGGTGCGCCCGGTCAGCCTTTCGGTGATCCGGCAACGCCCATCGCCTTCGAGGCGGCGCTTTCCGTGTCGGCGCTCTCGCTTCTGTGCGACGACACTTTGGCGAGGCTCAGGATCTGTCCCAATTGCAGTTGGCTGTTCGTCGACCGCAGTCGCAACTCCAGCCGCCTCTGGTGCGACATGGCCGTTTGCGGCAACCGCCAGAAGGCCAATCGTTACTATCGCCGCCGCACGGCGGTCAGGGAGGCAAGCAATGCCTAAAAGGTTCTCACGTTCGGTCGTTCTTTGTGTCGTCCTGATTGCCGCGGTCGCGCTCGGCGCCTGCCGCGACACCGGCAAGGATCAGCTCTTTGCCATCTCGGGAAAACTGTTCGAGTTCAACTACCGGCTGGCCATCGCCACCTATGTCATCACGCTGAGGCCGCTGCGGCCGATGGTCGACGGCCAGGTCGCGGTCGTGAGCTTCCAGAACCCGGCCGGCGGCGATCCGATCATCGTCAACCAGAAGATCTGGCCTAAGCTGCCCCACATCACGCTGACCAGTCCGCCGCTTACCTGCGTGGTCAAGGACAAGCCCTATGCCGTCTCGATCCGCATCCAGGATGCGAGCGGCACGTTGCTGCAAAGCATCGACACCACCATGACGTCGTCCGAGGATCAGACGATGCTGCCGGACCGGCCTCTGGTGATCGGTCCGAAATACGAACTCAACCCTGACCTCGCCGGTCATCCGGACGGCAAACTGCCCGATGCGCAGAAGCCGGATTGCTCGAAAGCGACCTGAAACGCACGCATCCGCGCGAAATTTTTGTTCCTCGCGAAGCGATTAGCATCATCTTGCGTGCGCCGCTGGCTACTCGCCAGACCGTTTGTTGCGTGTTACTTGGCTCCTGCGATTTTATTTGACCTCTCCCGTAAGGGAAGAAAGACTGCGGCGTCCCACTCCGACGCTGGCTGCCTGATATGGGGCGCCTCCGCAGAGGAAATACCTGATGACGCTGCACGACGTCGCGCTCGACGACAAGTTCGATCTTGGCAAGGAGCGCATCTTCCTGTCCGGCGCGCAGGCAGTTGTGCGCATGCTTCTGATGCAGCGCGAGCGCGACCGCCGCGCCGGCCTCAACACCGCGGGTTTCGTCTCCGGCTATCGAGGCTCGCCGCTGGGCGGCCTCGACATGCAGCTGTGGCGGGCGAAAAAGCAGCTTGCGCAATCCGATATCGTCTTCCAGCCCGGCCTCAACGAGGAACTCGCCGCCACGGCCTGCTGGGGCTCGCAGCAGACCGAACTTCTGGGCGAGGGCACGCATGACGGTGTTTTTTCGGTCTGGTACGGCAAGGGGCCCGGCGTCGACCGTTCCGGCGACGTCTTCCGCCATGCCAATCTTGCCGGTTCGTCGAAGCATGGCGGCGTGCTCGCCCTGATGGGCGACGACCACATGGCAGAATCCTCCACCAACGCGCATGCCACCGAATTCCTCTTCGTCGACACCATGGTGCCGATCCTCAATCCGGCCGGTGTCCAGGAGATCATCGATTACGGTCTCTACGGCTTCGCCATGTCGCGCTTCGCCGGCACCTGGGCGGCGATCAAATGCGTGAAGGACAACATCGAATCGACGGCTTCGGTGGACGCCTCGATCGAGCGGCTCAACATCGTCATTCCCGAATTCGACATGCCGCCGGGTGGCCTGAACATCCGCCACGAGATCGACATGCTCGGCCAGGAAGAGCGGCTGCACGAACATAAACGCGCCGCAGCTTCGGCTTTCATCCAGGCCAATGGTCTCAACCGCATCGTCTATTCCGGCGGCCGCAATCCGAAGCTCGGCGTCATCACCATCGGCAAGAGCTATCTCGATGTCCGCCAGGCGCTGGAGGATATCGGCATCGATGAAGCGGCGGCCAACCGCATCGGCATCCGGCTGTTCAAGGTCGGCTGTCCGTGGCCGCTCGACCTGCAGCACATCGCCGAATTCGCGCGTGGCCTCGACACCATCGTCGTCGTCGAGGAAAAGCGCTCGCTGATCGAGGTGCAACTGCGCGAGAACCTCTACGGCACCGCTACGCGGCCGGTGATCGTCGGCAAGAAGGACGAGCGCGGCGATTGGCTGTTTCCGGCCAAGGGCGCGCTCGATCCGAACGAGATCGCCATCGCGCTCGGCGAGAGGATCCTGCGCACGATCGGCCCGTCGGAAGAAATCGCCGCGCGCGTCGCCAAGCTGCGCCAGTTCCAGGCTATGCTTGCCGACACTGTCGACATCGGTTCGCGCACGCCCTTCTTCTGCTCGGGCTGCCCGCACAATTCCTCGACCAAGGTGCCGGATGGCTCGATCGCCGCCGCCGGTATCGGCTGCCATTTCATGGCGCTGTGGATGGACAGGAACACCGTCGGCTTCACCGCCATGGGCGGCGAGGGCGCGCAATGGGTCGGACAGGCGCCGTTCTCCAAACGGGACCACATCTTCCAGAATCTTGGCGACGGCACCTACAATCATTCCGGCGTTCTGGCGATCCGCTTCGCGCTGTCGAGCGGCGCCAGCATCACCTACAAGATCCTCTACAACGACGCGGTTGCGATGACCGGTGGCCAGCCGCATGAGGGCGGCCTGACGGTCGACATGATTGCCAGGCAGGTGCGCGCCGAGGGCGTCGACCGCATCGCCGTCGTCACCGACGAGCCCGACAAATATGCCGGCAAGGCTGATTTCCCGGCCGGCATCACCATCCATCACCGCGACGATCTCGACCTCGTCCAGCGCGAATTGCGTGGGCTCAAAGGCGTTTCCGTTCTCGTCTATGACCAGACATGCGCCGCCGAAAAACGCCGCCGCCGCAAGCGCGGCACCTTTCCCGATCCCGACAAGCGCGTCTTCATCAACGAATTGGTCTGCGAAGGCTGCGGCGATTGCGGCGTGCAGTCGAACTGCGTCTCGATCCAGCCGGTAGAGACCGAATTCGGCCGCAAGCGCCGGATCGACCAGTCGAGCTGCAACAAGGATTTTTCCTGCCTCAACGGTTTCTGCCCGTCTTTCGTCACCGTGCATGGCGGCAAGATCAGGAAGGCCGAAGGCATTGCCGGCAGGGCCGATCCCCTCGACGGCGTGCCCGTGCCGGCTGAATTCCGCATGGGCAACCAGGGCTGGGCGGGGATCATCGACGGGGTCGGCGGCACCGGTGTCGTCACCGTCGGCGCGGTGCTCGGCATGGCCGCGCACCTGGAAGGCAAGGGCTGCGGCATGATCGACATGGCGGGCCTTGCCCAGAAGGGCGGCTCGGTCTTCACCCATGTCCGCATCGCCCCGACGCCCGAGGACATCCACGCCATCCGCGTTTCGGCCGGCAAGGCCGACCTCGTGCTCGGCTGCGACCTCGTCGTCTCCGGCGCCAAGAAGGTGCTGGGCGCGGTGCGCGAGGGCCACACGATCTTCCTCGCCAACACCGCCGAGATCATGCCCGGCGAATTCACCCGTTCCGCCGACTTCTCGCTGCCGGTCGAGCGGCTGAAGAAAGCGATCCGGGCGGCCGCCGGCGACGACAAGGCGCATTTCTTCGACGCCACCCGCACGGCAACCGCTTTGTTCGGCAATTCGCTCGGCGCCAACATGTTCATGCTTGGCTTCGCCTTCCAGCATGGCGGCCTCCCGCTCTCGGCCGAAGCTGTTGAAAAGGCGATAGAATTGAACGGCGAAGCGGTGGCGATGAATATCGCCGCGTTCCGCTGGGGCCGCCGCGCCGCGCACCAGCCCGACTTCGTGCGCGGCCTCGTCGGCCAGACGGGCAAGCCGGCGCCCAGACTGGCTGAAACACTCGATGAGGTCATTGCGCGTCGCGTCACCTTCCTCACCGCCTATCAGAACGCCGCCTACGCCAGGCGCTACGCCGATCGCGTGGCGACGTTGCGCGCCGCCGAAGCCAAGGCCGAGCCTGGCTCGACCGCGGTGACCGAGGCCGTCGCCAGGAATCTCTTCAAGCTGATGGCGATGAAGGATGAGTACGAGGTGGCGCGGCTCTACACAGACGGCACTTTCGCCGCCGACCTCGCCAAGCAGTTCCAGGGCTACGAGAGGCTTGAATTCCATCTCGCGCCGCCGATCCTTGGCCGGCGCGGCAATGACGGCACGCCCAGGAAATCCAGCTTCGGCCCGTGGATGATGAAGGGCTTTCGGCTGCTGGCGGCGATGAAGGGCCTGCGCGGAACCGCTTTCGACCTTTTCGGCTACACGGCCGAGCGGCGCATGGAGCGGCAGCTGCTGAGAGAGTACGAAGCCGATCTCGACCTCATCGCCGGCGCGCTGGCGCCGGGCCGGGTGCAGGCCGCCGCGGCCCTTGCCTCCGTGCCGGCGCTCATCCGCGGCTATGGCCATGTCCGGCAGGCCAGCGCAGGGAAAGCGGCAGGCGAGCGCTCGCGGTTGATCGAGCGCTTGACCCAAGCCTCCGCGGAGCCTTCGCTTCGGGCAGCGGAGTGACCGCGCCCGCGCGTTGACGGCGCGCCAAAACTCCCCGGATTCCCTGGTCTGTCCCGCCTGCCGCAACCCTCCGCGACCGGGGTTGAGCGCTGTTCTAAGCCTTTCTTAAGGCGGGTGTGGCATGACAAGGCTTAGCGTTGGGCCGACGATATGGGCAGAGCAAAGACCGAAGACATCCCGGCGGATGTTTATATCCAGTTCGTGCGGGCGTTGTCCGACAACGCCTACATGCTGGTGGTCGGCGGCGTATGCTACTGGATCCTCGGATTGACGATCTACCTGCGGACTGGCGATCCGCTGTATCTTGGCTTCGCCTTCGTTCTGTTGTCGGTCAGCCTCTGGCGTTACTTCAGCATCCGCAGCTTCCAGCGGGCAGGCGGCACCATACCCACTGTCGAAAAGGCAGAGGCGTGGGAACGCGGTTACATTCTCAAAGGCAGTGCGCAGGGCCTCGCATTGGGGTCATTGTGTTTCGTGTCGATCTACCTGCGTCCCGATGCCTTCGCCGAACTGGCGTCTGTGTCGTTGGCATTGACCACCCTGCTCACGGTTGTCGGCCGAAGCTACGGGTCCAGGCGCATGGTGCAGATTTTTGCCGTGACCCTCATTGGGCCGGCAGCACTTGCGCTCTTCCTGCGCATGGACATCCCCGACTTCGTCCTCGGGCTGATGATCATTCCGACGATAATCGTCACCATCAGCAGCGCCGACCATGTCCGCAACGTTCTGTTCTCGGCGGTCATCGGTCACAGGCAGGCGAAGGAGTTGGCGCAAAGATTCGATCGGGCGCTAAATACGATGTCGCATGGCCTTGTCATGCTCGACTCGAACGGCAAGGTGGTCGTCGCCAACGCCGAGGCGGCACATTTGATGTCATTGAAATCGCCGGGCACGCTGCTGGGGCGGGCGATCCACGGCCTCCTGATGCGCGGCGTTGCCGGCGGCATGCTGGCCCCGAAAGACTGCCGCTACATCGAGGCGCAACTGACGCGCGCCCTGCGCGAAGGTCGCGACCGCAAAGTGCTGGTCTCGCTCGCCAACGGCCAGCATTACGAATTCTCCGCCCGTGAAGGCAGCCAGGAACTGGGCGTCATCACCTTCGAGGACGTGACGGCCCGCGTCGAGGCGGAGGAAAAGATCCGCTTCATGGCGCGCTACGACAATTTGACCGGCCTGCCGAACCGCGCCTATTTCCACGAACTTGTCGGCGAGGCCATGGCCTCCGGCGAGCAGGAGCGGCTCTGCGGTCTGGCGGTGCTGGATCTCGACGACTTCAAGAGCGTCAACGACACCCTCGGCCATCCTGTCGGCGACGGGTTGATCTACGCCGTGGCCGAGCGTCTCGCGGCGATTGCCGGACCGGGCATCACGGTCAGCCGCTTCGGCGGCGACGAGTTCATGATCTTCTTCGACCGTGTCGAGGACGAGAGCCATCTCAGCACCCTGCTCGACCAGATATTCGCGAATCTGCAGGGCGAGGTGGACGTCGCCGGCCACGG
The DNA here is from genome assembly GCF_000427725.1 of Mesorhizobium sp. WSM3224. Taxonomy (GTDB): domain Bacteria; phylum Pseudomonadota; class Alphaproteobacteria; order Rhizobiales; family Rhizobiaceae; genus Mesorhizobium. Next base: position 339,360 of record NZ_ATYO01000004.1, on the reverse strand, counting down.
GTTGCGCATCCAGACCAGCGGCGGCGCGGTGCTGTCCAAGGTCCAGGGCACCGACGTCGATGCCATGATCGTCAAGGCCGACCTTGCCCTCTACAAGGCCAAGGAACTCGGCAAGAACAGCTGGCGGCTGTTCGAGGCCGCCATGGATGCCGCCTTCCGCAATCGCCAGCTGATGAAGGCCGATCTGCGCAACGCCGTGCAGGCCAGGGAATTGCGCGTCGTCTATCAGCCGATCGTGGCTGTCAGCACCATGCGCATCGCCAGTTGCGAGGCGCTCTGCCGTTGGGACCATCCCGATCTCGGCCCGATCTCGCCTAGTGTCTTCATCCCCCTGGCCGAGGAGATGGGTATCGTTTCCGACATAAGCACTTTCGTGCTGGAGGCGGCTTGCGCCGAATGCGCCAAATGGCCGGCCCAGACCAGCGTGTCGGTCAACCTCTCGGCCAAGGACTTCCGCAATCGCGATATCGTCCAGAAGGTCAGGGATGCCTTGGCCAAGTCGGGCCTGGCGGCGCACCGGCTCGAAATCGAGGTCACCGAGACCGCCCTGCTCGACGACAAGTCGCTGACGCGCGAGTCGATCGAGGAATTGAAGGCGCTTGGCGCGCGCATCGCGCTTGACGATTTCGGAACCGGCTACTCCAGTCTGAGCTATCTCCATAAACTGCCGCTCGACAAGATCAAGATCGACCGCTCTTTCCTGGTCGATCTAAACCAGAACCGGCGGTCGCTCGATCTTCTGAAGGGCATCGTCGGTCTGTCCCGGACATTGGGCCTTTCGGTTACCATCGAAGGGGTCGAGACCTTCGAGCAGCTCAAGACGCTGGTCCATTTGGTCAAGCCGGACTTCGTGCAGGGCTTCCTGTTCGGCGCCGCGCTCAGCGCATCGGGCATCGAGACGATGTCGAGCGTCACATGGCCATTTGCCGCCGACCTGCACATCGCTGGCAAACGGACAGCCAGCTAAAAGCAATCCCAGGAAAAGTGTGAAGCGGTTTTCCGGCCGGGATTGCGTTTGAACAAAGAGCAATTCCAGGAAAAGCGTGAAGCCGTTCTCTATCTGGAACTGCATTCAAACACAGAGCGAATTATTCATTTAATGAAATACCGATCGCTCCGGCATCCGTCTAGACCACTATGTCTTGGCGCTTTCAAGATCTGACTTCAGAATAATTTTGATGACAGCCGCCAGATCGGATCGGACGACTTCCGGCTGCGCCGTTGCTTTTTGCGTGCAAGATCGGTGAAATGACTGCTTCCGTTAAGGTTAACAAGCGGTAAATCAGCAATATCGAATTTTCAGCTTTGTGTCTCATTTCAACTCGAATAGCTTACATCCAGGCGGAATTCGAGGATTGGCAATGGATGCTGCGAGGAAGAGTGCGTCGGCTGATGCCGGCGCGAAAGACGGTTCGGTGCTGAACCGATCGATCATGCAACTGTTAGAGCATGTCGAGTATCGTCTCATTACTGGGGGCGAGGATTTGGAGGCGATCTACCGGCTTCGTTATCGATCCTACCTACGCTCAGGCATGTGCGGCCCGATCGCCAGCGGCATGTTCGAGGATCGCTGGGACAATCTGCCCAATTCCTACCGGTTCGGTATCTACTGCTACGGCGAATTGGTCAGTACAGTGCGCCTCCACTATATTACCAGCGAACATCCGTATTCGCCCTCCGTCGACGCCTATCCCGAAATATTGATCGAGCGGCTTGCCCGCGGAGAAAGCTTCATCGACGGAACCCGGTTCGCGACCGACCCGGACAGCGCGCCGGCGCCCGGAGTGCTGCCTTTCCTGACGCTCAGGATTTGCATGGTGGCCTACAGTTATTTTCGCCAGACCGCGATGTTTATCCCGATTAAGTTGGAGCATTCCGCTTTTTATAGCCGCTTCTTCAGCGCCAAGCAGAGGACCGAGGGCAAGGCGTTTCCGGGCGTTGTCCCTCCGCTCGCATTATTCGAAATTCCCGGCAATGAAGAGAATGTTCACCGGATACTCGACCGGTTGCCGTTCTTCAGATCGACAGCGACGGAGCAAAGGCTGATGTTCGGCAATCCGGCCATCAACCGGCTGACGCCTCTCTCGATTGTGCCGACGGCCAAATACTATCGCACCGCTGCCTGAACGCGGGCCATGAACCTTTCGCCGGCTGCGCCGTTATCAGGACCGCAGCCCAGCCTGACAGGCGATCGCGCCTGTCATAGGAAAGGATCCCCCAAATGACCATCCACTCGTTCGCGCTGACGCCGCTGATCTCGCTGATCGCCGGTGTGCTGATCCTGGTGATGCCGCGGCTCCTCAACTATATCGTCGCGCTGTACCTGATCGTCGTCGGCCTGCTCGGCCTGTTCCCCCACCTCGCCAGCTGAAGGTCCGTCAGCCCGCGAAAAAGCGCAGGGCTGCTGCCACGATCGCTTCAGGGGCATCTTCCTGCATGAGATGGCCGGACCCGGTAATGAGGGTCAAGGCGCAATCCGGCAGCAGGGCCGCGAGCTTCTTGCCTCGCTCGGGTGGAATCCAGCGATCTTCTTCTCCCCACAGCAAAGCCACCGGACAGCGGAATTCGGCATAGAGCGGCTCGACCTCGTCGGTAAAACGCTGATCCATCTGGGCGATCTGGCGATAGAAAGCCGACTGGCCAATCGGCCCCGTCCACGGCGCGATATAGGGCTCGAGCTCGCTGTCGGACAGGGGCCTGGCAGCAGCGCCCGCAACATACGTTTTTAGGATCGCCGCCTGGATGTAGTCCGGCACGCCTGCGAAGGCGGCTTCGTGCTGCCGGACATGCTGGACAAAGGGCGAGCCCCAGGGACGCACCGCCACCGGATCGATCAGCAGCAGCCTTTCATAGTTGCAACCGTCGATCAAATGCGCGCGCAAGGCTGTGGCACCACCGAAATCATGGGCGATGACTTTAGGCCGCTCAAGCTTCCAGAAACCCAGCATTGCCGCCAGCGCCCTGTTCTGGATGCCCAGCGAAACATCCTGGCCTTCCCGTTTGTCGGATCGCCCATACCCGGGAAGATCGTAGAAATATAGCGTATGGTCGCGCGCCAGTTCAGGAGCGACCCGATGCCAGACATGCGAGGAGAACGGCGTTCCGTGGACGAGCACAATCGGTGGCCCGGAGCCGGCCGTGCCCCAGGCGATGCTGATGCCGTTCCAGTCAAATTTCTGTGTCGGCGAGATCATGGCGCTTCACCGTTCGGCCGATGTTGTCGGCGACAGTAGCCTCTCCTTACGTCGCCAAGGAATCGCGAAATTATCACAGTATGTTCAAAGCCGCTGATGCCGTTTGTCGCCGAGATCCAGCGCCGCGTCGGCAGCCGGCTTCAACTTTCCCTTGAGGCAGTTGTCGCAGGCTGTGCGGCAATAGCGCCATTGCTCTTGGTTCGGCTTTTCGCTATGTGCCTCAAAGGCATTTTCGAAGGGGTACTTCCATGGCTGAACACACGCCGACCGGTCCTGTCGAGCTTGGCGCGCAGATGGACTATGCCGAGCACGACCGTACCTATAAAGGCTTCCTCGGCCTGGCCAAATATGGCTCGCTGGTCTGTGCCGCCATCCTTATCGCAATGGCCTTCGGCTTTTTCGTCGGCGGCTTCTTTTCAGGCCTCATCGTGTTCATCCTGATCACGGCCATCGGCACTCTCATTCTGCGGTAGACTTCCCAAGCCCATTGCCCTCGACGTCGCCGGACGTCCCGGCCGACGCCTTGCGTAATCAAGGTTCCAGCCGAAAGGATCATCCGGTGGGACAAATAGTGTTCATCCCTCGTGAGCTTGACCCGAACGAGCCGCGCGTCGCGGCCTCGCCGGAGACAGTCAAACGTCTGGCGGCTCTCGGCTTTGACGTAATCGTCGAAAAGGGCGCCGGTCTCCGGTCCCGCATCCCCGACCAGGATTTCGCCACGGCGGGTGGCGCGATCGGCAATGCTGCCGACGCCAAGAAGGCCGATGTCGTGCTGAAGGTGCGCCGGCCGACGGATGCGGAGCTGAAGGGCTACAAGTCCGGCGCGGCGGTCATCGCCATCATGGACCCCTACGGCAACGATGCCGCCGTCGCGGCTCTTGCCAAGGCCGGCGTCACCGCCTTCTCGATGGAATTCATGCCGCGCATCACCCGCGCCCAGTCGATGGACGTGCTCTCCTCGCAGGCCAATCTCGCCGGCTACCAGGCGGTGATCGACGCGGCCGCCGAATATGACCGCGCGCTGCCGATGATGATGACCGCGGCGGGCACCGTGCCGGCGGCCAAGACCTTCATCATGGGCGTCGGCGTTGCCGGCCTGCAGGCGATCGCCACGGCGCGCCGCCTCGGCGCCATCGTCACCGCCACCGACGTGCGGCCGGCCGTGAAGGAGCAGGTGCAGTCGCTCGGCGCCAAGTTCCTGGCGGTCGAGGACGAGGAGTTCAAGGCAGCCGAGACGGCCGGCGGCTATGCCAAGGAAATGTCGAAGGAATACCAGGCCAAGCAGGCGGCGCTCACCGCCGAGCACATCGCCAAGCAGGACATCGTCATCACCACCGCGCTGATCCCGGGCCGTCCGGCGCCGAAGCTGGTCTCCGCCGCCATGGTCGCTTCGATGAAGCCGGGTTCGGTGATCGTCGATCTCGCTGTCGAACGCGGCGGCAATGTCGAGGGCGCGGTGCCCGGCAAGGTCGTGACGACGGAAAACGGCGTCAAGATCGTCGGCCATCTCAATGTGCCGGGCCGCGTTGCGGCATCGGCTTCGCTGCTCTACGCCAAGAACCTCTACGCCTTCCTCGAGACCATGGTCGACAAGGCGGCGAGAGAGCTTGCCATCAAGCGCGACGACGACCTGGTCAAGGCGACCATGCTGACCGACGGCGGCAAGGTCGTGCATCCGAACTTCGCCAAGGCGGCGGAGGAGCCGCGCACCGAGCCGGCTGCAATACCGGCTTCGACTATGGTCGCCGACGCTTCCGGCAAGAAACCGGCGCCGAAAAAGAAAGCCGCAGCCAAGTCGCCCTCGACCAAGCCAGAAGGGACCGCGTGATGGAACAGCTGCAGAAAGCTCTCGACCAGCTCGATCAGGCGACCGCCGCCGTACGGCTCGCGGTGCAGGATCTCGCCAACAACGCGCCGGGCGCGGCCGACGCCGCCGGCAGCGCCGCGCACGCCATCTCCGGCGGCGCCATCGATCCCTTCGTCTTCCGCTTCGCCATCTTCGTGCTGGCGATCTTCGTCGGCTATTATGTCGTGTGGTCGGTGACGCCGGCCCTGCACACGCCGCTGATGGCCGTCACCAACGCCATCTCCTCGGTCATCGTCGTCGGCGCGCTGCTCGCCGTCGGCATTGCCGCCTCCGGCCTGGCCGCGGGCTTCGGCTTCGTCGCGCTGGTGCTGGTCTCGGTCAACATCTTCGGCGGCTTCCTCGTCACCCAGCGCATGCTGGCCATGTACAAGAAGAAGGAAAAGTGACGTGAACGCCAACTTCGCTTCCTTCCTCTACCTCGTCTCCGGCGTGCTGTTCATCATGGCGCTGCGCGGGCTGTCGCATCCGACCACCAGCCGCCAGGGCAATCTCTACGGCATGATCGGCATGGGCATCGCCATCGCCACCACGCTGGCGCTGGCGACCCCGTCGGCCGGACGCTTCGGCCTGATCGTGCTCGGCCTCGCCATCGGCGGCGGCGTCGGTGCCGTCACCGCGCGCCGCATTGCCATGACCTCGATGCCGCAGCTGGTCGCCGCCTTCCACAGCCTCGTCGGCTTCGCTGCCGTCATGGTCGCCGCGGCCGCCATCTACGCGCCCGAAAGCTTCGGCATCGGCACGGCGGGCGATATCCACGCCCAGGCGCTGATCGAGATGAGCCTTGGCGTCGCCATCGGCGCCATTACCTTCACCGGCTCGGTCATCGCCTTTCTGAAGCTCGACGGCCGCATGTCCGGCAAGCCGATCATGATCGGCGGCCGCCACCTGATCAACATCGCCCTCGGCGTCGCGCTGGTCGTGCTGATTGTGCTTTTGGTCACCACCGAATCCAAGCTCGTCTTCTGGCTGATCGTGCTGGCCTCGCTGGTGCTGGGTGTGCTGCTCATCATCCCGATCGGCGGCGCCGACATGCCGGTCGTGGTGTCTATGCTGAACTCCTATTCGGGCTGGGCCGCGGCGGCGCTTGGCTTCACGCTCGGCAACCTCGCGCTGATCATCACCGGCGCGCTGGTCGGCTCGTCCGGTGCGATCCTGTCCTACATCATGTGCAAGGGCATGAACCGCTCCTTCTTCTCGGTCATCCTCGGCGGCTTCGGCGGCGAGACGGCCGCCGTTGCCGACGACGGCATCGAGCGCACCGTCAAGCAGGGCTCGGCCGACGACGCCGCCTATCTGATGATGAACGCGCAGAAGGTCATTATCGTGCCAGGCTACGGCATGGCGGTCGCCCAGGCGCAGCACGCGCTGCGCGAGATGGCCGACAAGCTCAAGGCCAACGGCGTCGAGGTCAAATACGCCATTCATCCGGTCGCCGGCCGCATGCCCGGCCACATGAATGTGCTGCTCGCCGAAGCCAGCGTGCCTTATGACGAGGTGTTCGAGCTGGAGGATATCAACTCCGAATTCGCGCAGGCCGACGTCGCCTATGTCATTGGCGCCAACGACGTCACCAACCCGTCCGCGCGCGACGACAAGTCCTCGCCGATCTACGGCATGCCGATCCTCGACGTCGACAAGGCCCGCACCTGCCTGTTCGTCAAGCGCTCGCTCGGCTCCGGCTACGCCGGCATCGACAACACGCTGTTCTACAAGGACGGCACCATGATGCTGCTCGGCGACGCCAAGAAGATGACCGAGGAAATCGTCAAGGCCATGGATCACTGACCAGCCGCAGCTTCCGCAACAAAAAGGCCCGGTGGATGTGAACTGACCCCGTAAAGTTGGACACAACCTTCGGGGTCAGTTCAGATGCCGGGCTTTTTTTGTTGAGTGTGTAAGTCCCGCTCAAATGTCCAGATTGGCGACCGACAGCGCATTGTCCTGGATGAACTCGCGGCGCGGCTCGACTTCGTCGCCCATCAGCCGCGAGAACAGCGAGTCGGCGTCCGTCGCGTCGTTGACCTTGACCTGCAGCAGCGAGCGCACATTCGGATCGAGCGTCGTTTCCCAGAGCTGCTCGGCGTTCATCTCACCAAGACCCTTGTAGCGCTGCATGGTCAGTCCCTTGCGGCCGGTCGCGAAGACGGCATTGAGCAGCGCCAGCGGCCCCGAGACGGTTTCGGAGACATCCTTGCGGCGCAGCACTGGAGGCGTCCCATAGACCTCGCTGAGGCGCTGTGCATAGCGGTCGAGCTGGCGGGCGTCAGCCGAATTGATCAGTGCCATGTCGAGATGGGCGTATTCCTTGACGCTGCGCACGGTGCGCTCGAATACATAGCCACCGGTCCCTTCGTTCGACGTCGACATCCGCCCTGTCCAGCCGCGCTCCGTGTCCTCGGCGATGATGTCGAGACGTTGTGCGACCCGCTCGGCCATCGCGTTGGCGCGGCCAAGATCGTCAAGCACATCGGGATTGAGCGCGCCGGCAATCGCCGCCTGCTCGACGACGCTACGGCTGTAGCGCGTGTGCAGCCCGTTGATGAGCTGGCGCACGGCTAGCGCATCGTCGATGGCGCTGCGCAGATCCTGTCCGGCCCGAACCTCGCCGGAGCCCAGCGCAAGCGAGGCTTCCTCCAGCCCGGAGCCGATCAGGAATTCCTCGAAGGCGCTTTCGTCCTTGAGGTATTGCGAGCTCTTGCCGCGCGTCACTTTGTAGAGCGGCGGCTGGGCGATGTAGAGATGGCCGCGCTCGATCAGCTCCGGCATCTGCCGGAAGAAGAAGGTGAGCAGGAGCGTGCGGATGTGGGCGCCGTCGACGTCGGCGTCCGTCATCAGGATGATCTTGTGGTAGCGCAGCTTGTCGGCGTTGAACTCGTCCTTGCCGATCGAGGTGCCGAGCGCGGTGATCAGCGTGCCGATCATGTCGGAGGAAAGCATGCGGTCGAAGCGCGCGCGCTCGACATTGAGGATCTTGCCGCGCAGCGGCAGGATCGCCTGGTTTTGGCGCGAGCGCCCGCCCTTGGCCGAGCCGCCGGCCGAGTCACCCTCGACGATGAAGATTTCCGACTTCGCCGGATCGCGTTCCTGGCAGTCGGCCAGCTTGCCGGGTAGCGAGGTGACGCCGAGCGAGCTCTTGCGCGTGATATCGCGGGCCTTGCGCGCGGCCTCGCGCGCGGCAGCAGCCTGGATCACCTTCTCGACCACCACCTTGCCTTCGGCCGGGTGTTCTTCCAGCCAGGTACCGAGCGCCTCGTTGACCAGGCTCTCGACCACCGGGCGGACCTCGGACGAGACCAGCTTGTCCTTGGTCTGCGATGAGAATTTCGGGTCAGGCACCTTGACCGAGAGAACCGCGGTCAGGCCTTCGCGGCAATCGTCGCCGGTCAGCGAGACCTTTTCCTTCTTGGTCTGGCCGGAGGACTCGCCATAGCCGGTGACCTGCCTGGTCAGCGCGGCGCGGAAGCCGGCCAGATGCGTGCCGCCGTCGCGCTGCGGGATGTTGTTGGTGAAAGCCAGCACATTCTCGTGGTAGCTGTCGTTCCACCACATCGCCACTTCGACGGTGATCCCGTCGCGCTCGGCGCGGATGGCGATCGGCGTCTCGATCAGCGGCTTCTTCACCCGGTCGAGATATTTGACGAACTCCTCCAGGCCGCCGTCATAGTGCAGCTCATGGCGCACCAGGTCGGCATGGCGCGCGTCCGTCAGCACGATGCGCACGCCCGAATTGAGGAAGGCGAGCTCGCGCAGCCGGTGCTCCAGCGTGTTGTAGTCGAACTCGACCATGGTGAAGGTCTCGGACGACGGAAAGAAGGTGATCTCGCTGCCGCTGCGGCCCTCATATGTGCCGGGCTGCTTGTCCTGCACGTAGCTGCCGGTCACCTTCAACGGCGCGTCGGCATTGCCATGCGTGAAGCTCATCTCGAAGATTTCGCCGTTGCGGCGGATCTTGAGCTTGAGCCATGCTGAAAGCGCGTTGACCACGGAAACGCCGACCCCGTGCAGGCCGCCCGAGACCTTGTAGGAGTTCTGGTCGAATTTGCCGCCGGCATGCAGCTGCGTCATGATCACTTCCGCCGCCGAAACGCCTTCGCCGGAGTGGATATCGGTCGGAATGCCGCGGCCATTGTCGATGACGGTGACGGAACCGTCGGGGTTGAGCGTCACCGAAACGAGGTCGGCATGGCCGGCCAACGCCTCGTCGATGGCGTTATCGACCACCTCATAGACCATGTGATGCAGGCCCGAGCCGTCATCAGTGTCGCCGATATACATGCCCGGCCGCTTGCGCACGGCATCCAACCCCTTCAAAACCTTGATGGAATCGGCGCCGTACTCGGCTTCCGCGCCAATGGCGCTTTCGATCTGGTCGCTCATAAATACCTGTCTGATTGATGTCGCTGATCCGGTGTGGAAAAATGGTCCCGAATCGCGCCGTTTTGATGTCCTAGATATAGGCGCAAACGGCCGTTTTTCCAAGGTTTTACGGGCATTTTGCCAGCTTGGCGACAAGCAGGATCGAAAATGCTTCCGCGCCTTTGTAACGCGACCGGCGAACAAACCCTAGAACGTGCCTGCACTCGCAAAAATCATGTGGGTGACCTGCCGCTCGGACACGTGGACGCCCGCTTCGTCGGACACTACATTCGGCGCTGTCAGCGGAGCATCTTCATGGACACGCAGCCTGCCCCCTTCGTGCCGCCCGCGCCGAAGCCGCGCACCACGCCGCCTTCGACGCTGGAGATGATGCGCATCGTCTACCGCAACCCGCTCGAATTGTGGGGCGAGCATACCTACAACGAGCCCTGGATTTCGGCGAACGGCGTGGGCGGACATCTGATCGTCGCCAACGATCCCGGCCTCATCCGCCACGTGCTGATCGACAACGCCAAAAACTACAAGATGGCGACGGTGCGCCAGCTGATCCTGCGCCCGATCCTGCGCGACGGCCTGCTGACCGCCGAGGGCGAGGTCTGGAGGCGCTCGCGCAAGGCGATGGCGCCGGTATTCACGCCGCGCCACATCTTCGGCTTCGCCCAGCCGATGCTGAAGCGCACGCTGGACTTCGTCACCCGCTACGAGACCGGTGGCATGTCGGACATTGCCCACGACATGACGCTGCTCACCTATGACATCCTCGCCGAGACGCTGTTTTCCGGCGAGATCGCCGGCGAGCCCGGAAGCTTCGCCAGCGAGATCGACCGGCTGTTCGAGACCATGGGCCGCGTCGATCCGCTCGACCTGTTGCGGGCGCCCGAATGGCTGCCGCGCCTGACCCGCATCCGCGGCCGCAAGACCATGGCCTATTTCCGCAACATCGTCGCCGGTACGGTGAGGATGCGCGAAGAGCGCATGAAGCGCGATCCCGACGGCGTGCCGCAGGATTTTCTGACGCTTCTCCTGCGGGCCGAGGGACCGGAGGGGCTGACGCGCGCCGAAGTCGAAGACAACATCATCACCTTCATCGGCGCCGGCCATGAGACGACCGCGCGTGCGCTGGGCTGGACGATCTATTGCCTAGCCGAGGCGCCCTGGGAGCGTGACAAGGTCGAGCAGGAGATCGACGCGGTGCTGGCGCGCGAGCCCGATCCGACGAAGTGGCTGGATGCCATGCCGCTCACCCGCGCCGCTTTCGAGGAGGCGCTGCGCCTCTATCCACCGGCGCCCTCGATCAACCGAGAGCCGATCGAGCCCGAAACCTGGAACGGTCTTTACATCCCGAAATACGCCGCCGTGCTGGTGATGCCCTGGGTCGTGCACCGCCACCGCAAGCTGTGGGACAGGCCGGACGCGTTCATGCCGGAGCGGTTCCATCCGGAAAACCGCGACCGGATCGACCGCTTCCAGTACCTGCCCTTCGGTGCCGGCCCCCGCGTCTGCATCGGCGCCAGCTTCGCCATGCAGGAGGCGATCATCGCGCTGGCGATCCTGTTGTCGCGCTTCCGCTTCGACGCGACTCCTGAGACCCGGCCATGGCCGGTGCAGAAGCTCACCACGCAGCCGCAGGGCGGCCTGCCGATGCAGGTCTCCCGGCGCCTGAGTTGAGGTGATTACCGGTCGGCGATCGGCCGGCGCTGCTGGAACTGGCCGGCGGCGCGGAAGCGCCAGAGATAGCTGGGCAGGATGCTGGCGATCGCCTGCGGCTGGATGCCGAGGCCGGCAAGTGTCCTGGCGGCCTTCGCGGCTTCGGCCGAAACGATATTGTGCTCGCGCAACTGCAGCACCTGGTCCTTGGTCAACAGCGGATTGGGCAGTAGCTGAAGGATCGACGCCTGGATGTTGGCCACCCAGAACGGCACCGGCACCAGGAGGCGGCGGCGCTCGACGACCAAGAGCAGCTCTTCCATGCATTCCTTGAAGGTCAGAACCTGCGGGCCGCCGAGCTCATAGACCTGGCCGCCCTTGACCGTGCCGTCGACCGAACGCGCCACCGCTTCGGCGACGTCGCCGACATAGACCGGCTGCAGCTTGTTCTGTCCGCCGCCGATCAGCGGCAGCACCGGCGAGTAGCGCGCCATGTTGGCGAAGCGGTTGAAGAAGCTGTCCTCCGGTCCGAAATTGATCGACGGCCGGAAGATGACGGCGTCGCCGATCGTGTCGAGCACGGCCTTTTCGCCGAGCGCCTTGGTGCGGGCGTAGTCGGACGGCGAATTGAGATCGGCGCCGAGCGCCGAGATGTGGGTGAGGCCGGCGCCGACGGCGCGTGCGGCCTCGGCGACGGCGCGCGCGCCGAAATCGTGCACCGCGCCGAATTTCTGGCGGCCCGTCTCATGCAGGATGGCGACCAGGTTGACGACATGGTCGGCGCCCTGCACGGCGCGGTCGACCGACCAGCGCACGCGCACATTGGCCTGCACCGGCTGGATCTGGCCGACATTGCCGAGCGGCTGCACATGGCCGGCAAGGTCGGGCCGCCGGCAGGCGACCCGGATGCGGTAGCCGCGCTTGGCCAGCGCCCGCACGACATGGCGACCGACGAAGCCCGAGCCGCCGAAGACGACGACGAGCTTGGGGGTCTGCAGGATTTCGGTCATGACTGGCTCCACGCGCGAATGCTTGGCTGAAGCCGTTTCTTAATCCGTTTCTCGCCAAAGGCAAAGCGCGACCGGAGGTCGCCGCCGCCTTGTTTTTGAGCTTGCCCGGAAGGCGGCTCCCAGCCGCGTCTTTAATGCATGTCGCCCAGAAGTGTGCAGCGGTTCTGGGACAACGACATGCATCAAGACAAAGACTTAAAGCGCGTCGCCTGAATCCATTCAGCGCGACGCGCTTGAGAAAACAGAAAACCCCGCCGAAGCGGGGTTTTCCGGGCAGTGTCCACGCCGAAGCAGGGTCCAACGAGGCGGCCTGACCTGAGACGGTATCAAGGTGGCGTGAAGCAAGCACGCCCGCCTCCGCCCTGAACGCCCGGCGCGGCGCCGCCAACCGCGAGCCGGACGAAGCCAACCAAGACGGCTCGCGGCGTGGGGTGCCGGATATGGGTCGTGTCAGGCCGGGAAAAGGTTCAACAGCGCGGCAAATCAGGCCGAATAACGCTCGGCGAATTCCGAAATGCGCTGCACCACTGCCTTGGACGTGGTGATGCCGCGTGCCTTTGCCTTCTCGGCGGCCTCGGCACGCGAGCGGCCGGGAATGTGCACGCCATAGCGCCGCCGCAGCCGGTCGAGCTGGTCCTTCATGCGCTGCTCGAATTCCGGATCGAGCAGCTTGGGTTCGATGGCGAGAACGAAGAGGCCGGTGGCGGGGCTGTCCGGTCCGCCCGAGAACCATGGCGCGTCGAGCGACCAGTTGGCGCCGGAAATGCCCGCCGCCAGCACCTCGACCATCAACGCGATGTTGGCGCCGCGCTGGCTGCCAAAGGCGAGCATCGCGCCCTTCATCGCCGCCGCCGGATCGGTGGTCGGGTTGCCGCTGGCATCCAGCGCCCAGCCTTCCGGGATTTTCTTGCCCTCTTCGGCCGCCTTGCGGATGTTGACGAAGGCCGTGGCGCTCGACGACTGGTCGATGACCAGCGGCGGACCGTCGGCGGCGGGCGACGCGAACGACATCGGATTGGTGCAATAGACCGGCTTGATGGAGCCGGAGCCGGCCAGCACCGCCGGCCCGTTGGTGGCGGCGAAGGAGACCAGCCCCTGTTCGGCCAGCCGCCCGGTGAAATAGCCAAGCGCGCCGCATGTATAGGCGTTCTTTTGCGAGAAGATCGACACACCGAACAGCTTTGCCGCCTTGACCAGGTCGTCGATCGTGCGGTCGAAGCCGGTATGGGCAAGCCCACCGCGCGCGTCGGAGAGATAGACCGCGAGCGCTGGCCTCGTGATCACAGGATCGGCGTTGCCGTCGATGCGGCCCGCTTCGAGCGCTTCGAGATAATCGATGAAATGCGACAGCCCGACCGTCGCCAGGCCCTCCGCCTCCGCCGCGATGATCGAGGCTGCGAGCGACCGCGCCGCCTCCTCATTGGCGCCGGCGCCGAGCGCCGCCATCCGGCATAGGCCTGTTGCCTGGTCGAGAGTGAGTTGCATGGTGATTGCCTCTAAGCGAATAGGGAATAGCGAGTAGGGGAGCCAGCGAACCGCCCGCTATTCGCTACTCCCTATTCGCCACTTGCTTCTAGCCGATTTTTACCGGAATCCGAGCCTCTATCCGGCTGAAGGCAAAGACGAGAATACCCGTGATCGTCATATAGATCAGCGCCAGCAGCAGCAAAGGCTCGTAGGTCAGGTATGTGTCCTGCCGCACCTTGGAGGAGACGGCGAAGATATCGATGACGCTGATCGTCGCCACCAGCGGGGTCGATTTCAGCTGCAGCACCGTTTCGCCGGTCAATGTCGGCAGCGCCCGGTAGAAGGCTTGCGGCAGCCAGATGCGGCGGAAGATCTTCCAGCGGCTCATGCCGAAGGCGCGGGCGGCCTCGAGCTGGCCTCTTGGCACGCCGGCGAAGGCGCCGCGCATCACCTCGCCCTCATAGCCGGCAAAGGACAAGGTCAGCGCCAGCACGCCGTAGGGCCACGCCTGTCTCAGATAAGGCCACATCCAGGACTCGCGGATCCACGGATATTGCGGGAAGATCGAGCCGAGGCCGTAATAGAGCAGCCAGAGCTGCAACAGCAGCGGCGTTCCGCGGATGATGGTGCAGAAGACCTTCGCCGGTGCCGAGAACCATATCGGTCCGCCTGCCTGGGCGAGCCCGAGCGGCACGGCAAGCGCAAAGCCCAGCGCGCAGGTGACGGCGAGGATCCAGAGCGATCGCCAGAGGCCCATCAGGCCCATTTCCCAATATTGCGGCAGCCAGTCCCAGCGCATGAAGAAGGCGGCGCAGAGAACCAGCGCCAGCGCGATCAGCATCAGCACGATGCGGTGCGGCTTGAGCCAGATCGAGGCGCGCGCCGCCATGTTGATCGCGGTGGCTTCGGCTGACATCAGCGCGCCTCCTTGACGGAGGGCATGCCGCGCCGCGACCAGGCCTCGACACGGCCGATGATCAGGTTGGAAAAGAGCGACAGGGCAAGATAAAGCGCGCCGGCCGCGAGATAGAAAAGAAGGTAGGCTTTGGTCACGCCGGCCGCCTGTCGCGTTGCCAGAGTGAGTTCGAAGAAGCCGACGACGGCGAGCAGCGCTGTGTCCTTGGTGGCGATCAGCCACAGGTTAGCCAGGCCTGGAATGGCGAAGGGCAACATCGCGGGCAGCGTGATGCGTCGCAGCATCAGGCCCGGCGACATGCCGTAGGCGCGGGCGGCCTCGATCTGGCCTTGCGGGATGGCGAGGATGGCGCCGCGGATGACCTCGGTCGAATAGGCGCCCTGGACGAAACCCAGCACGAAAATGCCGGCCGCCAAGCCGCTTATGTCGATGCGCTGATAGCCGATCGCCGTCAGCACCTGATTGATGAGGTCAGTGCCGGCGTAGTAGAGCAGCAGGATCAGCACCAGTTCCGGCACGGCGCGCACGACGGTCGTGTAGACCGCGAGCAGATCGCGGGTAACCGGGCCGCCATAGAGCTTGCCGAAGGCGCCGGCGGTGCCAATCATCAGGCCAAGGCAGGTGGCGCCTATGGCGATCTCGACCGAATGCAGCAGGCCGACCAGCAGCGTGCCGCCCCAGCCGGGCGCCACGGGTGACAGGAGTTCCATGATGCCGGCCGCGGAGGCCGGAAGAAAGGCGTCGATCAGCTTCGCCCCCGGATTGCTGGCGTCAGCCGCTGTCAAGTCTCGTCAGCGGCAAGCGTGCGTGGACAGGTTTCGGCGAAGCCGCACGGCGCGATGCCGTGCGGCTGTTGCTCATGCCTTGGCGATGTCAGTTCGACTGCGGGTCGTCACCATAGACATCGAAGTCGAAGTATTTCTTGGTGATCTCGGCATATTTGCCGTTCGCGCGGATGGCTTTGATGCCGGCGTTGATCTTGTCCTTCAGCTCGGTGTCTTCCTTGCGGAGGCCGGCGCCGACGCCAGGTCCGAGGACCTCGAGATCTGGAGCCACGTTGCCCTTCATGTCGCAGCACGCCTTGCCCTGATCGGATTTCAGAAACTCGCCAAGCGCGATGGCATCGGCCTGCACCGCGTCGACGCGGCCGGCGGCGAGATCCTGGTTGGCTTCGTCCTGGGTCTGGTATTCCTTGATCTCGGAAGCCGTGGCACCGAAGTGCTTCTTGGCGTAGACGGCATGCACGGTCGACACCTGGACGCCAACCACCTTGCCCTTGAGGTCTTCAGGCGTGGCGCCGAACTTCTGGTCCTTCGGTCCGATGATGCCGGTCGGGGTGTTGTAGTATTTGTCCGAGAAGGCGATCGTCTTCTCGCGCTCGGCGGTGATTGACATCGAGGCGGCGATAAGGTCGATCTTCTTGGTCGTCAGCGCCGGGATGATGCCGTCCCAGGCGACGGGGGTGATGACACAGTCGAGCTTCTCCTCGGCGCAGACGGCGTCGATGAACTCGATCTCCCAGCCGACCCACTTGCCCGAGGCATCCGGCGAGGCGAAGGGCGGATAGGGTTCGGCGGCGACGCCGACCTTCACCGGATCGGCCTTCGCCACGCCCATCGCGGCGACACCCAGCAGCAGCGCTGCGGCAAATGTCTTCAGAACAGTCTTCATTTCAAACTCCCAGTTTGTTGTTGGTTCCCGGTTTTCTTCCGTCTCGGCCTGTCCTAGCCGATGTTGCGGATGAACTGCTTGAGCCTTTCGGATTTCGGTGCGCCGAACAGCTGTTCCGGCGGGCCTTCCTCCTCGACCAGCCCGTTGTAGAGGTAGACGACATGTGTCGCGACCTCGCGGGCGAACTTCATTTCATGCGTCACCAGCACCATGGTGCGCCCCTCGCGCGCCAGGTCGCCGATCACCTTCAGCACCTCGCCGACCAGCTCGGGATCGAGCGCGGAGGTCGGTTCGTCGAACAGCATGACGCGCGGATTGATCGCCAGCGCCCGGGCGATCGCGGCGCGCTGCTGCTGGCCGCCGGACAGGAAGGCCGGATAGACGTCGCGCTTCTCCGCCAGTCCGACGCGGGCAAGCAGCTTCTCGGCCTGGACGATCGCCTCGTTGCGCTTGACGCCGAGCACATGCACCGGGACCTCGATGACGTTTTCGATCAGCGTCATGTGGCTCCACAGGTTGAAATTCTGGAACACCATGCCGAGCTTGGAGCGGATGCGCTCGATCTGCTTGCGGTCGGCCGGAACGGTGTGGCCATGGCTGTCGGCCTTGAGCTTGATCTCCTCGCCATTGACCCGGATGATGCCGCTGGTCGGGTTTTCCAGGCAGTTGATGCAGCGCAGCAGCGTCGATTTACCGGAGCCGGAGCCGCCGATGATGGCGATCACCTCGCCGTCACGCGCCGACAGCGAAACGCCTTTCAGCACGTGCAGCTGGCCGAATTTCTTGTGCAGGTTTTCGACGTGGATCGCTTCTGCGGCGCCGTTCTGCGCCTCGCCGGATCGGACTTCGGCAGCGTCCACCGCGCTCACCGGGTGACCTCCATATGGCCGACGGCAGGTCGTCGAACGTCCATCCGGCTAATCAACATACGCTATACTGTTCCGCTCCTGCTTTCAGCATGGACCCGACAGCGCGAGCCCGTCAATCCCGCCCATTACGGCACTTGCGGCCTTGTTGTGCAAGTGTATAAATAGCCTTCCATGAAATTTTCTCGGTTTTTTTCAGCATAAAAGGGCATCGATGAGCGCTTTCGGATCACAGTCCATGGCGGCGCCGCTGCAGCGCGTGCTGATGCGTTCGGCGGCCAATGCCATGCGCGACGCCGACAGGGCCGCCTGGCATTATGGCCCCGGGTTCAACCCGGCGAAAGCAGCCGCGCAGCATGCGGTCCTTGCCGAGCTGGTAGCGGCTTCCGGCGCCGAAATCGAATGGATCGAGGACAAGGCCGACGCACTTTCGGATTCGGTGTTCACACACGACCCGTCGCTGATGACCGACCGCGGCGCGCTGATCCTGTCCATGGGCAAGCCATTGCGCGCCAGGGAGCCCTCGCTGCATGAGGAAACCTACACAAGGCTGGGCATTCCGATCCTCGGCCGCGTCGAGGCTCCCGGCCAGGTCGAAGGCGGTGACTGTGTGTGGGTGGACGCCCGCACGCTGGCGATCGGGCGCGGTGTCCGCTCCAACCAGGAAGGCATCCAGCAGGTTGCCAACCTGCTGGCGCCGCTGGGCGTTTCCGTCTACGGCTTCGATCTGCCGCTGTGGCAGGGCGAAGAGGCGTGCCTGCATCTGATGTCGGTGATCAGCCCGCTGGCCGACGACCTGGCACTGGTCTATTCACCGCTTTTGCCGGCCCCGTTCTATCAGATGCTGAAGGCGCGCGGCATCAGGCTGGTCGAAGGTGACGCCGAAGAGTTCGCGGCTTCCAATGGCCTCAGCCTGAACGTGTTGCCGACCAGCCCGCTCAAGGTCATTGCCGTCGCAGGCTTTCCCAAGACCAAGGCCGCGATGGAAGCCGCAGGCTGCACGGTTGAGATCTTCGAGGCGGATGCGCTCTGCATCGCCTGCGAAGGCGGCCCGACATGCCTGACGCGGCCGATCCTGCGGCAATGAATGCGCGCCGTAAGTTCCGTCGCGAGGGCGAGGAGCGGCGGCGGCAGGATCTGATCGAAGCGACCCTGGACAGCGTGGCGGAGCATGGCCTGCAGGGCGCCACCTTGCGCACCATCGCATTGCGCGCCGGCGTCACCGCTGGGCTGATCCGGCACTATTTTCCCGGCAAGGAAGAATTGCTGCAGGAAGCTTATACTGCGCTGGTCGGTCGCATGACCGAACAGGCGAAAGCGGCATTGGTCATGGAAGATGCCTCGCCGCGCCGACGCCTTGCGGCTTTCGTCACCGCCAACCTCAATGCGCCGATCATCGACACGCGGGTGTTTTCGCTCTGGGCAACCTTCATCGGCCGCGCCGGTGCGGATTCGACGCTCGCCCGTGCCCACCGCGAAGGCTACCTCGGCTTTCGCAACGAGGTGGAAGCGGTCGTGGCCGAAGTGCTCGCCGCCGAACGACGCAAGACGGACGCGGGCGAGCTGCGTCACCATGCCATCGCCATCAATGCGATCATCGACGGGCTCTGGATCGAAGGCTGCCTGGCCGGCGAGATGTTCTCGCCCGGCGAATTGGCGGCGATCGGCATCAAGGCTGTCGAGGCCGAACTCGGCCTCGCGCCGCTAGAGCAATTCCAGGAAAAGTGAGAAGAAACCAATGACCACCATCGGCGAAGCGCTGATCACCCTGCTCGAAGCGCATGGCGTCGATACCGTCTTCGGCATTCCAGGCGTGCATACGGTGGAACTCTATCGCGGCCTGGCGCGCTCGAAGATCCGTCATGTCACGCCGCGCCACGAGCAGGGCGCCGGCTTCATGGCCGACGGCTATGCGCGGGCCGGCGGTCGGCCGGGCGTCGCCTTCGTCATCACCGGACCGGGCCTCACCAACACCATCACCGCGATGGGTCAGGCGCGCGCCGATTCGGTGCCGATGCTGGTCATTTCCGGCGTCAACGCCACCGATACGCTGGGCAAGGGGTTGGGCTTCCTGCATGAACTGCCCGACCAGCGCGGAATGATGGAAAAGGTCGCGCTTTTTTCCGAGCGTGTCACCGAGGCCGGGCAGCTGCCCGGCGCGCTCGCCCGCGCCTTCGCGCTGTTTTCGTCGGCGCGGCCGGGGCCGGTCCATATCGAGATTCCCACCGATGTCATGGTCAAGCCCGCCGATGGCATCGTGGCAGTGCTGACCAATACCGTATCGCCGGCGCCGGACGAGGCGGCGATTGCCGAAGCGGCGAAGTTGGTCAAGGCCGCCCGTCGCCCGCTCATCCTTTCAGGTGGCGGCGCCAAGAAGGCCGACGCTGCGTTGCGGCGCCTTGCCGAGACACTCGGCGCGCCCGTGGTGGAGACCACCAATGCGCGCGGTCTCATGCATGGCCATTCGCTTTGCGTGCCGGCAAGCCCGAGCCTCAAAGCGGTGCGCGCGCTGATGGCCGACGCCGATCTGGTGATTGCCGCCGGCACCGAATTCGGCCCGACCGATTATGACGGCTATGGCGACGGCGGCTTCGTGCTGCCGAACAACCTGATCCGCATCGACATCGGCGCCGACCAGATCGCGCGCCGGCCGGTGACGGTCGGCATCCAGGCGGATTGCGCCGAAGCGATCGAGGCTTTGCTTGCCGCGATCGGGCCTGGCCATGTGGCGGCAAGGGATGGCGAGGCTCGCGCAGCCGCAGCGTGCGCGGCGGCGCGGGCCGAACTCAAGCCCGACTATCTGGCGCAGGTACGCGCCGTGGAGATGATCCGCGACGCGCTGCCGGGCGCCATCGTCGTCGGCGATTCGACCCAGCCGATCTACGCCGCCAACCTCTATTACGACCACGACCGTCCCGGCGGCTGGTTCAACGCCGCGACCGGCTTCGGTGCGCTGGGCTACGGTCCGCCGGCCGCGATCGGCGCCGCACTGGCCGTGCCGGAGGCGCCGGTGGTGTGCCTCACCGGCGACGGCGGCTTCCAGTTCACCCTGCCGGAAATCGGCGCCGCGCTCGACGCCGAAGCGCCGGTGATCTTCGTCGTCTGGAACAATCGCGGCTATCGCGAGATCGAAACCTCGATGCTCGATGTCGGCGTCGAGCCGGTCGGCGTGTCGCCGGCGCCGCCGGATTTCTGCAAGCTCGCCGAGGCCTATGGCATCGAGGCCGAGCGGCTGGCCGGGGTCGGCGGCCTTGCCGAGGCGCTGAAGCGCGCGCGGGCGTCCGGCAAGCCGCGCGTCATTGAAATCACCGTCGACTGAAGGACGTGGCGACCGGTGCGGCTGCCGCGTTGATCCCAGGCTGGCGCACCGGCGATCTCATGATTCGATCCATTCCAGGCGGCGGGCGTTTGATGTGGCCCGCGACCGGCCAGACGCATGCAAAGACGCTGCGCCTGCCATGTCGATATTTCAATTGAGTGACAACGCGAAAGGCGCGACGTTCCAATCTGGGGCGGTATAACCAAAAGAATAATCATAAAAAGTGACAGGAGCAGTCGAAGTATGACGGAAACGCTGAACGGCAGGCATGTCGTGGTGACGGGCGGCACTGGTGCGCTCGGCGGCGCGGTTGTCGGCAGGTTGCTTGAACAAGGCGCGATCTGCCACGTGCCCAATGCCCACGCGGCGGCCCCGCCGCATTTTCCTTACGCAGCCCACGCCAGCGTGCATCTGGCGCATAATGTCGACCTGTCGGATTCGGCCAAGGTCGATGCCTTCTACCACCAGGTGCCCGAGCTCTGGGCCTCGATCCACCTTGCCGGCGGTTTCACCGCGGCGCCTGTCGAAAAGATCGAACCGGCATCCTTTGCCGAGATGATGGACACCAATGCCCGCACCGCCTTCCTGTGCTGTCGCGCTGCTATCCGCTCGATGCTGGCGTCTGGCACCGCGGGCCGGATCGTCAATGTCACGGCGCGCGCCGGGGTCGACCCAAGGCGCGGAGCCGGCAAAGTCGCCTATGCCGCCAGCAAGGCGGCGGTGGCGGCGATGACCGTGGCGATGGCCGAGGAATTGAAGCACAAGGGCATTCTGGTCAACGCCGTGGCGCCCTCGACGCTCGACACGCCGGCCAACCGCGCCGACATGCCCGACGCCGATTTCGGCAAATGGGTCAGCCTCGAGGCTGCGGCGGAAGCGATCGCCTATCTCGCCTCGCCCACCAACCAGGTGATGAGCGGCACGCTGGTGCCGCTCTACGGCCGCGCCTGACCTCACGGATATCTAATGCATGTCGCCCAGAAGTGTGCAGCGGTTCTGGGACAACGGCATGCATCAAAACAAAGACTTAAAGTGCGTCGCCTGAATTCGTTTCAGCCCGACGCGCCTTAGACAGAAGAAAACCCCGCCGGATCGCTCCGGCGGGGTTTTTGTTGTTCGCCAGGCGAAGAGGCTTAGCTGCCCTGCTTCTTCAGCGCCGCGCCCAGGATGTCGCCCAGCGAGGCGCCGGAGTCGGTCGAGCCGTACTGGGCGACCGCTTCCTTTTCCTCGGCGATTTCCAGCGCCTTGATCGAGACCTGCAGCTTGCGGGTCTTCTTGTCGAAGGCGATGATGCGGGCATCGACCTTCTGGCCGACGGTGAAGCGCTCGGGGCGCTGCTCGTCGCGGTCGCGCGAAAGGTCGGAACGCTTGATGAAGGTCTCGATGCCGCTGTCGACCAGCCGCACGTCCAGACCGCCATCCTTCACGCCGATGACCTCGCAGGTGACGACGGCGTTCTTGCGCAGTTCGCCAGAGGTCGCCGCTTCGCCGACCGTGTCACGGGCCAGCTGCTTGATGCCGAGCGAGATGCGCTCCTTCTCGATGTCGACGTCGAGCACCTGCGCCTTGACCATGTCGCCACGATTATACTCTTCGATGACCTGCTCGCCCGGACGGGTCCAGTCGAGGTCGGACAGGTGAACCATGCCGTCCACGTCGCCTTCGAGGCCGATGAACAGGCCGAACTCGGTCTTGTTCTTGACCTCGCCCTCGACCTGGCTACCGACCGGATGGCTGCGCGCGAAGGCTTCCCACGGATTCTCCAGCGTCTGCTTGAGACCGAGCGAGATGCGGCGCTTGGCCGGATCGACCTCGAGCACCACCACGTCGACTTCCTGCGTCGTCGACAGGATCTTGCCGGGGTGCACGTTCTTCTTCGTCCACGACATTTCAGAAACGTGGATGAGGCCCTCGATGCCCGGCTCCAGCTCGACGAAGGCGCCGTAGTCGGTGATATTGGTGACGGTGCCCTTGATCTTCTTGCCGATCGGGAACTTGGTGCCGATATCCGACCACGGATCGCTCTCGAGCTGCTTCATGCCGAGCGAGATACGGTGGGTTTCCTGGTTGATGCGGATGATCTGCACCTTGACCGTCTGGCCGATGTTGAGGATCTCGGTCGGATGGTTGACGCGGCGCCATGCCATGTCGGTGACATGCAGCAGGCCGTCGATGCCGCCGAGGTCGACGAATGCACCGTAATCGGTGATGTTCTTGACCACGCCTTCGACCACCTGGCCTTCCTCGAGGTTCTGCACGATTTCCGAACGCTGTTCGGCGCGGCTTTCCTCGAGCACGGTACGGCGCGACACCACGATGTTGCCGCGGCGGCGATCCATCTTGAGGATCTCGAAGGGCTGCGGGTTGTGCATCAGCGGGGTGACGTCGCGGATCGGGCGGATATCGACCTGGCTGCGCGGCAGGAACGCCACGGCACCGTCGAGGTCGACGGTGAAGCCGCCCTTGACCTGGTTGAAGATGACGCCTTCGACGCGCTCACCCTTGGTGAACTTCTCTTCGAGACGCACCCAGCTCTCTTCGCGGCGGGCCTTCTCGCGCGACAGCATGGCCTCGCCAAGCGCGTTTTCGATACGCTCGACATAGACCTCGACGGTATCGCCGACCTTGAGGGAGGATTCCTTGCCCTTGGCGCCGAATTCCTTCAGCGGCACGCGGCCTTCGACCTTAAGGCCGACGTCGATGATGGCCATGTCCTTTTCGATCGCGGTGATCGTGCCCCGGACAACCTGGCCCTCGCCGGAATGGCCGGCGCCGAATGATTCTTCGAGCATGCTCGCGAAATCGTCGCGAGACGGATTAGCTACTGACATTGTTTCTCCTGGAATACCCCGCGTCTGTCGCGGAGCGGGCGCCGTGGGTTAGCGTTGCGTGAGCCTGCCGGCGTTCCGGGCTCAAGAGCCCTTGGCCGCTATTTGAGCGGCAAGTCCGGCGCATAAAGAATGCTGGCAGGCTGGTTCGTGCCCGATATGGGCATTTTTCCGGCGTTCGGCAATTGCAAACGCGGAGAAAACCCGGATCAGGCCTTGTTTCTCTTGGCAAGGACCTCGTCAACGATCGCCATCGCCGCCAGAAACGCGGCTTCTATAGCCATTTCGCTGGTATCAAGCAAGTGCGCGTCTCCCGCCGGCTTCAGCGGCGAGTCTGTTCGACCCATGTCGCGCTCGTCGCGGCGCTCGATATCGGCAAGGATGGTGGCGAAATCGGCGCTGCCGCCCATGCTCTCGATCTCGGCCAGCCGGCGCTGCGCCCGCACCTCGGCACTTGCCGTGACGTAGAGCTTGATGTCGGCGTCGGGACACACGACGGTGCCGATGTCGCGGCCGTCGAGCACCGCACCCGGCGGCGCCTTGGCGAAAGCGCGCTGCTTTTCGACCAGGATGCGCCGGACAGTGGGGATCACCGCGACCTTCGAGGCGGCCTCGCCCACCGCATGCGCCGAAAGCACGGTGCGGTCGAGGTTCGACAGGTTGACCTGCCGGGCCGCGGTTTCGGCCGCCGAGACATTGTCGAGCGGCAGGCCGAGTTCGAGCAGCTTGTGGGCCACCGCGCGATAGGTGAGGCCGGTGTCGAGCAGGTTCAGCCGGTAGTGGTCGGCCAGCCGGCGGGCCAGGGTGCCCTTGCCGGCGCCGGCGGGGCCATCGATGGCGATGGTGAAGGCGTGGGTCATTGGTGGGTCGCCGTGATCGAAAAGCGCGCTGAATAAGGCGAGCGTTCCGTCAGCGTCTCAAGTCGGCTCATGCTCATCGCCCGTCACTCGATCTCCGCGCCCAGTCCCGTCATCAGTCCCATGAACTCCGGAAAGCTCGTTGCGATCATGTTCGCATCGTCGATCGTCACCGGCTTCTCCGTCGCCAGCCCCATGACCAGGAAACTCATCGCGATGCGGTGGTCGAGATGGGTTTGCACCGTCGTATCCTGGCCATTCGGATGCCCGCCCAGCCCCTTGCCGCCCGGCTTGCCGCGCACGGCGAGCGAAGCCTCGCCCTCGCTGCAGTCGACGCCGTTGAGCTTCAGCCCGGTGGCCACCGCCGCCAGACGGTCGGATTCCTTGACGCGCAACTCCTCCAGCCCCTGCATCAGCGTCTCGCCCTCGGCAAAGCTCGCGGCGACCGCCAGCACCGGATACTCGTCGATCATCGACGGCGCCCGCTCCGGCGGCACCACGACGCCCTTGAGGTCGGAGGAGCGCACCCGCAGATCCGCCACATCCTCGCCGCCGGCATTGCGCGGGTTGAGGACGTCGATGCGCCCGCCCATTTCCTGCAGGGTCAAAAGCAGTCCCGTGCGGGTCGGATTCATCAGCACGTTCTCTATAACAATGTCGGAGCCCGGCACGATAAGCGCCGCCACCAGCGGGAAGCCTGCGGAGGAGGGGTCGCCGGGCACGGCGATTGTCTGTCCGGTCAGCTTGCCCTGGCCTTCGATGAAGATGTGGCGCACACCGCGCTCGTCGGTCTCCACCGTCAGGTTGGCGCCAAAGCCCCTCAGCATCTTCTCGGTATGGTCGCGCGTCATCACCGGTTCGACCACCGTGGTGATGCCCGGCGTGTTGAGGCCCGCGAGCAGCACCGCCGACTTCACCTGGGCCGACGCCATCGGCACGCGATAGGTGATGGGGGCGGTATGCTTCGGGCCGCGCAGCGTGATCGGCATGCGGTCTCCCGGCGCTGCCTTCAGCACCTGCACGCCCATCTGGCGCAGCGGGTCGAGCACGCGGCCCATCGGCCGGCCGGAAAGCGAGGCATCGCCGATGAAGGTCGTCTCCATGTCATAGGGGCCAACAAGCCCCATGGTCAGTCGCGAGCCGGTGCCGGCATTGCCGAAGTCGAGCGGGCCTTCGGGCTGCAGCAACGCGCCGTTGCCGGTGCCGCGGATCACCCATTCGGCGCCCTTCTTTTCAATATGCGCGCCCATCGCCTGCATGGCAGCACCGGTGCGCATCACGTCTTCGCCTTCGAGCAGGCCGGTGATGCGGGTTTCGCCGGAGGCCAGGCCGCCGAACATGAACGAGCGGTGCGAGATCGATTTGTCGCCCGGCACCCGCGCGGTGCCGGAAAGGGCAGGGGATTTGCGGGCCGTGGCTGGCTTGGCGGCGGCGGAGTGAGACATCCTTGTCTTCCAAATGAAATGCCGGCTGGCCGGCTCAGTTCGTCATGCTGCGGCGGTCTCGTATCACGGCGCGCCGCAATGGTCATCCCCTTGCGCGAGGCCTTCGAATGCGGGCTTTTGCGACGCCGGCTTTAGGCTTTGACAGCGCCGCAAACTGCGGCTAAGGGGACCGTTCTTTTATTGACGAGGCTTGCTGTGGCAAAAGCTGAACTTGGCACCAAACGCATCGACCCCGAAACGGGTCGGAAATTCTATGACCTGAACAAGGACCCGATCGTCTCGCCCTATACCGGCAAGAGCTATCCGCGTTCCTACTTCGACGAAGGCAAGATTTCCGCCGTCGAAGAGGAGGAGGAGGAGGTCGCCGAGAAGGAAGTCGACGCCGAGGAAGAAGAAGGCGCCGAAGTCGTCTCGCTCGAAGAGGCCGATGACGAAGCCAAGGGCGGCGCCGACGATCTTCCCGATCTCGGCGATGACGAGGATGACGTCGATCTCGGCGACGATGACGACGACACCTTCCTTGCCGACGAAGAGGAAGAGGACGACGACGTCGCCGACATGATCGGCGTCGGCGACGACGATGACGAGGTCTGATTCGATCGTTTGCCGGCCATTTTGGCCTGTGACGAAAAAGCGGCCTTCGAAGGCTTGATCTTGACCGAAGGCGGCGCTAGAAGCCGCCAGCACTAAACGACGGCACGGTTTCCAACCGCGCCGGATCTCTTCGCCGGAAACGGCGCCGGCTGACTGCCGGGAGTGGGGCCATAGCTCAGTTGGGAGAGCGCTTGAATGGCATTCAAGAGGTCGTCGGTTCGATCCCGATTGGCTCCACCAAACAGTCTCTTGCTTGGCTTGGCGGCATTTGCGCTCGTTGCCTGCCAATCTACCCCAGACACACAACCTGTTGCTAACTCGCAGCCTGTTGCTGACCTCCAACCTGCCCCGGCCGCCGTTGCCGCTCCCGCACCGAGTTCGGCTGTGCTGGATCAGGCGGTTGCGATCGTTCCTCCCGGCAAGGGCGTTCCGGCCAGATACGCCGCATTCTCCGGCATATGGGCGGGGCAGCTCAATGGCATGTATGACGGCAGGCTGGCGGTGCTGACGGTGTCCTCCGGCGGCCAGGTGACGGTCAGCTATGCATGGGGCGATCTGGCCGACAACAAGCCGGGCGTCGCCGACGGCTCCGGCCGGATTGTCGGAAACAGATTGAAGCTGGGGCGCCTGCCGAACGGCGCGGACATCACCGCCACGATGCCGTCCGAGGGAACGCTCGACGTTGCCTACACGCTTGGCGACCAGACCTATACCGGCTCGTTCGCCCGGGTCAGCCAGTGAACAAGATCAGCCGCTAAGATTAAAGCGGGTCCCGTGTGATCCGCACGCACATCGGCGTTCCGATTTCGATAGCATGGCCGGTATCGGTCAGCCGGCCGCTCGTCTCGTCCCTGGCGAAGATCGAGATACGGTCGGCATTCTGGTTGGCCGAAAACAGATGCCTGCCGGATGGCGTCAGCGCCAGGTTGCGCGGCGTCGCGCCGCCACAGGGCGTGAAATCGACCAGATCCAGCGTCCCCGACTGCTGATCGACGCCGAAGATGACGACGCTGTCATGGCCGCGATTGGAGCCATAGATGAAGCGGCCGTCGGGTGAGATCTGGATGTCGGCGCAGTGATTATGCGCTCGCGCCTGCTCGGGCACCGCCGGCTTGGCGTCGATCGGTTCGAGCCGGCCCGTGGTGGGATCGAGCGCCAGCGACACGACAGTCGAGTCCAGCTCGTTCATGACGAAGACGAAGCGGCCACCCGGGTGCAGCGCGACGTGGCGCGGTCCGGCGCCGCGCGCGAGTGCCGAGGAGGCGAGCTTCACCAGAGTGCCGTCTGGCTCGATGCGGTAGGAGACCAGCTGGTCGATGCCGAGATCGGCGACGATGGCGACGCCGCCCTGGATGGTCTCGGTGACGCTGTGGGCATGCGACCGCTCCTGCCGATCGGCATTGGTGCCGGTGCCGGAATGCGCGACGCTCGCCAGCGGCGCGGTCAGGCCGCCGTCTTCGTCGAAGCCGAAGACCGCGACCGCCTTGTCCGGGCCGCCGCTTCCCATGCCGTAATTCGCCACCAGCAGCTTGGAGCCGTTACGGGTGATCGTGTTGTGCGCCGTGATGCTGCCGAGCGAGGGTTGCTTGTTAATGTAGGCGAGTGAACTGGTGGCGCGGTCGAAGCCATAGGCCGAGACTGTTCCCTCGCGCCAGGCAAAGACTTCGGAATTGGCATAGATGCGCGAGCCGTCGGGCGTCACCGACAGGAATGTCGGATTGTCGACCTCGTTGGTCTCGGCAAGCTTTTGCACGGCAAGCATCGCCTCGTCGAAGGCGTAGACGCTTAGGCCGACGCCGCGCGCGCCCTGGAAATAGGGCGCCTCGCGGTTGAGGCTGCCGACAAACACAAGACAGGCGCTTTGCATCGATCTTCCTCCCAAGCAGGTTCCGCAAAGTGTCCTACGGTTTTGCGAAGAGAACCTGCGAAAAACAACAATCCCTAAGCAGGCATTCGTGGGCTTGCCCGCGAATGCCTGCTTAGGGGCCGGCGGCTCCTCCGCTTGTGCCGGCTGTCAAAAATTTCGCCGATCATCGCTTGCAAGGCAATCCCATATGTGAAAATATTATTCACAAAAGAAAATTGACGGGAGGAAAGCGATTATGCATCTCGCCATCCGGCATCGTGCCCGGAACAGCCTTGCAGGTCGCGCCGGAACCTTCCGGAGCGAGGCATGAGCACCTTCTCGCCGACCATCGGCGTCGCCTCGACGCATCCAGCAGATATGCCTGAGGCGCATGCCGAAATACCGGTCTGGAACTCGGAAAACTGGTTCTACGAGGACTGGCAGGTCGGCCACAAAATCCGTTCGCTCCGCCGCACCATCGCCGAGGGCGAAAGCCATATGTTCAATGCGCTGGTGCTGGATATCCACCCTTACGTGCAGGACCAGATGTTCGCCGAAAGCGAAGGCATCTTCGGCCGGCGGCTGGTGGCAGGCGCCTTCGTCTTTTCGGCCGGTCTCGGCCTGGTAGCCACCAACTGCGTCAACGCCTTTTCGTACGGCTACGACAAGCTCAGATTCATCAAGCCGGTCTTCATCGGCGAGACCATCTATTCGATCCGCACCAACCTCGACAAGAAGCCGCGCTACCGGGACATGGGCCTGATCCGCGCCAGTTATGAAGTCTTCAAGGGTGAAGGAGAGCTGGTGCTCTACTGCGAGCATCTGCAGACGGTGAAATACAAGAACCCGGCCGACTTTGTCGGCAAGACCGAGAAGTGAACCGTGGCCGCTGAAAAAGAACTTCCGCTGACCGGCCTCGTCGTCGTCGACATGAGCCAGTTCCTGTCGGGCCCCTACTGCTCGCTGCGCCTGCTCGACCTTGGCGCGCGCGTCATCAAGATCGAGCGGCCCGATGGCGGCGACCTGTCGCGCCGGCTTTATCTCAGCGACACCGAGATCGGCGGCGATTCCACCATTTTCCACGCCATCAACCGCGGCAAGGAAAGCCTTGCCGTCGACCTCAAGAACGACGCCGATCTTGCCATGCTTCGCGCGCTGATCGCCAAGGCCGACGTGCTCATCCAGAACTTCAGGCCGGGTGTCATCGAACGGCTCGGCCTCGACTATGAGCATGTGAGCACGATCAACCCCCGGCTCGTCTACGCCTCGATCAGCGGCTATGGCGAGGAAGGACCGTGGGTGAAGCGCCCGGGACAGGACCTGCTGGCACAGGCACGCTCCGGCGTGATGTGGCTGAACGGCGATGAGGAGCAGGGGCCGGTGCCATTCGGCCTGGCGATCGCCGACATGCTGGCGGGCGCGGCTAGCGCGCAAGGCATCCTTGCCAAGCTGGTACGGCGCGGCATCACCGGCCAGGGCGGCCATGTCGAAACCAGCCTCCTTGAGGCGCTGATCGACTTCCAGTTCGAGGTGCTGACCACGTATCTCAATGACGGCCGCCGTCTGCCGAAGCGCTCGTCCTTCCGCAGCGCGCACGCCTATCTCTCGGCGCCCTATGGCGTCTATCCGGCCAAGGACGGCTACCTGGCGATCGCCATGACGCCGATACCGAAGATTGCCGACCTGCTCGAATTGCCTGAGCTGAACCCGTTCCGCGACAAGCCGGCGACCTGGTTCACCGCCCGCGACGAGATCAAGGCGATCATCGCCGGCCGCATCGCTGGAAAGACCATCGACGAATGGCTGGCTGTTCTCGAGCCCGCCGACGTCTGGTGCGCCAAGGTGCTGACCTGGCCGGAACTGATGGCAAGCGACGGCTTCAAGACGCTCGACATGCTGCAGACCGTGACGCGCGAGGACAACGTCTCGATCCTCACCACGCGCACGCCGCTGCGTGTCGACGGCGCGCGCGCCAAGGTCGATCGGGCAGCGCCCCGCATCGGCGAGCACAGCGAAAAAATCCGCGCGGAGTTCGGCCTGTGAGCGGTGTTTCGTTGAAAGGCATGACCTGGAGCCATCCGCGCGGCTATGACCCGATGGTGGCGTGCTCGGCGCTGTGGAAGGAAAAGACCGGTGTCTCGATCGAATGGGAAAAGCGCTCGCTGCAGGATTTCGAATCCTTTCCCGTTGAAGACCTCGCCCGCGCCTATGATTTGATCGTCATCGACCATCCGCATGTCGGCCAGATCACTGCCGAAAAGTGCCTGGCACCGCTCGATGTGCCTGGACGCGAGGCGGAACGCGAGGCGCTCGCGCAGGCAAGTGTTGGCCGGTCCTATCCGAGCTACACCTGGCAAGGCCGGCAATGGGCTTTCCCGATCGATGCCGCGACCCAGGTGCAGGCCTGGCGGCCCGACCTGATCGAAGCCGCGCCGACGATCTGGACCGAAGTGCTGGCGCTTGCCGAGCAGGGCCGCGTACTCTTGCCGCTCCGGCCGCCGCATTCGCTAATGTGCTTTTTCACGTTAGCCGCCGATGTCGGCCGGCCATGCGCGGTCGAGGGACCGGGCGACATGGTCGATGGCGAGACCGGCGAAACCGCCTTCGAGATGCTGCGCGAGATCGCGGCGCTGGTCGATCCCGCCTGCCTGGCGATGGACCCGATCGCCGTGTTCGAAAGGATGGCACAATCCGGCTCGCCCATTGCCTGCGCGCCGCTGGTCTACGGCTATGTTCCCTACGCAGTGCCGGGTTTCCGGCCGCACCGCCTCGCCTTTGCAGACATGCCTGTCGCCGGCGGCAGCGGCCCGGTCGGCTCGGCGCTCGGTGGCACCGGCATTGCCGTCTCCGCCTTTTCCGCCGCTCGCGAAGCGGCGATCGACTTCGCCTACTGGATCGCCGGGGGCGACGTGCAGCGCGGCCCCTACGCGGCCGCGGGCGGCCAGCCCGGCCATGCCGCGGCGTGGGAGGATGACGCCGTCAACGCCGCGACCGGTGACTTCTATCGCGCCACCCGGGCGACGCTCGAAGGCGCCTGGGTGCGTCCGCGCCATGACGGCTACTTGGCTTTCCAGCGGCAGGCCTCCGACCGCATCAATGAAGGCCTTGCCGGCCGGCAGGACGCCCGTCGCGTCGTTGCCGACATCAATCGCCTGTTCCGGGAGAGTTTCGCGCCGGCTGCCGCCGGCTAGTTCTAGTGCACCAAGGGAGGAAAAAATGACCAGCCTGATACGCGGCCTTCTCGCCGCAACTGCTATAGTCTCAATCCCGCTCGCCGCTCATGCCGCGGACGTGAAATCGGTGATTGACGGCCTGCCTGCCGATCTCAAGGCGCAATATGACGGCGCGCCGCAGAAAGTGCTGCCGTCGGCCTGGGATAATTTCACGCCGCCGGCAAAGCCGTGGAAGTGGTGCCACTCGGAGAGCTACCAGGGCAATCCGTGGCGCGTGTCGGTCACCAAGGAACTGAAGCGGCTGGTCGATGGCCTCATCGCCGACGGCACGGTGTCGAGCTTCGAGGTATCGGATTCGAACAACGACCCGAGCCAGCAGATCAACCAGATCCGCGCCTTCATCGACAAGAAATGCTCGATCATCACTTCGATCCCCGGCTCGGCGACGGCGCTCGACGATGCCGTGGATGCCGCGGCCAAGGCAGGGATTCCCTTCATCACGGCGGCCGGCTCGATCACCAGCCCCAATGCCATCAATGTCGATTCCAACTATGCCCGCTGGGGCTATGACATGATGACCGCGATCGGCAAGGCAAAGCCTGACTCAAGCGTGCTGGTGGTCGAAGGCATCGCCGGTCATCCGATCGTGGTCCAGGAGAAGCAGGGCGCCGACAAGGCGCTCGCCGAGAACAAGGGCCTCAAGATCGCGCGCACCGTCAACGGCAACTGGACGGCCAATGTCACCAAGACGGTGGTGCTGCAGGCGATCGCCACCAATCCGGCGCCGATCGATGCGGTGTGGACGACCGGCAGCGAGAGCCGCGTCGTGGCCGAGGCCTTTGCCGAAGCCGGGCGGCCGGCGCCGCTGATCACCGGCTCGATCACCGGCGACGCGCTCGGCTACTGGAAGGCCAATCCCGACAAGTACCGCTTCGAGGGCCATGCCGTGCTGCCGGGCTGGACGGCGCAGACGCTGTTCCGTGTCGGCGAGCGTATGCTCGACGGCCAGAAGCCGAAGCTCAACACGCTGCTGATCCCGATTCCGCCGGTGCATGCCGCCGAGCTCGGCAAATGGTACAAGGACTGCATGACGCCGGATGCCGTTTCGGTCTTCCCGGTGCCGCCGACGGACCCGATGCCCGAGGACGTGCTCGACGCCTATTTCACCAATCCCGCGCCGACCAAGGGCTGGGACTACGCCAAGGTGCCGGACGCCTGCGCCAAGTGATGTTTTGTGGAGCCGGCTCTTCTTGAGGGGCCGGCTTCTCCATTTCGGAAAGACACATGCTGGAAGTCCAACGCGTCTCCAAACGCTATGGCGAAACCATCGCGCTCGCCGAGGCGTCCATCGCCTTCCGGCCAGGCACGATCCATACGATCCTCGGCGAGAACGGCTCGGGCAAGAGCACACTGGTGAAGCTCTTGTCCGGCATCGTCCAGCCTGATGGCGGTGCCATCCTGCTCGACGGCAAGGCGTTTTCCGGCATTGAGCCCGCCGCCTTCCAGGCTGCCGGCTTCGCTACCGTTTTCCAGGAGGTGCTGGTCGCGCCCGACCGTTCGGTGACCGACAACATCCTGCTCGGTCTTGACGGGTTTTGGTGGCGAGGCGTGCCGCGCGGCGAGCGGCGCGCCCGGGCGCAGGCGGCGCTCAGCCGCTTCGCGGTGACGCCGATCGATCTTGACCGGCCATGCGGCGAGCTGCCGCTTGCCGCGCGCCAGCTTGTCGTGCTGGCGCGCGCCGTAATCCGCAATGCGCGTGTCCTGATCCTCGACGAGGTGACGGCGGCGCTTGATTTCGCCGATCGCGAATCGGTCTTCGCGCTGATGCGCGCCATGGCCGGGGCGGGCACGCTGGTCCTGTTCATTACCCACCGCATGGACGAGGTGATGGCGTTGTCGGACCGCATATCCATCCTGCGCGCCGGCCGTGTGGTGAAGACCGAGGAGCGTGGCGTGTCGACGCCCGCCGAGCTTCTGGCGGCCATGGCGCCGCTAACCGCCGCGGAGCTGGCGCATGGCTGACGCAAACGCTCTTCATGTCCGCGAGCTTGTCATCGCTCCCGGGGTCGATCCGATCGGCCTGACGATCGCGCCGGGCGAGATTGTCGGTCTTGCCGGGCTCGACGGTCATGGCCAGGAACGCTTCCTGCGCGCGCTGGCGGGGCTCGAGTCGCCGGTAGGTGGCGAGGTCGCGGTCGACGGCAAGCCGGGATCGATCACCAGCTTCCGCAAAGCTGTCGCCAAGGGCATCGCCTATTTGCCGCGCGACCGCCGTTCGACCGGCATTTTTCCGACCCAATCGGTGCTCGACAATTTCGCCATCTCCACCGTGTCGAATGATCGCCGTTTAGGTCTGCTCAGCTTTGCCGCCCGGCGCCAGCGCTACGAGGCCTACAGGCAGAAGCTCGGCATTGTCGCGCCGCGTCCCGATGCGGCGATAACCACGCTGTCGGGCGGCAACCAGCAGAAGGTGCTGCTCGCGCGGGCCCTGGCGCTCGAGCCGGACTTCCTTCTGCTCAACGACCCGACGCGCGGCGTCGACGTGGCGACCCGCCATGTCCTCTACGATGTCTTTCGCGGCCTCGCCGCCGAGGGCATGGCCCTGGTGATCCTGTCCAGTGAGATCGAGGAGATCCTGCTTCTCTGCCATCGCGTGCTGGTGTTCCGCGAGCAGCGCGTGTCGGCCGAGTTCGCAGGCGCGGAGATGACCACCGACACGGTGATTGCCGCCATGTTCGGGCGCGCCGTATGAGCCCGGTCCTTCGCAAGTTCCGTGGCGTCGGCTTTGCCGTGGTGATGCTCGTCATCCTGCTCGTGCTCGACGTCGCGCTCAATCCGGCGCGCTTCCAGCCTTCGTCCTGGGGCACGCTGCTCGGTCTGGCCGCACCCCTGATCGGCGCGGCCGTCGCCTCGGCGCCGGTCATCCTCGCTGGACGCGGCGGCATCGACATCTCCGTCGGCCCGCTAATGGGCTTCGTCAACGCTCTGGTCATCCAGGTGCTGTTCCTCAATCTCGGCATCTCGTCGCCGCTGATCATCGTTCCGGCCGCGCTGCTGGTCGGCGCGGCGGTGGGCGCCGCCAACGGCGTGCTGGCCACAATCGTCCGTATCCAGCCGATCGTGGCGACGCTCGGCACCTATCTCATCCTGACCGGCATCACGCTCACCATCCTGCCGGCGCCGATCGGTCCGGCGCCGGATTGGCTGAAGGCCATGGCCGGGCCGCTCTCGATCGTGCCGCTGGCGCTGATCGGCCTATGCTGGCTCCTGATCCGCCGGACGCCCTACTACGACCTGCTGATGGCGGTCGGCAGCGACGACCGCGCCGCCTACACAGCCGGCGTGCCGGTGACCAAGGTGCGGCTTGCCGCCTACGTCCTGACCGGGACCTTCGCCGCCGCTGCCGGACTGATGCTCACCTCGCTGATCGGCTCGGCCGATCCGAACATCGGCCCGACCTATACGCTGATTGCGATCGCCGCCGTGGCGCTCGGCGGCGTCAGCCTCGCGGGTGGACGTGGCGGGCTTGGCGGCGCTGCGATCGGCGCCATCGACATCTTCCTGCTGCAGAGCCTGCTCACCACCTTCAACGTCTCCACCTATGTGCTGCAGATCGCCTACGGCCTGATCCTCGTCGTCGCCGTCGTGCTGACGGCGTTGCAGGAGCGGTTGGCGAGGCGGAAAGGTTGACCGGGATGACGCGCAACTGGTTCCAGTCCACCAACGCCCGCATCGCCGGCGCCTTCCTGATGGCGCTGCTGCTTCAGATCGTCGGCACGCTGCTCATTCCCGGCTATTCGGCGCCTTTCGCCATCCGCGCGCTGCTGGTCATCGCCTCGCTGCTGGCAGTGGCCTCCATCGGCCAGACGCTGGTCGTCATCCTCGGCGGCATCGATCTTTCCATTCCCTTCGTCATCGGCTTTGCCAATGTCGTGGCGGCGCAGCTTTATGGCCAGGGGTGGAACTTTGCCTTGGTCTGTGTTCTCGTCGGTATCCTTGCCGTCGCGATCGGCGCCCTGAACGGGCTGATCTCGCGCGGACTGAATATCCATCCACTCATCGTCACGCTCGGCATCGGCATGATTGTCCAGGGCGCCGTGTTGTTGTGGACCGGCGGCTTCCCGTCCGGATCGGCGCCCGAGGCGGTGTCAACCTTCGTCTCGATCGGGGGCTCGGTCGGCCCCTTGCCCGTGCCCTTGCTGGTGCCATGCCTCGGGGTGTTGACGGTGCTGATCGTGCTGGTGCTCGCCCGCACGCCCTATGGCCGCCGGCTCTACGCGGTCGGCAGCAACCCGGAGGCAGCGCCGCTGGCGCTTATCGATCCGTTGCGGATGTGGGTGGTCACCTATGCGGCGAGCGCCTTCTTCGCGGCGATGGCCGGCGTGCTGCTTCTCGGCTTCACCGGCTCGGCCTATGGCGATGTCGGCCAGCCCTATCTGTTCCAGACAATTGCCGCCGTCGTGGTCGGCGGCGCGGCACTGGTCGGCGGGCGCGGCAACTATCTCGGCACCATTGCCGGGGTTCTTGTGCTCACCGAAGTCAACACGCTGCTGATCGGCCTCGGCTTCCGGCCGTCGACGGTGCAGGCCGCGCTCGGCTTGGTCATCCTGCTGCTGGTTTCGGTGTACGGGCGCGAGCGCCACGTTCGCACGACGATCTAGATCGAGTGACTATCCAAGCCGCCACAGCCGGCGCGCATTGCTGGAGAGCAGGCGCGTTCGCTCTGAGTCGCTTGCGCCGGCAAGCAGCGCATGCGTCGCGGCAATCCAGGTCGTCAGCCCGCCGCCCAGCGTGCAGACCGGCCAGTCGCTGCCCCAGATCACCCGGTCCCAGCCGAAGCACCGGATCGTGTGCTCGACATAGGGCTTGAGCGTATCGGCCGTCCAGGTCGCCGGGTCGGCATAGGCGACGACGCCGGAGATCTTGCCGACGACGTTCGGCCGCTTTGCGATCGCTTCCATATGCTCTCGCCACGGATGTTCCGCATTGCCCTTGATATCGGGCACGCCGCAATGGTCGAGGACGAACTGGACGTCGGGCGCGAGGTCGGCAAGCGCCATCGCCTTCGGGATTTGATGCGGCAGCACCACAAGGTCGAATGTCAGGCCGGTGCCGGCCAGCCGCTTGATGTTCTGACGGAACAGCGCCCCTTCCGAAAGATCGTCGGGCACGACATGCAACACGCGGCGGAAGCCTTTGACGAACGGGTCTGCCTTGGCCGTCTCCAAATAGGGCTCGAAACCGGCCTCTTCCGGCCGGCAGGACGCGATCGCTCCGCGAAGCAGGCTCCCAGCCCGACCGGCAACCGACTTCACATGGGCGGTCTCGGCGGCGATGTCGGCGGGGTCGACATCGACCTCCATGTGCAGCACGCCATCGATGCCGCAGCGCCGCGCGTCGGTGGCGTATTCGCCATAGGCGAAATCGCGGTTCAGCGCCGGCACGCCGGCCAGCCACGGATAGCGAAGCGCGCTCTGGTCGATGAGATGCAGATGCGTGTCGATGATCACGGCGGCGTATCCTCCTTGGTCCTCGAGAATGATCCCGAAAAGTTGCAGACTTTTCGGATAAGATCATACTCCAAAAAACAAAGCCTTAGAGCGGGATGACCGGCTGCTTTGGCTTCATCCCGCTCTAAGGCACTATCTCGCCGAAAAATCCATTATTCAAATAAGAAATTACGACGATTGCGGCACGTCGGACCCTGCCAGTTGCGAGAGCCTGGCGGCGGCGCCTTGCAGATGCCGAATCGTCAGCGTGATGTCGGGCGCCGTTGGCGCGTTGACAAGGGTGATGTAGGGGATGGTCAGCGCGGCGATGGCTCTGCCATCCGGCCCCAGCACCGGCGTCGACAGATTGTAGACGCCGGCGGTCTGCAGCGAGGCCATCATCTCGTAGCCACGGTCGCGCACCTGGTCGAGGCGGGCGAAGAACTCCGGTGTCAGGTTGAACTGTTCCGTGCTCTGCACATGCTCGGCGATCATCATCTTGCGCTCTTCGGGCGAGCGGAAGGCAAGCAGCACATGGCCGGAACCGGTATCGAAAAGGCTGATATGCGACCCGACGCGGATCGAGATACCCCAGTAGCGCGGCGCTTCCTGCTGCGCGATAACCACGGCGGCGCCGCGATCGAACACCACCAATTGGTTGGCCTGCCATGAGGTCTCGGCCAAGTCGCGCATGATCGGCGTTGCGTAGGACACCAGCCGCCGCACCGGCGCGTGCAATTGCGCGAGGCCGAAAAGCTTGAGCGTGAGCGAATAGCGGTCGCCGTCGATCTTGGTGACATAGCCGCGCCGCACCAGGCGGTCGAGCATCCGGTAGAACTCGTTCGGGCTGCGGTCGAGCCGCTTGGCGATCTCGGCCTGCGTCAGCCCGCCGTCCACGCCCGACAACAGCTCAAGGATATCCAGGCCTTTGTCGAGCGCCGGCGCGCGGTAGCGGTCCCCGTCTTCTTCCTCTGCCACCCGCCCCTCCAGTGAATTTCGATCTGCATATATGCATGAACTTCTCTCCACGGGAAGCATAATCGGCTTGACCCGGGAATGAAAATGCTATTTGCATATGAATGAAGCTTGAGCGATCGGCTGCGCACTCGGCCGGCCGTCGCCGCGAGCTCATGGGAGGAGAACATGACGAGATTGCTTCTAGGCATTTCCACCGGCCTGGCCGGCCTGCTGCTCGGCGGCACGGCCTTTTCAGCCGATTTGCCCGGCAAATTTCCGGGTGTGACGATCGACGTGAAGCTGATCGGCGGCCAGCAATATGAAAAGCTCTACGAGCGCATCCCCAAATGGGAGAAGGCGACCGGCGCCAAGGTCAACATCCTGACCAAGAAGAACGGCTTCGACATCGACAAGGAGCTGAAGTCCGACATCGCCTCGGGCAGCACCAACTGGTGCGTCGGCTGGAACCATTCGTCCTTCGCGCCGCAATATACCGGCCTTTACACCGACCTCAGCAAGCTGCTGCCGAAGGAAGAGATCGACGCCTTCGTGCCGTCGACGATCACGGCCGCGACTATCGACGGCAAGCTCGAGATGCTGCCGCGCGCGCAGTTCGACGTCTCGGCGCTCTACTACCAGAAGAGCCTCTACGAGAACGCCGACAACAAGACCAAGTTCAAGGCCAAATACGGCTATGACTTGGCTCCGCCCGACACCTGGAAGGAAGTCACCGACCAGGCCGAGTTCTTCGCCAACCCACCCAATTTCTACGGCACGCAGTTCGCCGGCAAGGAAGAGGCGATCAACGGCCGCTTCTACGAGATGGTGGTCGCCGAGGGCGGCGAATATCTCGACAAGGACGGCAAGCCCGCCTTCAACTCCGAGGCCGGCATCCGCGCGCTCGACTGGTTCGTCAATCTCTACAAGGCCAAGGCCGTGCCGGCCGGCACCACCAACTATCTCTGGGACGATCTCGGCCAGGGCTTCGCCTCGGGCACCGTGGCGATCAACCTCGACTGGCCGGGCTGGGCCGGCTTCTTCAACGACCCGAAGTCGTCGAAGGTCGCCGGCAATGTCGGCGTCAAGGTTGCGCCCAAGGGTTCTTCCGGCAAGCGCACCGGCTGGTCAGGCTTCCACGGCTTCTCGGTGACCGAGAACTGCGCCAACAAGGAAGCAGCCGCATCCCTGGTGTGGTGGCTGACCAATGAGGACAGCCAGAAGCTGGAAGCCGCCGCCGGCCCGCTGCCGACCCGCACCGCGGTTTGGGACTGGGACCTGAAGCAGGCCGAAAACGATCCTTACAAGAAGGAGGTTCTGGCCGCCTTCCAGGAGGAAGCCAGGCACGCCTTCGCCGTGCCGCAGACGCCTGAGTGGATCGAGATCTCTAACGCCGTCTATCCCGAACTGCAGGCGGCGATCCTTGGCGACAAGACCTCCAAGCAGGCCCTGGATGAGGCCGCCGCCAAGGCGACGCAGATCCTCCAGGACGCCGGCAAGCTCTAGACATTGCTGCCAACGCTGCCTCCCCCATCGCGAATGGGGGAGGCGACAGCGTCTTGCCGCTATGGGCAGAGCCGTCCGTACAGACCGGGCCTTGCCGGTGAGCGGTCCGAAGTCGCCCGAAGTCGAATGCAAAACCTCACAGGATCCCGATGAAGGGCTTCAAGCCATCCGCGCCGTTCCTGTTGTTGCTCCCGGCCATCATCGTGCTGGCGGCGGTCGTGGTGCTGCCGTTGATCCTGTCGCTCTATTCCAGCTTCACGCCGTTTCGCCTGACGCGGCCCGAGACGTTCTTCGTCTTCGTCGGCTTCCGCAACTACCTCTCGATCCTGTCCAATGCGGATTTCTGGTGGGCCTTTGGCCGCACCGTTCTGTTGCTCACCATCGCGCTCAACCTCGAGATGCTGCTTGGCCTCGGCCTGGCCATGCTGGTTGAGAAGGCGACGCGCGGGCAACGCATCCTGCGCACGCTGATGATGTTCCCGATGATGTTCTCGCCGATCCTGGTCGGCTTCCAGTTCAAGTTCATGTTCAATGACAATATCGGCCTGGTGAACAACGCGTTGCAGTCGCTAGGGCTTACGCAGGACGCCATCCCGTGGCTGATCGAAGGCCGTCTTGCCTTCATCGCCATCTCGATCGCCGAGATCTGGTCGTCGACCTCGATCTTCGCCATCCTCATCCTGGCCGGGCTTCTCGCCATGCCCAAGGAGCCGATCGAGGCGGCGCGCGTCGACGGCTGCACGCCCTGGCAGACCTTCCGCTATGTGACCTGGCCGTTCGTCATGCCTTTCGCCTATATCGCCATGACGATCCGCTCGCTCGACGTGGCTCGCGCCTATGACATCGTCAAGATCATGACCGATGGCGGACCCGCCGGCCGCACGGAGCTGTTGTGGACGCTGGTCGGGCGCACCGCCTACAGCGATGCGCGCATGGGCATGGCCAACGCCATGGCCTATTTCTCTATCCTGCTATCGATCGCCTTCACCGTCTATTTCTACAACAAGCTCGCTGCGGCGCGCGCGCAGATCGGCGCGGAGTGGTGAAGATGGACGAGAACGCCTCCGCCCGCCTCACGCGCCGCGCGCTGACCGTCGCGCACCGCGTCGGCCTGTTCCTCGCGATGCTCGTCATCTGCCTGCCGGGCATCTGGATCGTGCTGTCGTCGCTCAGGCCCACGGTCGAGATCATGGCCAAGCCGCCGGTCTGGATCCCGCAAGAGCTGTCCCTCGACGCCTATGTCGCCATGTTCAGCGGCATCGGCAAGGGCGGCATCCCGGTGCTGGACTATTTCCGCAACTCGCTGATCATCTCGGTCACCTCGACAGTGATCGCGGTGGCCATCGGCATGGCCGGCGGCTATGCCTTCGCGCGCTACCGGTTCCGCGGCAAGTCTGGCATGTTCCTCGGCCTGATGCTGACACGCACCGTGCCCGGCATCGCGCTCTCGCTGCCGTTGTTCTTCCTCTATGTCCGGCTGGGCATCATCGACACCCATATCGGCATGATCCTCGCTTATGTCGCGCTCAACGTGCCGTTCACGATCTGGCTGATCGACGGCTTCTTCCGGCAGGTGCCGAAGGACCTCGCCGAAGCCGCGCAGATCGACGGCTGCACGCGCTGGCAGGCGTTCTGGCAGGTCGAATTCCCGCTGGCGCGTCCGGGCATCGCATCGGCCGCGATCTTCGCCTTCCTCACCTGCTGGAACGAGTTCGCGCTGGCCTCGCAGCTTACCCGTTCCGTCAATTCCAAGACGCTGCCCGTCGGGCTGCTCGACTACACGGCCGAATTCACCATCGACTGGCGCGGCATGTGCGCGCTGGCCGTGGTGATGATCATCCCGGCGCTGACCCTCACCTATATCGTTCAGAAACACCTCGTCGGCGGCCTGACCTCCGGCGCGGTGAAAGGTTGATTTCCATGGCTACGGTTTCGCTGAAAAAGCTCGCCAAGCGCTACGGCAATATGGAGATCGTGCACGGCATCGATCTCGAGATCGCCGACCGCGAGTTCATCGCGCTGGTCGGTCCCTCCGGCTGCGGCAAGTCGACGACTTTGCGCATGATCGCGGGTCTCGAGGATATCAGCGGCGGCACGATCGACATCGGTGGCCGCATGGTCAACGACCTGCCGCCGCGCTCGCGCAACATCTCGATGGTGTTCCAGTCCTACGCGCTTTACCCGCACATGAGCGTGCGCGAGAACCTCGGCTTCTCGCTCAAGATCGCCGGCGCCGCCAAGGACGACATGGACAGGCGCGTCGCCGAGGCCTCCGCCATCCTTGGCCTCGACGAACTGCTCGAGCGCCGTCCCTCGCAGCTTTCCGGCGGTCAGCGCCAGCGCGTCGCCATGGGCCGCGCCATCGTGCGCGATCCGGATGTCTTCCTGTTTGACGAGCCGCTGTCGAATCTCGACGCCAAGCTGCGCACGCAGATGCGCACCGAAATCAAGAAATTGCACGCCAAGGTGAAGTCGACGGTCATCTACGTCACCCACGACCAGGTCGAGGCGATGACGCTTGCCGACCGCATTGTCATCATGCGGTCGGGTTATATCGAGCAGGTCGGCACCCCGGACGAGGTGTTCAGCCGCCCCGCGACCCACTTCGTCGCCGGCTTCATCGGCTCGCCGCCGATGAATTTGCACGAGGCGACGGTGAGCGACGGCAAGCTTGTCTTCAGCGGTGGCGACAGCCTGCCTCTGCCTGGCCAGTTCAAGTCGAAGACATCGGCCGGCGACAAGGTCGTGTTCGGCATCCGCCCTGATGATTTCTACCCCACCGGCCACGGCCTGAGTTCCGGCGGTGAAACCGAAGTCCACCGCGCCGAGCTGCCGGTCAGCATCACCGAGCCGCTCGGCAACGAAACGCTGGTCTTCGCCGAGTTCAACGGCACCGACTGGGTGTCGCGCATGCTCAATCCGAAGCCGCTGAAGGCCGGCGACAGGATCGGCATGAGCTTCGATCTGAGCCGCGCGCACCTGTTCTCTGCCGAAACCGGCAAGTCGCTGAGGATCTGACATGGCAAAAATCGAGAAAGTCGAGCTGCGCATGGTCGACCTCGTGCCGAAGGTCAAGCGCACGGACGCGATCCAGAGCTTCGTCAGCCAGGAAACACCGATCGTCACCATCACCGATTCCGACGGCGCGTCGGGCACCGGCTACAGCTATACGATCGGCACCGGCGGCTCCTCGGTGATGCGGCTTCTGGCCGACCACCTTGCGCCGCGCCTGATCGGCCGTGACGTCGACCAGATCGAGGCGATCTGGCACGACCTCGAATTCGCCACGCATGCCACCACCATCGGCGCCATCACCGCGATCGCGCTGGCCGCGATCGACACAGCACTTTGGGATCTGCGCGCCAGGAAGCAGAGCCTGCCGCTGTGGAAGCTAGCCGGCGGCGCCAAGGACCGCTGCCCGCTCTACACCACCGAAGGCGGCTGGCTGCATATCGAGACGGCCGCACTGGTCGAGGACGCGCTTGCCGCGAAGGCGAAGGGGTTTACCGGTTCGAAGGTCAAGATCGGCAAGCCGCATGGCTCGCAGGACGTCGCGCGGCTGTCGGCCGTGCGCAAGGCGGTCGGCGACGGCTACGAGATCATGACCGACTGCAACCAGGGCTTTTCCGTCGACGAGGCGATCCGCCGCGCCGAGCGGCTGCGCGAGCTCGATCTTGCCTGGATCGAGGAGCCGCTGCCGGCCGACGATATCGACGGCCATGTGCGGCTGTCGAAATCGACCGCGACACCTATCGCGGTCGGCGAATCGCTCTATTCGATAAGGCATTTTCGCGAGTACATGCAGAAGGGCGGCTGCAACATCGTCCAGGTCGATGTCGGCCGCATCGGCGGCATCACGCCCTGGCTTAAGGTTGCCCACGCGGCGGAAGCCTTTAACATGCCGGTCTGTCCGCATTTCCTGATGGAGCTGCATGTCAGTCTGGTCTGCGCCATCCAGAACGGCAAATATGTCGAGTATATTCCGCAGCTCGACGAGTTGACGGGCGACAAGATGCGCATCGAGAATGGCCATGCGCTGGCGCCCAGCGAGCCCGGCATCGGTATCGACTGGGACTGGGACGCGGTCAAGGCAAGGAGCATCGCCGAGTTCACCACGGCGATCGTGAAATAGGGAGGCGGATATGCAGCGCATGGGAATGGTGCTTGGCCTGAAGCCCGAGAAGGTGGAGGAATACGTTCGCCTGCACGCCGCCGTCTGGCCGGACGTTCTCGCCATGATCTCGGCCTGCAACATCAAGAACTATTCGATCTACCTGAAGCGGCCGGAGAACCTCTTGTTCTCCTATTTCGAGTACCACGGCGCCGACTACGCCGCCGACATGGCCAGGATGGCCGCCGACCCGAAGACCCAGGAATGGTGGGCGGTCTGCATGCCCTGCCAGGAGCCGCTGGAGACCCGCAAGGAAGGCGAATGGTGGGCGACGATGGACGAGGTCTTCCATCATGACTGATGCCTTCGATCCGGTATCGCTGGCGCAGTCCTGGCCAAAACCCTCGAAGCCGCGCCCGATCGTCACCTTCGGCGCCGGCTCGATCGTCGGCGACGCGCATTTCCCCGCCTACCGCAAGGCCGGCTTCCCGATTTCCGGCCTCTATGATCCGGATCAGGCCAAGGCGCAGAAGCTCGCCGACAAATGGGGCGTGATCGCGTTCCGTTCGGTCGATGAGGCGGCGATGGTGAAAGACGCGATCTTTGATCTGGCGACGCCTCCGGGGCGGCATGCCGAGGTGTTGAAGGCCCTGCCCGACGGCGCGGTGGCGCTGATCCAGAAGCCGATGGGCAACTATCTCGGCGAGGCCACGGAAATCCTCGAAATCTGCCGTGCCAAGAACCTGAGGGCGGCGGTCAACTTCCAGCTTCGCTTCGCGCCGATGATGCTGGCGCTGAAGGACGCCATCGCCAAGGGCTGGCTGGGCGAGGTGGTGGATTTCGACGCGCTTCTGGCGCTCGATACGCCGTGGCAGCTCTGGGAATTCCTGCTCAAGGCGCCGCGTGTCGAGATCGCCATGCACTCGATCCATTATCTCGACCTGATCCGCCAGCTTCTCGGCAATCCGCTGGGCGTGCATGCCAAGACGCTTGGCCATC
The DNA here is from genome assembly GCF_000427725.1 of Mesorhizobium sp. WSM3224. GTDB lineage: Bacteria > Pseudomonadota > Alphaproteobacteria > Rhizobiales > Rhizobiaceae > Mesorhizobium. The sequence continues at coordinate 295,224 of NZ_ATYO01000004.1, read as the reverse complement.
CCAATCACAAGGTCGCCCAGACCCGCACCAGCGCCATCCTCGATTACGGCGATACGGTGCGCTGCGCGCTCTCGATCAACCACGACCACAAATTCGGCCGCCGCCACCAGGCCTGCGAGTTCCGCATCTGCGGCGCCGAGGGCGCGGCCTATGTCAAGCTCGGCCTCAATCTCGACTATCCGCGCGGCGAGCCGGACATATTGGAAATCCATCCCAGGGGCGGGTCGGATTGGGTCAGCGTGCCGCTCGCCGGCGAATGGTTCCCCGACGCCTTTGTCGGCCGCATGGCCAATATCCAGCGCTTCGCTTCCGGCGAGGACGCCGAGCTTGTCAGCTCCGTCGAGGATGCCTGGCACACCATGGCGTTGGTTGAAGCCGCCTATAAATCGAGCGCCGCGCCGGCGACGCCGCTCGCCGCGAAGCCGTAAGACAGGACATGGAACAGACCACCTATTTCGAAGACTACGAGATCGGTTCGTCACGCCTCACAAGCGGCCGCACGATCACCGAGACCGACTTCGTCGTCCACGCTGGCCACACCGGGGATTTCTTTCCGCATCACATGGATGCCGAGTTCATGAAGACGACGCCCTTCGGCCAGCGCATCGCCCATGGCACGCTGGTCTTCTCGGTCGGCGTCGGCCTGACCGCAAGCGTGATCAATCCCGTCGCCTTCTCCTACGGCTATGACCGGCTGCGCTTCATCAAGCCGGTTTTCATCGGCGACACGATCCGCACGCGCACCACCATCGCGGCCAAGGAGGATGACCCGAAGCGCCCCACTTCGGGTCGCGTCATCGAACGCGTCGAGGTTTTGAATCAGCGCGACGAGGTCGTGCTGGCGGCGGATCACATCTACATCGTCGAGCGTCGGCTCGGCTGACAGACGGAGACAGGAACATGGCTGATCTGACAGGTAAGGTCGCGATCGTCACGGCGGCCGCGCAAGGCATAGGCCGGGCAAGCGCGCTGGCTTTCGCAAAAGCCGGCGCTATCGTCCACGCCACCGACATCAATGAGGCGGCCCTGGCCGAACTTGGCAAGACGCCCGGCATCAAGACGCGCAAGCTCGACGTACTGAACGACGACGCGGTGAAGGCCGCTTTCGCCGAGATCGGCCGCGTCGATGTGCTGTTCAACTGCGCCGGCTTCGTCCATTCCGGCTCGATCCTGGAGATGAAGGACGAAGACCTCGACTTCGCCTTCAACCTCAATGTACGCGCCATGATCCGCGCCATCCGCGCCGTGCTGCCGGGCATGCTGGAGCGTGGCGATGGTTCGATCATCAACATGTCCTCAGTCGCCGGCGCCCCGAAGGGCGTGCCGAACCGTTTCGCCTATGGCGTGACCAAGGCTGCCGTGATCGGCCTGACCAAATCGATCGCCGCCGATTATGTCGCCAAAGGCATCCGCTGCAACGCCATCTGCCCGGGCACCGTCGAGAGCCCTTCGCTGCAGGGCCGCATGCAGGCGCAGGGTGACTATGACGCAGCGCGCGCCGCCTTTATCGCTCGCCAGCCGATGGGCAGGCTCGGCACGCCGGAGGAGATCGCCGATCTTGCGATCTATCTGGCCGGCGCCACCTACACGACCGGACAGGCCTATAATATCGACGGCGGCTGGTCGATCTGAAACCGTTTCAGCGGCCGGGTTGAGTGTCGGCGGCAATCCAGTTACGAGGCAGATATGACCAGGATCACAAACCTCAGAACCTTCGACCTGCGCTTTCCGACGTCGCAAAGCCTCGACGGTTCGGACGCGATGAATCCGGACCCGGATTATTCGGCCGCTTATGTCGTCCTCGACACCGATGTTCCGTCGCTGAAAGGGCACGGCCTCACCTTCACCATCGGCCGCGGCAACGAAATCTGCTGCGCTGCGATCGAGGCGCTGCGCCATCTGGTCGTCGGGCTCGATCTCGACTGGGTGAAAGAGGATCCCGGCCGCTTCTGGCATCACGTGACCGGCGACAGCCAGTTGCGCTGGATCGGTCCCGACAAGGGCGCCATGCACCTTGCGGTCGGCGCGGTGGTCAACGCGGTCTGGGACCTATGGGCCAAGGAGGCCGGCAAGCCGGTCTGGCGCCTCGTCGCCGAGATGAGCCCGGAAGAGATCGTGCGCATCGTCGACTTCCGCTACCTCACCGACGCGATCACGCCGGCCGAGGCTCTCGATATCCTGAAAAAGGCCGAAGCCGGCAAGGCCGGTCGCATCGCCACGCTCGAGCGCGAAGGCTATGCCTGCTACACCACCTCGGCCGGCTGGCTCGGCTACCCCGACGACAAGCTGCGGCGCCTTTGCCAGGAAGCGGTCGACGATGGGTTCAACCACATCAAGCTGAAGGTCGGCCGCGACCGCGCCGACGATATCCGCCGCCTGCGGATCGCCCGCGAGGTGATCGGCCCGGACAGATATTTGATGATCGACGCCAACCAGGTCTGGGAGGTCGACCAGGCGATCGACTGGCTGAAGGACCTTGCCTTCGCCAAGCCGTTCTTCATCGAGGAGCCGACAAGTCCGGACGATGTCGCCGGCCATTCGAAGATCCGCAAGGCCGTGGCGCCGATCAAGGTCGCGACCGGCGAGATGTGCCAGAACCGCATCATGTTCAAGCAGTTCATCGCCGGCGGCGCGATCGATGTCGTGCAGATCGATTCCTGCCGCATGGGCGGTCTCAACGAAGTGCTGGCGGTGCTTCTGATCGCCGCCAAATTCGGCCTGCCGGTCTGGCCGCATGCCGGCGGCGTCGGCTTGTGCGAATATGTCCAGCATTTGTCGATGATCGACTATGTCGCCGTGTCAGGCAGCAAGGACGGTCGCGTCATCGAATATGTCGACCATCTGCACGAGCACTTCCTCGAACCCTGCGTGATCCGCGACGCCGCCTACATGCCGCCCCATGCACCCGGCTTCTCGATCGAGATGAAGGCTCAGTCGATCGAGGACTATCTGCATCGCGGCTGATACCCGGTGACCGCGGCGGCAACCGTGCCGCGGTGCGCTGTGCCGGACCGCACCGAATCGGTTATGCCTTCCGCATGCAGGAAACATCCCTCTACGAGCCGGTGAAGCGGTTTCTCGAGAGCATGGATTTCGCCGTCAAGGGCGAGATCGGCGGCTGCGACGTGGTCGGCGTGCGCGCCGGCGAGCCGAATGTCGTCGTCATCTGCGAACTCAAGCTGCAATTCAACCTCGAGCTCGTTCTCCAGGGTGTCGACCGTGCCGCCGTCTGCGACGAGGTCTGGCTGGCGGCTCGGCAGTCGGCGCGCGGCAAGGGCCGCGAGCACGACCGCCGCTTCCGCGCACTCTGCCGCCGCCTCGGTTTCGGCCTGCTCGGCGTCGATGGCAAGGGTGAGGTGGAGCTGATCCTCAGTCCGGCCGCCTTGCCGCCGCGCCGCGATCCGCGGCGGCGCTCACGCCTGGTCGAGGAGCATCACCGTCGCAAGGGCGATCCGTCCATCGGCGGCAGCACGCGGAGGAAGCCGATCATGACCGCCTACCGGCAGGAGGCGCTTGCCTGCGCCGCCGCGATGGCCGACGGGCCGAAGCGGCCGCGCGACCTCAAGGCGCTTTCGCCGCGCGCGGCGAGCATCCTTCTGCACAATTACTATGGCTGGTTCGCCAGGGCCGAGCGCGGCGTCTACGCGCTGACCGAAACCGGCCTTGCGGCGATCGGACCTTTGCCGGCGGCGTTGTAACTTATCGCGGATCGAAAGCTTCGCCGGCTTACCACTCGGCGCCCGGCTTACCACTCGGCGAGTGAGCCGTCCTTATGGCGCCATACCGGGTTGCGCCAGCGATGGCCTTCCTTTGCGCGTTCCTTGACGTAATCCTCGTCGATCTCGACCCCCAGTCCGGGCCCGTCCGGGATCGCGACATAGCCTTCATGATAGCGGAACACGTCCTTGTTGGCGGCATAGTCCAGAAGGTCGTTGGCGGCATTGTAATGGATGCCGAGGCTTTGCTCCTGGATGAAGCAATTGTAGCTCACCGCGTCGAGCTGCAGGCATGCGGCAAGCGCGATCGGGCCGAGCGGGCAATGTGGGGCGACCGCCACGTCATACGCTTCCGCCATCGCCGCGATCTTGCGGCATTCCGTGATGCCGCCGGCATGCGACAGGTCCGGTTGGATGATGTCGACGACCGCCTCCTCGAACACCGACTTGAAGTCCCAGCGGCTGTAGAGCCGCTCGCCCAGCGCGATCGGCGTCGAGCCGAGCGCGGCTATCTCCTTCAGCGCTTCGCGGTTTTCGCTCAGCACCGGCTCCTCGATGAACATCAGCCGGTATGGCTCCAGTTCCTTGACCAGGATGCGCGCCATAGGCCGGTGCACGCGGCCGTGGAAATCGACGGCGATGCCGATATTGGGACCAACCGCCTCGCGCACCATGGCGACGCGTTCCACCGCTGCATCGATCCTGTCGTGGCTGTCGACGATCTGCAGTTCCTCCGTGCCGTTCATCTTGAGCGCCAGGAAGCCGCGCGCGACCATGTCCCTGGCGCCCGCCGCAACCTCCGCCGGCCGGTCGCCGCCGATCCAGGAATAGACCTTGATGGTGTCGCGCAGCTTGCCGCCAAGCAGTTCATGCACCGGCACGCCGAGCGCCTTGCCCTTGATGTCCCACAGCGCCTGATCGATACCGGCGATGGCGCTCATCAGGATCGGCCCGCCGCGGTAGAAGCCGCCGCGATACATGACCGTCCAATGATCCTCGATCAAGCGCGGATCCTTGCCGATCAGATAGTCGGCCAATTCCTTGACCGCCGCCTCGACCGTCAGCGCCCGGCCTTCGACGACGGGCTCGCCCCACCCGCTGATGCCGGCATCGGTCTCGATCTTGAGGAAGAGCCAGCGTGGCGGAACGATATAGGTGGTCAGAGCGGTGATCTTCATGCGGCCGGCCGGTCTCAGTTGTTTTTCAGTTTCTTGGCGCTGGTCAGGTCGCGCGCCGCGAGATCGAGTATCTTGTTCGCCGCGTTGCGCGCGGCGACCGCATCGCGCATGCGCAGCGCCTCGACGAGGTCGCCATGCGCCGCCGCCGCTTCCATGCGCCTGACGGGCGAGATCGTCGCGGTGGCTTCCAGCGAAAACAACAGCGCCGTGTCGATCAGCTTGCCGATCTGGCGAAAGATCGGGTTATGGCTTGCGCCATAGACGATCTGGTGGAAGGCGATGTCGGAGCGCGAGAACCGCGTCAGGTCCTCGCCGGCGCCGGCCATGCCTTGCCACGCCATCTCGAGGTCGGCGATCTCCTGCATCGTCGCCCGCGTCGCCGCGAGCTCCGCGACAAGCGGCTCGATGGCGCGGCGGGTCTCGAGGATCGCGTCGAACAGCTTGTCGTCCAGCGCATGCGGCGCATGCCAGGCGAGCACCTGTGCGTCGATGATGTTCCAGTTGTCCTGGTCGCACACGACCGTGCCGACGCGCGGCCTGGACAGCACCAGCCCCTTGGCCGCCAGCACCTTCAGGGCCTCGCGGATGACGGTGCGGCTGACGCCATATTCGATGCCGAGATCGTTCTCGGTCGGCAGCGACGACCCGGCCGGGTAGCGGCCGGAGAAAATGTCGGAGGCTAAAGCCTTGGTCACGTCGGGCATGACGCGTGGACGACGCGCGGTCTCGCGCGGTTCGGCCTCTTCGTCAGCCTTCTTCGGTGTTTCGGTCACCTCAGCCCCTCCTCCAAGGCAGCGAACCCTTTGGTTTGCGCGCAATTGGTCCGGCCTTAGCGGATGCGAGTGATTTGCGCCAGCGACTACTTGTCAGACTATCTATCTCATTTATCATACCAGATCAATTGACGGGTATGATAAAATTGACTACACACTCCCAATCCGGGCCGAGCGCCCGGCCGTTTGCTGGGAGGTAATCATGCGACTTTTGAAAACCGCGCTCGTCGCGGGTGCTCTCGCCGTCTTGTCGGTCACCACGATTGCGTCCGCCTATGCGCAGGACACCAAGATCGGCTTCATCGTCAAGCAGCCCGAGGAGCCGTGGTTCCAGGACGAATGGAAGTTCGCCGACCAGGCTGCCAAGGAAAAGGGTTTCACCCTGGTCAAGATCGGCGCCGAGGACGGCGAGAAGCTGATGTCGGCGATCGACAATCTGGGCGCTCAAGGAGCGCAAGGCTTCGTCGTCTGCACGCCGGATGTGAAGCTCGGCCCTGGCATCGTCGCCAAGGCCGCCGCCAACAATCTGAAGCTGATGACGGTGGACGACCGCCTCGTCGGCGCCGACGGCAAGCCGTTGGAAGACGTGCCGCATATGGGCATCTCCGCCACCAAGATCGGCGAAGCCGTGGGACAGGCCATCGTCGACGAGATGAAGGCGCGCGGCTGGAAGGCGGACGAGGTCGGCGCGATCCGCGTCTCCTACGACCAGTTGCCGACCGCCGTCGACCGCGTCGAGGGCGCGATTTCGGTGCTGAAGGCCAACGGCTTCAAGGCGGAGAACATCTTCGACGCCCCGCAGGCCAAGACCGACACGGAGGCCGCGCTCAACGCCGCGACGGTGGTGCTCAACGCCCATGCCGACATCAAGAAGTGGATCGCCTTCGGCCTCAACGACGAGGCGGTGCTGGGCGCCGTGCGCGCTTCCGAGAGCGTCGGCATTCCGGGCGACGGCATGATCGGCGTCGGCATCGGCGGCGCGGAATCAGCGATCAACGAGTTCAAGAAGCCGGCGGCGACCGGCTTCGTCGGCACGGTCATCATCTCGCCCAAGCGGCACGGCTACGAGACGGCGCTCAACATGTATGACTGGATCGCCAACAACAAGGAACCAGCGAAGCTGACGCTGACCGCTGGTGCGCTGGCCAAGCGCGACGACTATCAGAAGGTCCGCAAGGACCTCGGCATCGAATAGCCTTCCTTGTACAAACAGGCGGCGGCCTTGTCGCCGCCTGTTTGATACGATCCGGCAAGGGTAGCGCAGAAGGATCGAAGCGTGTCCTTTCTCGAATTCTCCAACATCACCAAGACCTATCCAGGCGTCAAAGCCCTGTCGGATGTGTCGTTCGGCGTCGAAAAGGGCGCCGTGCATGGGCTGATGGGCGAGAACGGCGCCGGCAAATCCACCTTGATCAAGATCCTGTCCGGCGACCAGCATGCCGATGCCGGCGAAATAAGCATCGACGGCAAGGTCCAGGCCTATGCCTCGACCAGGGACGCTTTCGACAACGGCGTCATCGTCATCCACCAGGAATTGCAGCTCGTTCCCGAGCTGACCGTCGCCGAGAATCTCAGCCTCGGGCGTTTCCCGGCCAGCGCCGGCATCATTGCGCGCCGCCGGATGCTCGACGATGTCGGCGCCAAGCTGAAATCGGCCGGCATCGACATCGACATGCGCCGCAAGGTGAAGACGCTGTCGATCGGCGAGCGGCAGATGGTCGAGATCGCCAAGGCCGTGATGCTCGACGCCCGTGTCATCGCGCTCGACGAGCCGACCTCGTCGCTGTCCTCGCGCGAAAGCGAGATCCTGTTTAAGCTGATCGACCGGCTGCGCGGCGAAGGCAAGGTCATCATCTATGTCTCGCACCGCCTCGACGAGGTGTTCAGGCTCTGCGACAGCCTGACGGTGCTGCGCGACGGCAAGCTCGCCGCTCATCACACATCGCTGAAGGATGTGACGCGCGATCAGGTCGTGGCCGAAATGGTCGGCCGCGAGATTTCCGACATCTGGGGTTTTCGCCCGCGAAAGGCCGGAGATGTCCGGCTGAAAGTCGACAATCTGAGCGGCGCCAGGCTGCGGACGCCGGCGAGTTTCGAAGCACGCGCCGGCGAGATCGTCGGCTTGTTCGGCTTGATCGGCGCCGGACGCTCGGAGCTGATGCGGCTCGTCTTTGGCGCGGATCCACGCTCGGGCGGCACGATTGCCGTCGACGGCAAGACGGTTGCCGCCGCCAGCCCGCATGACGCGATCAGGGCAGGCATCGTGCTGTGCTCGGAAGACCGCAAGCACGACGGCATCATCCAGGGCCGCTCGATCGAGGAGAACATCAACATCTCGTCCAGGCGCCATCACACGCGCTTCGGCATCCTGAACCGCGCCAGCGAGATCGCGACCGCCGAGACCTTCATCAAGAAGCTCAAGGTGCGCACGCCATCGCGCAGGCAGGACATCGTCAATCTCTCTGGCGGCAACCAGCAGAAGGTCATCCTTGGCCGCTGGCTGTCGGAACAGGGCATACGCGTGCTGATCGTCGACGAACCGACGCGCGGCATCGATGTCGGCGCCAAGTCGGAGATCTACGAGTTGCTCTACCAACTCGCCGAGGACGGCATGGCGATCGTCGTCGTCTCCTCCGAGCTGCCGGAAGTGATGGGCATCTGCGACCGCATCCTGGTGATGTGCGGCGGACGCATCAGCGCGGAGCTCGCGCGCGAGCAGTTTGCCGAAAGGGCGATCCTGGCCGCCGCGCTGCCCGACAAGAAAACCCCCGACGCGATCGCATCCTGAGGATTTGCAATGACCGACCGGTTGAAGAAGGTACTGCTCGGAGAACAGGGCCTCGTCGTCATCTTCATCGTCGCCTTCGCGCTGGTGTCGCTCCTGGTGCCGAACTTCCTCACCGACCGCAACATGCTTGGCCTGCTGCAGTCCGTGGTCACTGTCGGCATCGTCGCCTGCACCATGATGTTCTGCCTCGCGGCGCGTGACTTCGACCTGTCGGTCGGCTCCATCGTCGCCTTTGCCGGCATGGTCGCGGTGATGGCGTCGAACACCACAGGCTCGATCCTGCTCGGCCTCGTCGCGGCAATCGCCTGCGGCGCCGTCGTCGGCTGGGTCAATGGCGTCGTCATCGCCAAATTCCGCATCAATGCCTTGATCACCACCTTGGCCACCATGCAGATCGTGCGCGGCATGGCGCTGATCTCGTCGGACGGCCGCGCCGTCGGCATCAACAGCCCCGATTTCTACCAGCTCGCTCTGTCGAAGCTGCTCGGCATACCGACGCCAATCTGGGTGCTGGCCGTGCTGTTCGGCATTTTCGGCTTCGTGCTCAACAGCACCGTCTTCGGCAAGAACACGCTGGCCATCGGCGGCAATCCGGAGGCCTCGCGCCTTGCCGGCGTCAATGTCGACAGGACGCGCATCTGGATATTCACGCTGCAGGGCGTGGTCTGCGGCATCGCCGGCATCCTGCTTGCATCGCGCATCACCTCGGGCCAGCCCAACGCCGCGGTCGGGCTCGAGCTGTCGGTGATCTCGGCCTGTGTGCTCGGCGGCGTCTCGCTTGCCGGCGGCAGGGCCACCATGTCGGGCGTCATCGTCGGCGTGCTGATCATGGGCATCGCCGAGAACGCGATGAACCTGCTCAACATCCCGGCCTTCTACCAGTACATCGTCAGGGGCGTGATCCTGCTTCTGGCCGTCCTGCTCGACAATCTGCGTTCCTCCGCCTTGGGGAGGCGCTGATGGCACGGCTTTCCGGTAAACGCATCTTCCTGACCGGCGCGGCGCAAGGCATCGGCTACGCGATCGCCGAGGCGTGCCTGCGCGAGAAGGCCGAGCTGTTCCTGGTCGACCGCGACGCGAGCCTGCTCGCCGAAAGTGCCGCACGTTTGGGCAAGGTCGCTCATGCTGCGGCCGACATCGCTGACGCCAAAGCAATCGATGCCGCAATGGCCTCGGCAGCGAAGGCCATCGGCCCGATCAACACCGTCATCAACAATGCCGGCACCAACGTCTTTTCGACACCGCTCGAAACCACCGAGGATGACTGGACGCGCAATCTCGACGTCAACGTCAAAGGCGCCTGGCACTGCGCCAGGGCGGCGCTGCCCGGCATGATCGGGCAGGGCGGCGGCGTGATCCTCAACATCGCCTCCACGCACGCCTTCACCATCATCCCGCACACTTTTCCCTATCCCGTCGCCAAGCACGCCCTGCTTGGCCTGACCCGGTCGCTGGCCATCGAATATGCCGGCAGCAACATCCGCGTGAACGCACTGGCGCCCGGCTACGTCGCCACGCAGAAAGTCATCGACTACTGGAACGGTTTCGACGATCCGGAGGCCGCGCGCGCCAAGACGCTGGCGCTGCATCCGGGCGGACGGATCGCGACGCCTGAGGAGATCGCCATGGCCGCGGTCTTTCTCGTCTCGGACGAATGCCCCTTCATCAACGCCGCCTGCCTCGTCGCGGATGGTGGCCTGAGCGTGCTTCACCACCCCTGAAACAAGCCATAAATCGGAGGATAAAATGGCAAATGATGTGTTCGCAAAATCCCTGTTGACGCGCCGCCAGGCGCTTGCGCTTGGTGCAAGCGCCGCGCTGGCGGGCTCGCTGCCGCGCATCGCGTTTGCTGCGGACGAGAAGGTCACGCTCTGGCACGGCTGGACCGGTGCCGACAACACCACCGCGCTCAACGGCGTCATCGACACCTTCAACAAGGGCGGCAAGGGCGTCACCATCGAGCCGACCGGCTATGACTGGGATACCTTGTTTTCCAAATGGGTGGTCTCCTCGGCGGGTGGACGCGCGCCGGACCTGGTGCTCTTCCACATCACCGAACTGCCCGAATTTGCCACGCGCAAGGTCATCCGTCCGATCGACGATGTCGTCGCCTCGTCCGGCCTCGACCTGTCGCAGGTTCCGGATGCCGGCCGCACCGGTGTGACCTTCGACGGCAAGGTCTATGCCGCGCCGCTCGACGTCCATCCGCTCGGTTTCTACTACAATGTCGATATGGTGCAGGAGGCCGGGCTCGATCCGACCAAGCCGCCAAAGACCGGCGAGGAATTCCTCGAATGGGCAAAGAAGCTCACGGTCAAGGACGGCGGCGGCAAGGTCACGCGATACGGCTTTGAATTGCCGAACACCTGGGCGACTGCGCGCTGGATCTGGTTCAGCCTGATGTACCAGTTCGGCGGCACATTCCTCGACGACAAGGGCCTCGCCGCGGTCGACAGCGAGGCCTCGCAGAAGGCGCTGCAGTACCTCGTCGACCTGATCAACGTTCATGGCGTCACCAACCCCGAGGTCGGTGGCAACAAGGGCGAGGACGCCTTCGCCTCGAAGCAGGTCGCGATGAAGTTCATCGGTCCGTGGGAGGTAAATCTGCGCATGGCGCAGAAGATGAATTTCATGACCGCGCAGCTGCCGGTGTTTGGCGCCAAGCCGGCGGTGTGGGCCAACTCGCACTGCATGGCGGTGTCGAAGCAGAAAAACGACGATAAGCTCGCCGCCGACGGCACCTTCATGAAGTGGTTCTTCGACAATTTCGCAGCACCCGCCACCACCGTCGGCATCATCCCGCAGAGCAAGGCGGTGCGCGAGAGCGCTGCCTTCACCGGCACCGAGCAGTACAAGTACTTCAAGTCCTTCGTCGACGACCTGCCTAACATCGTCTACGAGCCGCTGATCCCGCAGTACCTCTCGGTCTTCTCCTTCGACAAGCCGACGCCGCTGGTCACCAACCTTCAGGCCGCGCTCAGCGGCTCCAAGCCGGTGCCGGATGCCTTGAAGGCGATGAAGGAAGGTCTCGACGCGCAGCTGAAGAAGGGCTGATGACATCGCTGGCATCACAACCGGCGGGCCGCTCCAGGGCCCGCCGCGCAGCTGCGCAGGAGGGAGGGGCGGTGCGCAGCGGCATGACGCTTGCCGCCTATCTCTTCCTGTCGCCCTATCTGGCGCTGTTCATAGCCTTCATGCTGATGCCGACGCTGGCCGCCGTCGGCATCAGTTTCATGCGCTGGGACATTCTCGGCACGCCTGAATTCATCGGGTTCGACAATTACCGGCAGATATTCGCCGATCCGCTGTTCCTGACCGCGATCAAGAACACCTTTTATTTCGTCTTCCTGACGGCGATCCCGATGGTCGTGCTCGGCCTGGCCCTTGCCATGCTGCTCGACCAGAAGCTCAAGGGCACCGCCTTCGTGCGAACGGTGGTGTTCCTACCCTATGTGGTCATGGTCTCGACGGTCGGCATCCTCTGGGGCTGGCTGTTCGACAAGGGCACCGGCCTCGTCAACTATTACCTGACCACGATCGGCATCGAGCCCATCGCCTGGCTCAAGGATCCGCATTGGTCGATGCCGGCCTTGGCCATCACCACCATCTGGTGGACCGTCAACACCAACATGATCATCTTCCTGGCGGCGCTGCAGGATATTCCGGAAGAACTGCACGACGCCGCCACGCTCGACGGCGCCGGCCCGTGGCAGCGTTTCGTCTACATCACGCTGCCTTTGCTGCGGCCGGCCATGGCGCTGGTCACCGCGCTCACCATCATCAATGGCTGGCGCGTCTTCGGCCAGGCCTATGTGATGACGCAAGGGGGGCCCGAAGCGAGCACCTTCGTCATCGTGCAGTACATCTACCTCACCGCGTTCCAGAATTTCGAAATGGGGCCGGCAGCCGCCGCGGGCGTGGTGCTGCTCTTGATCACGCTGGTCTTCTCGCTGGCCCAGATGAAGCTGATGAAGGCGATCTGATGCAGGACCAACGTTCAGCCCGTGCCGGGAAATCGCTTGGCGGGCGCGCGCTGGCCTATATGCTGATGGGCGTGGTGACGGTGCTCTGGGGCGCGCCGATCCTTTGGATGCTGGTCACATCGATCAAGCCGGAGAGCGAGATCTACGCCTATCCGCCGGCATGGATACCGGATGCGCCGACGCTTGAGGCCTATGGCGCGCTGTTCCAGCGCTTTCCCATGCTGACCTGGTTCCGCAACTCGGCAGTCGTCGGGTTACTGACGACCGTGCTGACCTTGGCCGTCGACGCGCTGGCCGCCTATCCGCTGGCGCGCATGCAATTCCCCGGCCGCCGCGTCATCATGGGCGTCATCTTCGCGACTTTCCTGCTGCCATACGAACTGCTGTTCGTCCCGCTGTTCCTGGGCCTGAACAGCTACGGCCTGGTCGACAGCATTTTCAGCCTGACCGTGCCGGCCTCGGCCAACGCCTTCGGAGTGTTCCTGCTCACCCAATTCTTCCAGGCCGTGCCGAGGGAATTGGAGGATGCCGCGATCATGGACGGATGCAGCCGTTTCGGATTCTTCTGGCGCATCCTTTTGCCGCTCACCAAGCCGGGCCTTGCCACCGTGGCGATCTTCACTTTCGTCGCCAGCTGGAACAATTTCTTCTGGCCATTGATCGCCACCAATTCCGACGAGACGCGCACGCTTCCGGTCGGGCTGGCGACGCTGGTTGGCGGGGCCGGCATGTCGATGAAGCAAAGCGTGCTGATGGCGTCAGCCGTCGTGGCGACCCTGCCGACGGCGCTCTTCTTCCTCGCCTTGCAGCGCCACTTCGTGCGCGGCATTGCCGCGACCGGCATCAAGGGCTGACGACGGCCGATATCGCCATCGCCGGCGACCGCCTTCGCTGCGTGCTCTCGACGCAAGGCGGTTTGATCTGGCGGCTCGCGGCCGATCTGGGCGACGGCTGGCAACCGCTGGACAGGAGATGCGGAATGACGAAGGTTGCGGAAGTTTTCCGCTCGCGCGACAGCCTTCGTGCCGGCGACGCCCTTTCGCCCGGTGGGGCCACGCCGGGCAGCGGCCAGACTGCCGTTCTCGATCGCGATCAGAAACGCTCGCGGTAATCGCGCGGGTTGGTGCCCAGCACGCGTAGAAAACCGCGACGCATCGTTTCTTCGGAGCCGAAGCCGCAGCGCCGGGCCGTTTGGCCAACCGTCTGCCCCCGTTCCAGCATCCGCCGCGCCGCTTCGATACGGATCTCCTCGATGGCACGGGCGGGTGTCCGCCCGGTTGCTTCCTGATAGTGCCGCGAGAAACTGCGCCGGCTCATATTGGCTTGCTCGGCCAACTGCGCCAGCGAAAGGTCGCTGGCCAGATTGTCGAGGATCCAGCCATGCAGCCGATCGAAGCGCCCGTCGCCTTCCTGCAGCTTGAGGGTCTGGCTGAACTGCGCCTGGCCGCCCGGACGTTTCAGGAAGACGACCAGTTCGCGCGCCACCGCCAGCGCCATGCGCCGGCCAAGGTCGGCCTCGACGAAGGAAAGCGCAAGATCGATGCCCGCTGTCACGCCGGCCGAGGTCCACACATTGCCGTCACGAATAAAGATCGGGTCGGGTTCGAGCCGAACCGCCGGAAAGCGCCGGGCGAACTCCGCGCAGCGCCCCCAATGGGTAACCGCGCGGCGGCCGTCGAGCAGGCCGGCCTGCGCCAGCAGCATGGCGCCGCTGCAGACGGAAGCGGTTCGCGTGGCATCGCGCGAGCGGCCGACGATCCACTGGACCAGCTCGGGATCATCGCAGGCCGCGTTGACGCCCCATCCACCGGGCACGATCAGCGTGTCGATCTCGAGCCCGTGCGCCGGCAGCGCTGTTGCCTCCAGCACGAGACCGGCCGATGTCCTGATCCGCGGCAAAGTGGCGACGACGGCGACGTCATAGGCGGCCGGTCCGCCGGCCTGCGTCCTGAAGTCGTTGGCGCTGGCGAAAACCTGAAGCGGTCCGCTGACATCGAGGAGCTGGATGTCGGGATAGGCAAGGATTTCGATACGGCGCATGGCATTGGCCTGAAACGAGGGATGATTGGCGATCGTGCCAAACCATGATGCCTTAGATTGCCAGAAGTCAACTCGCCCCGAGTCAACCTGTGGAGATTTCCATGACCCTTCGTTTCGGCATTCTCGTATTCCCCAATGTCCAGCAGCTCGACCTCACCGGGCCGTACGAAGTCCTGGCCACCGCCAGGGGCGCCGAGGTCGAATTGATCTGGAAGGACCGCAATCCGGTGGCGTCTTCGACGCGTCTTTCCCTCACGCCGACCGCGACCTTCGACGATTGCCCGCCTCTCGACGTGCTGTGCATTCCAGGCGGAGGCGGCGTCAACGCGCTGCTGGAAGACCAGGCGGTCCTCGATTTCGTCTGCGAGCGCGCGGCGCAGGTGCGCTACATCACCTCGGTCTGCAGCGGCGCCCTGGTGCTCGGCGCGGCCGGATTGCTGAAGGGCAAGCGCGCCACCACGCACTGGTATGCGCATGATTTCCTTGAAGAGTTCGGCGCGATCCCTGTCGATGCGCGGATCGTCGAAGACGGCAAGCTGATCACCGCCGGCGGCGTCACCTCGGGGATCGATTTCGGGCTGGCGCTGGTCGCAAGGCTCCTCGGACAGGCCGAGGCCGAGACGGTGCAGCTGTCGCTCGAATATGCGCCGGCTCCCCCTTTCCGCTCCGGCACGCCCGCCGAGGCTTCGCCGGCCGTGTTGGCGGAGGCAAAGGAGCGGCTCGCGGGTTCGAGGCGGGTCCGCGAGGAAATGTTCGCCCGCTGGCGCGAAGCGCGCGCGGCGGCCACGCCGTCGCACATTCACGCCTGAAGCCAGGGAGCCGAGTGGCGCAGCTCCGCGCCACTCGGCCCGGCTTCGTTTCGACTGTTGACTCGCCTTTCGCTCTGTGCAGAAATTGGTTGGACCATTGAACCACTTTAGGCTCAGCCGGCGTGACCGACTTCCTGCCCCCCATCCAGACGACGGCCCGCGATGACGCGGTGCTGAAGGCCTTGGCGGGCTTTGTCCGGCAGGAAGCGCTGGGCCCCGGCGGAAAACTGCCGACCGAGCGCATCCTGGCCGAACGCCTCAAGGTCAGCCGCAACACGGTTCGCGAAGCCCTGACGCGATGGGAGGGGCTCGGCCTGGTGGAGCGGCGCCAGGGCTCGGGCACCTATCTCAAGACCGCTGTTTCCCCTGATATGCTGCACATGCCGCTGACGCTCGCCGGCGGCAATGATTTCACTGGCCTGATGCGCACGCTGGAAATCCGCCGTGCGCTCGAAGCCGAGGCGGCGGCGCTTTGCGCCATTCGCGCCGGCAAGGCCGAGATCGCCGGGATCGAGCGCAAGCTCGACATCATGGAAGAGGCCTTCCGGACCCGCGCCGGCATGTCCTCGGAGGAAGACTGGGAGTTCCACCAGGCGGTCTATCGCGCCTCGGGCAATCCGCTCTTCGAGCAGATCATCGCCGCCATGCATGAGCTGTTCCACCGCTTCTGGGAGCATCCGCTCGGCGTGCGCGACTTCGGCCACGCCAGCTTCCCCTACCACCGCACCATCTTCGACCGCATCGCCGCGCGCGATCCCGATGGCGCTCGCGCCGAGGCGCTGAAGCTCATCGCCACCGTCGAGGACGATCTGAAGCGCGGCGCCGCCAACCTCAAGCTTTTGGACCGCAAATGAACGAGCAGCTCAACGCCTTCGACACTGCTTCGCTGGCCAGCGACTATCTCGCCGAGGCGGCGACGCTTCTGGCGCATGACGATCCGTTTCCCGGCAACGCCGTGGTGCCGCCGATCTACCAGACCTCGCTGTTCACCTTCGCCAACTATGCCGACATGGCCGACACCTTTGCCGGCAGAAGGAAGCAGCCGATCTACTCGCGCGGCGACAACCCGACGGTGATGGAGTTCGAGGCGCGCGTGGCGGCCCTGGAAGGCGCTGAAGCCGCCCGCGGTTTCTCCAGCGGCATGGCGGCCATCAGCGCCACGCTGCTCGCCTTTGTCGGCGCCGGCGAACGCATCGTCGCCGTGCGCAACTGCTATGGCGATGCCTACCGCCTGTTCGAGCGGCTTTTCCCGCGCCTCAACATCAAGGTCGACTATGTCGACGGTTCCGATCCGGACGCGATTGCCGCGGCACTTCCCGGCGCCAAGCTGCTTTACCTCGAAAGCCCGACCTCGATGCTGTTCGAGCTGCAGGATATCGCGCATCTCGCCCGGCTGGCTAAGGAGCAAGGTATCGTCACCACCATCGACAATTCCTGGGCGACGCCGGTGTTCCAGAAGCCGATTTCGCACGGCGTCGATCTCGTGCTGCATTCGGCCTCGAAATATCTCGGCGGTCACAGCGACACCGTCGCCGGCGTGGTGGCGGGTTCGGCGGCGCACATCAAGCATATCAATGAGCAGACCTATTCCCAGCTTGGCGCCAAGCTGTCGCCCTTCGAAGGCTGGCTGCTGCTGCGCGGCCTGCGCACGCTGCCGCTGCGCCTGCCGCATCACATGAAGAGCGGGCTCACCATTGCCGAGCGGCTGAAGGCGCATGACAAGGTCGAGCGGGTCAACCACCCCGCCTATTCCAATCACCCCGGCAAGAAGACTTTAGCCGGCTATGCCGGGCTGTTCTCCTTCGAGGTCACCGAGGATGTCGACATCCCGGCTTTCGTCGATGCGCTGAAATATTTCCGCATCGGCGTCAGCTGGGGCGGCCATGAAAGCCTGGTCGTGCCGGCCAAGGCCTCGCTCGAGCAGACGCCGGGCATCAATTCGATGGCGCGCTTCGGCGTCAGCCCCCGAACCATCCGATTCAATGTCGGATTGGAGAATGTCGAGGACCTCTGGGCAGACATCGCCCAGGCCTTCGACAAGTCAAAAAAATAACGCGTTCAAAATGGGAGTTCTGAACATGAAAAGACTGACCTTCATGCTTGCCGCCGTAGCCGGCCTGGCGATTTCCGCCAGCGGCGCGCTGGCCGACACCACCATCAAGCTGGTCGAGGTCATCACCAGCCCGCCGCGCACCGAATTCCTGAAGAAGCAGATCGCTGAATTCGAGACCGCCAACCCGGGCATCAAGGTCGAGGTGGTTTCGCTGCCCTGGGGCCAGGCCTTCGAAAAGTTCCTGACCATGGTGCAGGCCGGCGATACGCCCGATGTCGTCGAGATGCCGGAACGTTGGATGGGCCTCTATGCCAACAATGCCCAGCTCGAGGATCTCGGCCCCTACATGGCCAAGTGGGACGACGCCAAGACGCTCGGCGACCGCGCCAAGCAGTTTGGCTCGACCGTCAACAACACGCAGTTCATGATCCCCTACGGCTATTATGTGAACGCGCTGTTCTGGAACAAGAAGCTGTTCAAGGAGGCGGGTCTCGACCGTCCGCCGGCAAATCTCGACGAGTTCGTCGAGTTCTCCAAGAAGATCTCGGCGATCCCCGGCAAATACGGCTACTGCCTGCGCGGCGGCCCCGGCGCCTTCAACGGCATGCACATGTTCATGAACATCGCCGACGGCAAGGGCGGCTACTTCACCAACGACGGTGTCTCGACCATCAACGATGAAGGCTCGGTCAAGGGCCTGCAGATGCTGGCCGACATGTACAAGAACGGCCTGGCGCCCAAGGACGCCGTGAGCTGGGGCTTCAACGAAACGGTGACCGGCTTCTATTCCGGTACCTGCGCCATGCTCAATCAGGATCCGGACGCGCTGCTCGGCATCGCCGACAAGATGAGCGCCGACGACTTCGCCGTCGCGCCGCTCCCTGTTGGACCGAGCGGCAAATCCTACCCGACGCTCGGCTATGCCGGCTGGGCGATGTTCGCCAACTCCCAGCACAAGGACGAAGCCTGGAAGCTGATGGCGACGCTGCTCTCGCCCAAGGACAATCTGGAATGGGCAAAGGAAGTCGGCGTCGTGCCGATTCACAACGGCGCCGACCAGGACGCCCATTTCAAGACCGAGCAGTTCAAGGGCTGGTTCACCGAGCTCAGCGACACCTCCAAATATGAAATGGTGACGCCGCCGACGCATCTCGAAAACCTCGGCAATTTCGTCGACCAGGTGGCGATCAAGAACTTCCAGGAAGTGCTGCTCGGCCAGAAGCCGGCCAAGCAGGTGGCCGACGAATGGGCCAAGTTCCTGACCAAGGAACAGCAGGACTGGATGGCCAAGAACAAGAAGTAGCACCGGTTTTTCCTTCTCCCCGTTCAACGGGGAGAAGGTGGCCCGAAGGGTCGGATGAGGGGCTGCGCCAAGTTCTGAGAAGCTAGCGCCGCCCCTCATCTGCCTGCCCATCCTCCGCAGCAGCTGTCCGGCAGGTGCGGAGGGTGGACCGGCATCTTCTCCCCGTGGACGGCAGGGCGATCGCATATGAGTTTTTACGAAGAGGACCCCCACCCCTAACCCCTCCCCACAAGGGGGAGGGAGACTTGGTAGGCGCTGATCTCCGCAAATCGCCTAGGTTCGACGCCAAAAGGGTAGCATGCGGCAGCGTTCCCTCCCCCTTGTGGGGAGGGTTAGGGTGGGGGTCCTCTTCGTAGAAACTCATGTGCGATCGCCCTGCCTCAAGGAGGCAGAGGCCGGCGCTGTCCCGACGCCGCCGGCATCCATTAATCACCCATGAGCCGCCTGTATGACCTACGCCGTGTCCGAAATCCGATCCGCCGCCCGGCCGCGCAAGCAGCGGCTGAGCAAGGCCTCGATCGAGCCGTGGCTCTATCTTTCACCTTCTATCGTCCTGCTGGTCCTGGTGCTGCTGGTGCCGCTGATCATCGGCATCAGCTATTCCTTTCGCAAATTCTCCGCCTTCAAGTCGCAATATGTCGGCCTCGCCCAATACCAGGCGATGCTCACCGACCAGGTGCTCGGCCAGGCGCTGATCAACACGCTGTGGTGGACCGTCGCCAGCCTGTTCTTCCAGTTCTTCCTCGGCCTCGGCCTGGCGCTGCTGCTCGACAAGCCTTTCTACGGCCGCAAGGTGGTGCAGGCTGTTGTATTCCTGCCCTGGGCGGTGCCCTCCTTCCTGTCCGGCCTCACCTGGGCGTGGCTGTTCAACCCGATCATCGGGCCGCTGCCGCACTGGCTCTTCGCGCTCGGGCTGAAGGCCGAGCCGACCAATGTGCTGTCCGATCCCGCCACCGCCATGTGGGGGCCGATTATCGCCAACATCTGGTTCGGCATCCCCTTCTTCGCCATCACGCTGCTGGCGGCGCTGAAGTCGATCCCGTCCGAGCTGCATGAGGCCGCGGCGATCGACGGCGCCTCGCCCTGGCAGCGCTTCACCAAGGTGACGCTGCCTTTCCTGGCGCCGACCATCGTCATCACCGTCATGCTGCGCACCATCTGGATCGCCACCTTCGCCGACCTGATCTTCGTCATGACCGAGGGTGGGCCTGCCGGCTCGACCAGCACGGTGCCGGTCTACATCTATGTCAGCGCCTTCAAGTCGTTGGACAAGGGCTACGCCTCGGCGGTGGCGGTGCTGCTTCTGGTGCTGCTCATCGCCTACGCCATCGGGCTGATCGCCATCCGCCGCATGCTCGTGAGGCATGTCTGATGATCGCCGGTCGCTCCATCTCCTCGCGCATTTTCGGCGGCATCGGGCTCTACGCGGCCGTCGCCGCCTATGTGATCTTCGCGCTGTTTCCGATCTTCTGGACGCTGAAGATCTCGGTCACGCCCGAGCGACTGCTCTATTCGGAAGGCATCACCTTCTGGCCGTCGCAGACGACGTTCCAGAACTTCGTCGCCGTGCTGGAGGCGTCGGACTTCCCGCGCTATTTTCTGAACAGCGTCATCGTCTCGGTGTCGACGGCCGCGTTTGTCACCGTCATCGCCACGCTCGCCGGCTACGCCATGTCGCGCTTCACCTTCCGCGGCAAGGCGACGCTGGCGATCCTTTTGCTTCTCACCCAGACCTTCCCGCTGGTCATGGTCATCCCGCCGATCTACCGCATCATGGGCGATCTCGGCCTGACCAACAGCCTGATCGGCCTGATCATCATCTACACTGCATTCAACACCGCCTTCGCCACCTTCCTCATGCAATCCTTCTTCGACGGCATCCCGAAGGATCTGGAAGAAGCGGCGATGATCGACGGCTGCACGCGCGCCCAGGCGATGCGCCGGGTCATCGTGCCGCTGACTTTGCCCGGCATGGGCGCCACGCTCGGCTTCGTCTTCACCGCCGCCTGGAGCGAATTGCTGTTCGCGCTGATGCTGATCTCCAGCGACGAGCAGAAGACCTTTGCCGTCGGCCTGCTCACCTTCATCGGCAAGTTCGCCGTCGACTGGGGGCAGATGATGGCGGCCTCGATCCTGGCGCTCATCCCGGTCTGCATCTTCTTCGCCTTCCTGCAACGCTATCTCGTCACCGGCCTCACCGCCGGCGCGGTCAAAGGATAATCGATGGCTTCCGTCACGCTGCAAAACGTCGAGAAGGACTATGGCGCGCTGCGCATCTTGCACGGCGTCGATCTGCAAATCGCCGACGGCGAGTTCGTTGTCCTGGTCGGCCCATCGGGCTGCGGCAAGTCCACGCTGCTGCGCATGATCGCCGGGCTGGAAGAGGTCACCGGCGGCGAGATCCGCATCGGCGAGCGCCTGGTCAATGACGTCGCGCCGAAGGACCGCGACATCGCCATGGTGTTCCAGTCCTACGCGCTCTACCCGCATATGGACGTCGCCTCGAATATGGGCTTCAGCCTGCTGCTGAAGAAGGCCGAGAAGACGACGATCGACGGCAGGGTGGGTGCGGCCGCCAAGCGCCTTGGCCTCGACTCCTATCTCGGCCGCCTGCCGCGCCAGCTTTCCGGCGGCCAGCGCCAGCGCGTCGCCATGGGCCGCGCCATCGTGCGCGATCCAAAGGTGTTCCTGTTCGACGAGCCGCTCTCCAACCTCGACGCCAAATTGCGCGTCCATATGCGGGCCGAGATCAAGGCGCTGCACCAGCAGCTCAAGACCACCTCGGTCTATGTCACCCACGACCAGGTCGAGGCCATGACCATGGCCGACCGCATCGTCGTCATGCATGACGGTTACGTCCAGCAGGTCGGCCGCCCGCTCGAGCTTTACGACCGGCCGGCCAACGCCTTCGTCGCCGGCTTCATCGGCTCGCCGGGGATGAATTTCTTGCCGGCGAAAGTTGCCAAGGGCGGCAAGGCGGATGCCGTGCTCGCCGATGGCCAAAAGCTCAGATTGCCGGACGGCCTGCCGTTGCAGGACGGCGACGCGCTCACCGTCGGACTGCGGCCGGAACACATCAAGCTGGTCGACGACGGCGCGCTGAAGGCCGAGGTCGAGGTGGTCGAGCCGCTCGGCCTGTCGACGCAGTTCTATGTCAGGCTGGCCAACCAGCAGATCTGCGTCTTCGTCATGGGTCGCAGCGACGTGAAGCCGGGCGATGCGATCCGCCTCGCCGCCGACCCGGCGTCGCTCCACCTCTTCGATCCGAAGAGCGGCGACCGTATCGGCTAGCCGTCGATGCAGGACGCAAGACCATAGGCTAAAATCGTTCCTGTTGATTCGCTAGAGCATGATCCGGAAAAGTGGGAACCGGTTTTCGGAAAAGATCATGCTCCAACAAGAGCTGAACCGGCATGGCGTTTCAACGAAACGTCATCCCGATTCAGACAGGAAAAGCATGAGCAAAGCCCTCGGCACATTCGCACTGATCACGGTTTTGGGCGCCTTGCTGATGGCGCTGTCGTTGGCCGTAGCGAGGCACGGCTATCCCTATGGCGCGTTCGGCGTGAAGCGTCTCGACGGCATCGCCGACGCCGGCTCTTTCCTGGCGATCGCCGCCGTCTATTTCTTCGGCGCGATGCTGATGATGATCCTGCCGATCCGCGCCGCCGGCGTCGTGCTGACCCATGCCGCCGACGCGATTTTCTGGGCGACGATCGTGCTGTTCGCGGCGATCGTCGGCTCGCTGCTCGCCAGATGGGCCTTCGGCCAGCATGATGTGCTTTGGGCGCTTTTCAACTGGCGTTTCCTCTTCGTTGCGGCGATCGTGGCCGCGCATCTCACCATGAACGAGCTTCGCCGCAACATCCTGCTCAGAAGCCTGTTCTTCGTCCTCTTCGGCGCGGTCACGCTTGCCTGCCTGTTCTGGTCGTTCTCGACCTGACGCGAGCCTGCTCTAGGTTTAAGATCGCGGGTAGACCTCCTCCCGGGCAATGACTATATCATTTGTCTGACAATTGACCTGCCGATGGCGACCACGACCAAAAACTCAAGGAAAAAAGATGACCGTGCTGCGTAAGAATCTGATCGATGGCGAGTGGCTTGGCGAGGCCGGCTCGCGCAACATCAACCCGTCGAACACCAACGATGTCGTCGGCGAGTACGCCTCGGCCGGGCCGGAAGAAGCAAAGCAGGCCATCGCAGCCGCCAAGGCGGCCTTTCCGGCCTGGTCGCGCTCCGGACCGCTGGCCCGCCACGCCGTGCTGAAGAAAACCTCCGACGAGATCATGGCGCGCAAGGACGAGATCGGCCGCTCGCTGGCGCGCGAGGAAGGCAAGACGCTGGCCGAGGGCGTCGGCGAGACGATCCGCGCCGCGCAGCTCTTCGATTTCTTCGCCGGCGAGACGCTGCGCCTGTCGGGCGAGATGGTGCCGAGCGTGCGGCCCGGTGTCGGCGTCGAGATGACCCGCGAGGGCGTCGGCGTCGTCGGCATCATCACGCCGTGGAATTTCCCGATCGCCATCCCTGCCTGGAAGATCGCCCCGGCGCTCGCCTACGGCAACACGATCGTCTTCAAGCCGGCCGAGCTGGTGCCCGAAAGCGCCTGGACAATCGTCGACATCCTGCACCGCGCCGGCCTGCCCAAGGGCGTGCTCAATCTTGTCATGGGCAAGGGCTCCGTGGTCGGCCAGGCCATGCTCGACAGCCCCGACGTCAACGCCATCTCCTTCACCGGCTCGGTCGGCACGGGCAAGCGCGTCGCCGCGGCAAGTGTGGAACATATGCGCAAGTTCCAGCTTGAGATGGGCGGCAAGAACCCGCTCGTCGTGCTCGATGACGCCGATCTTGGCACGGCCGTCGATTGCGCGGTCAACGGCGCCTATTTCTCGACCGGACAGCGCTGCACCGCGTCCTCGCGCCTGATCGTCACCGAAGGCATCCACGACCGCTTCGTCGATGCCGTGAAGGAGCGCCTCGACAAGCTGGTCATCGGCGATGCGCTGGACGCCAAGACCCAGATCGGTCCGGTCGTCGACCAGACCCAGCTCAAGCAGGACGAGGACTACATCGCTATCGGCCGCCAGGAAGGCGCCGAGCTCGCCTTCGGCGGCGACCGGCTGGAGCGAGGGACTCCCGGCTTCTATCTGCAGCCGGCGCTGTTCGTTGGCTCCAGCAATGCCATGCGCATCTCGCGCGAGGAGATTTTTGGCCCGGTCGCCAACGTCATCCGCGTCAAGGACTATGACGAGGCCCTGACTGTGGCCAACGACACGCCGTTCGGCCTGACCTCCGGCATCTGCACGACCAGCCTGAAGCACGCGACGCATTTCAGGCGCAACTCGGAAGCCGGCATGGTCATGGTCAACCTGCCGACGGCGGGCGTCGACTTCCACGTGCCGTTCGGCGGCCGCAAGGGCTCCAGCTACGGTCCGCGCGAGCAGGGCCGCTACGCGATGGAGTTCTACACCACGGTGAAGACCGCCTATACATTTGCCGGCTAAGCAAGAATCGGAGGGGGAACCGATGGCGTCCAGCATGGCCGGCATGACATGGCTCAACCCGCCGCCGCACCACACGGTCGGCGACGGCACGCTCACCGTTCGAACGGCCAAGGAAACCGACTTCTGGCGCGAGACCTTCTATGGCTTCTGGCGCGACAACGGCCATTTCCTCTACCGTCCGGTCGAGGGTGACTTCAGTGCCGAGGTCACCGTCAAGGGCGACTACAAGGTGCTCTACGATCAGGCGGGGCTGATGCTGCGTCTCAGCGAAACGCACTGGATCAAGGCCGGCATCGAATACACCGACGGGCTGGCTTATTTCTCCGTCGTCGTCACCAACGACACCTCCGACTGGTCGCTGGTCGCCATCGCCGCCGGTAAGGACGGCGTCAGGATCCGCCTGACCCGTCATGCCGAAGCGATCCGCATCCAATATCTGGACGCCTCCGATGGCCACTGGAAACCGGTGCGGCTGGCCTATTTCCCGATCTCGAGATCGGTCGATGTCGGCATGATGTGCTGCTCGCCGCAGCGCGAAGGCTTCGAGGTGACATTTTCCGGCTTCACAATCGGGCCGGCGATTTCGCGGGACCTGCATGACTGATGGATGTAGCCCAGAAGCGTCATGCGGTTCCGGGACAACGACATGCATCAAAACAATGACTTTAAAGCGCGTCGCATCGAAACGGATTCAGGCGACGCGCTTTAGACCGGCGCCGGCATGTGGCCATTGTGCCTCTCGTCCTCGACGGGAATGGCTGCCCTGCGGCGCCGGAAAGCCGGCAATGGGCTCAGCTTGAACAGGCCGTAATAGACGATGAAGGACGCCATGAAGTAGGGGCCGAGCATCTCGACCTCGAAGAAGGAGCGGATCAGCATCAGCCCGATCGCGCCGGCAAGAACCACCGAATCGGCGCTCCAGTCGCCGAACACCACTTTCGATATGTGGCCGTAGAAGGCGCGCAGGATGACCAGCGCCAGCAAGGTGACGCCGATGAAGCCGATCTCGACCAGCGTCTCGACATAGGTGTTGTGGAAGTGGAAGCCGGAGCGGGTCGAGATGTAGAATTCCGCCCACAGCCGCTCCGGATCGGCAAAGCCCTGCACCCAGTAGGCGGCATAGCCATAGCCGAGCAGCGGATGCTGCTGCGCCGCTTCCCAGCCCTGCTCCCAGAGATAGGTGCGGCCGGTGAGCGTCGAATCCTTGCCGAAAATGCCGAGCACGACATCCAGCAGGCCGAGGTTCAGCGCCGCCGCGACGGCTGTCACCAGCGCGCCGGCGCCGACGATGAACAGCACGCGACGATAACGCCGCGACAGAACCTTGGACATGGTGAGCAGCGCCACGATGCCGATCACCGCCGGCAGCGAGGCCACCGACGTGGCCGAATGGCAGATGGCAAGCATGTAGACCGACAAAAGCATGATCGGCGCGGTCCAGACGAAGCCCAGCCAGTTGCGCCGGTAGAACACCAGGAACGCAAGGCAGAAGAAGATGCCAAGCGAAGAGAAGAAGCCGATCTGGTTCTTGGAGCCGAAGGCGCCGACGAAATTGACCGTGCCGTCGATCGTGTCGAGCGCGTAAGCGCCGACTTTCAGTGAATAGAACAGAACGAAAAAGATACCGATCAGCGAGCCGACCACCAGCGTGCGCACGTTGATGGTGCGCGCCGCGACATAGGCGCAGACGATGTGCGAGGAATATTGCACCGCCGCGCGTGCGCTGATGCCCGCCGCCTGGGACCAGAACACCGAGAAGCAGACATAGGCCGCAAGCAATATGGGCAACCACGCGCTGGAAAGCTTCCAGGTGAAGCGCCGATAGTCGACAAGGAGCAGCGGCAGCCAGACGGCGTAGTAGGCGAGGATCAGGATCTGGCCGAAATTGGGCGAGTAGGCGAAGGCGATCATAGAGACCGTGACGGCGAAGACGCCGTAAGTCTCGTTGCGGTCGGGATCGATCAGAATGGATTTCGGAATCTTCATACCGGATTTTGCCCGTTGAGCCCTTTTTTTGCGATGAACCGCGCTAAGCTACGGCCCGCGCGCGCTGCATCTGCCGCTGCAGGAAGCGCCGCACCGGCTCGTCATAGATGCGCGTGGCGATGTCGGCGATGACGATGACCAGGGCCGCCATCACGAAACCGAACCACGGATGATGCGCGAACGGATCGATCGAGACGGCCTTGCCGGCCCCGGCGATGATCATCAGCATCGGCGTGTGGATGATGTAGATCGGGTAGGAAATCCGCCCGAGCCAGCCATAGAAGCCTGACAATAGCGGCGCGGTCGGCGCAACCGCGCCGGTCATCACCATGATCGGAAAGACGATGACGATTGCGGCAAGGTCGTAGACAACGCGGGCGCCGCCGGCCGGGGCAAGGGCGAAGACGGCAAGCGTAAGCAGGATCGCGCCTTCGACCCAGTAGCCGCGCCGCAGGAAGCCGAGGCTGCCTTGCCAGCGCACCATCGATCTGCAGAGCAGCACGCCGAGGAAGAACGAGAAGGCTACGCGCGGCAGCCCGCTGAGGATGGTGTTGCCGGTCATGCCGAAATCGAGCGTGCCGGCAAAAACCGAGGCGACGACGAGCAGCACCAGGCTGGCGGCGACAATCCCCGTCAGCACGCGCCGCGACAGCAGGAAGAAGACCGCGACATAGGCGATGTTGACGATAAGCTCGAAGAACAGCGACCACGAAGCGGGATTGAGCGGAAAGATCGTATGATAGGCGTCGCTGACCAACGGAATGAACAGCATGCCGGTCGTGAGTTGCATGCCGATCTCGGACAGCGGCATGTACTCCGTCGGCATCAGCCTGTTCTTGACCAGCAAATAGAAGAAGCCGAGCAGCGTGCCGGCCAGATAGAGCGGATAGAGCCGGATCAGGCGGATGGCCACGAAGGAGCCGAAGCCCATGCCATTCTCGATCTTGCGGTCATAGGCATGCGCGATGACGAAGCCGCTGAGCAGGAAGAAAAGATCGACCGCGAGATAGCTCGACGGCAGCACCCTGCCGTCGGCAAGGAATGGCGAGAAATGGTACAGCATGACGCTGATCGCCGCCACGCCGCGGATGGCGTCGAGGTTCAGATACACATGACGCGGGGCTGCGGGCTGCATGTTATGCCTTCAAGCGGTCCAAAACAGATCGCTCGCCCGCGCCGCGCGCGAACGAGCCTGACGTTTTCCTCCCGCCTCCATTCCTCGGTTTCGCTTCGGGCAAGCCCGGGCCGGCCGCGCTACTGGCTGGTCGTCGGCGCCAGCTTCACCTTAATCACGTCTCCCGGCAGCACGGGCGTGTCTTCCTTGGCTTCGACCTCGCTCGTCTTGCCGTCGGCGACCCGCACCAGCGAATAGAGCAGCGCAGGTTCTTCAGTGCCGGTGAGGGCGGCGGCCGTTGCCGGATCGGATGCCTGGGCGATCAGGCCCTTCTGCATGCCGGTCCGCAACGCTGCCTCGTTCAGACTCGCTTCGGTCTGCTGCCGATCGGCGGTGAGGCCCGAACTCAGCGTGTTGCGGGCATCGATGGCGTCCTGCTCGGCCTTGCTGATCGATTGCTTGGCGGTGAGGATGGCTGTCTCGTAGTCGAGGATCTTGCCTTGCAGGTCGGTGACCGACTGCTGCGAGGAAAGCAATCGCGCATTGGCAATCAGGCCTTTCTGCGCCAGCGGGCCGATGCTGTCGGCCTGCTGCACCGCCAGATCGACCTGCTTCTGCTGGTTGGTGATCTTCTTCTGCAGCGATTCGATTTCCGACTGCAGGACGCCCTTCAAAGAGTCGAGCGCATCGAGCTTCAGCTTCAGCGACTTCTGGTCGGAGACCAGGATCGCCGTTTCGTCGGCGACGATGGTCGGCAATCTCGAATCGCCCTGAATTTCCTGAGGCACCTCGAAAGTCGTTTTCCCGGTAAGCTCGGCATCGATGCGGGCTCGCTTGACCAGCAGCCGCAAGTGCTGGTCGTCATAGATGTCATAGCTGCCCTTGGCGGTGATCAGATCCTTGGCAAGTTGAGGACCATAGTCGGCACTGCGCCGTATGCCGCCGGCAATGCTGATCGCCTTGAGCACGGTCAGATTTGGCACGAAGGGAAACTGGCCGGGGTTCTGGACTTCGCCGGAAATGTAGAACGGCCGGAATTGCGCCATCTCGACCGAGGCCTCCGGCTTGTCGGGCAGCGCCAGCTTGCGTTGCAGGGCGACCCCGATCGCCGAGGCGATCTCCGATGTCGTCTTGCCGGCGGCCTGCATGTCGCCGACGAATGGCACCGAGAGCGTCCCTCCCGGGCCAACCGAATACTCGCCATTGATAGCCGACCAGTCACGGAAGGTGCCGTCGACCGTCTGCCATTCGGCGACGCGGATGTTAAGCTTATCCTGTGGGCCAAGCTGATAATCGCCGGCGGCAGCAAGCTGCGGCAGGGCCAGTGACGCTGCAAGCAAGATGCCCGCGAAGCGGGCTGGTATCCTGGACATGAGACTGCAGGCGAAAGACAGTCCGAAGGGGTTTTTTGTCAAATGAACTTTCCGATCCGCTTTGGCCCCATCCGCCCGAATGAGATCACTGCCGGATGCCTGCCCCGAGTTCTGCGGGACAGGCCCGTCGGTCAATAGCTGCCGCGCGACATCCACACGGCAGGAACTGTCTTGAAGATGATGCGAATGTCCTCGAACAACGACCAGTTCTCGACATAATGGCGGTCGAAGGCGACGCGCGTGTCATAGGATACGTCGTTACGGCCGCTCACCTGCCACAGCCCGGTGAGACCCGGGCGCGACTTCAGGTAATAGACCGCGGCGCTGCCATAGATCTCCAATTCGTCGCGCACGACCGGGCGCGGGCCGACAAGGCTCATGTCGCCCTGCAGGATGTTGAGGATCTGCGGCAGTTCGTCGAGGCTAAGCTTACGAAGCACCTGGCCTACGCGGGTGACGCGCGGATCGTTCTTCAGCTTGCGCGTCGCGATCCATTCGGCATTGGCTTCCGGATTGGCCGCCAGATACGCAGCAAGCACGCGCTCGCCATCCGGCACCATAGTGCGGAATTTGAGGCAGGAGAAAATCCTGCCGCCGCGGCCGATACGCTTGTGGCCATAAAAGATCGGCCCATTGTCCGAAAGCTTGACCAGCAGGGCGACCATCAGGAAAAGCGGGCTGAGCAGAGCCAGCCCCGCCAGGGAACCGACGATATCGAAACTGCGTTTGATCAGACCGCCGATAGGGGGTGGAAAATCAACGCCGGCCTGCGCAAAACCCGCATTAGCCGACTTGGCGACGTCCCTCATGCAGAAGCTCCATACGTTGAACGGATGGTTTACGCCAAGATATCAAAAAAATGCTGCAGCGCAACACACAATTTCCCATCACATTGAAATGTTCACGTCATGAATTGACTAAATAATAAACCAGCCATGCCCAAATTTTCACCTTTGTGGCATGTTTATGACAAGGTGAGAGAAAACCGGGAAAATGTAGTCCGTCTTTTGGGCCATTTTTGGACAGTGCGTTCCTTGCTGCAGAAGAAACGCGGTTGCATGTCGCTGGAAGCACTCGCGATGGTAAGTTGTTCAGGTAAAATACTAATCAAAGTGGTGAGTTTTACTGAGGCGCCAAGCGCTGCATTGAATAGGTGGTGGGGCCACAGTGTGCGACGCAGCATGGCAGAGTCGATCTCGTAAAATCGTTGGAAACCATACCTGTCGGGCCTTGCTCCGAACGGCCCGCCTTAATAGAGTCGCAAATTGTTCCTGTCATAGTCTGCATGGGTAAGGAAGGCCGGAAGCAACCGGCCGGATTGGGCAGCCACAAAAGGCTCTTTGGCGCAACGGGGAGTTACGCGGGTGGGTAAGTCGCAGCTTCTGCATGCTCGTCTCGGTTGAGAGGCCGGCGATCATGTCTCTGCCAAAATTCATCGTCGGTATGATGTTCGCGCTAGCGATCGTCATCGGCTGGTCGTATTTCGACGGCGCCCCGCTGGGCACCATCGTCCTTCGTACCGTCGTCTGTGCCGTCATTATCCAGGCGGGCTATTTCCTTCTGATCTTTGCCATGATTGGCACAACCACGCCGACATCGGCCGGTAAGGTCCGCGAGACCGACCGCGGCACAATCCTGAACAAGGTCGCCGAAGGCGAAAAGCTAAGCGCCAGACGCAGCCTCCACTGATCGTTCGACCGGCGCCGGGACAAGCCCTGCCTCGGCCGGCGGCGCGGTCTCGCGCTCGGCCTGCTCCCCGGCCAGCATCCTGGCAAGGCGGCTGCCGGCTTTTGCCTTCAGCCGCCGATAGTGTCCGACCTCGACGAAGCGTCCGTTCTCTATGGCCACGACCCAGTCGGCAAAGGCGATCATCGATGGCCGGTGCGCGATGGTCAAAATCGTCATGTGGCCGCGCAGCGCCTCGATCGACTGCGCGATCGACGACTGGTTTTGCCAGTCGAGCGCGCTCGTCGCCTCGTCGAGGATGAGCAGCGACGGCTTGCGCAGCAGCGCCCGCGCCAAGGCGATGCGCTGCCGCTCGCCGCCGGAAAGCCGCACACCGCGGTCGCCCACCACCGTCTCGAGCCGCAATGCCAGCCGTTCGACAAAATCGGCCGCATGGGCGTTGCGCAGGGCCGCCCATAGCTCGTCGTCGCCGGCCTCGGGCGCGGCAAGGCGCAGATTGGCGGCGATCGTGTCGTGCAGCAGGAACACATCCTGCGGCACATAGGCGACCCGATCGCGCCAGGCCCTTCGATTTTGTGCCGTGATCTCCACGCCGTCGGCCAGGATCCGGCCGCCGGTGGGTTCGAGCAGGCCGAGCAGCATGTCGGCGATCGTGCTCTTGCCTGAACCGGAGGGGCCGATCAGCGCCGTCACCTTGCCGGCCGGCAGGCCGAAGGTGATATCGCTGACCACCGGTTTCCCATCGCCCTCGCCATAGGCGAACGATACGTTGCGAACGTTGAGGCCGGTTTCGAGCGACAGTTTCGCGCCTTGCTCGGCCATGCTCTCTTCCGGCTCGCGTTCGGCATCGAAACGGGCCTGGAGGCTTTGCATCGAAGCGTAGGCCGGCAGGTTGATCAGCACCTGCTGGGTCTGAAGCTGCATGTCCATGAAGCGCGGCGCGACCCGCATGAAGACCAGGAGCAGCACGACGATCTCGGCAAGCGACAGGTGGAAGCGGACCAGCGCGATGTAGATGAACAGGCTGAGCCCGATCACGCTCGCCACCTGAAACAGCGCGGTGCCGAGCGAACTGTTGCGGACAAAGGCGATGTTGTCGGCCTTCATCCTGTCCAGCGTCGAACCGAGCTCGGCAAAATAGCCTGCCTCGACATTGAGGCTCTTGGCGACCTTTATGCCGCTGAGGAACTCGGAGACCGTTCGGTACTGGTCCTGGCGATTGCCGGTCAGCGTGCGGCCATAGGCGCTGGCGCGCGCCCGGAACGGCTGCAGCGCAACCAAAAGCACCAGGCCGACCAGGATGGCGAAGGACGTCATCACCGGCGAGATGAACAGCGAGACCACGAGATAGCCGACCAGGAGCAGCGTGGCCTGGGTGAGCATCAGCAGCGAGAAGGCCGCCACCTGCACCCGGTCGACATCGCCGTTCAGCGCATGGTCGAGATCGGAGCTGCGGATGCAGGTGAAAACGCCCCAGCGCGCCTTGCCGATGCTCTCGAACAGGTTCATGCGCACGCGATTGACGAAATCGTAGAGCAGCCGCGCCATGTAGACCGACTTGAAGCGGTTGAACGTCGCTTGCAGCGCCACCAACGCGACAAGCAGGCAGAGCACCGTTGCGAGCGACAGCGTTCCGCTGGGCACCAGCCAATGCAGGGCCTCCGGCACCCGCACCGCATAATCCTGGTCGGCCTTGCCGATCAGGCGCAGCAGCGGAACGAGCAGCAGGATTGAGGCGCCTTCCGTCAGGCTGCCGAGGATCAGGAAGGCAAGTGCCGTCGCCGTGCGCCGTCCGCCGATATGCGCCATCATGGCGCCGAAACCGGCCACGTCCCGGAAAAACGACAGGCGAAGCTTGGAGGACCAGCCCATGCCCTGGCTCACCTTGTCCTGGACGCCAGGTCGGTTTCGATCGCCGCGACCGCTTCGTCGATCCGCGCGAGCCCGGCCGGCACTTCGAGGCGGCTGACGCCGATCCGCCCGGCGATCTGCGCGCACTGCCGCAGATGCGCGGCGGCGAAATCGCCCGGCAGCGCCTGCCGGCCGAACCGCGTGATATAGGAGAATTTGATGATCGCCGGCAGCGCGGCGGCACCCGTCAGCGGCGAGATCGCCGCCCGCCCGCCGCGCTCGAGCACATAGATGCGCGATACCGGCACCGCCTCGGTGGCAAATCCGTCGCGCAGCCGATGCTGTGCCTTGTCGATCTGCGGATGCACCTGCGGGCGCACCTCCGCCTGCTCGAGGCGAATGACGCTGGCCGCATCCGCGGCGAGCTTGAGTTGCGGAAATCCAGGCAGGATCATCGGCCGGTCCGGATCGGACAAATCCAGCGCTACGACGTCGTCGGTGAGCAGTCGATGGCCGGCACGGATCATCGCGCCCGCCATCGTCGACTTGCCGGCGCCCTTGTCGCCCATGAAGATCACGCTCTTGCCGCCGACGGCGATGGCGCTGGCATGCAGGACGAGCAGCCCGCGTCGATGCAGGGCGAGCGCCATCACCGGCCCGAGCAGGGGAAAGGCGAGCAGCGGATCGTCGATGCCCGGCGCCGGATCGACATCGATCCGGTTGGCGCCGCTGATCATGAAGGCGCCGACCGCCTGCCAGGAAAGATACTGGCGCGTCGCCTCGAAGCGGAAGGCGGTGGCGTCCTGCGCCACGGCGTCGGGAAAATCGACCGGCCCGACCGCAATCTCCAGGTCCGGCGTCGCCGGTGCCGTCGGCTCCAGTTCCGGCAAGGTCACTTCCGAGCTGACGATCAACCCGTAGGCCTTGTAGAAATGGCGGACACGTCCGCTCGGCGTCACTGTTTCAGCGGTGGGCTCGGGCCGCGCAAGGGAAGCGATTGGAAGATTCATGCAGCGCTTCCCTGGACTTGCCGCAGCCACAGCGACAGCGATACCGAGCGCCAGACATGCTGGACGTCGGGCAGCGTCGCCTGCTCGGGCTGACGCAGCATGCGCTCATAGATCGCGTTCACTTCAGGCAGGTTGACATAGGGCGCGATCCGTTCGCTGTCCGATATCAGCAACCTGTCCAGAAGCTCGCGGTGGTTGCCGAGCATGCCTTTGACCAGGTTGGCGGTGAAATCGATCTTGTCGCGCCGCCATTGCACTGCTGGCGGCAGAACGCCTTGCATGGCCCGGCGAAGCACATGGCGGCCAAAACCGTCCTTGAGCTTTTCCTCGCCGGGCAGCGCCAGGCAGAATTCGACGAGCGGCTTGTCCCAGAACGGGTAGCGGGGCTCGACGCCGAAATTGGCGGCGGCCTTGTCGAGCACTTCGAAGGCGTGCGGCACCAGCCCGGTGGACAGAAGCCAGCGATGCGTCAGCGCTTCGCTGGCGCTGACGGCGCGGGGCATGTAGCCGCTGCGGTGAAAGCGCTCGGCAAGATCGGTGCGCCTGGCAAGATCCGGATTGACCAGACTTGCCCAGCCGCGCGGCGCGGGCGCTGGCCTCAGCAATACCTTGCCGACAAGGCGTCTGGCCATCGACCTCATCCTGGCGATCCGCCAGGCCGGTCCATAGATGGTCAGGAATTTGAAATAGAGGGAAAGCATGCCCTCGCCATAGGTGTTGGCGGCGCTGTGCAGTTCGCGCCACAGCTCGAGCCACCTGCCGGCATTGGCGAGCTCGTGAAGATGCCCATGGCCTTGCGAGACGACCTCGTCGCCGCCATGCCCGTCGAGAAGCACTTTGACGCCCTTTGCGCCCGCCGTTCGGTAAAGGTCGCGGGTCAGCGACAGGCCGGGCGCGAGGAACGTGCCTTCCTGCTCCTCCAGGATGCGCTCGAACTCGCCGAACGGCGCGTAATTGCCAACGGCGATCAGCGTGGCGTCGAGCGGATTGTCGTCGAGCACCGCATCGATGAACGGCTTCTCGTCCATCGACGATCCCTTGTCGAACACCAGCGAGAAGGTCTTGAGCTTCGGGTTGCGCTTCGCCGCCGCCCTGAGACCCGCGAGGCAGGCGATCGAGGATGAATCAAGCCCGCCGCTCAGCATGGCGCCGACGGCCGGCGTGCCGCGCATCCGGTTCTCCACCGATTGCGCGAAAAGATGCCTGAATTCTTCAGCCGCGTCCGAGCGCAGCGGTCGTTGCGACGGCTCGATCTGCCAGTAGCGGCGAAGCGTCACCTGACGGTCCGCGACCATCATGCCGTGCCGTGCCGGCAGGCGGAAGATTTCGGCATAGGGAGTAGCCTGCGGATCATCCGGCAGGCCGGCGAGGAAGCCGGAGATCTGGTGCTCGCTGAGGCGCCTGCCGACGCCGTCCAGCGCCAGGATCGGCCCGATCTCCGAGGCAAACGCAAAACGCCTGTCGGTCGAATGATAGTAGAAAGGTTTGACGCCGAAATGATCGCGCGCGCAAAACAGCGCCTGGCGCTCGCCATCCCATATTGCGAAGGCGAAATCGCCCTGCAGATAGGTTGGACAGGCCTCGCCCCATTTCAGATAGGCGCGCATGATCAGCACCGGGTCGGCTGTCGACTGGTCGCGCATGCCGAGCCGCGCCAGAAGCTCGTCGCGGTTGTCGAGCCGGCAGTCGGCGGTGATGGCGAGCTTGCCGCCGGCCATGGTCAGCGGGCCGGGGCCGTCCTCGTCGGTTGTGTCGAGCCAGGCGTGGCCGAGCGCCACGCTGCCGTCCATCCACCATGAGCTGCCGTCGCGGCCGCGGTGGCGCATGCGCGAAAGCATCTGCTGGATATCGCCGGCCGCGGCGGGCCGGCCATTGTCGCTATGCACGATTCCGGCGACGCCGCTCATCGGTCACGATCCATGATCGACCAGATGGGCAAATCCGTTGATCGAGCCGCCAAGCACGATGTGGTTGCCGCTCATCAACCAGGCATGCGCCTTGAGATCGCTGCCCGTCCCCTTTTCGATGCCGATGCTGATTTTCGAGGCGTTGCCCTGGCGCGCAAGCAAATATTGCCCGGCCAGCGCCTGCGTGAGGCAACTGGCGCCCGGCACGAGCCGCGCCGCGGCGGCGACGCCCCAGGCGACACGCCGCAGGTCTGCGATGCTGGCGTCGCGTCTGGCGTCCTGCCGCGTGACCAGGCTGCGGACACGCCTGTAGGAGGAAAGCGTTAGCGCCAGCCGCACAGCGCTCACCACCGTCAGGCAGCGCGCCAGAAACAGCACCTCTCGGCCGCTCAGCGAGCGGAGCCTAGACCAGTTCCTCACTGTGGAGCCTCGCAAGCCCTGCTTCGGTCAGCCCCTTCAGCAAGCCGTCGACATCGGCCTTGCAACGCTCGGCATCGACATTGTAGCGCGCCAGCACGGCGCTGCGGATATCGAGCATCGATCGCGGCTCCTGGATCTGCTCCCAGATGAAGGCGCCGACGCCGTTCAGGCTGTAGTAGACATTGGATTTGAGGTGGAGCAGCGCCAGTCCGGCGCCGAATTCGCAGGCCACCGCCTCGCCGGTTGCGACCACGCGGTCATGGTCCGAAGGGTTCCAGTGCATCCTAAAACCTCGTTGCTGGGCCCGCCGCGCCCCTCAGTCTCGCCGTGGATCGGTTGCCTGCGATCCTCGGCAGGAAGCCGGGGGACAAAAAGCCCCCCGGCTCACCTGTTGGAGAACATCCGGAGCCCCAACTAGACTCCCGGACGGCCTGTAAGCTTAAGAGAAGGTCAGCTCGCCGACCGGCGTGTGCGCGGGAAAGCTCGCGTCGAGCGCCGTGACGCCAGCACCGCCCTGCGTGATCGTTTCAATCGAACCGTGAACCGTCAGGCTGGGGGTTTCGTACTCATGCTTTTCAACATTCTGTTCCATTTTACTCTCCAATTAAGGACTGGAAGCGGCTGCAGAAAACCGCCAGCATGTCACAATGCTGCACCGCAATTGCTGCACGGCAACATCCATGAGTCAAGCCTGATTTACCAAGCATTAATCAATTCTTGGTTGCGCCCGCTTTCCTTGGTGATCAAGGCACGAGCACCATCATGATAAACCTCAAGCATCCTGAAATTCAACCGCAGGTCTTTGCCGTGTGCATAAGCATTTGATTTATCTATGATAATTTTTTGGGCGAGTAACTTGCCTCGCAAATGCGAAGAAAATGCCGCAAAAACCGCTGTCCTCGGACCCTGCCAAGGCACCTCCAGGGTTGTCTTCAAAAGTGATTGAGAACATGGCGATTTTAAACGCTGGGGTTGCATCGGTCGCTCGACCTCAGCCGTGCTTTGGGCGGCTGCGATAATTTTCCCGGTGCTTTTCTTCGCAAGTGCGGTATAAATCGTCCGGGCGGCATTTTGCGGAGAACGACATCGGGCATGGCGATGCAGGATGGCTCGTATGAAAGGCTGCGTGCCGCCGGCTGTGCCGATGAAGTCGCCTATGTGCAGGCCTGTCTGCGGCTGTTTTTCACGCCGGGCGCCAGCATCGGCGCCGATCATACAGATATGCCCGCGCCGATCTCAGCGGCCCCAGCAATCTCAGCACAGAATGTCGCCGACATCGCCAGGCTGAACAAGATCGCCGTATTCCTGCTCAAGGCTCTCCAGCGTGCGCCTGCCGACGCGGCGCCCCCGGAGTTGCTCGGCTGGCTCGACGGCTACCGGCGGCGCACCATGTCGATGAACGCCGCCTGCATCGGCGATGCGATAGCCATCGATCGCGCGCTGCGCGACAGGCAGGTCGATTTCGTCTTCCTCAAGGGACCTCTCCAGCAGCATCGGCTCTATGGCGACCATTTCATGAAGCCCTCCGGCGATGTCGACATTCTGGTCGCGCCGGCCGGTTTCGCCAAGGCCCGCGAGGCGTTGCGCGCGATCGGCTACGAGGTCGCGGGCAAGTCGCGTTCGGTCTGGTGGGTGCGCTTCCTCGGCGAGCAGCACATGGTTCGCGAAGATGGCCCGAGGGCGTCGACGGTCGACCTCCACCACCGGGTGCAGCAGCCGGGTTCGCCGAGCCCGCGTGACATCGATGGCTTCCTGCGCCGCAAGCGCGACGTCGAGGTTGCCGGCGCCGCCATGCCGATCATCTCGGCGGCCGACACCTTGCTTTTGTCCTCGATCAGCGTTGCCAAGGCCTTTTTCAATCGCGAGCCTTGCGCCGGCTACGTCTGCGACGTCAGGGCCAGCGCCAGCCGGCTGAGCGAAGCCGAGCAGCAGACGGTGCTCGACCACGCAACCGAGCAGGGCCTGGCGGACACGCTGCTTTTGGGATTGCGCGCCGCCGACGTGCTGCTTGGCGCCGCCGGCACCCTGCTTTCGGATCGCGCCGCCCGCATTCTGGCGCGCATCGACAATGCCGACCTTTTCCACATGGTCATCGCGCCATGGCTTGCGTCGCTGCGTTGGCCGCAGCGCCGCCATGTGCTGTGGGAGCTCTGCGGTCGCGAGCCCGTCCGTTACCTGGCCGAAGCCGGCTGGGCGGCGTCCGCCGACCTTAGCCGGCGTATCTTCGAGCGCCCGGTCACAGCTGTCGAACTGGTGCCGGGCGACACAATCAAAATCGTGGGCGGGGCTGCCACTCATGCAAGCGAAAGGTGAGCCCATGTCCCTGACGACGCCCGTGACGAGCCCGAGGGTCTGCGTCATCATCGCCGCCCGCAACGCCGCGCGGACGATTCCCGTCGCCATAGCTTCGGCGTTGCGCGAAGCAGAAGTTGCCGAAGTCGTGGTGGTCGACGACGCTTCCACCGACAACACCAAGGATGTGGCTTTAGCCGCCGATGACGGCAGCGGCCGGCTTGCCGTCATCCGCCTCGACGTCAATCGCGGTCCTTCTTCCGCCCGCAACGTTGCTATCCAGGCCTCCAAATCGCCCTTCATCAGCATTCTCGACGCCGATGATTTCTTCCTCGAGGGCCGCTTTCGCCGGCTATTCGCCCGCACCGACTGGGATTTCGCCGCCGACAACATCATGCTGATCCGCGACGATGCCGCGACCGACCTCGCCAGGATCGCCGCGCCGCCTTTCGCGGCCGAGCCGGAATTTCTCGATTTCGAGCGCTTCATCGACGGCAACATCTCGCGCCGCCGCGTCCAGCGCGGCGAGCTCGGCTTCCTCAAGCCTGTGATCAGCCGGGCTTTCCTCGATCGGCACGGGCTGACTTACGATGAAAAGCTGCGTCTTGGCGAAGACTACGAGCTCTATGCCCGCGCTGTCGCTTGCGGGGCGCGGTTCAAGATCATCAAATCCTGCGGCTATGGCGCGATCGTGCGCGCCGATTCGCTGAGCGGCCGCCATAGGACGCAGGATCTGAAGCGCCTTGCCGATGCCGATCTGGCATTGCTTGAGATCGACAACCTTCCGGAGCGCTCGAAAGCAGCATTGCGGCGCCACGAACGCCACGTGCGTGACAAATACCGGCTGCGCAACTTCCTTGACGTGAAAGCCGAGCGTGGCCTGGCGTCGGCCGCGGCCTATGCCTTCGC
Source organism: Mesorhizobium sp. WSM3224 (assembly GCF_000427725.1). Taxonomy (GTDB): domain Bacteria; phylum Pseudomonadota; class Alphaproteobacteria; order Rhizobiales; family Rhizobiaceae; genus Mesorhizobium. The sequence goes on along the minus strand of NZ_ATYO01000004.1, from coordinate 256,532 downwards.
CAGCCAGTCGAACCTGATCCCGATCGTCCGCGGCGTCGCCACCGACAAACTCGACGCGCTGTTCCGCCGCACCGGGATTGCTGCAAAGCAGCAAGTGCCGCCGATGCGCTTCCTGATGGCGGCAACCAGCGTCGCAAACCGATGATCCACGCATCTTCCGGAAACCGCCGGCCCTTAAAAAATCCGCATTCCGAAAACTATGATATTGCCTAGTCGTTGCAGGAATGGCAGTCTATGTTGCAATGCAGCAATTTCGAAAGGCCGATAGGATGGCTTCGATTTTTGGCTTCAGATCCCGGGATCCGGCTCGCGACCGGCAGACCGATCTCCAGCGTTTCGACCGGCTAGCGAAGCTGTTTGACCAGATCGCGGCCGAGATCGAGACGGAGAAAACCGGGCTGGAGGGCCGTTATAAGTCGACGGCTGCCAACGCGGCCTTTCTGGTTGAGGCGATGGAGAATGGTTCGGCGTCGGCCAGCAAGGGATCGGATGTCGGCGCGATGACCAAGTCGATCCTGAACTGCGAGCGGCGCATTGCCGAGCTTGCTCGCCAGAAAGGCCTGATGAAGGAACTGCGTCATTCGCTCGAAGCGATTGTCGAGGATGGTGCCGATCGGTCTGCTCAGCAGCCCGCCGCAAGAGGCTGACGGCGCCCTCGCGGGCGTCATCGGTACGAGACGTTAGAGGAGTTAAAAAGGGAAGATCACAAGCGGCTCGCTCACGCGAACCGAGGATGACTTGGGTTGGGCGGACAACACAAGGTGAGTTTGTTATGAACGCAGATCCGAGCAACACCTCCACCATGGCGGCTTGCGAAATGTCGCATACGCCAGGGAACGGATTAATCAGCCTGCGGCTTGGCATGGTCAGCGCCCTGTTTGCGATCGCGGCGACCCTTGCCGCGAGCCAGCATCCGGCGCACGCGCAAGATGCCCAGCAGGAGGTCAAAAGCGCACCGTCCTTTGTCGACAATTTCTCGAATTTCGACCGGTCCCGCTGGTTCGTCTCGGACGGCTGGACCAATGGCGCCCATCAAAACTGCACCTGGTCGAAGGATCTTGTGCGGCTTTCCGACGGCGTGCTTTCGCTGGGCTTCGAAAAACGCAAGCTGAAGGACCGCGAGTTCGCTTGCGCCGAGATCCAGACCAAGCATCGCTACGGCTACGGCGTCTACGAGGCGCGCATGAAGACCGGAACCGGCTCAGGCCTCAACGCCGCCTTCTTCTCCTATATCGGTCCGCAGGACAAACAGCCCTGGGACGAGATCGACTTCGAGGTCCTCACCAAGGACCCGTCGAAAGTGCAGGTCAACAGCTACATCCAGGGCAAGCCGAAGAACGGCAAGCTGGTCGACGTCGAGGGCGGTGCCGACAAGGGCTTCAACGACTATGGTTTCGTCTGGGAAAAGGACCGGCTGCGCTGGTACCTCAACGGCAAGCTCGTCCATGAAGTGACCAACCCGGACGAGTTGCCGAAGCATTCGCAGAAAATCTTCTTCAGCCTCTGGGGCAGCGACAAGCTGACCAACTGGATGGGCGCTTTCGTCGATCCCGGCAGCAAGGTGACCATGGAGGTCAAGCGCGTCGCCTTCACCGCTTTGGGTCAGCCCTGCCAGTTTCCGGAATCGCTGGCATGCAGCATAAGTAACAGCAACTAGGCATGGTCCCGAACCGCAGGGCCCGCGAAAGTGGGGGCCGGTTTTTGGGATAGGATCATGCCGAACTGACTAGGCCGCGAGGCCTGGGGGACATCTGAACCGGCCGGGTCGCTTTTTGCGGCCCGGCCCTCAACAGGAACAGAACCGAATGAATTTGACGGTGTTTGGGATTGGCTATGTCGGTCTCGTGCAGGCCGCTGTGCTTGCAGAGGTCGGCCACGAGGTGGTTTGCGTCGATATCGACGAGAAGAAGGTGGAGCGGCTCAACCAGGGTTTGATCCCAATTTTCGAACCGGGCCTCGAAAGCCTCGTCAGGGAAAACCACGCCGCCGGGCGCATCCGCTTCACCACGGACGCCGCCGCGGCGGTCAAGCATGGCCAGATCCAGATGATCGCGGTCGGCACGCCACCCGGCGAGGATGGCTCGGCCGATCTGAAATATGTTCTGGCGGTCGCCGAGACCATCGGTCGCGAGATGGACAGCACCAAGATTGTCGTCGGCAAGTCGACCGTCCCGGTCGGCACCTGTGAAAAGGTCAAGGCCCGGATCGCCGAAACGCTGAAGAAGCGCGGCCGCGAGGATCTCACCTTCGACGTCGCCTCGAACCCGGAATTCCTCAAGGAAGGCTCGGCGGTCGCCGATTGCATGAAGCCGGACCGCATCATCGTCGGCACGTCCAGCGAGGACACCGAGATGGTGATGCGCGAGCTCTACGCGCCGTTCAACCGCAACCACGAGAAGATGATCGTGATGGATGTGCGCAGCGCCGAATTCACCAAATACGCCGCCAACTGCATGCTGGCGACCAAGATCAGCTTCATGAACGAGATGGCCAATCTCGCCGAGCAGCTGGGCGCCGACATCGAGGAGGTGCGCAAGGGCATCGGCAGCGATCCGCGCATCGGCTACCACTTCATCTATCCCGGCCTCGGCTATGGCGGCTCGTGCTTCCCGAAGGATGTGCGCGCGCTTATCAAGACCGCCGAGGGCGTCAAGTTCGACGCCAAGCTGCTGCGCGCCGTCGAGGAGCGCAACAATGCGCAAAAGTCGGTCCTGTTCGACAAGGTCACCCACTATTTCAAGGGCGCGCTCCGGGGCAAGACATTCGCCGTCTGGGGGCTGGCCTTCAAACCCAACACCGACGATATGCGCGAGGCGCCGGCGCGCGTCCTGATGGAGGCGCTGTGGGCGGCCGGCGCCAAGGTGCAGGCCTACGATCCCGAGGCGATGCAGGAGTGCCAGGCGATCTACGGCCTGCGCGACGACCTGCTGCTGTGCGGCACCAAGGAGGCGGCTCTGCGCGGCGCCGACGCGCTTTTGATCTGCACTGAATGGAAGAGCTTCCGCGCGCCATCCTTCGACGCGCTCAAGGACGCGCTGACCACGCCGGTCATCTTCGACGGCCGCAACCTCTACGATCCGAAGGTGATCGCGCGCTACGGTATCGAATATTTCTCGATCGGCAGGATGGCGGCATGACGATTGCTGCTCACCTCCAGAAGAACTGCCGCCGCCGCGCACGACCGCGGCGAATGGCGCATCGGCACTAGCATGAGGTCACCAATGGCTACCCAGCGGAAACCGACGGTCACCGTTATCGTCCCTACCTTCAACCGGGAAAAGTTCCTGCCCGAATCTGTCGGCAGCTTGCTGCGGCAGACTGTGGTGCCGGATCAGATTCTGATCGTGGACGATGGCTCGACGGACAACACCAGCGCGGTGGCGGCATCTTTCCCCGCGCCGGTGGAGTATTACCGCAAGGAGAATGGCGGCAAGTCGACGGCGCTGAATTTCGCCCTGAAGCGCTGCAAGGGCGATTTCGTCTGGATATTCGACGACGACGATGTCGCGCACCCGACGGCGCTTGAACGGTTTGTGACTGCCTTCGAGCGGGAGCCGACCGCCGATTTCGCGTTCGGCGAATATGCGCGTTTCCAGCAGTCAGCCCAGATCGAAGAGCAGGATTACGAGATCGTCGCCTTCGACCACGTCAACCAGGACAACTTTTTCCCATCCCACCTCGAATATTGCCACGTTCATCAGCCGGGTCTCCTGGTGCGCCGTCAATGCTACGACGACGTCGGAGGCTTCAACGAAACGCTGGTCCGGTCGCAGGACTACGAGATGATGCTGAGACTCGCGCGCCGGTTCAAGGGCGTCAGGGTCGACGGCCTGATGTTCTTCCAGCGCCAGCACGACATGGTCCGCGGCAGCACCAAGGTGGTCATTTCCTATGCCAACCGGATAAAAGCCTGGAGCTCATACGACCGGGCGATCATGGAAGAGATCTACAAGTCGGTCGATCTGCATGAGTATCTCGATCGCTCGGAGCAGGCTTTGCCGAAGACGGCGGATCTCGAGATGCAGGCGCTGCTGCAGCGTTCGAGCATCATGGCCAGGAAGGGGCTATGGCATCACGCGGCCGAAGACATCCGCCGCTACGCCTTGCTTGCCGAACGGGCCGGAAAGACCTCGCTCAGCGACAAGGAACGCGCCATCGTGCGGCGTACGTTCGAAGCCTACGACACGGGTTTGGCGTCCGCGCCCGCAGACGAATTTGTCTCGGCGGTGAAAGGATGGAAGTCCGGAGCCCTGAAGGCCGACATCGTCAGGGAGTACATGCATTCGTTCCCGCATTATCTGGCCAGGGACTTGAAGGCGGGAAAGGTGATCCCGGCATCGAAGTTGTTGCGGGAGTACTCGACGCTGTCGCTTTCCGCCTCGGTCAGCCGGTTGTGCCAGGCAATGACGTCGAAGCTTCCATCGGCGCGCAGCGCAAGCTGATGATCCCTGGGTTGCGGATGCTCGCCCACCGGACTGAATTAGGAGCCGAACGATGAAAGTCCTTTTTGCAAGCGGCAACGGATATATTCCCGAGTTCACCGGCGGCGTGCAATCCAACACCCACCATCTGGTCGAACAGCTGATCGAGCATGGCCACCAGGCGTCGGTGCTCGCCTCACTGTTCGGCGACGGCATGTTCGGCTTAAAGGCGCGCGCCAAGATGAAGCTGTTGCGGCAGCCCGCGGTTGTCGACAATTTTCCCGGCTACCCGGTCATGCGCGCCTGGTTCCCCTGGGAGGCGGCCGGCTTCGCCGTCGGGAAAGCCAGACCCGATGTCGCCGTCGTGCAATGCCACAAGTCCGTCCTGCTCGGAAAGGCGCTTCTCGCCGAACGGGTGCCGCTGGTCGTCTATCTTCACAACGTCGAATTCCATGAGCTCGCCGGCGATCCGCGCGAGCTGCATTCGGCTTTATACATCGCCAATTCGGAGTTCACGGCGCGCACCTACAAGGAAAAATTCGGCATCGATTCTATTGTTCTTCCGCCGACTATCAACGAGGCTCTCTACTGCACGCACACGACCGGCGAATTCGTCACCATGATCAATCCTTACGAGGAGAAGGGTTTCGATCTGGCGGTCAGGATTGCGGCCGCTTGCCCGGAGGTACCGTTCCTGTTCGTGGAAAGCTGGAAGCTGGACGACGACCATCGTGCCCGCGTCGAGAAGACCATCGCGCCGCTCTCCAACGTCACGCTGGAAAACCGCACCGACGACATGAAGACGGTCTATGGTCGCACCAGGATCCTGCTTGCCCCCAGCAAATGGGAGGAAGCCTGGGGCCGGGTGGCATCCGAGGCGCATTGCAGCGGCATCCCTGTCGTCGGCTCGAGGCGCGGCGGCCTGCCCGAAGCCATCGGTCCCGGCGGCGTGGTGCTCGATTACGACGCACCGCTCGCCGACTGGGTTTTGACGGTAAGGCGCCTGTGGAACGATCGCCAGGAATACGAACGGCTTTCGGCTTCGGCTCTCGCCTTCTCCAAACGCCCGGAGCTCGATCCCGCGCGGCAGTTGGTGGTGTTCCTCGATCTGCTCGAAAGAGCGGCCCGGCAGGACGCCCGCCGCGCCGCTTAGCTCGCCAAAACGAAGAGATGGATCTGGGTTGCTGCAGTGCACCAAAATGTTGCGATGCAGCAATGCCTGGACTAGTTTGTGCTTACAGGAGTCAAAGTTCATGCTGCAGGTCTTGGGCCTCGCCAGTAACATTTCCAGGCTGATGGACAGCACGCCGGTTCTTGCCGCGGCTGAAGCCCGATTGGCCGCTCGGAGCATTGGCGGATGTTCTCGACACCGCCAGGCGAAATGGTTTGGAAGGAGCCATCTGGCCAGGTTTTGGGCGAGCACATCGCGCCGATGAGGATTTGTTTCGTAGTCGACAAGTTTCCCACCTTGTCCGAGACATTCGTGCTCGACCAGATAGCCGGATGCCTTGAAAGCGGGATGGAAGTCAGCGTCGTCTGCAACGAGATGGCCTTTGGCAGGGACACCAATGTAGACGATGCACGCTGGCAGAAACTGCCCGGGGCGGTCGTTTCTTGGTGGGGCGGTCTGGATCGCTACCGCTCGTCGCTCAAGAAATGGTCCGGCAGGTTTTGGGACAAACTTTCGACCTTCATCGACCTGGCCAACGCACACAAGCTGCGAAACGTCGATGTGATCGTCGCGCATTTTGGCCACAATGGCCTGCGCGTCGCTCGCATCATGAAGCGGCGCAGGATTGCCGCCCCTCTGGTGACCATATTCCATGGCGTCGATGTCGGCAGGCCGATGCATGACAACACACTCGGCAGCTATAGGCCTGTTTTCGAAAAAGGGGCTCTCCAACTCCCTGTGAATGCGTTCTTCCGTGAGGCCCTGATCAATGCCGGTGCCGCGCAGGCGCAAGTCCTGGTTCACCATATGGGCATCCGTCCCGGCGAGATCGATTATCACTGGCGCTCTTGGCAGAAGGGTACGCTGTCTTTCATCTCGGTCTGCCGCCTGACTGAGAAAAAGGGGATTGAGTACGCGCTTCGTGCCCTCGCTCGCCTGCCGCACCGCGATTGGGTCTATTCGGTGATCGGCGGCGGAGAACTGCTGGAGGATTTGAAGCTGATCGCAACCGATCTCGGCATCGCGGAGAGAGTGACTTTCCTCGGACCGCGTCCGCATAGCGAGGTCAAGCAGCGCCTGCGTGACGCCCATGTCTTCCTCCTGCCAAGTGTCGCCGGGCGAGACGGTGATCTGGAAGGAATACCGGTTGCCCTCATGGAGGCGATGGCCGGCGGCCTGATCACTGTCAGTACCTATCATTCGGGGATTCCGGAACTGATCGAGGATCGCAAGACAGGCTTCCTCGTGCCCGAACGGGACATCGCGGCGCTTGCTGGCAAACTTACTTGGATCGCCGAGAACCCGGGCCTGTGCGAGCCGATAGCGCTTGCCGCACGAGGGAAGGTCGAGGCGGATTTCAACTCGAATGCCTTGAATGAACGCTTTGCGCAGATCGTTGCGAAGCTAGGGGAAACCGGATCCATCACATGAACGCCAATCCGCCGCCCCCGCAATTTGGACGCGTTGCTTTGCACGGCGGGCTGGTCACGGCTGGCGCGCAAGGCTTCAAGATGGTGATCCAATTCCTTTCGGTCATCATTCTTGCCCGGCTGCTTGTCCCGGAGGACTTCGGCCTGGTCGCTTCCGTTGGGCCGATCGTAGCCTTCGTCGGTTTGCTTCAGGATCTCGGTCTCCAGCAGGCGGTCATCCAGCGCAAGGAGATCGGTCAACAGCAACTCAACCAGGTCTTTTGGCTGAGCGCGGTTGTCGGCCTGTGCGCCGCGGTGGTCGTGGCTTGCCTTGCCCCCGCCATCGCCGCTTTTTACGGCGATCAGCGAATGTGGGGAATAACACTTGCTTCCGCCGTTCCGCTGCTTTTTGGCAGTCTGGCCGCCGTGCCGCTTGCTTTGATGAACCGCCATCTCCAATTCGGCCAGCTTGCGCTGAACGACACGCTCACCGCGGCTGCCGGCCTGCTCGCCACCGCAACCGCAGCCTATCTAGGGTTTGGCTATTGGTCTCTGGTTTTGGGCCCGGCCGTTTCAGCCGTCGTCGCGCTGGTTGCTGGCTGGCTGGTGACGCGCTGGACGCCGTCGCGGCCGAACCTGAAGATCGACGCCGACATATTCAGGTTCGGCGCGAACCTCACTGGCTTCAATCTCGTCAATTTTCTCGCTCGCAACCTCGACAACATTCTCATCGGAAAATATTCCGGCGCGGTCGAGCTTGGCTACTATGATCGCGCCTACAAGCTTCTGCTCTTTCCACTGCAGAACATCACCCAGCCGCTGACCCGTATCATGGTGCCGCTGCTCAGCCGCATCCATGAGGACAAGCAGCGATTTCGAGACATCTATGTAAGGACAAATTGGTTGCTGGCCGTGGTCACCATGCCCGGCATTGCGACGTTGACATTGACGTCGGAGCCAGTGGTCAGGCTTCTCTTCGGCGAGCGCTGGATGGCGGTGGCGCCGATTTTCGCCTGGCTGGGCATCGCCGGCCTGATGCAGTCCGTGTCGAGCACCACGGGCTGGATATTCATCTGTCAGGGCAAGACGAAGACGATGTTTCATTGGGGCATCTATTCGTCGTTGACGACCGTCGTCTCCTTCATCGTCGGCCTGCATTGGGGGGCCATAGGCGTTGCGGCTGCCTATGCCATCAGCGGTTACGTGCTACGCATCCCGGTGCTCGCTGCCTTGATCCAACGTGTCGGTCCGGTCACGGCCGGTGATTTCCTTGCCATACAGGGGCTTTTCCTCTTCTCGTCCCTGCTCGCCTGGTTCTCGTACCGGTCGCTGCCGACGTCGCTGACCAGCCAGTCGGACCTGCTCGCCGTCATTGTGGCGCTTGCCCTAAACTACGGTTTCGCCGTGGCCCTGATGCTTGCCGTTCCGCAGTCGCGCAAGGCTTTGTTCGCCATGCTTGCCAACGTGGCGCGCAACATTCGGTGAGCGGTCGGCTATCAAGGGCGACAACGGCTTGGCCGCCGACATTGCCGATGCATGCTGTTCCAGCACGGCCTGAAGGCTTGCTCGGCGATAGAGGTCGAGGTTGCCGGCGAATCTGCCGAGCTTTTCGGCCGCTTCCGGTGGTGTCACGGTATCGATGTCGAGGAGGAGGTCGGCGACGCCGATGTGATTGGCGACTTCCTTGGTTTTGAATTCATAGGCGATCGGCAGGACCGGCGTACCAACGCAAAGCGACATGATCATCATGTGCATGCGGGTAGCGACGACGAAGTCGCAACCCTTTACCAGCGCCATCAGTTGGTCGGGCGTATGAAACGAGGCGTCGACACTGACATGCTTGGCGATCTCCGGATCGAGTTCGGCCACGATCGCCCGCGCTGTCTTGGCGTCGTCATGGGCATATTCCGGCACGCCCTGGCAGGTTGAAACGAAGGTCACCTCTTTGGCGTGGTCCCTGACAAGAATGGTAGCGATCTCGCGGATCGAATCGAGATAGCGGCGCATGCCGTCTTCACCGTCGCTGACAAAGCTCCAGTGGCGGACGGAGATAGCGACGCGGCCCGTCGGCGTCGGTGCGCTGTCGAGGTGTTTTTTGATCCTGTCGGTATCGGCCAGGGCAAAGACGGCATCGGCGACCACATGGCATTTGCCCGGATCCTTCACCAGATCCAGCATGTGATTTCTGGATCGCTCGTCGCGCAGCAGGATGAGCGGACTCCGATCAAAGATCGGACCGAGCTCCCGGCGATTGTAACTTTTCTTGAATGGGCCGAGTGATTGCGTGAAGAAGATGGGATCCTTGCCCAGGATAGCATCGACGCGGAATTGATTGAGGCGCTTTTCAAGATCGTAGTTTTCGACGAGGTAAGTTCCGCCTGTCGTCACGACAAGGTCGGCGCTTGCGTAGGCATCAAGGCCGCGGCGGTCGCTCTGGTTGAGAAAAAAGCTGCTGGCGGCACCGTTTTGGGCGAAGCGACGCAAGGCGCGCAAGACCGCCCAATTGTAGATCGACTTGAGCCGGCCCTTTATCCCGCCGCCGTGATTGTACCTGAACAGGGATTCCGACAGCAGCTTGTGAAATTCCAGATCGGGGTAATCCTTCTTCGGGTAGAGCCGGGCCGCGACTTCGGGCTGACTGTCGAAAACGAAGAACTGCACGTCGTCGCCGGCGATCGATTTGAGAATATGGCGTATAGCCAAAAGGATCGCGGCATCGCCAGTGTTCAGACACACTGTGTTTTCGACCACGACTTTCATGGGCTAACCTCGTTTCGCGTCCGTGGCCAGGCCAACGGCGGTTAAGACGGCACTTTGCCGAGATGCTGCCACGCGATCCGCATCACGATTTGGCAGGTTGCGCCAGACCGGAAGCCAATGCGGAATCCGGATCAATGCCAGGCAGGCTGAAAGTAGCGGATCATTTTTGCAGTGCAACAAAAAATGTGCGGCCATTTGCTACGCCGCACCAAAATTGTTGCGATGCAGCAAAAGCTGTACTAGCATCCCCGATGGGTGGGCCCAACAGCGGGCGAGTTTCATGCTGCATGTCTTGTACCTTGTGCATGACGTATCCGATCCGGCGGTGCGCCGGAGGGTCCAGATGCTCAAGGCAGGCGGCGCCAGGGTCACCTTGGCGGGCTTCCGCCGCACCACCAGTCCGGTCGCCGAGATCGAGGGTATCGAGCCTGTCGACCTTGGTGCGACGCGCGACGGCCGATTCGCGCAGCGCCTGGGTGCGGTCGCCAAGGCGGCCGTGTCGATCGGTGCGAAACTGGGCGCCGTGCCCAGGCCCGATCTCATCATCGCGCGCAACCTCGAGATGCTGGCACTGGCGCGCCGCGCCAATGGCGCGCTCGGCGCGAACGTGCCGATCGTCTATGAATGCCTCGATATCCATCGCCTGGTGCTGCGCGACGATTTTGTCGGCAGGACGCTGCGTGGCGCCGAGCGTCGTCTCGCCCGCGACGTGAAGCTCCTGGTGACGAGTTCACCTGCCTTCATCGCCAATTATTTCGAGCCGTTCGGGCAGATCGACGCACCTGTCGAGCTGATCGAGAACAAATATTTCGAGGCAGCATCCGTTGTCGCCACGCATTCTTTCGAGGACGACAGCCCCGCGCCGCCCTGGCGCATCGGCTGGTTCGGCGCGCTGCGCTGCCGCCGCTCGCTGGAGCTGTTGGCCGATTTCACCCGCCGGCAGGCGGGGCGTTTCGAGGTCGTGCTCAGAGGCCGCCCGGCGCTGTCCGAATTTCCGGACTTTCACGGGTTCGTCGAGGCCGAGCCGTGGCTTTCGTTCGGCGGGCCTTACCGCAATCCGGAGGACATGGCGGCCATCTACGGGCAAGTGCATTTCTCCTGGGCGATCGATTTCTTCGAGGCTGGCCAGAATTCCGAATGGTTGCTCCCCAACCGGCTCTATGAGGGTTGCCGCTTCGGCACCGTGCCGATCTCGATGGCGGACACCGAAACCGGCCGTTTCCTGAAGCAGCAGGACATCGGCGTGCTTCTGTCCGAAGCGACGCCCGAAGGCGTCGAGGCGATGCTTGGCCGGATGGACCAGGACGGATATCGCGGTCTGAAGTCGCGCGTATTGGCCCGCAATCCGCGGACCTGGAGCTACGACCGCAGCGACTGCGCGGCCTTCGTCGACAGGCTGCGCGGCCTTGCCGCCGTGCCTGCAACCTTTGCGGCGGAGGCGGCGGCGTGATGGCGCAGCACGACATACAAAAACCGATGACCGAGGCCGCCGCATCGATCCTCATCGTCATCCCCTGCCTTAACGAGGCGGCCCATATCGGCGGCCTGCTCGACCGATTGCGGCCTGCGGCGGCAAGGCTTGGCGGCCGCATCGTCGTCGCCGACGGCGGCAGCACCGACGGCACGCAAGGCATCGTCGAAAACATCGTCGCGAAGGATCCCCGCGTCATCCTGCTCGCCAATCCGAAGCGTATCCAGAGCGCCGCCATCAATCTCGCGGTAGCGGCCCTCGGCGACGACGCCGGCTACCTCATCCGCATCGACGCCCATGGCGGCTATCCGGACGATTACTGCGACCGGCTGGTCGAGGAGGCCCTTGCCACCGGCGCCGATTCGGTCGTGGTTTCGATGCTGACCGCCGGCACCGGCGCCGTGCAGAAGGCGGTCGCGGCGGCGCAGAACTCCAAGCTCGGCACCGGCGGCTCGAAGCATCGGCACATGTCCGAGGGCGAATGGGTCGACCACGGTCACCACGCGCTGATGCGCATCGCCGCCTTCAAGGATGCCGGCGGCTATGACGAGAGTTTCAGCCACAACGAGGATGCCGAGCTCGACTACCGTCTGCGCCGCGCCGGCTATCGCATCTGGATGAGCGGCAGGACGCAGATGGTCTACTACCCGCGCTCGACGCTGAAGAGTCTCTATTTCCAGTATCTCGGCTATGGCCGCGGCCGCGCCCGGAACGTTCTGAAGCATCGGATGGTGCCGAAGCTGAGGCAGATGATCCCGCTTTTGGTCGCGCCCGTGGTGCTGTTGGCCCTGTTCTCCTTCGTCCACTGGCTGGCTGCCGTGCCTTTCCTGCTGTGGGCTGCCGTGTGCCTCGGCTACGGCCTCGTGACGGCGATACGCCAGCGCAATGCGAGCATCGCGCTGGCCGGCGTCTCGGCGATGGTCATGCATTTCGGTTGGTCCGTCGGTTTCTGGCAGCAGCTTTTGACGCCTCGTTCGCAGCGCAAGGTGGCGTGATGGCCGGCCGCTCGATCGACATCTGCATCTGCACCTTCCGCCGGCCGGAGCTGGCCGACACGCTGCGCTCCGTCGCGGCGCTGGAGAAGCCTGCGGGAGCAGAGATTGGCATCGTCATAGCCGACAATGACGACGAGCCCAGCGCGCAGAAGCTGGTCAAGGCACTGGCCGGGGAGCTGAAATTGCCGGTCCGCTATCGCCATTCGCCGGCGCGCAACATCTCGATCGCCCGCAACGCCTGCCTCGACGCCAGCGTTTCAGACTTCGTCGCCTTCGTCGACGACGACGAGACGGCGTCGCCCGGCTGGCTGGTCGAGTTGATGGCGACGGCCGATGCCACGGGCGCAGCGGCGGTGCTCGGACCGGTGCGGGCGCATTACCGCCAGGACGCGCCGGACTGGATGCAAAAGGGCGATTTCCACTCGACCTTGCCGGTCTGGGTGCGTGGCGAAATCCGCACCGGCTACACCTGCAACGTCCTGCTCAGAATGACCGATGCGAGTCTGCGCGGCCGGCGCTTCAGCCTGGCGCGCGGCCAGACCGGCGGCGAGGATACCGAGTTCTTCGACGCCATGGTCAAGGCCGGCGGCCGCATCGCCTTCGCGCCGCAAGCCTTCGTCGACGAGGTCGTGCCGCGCGCCAGGGCGGCGTTCGACTGGTTGCGCCGCCGCCGCTTCCGCTTCGGCCAGACACATGGCCACCTGATCGGGCGGGGCGCCGGCGGCCTGCGCCGCGCCGGCCAGGTTGGCCTCGCTTCGGTCAAGGCCGCCTATTGCTTCGGCATGGCCATTTTGACCGCAATCAGCCCGGTGCGACGGAACCGCAGCGTGCTTCGCGGCATTATGCACGTTGGCGTCATCAGCGGTTTGGTCGGCGTCCGCGAAATCCGCCAGTACGGCCTCACTTCGCCAGAACAAGGGAACAAGCGTGCAGCCTGACGTCAGCTTCGTAATCGCCGCCTATAACGCAGAGGCGACCCTCGACCGCGCCATCGCCGGCGCGATCGCGCAGCTTGGCGTGACCGTCGAGGTCATCGTCGTTGACGACCAGTCGCGCGACGGCACGCTGGATGTGGCGCGCGCTTATCCGCAAGATATCGTCAAGGTGGTGGCCCTGCCCGCCAACCGCGGCCCGGGCGGCGCCCGAAATGCCGGCCTCGACCTTGCCCGGGGTCGCTGGGTGGCGGTGCTCGATTCCGATGATGCGGTCCTTCCCGACCGCCTGGCCATGATGATCTCGCGCGCCGAAGCGGCGGATGCGCAAATTGCGGTCGACAACGTGCAGGTCGTGCGCGAGGACGACACGCCCGACGACACGATGTTCCCGGTCGGCTATCTCGAAAGCTTGCGCGAGATCTCGCTGGCCGACTACATCGCCGGTAATCTGGTCTTCGAATCGCGCTTCAATCTCGGCTATCTCAAGCCGATCTTCCAGCGCCGCTTCCTCGACGACAACAGGCTGCGCTACGACGAAAAGCTGCGCATCGGCGAGGACTACATTCTGCTGGCAAGCGCGCTGGCCAGCGGCGGCCGTTGCGTGGTCGAGCCGACCGTCGGCTATGTCTATCACATCCGCACCGGCTCGATCTCGCGGGTGCTCGAATTGCATCACGTCGAGGCGATGACGCGCGCCGACGCCGCCTTCGCGGCGGCATATCCGATGGACAGCAGCGCCCAGGCGGCCTTCGCCAGGCGCGGCCGCAGCCTGCGCAAGGCGGCGTCGTTCCTGTCTCTGGTTCAGCACATCAAGGCGCGCGCGCCGCTCAAGGCGATAGGCGCGGCGCTCAGGGATCCGGCCGCGGTCGTGCATATGAGTATGCCTATCGCGGTCCGGCTCAGAAGGGTTGCGGCACAGGTTTGCCGTCGGGGCGGGGAGACGAAGCAGCGGGCATTGTCTAGAGCATGATCCCGAAAAGTGCGAAGCGGTTTTCGGAAAAGATCATGCTCCAACAATGAATTAGCCAGCGGTAAGTAGAAATCTTTTCTGTCAGAAGGAATAGCATATGCAGAAAGTCAGGAAGGCAGTCATCCCGGTGGCGGGGCTCGGAACGCGGTTCCTGCCGGCAACCAAGTCGATGCCCAAGGAAATGCTGCCCGTCGTCGACAAGCCCGTCGTGCAATATGCCGTCGACGAGGCGTTCGAGGCCGGGATTGAGCACATCGTCTTCGTCACCGGCCGCAACAAGGCGGTCATCGAGGACTATTTCGACCTGCATCCTGAACTGATCGGCACGCTGGAGCAGACCGGCAAGAAGGCGCAGCTGCAGTCGCTGGAGAGCCTGCTGCCGGAGGCCGGCGCCACCAGCTTCATCCGCCAGCAGTCGCCGCAGGGCCTCGGCCACGCCGTATGGTGCGCCCGCGATGTGATCGGCAACGAGCCCTTCGCGCTGCTGCTTCCCGACATGGTTTCTTTCGGCGCGCGCGGCTGCCTCGCCGAGACGGTCGACCTTTATCAGCGGACCGGCGGCAATGTGATCGCCGTCGAGCGCTGCGACCCGTCCGAAACCAGCAAATACGGCATTGTCGGCCGCGGCGACGAGGTCGGCTCCGGCTTCAAGGTCACGGCGATGGTCGAAAAGCCCGCGCCAGCCAATGCGCCGTCGAATTTCTACATCAACGGCCGCTACGTGCTGCAGCCGGAAATATTTGCCCTGCTCGGCAACCAGCAGCGCGGCGCCGGCAACGAAATCCAGCTCACCGACGCCATGGTGCGCCTGGCTCAGAGCCAGTCCTTCTACGCCCAGCCTTTCGATGGCCGCATGTTCGACTGCGGTTCCAAGGAAGGCTTCATCGAGGCCACCATCGCCTTTGCTCTGGCGCGCGACGACATGAAAGGACCTGTCTTCGAGATGCTGCAGCAATTTGTCCGGTCGCATGAGCGCCGGGAAGTAGCCGCATAATGCCCATCTTTTGGGTGCATATGCGAACTTGCGATGGCGCGACAGCCACACCAGCGCCCGGGCCTTCAGGCCCGGCGCATCCTGGCAACGACGTTGCGCGGTCTTTTCTGGTCACGACGCCGATCTACCAAGGCCGATAGCGCCTGCAACCTGGAATTGGACCGAAGATGAATTATGCCAACTTCCCTCTCGACAAGAGGATGCCGTTGCCCGGCTCCGATCAGGAAAAGGGTGAAGACTTCATCGATGTCGAACGTCTGCTTGGCATGGCCGCCCGGCAGGCCAAGGTGGTGGCGGTCTGCGCCATCATCGGCCTGTTCCTGGGCCTGATCTATCTGCAGACGACACCCAAGCAATATATGTCCATGGCAAGCGTCTTGATCGACGAGGGCATGAACAAGGTCATGGACGACATCTCGGCTGCCAGCGTTACGCAGCAGACCGACGCGACGATCCTCAGCCAGATCGAGATTCTCAACTCGGCTCGGCTGGCGTCGGAGGTGGTCGACAAGTTGAAGCTCGACCAAAATCAAGATTTCATGAACCCGCCGCAATCGGCTTTGGCCAAGGGCATCGGGTTCCTGCGCGGCATCGTCAGCTATTTCCGCGGCAATGCGGCCGATCAACTCCCCGGCATCCAGAATGTCGATGCCGCGACGCGCGAAGCCATGATCAAGACCGCGACCCACGATTACGCGGTTCTTATGCTGCAGACTGGGCTGATGGCGGATCGCGTCAGCCGCAGCAATGTCATCAGCATCGGCTACCAGGCGACAGACCCGGCACTCGCCACGGCCATCACGAAAGCCTATGCGGATGCTTATCTCGCCGACCAGCTCAACGCCAGCTTCGACGCCACCGAGCGCGCGGCCCTGTGGCTGCAGGGGCGGCTGACCGAGTTGCGCGAAAGCTCGCAGGCCGCTTCGCTGGCGGTCGAGAAGTTCAGGGCCGAGCATGGCCTTTCAGCCAACAGCGACGGCCAGTTGCTGAGCGACAAGCAACTCGCCGACCTCAACGCCCAGCTTATCGTCGCGCAGGCCGATTCCGCGCGTGCCAGCGCCCGCTATCAGCAATACAAGGCGATCGTCGACAGCGGTTCCGAAAGCGCCTTCAAGGATTCGGCCATCGGCGCGGACCAGCCCAGCAGCTCGGTCATCATCGCGCTCAAGACCCGTTATCTGGCCATTGCCAAGCGCCTGCAGGATATTGAGACGAATTTCGGCAAGGATCACCCGCAGGCAGTCGCGCTGGCCAAGGAAAAGGCCGATGTGTCGACGCAGATCTTCGGGCAGCTGAAGCAGCTCACCGAAAGCTACCGCAACGACTTCGAAGTGGCGCAGGCGCGCGAGACGTCGCTCCGCGACAAGATATCCACCGCCGCCGGCAAAAGTTCGATCGACAACCAGTCGCAGGTGAAGCTGAAGGAGCTCGACCAGCAGGCGCAGGCGCTCACCACGCTCTACCAGACCTTCCTCGGCCGCTACGAGGAAGCCTCGCAGCAGCAGTCCTTCCCGGTCGGCAAGGTCCGCATCATTTCCGACGCGGCAATGCCGCTCGCGGCCTCCAGCCCCCGCACCTTGCGCGTGCTGGCGCTGTCGCTTGTGCTTGGCCTGATGCTCGGCGCCGGCTTTGGCGGCCTCAACGAGTTCAACGAGCGTTTCTTCAGGACGGGCGAGGATATTCGTGACCGCGTCGGCCTGAAGTTCCTCGGTTATCTGCCGACGATCGGCGGCGGCAAGGCCAGGGATAGCAAGCCCGACGACCTGCCGACCGACGGCAAGGTGGCCAGCCTTTCCGCGGCCGAGAAACGGGCGCGCATGCGTGTCAGCATCGACGCTCCGGCCTCGATGTTCGCCGAGACGCTGCGCAACGCCAAGATCGCCTTCGACGTGGTGATGGAAGACCGCGGCAGCCGGGTTATCGGCGTCATCTCGGTGCTGCCCGGCGAAGGCAAGTCGACGGTGGCCGCCAACCTTGCCGGCCTGCTCGCAGCCAACGGCGCCAAGACGCTTCTCATCGACGGCGACCTGCGCAATCCCGGCCTCAGCCGCAGCCTCGGCATGGAGGCCGAGCAGGGCCTGATGGAAGCGGTGGTCAACGGCCAGACCTGGCAGTCGGTCGGCAAGGTCGACCGCCAGACCAAGCTTGCGATCATTCCCGCCGTGCTGCGCGGCCAGTTCTCGCATACCAGCGAGCTTCTGGGTTCGGCCGGCATGCGGCGCTTCATCGAGAACGCCAAGGAGACGTTCGAATACATCGTCGTCGACCTGCCGCCGCTCGGCCCCGTTGTCGACGCCAAGGCTTTCGCGCCGCTGGTCGACGGCTTCGTTCTGGTTACCGAATGGGGCCGCACGCCGCGTGCCATGGTGCGCTCGATGCTGGAATCGGAGCCCTATATCGCCAACAAGATCACCGGCGCGGTGCTCAACAAGGTCGACTTGAAGAAACTGGCCAAATACGGCTCGCTCGGCGGCTCGGAAAAGTTCTTCGACCGCTACTCGAGCTATTATCTGGACAAGTCGGAGTCGCGCTCCAAACAAGCTGCTTGACGCGGCGCCCGCTAGAGCGGTTCACCGTTTCACCGAAACGGCGAACCACTCTATCTCTTTGTTTTGACGCAATTCCGGACAGAAGGTTACGGCGAAGACGCCGAACTTAACCGCTCTCACTTTCCCTGGAATTGCCCTAACTTCGTGAGGACAGCAGCCGGCCGTATTTGCCGACGATCCTGAGTGCGGTCAGCCGTCCCGTTTGAAAGGCACCGGTATCGATGTCGAGCCGGCGTCCGTCGAGGGTGGGAACGTCCACGATCGTGTGGCCGTGCACCACCCACCGGTCGAGACGGTGCGCTGCCTGGAAGAATTCCTCGCGGATGTTGGTGAGGTCGCCCTCGTCCTGCGCCTCGAGCGCGACGCCGGGCCGGATGCCGGCATGCACGAAGACGAATTGCTCGGAGCACACCATCGCCGGCAGCGTGCGCAGGAAGTCGACATGGCTGGCGGGAATAGCCTCGCGGATGCGCGCATCCGTCTGCTCGCTCGAGCCATAGAGGCTTGCCAGCCGGTCCGGGTCGACGCCGTAGGAGAACAAGGTCTCGCGCCCGCCATAGCCGAGCCAGGGCTCGCGCGAGAGATAGCCGTCCAGATAGCTGAGCAGCGCCACCTCATGGTTTCCCACGAGGCAGACGCGCAGGAAGCCTTTCGGCGGCGGCCCCATCAAATGTTCGATCACGCGCCGTGAGTGCGGCCCGCGGTCGATATAGTCGCCCAGCATGATGATGATCTTGCGGCCGCGGAATTGCTGCGCGTCGAGCTGGATTTTCTGTTCCAGCGCGCGCAACTCGTCATGGCAGCCATGCACGTCGCCGATCGCATAGACGACCGTGTCGCGCATATCCATGACAAGGCGCTCGCGCGGCGCGGGTCGAGGACGTCTCGATCGTTGGAACAGGTTCACGGATTGAGGCTCGGATACTTGCACTGATTTGCACCTCGATATCATGCCGGATGCAAACAATTCCACACCGGCGTTCCAAACAACGAGATGAGCGGTTCGCCGTTTCCGCGAAACGGCGAACCGCTCTAAGCAGCCTTCAACCGATTAAGGAATGGCGTGTGACGGAGTAGCAGCCGGATGCGTGGCTCGGCCACCACCAGCCAGTTCGCCGCAACGGCGGCGGTAGCCGGGAATCGCTGGATGTCGACACCACCGGATGTCGTCTTGTGCTGAGCCATGCCGTGCCTTCGCAATGGCCGCCCAGCAGAGTTTAGGAGCTATTGCTGCATTGCACAACAGACGATTGCGCTGCGGCAGGAATTCGTTTCGTGGCGCACGACCGCCGCAGCCTATATTCCGATGCCGCGGCCCTTCAGCGCGGTCGCGATCTCGTCGAGGATCACCGGGTCGTCGATGGTCGCCGGCATCGTCCATTCCTCCTTGTCGGCGATCTTCTGCATCGTGCCGCGCAGGATCTTGCCGGAGCGGGTCTTGGGCAGCCGCTTGATCGTCACCACGGTCTTGAAGGCGGCAACCGGGCCGATCCGCTCGCGCACCAGCCCCACCACCTCGCTCTCGATCGCGCCGGTATCGCGCGACACGCCGGCGTTGAGCACGACGAAGCCGAGCGGTACCTGGCCTTTCATGGCGTCGGCAATGCCGATGACGGCGCATTCGGCGACATCGGGGTGGGCCGCCAGCACCTCCTCCATGGCCCCGGTCGAGAGCCGGTGGCCGGCGACGTTGATGATGTCGTCGGTGCGGGCCATGACATAGAGATAGCCGTCCTCGTCCATCATGCCGGCGTCGGCCGTCTTGTAGTAGCCGGGGAATTCTTCGAGGTAAGCCTGGCGGAAACGGGCATCGGCATTCCACAGCGTCGGCAGGCAACCGGCGGGCAGCGGCAGCTTGACCACGACATTGCCCAGCGTGCCGCGCGCCACCTCGTGGCCCGCATCGTCGAGGATGCGAATGTCGTAGCCCGGCATCGGCACCCCGGGCGAGCCGTATTTCACCGGCAACAGCCCGATACCCGCCGGATTGATCGTCATCGGCGAGCCGGTCTCGGTCTGCCACCAATGGTCGATGACGGGACGGTCGAGCTTCTGCTCCGCCCATTTAATGGTTTCAGGGTCGGCGCGTTCGCCGGCCAGGAACAGGGTACGGAACTTCGACAGGTCGTATTTCGGCACGAATTCGCCCTTGGGATCCTGCCCCTTGATGGCGCGGAACGCGGTCGGCGCGGTGAACAGCGCCACCACGCCATGCTGCGAGATCACCCGCCAGTAGGTGCCGGCGTCCGGCGTGCCGATCGGCTTGCCTTCGAACAGCACGCTGGTGCAGCCATGCAGCAGCGGCCCGTAGACGATGTAGGAATGGCCGACCACCCAGCCGACATCGGAAGCCGCCCAGAACACTTCGCCCGGCTTGACGCCGAACTCGTTGTCCATCGTCCATTTCAGCGCGACCATGTGGCCGCCATTGTCGCGCACGATGCCCTTCGGCTGTCCGGTCGTGCCGGAGGTGTAGATGATGTAGAGCGGGTCTGTGGCCAACACCGGCACGCAGTCGACATTGGCGCCGGCGGCGCGCTCGCGAGCGACTGCATCGGCATAGTCGAAATCGTAATTGTCCTTCATCTCGCAGCGCAGCTGTTCGCGCTGCAGGATGAGGCAGGCGTCGGGCTTGTGCTTCGACATCTCGATCGCCTTGTCGAGCAACGGCTTGTAGGCGACGACGCGGCCTGGCTCCAGGCCGCAGGAAGCGGTGATGATCAGCTTCGGCTTGGCGTCGTCGATGCGGGTGGCGAGCTCGTGCGAGGCGAAGCCGCCGAACACCACCGAATGCACGGCGCCTAGCCTCGCGCAGGCGAGCATGGCGATCGCTGCTTCCGCCACCATCGGCATGTAGATGATGACGCGGTCACCCTTGCCGATGCCGCGATGCCTCAGCACCGAGGCCAGCGCGACGACCTCGCGCTTCAGTTCGGCATAGGTGAATTTCCGGATCGTGCCGGTGATCGCGCTGTCATGGATCAGCGCCAGCTGGTCGGCGCGGCCGCCCGCCACATGGCGGTCGAGGGCATTGTAGCAGGTGTTGCAGGAGGCGCCGACGAACCAGCGGCCATAGACGCCTTGCGTCGGATCGAAGACCTTCTCGGCTGGTATATACCAGTCGATCGCCTTCGCCGCCTCGGCCCAGAA
Source organism: Mesorhizobium sp. WSM3224 (assembly GCF_000427725.1). Classification (GTDB taxonomy): domain Bacteria; phylum Pseudomonadota; class Alphaproteobacteria; order Rhizobiales; family Rhizobiaceae; genus Mesorhizobium. The sequence goes on along the minus strand of NZ_ATYO01000004.1, from coordinate 235,707 downwards.
CCCTATGGGGTCGCGTTTCCAGCCCTCATAGACTTCATGGTAGCGTGAGGCCATCGACATTCCTCCCAGGACATTCTGCCGCCTGGCAATAGCCTAGAGCAATTCCAGGAAAAGTGTGAAACGGTTTTCCGTCCGGAATTGCGTCAAAACAAAGGGATAGAGCGGTTCGCCGTTTCCGTGAAACGCTCCAATGCATGTCGCCCAAAAGTGCGCAGCGGTTCTGGGACAACGACATGCATCAAAACAAAAAACTTAAAGTGCGTCGCCTGAATTCAGCGCGACGCGCTTTAGTCGCCGGCAGACGTCTCCGTTCGGCGCCTCAAGCAGAGGCGTCGCTGTCGCTGTCCGCGATATAAGCCGGCTTAAAGCGGCAATGCCGCCAGCATCAGCCCGACGCCGCCGGCTATCAGGATAGCCGCCGCAAGCGCCTTCCGGTGGCGCTCGAACGCCGTCGGAGCCCGTTCCCAATTGTAACGCATACAAATTCACTCCCCAAAGCGCGGCGGAGTCATAGCTTACTCAGGGGAAGGAAGGCAACCCTGGGGAATCGGGCGCCTTGACGGTGGGCGAGACGGCCGCCGTAACTGAGCACCACAGCGCGAGACAATGGACAGCGTAGGATTGGCGCGGTAGTTGCTCTGTGGCTGATGGAGCGGGCGCATGGCTGAGATTGGTTCTGAAACGGTTCTGCGGATGGCGGACGATGCGTCCGTGCAGCATGTCGGCGATGGCGCCGTCGTGCTCCTGGCTCGCAGCGGCCAGCTTTACACCTGCAACGACACGACCGAGGCTTTTCTCGGCAAGGTCGATGGCGCGCGCAACCTTGACCAGATCGTCGACCTGTTGTCGGACGAATTCGAGGTCGACAAGGCAACGCTCGACGAGGATATGGCCGCATTGGCCGCCGAATTGGTGGCCGAAGGCATCCTCGCCGACCCGGGCGTGTGATGGCCGACGGACCGTTCCTGCGCATCCTGTTCCGCGCGCACTTGTGGCTCAGCGCCCGGCTGATGCCGGTGCTGGTCGGCCGGCGCGATTTCGAAAGCGTATTGAAACTGGCGCCGCTGCAGTCGCCGGCACCCTATCGTGACCTGCCATGGACCTACATCGTCCATCGAGTCAACCGAACCGTCCGGCGTCCCTGGTTGATGCGCGACCGCAGATGTCTTCGCGAGGGTCTCCTCGGCTTCCGCTTTCTGCGCATGGCCGGTCTCGATCCGGAGCTGCGTTTCGGCGTCGATGCAAGGTCGATGCACGAGCCTCGCCTGTCGGCGCATTGCTGGGTCTGCCTCGACGGCAAGTCGGTGGTCAGCGACAGCCAGCCCGGCATGGTGGAGGTTTATCGCCACCCGTCCAGTGTAAAGGCGCGCGCCGCTTGAGCGACCAGACCTTCTGCTACGACCTCAAAGGCCAGGTCATCGGCATCACCGCCGCGCGCGCCGACCTCTGGCCGAGCTTCGACCTGATGCTCGGCACGCTGCGCATGAGCGAGCCCGTCCAGCCCGGCTTTCGCGTCAATATCGTCGAGACGCCGGAATTGCCGGAGAACCCGGAAGGAAAACTCGCCTTCGACGGCGACGTGCCGCTGGATGGCCATTGCCGGATGATCGACGCCGGCCAAGTCTTCCATCTCGTCTTTCCCGGTCAGCAGACGGTGTCGATCCACGACGACGAGAATTGGGCCGAAATCCGCGTTCATCCGGACAGCAAGATCAAGTGGACGCTGCTGATGATGGTGCTCGATGCCGCGCTTGATGCCGGCGCGCAGCACATGCTCCATACCGCCGGCCTGACACTGCCGGGCAGCGAGGCGCTCGTGCTGATCCATGCGCCGAGCGGTACCGGCAAGTCGACGACGTCGCTGGCGCTCGCCTCGCAGGGCTTCGGCCTCTGCTCGGACGACGTTATGATCCTCAGGGCGACGCAGGATGGCGTCACGGCCTGGGGCTTGCCGCGTAAAGTGAAGATCCACCGCCACACCGCAAAGATGTTGCCTTTCGTGTCGCCCTGCCTTGGCGAGACATGGGACAATGAGGGCGAGCAGGCCGTCGCGCTGGATCGCCTTGGCGAGATCATCCGTGTCGAGGACGTTCGCACCAGGCCGATCGCCGCGCTTCTGCATCTTGCCCGCTCGGCCGATGGCGAGACCCGGCTCGTGCCGATGGCGAGAACGGATGCCATGGTGGCTTTAGCCACCGACAATGTGCGGACCGGCATGACCGGCCTGTCGCCGCTGCAGAAAAGGCGAATGACGACGATCGCGGCATTGGTCAAGACGGTACCGACCTTTACGCTGGAAGTCGGGGCGAGGCCGGTCGAAGCGGCGGCGCTGATCCGCGCCGCGGTGCTTCAGGCCGGATAGGGCCGCGCCCGCGCAAGCCTCTGCACCCAGCGGAAGGCATCGCGGCTGAGGCGTGAGCGCAGCTTTTCGCGGGAATTGACCCGCAGCAGCATGTTGCCGGTGATCAGCCATTTGGCCAGCCGTATCGAGAGGTCCGGCTTGATGCGGTTGGCAAGCTCGATCGCCCGCGGCGCGCCGAACAGGCGTCCCGTCACATTGAGGACCGTCGCCAGCTCGAGCTCGATGCCGGTCATGCGGGCGGCCTCGAGCAGTCGCGCTTCCTCCTCCGGCGATTTCAGCGTCCGCACGCCTTGCAGAACGTCGACGCAAAGCTGCAGCCGGTGGAACTTGTGGCCGCCGGCCGCATGAACGATGCCGATGGTCAGCAGCGCCGCCGGCGTGTCGGTTTCGCCGCCGTCGATCGCCTGCAGTTCGCGAAAGCCGAGCGACAGTCGTCTGCGCATGCCGGTGTCGTGCACCAGATTGCCATGCAACTCGATCATCAGACTGGAGTTCTCCTTCTCCAGCCATTTGAATTCCTGCAGCTCCTGCGACTCGGCCTCGCCGCTGCCAAGCTCGAAGCCGCATTCGGCAATGGTCTTGTTGGCCTCGTCGATGCTGGCTGGGTCGACCAGGATGTCGATATCGGTGAACGGCCGGTCGGCAACCTGGCGATAGAGCTTGCGCGCGAACACCGGCCCCTTGACGATCCGGGCCGGAACGCCTTTCGCCGCCAGCGCCTTCATGATGCGGTCGCCATGATATTGCAGCAGCATCGATTGCCCGGTCGCCGTCGTCGCCTGGTCGCGCAACTCGGCAAGCTTGTGCAGCAAGCTTGCGTCTTTCGGCAGATTGGCCTCGCCCCGCTCCCTGAGCTTGCGCAGCACGATCGGCAACACGCCGTGGAACTCGGCATTGGCCAGCAGCGCCATCAGGCCGGCCGCTGAAACATCCTTGCCCCAATCGGCGGGCGCCTCGGGGTCGGCAAGGTTGATCAGCAGTTTTTCCTGGGTGGGCGAAAGCTGGGGCAACATCGGTTCGGCAAACTGCAAAGAGGTCCGCGCATGCTTGCCAGAAAAGCCCCTGAGAAGCCAGCGGCGCCTACATCCCCCAGCGCAGCGCCGCCGTGTGCACCGGAGCGTCCCACAGTGCCGTCATTTCATCGTCTAGCAAAGTGAGCGTGATCGAGCATCCAGCCATGTCGAGCGAAGTCACATAGGAGCCGACGAGCGAGCGGGCCACCGTCACGCCCTGTTTTTCGAACATTCTGCGGGCGCTGTTGTACATCAGGTAAAGCTCCATCGATGGCGTCCCGCCGAAACCGTTGACGAACAGCAGCGCCGGCCCATTGATGCGGTCGCCGAAGTCGCCGGCAATCGCCGCACACACCTCCTCGGCGATGGCGTCGGCGCTCTTCAGCGCATCACGCCGCCGGCCGGGTTCGCCGTGGATGCCGACGCCGAATTCCATCTCGCCGTCGCCGATCTCGAAAGTCGGCTTGCCGGCAGCGGGCACCGTGCCGCTGGTCAGCGCCACGCCCATCGAGCGCGTCGCGTCATTGACGCGGTCGCCGAGCGCCTTGAGCTCGGCCAGGGCCATGCCGTTCTCGGCCGCGGCGCCGACGATCTTTTCCACCACCAGCGTGCCGGCGACGCCGCGCCGGCCGGTCGTGTAGGATGAGTTCTCGACCGCGACGTCGTCATTGGTCACCACTTGCAGCACGCCGTCCGCCATCTCGGCCGCCATGTCGAAATTCATAACGTCGCCTTCGTAGTTCTTGACGATGAACAGGCAGCCGGCGCCGGTGTCGACGGCCTGCACGGCCGCGAGCATCTGATCCGGCGTCGGCGAGGTGAAGACCTGGCCGGGGCAGGCGGCGTCCAGCATGCCATGGCCGACCAGCCCGCCATGCAGCGGCTCGTGGCCGGATCCGCCGCCCGAGATCAGCGCCACCTTGCCGGGCTTCAGCTCTTTGCGGCGGATGAATTTATGCTCGTCGCCGAGCACGAGGATGTCGGCATGGGCGGCGGCGAACCCATCGAGGCTTTCGGTCAGCACGGTATCCACCGAATTGAGAAACTTCTTCACGGCGTTCCTCCCAACTGTCTTCATTCTACGCAATTCCGAACGGAAAACCGCTTCACACTTTTCCTGGAATTGCTTTGCTCAGCCGCTGCCCTTGCCGGCGATGCTGGTTATTTTCTGGATGAACTCGTTGATCGCCCGGTCGAGCGCTGCGTTCTGCCTGTCGTCGCCGAAATCCGGAACGATGAGCGAGACATGGCGTGTCTTGCGCGGTCCGGAAGCCGCGGACACCTTGCCGGGATGCGCCTGGTGATAGGCGTCCATGAACTGGTCGCGCTCCGCCTGGCTGAAATGGCAGACGGAAAAGATGGATGGCAGATGCTTTGACGGGATCGGGATCGAATAGGTCGGGCTGGAAATCTGCGTGACGAAGCTGCGATGCTTGCCGAGCGCATCGGCAAGACGTTGGCGCGTGCCCGACGGGCGCTGGTCGATGACCTGCGACAGGATCGTCTTGTAGGCGCGGATCGCCTCTTCCGAGCTTGCTTCCGGTATCTTTTCGGTCCTGGCCATGCCGCGCTTACACCGGAACGCCGGCAATGGCCGCCTTGGCCATCGCCAGTTGAGCGGGAGCGACCGACAGGTCGCGCAGGCCGGCTTCAAGCAGCGTCGGAATGGCTGCCGGATCGCCACCCGCGTCGCCGCAGAGGCTGACCGGGATCCTCTTGTCGCGCCCGAATGCGGCGACGGCAGTGATCAGCCGCAGCACTGCCGGATGGTGCACGGAGTTGAGATGCGCGACCGCGGCATTGTCGCGCGCAGCCGCCATCACATATTGCGTCAGATCGTTGGAACCGATCGAGAAGAAGGCGACATCGCTGAAGCCCTCCGGCGCCAGCGCGACGGACGGCACCTCGACCATGATGCCGAGCGGCGGCAACTTGTGCGCCACGCCCTGCGCGGCAAGTATAGCCTGCTCCTGCGCGAACAGCGCGGCGGCTTGGCTGTACTCGTCAGGAGTGGCGATCATCGGGAACATCACCTTCAGATTGCCGTGTACGGCCGCGCGCAGCAATGCCCGTATCTGCACGCGGAAGATCTCGCGCCGCGCCAGCGAAAGCCGGATGCCGCGCAGGCCAAGAAACGGGTTGGTCTCCTCGACGGTGAAACCGGGCACAGGCTTGTCGCCGCCGGCATCGACGGTGCGGATGGTAACCGGCTTGTCGCCCGCCCATTCCAGCACCTTGCGATAGGCTTGGTACTGCGTCTCCTCGTCCGGCAGAGCCTTTCCGAACAGGAATTCCGTGCGCATCAGGCCGACGCCGTCGCAGGTCGCGATATCGATGCCGTCTACATCGGAAGGGTAGGCGATATTGACCTGGACGCGCACGGCGGTGCCGGCCTTGGTCACTGCCGGCTCCGTCAGGAATGTCCGCGCCGCGCCCTGGCGGTCGGCGAACGAGGAGGCCGATTGCCGGAAGGCTTCGACCTCAGCCGGCGACGGCGAGAAAATGATCCCGCCGCGTTCGGCATCGAGCAGCGCGAGCCCGGTGAATGTTCCAGCCAGGGCGCTGAGACCCACCACCATCGGCACGCCGCGCGAGCGCGCCAGCATCGCGACATGGCTGGCCGTGCTGCCGCGCTTGAGCGCTATGCCGCCGCCTTTGCTCCAGTCGGTTTCGAGGAATCGCGTCGGCGCGATGTCCTCGCCATAAAGGATGGCGCCCTGGGGCAACGCGACCTCGCTGTCCTCGCTCAGCGCCCGCACTACTTGGTCGCGGATGTCGCGCAGGTCGGCCGCACGGGCGCGAAAATAGTCCTGGTCTGATGCTTCGTAGCCGGCGATTTCGCTGTCGAGCGCCGCTCGCCAGGCGACGTCCGCCGGCTGCCCGGAGCCGATCGACGCGAAGGCCGGGCCGCTCAGCGCGTCGTCCTCCAGCATGGCGATGTGGAATTCGAGGATACCGGCGGCATCGCCGTCCGCGGTTTCGACCAGCGCGGCCAGACGGGCGACGGCCTTGCCTATTGCTGCTTCGAGGGCGGCTTTCTCTTCCGCGGCGCTCGCCTTGGCCTTGTAGCTGGCCGGAGGCTGGTTGAGGTCGAACAGCGGCCCTTCGGCATAGCCCGGAGAGGCTGGGATACCCTCAATCCGCATGGCCCGCATTCCTTGCGGGGCGGGAAACATGCAGGCCGGTGTCAAGCGGACCGGACATGATCCGCATCCTCGTCGAAGTTGCGCTGCACCAGATCGACCAGCGCTTTGACGGCGCCGCTTGCCCCGTCGCCCTTGGCGCGGATGTGCAGCATTGTCCCCTTCGGCGCCTTCGCCCCCATCACCTTGACGATGCTTTTGGCGTCGAACCAAGGGCCGTTGGCGGCGATCGCCACTTCCACTTCGGCCGCGAACGACTTGGCGAGCTTGGTGAACTTCACCGAAGGGCGTGCGTGCAGGCCCACGGCGTGGGTGATCAGAACGGTTGCTTCGGCGGATGCTGACATTCAGTCGGTTCCCGTTCGTTCACGACGGCGACAGTTCATGCGCCGTCGCCACCACTTCCTTGAGCGAGGCGCCGCCGGAGGATTCGGTCGCCGCCATCACCGCGCCCTCGACGATCGGCGCGTTGCAGACGATTATTCTATGCGAGCGCGGCTCGCCGATCATCTCGACCGCCATCTCCGAGTTGGTCTCGGCGCCGCCGAGATCGACCAATATGGCGACGCCGGCTTCCGACCAGGCCTTGTCGATCGCGCCCATGATCGCCTCGACGCTGGTGCCGAGCCCGCCATGGCCGTTTCCGCCGCACCATGCAAGCGGCACTTCGTCGCCCACCATCTGGCGCACCATGTCCGCCGTGCCCTCGGCAACCAGGGGCGAATGCGACACGATGACGATACCGACATTGCTCATCAAATGCCCTCTATCGCTTCCGCGACTGCGCGTACCAGAAGCGCGGTCGAGCGCGCTCCGGCGTCCATATGCCCGATCGAGCGCTCTCCCAGGAAGGAGGCGCGCCCGCGCAAGGCTTTCATCGGCACCGTGGCCTCCGCGGCCTTGTCGGCCGCATCGGCGATCTCGCTGGCCGTCTTGCCTTGCGCCAACGCCTCATACACCGGCTGCAGCACGTCGAGCATGGTTTTTTGGCCAACTTGCGATTTACCCCGCGCGGCCACCGCCTCGATCGCCTTGCCCAGTGCCGCTGCCAGCCCGTTCCGATCCGGTGCCGGCGGCAACTCTTTGCCGAGCGCCATGAACAGCGTCCCGAACAGCGGCCCGGAGGCACCGCCGACGGTCATCACCAGCTTGGTCCCGACCGCCTTCAGCGCCTCCGGAAGCGGCTTCGCAGCGAAGGCGTCCGCCTCGGCGCGCACGGCCTCGAAGCCGCGCTTCATGTTCAGGCCGTGGTCGCCGTCGCCGATCGCCTGGTCGAGCGCGGTCAGCTCCCCGGCATGCGCCGCGATCGTATCGGCCGCCGCCGCGATCAGTCGGGAGAAATCGGATGCGGCCATCATCGGTCCTTCATGCCGGGGCGAACAGCGCCGCCACGGCCGCGAATACTTCGGCCACGGCGAAGGCGCCGGGGTCCGCTACGTCGAGCTGCCTGCCAATGTAGGCGGAGCGGCCGGCCTTCGCCGTTTGCATCGCGGCGGTTGCCTCGGCGCCTTGCCGCGCCGCCTTAGCGGCCGCTTCCAGGCCGCTTGCGTCGAGGGCTCTCAGCGCCGGCTCCAGCGCATCGACCATGGTGCGGTCGCCGACCTTGGCGCCGCCATAGAAGGTCATGCGGTCGAGCCCGGCGAGCAAGGCCTTGCCGACCGGCGCGCCGGCACCGAGCGATTGCGATGCGGCGGTGAAGAAGATCGACAAAAGCACGCCGCTGGAACCACCCATCGAGGCCCCCAGCGTATCGCCGATCGCGGCGGCGGTTGCGGCCTTGTCGGCAAGCGGCAGCGTATCGATGCGCTCGAGAATGCTGCGCGCGCCCGTCGCCACGGTGGAGCCGGTGTCGCCGTCGCCCGCCTTGGCGTCGAGCGAGTTGAGGGGTTCTTCGAGCGAGATCAGCCTTTGGCAAACGGCGGTGATCAGCCGCTGCGCGGCCGCATCGCGGCTGGCGGCTCTTGCGACTGCGGCGATAGCGGGCTTGGCCATCGCCACGACGACCGGCACGCGAACCGGCTTGGCCGGCAGCCAGGCATGCGGACCGACCGGCGCCAGCAGCGCTGCCTCGCGTTCAGCGTCCAGCTTGAGCAGCGACAGCGAGAAGCCGTTCATATTGAGCGCCGTCATCAGATGGCCGGGGCCGATCGTCAGCGCCACCGTCTTCGCCAGCGGCGAGGCGAGCACCGCATTGGCGATTAAAGACATTTCGAGCGGTGGCACCGATCCGAGATTGTTGATCAGCAAGGCATAACGGCTGCCAGCATCTAGCCGCGCCGCGAGGCGCTCCGCCATGATTGCGACGAGCGTGCCGGCGCTCTGCAGCGCGATGCGCTCGACGCCCGGCTCGCCATGAATGCCGAGGCCGAGCTCGCCGTCATCGGCGCCGAATCGTTCCTCATGCGCCTGTCCAGGGATCGAGCAGGAGGAGAGCGAGATGCCGAGTGAAAAAATGTCCTTCGCCACCGCGCGTGCCGCGGCCGCGATCGACGCCAGGTCACGGCCGCTCTCGGAGAGGTGACCGGCGATCTTGTGCACGAAAAGCGTGCCGGCGACGCCGCGCGGCTGCGCGATGTCGGGCAGCGCGATGTCGTCGCCGACGATCACCATCTCGACCGCAAGACCTTCGGCCCGCGCCTTCTCCGCCGCCAGCCCGAAATTGAGCCGGTCGCCGGTATAGTTCTTGACGATCAGCAGGCAGCCGGCGGACCCGGTCGTGGCGCGGATCGCCGCCAGCACCGCCTCGACGCTCGGCGAAGCGAATATCTCGCCGGAGACTGCCGCGGTCAGCATGCCGGCGCCGACGAAGCCCGCATGCGAGGGTTCATGCCCGGCGCCGCCGCCGGAGACCACGGCCACCTTCGTCTTGTCCCAGTCGGCGCGAAGCACGACCTTGATCTCGGGATAGCCGTCGAGGCGGGCCAGCGTGCCCGACCCCGCCGTGGCGAGAAAGCCGTCGAGCGCTTCGGTGACGATCGTGTCTTTGCGGTTGAAAAAGTGCTTCATGGATTTCGTCCAGTCCGTATCTGCGGTCGTCAATCGGTTTGCAAATATGCGGCGCGAGCCGGCTACATAAGTCCCCCGCTACTACATCAATCTTTGCCCGTCCGTGCCGAAATAGAGCGGCGCGATATAGCGGATCGTCACCTTGTCCCCCTTGGCTAAAGGCGTGTCGGGATCGGTCAGCGTCACCAGCTTCCTCGCGCCCACCGTCACGTGCAGATGGTTCTGATCGCCGAGATGCTCGACCCAGTCGACGATCCCGTCGGCGTGCCCGTTCGCCGCCTTCTCGATCGACAGATGTTCGGTGCGGGCGCCGATGGTGGTCGTTCCGGTTGGCGCGCCGCCGTCGGGCAGCAGCCCGGCCGGCAAAAGGTTGATCGCCGGCTGGCCGAGGCGCGCGGCGACATGAAGGTTCGCCGGCTCCGAATAGATCGCGCGCGGCGTGCCGATCTGCACCAGCACACCGTCGGCGAGGATGCCGATGCGGTCGGCCATTGTCATCGCCTCGATCTGGTCGTGCGTGACATAGAGCATGGTGGCGCCGAGCTCGGACTGGATGCGCTTCAATTCGAGCCTGAGATCGCCGCGCAGCTTGGCGTCGAGCGAGGACAGCGGCTCGTCCATCAGGTAGATCGCGGGCTTGCGCACCAGGGCGCGGCCGATGGCGACGCGCTGCATCTCTCCGCCGGACAGTTTTGTCGAACGGTTTTCGAGCTTGTGGTCGATGCGCACCATGCGCGCCACCTCCTCGACCCGGCGCCGTACAGCCTCCTCCGGAAGCCGCCGCGCCGGCGAGCGCAGCGGGAAGGCGAGGTTGTCGAAGACCGAAAGATGCGGGTAGAGCGAATATTGCTGGAAGACGAAGGCGGTGTCGCGCTCGGCCGGAGACAGCGCCGTCGCGTCGTGCCCGCCAATGCGGATCGCGCCGCTGTCCGGCCGTTCCAGTCCGGCGATCAATCTCAGCGTCGTCGTCTTGCCGGCGCCGGTCGGCCCGAGCAGCACGACGAATTCGCCGTCCTTGATCGCGAGGTCGAGATCGTCGATCGCGACGGTGTCGCCGAAACTCTTGGTCACCCCCTGGATGTGAACGTCAGCCATGGCGCGCCTCCGCTGCCTGATCATACATGGCGGTCCTGATCGCGCGTCCGGAGCCCTTCTCGAACAGCGACAGCCGCGCCCCGTTCAGCGCCAGCCCGACCTGTTCACCGGGGCTGAGATGGATGCCTGCCGGCACCCGCGCCTTGATGATGCCGTCGGCCGTCTCGACGGCGACGATCTGCGTGGTGCCGAGATATTCGGTGCCGTAGATCGCGCCGCGCAGCTTCGAGCCGTCGTCGAAGCGGATGTGCTCGGGACGGATGCCGAGCGCCATGTCGGCGGGCGCGACATCCTCGCGCACTTCAGGCACCGCCACCTTGGCGCCCTGCACGACGATCTCCTTCGCGCCCTTCGCAAGTCCACCGCCGAAGCGCAAGAAGTTCATCGGCGGCGAGCCGATGAAATCGGCGACGAACATCGTCGCCGGCCGGTCGTAGATCTCGCGCGGCGTGCCGAACTGTTCGATGACGCCATGGTTCATCACCGCTATCTTGTCGGCCATCGACATCGCTTCCATCTGGTCGTGCGTGACATAGACGGTCGTGGCGTGGATGCGGTTGTGTAGCTCGCGCAGCTCATGCACCATCAGATCGCGGAACTCGGTATCGAGCGTACCGAGCGGCTCGTCCATCAGGAAGCATTTCGGCCGCCGCACGATGGCGCGGCCGAGCGCGACGCGCTGGCGGTCGCCACCGGCAAGGCCGGAAACGGATTTGTCGAGCAGATGGTCAATGCGCAGCAGCTTCGCGGTCTCCTCGACGCGGCTGCGGATCTCGGCCGACGCCATGCCCTGCGCCAGCAGCGGGAAGCCGATATTCTTGCGCACATTCATATGCGGATAGAGCGCGAAGAGCTGGAAGACGAAGGCGATGTCGCGCTCGCGCGCCCGGCGCATGGTGACGTCCTCGCCGCCGAGCAGGATCTTGCCGCCGGTCGGCAGTTCGAGGCCGGCGATCATGCGCAGCGTCGTCGTCTTGCCGCAGCCGGACGGCCCGAGCATGACGAAGAACTCGCCGTCCTCGACGACGAAATTGGAATCCTGCACGGCGACGAATGCGCCGAAGGCCTTCCTCAGGTTCTGAACGCGGATATCGGCCATGTCTATTCCGGGAATTTCGAGACGATGATGAACATGACCGTGCCGGCAAGCATGGTGACGAAGGAATAGGTGTAGAGCAACAGCGCGAAGGGCTGGAACAGCATCAGGAAGCCGATGGCGATCAGTGCCGTCGCGATGTTTTCCATCAGCCCGCGCCGAGCCCAGCGGGGCCATGACGATTTTCTGGAGATGGCGGGGCGCGTCATGCGTAGCTCCCTTCCTTCTCCCCATTCACGGGGAGAAGGTGGCCCGAAGGGTCGGATGAGGGGCGGCGCCAGCGCCTCAATTCAACGTTGACGTCGGCGCTGCCCCTCATCTGCCTGCCGGCATCTTCTCCCCGTGAACGGGGAGAAGGGGCGCTTCCGCAGCGCCGGTTCCATATTTGCTGACTATTCATCATTTGCGCACCGCGCCGAAGGTGATGCCGCGCAGTAGCTGCTTGCGGAGCAGGATGGTGAAGACGAGGATCGGCACCAGGAAGATGGTCGTGCCGGCCGCTACGGCCGGCCAGTCCTGGCCGCCTTCGCCGATGATGGTCGGGATGAAGGGCGGCGCGGTCTGCGCCGTGCCGGAGGTGAGCAGCGCGGCGAACGCATATTCGTTCCAGGCAAAGATCAGGCAGAAGATGGCGGTCGCGGCAATGCCGGTGGTCGCCTGCGGCAGCACGGTGCGCCAGAAGGCCTGCAGCCGCGTGTAGCCATCGATCATCGCGGCTTCTTCATATTCGCGCGGGATCTCGTCGATGAAGCCCTTGAGCAGCCACACCGCGAGCGAGACATTGACCGCGGTGTAGAGCAGGATCATGCCGAGCGCGGTGTCGGAAAGGCCGAGCTCGCGATACATCAGGTAGATCGGGATCGCCACCGCGATCGGCGGCATGAAGCGCGTCGACAGGATGAAGAACAAAAGGTCGTCGGCCAACGGCACCTTGAAGCGCGAGAAACCGTAGGCCGAAAGCGTGCCGAGGAACACCGCGCAGAAGGTCGAGCCGAAGGCGATGATCAGCGAATTGACGAAGCGCGGCAGGAAGTTCGACGGTCCGGCGATCACCATGTTGCGCTTGCGCACCGTCTCGTCGCAGAAGCCGGTCGCCGGTCCGAGCGAGTTGATGTATTCCGGCGTCTGCCGGGTCCGGGTGGTGAACAGGTTGCAATAGCCCTCGATGCTGGGCTGGAAGATGATCTTGGGCGGGTAGGCGATCGAATCCGGCGGTGTCTTGAAGCTGGTGGCAAAGATCCACAACAGCGGCACGATCGAGATCAGCGCATAGGCTATGATGATCGTGCCGGCGATCAGCTTCGCGTTCGACGACGGCGCGACGACGGAATGGGCGGTGGTCAGGCTCATCTCTGCTTCACCTTGTTGAGCGCCTTGACATAGATGTTGGCGAGACCGAACACCGCGACGAACAGGATGATGGCGAAGGCCGAGGAATAGCCGGTGCGCCAGCTCTCGAAGGCCTGCCGTTTCAGCGTGATCGAGGCGACCTCGGTGGTCGAGCCCGGCCCGCCGCCGGTCAACAGATTGACCATGTCGAACATCTTGAAGTTCTCGATGCCGCGGAACAGCACCGCGAGCATGATGAAGGGCAGCGCCATCGGCAGGGTGATCGACCAGAATTGCCGCCAGTTGGAGGCGCGGTCGACCTCGGCCGCTTCATAGATGTATTCGGGGATCGAGCGCAGGCCGGCGAGGCAGATCAGCATCACGTAAGGCGTCCACATCCAGGTGTCGACGATGATGATCGACCACGGCGCCAGCTCGACATTGGACAGCATCTGCACGTTTGTCGGCGGGATGCCGGTGACGAAGGAGATGACATAGGAGAACAGGCCGATCTGCGGCTCGTAGAGGAAGCGCCAGAAATTGCCGACCACTGCCGGCGACAGCATCATCGGCACCAGGATGATCGTCGTCCAGAAGGCGTGGCCGCGGAATTTCCTGTCGATCAGCCAGGCCAGCGTGAAGCCGATGACGGTCTGCAACAGGATCGTCCAGAACACGAAATGCGCCGTGGTCTGCATGGCGATCCAGATGTCCTGGTCGCCGAGGATGCGCTGGTAATTCGACAGCCCCAGGTTCTTTACCACCTCGTTGGGACGGTTGGCGCGGAAGTTGGTGAAGGAGAGGTAGATCGCCCAGAACAGCGGGAAGATGTTGATGGCTAAAAGCAGAAGGATCGTCGGCGAAATGAACAACCAGGCGAGGCCCTTGTCGCTGATGCCCCGGATCTTCTTGGCCAACGGCTCCGGGGTCGCCCGGGCAACGTTGTCCGCAGTCCGATTGAGCATGGTAAGTCCTGCTTCGGTCACTGGTCAGTCTCGATGATGGAATTTATCTGAACTGCGTCCCGTGCCAAGGGCGGCACGGGACCAGAGCATGATGCCGAAAAAGTGTGAAGCGGTTTTCGGACGACATCATGCTCACTCTCACTTTGGTCCGGAGCCGGATGATTTCAGGTCATTCGACCCGAAATCATCCGCTCTGCGGTCGAGCTCGGGAGGAGCCTTACATCTTGCCGTCATCCTGGAAGACCTGCGTCCAGTCCTTGACGAGGCCGTCGAGCGCGTCCTTGGGCGAGCCCTGGCCGGCGACGACGTAATCGTGGAAGCGCTTCTGCGAGGCCTGCAGCAGCGGCGCGTAGCTGGGTTCAGCCCAGAAATCCTTCACGATGGCCATCGAGTCGAGGAAGGCCTGCGCGTAGGGCTGGCTGGACGGGAACTTCGGGTCCTTGACGACAGAGTTCAGGCATGAATAGCCGCCGAGCGACCACCACTTGGCTTGCACGTCCTTGTTGGCGAACCACTTGATGTATTTCAGCGCCGATTCCTGCTTGTCGGAATAGGAAACCACCGAAATGCCCTGGCCGCCGAGCTGCGCGAACTGCTCGCCGTCGGGACCCTTCGGGTTGACGAAGTAGCCGATCTTGTCGCCGCCGACATTCTCGTCCTTCTGCAGGCCGGGCCAGGTGAAGGCGAAGTTCATATGCATCGCCACCTGCCCGGATTTGAAGGCGTCGACGCCTTCGCCCATGTAGCTGTTGGAAGCGCCGGGCGGCGTGCAGCAGTCATAGAGCGCCTTGTAGAACTCCAGTCCCTTCACCGATTTCTCGGAGTTGACGAAGCCATCCATCTCATAGGGCTTCTTCGGATTCTCGTACTGGAAGCCGTAGCTGTAGAGCACGTCCATGGCGCCCATGGTGATGCCTTCCGAGCCGCGCTCGGTATAGATCGAGGCGCCGTAGACGGTCTTGCCGTCGATCTGCCGCTTCTGGAAGAATTCGGCAATCTGCTTCAGCTGGTCGAAGGTGGTCGGCGGGGCGAGATCCCAGCCATACTTTTCCTTGAATTCCTTCTGCAGCTCGGGCTTGGAGAACCAGTCCTTGCGATAGGTCCAGCCGACGACGTCGCCCATGGCCGGCAGCGCCCAGTAGTTCGGCGTGTTCTTCGGCCATTCGGAATAGCCGACCACGGTTGCCGGCACGAAGTCGTCCATGCTGATCTTCTCCTTGTCGAAGAAGTCGTTCAGCTTGACGTAGTGGCCGTTCTCGGCCGCGCCGCCGATCCACTGGCTGTCGCCGATGATCAGGTCGCACAGCTTGCCGTGCGAGTTGAGCTCGTTGAGGAAGCGGTCGGCATAATTGGTCCACGGCACGAATTCGAACTTCATGCCGATGCCGGTTTCCTTGGTGAAGTCCTTGGACAATTCCACGAGCGCGTTGGCCGGATCCCAGGCCGCCCAGCACAGCGTCAGGTCTTCCGCATGCGCGACGTTCGAGACGGCTGTCGACGCAAAGATCGCCGAGGCCAGTCCCAACGCCAGTTTCAAGGTCGATTTCATGCCTTACCTCCCATTTGCGAAACGCGTCCGGATGACGGTTTCAAGAGCCCTCAACCTCTCTCCTCAGAGGCCCAAACATGGCGACGCGGTGCGCCGCAGATGTTTAGTAATTTGTTTAGTGATGCAATTTTTACTAAACAAGGCAAGCGAATTCGTTGCTGCGCCGCAGCATGGCGAAACGGGTGATTGAAATCGTTGGGGAATGATCGCAGGACGCCACGTCCCGCTGCTGTCAGCCGGCCCCGCTGGCGGGGCTCGGGCTTGCCGCCGGGTCGCCCTTGGCACCATCCGTGGCTATCGCAAAAGTCAGCCCTGCGCCTTGCGCGGCATAGGCGGCCAGCGTACCGAACATGAATATCTCGATATCGTCGGGATGCGCGCCCAGCGTCAGTATCTTCACGTCTTCTCTCCCGGAAATGGTATCGTGCCGAACGGAATCCTGCTCGCCCTGATCGCCTATGCAAGCTATTCGTTCAGCGACGGGGTCATCAAGAGCTTGGGCGGGCAGTTCACCGTCTTCGAGATCGGCTTTTTCTCGACCTTGTTTGCCGGCTGCTTTCTGTTCTTCACCAAGCCCAACGGCGAACGCTGGCGCGACGTCTGGCGCACCAAAAGGCCATGGGCGGTGCAGGCGCGCGCCTTGGCGGGTATCGCGTCCGGCGTGCTCAGCGTCTTTGCCTTCACCACCATTCCGCTGGCGGAAGTCTACGCACTGATCTTCCTGGCGCCTTTGCTGGTCACCATCCTGTCGACAGTCATCCTGAAGGAGAGGGTCGGCCCCTGGCGGTGGCTGGCCGTGGTCGCCGGTTTTGCCGGCGTCATGCTGGTGGTGAGGCCGGGCTTCCGCGAATTGCATCTCGGCCATCTAGCCGCCTTCGCCAACGCCTTCCTCGCCGCCACCAGCGTCACCCTGATGCGCTCGCTCGCCCAGCAGGAAAAGCGCACGACGATTCTCGGCGCGCTGGTCGGCTATGGCTTGGTCTTCAACGGCGTCGGCGCGGCCGCGACGTCGTTCGCGCTCCCCAATCTCGGGCAATTGGTCTGGCTGATGCTGGCCGGCATGTTCACCGCCGGCGGACAGCTGCTGCAATTGCTTGCGGTCAAATACGCGCCCGCAAACCGTATCGCGCCGACGCATTACTCGCAGATCGTCTGGGCGGTTATCCTCGGCGCGCTGTTCTTCCAGGAATATCCCGACTGGCTGTCATTGGTCGGTCTGGCTGTGGTCGGCGCTTCCGGCCTTCTGACGATGGTGCGCGAAGAAGTCAGGCTCGGCACCGTGCGCTGGAACCCGTTTTCACGCACCAGGCTTTGACCGCGCGCCGGTCTGGCAAGTTGCGTGGCAACCGCGACCGCTGATATGCGGGCGCCATGACGACGAAACGCTTGCCGGACCTTCCGGTCACCGCCGTGCTGCCGGCGCTTGGCGCGGCACTTGCCGGGCGCAGCAGCGCCGTGCTGGTGGCGCCGCCCGGCGCCGGCAAGACGACGCTGGTGCCGCTGGCGCTGCTCGATGCGCCCTGGCTGGGTGCCGGCAGGATCGTTCTTCTCGAACCGCGCCGGCTCGCCNCCCGTGCCGCCGCCCGCCGCATGGCCGAATTGCTCGGCGAAGAGCCAGGCGGCACGGTCGGCTATGCCATGCGCATGGAAAACCGCACGTCGGCGCGGACAAAAATCCTGGTCGTCACCGAAGGCGTGCTCTCCCGCATGATCCTCGACGACCCGGAATTGCCCGGCGTCTCGGCGGTGATCTTCGACGAGTTCCACGAGCGATCGCTCGACGGCGATTTCGGCCTGGCGCTGGCACTCGACGTGCAGGGCGCGCTGAGGCCGGACCTGCGTCTGCTGGTCATGTCGGCAACGCTCGACGGCGCGCGCGTCGCGAGGCTCCTGGCGCAGGCGCCGGTGATCGAAAGCCAGGGCCGCGCCTTCCCGGTCGAGATCCGCTACGACGAACGGCCGGCCGGCGCGGCGATCGAGGACGCCATGGCCAGGGCCGTGCGCGCGGCTTTGGCCAGCGAGCAGGGCAGTGTGCTCGCCTTCCTGCCCGGGCAGCGCGAGATCGAGCGCACCGCCGAACGGCTTCAAGGCAATGTCGCCGCCGATACCGACATCGTGCCGCTCTACGGCCAGCTCGACAACCGGGCACAGGACGCGGCGATCAAGCCGGCGCCGGCCGGTCGCCGCAAAGTGGTGCTGGCGACCTCGATCGCCGAGACGTCGATCACCATCGACGGCGTGCGCGTCGTCATCGATTCCGGCCTGTCGCGGCTGCCGCGCTACGAGCCGGCGAGCGGCTTGACCAGGCTTGAGACGGTGCGTGTCAGCAGGGCTTCGGCCGACCAGCGTGCCGGCCGCGCTGGTCGCACGCAGCCCGGCGTGGCCGTGCGCCTGTGGCGTGCCGAGCAGACGGCGGCGCTCCCCGCCTTCACGCCGCCGGAAATCCTCGAGGCCGATCTGTCCGGCCTGCTGCTCGACTGCGCCGCTTTCGGCGTCGCCGATCCGTCGAGCCTTTCGTTCCTCGATCCGCCGCCGGCACCGGCGCTCAGCGAGGCGAGGGCTCTGCTCAAGGCGCTGCACGCCATCGACGACGCGGGGCGGCTGACGGAAGCGGGCGCCGCCATGCGCAAGCTGGCGCTGCCGGTGCGGCTGGCGCATATGGTGGCCGAGGCGGCAAGGACCGGCCATGCGCGGGAAGCGGCTACGCTCGCAGTGCTTTTGACCGAGCGTGGGTTGGGCGGCGACAGCGCCGATCTGGAGCGGCGTCTGATCCGGTTTCGCGGCGAGAAATCCCCCCGCTCCAACGCCGCCAGGCAACTCGCCGAGCGTTTGGCCAGACAGGCCGGTGGCGGGCAGGGCGGCGAGGCGGCCTCTGCCGGCGCCCTCCTTATCCACGCCTGGCCGGATCGCGTGGCAAGGGCGCGTGGCGAGCGTGGCCGCTTCGTGCTGGCCAATGGTTCGGGCGCCATGGTCGACGCCGCCGATCCGCTGGGTGGCGAGACCTGGCTGGTCGTGGCCGACCTGCAGGGCAAGGCGCAGAACGCCCGCATCACCGCAGCCGCTCCCGCCGACGAGACCGACATCCGCGCCGCCCTCGCCGACCGCATCGAGACGAAGCGCGAGGTCACCTTCGATCGCGAGCGCCGCACCGCGCGCATGCGCGAGACCGCGCGGCTAGGTGGTATCACGCTGTCCGAACGCATGCTGCCGGCGCCGTCGGGCGCCGATGCCGACCGCGCCATCACGGAGGCCTTGCGCGAGCACGGCCTGTCGCTGCTCGATTGGGGCAAGGAGGCGGAAGCGCTGCGCCAACGGCTCGGCTGGCTGCATCGCGGCCTTGGCGCGCCCTGGCCGGACGTTTCCGATGCCGCGCTTCTGGATCGCCTCGACGATTGGCTCTTGCCGTTTCTCGCCGGCGATGCCTCCTTCGCGGCCATCAGGCAGGCGACGCTGTCGTCGGCGCTCATGGCGCTGGTCCCGCACGATCTGCAGCGCAAGGTCGACGTGCTGGCGCCGACGCATTTCGACGCGCCGTCCGGCAGTCGTGCGCCGATCCGCTATGACGGCGAGTGGCCGGTGCTTTCGATCCGCGTGCAGGAGCTGTTTGGCCTCGACCACCATCCCTCGATCGCCAATGGCACCGTGCCGCTGACGCTCGAATTGCTGTCGCCGGCGCACCGGCCGATCCAGACGACGCGCGATCTCCCCGGCTTCTGGCGCGGCTCCTGGGCGGATGTGCGCACCGACATGCGCGGCCGCTACCCCAGGCATGTCTGGCCGGAAAATCCGCTTCTGGCCGCCGCCACCAGCCGCGCTAAGCCGCGCGGGACGTGACGATGCTCTATCGTTTCCCGGCCGTCGGCTGTAATCCTTGGCGATGATCAACATCCTGCGCGCGCCCGACACCCAGCAAAGCCAGCGGTTGCGGCTCAACACGCTGATCCGCCTGCGCTGGCTGGCCATCGTCGGCCAGAGCTTGACCGTGCTTGTCGTCGCCTATGGCCTGAAATTCCCGCTGCCGGTGTCGATGTGCTTTGCGCTGATCGCCTGCTCGGCCTGGATGAATCTGTGGCTCACCTTCCGCTACCCGGCGGCGCATCGGCTCACCCCGCTCTCGGCCTTCGCCATCCTGACTTTCGACGGTGTCCAGCTCACCGGCCTGCTCTATATGACCGGCGGCCTGACCAACCCGTTTTGCGTGCTGCTCGCCGTGCCGGTGGTCATTTCGGCGGCATCGCTGCCGCTGCGGCTCACCGCCATCCTCGGCGCGCTGGTCGTGGTGGCCGCCACGCTTCTGGTGTTCTTCCACCTGCCGCTGCCCTGGTACGAAGGCTCGCCGCTGCTGATGCCGTTTATCTATGTCGCCGGCATGTGGATGGCGGTATTCGCCTCGATCGCCTTCACCGCCATCTATGCCTTCCGCGTCGCGGCGGAAGCGCGCCTGCTCGCCAACGCGCTTGCCGCCACCGAACTGGTGCTGCAACGCGAGCAGCATTTGTCGGCGCTGGACGGGCTGGCCGCCGCCGCCGCGCATGAACTCGGCACGCCCCTGGCCACCATCACCGTCGTCGCCAAGGAGATGGAAAAGGCGCTCGGCAAGGACCCGAAATACGGCGAGGACGTGAAGCTCTTGCGCTCGCAGAGCGAACGCTGCCGTGAGATCCTGAAGCGGCTGACCAGCCTTTCGTCGGAAGGCGAAGCGCATTTGTCGCGCATGCCGCTCACCTCGCTGGTCGAGGAGGTGACAGCGCCGCATCGTGATTTCGGCATCTCGATCCGGTTGCGTCCCGGCGAATGCATCGGCCCCGAGCCTGTCGGCCGGCGCAACCCCGGCGTCATCTACGGGCTCGGCAACCTGGTCGAGAATGCCGTCGATTTCGCCCGCAAGTCGGTCACCGTCAGCTGGAGCTGGGACAATGACCAGGTCGTCTTCTCGATCACCGATGACGGGCCGGGTTTTCCGGCCGAGATCATCGACCGCATCGGCGAACCTTATATGTCGACCCGCCAGGGCACGGAGGCCGGCGGCGGCCTGGGGCTGGGGCTGTTCATCGCCAAGACCCTGCTGGAACGGTCGGGCGCCACCATCGATTTCCGCAATTCGAGCGGGCTCGGCGAAGGCGCGGTGGTGCAGGTCGCCTGGCCGCGCGGCGTGTTCCTCAACCAGGAACTGGTTTCGGCCTCCATGTTCGACAATGCCTAAAGCAATTCCAGGAAAAGTGCGCAGCGGTTTTCCGTCCGGAATTGCGATACGCTAAACGCAATTCCAGGAAAAGTGCGCAGCGGTTAGGCTCGGCGACTTCGCCGTAGCCTCTGTCCGGAATTGCGATACGCTAACGGAAGCCCTGCATTTGCCGCATGGCAGCTCTGTTGCCGGCTGTAAAAATTGGACATTGCCGTTGCAGGACTGTATCTGCGTAAAAGTAAGGCATGTCGCCCAAAACTATGCAGTGGCGTGTGGGAAAGCGGCACGCCCGGAAACTAATGCATGTCGCCCGGAAGTGCGCAGCGGTCCTGGGACAACGAAATGCATTAAAACAAAGACTTAAGGTGCATTCGCTAGAATCCGTTATGCGAAGTAAGTCAGCAGGATGCCGATAAGATGAGCGGAGACGACACGACGGGTGCAATGGTCGAGGGCGAGGACACCTCGCTGCTCATCGTCGAGGACGACAAGCCGTTCCTCACCCGGCTTGCCCGGGCCATGGAGACCCGGGGCTTCGTGGTCGAGACGGCGGAGAGTGTGGAAGAGGCGGTCGCCAAGGCGCGCGCCCATCCGCCGGCCTATGCGGTGGTCGACATGCGGCTCGGCGACGGCAACGGCCTCGATGTCGTTGCGGCCATCCGCGAGAAGCGCAACGACGCCCGCGCCATCATCCTGACCGGCTATGGCAACATCGCCACCGCAGTGACGGCGGTGAAGCTCGGTGCCATCGACTATCTCTCCAAGCCGGCCGACGCCGACGACGTCTTCGCCGCGCTCACCCGCACCTCCGGCGAACGTGCGGCACCGCCGGAAAACCCGATGTCGGCCGACCGCGTGCGCTGGGAGCACATCCAGCGCGTCTACGAAATGTGCGACCGCAACGTTTCCGAGACAGCGCGCCGCCTCAACATGCATCGCCGCACCCTGCAGCGCATACTGGCCAAACGCGCGCCGCGCTGAGAGACTGTTTCGAAATTCGCTCTGGCGGCCATCTGCTGGCGTTTTCTGCGCTTCCGGTGCTCACGGACCTGAACGTCCGCTCCGCTCCGGTTCTCGAAACCACCACCATATGACTCACCAGAGCGAATTTCGAAACAGTCTCTGAGAGCGCGGAGGATCCATGCGAGACGAGAAGCCAAAATCGATCCTGCGCGAATTCCTCGACGGCGAGGCCGCCGGCGGCATCATCCTGATGGTGGCTGCGGCGCTTGCGCTCATCGTCGCCAACTCGCCTTTGGCGGCCACCTATTTCGCCGTCCTGCACGCCTCTCTCGGGCCGCTCAGCATCTCGCATTGGATCAATGACGGGTTGATGGCGGTGTTCTTCCTGCTGGTCGGCTTGGAGATCAAGCGCGAGATGCTGGACGGGCAGCTCTCGACCTGGCCGCGCCGGGTGCTGCCCGGCATCGCCGCCGCCGGCGGCATGGTGGTGCCGGCGCTGGTCTATGTCTTGATCAATCGCGACAATACGGCCGCACTCTCCGGCTTGGCTATCCCCACCGCCACCGACATCGCCTTTGCGCTCGGCGTCCTGTCGCTGCTCGGCAGCCGCGTGCCGGCCTCGCTGAAGGTCTTCCTCACCGCCTTGGCCATCATCGACGATCTCGGCGCCGTCATCATCATCGCGCTGTTCTACACCAGCGGCCTGTCGCTCGCCTATCTGGCGGCCGCCTTCGCCGTCATCGCTCTGCTCGTCGTGCTCAACCGCATGCGGGTGATGAAGCTCTGGCCTTATCTGCTGCTCGGCGCGCTGCTGTGGGTGCTGGTGCTGAAGTCGGGCGTGCACGCCACGCTGGCCGGCGTGGCGCTGGCGCTCACCATCCCGCTCGAACGCTCCCCCGGCATCAGCCACGAAACAGAGCATTCGCCGCTGCACCGGCTGGAACACGGCCTGCACAAGCTTGTGCCTTTCCTCGTCATCCCGGTCTTCGGCTTCGCCAATGCCGGCGTCTCGCTCGGCGGCGTGAGCTTTGCAGCACTGGTCGAGCCGCTGACGCTGGGTGTCGCCGCCGGCCTTGTGCTGGGCAAGCTGGTCGGTGTCTTCGGCTCCTCGGCGCTCGCGATCCGGTTCGGCCTTGCCGACCTGCCGGCCAATGCCGGCTGGCTGCATATGCTGGGCATTTCGCTGCTGTGCGGCATCGGCTTCACCATGAGCCTGTTCATCGGCCTGCTCGCCTTCGCCGGCAACCCGGCCCTCCAGGACGCGGTGAAGGTCGGCATCCTTGCGGGCTCGCTGGTCGCGGCGCTGCTCGGCGCCGCCGTGCTGCTCATGGCGCCGGCGGCTGGCGGGGTGGAGGAAGACCTGGGTTAGTCCCCAAAGGCGCGAGGCTCCGGCGGCAGGCCGAAGGCCGCAAACAAAGCTGGGCCGAGCGGCGGGACATAGATCGTCAGCGAGGCGATCTTGCCGTCGGCGGGTTCAATGACATGCACCGAATGGGGCCGCCACGCGAAATCCCGGCGGCCGAGCGCGTAGACGCCCACGGCCGGCTGGGCGTTGGCCCCGACAGCCACCGCGCGATAGCCGGCAAAATTGCCCCAGACGCTTCCCAGGAATGCGCCGATTGCCGGGCGTCCGCGGTACCATTCCCGCCATGGCGGCATGTGGTAGACGGCGTCCTCGCGCAGCAGGTCGACGAGCCCGTCCAGATTGTCGCCCTGCCAGGCCCGCATATAGCGTTCGAGCAGCTGCCCTTCGTCCGGGCTGGGCTGGGGTCGCTGCGGCGCGCGCCCCTGGGCGTAATGTCCGCCGAGCGTCGCGCGGGCCCGCTGCAAGGCGCTGTTGATCGAGGCGGTCGAGCCGCCCAGCAATTGCGCGGTCTCGATTGCAGACCATCCGAGCACATCGCAAAGCAAGAGGGCAGCGCGCTGCCTCGGCGGCAACAGCTGGATCGCCGCCACGAAGGCGAGCCGGACGGCCTCGCGGGTCTCGTAACGCGCTTCCGGGCCGGGCCTGTCGTCGGCAATGTCAGGCAGTTCCGCGTCCGGATATGGCTCCAGCCAGGCGAGTTCGGCGGCCGGTCCGCCGGTCGCTCTTCCTTCGGAGGGTGGCCGCTCGGGTTGCTCGAGAATGCGCCGCGACGACGACCGTGCCTTGATCGCATTGAGGCAGCTGTTGGTGGCGATCGAGTAGAGCCAGCCGCGCGCCGAGCCGCGACCGTCGAATTGCGACCGCGCGCGCCAGGCCCTCAGGAACGTCTCCTGGACGAGATCGTCCGCCTCGTTGAGCGAGCCCATCATCCGGTAGCAATGGAGCTTGAGCTCGCGGCGGTGGGTGAGGCTCAGGCGCTCGAAGGCCAGCCGGTCGAGGCCCGGCTGGCCTGGCCGGCCCAAAGGTTCGATAGGGCCGGAAGCGTCAGTCATGAGGAGCCCGGGGCGCTGAATTCGGCCGGCATCCTGCGCGCCTCATGCCGCTGCCGCAAGACCGCTGCCGCTCACGGTGAAGGAACTGCCCTGCGGCTTGCCCGTCGCGAGCTGGATCACCGCCCGTCCGACATCGGCCGGCGTCTGCATGTCGCTCATGCTGGCCAGGAAGTCGGCCGGGCGTATGCCCATATAGGCCGCGACGCCATCGATGCCATGATCGCCGACCCCGGTGCCCGGCATGATGCGGGCCGGCGAAAGCGCCATGAAGCGCAGGCCGAGGCCCAGCCGGTCCGCCTCTTTCTGGCAATGCCCGGCCAGGAATATCTGCATGCGCTTGGCGCCGGCATAGCCGCCGGAATTCGGCGGTCCTCCGCTGATGGCGGCGCCGCTGGCGATCAGCAGCACCCGGCTGCCCGGTTTGAGCCGGCCTTTGAGGGCTTCCCGACAGAACAGGAACGACGCCTTGACGTCCATTTCCCAATTCGCCGAGAAGACTTCCCAACTCTGCTCCTGTATCGGCGCGGAAGGGGCGAGCGCGCCGGCGCAGACCACCAGCACGTCCGGCGCAAGCGCATCGAATACCGCTTGCGGCGCAGTCTCCGCCGTCGCGTCCATGCTCAGGGTTTTCAGGCCCGGGCGTTCCCAGGCGAGTTGCTTCAGGTCGGCGGCACCGCGCGCGACGGCAAGCACGGTCGCTCCTTCGCCAAGCGCTGCTTCCACGATCGAGCGGCCGACACCCCGGCTGCCTCCGACGACGATGACGCTCTGATTTTGTAGAGATTTCACGCTTCACCTCTTTTCCAGGCCGCCGGCCATCCGGACGCGCCTGTTGATGAAGACAATCGTGATCGGCGGAAATCATCGGTGCGGAACGAAAATTCTCGCCGGCCTTCGGCAGGGGGTGGCTTGAGCCTCGGACGTCAGCGGCAACACGCCACGACCAGTATCTACCCGCTCTCGCCATCCAGCGCCGGCACCGCAACGCCGGCGAGCTCGGCCGCCAACAGCCGGGCGGCACCCGCGCGGGCAATCCGCAGCATCAGAGCCTTGCGCGTCGCGGCCGCCATGCGGTGCTCCGGCGCATCGCGCAGGATCTCCGCGCCATAGCCGTCGGAAAGGATGAAGCCGCATTCCTCGGGAAAGATTTCCTGTGGAACGCCGGGATGGGTGGCGAAGAAGAAACGGTCCGAGTGCAGCCGGTAGTCCGGCCATTTGCGGTCGACGCGAAAATCCTCGATCGAGGATTTGATCTCGATGATCCAGATATCGCCCTGCCGCGTCAGCGCGACGAGATCGGCGCGGCGGCCGGTGGCCAGCGAAAGCTCCGGCAGCACATGCGCGCCCATTTCGGTAAGCAGCCGCTGCACGCCGCGCCGCACCAGCATGGCGCGCTCGGACTGGCGGCCGTCGATCAGCGGATTGAAGGGAATCGGGGAAACGATGGGCATGGCCGGCACCATGCCAGATTTTGTTCACGGTTTGAACCCGGTTAGGGCGATTATATGGTTAACAAACCCAAAGTGAAATAGGATTTTATGCCCTACAGGCCGGCACGGCCCTTCGGATATCACTCTTTAATATATAGCTCAAAAAAGGATACAATAATCCCTATAACTACGGCAATATGAAACGAAAAATAGACGTATAGAAGGGATCTTCTTTCCTCCTTTTGCCATCTATTTTTTCTGATATCTAAAAGACTGAAATATATAAATATCAATACTGGCGTAAAAGCAAAAAGAAACATAGGAAGTGGCACTGGTCGCCTCAAAGAATCTACTGAAAGCGAAACATACCGTGCTCAACTCCCGAAAGCTACCTAGCCGTCGGGGAAGGCGATTGTCCGGTTGACAAACCCAAAGTGAAATAGGAATTTAATCAGGACAGGCGCCGGCTAACGTCTGTATGATTCCGTACCGCGATTTTGTATTGAAGGCCCGCGTTGTGCGGATCATATTTTTGTGCCCGGCGCGTCTCAATGTTGTCGGTGCATGGCCCGGCCTGCGAAATCCTGTGAACCCCCCTTGATTGAGCAGACCGGGCTATCTTAGTTCCGGACCTGCGCGATGGACGACGAATAGAGGTCTGCACGAGCCGTGTTGAATGGGTCGAAGCCGCTGGCGAATTGTTCGTCCATGTGGTCGACGGCGAAAAGCATTCTCCGTCTTATTCGAGCTTGAAGCCTTCGCCCTGATGTACGCGGAAGGCCAGCGGATTCGCATGAAGCTGGACAAGATCACGCGGCTGTAAGGCGCAAGAAAAGCCCCAGCGCTGAGGGGGATCGGCGCCAGGGCTCTTAAGGCATGTACGCTGTACCAGCATGACCTTACGTTAGGCTGCGCTAATATCGTGAACGAATGGTGAAGCGGGCGCAGCCCTTAAGTTGCGTGATTGTATGTTTGACAGACCAAAACGCAAATTAATCGAACCGGGATGAGCCTGAAACCAGGGGTGTTCAAGCGAAGATTAGTTCTTGCTAATCATGTCCCTTGGCAGCAATCTCGGCTCAAGGAGCCGCTCATCTGGTAATGTCGGCATAATGGATTTTGCCATGACCCGCGATCAGATGCTCGCCCATCTCCGGTCCGCCGACGCCGTCGCGCGCGAGGCGGCGGCGCATGGGCATCATCCGTTCGGTTGCGTGCTGGTCGGGCCGGACGATCGCGTTCTGATGCGGCAGGGCAATCTCGACACGGTGCGCCATGCCGAGACCGAGCTGGCCCGGCGCGCGGCGGCGGCCTATGAGCCGGAGTTCCTGTGGCAATGTACGCTGGTCTCGACCGGTGAGCCCTGCGCGATGTGCGCCGGCACGATGTATTGGGCGAATATCGGGCGGCTGGTCTATGGCTTCGAGGAGACCGAGCTTCTGGCGCTCACCGGGGATCACGCGGAAAATCCGACCATGGACCTCGCTTCGCGCACCGTATTCGCCTCCGGCCAGAAAAAGATCGAGGTCTTTGGGCCCTTCCCCGAAATCGCGGACGAGATGCTCGCCCCGCACCGCGATTTCTGGAAGCGCTGAGGCGTTCCGGAACCGCGTGCTTCCCTCGCTATTGCAGGTCGGTCCAAGGCGCGGCATCAAGACGCCGGCTTAGGTGCCACCCCAGCCTGATAAAGGAAATGGCCGACGCGGCTGCCGGATGAGCATTGCCTGCGTCGGCCACTGTCGCGGCGGACATTGGGAGCGTCGCCGGCTAGAATTAGGGCGCCCAACAAGGTGGGCAATGCACCTGTGCCGCTTGGTAAAAATCGTACAGTGATTTCCAATTGAACCTACCGGCCGGCGGAATATGAATCGCGAATGTTCCCCGGCGGTGCCATGGGCATCGATGCTTGGGAGTTCGTTGTGCCTGCCCTTGAGGCGTTGTGATGCTACGGGTTCCGCAAAGCCAATTCCTGGGGCCGGAAGATTTGGCCATCTGCCAGCGCGTGTTCGATCGAATATGCGCCGATGCCAATTTGGACCGAAAATCGGTAGATGGTCAGGTTCTGGCGCTGACAGTATTGGCCTTCTTTCAGCGCGGCGTCACTGATCATGACGAGCTGTTGGCCGCAGTGCTCGGTCGTCGTGAAGACTTTACGAAGCTAGGCATCTAAGCGAGCCGTAGCGATTTACCCCCGGTTGACAGACCCGTCGCCAGTCCTGTCCCGTTCCATCGAATAAACGGCGCATCCTTGGCGGGTTAGTTCCGCAGCCATGATTGGATGGCGCGTCAGGCAAGGTGGCAATTGCACCCAAAAGAAGTCAGGCCAGGGGCTGTTTTCAGCGGGGCGGATTATATAACGATATATATGGGTTGCCGTTGCTTGGGGGTTGATATGGCGATGGACGGGGCGGTAGTGAACGGCGAGAGGCTTTCGGCCTTCGACCTCGACGGTCTGCGTGAGGTGTTCAGGAAGTCGGTTCGTGAGCATGACGTCACAGCAGCCGATTGGGCGGAGCACGCCAAATTGTTTCTCAAGCGGACAACCAACCGCCAAACCGGCAAAGATGTGATCGGCCAGGCCGCCTAGCTGGTAGGCGCTCTCTATGCCGTTTGCGCTCGATTGACTTCCACCGCTCCCGCCATGTCATCCAGGATCGGGCAGTCCGGCCGGTGGTCGCCGTGGCAGGCCTGGATCAGCGTCTGCAGCGTCGAGCGCATCGACTGCAATTCGCGCACCTTCTCCTCGATCGCCCTGACATGGGCGGCGGCGATCTCGCGCACGTCGTGGCTGGCGCGGCCGCGATCCTGATAGAGCGCCATCAGCTGCCTGCAATCGTCGATTGAGAAGCCGAGGTTGCGCGCGCGGCGCAGGAAGGCCAGCCGATGGATGTCGTCGCCGGAATAGTCGCGATAGCCGTTCTCGGCCCGCGCCGGGCGGATCAGGCCGATTTCCTCATAATAGCGGATGGTCTTGGCCGGCAGGCCGGAACGCTCGGCGGCATCTCCGACATTCATGGCGCTCTCCTCGAGTTCCAGGCGGCTCTTCAGCTGCCTCATTGATTTTGTTTCACAATCCTTGTGAAGCCTGTTGCGGAAATGCCGCAGTCCGGCACTTACCGGCACGTAAGGTCTTGCATATAGGCAGTGCGCGCTTGGCAAGCAAAAGAAATGCCAGCATGAATGATGGCAACAAAGCGGCCGACTCGTGCCGCTGGCATCGAGGCGGGGCGTCGGACCTATTCATGCGCTTGAAGTCATTTGCAATCGTCGCCGCTCTTGCGCTGTCGACCGCGATCAGCGGCTGCAGCACCATCGGCGGGCAGTTGTTCACCAACAACTATGGCGCGATGACCGATGCCGGCTATCAGCTGCCGCGCATCCCGATCGAGAAGGTCCCCGCCAGGTATCATCGGCAGGAAGTGCGGTATGACTCTCCGGAGAAGCCGGGCACCATCATCGTCGATACCCAGAACAAGTTCCTCTACTTCATCGAGGGCGACGGCATGGCGATGCGTTACGGCATCGGCGTCGGCCGCGAGGGTTTCGAGTGGCATGGCACCGCCCATATCGCGCTGAAGCGCGAATGGCCGACCTGGACGCCGCCTTCGCAGATGATCAAGCGCCAGCCCGAGCTTGCCAAATTCGCCAGCGGCATGGAGCCGGGCCTGAAGAACCCGCTCGGCGCGCGCGCCATGTATCTCTTCAACAAGGGCGGCGACATGGGCTACCGCCTGCATGGCAGCCCGGAATGGTTCTCGATCGGCAAGGCGATGTCGTCGGGCTGCATCCGGCTGATGAACCAGGACATTATCGATCTCTACGACCGCACGTCGGTCGGCGCCAAGGTCATCGTGATTTGATCACGAAGGCCGAAGCCAAAAACTTTCGCAAGCGGACCGTCTAGGCAACAACAAGACGTCCAAGAACAGAAAACCGGGCTGTTGGGGCCCGGTTTTTTGTTTTTGGCGGCTCGGCCGGCTATTGCGCCGGGCGGAGTAGAACTCTCAGGCGACCTGCTCGACCTGCTGGACTTCCGGAACAAAGTGGCGAAGCAGGTTCTGGATGCCGTGCTTCAGCGTCGCCGTCGACGATGGGCAGCCGGCGCAGGCGCCCTTCATGTGCAGGAACACGGTGCCGTTCTCGAAGCCGCGGAAGGTGATGTCGCCGCCGTCCTGGGCAACCGCCGGGCGCACGCGCGTGTCGAGCAGCTCCTTGATGGTCAGCACCAGCTCTTCGTCGGCCTTGTCGTAGAATTCGCCGGTCTGGCTGGTCTCGACGGCCGGGTCAGTGGACGCCATGACCGGCGCGCCGGACATGAAATGTTCCATGATGGCGCCGAGTATAGCCGGCTTCAGGTGCTGCCAGTCGGGGCCGTCCTTGGTGACGGTGATGAAGTCATAGCCGAAGAAGACCCCGGTCACGCCCGGGATCTCGAACAGCCGGCCGGCCAGCGGCGACGCCGTCGCCGCGGCTTCGGCGTTGCGGAAATCGGCTGTGCCCTCGCGCAGCACTTCCTTGCCCGGAAGGAATTTCAGCGTCGCCGGGTTCGGCGTCGATTCGGTCTGGATGAACATGGGTATCTCCAGGCCCTTTCCGGGCCGATAGTTTGGAATAATTCTAAATAGGCTCTATCGGCTGGACATTCAAGCGAAACGCGTCGCCCAAAATGGCTGGCTGGCGGAATGTATTTGCCGTGGCGGGATATCCGAACCGCGGCAGTCCTCATCCTCCAACTTCGACGGTCAGTTGTCCACTCGTCTGCAGGATATCGACCTCGGCGCCATCGTCCGTTCGCCTGAATTCGAGGTCGGCGCTGCCCTTGCCGACACGCAGCCCGCGAAGCTCGATACGGTTCACAAAACCGGGCATTCGCGGCCGCACGATCCGCAGCTTATTCGCGAAACCGTCGGGTTCCAGGCCAAGGCAGGCCGTCAGCAGGAACGGCGCTGCCCCGGCCGCCCAGGCCTGCGGGTGACAGGCCACCGGATAATGCACCGGCGTCTGGAAATCCGCGCGCGGAAAGCCCGCCATCGCTTCGGGGAGCCTGTGATGGCGAAAGTGAATGGCAGCCTCGGCGATCCCAGTGAAAATGCGCAACGCCGCGTCGTCCTCGCCATATTCCCGGCAGCCGGCGGCCACGAGAGCATTGTCGTGCGGCCAGACGGTCCCGAGGTGGTAGCCGACGGGATTGTAGCGCCGCTCCGAGGTGGCGAGCGTGCGCACGCCCCAGCCATTGAACATATCGTCATGCATCAGCCGCGCCACCGACCGGCGGCCCTTGTCCCGGTCCGCGATACCGCACCAAAGCGCATGTCCGGGGTTCGAGGAAACGACCGCGACCTGCCGGCCCCGCGCTTCGAGCGCGAGGGCAAAGGCGCCATGGTCCTCGCACCAGAAATCGCGGTTGAAGCGTGCCCGAAGCCCCTCGGCCTCTTGGCGAAGCTGCTTGGCGCGATTGCGGTCCCCCGCGCGCTTGTAGAGCTCGGCGATGGCATGCTTGGCGGCAAAGACATAGCCTTGCACCTCGACGAGGGCGATCGGCGGCCTGGCGAGGCTGCCGTCGGCCCTGACGATCGCATCGGCCGAGTCCTTCCAGCCCTGATTGATGAGGCCGCTCTCCGCTGTGCTCCGATATTTGAGATAGCCCTCGCCGTGCTTGTCCCCGGCCCTGGCGATCCAGCGCAAGGCTCTTTCCACAGGCTCCCGCAGCTCACGAAAGAGCCCGAGATCGCCCGTCCACGCCGCATGGCGGCCCAGAAGCAGCAGGAAGAGCGGGGTCGCGTCCACCGTGCCGTAGAACCTGGCATGCGGGACATCGCCCGCGCGGGCGAGCTCGCCGACGCGCAGCTCGTGCGGGATCTTGCCGGGCTGCTCCTCCCGCCATCGGTCCGTCCGGGTTCCCTGATAGCTGGCGAGAAGGCGCAGCGTCTGGGCGGCGATCTCCGGCTGGAAGGCCAGCATTTCCAGCGCGACGATCAGGCTGTCGCGCCCGAAAAGGGCGACGAACCACGGCACGCCGGCGGCAAAATACTCTCTGTTGGCCCAATCGGATCTGAGCATCGCGAGATCACGCAGCGAGCGCTCCATGATGCCGTTGAGCAGCAGGCTGTCGCTGTCGAACTTCGTGTGCAGCTCCAGCCATTCTTGCGAGCCTGCCCGGAGATTCTCCGCAAGGTTGTCGAGGATGATTGCCGGCCGCTGGTTCAAATGGTTGGCTTCGGCCTCCTCGGAAACTTCCCTCAGCTCGATGGTCACCGCGATGGTCCGCGCTTCTCCTGCCGGCACATCGATCCTGAACTCTGCCGTGGTCTCGTGCGTGGCATCGGGTGGAGGCGAGAAGGCGATCGTCGCTGTCCTGCGCATCCGGTCGGCGCCGTGATAGACAAAATGCAGCCTGCCGTCTCGCCATGTGGGTCGCTCGGCCCTGCCGAGGTCCTGCCGTACCAGGCCACGCACGTCGAAGATGTCCTCGAAACCGGCACGGAATTGCAAGGTCAGCGGAAAGCCATGCGCCGTGTGACCGAAATTCTGGATGGTCAGGACCTCGCGCACGCATGTCTGCCCTGCGTCCAGGATGCGTTCCCAGCGGATGCCGAGCTCATCCTTGGGGATCGATTCTTCGCCATCGAAATGCAGTTCGGGATTGGTCAGTTCAAAAAGCGCCGCGTAGCCCTTTTGCGCGGTCGAGGCCAGCACGATCGGCGCCAGCCCGGCCAGCGCCATCCGATAGCCGCCGAGGAAGCGGCAGTCGTGGAAATAAAGTCCGAAGCCATGCTCGCCTTTCAAAGGAATCTGTCCGCCGGAGGCGACGACATAGTAGAGATCGAGGCTTTTGACGGTTACCGCGCCCGCGATGCTTTCGACCATGGCCGGATGGCGCTTGGCGAGCACACGGTGCCTGCGCCCTGGCTTTGCAGGGGGCGGCTGCCGGGCTTCCTGCTGGGTTCGTGCACGCTGCCGGAGAGGTGGCGTCGCGGCGGGTTCGGCGGCTCTGCGTTGCGGCCTCGACGTGCCGTTCCGGTTCGTCTCCCGGTTTGATTCGACCATCAGTGCTCCGTTTGGAATTGTCGCCTCGGTGACGATTCCAAATGGCGCACCGCAGGCGCGGGCCAAGGGGCGATGTCGCAGTCTATGGTTGAATGGCCATGCCGAAATAACCCAAAAGGCGCCGCCGGCGGGATGCGCCTGCCGGATTTCGGGGAGACCTTCGCAAGTCAGGCGAGGCTATCGATTTCCTCGTCCGAAAGATTCTGCGGCACCACCGTGACCGGAATGGGGAAAGCAGCACCCCGGCCCGCAACCGCGCTGACCAGCGGTCCCGGGCCTTCCTTGCCGGCGCCGGCCGCCAGCACCAGGATGGCAATGTCCTGGTCGTCCTCGATCAGCTTGTGGATCTCTTCGGTGGGTTTGCCTTCGCGCACCACCATCTCCGGTTCGATGCCGAGCTTCTGGCGTACTTTGTTCGCATAGCCGTCCAAGGCCGCGCGCGCCGTCGCGTTGGCTTCCTCGCGCATGATCTTTTCCACGCCCAGCCAGTGCTGGAAATCGTCCGGCACGATGACATAGAGCAGCACCAGCACCCCGCTGGTGCTCTGCGCCCGCTTCGAAGCGTAGGCGACGGCGCGCTCGCACTCCGGCGTGTCATCGATGATCGTCAGGAATTTCCTGCGATGCCCGGCTTCGCGGCTAAGGCGTTTGGAGACCATGTTTATCTGCTCTGTATGGTTTCGGCCGCAATCTGCCACTGCCGCGAACCGGCGGCAAGCCGCCGGCCGGCGTGGCATGGAAGTTCAACGAGAGCCGATCAGTCCTGCAGCAAGCCGATAATGTCGCGCACCGTCTTCATCGTGCCCTCGGCAATGGCGCGGGCGCGGTCGCCGCCATCCTCGAGCACGGCATCGACATAGGCTCGGTCGCCCTCGATGCGGCGCATCTCGGCAGCGATCGGCGCCAGCTTCTCCACGGCAAGATCGGCGAGCGCCGGCTTGAACACGGAAAACTGCTGGCCGCCATATTCCTTCAGCACGTCTTCCTTCGAGATCTCGGCGAGGCCGGCATAGATGCCGACGAGGTTTTCCGCCTCGGGCCGGCTCTCGAGCCCATCGACTTCGCTCGGCAAGGCCTCCGGATCGGTCTTGGCCTTGCGGATCTTCTTGGAGATGGTGTCGGCATCGTCGGTCAGGTTGATGCGCGACAGGTCGGACGGATCGGACTTCGACATCTTCTTCGAGCCGTCGCGCAGGCTCATGACGCGCGCCGCCGGACCGCCGATCACCGGTTCGGTGATCGGGAAATAGCCGTTCACCGTCTCCTCGCCGATCTGCATCTCGACGCCGATGCCGAGCGCCGCGATCTTCTCGGAGAAGTCGTTGTTGAATTTCTGGGCGATGTCGCGTGTCAGTTCCAGGTGCTGCTTCTGGTCCTCGCCCACCGGCACATGGGTGGCGCGGTAGAGCAGGATGTCGGCCGCCATCAGGCTCGGATAGGCGAGCAGGCCAAGCGAGGCGTTCTCGCGGTCCTTGCCGGCTTTGTCCTTGAACTGCGTCATCCGGTACATCCAGCCGATGCGCGCCACGCAATTGAAGATCCAGGCAAGCTCGGCATGCTGCATGACCCGCGACTGGTTGAAGACGATGTGCTTCTTCGGGTCGATGCCGGAGGCCAGGAACGCCGCGGTGATGGACCGCGTCTGGTCGCCGAGATCCTGGTGGACGAGCTGCGCCGTCAGCGAATGCAGGTCGACGACGCAGTAGATGCAATCGGACTGTTCCTGAAGGGCGACGAATTTCTTGATGGCGCCGAGATAGTTGCCGAGATGCAAATTGCCGGTCGGCTGGACGCCCGAAAAGACGAGTGGCTTGAAGGCGGACATGGTTTCCTCATGGCTTGTGGAGGGCCGTTTCGCACGCGGCGAAAGTCTTTCGACGGCGCGCTTATGTACCAACCCGAGGGCGGGAGCAAGTGGCGACGATAGGGGCGGATGTGGGGGCTGACTATTCGTCGAGGGTGGGTTTTGGCGCAGCCGTGTTCTTACCCGATCCGCGCCTGACATTGCGCCGGAGCATGCCGAAATCGGCGCCACCGGTGCCGAAGGCGGTGATGAAGTAGAGCAGCGCCCCGCCGGCGACGAGGCCGAGCACCGTCGTCGCCTTGACGACCAGCGGCGAGCCCGGGCCGATCCTTGCGGCGAAATAATGCTCGGCGAAATACAGCGCCGTCGCCATCACCACCGCAGACAGCACCAGCCTGGGAATACGCTTCAGCAAAGGAATGTCGCGGCCCCAATGGCCGCGCCTGATCAGCATGGCGAGCAGCATCAGCGCGTTGACCCAGCCGGCGACGGCCGAAGCGACCGCGATGCCCGGAGCGCCCATCGACGGGAACAGGCTCAGCGCCGTGGCGACGTTCACGCCGACCGAGATGGCGGCGAAGATCATCGGCGTGCGCGTGTCCTCGCGGGCGAAATAGCCGGGCGTGAACGCCTTGATCAGCACGAAGGCCGGCAGGCCGAGGCCGAAGATCGCCAGGATTGCCGCCACCGTCGGTGTCGAATGGTTGGCGGCGAAGGCGCCGCGCTCATAGACCAGCCGCACGATCGGCTCCGACATCACCCAGAGCGCCGCCGCTGCCGGC
Source organism: Mesorhizobium sp. WSM3224 (assembly GCF_000427725.1). Taxonomy (GTDB): domain Bacteria; phylum Pseudomonadota; class Alphaproteobacteria; order Rhizobiales; family Rhizobiaceae; genus Mesorhizobium. Next base: position 200,520 of record NZ_ATYO01000004.1, on the reverse strand, counting down.
AAGGTCATGAACAGCGTGAACTCGACCGAGCGGTTCTGCAAATTGGCGGCCTCGACCAGGTTGCCCGATTTCAGCGCCCGCGACAGTTCCGGCAACAACACGATCGCCACCGCCACGCCGACGACGCCGAGCGGCAGCTGGTAGATGCGGTCGGCATAGGCGAGCGACGACACGGCGCTATTCTGCGCCGAGGCGATCGCCGTGCCGATCAGCTGGTTGATCTGGGTGATGCCGCCGGTGATCGCCGCCGGCAGCGCCAGGATCAGGAGCCGCTTGACGTTGGGCGTCATCTTCGGCCGGCGGAAGCCGATCGAGATACCGGCATTGCGCACCGCGATCCAGACGATCGCGAGCTGCACGATGCCCGCCGCCAGCACGCCCCAGGACAGGCCGAAGCCGACATCATGCGCGTCCAGCCCATGGTACCACGCATAGGCGAGCACGCTGATCAGGATGATGTTGAGGAAGGCGGGCGCGATCGCCGCGGCGAAATAGCGGCGCAGCGAATTCAGCATGCCCGCCATCATGGCGCCGAGCGACATGCAGATAAGGTACGGGAACATGATCGTCGCCAGCCGGACGGTCGTCTCGAACTTGCCGGGAATGTCGGCGAAGCCCGGCGCCACCAGGTAGCGCACGATCAGCGGCATCGCCAATTCCATCGCGATGGTCAATGCCAGCAGCGCCGAGAACAGCACGCCGAACACCTCCTCCGAGAAGCGTTTGGCGCCCTCGTTGCCGTGCTGCTCGATCTCCTTGGCGAAGAGCGGCACGAAGGCGGCGTTGAAGGCGCCTTCGGCAAACAGCCGGCGGAAGGTGTTGGGGAACTGGAAGGCGGCGTTGAAGGCGTCGGCGACCGGGCCGGTGCCGAGGGCCGCGGCCATCAGCATCTCGCGGCCAAAACCCAGCGCGCGGCTCATCAGCGTGCCGGAAGCGACGGTGGCGAATTTCTTGACTAGGCTCATGCCGGAGACGACTGCCAGAAAAATTGCGTCAAATGGATGGTCACTCGGCTGCTGCCTTGGCCTTGCCGTTGCGTTCGGAAGAATTGCCTTCCAGCGTGTCGATCAGCCGCTTGTGGATGGTGGCGGTGCGCGTCGGGCTGTCGATCTTCTGGCCGGTGAGGTCCGTGACGTAGAACGTGTCGATAACCTTCTCGCCGAAGGTCGTGATGTGCGCCGATGCGATGTCGAGCGAAAGGTCGGACAGCGTTCCGGTGATCTCGGAGAGCAGCCCCGGCCGGTCGAGGCCCTCGACCTCGACCACCGAAAAGCGGTTCGACAGCGTGTTGCGGATTTCGGCGCGCGGCTGGATTTTGAACACCTTGGACCCGCGCCTCGGCTTGGTGCGCTTCTCGATCATCTCGGGCAGCCAGCTCTTGCCGGAGAGCACATCCTCGATCAGCCGGCCGACCCGCTCGGCACGCCGCCGCTCATCCTCGTCGAGGTCGAATTCCCTGGAGATCAGGATGGAGTCCAGCGCCCGTCCGTCCGAGGTGGTGAAGATCTGCGCGTCGACGATGTTGCCGCCGGCCCCAGCGCAGGCGCCTGCAATGATCGAAAGCAGGCGCGGATGGTCCGGCGCCAGCACGGTGATCTCGGTCACCGCCTCGAACTCATGCGTCTTGACCATGGTGGCGAGCTTCTTGTCCGCCGCATCCGCCTCGCGGATGAATTCGGCATGGCGAAGCTGGTCGGACAGGTCGACCGTCAAAAGGTAATTCTCATAATGCTGCGCGACATAACGCTTGCGCTCCTTGGCCGGCCAGGCCGAGAGCGCCTCGGCCAGCCGTTCGCGCGCAGCAGCCGTACGCTCGGCGCGCGAGACTTCGGAGAAGCCGCCGGTGAGCAGCAGTTCGGTCTCGAAGTAGAGCGTGCGCAGCAACTGTCCCTTCCAGCCGTTCCACACGCCGGGTCCGACCCCCCTGATGTCGCAGACGGTCAGGATCAAAAGCAGCTTCAGCCGCTCGACCGACTGCACGATCGAGGCAAAATCCTCGATCGTCTTGCGGTCGTTGAGGTCGCGCGTCTGCGCCGTCATCGACATCACGAGATGGTTCTCGACCAGCCAGGCCACCGTTTCGGTGTCGGCCGGCGACAGCCCCATATGCGGACAGATGCGCCGGGCAATGCGTGCGCCGGCCTCCGAATGGTCTTCCGGCCGGCCCTTGGCGATATCGTGCAGCAGCACCGCCACATAGAGCGCCTCGCGGCTTTTCTTCAGCCCCGGCATCAGCGTATGCGAAAGCGGATGCACTTTTTCGCCGTCGCCGCGCTCGATCTCGGCCAGCACGCCAATGCAGCGGATCAAATGCTCGTCCACCGTATAGTGGTGGTACATCGAGAACTGCATCATGGCGACGATCTTGCCGAAGTCGGGGATCAGCCGGCCGAGCAGCCCGGCCTCGTTCATGCGTCTCAGGTTCAGCTCGGCATTGCGGTCCGAGGTCAATATGTCGAGGAACAGCCGGTTGGCCTCCTCGTCGCGCCGGAGCGACTTGTTGACCAGGCCGAGCGAGCGGGTGAGCAGCTTCAGCGCGTCGGGATGGAACTCCAGCCCATGCTTGTCGGCGAACCAGAAGAGCCTGAGCAGGTTGACCGGATCGCGCTCGAACACGCTGTCGTCGGCGATGTTGATGCGGTGATTGTCGACGATGAAATCGGAGGTGCCGGCAAGCTTGCGCTTGCGGCGCGAGAAAGTGAGGAAGATGCGGTTGAAGCCCGGCACATGCTTGGCCTGCTCTTCCTCGAGCGCCGCGCAGAAGATGCGGGTGAGATCGCCGACATCCTTGGCGACGAGGAAATAGTGCTTCATGAAGCGCTCGACCGCCGACAGGCCGGGATGCGTCGTGTAACCAAGCCGCTCGGCGATCTCGCGCTGGATGTCGAAGTGCAGCCGCTCTTCCGCCTTGCCGGTGAGGAAATGCATGTGGCAGCGCACTGCCCACAGGAAGTCCTCGGCCTTGTGGAATTCGCGGTACTCGGCCTCGGTGAAGACGCCCTTCTCGACCAGTTCCTCGCCGGTGCGCACGCGATAGAAATATTTGCCGATCCAGAACAGCGTCTGCAGGTCGCGCAGGCCGCCCTTGCCGTCCTTGACGTTGGGTTCGACCAGATAGCGGCTTTCGCCTGCCTTGGCGTGACGATCGTCGCGCTCGGCAAGCTTGGCCTGCACATATTCCGGCCCGGTCGTGCGCACCACCTCATGGTCGAAGCGGGTGAGCAGCTCGTCATAGAGCTTGTGCTCTCCCCACAGGAAGCGCGCCTCGAGGATCGACGTGCGGATGGTGATGTCGCTGCGCGACAGCCTGAGGCACTCCTCGATGTTGCGGGTCGCGTGGCCGACCTTCAGCCCCATGTCCCACAGCATGTAGAGCATGTATTCGACGATCTGCTCGCCCCATGGCGTCTGCTTGTAGGGCAGCAGGAACAGGAGATCGATGTCGGAGCCCGGCGCCAGCGTGCCGCGGCCGTAGCCGCCGACCGCCACCACCGCCATGCGCTCGGCGGTCGAACGGTTCTTGACGCGGTACACATGGGTGGCGGCGAAATCATAGAGCGCCTGGATCAGCTCATCCATCAGATGCGAGAGCCGCTCGGCGCAGGCATTGCCGCCGCCATCCTGCCTGAGCATGGTTTCGGCGGTCTTCCGGCCATCCGCCATCCTGCCCTTGAGCAGCTGGAGGACGGCCGTGCGCGCGGCCTTGCTGGAGCCGTCGCCCGCGCTCGCCGCCGTCAGCGCTGTCAAGTCGCGGCGCAGCGCGTCGCCATCGATGATTTCGTCGAGTTTGAGGGAGATCTTTGCCATTCGGCGGCGTCTATAGCGCGTTTTCCGCGCGCTGTGTATGGGGCTGGTGGCCGCGTTCCAACGGCCGGCGATGGATGCCGTGCGCAGCCGAAAGGCGAAAGCTCCAAAAATCCAAACCACCCCTTGACCTTCCAGTTACTGGAAGGACTACCTCCGCCTCAAGTTCGAAATTCAGAGGCCTGGCCATGACCCATTCCGACCATCATCACCATCATGCGCACGGCGGAGCCTGCTGCTCCGCCAAGGATACCGCGCCTGCCGCCGAAGCGGTGATTCGCGATCCTGTCTGCGGCATGACGGTCGATCCGGCGGCCGGCAAGCCGACGGCCGAGCATGGCGGCCGAACGTTCCATTTCTGCAGCGATCGCTGCCGGACGAAATTTGTGGCCGGGCCGGAAGCGTATCTCTCCGCCACCGATCCCGTCTGCGGCATGAGCGTCGATCGGGCGAGCGCCAGGCACTTTCTGCGCCATGAAGGGCAGGGTTTCTATTTCTGCTCCGCTGGCTGCAAGGCCAAGTTCGAGGCGGAGCCGGCAAAGTACCTTGCCGGCCGGCCCGAGCCGCAGCCGATGCCGAAGGGCACGCAATACACCTGCCCGATGCATCCCGAGATCATCCGCGACAAGCCCGGTTCCTGCCCGATCTGCGGCATGGCGCTGGAGCCGATGGGCGTCCCGACAGGCGACGAAGGCCCTAACCCCGAGCTCGTCGATTTCACGCGCCGGTTCTGGGTCAGCGCGGCGCTCTCCATGCCGCTCCTGATCATCGCCATGGCGCCGATGCTAGGCTTCAGCTTCGAAAGCCTCATCGACGGCCGGACGAAGACGTGGATAGAGCTGGCGCTGGCAAGCCCGGTGGTGCTGTGGGCGGCGTTTCCGTTCTTCCACCGCGGCTGGGAATCGATCCTCAACCGCAGCCCCAATATGTGGACGCTGATTTCGCTGGGCGTCGGTGCCGCCTACCTCTTCAGCCTCGTCGCGGCCCTGTTTCCGGATGTCTTCCCGCATCAGTTCCGCGGCCATGACGGCACGGTGCCTGTCTATTTCGAGGCCGCCGCCGTCATCGTTGCCCTGGTCCTCCTCGGCCAGGTGCTGGAGCTGCGCGCCCGTGAGCGCACCGGCTCGGCCATTCGCGCCTTGCTCGACCTTGCGCCGAAGACAGCGCGGCTGATCGGCGCCGACGGCTCCGAGAAGGACGTGCCGCTCGACAGCGTCCAGACCGGCGATCGCTTGCGCATCCGCCCCGGCGATGCGGTGCCGGTCGACGGCATCGTGCTGGAGGGACGCTCGGCGATCGACGAATCGATGATCACCGGCGAACCGCTGCCGGTCGAAAAGACGCAAGGCGACGCGCTTACCGGCGGCACGCTCAACAAGAACGGTTCGCTGGTCATGCGCGCCGAGAAAGTCGGCGCCGAGACCACGCTCTCGCGCATCGTCGAGCTGGTCGCCAAGGCGCAGCGCTCGCGCGCGCCGATCCAGGGGCTCGCCGACCGCGTGTCCTTCTATTTCGTTCCGGCCGTCGTTCTGGTCGCCGTCCTGGCCTTCATCGCCTGGGCGGCCCTCGGTCCCGAGCCGAGCCTGATCTTCGCCATCGTCTCGGCGGTGTCGGTGTTGATCATCGCCTGTCCCTGCGCGCTCGGCCTCGCGACGCCGATGTCGATCATGACGGCGACGGGGCGCGGCGCGCTCGCCGGCGTGCTGATCAAGGAAGCCGCGGCGCTGGAGCGCTTTGCCTCCGTCGACACGCTGATCGTCGACAAGACCGGCACGCTGACCGAGGGCAGGCCGCGGCTTACCGATGTCGTCGCGGCCGGGGGCATCGATGAGAATGAGCTGCTGGGCCTTGCCGCGGCGCTCGAAAAGGGATCGGAGCATCCGCTGGCCGAGGCGATCGTCGAGGGCGCTGCCGGGCGCGGCCTGAAGCTGGCCGATGCTGTCGATTTTGAGGCGGTCACCGGCAAGGGCGTTTCGGGCACCGTTTCGGGCAGGAAGGTCGCGCTCGGCAATGCGGCGATGATGACGGACCTCGGCGTCGAAACCTCGGCGGCCAATGCCGGGGCGCTGCAGGCCGACGGCAAGACGGCCATGTTCGTGGCCGTCGACGGCAGGTTCGCCGGCATCGTCGCCGTCGCCGATCCCGTAAAGGCAACGACGGCCGAGGCGATCAAGGCGCTGCACGACAAGGGCCTGCGCATCATCATGGCAACAGGCGACAACGAGCGCACCGCAAGGGCCATTGCCGGCAGGCTCGGCATCGACGAGGTGCGCGCTGGCCTGCTGCCCGACGGCAAGAGCGCGCTGGTGGAAGAACTGCGCGGCAAGGGCGCCGCCGTCGCGATGGCCGGCGACGGCGTCAACGACGCGCCGGCGCTTGCCAGCGCCGATGTCGGCATCGCCATGGGCACCGGCGCCGATGTCGCCGTCGAAAGCGCCGGCATCACGCTGGTCAAGGGCGACCTCAACGGCATCGTCAGGGCCCGCACGCTCGCCCAGGCGACGATAGGCAATATCCGCCAGAACCTGTTCTTCGCCTTCCTCTACAACGTACTCGGCGTGCCGGTCGCGGCCGGCGTGCTTTATCCGCTCACCGGCATGCTTTTGTCGCCGATGCTCGCGGCGGCGGCGATGAGCCTGTCGTCGGTGTCGGTCATCGCCAATGCTTTGCGGCTGAGGACGTTGAAACTCTGAGCGAAGCCCCCAGATACGCTATCCAACGGAAGGAGATCCTGAATGACTTTGGCCAAGAAAATCGTGCTGCTCTTGATGGCCGCCGGAATGCTGCTTGCCGTCTTCCTCGAAAGCGTGCCGGCCTCATCGGAAGAGATGAAGCACGACATGTCCAAAATGGCGATGGGCGCACAGAGTCCTGCTGTCGCCGGCTACAAGAAGGCGATGAAAAAGATGCACAAGCAGATGATGATCAAATACACCGGCAATGCCGATGTCGACTTCGTCCGCGGCATGATCCCGCATCATCAGGGCGCCATCGACATGGCCAAGGTTGTGATCGGCAACGGCAAGGACCCGGAAATCCGCAAGCTCGCCGAAGGCGTCGTCACGGCCCAGGAAGCCGAGATCAAACAGATGCAGGACTGGCTCGCCAAGCACCCCGTGAAGTAACCCTCCCGCAAATCCGGACGGCCAGGAGACTTCGGTCTGGATTTCCAACCGGGGCTATGCTGCGATCCGGCTTCACGCGGAGAAAACCATGCCGTCATCAGTGAGAACCTTGAAGCTGCCGTCCGGCGAAGCCGTTCCGGTGCTGGGTCAAGGCACCTGGAAGATGGGCGAGGACCGGCGCCGCCGCGCCGATGAGGTCGCGGCGCTGAAGCTGGGCCTCGACCTCGGCATCACGCTGATCGACACCGCCGAAATGTATGCCAGCGGCGGGGCCGAGGAAGTGGTGGCCGAGGCCATCGCCGGGCGCCGCGACGAAACCTTCCTGGTCTCCAAGGTGCTGCCCTCAAACGCCACGCGCGCCGGCGTGAAGCGCGCCTGCGAGAACAGCCTGAAACGGCTCGCGACCGATCGCATCGATCTCTATCTGCTGCATTGGCCGGGCAGCATACCGCTGTCTGAGACCGTGGAGGCTTTCGAGGCGCTGAAGGCCGAAGGCAAGATCCGCCACTGGGGCGTCAGCAATTTCGACACCGACGAGATGGAGGAACTGGTCGGCTTGGCCGGTGGCGGCAACGTCCAGACCAACCAGGTGCTCTACAATCTGTCGCGCCGCGGCCTCGAATTCGACCTTGCGCCGTGGAGCAGGCAGCACCGCATTCCACTGATGGCTTATTCGCCTGTCGAGCAGGGCGCGCTGGCCCGCAATGCCCGGCTCGAGGCGGTCGCCGCCCGCCACAACGCCACGGCGGCGCAGATCGCGCTTGCCTGGGTCATGGCGCAGGATGGCGTCATCGCCATCCCGAAGGCCGGCCGCCAGGAGCACGTGCGCCAGAACGCCGCCGCGCTCGATATCGCTCTGACGGCGGAAGACCTTGCCGATCTCGACCGCGCCTTCCCGCCGCCGACGCGCAAGCGCGGCCTGGAGATCATCTAGCCGAAAACCTCACGTCGGAATGTGCGGTTTAAAGAGAGCGAGCATTGGAACGAGTTTCAGACGGATCTTTTCACGCGACCTACAAAATCGGCGACATCAAGGTCACTTCGCTGCGCGATGGCTATGTCGACATGCCGGTCCGGCGACTGCGCCAGCCGGGAGACAAGCCCTTCGGCGACGATCTCCCGTCGCAGGTACCGCTTTTCGACGGTGCACTCAGATTGTCGGTCAATGCCTTTGCCGTCGACGACGGCCACGAAATCACGCTGATCGATTCGGGATCCTCGAACGCCTGGCACCCGACGATGGGCTTTCTGCCGCAGGCGCTGAGCGAAGCGCGGATCGCCGTCGATCGGATACGCACGGTCGCTTTCACCCACACGCATCTCGACCATATCCACGGGCTCATCCTTCCGGACGGTCGCGACGGTTTCCCGCGGCTCTCCTCCTTGCTTGTCCCTCGAGCCGAGCTCGGCATGTTCCGGTCGGAAGCGAGGTTGAGGCGCTTCCATGATCGAGCGCAGCCTTTGGACCCGGGGCAACGCTTGAGCGCGCATATCGAGGCGGTTGCGGCGCCGGGTCATGAAATCGGCCATACATGCTTTCGTGTCACGAGCGGCGGCGAAACATTGTTGGTCTGGGGCGACCTCGTGCATGCGCCGTCGCTTCAGTTCGAGCGGCCGGAGGTCGCATGGGAATTCGACGCCGACCAGGACCAGGCGCGGGCAACCCGGCTGCGCATTTTGGCGCTTGCCGCGGACAACGCTTATTGCGTTGCCGGAGCGCATCTCGATTCACCGGGCGTCGGCCGGGTTTCCCGAGCCCAAACAGGCTTCCGCTTCGAACCTCTGTAGGAACCGGGGCTACGTCTTGGCCGGCAGCCCAAGCCGCAGCCGCAGTCGCCGCAATGCCCTTGAAAACACATCGAGGTCATTGGCGGCGCGGGCAAGCGTGAGTGCGCCCTGAATGGCGGCGACGGCTTCCTCGGCCAGTTCGCTGGCCTCGCCCGGCCGGTGCCCGGACCGCTCCAGCGCACCGGCAAGATGCACGACCCAGCGGCCGAAATAGCTTCTGATCTGATCGGCGAAGAGATCGCGCGATTCGTCCAGCGCGAAGGCGCCGATCAGGCAAACGCGCCGCCCCGAGCGGAAGTAGCTGTCCGTCGCCTCGATCATGTGTTCGATCCCACCCCGCGGATCGGGGCTGTCGCGCAGGGGTGCAAAGACATTGTCCTCAAACCAGCCGTCGATATGGGCAATGACGGCCCTTGCCATCTCTTCCTTGCCGCCGGGAAAGAAGTGGTAGAGGCTTCCTTTGCCGAGCCTCGTCGCTGCGCCGATCAAGGCCAGGCTGGCGCCTTCATAGCCATGCTCGCGGAAGACTTCGGCCACGATCGCCAGCAGGTCCGCGCGTTCTGGCGCGATGCGCCGCACCGGCCCTAGAGCCCGAGTTCCGAAAGGCCGGGGTGGTCGTCCGGCCGGCGGCCGAGCGGCCAATGATATTTCCGCTCGCTCTCGATGATCGGCAGGTCGTTGATGCTCGCCACGCGACGGCGCATCAGCCCGGCTTCGTCGAACTCCCAGTTCTCGTTGCCGTAGGAGCGGAACCAGTGGCCGCTGTCGTCGCGCCATTCATAGGCGAAGCGCACCGCGATGCGGTTGTCGTTCCAGGTCCACACCTCCTTGATCAGGCGATAGTCGAGCTCGCGCGCCCATTTGCGCTTGAGGAAGGCGACGATCTCGCCGCGGCCGGAGACGAACTCGGCCCGGTTCCGCCAGACGCTGTCCTCGGTATAGGCAAGCGAAACCCGTTCCGGGTCGCGGCTGTTCCAGGCATCCTCCGCGAGCCGCGCCTTTTGCGCTGCCGTTTCGGCCGTGAAGGGCGGCAATGGCGGACGGCTCATGAGATCTCCTGTCGGTTTCGATCACTGGTAACCGACATTGTACCAATCGGTACAGTGAGTCAACACAGCTTTCCGGACGCCTCAGGCGGCCGGACTCATTGAATCTCGGTTTTCAGCCTTTCAAAGGCATCCCGGACATATCCTGCCAGCGGATGCCTGGCCTGTTGCTGCTGCCATGTTTCTACGGCCAGGCGCAACGCCACGACCGCCACCAGGGAGACCAGCCGCAGACTGTTGCGTGCCTGGTCCGGCCGCAACTCGCATAAGCCGTCGAAGATGGCTTGCTCGAGCTGCAGGTAGCCCGCATGCGTGCGTGAGCGCAGCGTCTTGCTCTCCCGCATGATCTTGGCGGTCACCATCATTTCTGATCCCTGGACACTGCCGACAAGATTGAGCAATGCGCCTCGGGCGATGTCGATCGCCGATCCGGTTGGTGACTCGGCAAGGATCATGGCTTTGACCATGCTCGCGTAGTTGCCCAGAGACGCCAGCAGAACCTCGTCCTTGCTCTTGAAATAGTGGAAGAACGTCCGGCGCGAGATGCCGGCGGCTGCAGCTATCTCGTCAAGCGTGGTCGCGTCGTAGCCATTGGCCAGGAAAGCGTTCAGGCCGGCTTCGGCGATGCGGTGGGACGTTTCTCGCCGCTTCCGCTCGCGCAGGCCCTCTGGTTTTGGCGCATCGGTCATGGAGCGTTCCTGTCATGAACGTTCCTCAAATGCGACAAGAAATTTGGTGCACATTCCAAGCTCGTCGTCACGCCCTGCCATAATGGCGCCGTCAATTTATTGCACTGAGTGCAAATATTGACGCTCCCCAACACGCCCCCGCAGGGCGCATCCGGACAGAGGCGTCCATGGCAGTTCGCTTGCGTTCCCGTCGCGAGGCTCACATCGATCGTGGCCCGGTCGATCCGCGCGCGTGCCGCGCGGATCACCGCATAATTTGGCCGTTTGTGCTGGTCCTGAGCATGCTCGCTGTCGGCTGCGCGTCCGCGCCCCTGGATCAGGTGGGCTCACTGCAATCCTATGACGAATTGAAGCCGTCGGACGGTTTGTTGGCCCGCTCACTAATGCGAGTGAGCAAGGACGACGTGCTTGCTGCAAAAACGGTTCGGATCGTTCCAACGGGTTTTTCGCAGCCCGCCGCCGGAAAATCGACATTGACGCCGGCCCAGCGCGGCCTGATCACGAATGCCGTCGACAGGACGCTCTGCTCCGGCCTGAGCCGGCGTTTTCAAGTGGTCGCCCTGACCGAGCCGGCCGACCTGACGATCCACGCGATGGTAACGCGTGTGGCGCCGACGAATGCGCTGGCTGCAGGCGTTTCGAAAGTCGCGTCCACGGCGGTTTCCGTCGCGCTGCCCGAAATGCGCGTTCCGGTTCCGCGCCTGCCGATCGGATTGGGCAGCCTGTCACTTGAAGCCGAAGCGATCGGTGACAACGGCAAGCAGGCGGCGGCCATGATCTGGGGACGTGGCGCGAACGCCCTGCTGGATTCCGGCCGGGTCGCCCGAGAGGGCGACGCCTACGACCTGGCGGCGAAGTTCGGCCACGATTTCAGCAAGCTCCTGGTCACCGGCAAGACGCCGTTCGGCAAGCTGCCGTCGCTGCCGACCAGGGCGGAGCTGCGCGCCATGGTCGGCGGCGGGCCCAAATACCCGGCCTGCAAGGCATTCGGCAAATCACCCGGACTGGTCGGTTTCCTCGGCGATCGGATGGGAATGCCGCCGGCGTGGACCGACAAGGGAGCCGCGCTGCGCAACGACTGAAGGCGATGACGCAAATGCAGGAGAAGTCCCCGATGCCGCTTTCCGCGACGGCTTTTCAACAGGGCAGAAGGATGCGCTTCCTTTGGCTGGTTGCCCCCCTCGTCCTGGCGCCGGCCCTGCTTGCGGAAAGCGGGTGGCCGCAAGGCAGCACCTCTCGCGAAATATTGGAATTTCTCGGTGCCGTGCTGATCCTCATCTGTATCGGCGGTCGTTGCTGGGCAACGCTGTATGTTGGCGGACGCAAGAACCGTGAACTCGTCACAACCGGCCCCTATGCCTATACGCGCAACCCCCTCTATTTCTTCTCGGCCCTTGGACTGGCTGGCGTCGGGCTGACATTCGGGTCGCTGATCCTTTCGGCGTTTCTCTTTGCCTTCACCTATCTGGTCTTTTCCTATGTCGCGACGCGCGAAGCGATCGCGTTGGACGCGATCTTTGGCGAGGCCTATTGGTGCTATTGTCGAAGCGTGCCGGCCTTCTTTCCCCGTCTGCGGCGCGATCGCGACGACGTCCTGGGTCCGTCTCCCGTCACGTTCGACCCGGTGGCGCTGAGGCGGACCGCCATCGACAGCTCTTACTTCCTTGTGGCGATACTGGCGGTCGAATTGCTCGGCTGGCTCCAGTCGGCAAGGCTGGTGACGCCTATGTTCCGATTGTTTTGATTACCGGCCTGCCAATCCCTTCAGCCGATAAAGCGCCTCCAGCGCCTCGCGGGGCGTCATCTCGTCTGGATTGATGGCGCCCAGCGCTTCGCCCAGCGCATCGTTTGTCGCCGGCTTCGGCGCTTCGCGCTTCACCGCTACCGAAAACAGCGGCAGGTCGTCGACCAGGCGGTTGGTCTTGCCGGAAACCTCGCCTTCCTCCAGCTGGTGCAGCACTTCCTTGGCGCGGGCGACCACCGCTTCGGGCAGGCCGGCCAGCCGCGCCACCTGAACGCCGTAGGACCGGTCGGCCGCACCCTTGCCGACCTCGTGCAGGAAGACGACATCGCTTTCCCACTCCTTGACCCGCATGGTGACGTTGTGGAGCCGCGGCAATTTGCCGGCCAGCGCCGTCATCTCGTGGAAATGGGTGGCGAAGATCGCCCGGCAGCGGTTCTTCTCATGCAGATATTCGACCGCCGCCCAGGCGATCGACAAGCCGTCGAAAGTGGCGGTGCCGCGGCCGATCTCGTCGAGGATCACCAGCGCCCGCTCGCCCGCCTGGTTGAGGATCGCCGCCGTTTCGACCATCTCGACCATGAAGGTCGAGCGGCCGCGCGCGAGGTCATCCGAGGCGCCGACGCGTGAGAACAGGCGGTCGACGACGCCGATATGGGCGCTTTGCGCCGGCACGAAGGAGCCGGTTTGGGCGAGGATGGCGATCAGCGCGTTTTGCCTGAGGAAAGTCGATTTACCGCCCATATTGGGGCCGGTGAGCAGCCAGATCGCGCCGGCCTTGGCTCCGCCTTCGGGCGACAGGTCGCAATCATTGGCGACAAACGGGCCTTCGCCGGAACGCCTGAGCGCCTGTTCGACCACCGGGTGGCGACCGCCGGCAATCTCGAAGGCGAGGCTGGAATCCACCAGCGGCCGGCACCAGCCCTCGCTTTCGGAAAGCAACGCCAGCGCGGATGAAACATCCAGAACCGCAAGCGCCTCGGCGCCGGCACGGATCCGCTCGGCCTCGCTTACGACCTCAGCCGTGAGCCGGTCGAAGGCGGCGAGCTCGATGCCGAGCGCCTTGTCGGCGGCATTGGCGATCTTGGATTCCAGCTCCGCCAGTTCGGTCGTCGTAAAGCGCATGGCGTTGGCCATGGTCTGGCGATGGATGAAGCGCGCCTTAGCGGCGTCGCCGCCGGTCATGATCGAGTGATGGTTGGCGGTAACCTCGATGTAATAGCCGAGCACGTTGTTGTGCCGGATCTTCAGCGAGCGGATGCCGGTTTCCTCGATCAGCGAGCGCTCCAGCCCGGCGATCACTTTTCGCGACTCGTCGCGCAGCGCCCGCATCTCGTCGAGCTCGCCATGATAGCCGCTGCGCACGAAGCCGCCGTCGCGCTTGATCAGCGGCAGCTCGTCGTCGAGGGCGTCGCCGAGGTGACGGGCAAGCGCCTCGGGCAAGGCATTGATCGCGGCAAGCGCGGCGGCCAGCTCGGCGGGCAGGGCGGCCGCCGCGAACAATTCGGCGATCGCGCCTGCGGCCTCGAAGCCGGCGCGCAGCGCGCCCAGATCGCGCGGCCCGCCGCGGTTGAGCGCCAGCCTGGACAGCGCCCTCGGCATGTCGGCGACGCTTTTGAGGTTCGCCCGCAAGCCCTGGCAGAGCCGTGTCTCGGAGCGGAAGAACGATACCGAATCCAGTCTGGCCGCGATTGCCGCCGGGTCTGTCAGCGGCGCCATCAGCCGGTCGGCGAGCATGCGCGCGCCGCCGCCGGTCACGGTGCGGTCGATCGCCTTGAACAGCGAGCCGTCGCGGCTGCCGGACAAGGTGCGCAGCAATTCCAGATTGGCGCGCGTCGCCGGATCGATAAACAGCGTCGAGCCCTGCTCCTCGCGCTCGGGGCGCGACAAAGGCGGGCGCTCCGCTTTCTGTGTCTTCTCGACATAGGCAATAGTGCCGGAGATCGCCGACAGCTCGGCGCGCGAAAACGTGCCGAAACTGTCCGGTGTCGCCACCTCGAAGAAGCGCGCGATGCGGCTTGTGGCCGAAGCCGAATCGAACAGGGAAGGCGGCTGCGGGTTGGCGACCCGGCCCAGCACGTCGAAGACCGGTCTCAGATCCGGGTCGTGGAACACCGGCTCGGCGACGATCAGCTCGCGCGGGTCGACGCGGAAGATGTCGGCAAGCAACCGCTCGGCGCTCGTCTCGGCAACGCGGAACGCGCCGGTCGAAATATCGATCCAGGCCAGTGCGAAGCTCGCCTGGCTGGTTGCCGCGCCGCCACCCTTCACGCGGCCGAGTGCCATCAGGAAACTCGATTCCGAAGGCGCAAGCAGCTTGTCCTCGGTGATGGTGCCGGGTGTGACCAACCGCACCACGTCGCGCCGCACCACCGATTTGGAGCCGCGTTTCTTGGCTTCGGCCGGGTCCTCGATCTGTTCGCAGACGGCGACGCGAAAGCCTTGCGCGATCAGCTTCTGCAGATAGTCGTCCGCCGCATGCACCGGCACGCCGCACATCGGGATGTCGTGGCCCTGATGCTTGCCGCGCTTGGTCAAAACGATGCCCAGCGCCTGGCTCGCCTTCTCCGCGTCGTCGAAGAACAGCTCGTAGAAATCGCCCATGCGGTAGAACAGAAGCGAATCCGGGTTCGCCGCCTTGATCTCGATGAATTGCTCCATCATCGGCGTCACGCCGCCCGTGGCAGGCGCCGCGGTCGTCTCCGGGACGTCGGTATCTGTCGGCATATGCATGTTCATGCCCGAACGCTAGCAGAAGTGGCAGCCCGGTTTAATGCCGGCGGCGCGAAAAGCAGGGGAAGACTGGCGACGGGGCCTTCCGCGACTGGCCCGGTTGCGCTGGGCTACCGTGCGGGAAATTGCCGCGCTTGTCAGCGAACCGGACCGGGCCTGATCGCTTGGCCGTTTACAGCGCTGCCGTGTAGCCTTAATCCGAAGACACACAAACACGCACCTGTCTCAAGGGTGCGCTCAGGCGAGGAAATCAAAAGCATCATGGCCAGGAAAACCGAAAGCAGCGGCCCCTCCGTCAGTCCTGAGGAGGCGTTGGAATTCCACGCCATGGGACGGCCCGGCAAGCTGGAGATCGTCGCCACCAAGCCAATGGCGACGCAGCGCGATCTGAGCCTCGCCTATTCGCCGGGCGTCGCCGTGCCGGTGCGCGCCATCGCCGAGGATCCTAGCCGCGCCTTCGACTACACGGTCCGCGGCAACATGGTGGCGGTCATCTCCAACGGCACCGCCATCCTCGGCCTCGGCAATCTCGGCGCGCTGGCCTCCAAGCCGGTCATGGAGGGCAAGGCGGTGCTGTTCAAGCGCTTCGCCGATGTCGATTCCATCGACCTCGAGGTCGATACCGAGGATGCCGACGAATTCATCAATTGCGTGCGCTTCCTCGGCCCCTCCTTCGGCGGCATCAATCTCGAGGACATCAAGGCGCCGGAATGCTTCATCATCGAGCAGCGGCTGCGCGAGTTGATGGATATTCCCGTCTTCCATGACGACCAGCATGGCACCGCCATCATCTCGGCCGCCGGGCTGATCAACGCGCTGGAGGTCACCGGCCGCGACATGAAGACCACCAGGATGGTCTGCAACGGCGCGGGCGCCGCCGGCATCGCCTGCATCGAATTGATGAAGGCGATGGGCTTTGCGCCCGAAAACATCACCCTGTGCGACACCAAGGGCGTGGTCTTTCAAGGCCGCACCGAAGGCATGAACCAGTGGAAGTCGGCGCATGCGGTCAAGACCGAGGCGCGCAGCCTCGCCGAAGCGCTGGACGGCGCCGACGTCTTCCTCGGCCTGTCCGCCAAGGGAGCGCTGACCACCGCCATGGTGCAGTCGATGGCGAAGAACCCGATCATCTTCGCCATGGCCAATCCCGATCCAGAGATCACGCCGGAGGAAGTGGCCGAGATCCGCACCGACGCCATCATGGCCACCGGCCGCTCGGACTATCCCAACCAGGTCAACAATGTGCTGGGCTTTCCCTATATCTTCCGGGGCGCGCTGGATGTGCGCGCCACCACCATCAATGACGAGATGAAGATCGCGGCCGCCAGGGCGCTGGCCGAGCTGGCGCGCCAGGACGTGCCGGACGATGTCGCCGCCGCCTATCAGGGCAACCGGCCGAAATTCGGCGCCAACTACATCATTCCCGTGCCGTTCGATCCGCGCCTTATCTCGGCGATCCCGCTGGCGGTGGCGAAGGCGGCGATGGAAACCGGCGTCGCCCGCAAGCCGATCCTCGATCTCGACCGCTACGCGCAGGAACTATCGGCCCGCCGCGACCCGATCGCCTCGACGCTGCAGCGTATCTACGACCGCGTGCGCCGCCAGCCCAAGCGCATCGTCTTCGCCGAGGGCGAGGAGGAGCAGGTGATGCGCGCCGCCGTCTCCTATGTGAACCAGAAGCTCGGCACGGCGATCCTTCTCGGCCGCGACGATGTCATCAAGGACAATGCCCGCAATGCCGGCATCGACTTGAACAAGCCGGGCCTCGAAATCATCAATGCCAGGCTGTCGCGCCGCAACGGCATCTACACCGACTATCTCTACGAACGCATGCAGCGGAAGGGTTTTCTGTTCCGCGACTGCCAGCGCCTGATCAACAACGACCGCAACCATTTTGCCGCCTGCATGGTGGCGCTCGGCGATGCCGACGGCATCGTCACCGGCGTCACCCGCAATTATTCGACGGCGCTCGACGACGTGCGCCGCATCATCGACGCCAAGCCCGGCCACCGCGTCATCGGCGTGTCGATCGTGCTCGCGCGGGGCAGGACGGTCCTCGTCGCCGACACTGCGGTGCACGACATGCCGAACGCCGAGCAGATCGCCGATATCGCCGAGGAGGCGGCCGGTTTTGCCCGCCGCATGGGTTATGAGCCGAGGCTCGCCATGCTTGCCTACTCCACCTTCGGCCATCCCCAGGGCGAGCGCTCCGAGCGCGTCCAGGAGGCGGTGCGCATCCTCGACAAGCGCCGCGTCGATTTCGAGTATGACGGCGAGATGGCGGCCGACGTGGCGCTGAACCCGCGCGCCATGGCGCAATATCCTTTCATCCGCCTGACCGGTCCGGCCAATGTGCTCATCATGCCGGCATTCCACTCGGCCTCGATCTCGACCAAGATGCTGCAGGAACTCGGCGGCTCGACCGTCATCGGCCCGCTGCTGGTCGGCCTCAACAAGCCGGTCCAGATCGTCTCGCTCAACGCCAAGGACTCAGACATCGTCAACATGGCGGCGATCGCGGCCTATACGGCGGGGAATTGAGGCGCGACTGGCCTCGGCTTTCGCCGTGCCGAAAAAGAAAAAGGCCCGCGGCGGTGCCGCGGGCCCTTCTTTTGTGATCTTCGCGTTCGATCAGAAATTGCGCTGGAAGCGGACGATGCCACCCCAGCTGTCTTTCTTGTCGGCCTTGGTGAAGTTGCCGTAGATGGTCTTTTCGCCGAAGCGGCCGAAATGATCCCAGTCGACTTCGGTCGTGATCGTGAAGCCCGGGACGATGGTGTAGGCGACATTCGCGGCCAAGGCGTAGTTCTTGTCGTCATCGGCCGAAGCCTGGACGTTGAACGACGTCTTCGCATTGAACTTGTAGGTGCCACCAGCCCAGACGGCCCAGTTGCCGCCCCACGGCTTGTATTGGGTGCGGCCGCTCGGGGCAAAGTCGTCGCTGTTGTCGGTGGTGCCGTAGCCGCCCATGACGAACAGCGACAATTCCTTGCTGACGTTGACGTCCAGGCGAACCTTGCCGTCGACTTCCTCGTAGTTGCTGTCATAAGCAACGACGCCGGTGAGCGCGCCCCAGTCACCCTTGTACTTCAAGCCGCCGACGACATGTGGAACATAGCTGTCGATCGTGTAGGCGCCCGTGCCCTCTTCGAGCGAAACGACGGCCGAGAGGCCGTTGCCGGCGTCGAAGTAGTACTGGACGACATTGGTGTCCTTGATGCCGTAGGGGATGATCGTGTCCTGGATGACATTGCCCGCGTAGCCGATGAACGAGTCGTAGGCCGTTTCGTCCTTGCCGACGCGCAGGCCGCCAAGCTGGATCCAGGCGAAGTTCAGCGACGTGGCCGTCGGGCCGCCGTTCGGGAAGTTCCAGCGGGTCTCGGTATAGGTCTTCAACGTGCCGAGCTCGGTCTCCTGGCCGGTCCAGGTCTTCAGCGCGAAGCGGGCGTTCTTCTTCCAGCTGTTCTGCGAGTCGCCGTCCTGAACGTCGGTCGTCTTGCGGCCGTCGAGGGTGCCGACGTCGCCGAAGCCCGCGTCGTAGCGAATGTAGCCGCCGACGCGCAGGCAGGTCTCGGTGCCGGGGATGTAGAAGTAGCCCGTGCCGTAGACATCGCAGATCTTGACGTATTCGGCCGGTTCCGGCTCGGCGACGGTCACCGCGTCGGCGGCGCGGGCGCCCGAAACTGCGATCAGGGCCGCAGCGGAGCCGAGAAGAAGGCTCTTGATGTTCATTTTCTTGAATCTCCAGTCAAAGGTTCAAGACAGGCCTGACATGCCGTTCGGCTTCTGCCACCCCCGTCCCCATCGTTGAAAAAGGTGCGCGCACCGGCGCCGCTTCTTCGCTTTGGACATGGCTTAATCGGCGGTAAGGCACAACAGAGATTGTGTCTGAAAGGCGGCTTTTTGACTCTTATAAAGGTCTTGTTGCCCAAATATCACGTCATATATTTGTAAAATTGGAACATATTGCACAATCTATACAATCAAAACGTCGGGAATTCACCATAATGTGCCAAATGTGCCAATTATTACAGTTTTGTGACGGATAGTTTGCCGAACAAATTTCTAAAATCGCGGATAAACATAGAAAAATCGACTCCTGGAGACCGAAGTCAAGACAGGGTGCGGGCGGCGCGGACCACGTCCTCGACCATGTCTTGCCTCAACATCTCGATGGGGATACGGCCGTCGAGCTCGGGCGAGGGCCGGCTCAGCCAAAACCAGGCAAGCCTCTGACTGGTGATCGCCGCCAGCACGTCGCTGATTCCCGGAACCGGCCTGCCGTCGACGAACTGGGCCAATGGGAAGACGTGCTTGCGGCCGCCCTTGCGCAGCGCGACGACCTCGCCGCGTCTTTGCCAGCGATGCAGCGTGGAACGCGGGATGCGGAGCTTCTCTTCCAGATGGGTCGAGCCGGCGACCTCGCCGGCCCAATCCTCGATCAGCATCGACTGGAGGTCCGCGGCCCGCTCGGCAATCTGCTGGGCCGTCGGTCTTGCCGTTTCCTGTTTCGCCGACGCGCGCTCAAGGGCGCGGTCGGATACGGCCGAACCGTCGCTCGCGATTCCGCTCGACATCGTGCGGAAGAATTCGGAAACGAGCGCGGTCCAATCGCCCTTGAAGGAATCGATTGCAAGGCGCTGCGTCGGCGGCAGGAAGGGGAGGGCGGCCGCCACGTTACCGGCGAGCACACTGGCCGAAACCAGGGCCTGGGCGTCCAGCAGGACACCGTGCTGCATCAACGTCTGCTGCACGGCTTCGGTCACCAGGCCAGCCAAGGCCTCTTGCGAAATCCCCTCGGGCGGAGTCTGAAATCTGGTCATGCGTTCGTCTTGTGGCCCGCGCTCCTCCCCAGGCGCCGGCGGTTGCTGAAATCTATAGCGGAAAATTAAAATCGCGACGGCAACGGACGCCGCGGCCCGGTAGCTTGCTGGCTTGCATCTTCACACCCCTGGTTTGGCGTGCCGAAATGTCAGTCGCGGCATGCCCCACGCTGCCTGTAGGAGGGCTCTGTGACAGGCGTGCGACAGTTGGCGCCTCTTCCTTGCCCCCTTGGCGCCAAGCTACCCCTCACCCGGATTGCCAACCGATTTGCGAAGGGCAAATCGGGGCAATCCGACCTCTCCCGCAGGGGGAGAGGTAAAGGCACTACAGCAGCCCGGCTTGCTCGGCCTCGCGGCGCAGGTTCTGGCGCGGACGCGGGCCGATCTGCTGGATCACCAGCCCGGCCGCCAGCGAGCCGAGATCGCCGCAATCCTTGAGGCTGCGTCCGGTCGTGTAGCCGTAAAGGAAGCCGGCGGCATAAAGATCGCCGGCGCCGGTCGTGTCGACCAAATCCTTGATCTTTGTCGCCTGGATGATGACGGTTTCCTCGCCGCGCACGATCACCGAGCCTTTTTCCGAGCGGGTGACAGCGGCTATTCTGCAATCCTTGCGGATAGCGGCCAACGCCTCCTCGAAGGAAGCGGTCTGGTAAAGCGACTTGATCTCATGGCTGTTGGCAAAGACGATGTCGACAGTGCCCGAACGCATCAGCTCGAGGAACTCGTCGCGGTAGCGGTCGACGCAAAAGGAATCCGACAGCGTCATCGACACTTCGCGGCCCGCCGCATGCGCCAGCTTCGCTGTCTGGCGGATGGCCTCCTTGGCGCGCGGCGGATCCCAGAGATAGCCCTCGAAATAGGTCACCTTGGCGCCGGCGGCCTTGTCGGCCTCGACATCCTCGGGGCCAAGCTCTACGCAGGCACCGAGATAGGTGTTCATCGAACGCTCGCCGTCGGGCGTGACGAAGATCATCGAGCGCGCCGTCGGCGGTTCGCCCTCGAGCGGTCCGGTATCGAAGGCCACGCCCTGGGCGTGGATGTCATGCGTGTAGATTTCGCCCAGCGCGTCGTTCGACACCTTGCCGAAGAAGGCGGCCCGTCCGCCGAGGCTGGCCACACCGGCGGCTGTGTTGCCGGCGCTGCCGCCGGAAGCCTCGATCGCCGGTCCCATGCGGCTGTAGAGCAGTTCGGCGCGCCTAGCGTCGATGAGGTTCATCGCGCCCTTGATGATACCGTTGGTCTCGAGAAAAGCCTCGTCGCATTGCGCGATGATGTCGACAATGGCATTGCCGATGCAAAGCACGTCATATTCCGGCATCAAAATCTCCGCCAAGAACCCATCCGGCTATCTGGCATGCCGGCCGGGCGCGGGTCTAGCGAGTTGCCGCCGCTTTGCCTACCCCGAAAATCGCCACTGCCTTCTGCGATGCCGATTGTTCGCCGCCTGCGGCAGTGTTCCGATTCAACTGGCCCATATCAGCTGCAGCACGGGCGACTATCATTCGGTCGCGATCGAAACATTTGCGCCCCGCCGAGCGCTAGAAGCTGATCGCTGAGGCAACGGGCTGAAGGCACAACCGTAAAATGTCCGAGAAGACCGAAATGTCCACCGACCTCGCACTGCTTGGCGTGCTGGCGGTGTTGTGGGGCGCTTCGTACACCTTCATCAAGATCGGCGTCGAGACGATCCCGCCCGTGACCTTCATCGCCGCCCGCACGTTGATCGCCGGGGCTATTCTCTTCATCGTCATTCGCTGGCGCGGCCTTGCCATGCCGGCAGATGCGGCAACCTGGCGCCGGTTCGCCTTCCAGGCCTGCCTCAACAGCGTCGTGCCGTTCACGCTGATCGCCGCCGCCGAACGCTCCGTCGATGCCGGTCTTGCCACCATCCTCAATTCGACCTCGCCGATCTTCACCTTCCTGCTGACGGCATTGATCACGCGCCATGAGCCAGTCACGGCGCGCAAGCTCGTCGGCGTCGGCGCCGGCATTGTCGGCATCTGCCTGATCATCGGCACCGAGGCGCTTGGCGGGCTTGGCCATCAATTGTGGGCGCAGCTTGCAATCATCATTGCGACGATCTCCTACGCCGGGGCGGCGATCTTCGGCCGTGGCTTCAGGGGCCTCGATCCGATGCTGCCCGCCGCGGGCTCGATGCTTTGCGGCGCGGTGATGCTTGTGCCGCTCAGCCTGATCGTCGACCGGCCGTGGACGCTTGCGCCGTCGTCCGCTTCGATCCTGGCCCTGCTCGGACTGTCGATCTTTTCGACGGCGCTGGCCTTCGTCATCTATTTTCGCCTGATCCATACGCTGGGCTCGGTCGGCACCACCTCGCAAGCCTATCTGCGCGTGCCGATCGGCGTCGGCATCGGCGCTGTCTTCCTTGGCGAGAGCCTGGGGCCGGCGGCCTGGGTCGGCATGGGCTTCGTCGTCGCCGGCGTCGCGGCCATGACCATTCCCGCACGGCGGGCAAGGGCAATTCCACGAAAAGCGTGACCGGCCAGGTTCGGCAATCTCGCTGTAGCCGCCGGTGAACCACCCTGGGCGCGATAGTTGCGCCGGCCGCCGTCGCAGCCTATCTCGGGGCTTCGTTTCTCGATGAGAGCCTGGACCCGCCGTGATCCTAGACGCCGCCCGCGCCGCCGCCAGCCGGCTGTTCTCGCCTGAATTCCGCTCCGTCTTCCTGAGGACGCTGGGGCTGACGCTGCTCGCCCTTGTCGCGCTTTGGCTCGGCCTCGAGAGCCTGCTCGAATGGCTGGCCTGGCCATGGTTGCAGACACTGCTGCCGGGCCTGCCGTCCTGGGCCGGATGGCTGGGCGGCATTATCGCCGGCATCGTTCTTGCGGTAGGGATGGCTCTGCTCATCGCGCCGGTCACGGCGATCGTCGCAGGCCTGTTCCTCGACGACGTTGCCGAAGTGGTCGAGCGTACCGACTATCCCAACGATCCGCCCGGCCGCGCCGTGCCGGCGCTGCATTCGCTTGCGCTGGCCATCAAATTCTTCGGCGTGGTCGTCCTCGGCAACATCGTCGCGCTGCTGCTGCTTCTGGTGCCGGGCGTCAACATTGCCGCCTTCTTCATCGTCAACGGCTATCTGCTCGGCCGGGAATTCTTCGAGTTCGCCGCCATGCGTTTTCGCCCCGAGGCCGAGGCCAAGGCGCTGCGCCGCAAATATGCCGGCACCGTGTTCCTGGCCGGGATCGTCATTGCCGTGTTCCTCGCAGTGCCGCTGCTCAACCTTCTGACGCCGCTTTTCGCGGCCGCAATGATGGTGCATCTGTACAAGGCGGTTGCGGCGCGGGAGCCGGTTTAATGCATGTCGCCCAGAAGTGTGCAGCGGTTCTGGGACAACGACATGCATCAAAACAAAGACTTAACAGGCTGCTGCAAAAGTCGCGTTTGGCGAAGTTTTGTGATTCACTTCGGTTGGCGATCTGGAGTGATTTGCGATGCGCGGACGGGATGATCGATCGGAAGGTCTTTTCAGCTATGTTCGGCTGGAGGAACGCATTCCCGCGGATCATCCGCTCCGGGCGATCCGGGGGTTGTGCGACGAAGCGCTCGGTTGTCTGGATGCCCGCTTTGAGGCGCTCTATTCGGGAATGGGGCGACCGTCGATACCGCCCGAGATGCTGCTGCGGGCGACACTGCTGCAGGCGTTCTTCTCGGTGCGTTCGGAACGCCTGCTGATGGAGCAGATCGACTACAATCTATTGTTCCGCTGGTTCGTCGGCCTGCCGTTGGACGCATCGGCGTGGCATGCGACGGTGTTCACCCACAATCGCGATCGGCTCATGGAGGCCGATGTTGCGCGCGAGTTCCTGGGTGCTCTGATGGGGCTTGGCAAAGTGAAGGAGCTTCTGTCGAGCGATCATTTTTCGGTCGACGGCACGCTGATCGACGCCTGGGCCTCGGTGAAGAGCTTTCGGCCGAAGGACGGTTCGGGCGAACCACCCAAGCCAGGCCGCAACGGTGAGCGCGACTTCCGCAAGGAAAAGCGCTCGAACCAGACGCATGCTTCCACGACCGATCCGGACGCGCGGCTCTACCGCAAGGCGGACGGCCATCCGAGCCGGCTATGCTACATGGGCCATGTGCTCATGGAGAACCGCAATGGGCTTGCGGTCGGCACGACGCTGACGCACGCCACCGGCACGGCCGAGCGGGAGGCGGCGCTCAGCATGCTCGACCGGCGCCGGCGCAACCATCGCATCACGCTCGGCGCCGACAAGGCCTATGACGTGACGGAGTTCGTCGGCGACCTGCGCCAGCGCCAAGTCACCCCGCACATCACCGTGCAAGGTACGGTCTCGAGCACGGGCACGGTGCGCAAGACCGCCATTGACGGTCGCACCACGCGCCACGCCGGCTATACGGTCAGCCAGCGCATCCGCAAACGCATTGAGGAGATTTTCGGTTGGGTGAAGAAGCCGGGCGGACTGACCAAGACGAAGCTGCGCGGGCGGTCAAAAGTCGAGGCTGCCTTCACCTTCGCCATCATCGCCTGCAATCTGGTCCGTATCCCCAGATTACTGGCGATGCAGCCGACATGACGCCAAACCGACAAACACAACATCACACACGCAAGCCCGAAAGCCGCAAAAGCCAAATCCAGCCCGATCCAGACAAACCAATCCGGCAAATGTCATCAAAAATCGAATAGGACGCGACTTTTGCAGCAGCCTGTTAAAGCGTGTCGCCTGAATCCGTTTCAGCGCGACACGGCTTTAGTCCTGTTCGGTGCCGCCGCTGCGGAACAGCGCCTGCAGCTTGCCGAACGGCATTGCCGCCCGAGTGAAGCCGAAGGTGCCGTCCTGCTGGATCTCGCGCGCCGCCGTCTCCAGCATGCCATAGGCGAAATTGGCCAGCCACGGTCCGAGCGAGACGCGCCTGACGCCGGCCATGGCAAGGTCGGCGACGGTGAAACCGGGGCGGGCCATCACATTGACCGGCCGGCTCACCGACGAGCAGATCGTGCGCACCATTTCGACGTCGCTGATGCCCGGCGCATAAAGCACATCGGCGCCGGCTTTCTCGAAGGCCTGCAGCCGCTTGATGGTGTCGTCGAGGTCGGTCTTGCCCCAGAGGAAATTCTCGGCTCGCGCGGTGAAGACGAAATCGTGCTTGAGCGCCCGGGCCGCCTCGACGGCGGCCGCGACGCGTTCGATCGCCAGCGAGAAATCGTAGATCGGATTGGCGGGGTCGCCCGTATGGTCCTCGATCGAGCAGCCGGCGAGACCGGCGGCCTCGGCCGCGAAGATGGTCTCGGCCGCCTGTTCGGGGCTGTCACCCTTGCCGCGTTCGAGATCGGCCGAAACCGGCAGGTCGGTTGCCGCGGTCACCTCGCGGCAATGGTGGATCATCGCCTCGAAGGTCACGGCGCCGTCCGGCAGGCCGCGCGAGAAGGCGAAGCCGGCGCTGGTCGTCGCCAGCGCCCTGAACCCGAACGAAGCCAGAAGCTTGGTCGTGCCTATGTCCCAGGGATTGGGCATGACGAAGGTGGAGGCATGCAGGTCGCGAAAAATCTTGCCCTTGTCCATGGTGGGTCCTCAATCACGAGTGGGGGTCGTACCGGGAATTTATCGCGGCTGTTCGAGCCGGGCAAATGAATGCGGCTGTTTAGAAGCGTTTGGCGTTTTCTACTGACAATTTCTCGAAAGCGTCGGAATTGCGAACGTAACGCGACCTGGCTTGGTCCCAGTGATAGGTGACCGAGATATCGTACGAGGCGGCCTTGGGCGCCGGCTCCTCGCAGGTTTCACCTCTCGGCTTGGTGGCGTCGGTCACGGTCACCGTGATCGCCGCGTAGGGTTCCTTGTCGTCGGGCGTCTGGAAGGAAAGATCCTGCGTGCGCTTATAGGCGCAGACATTCTCGTCGAATGTATCGATCTGGTCGATCGGCTCGAAGCGGTCGTTTCGAACCAGGATAAGGATCGTGCCGACATAGCCCTGGTTCGAATTGAAATGCGTGCTCATGGTGATGAGCACGTCGTCGCCGGGACTGACCGCGAGCTTTCCCGGATCGCGAAAATAGGTGCTCTGGTCGGTTCCGACGTTGACGGCATCGAGCAGCTTCGGCCTGCCGGTGAGATCGTAGAGCGCCAGCACGGCGAACCCTTCGGCGCTGTCTTGCGCCTGGCCGAGGTCGAAAAGCATCGTCAGCCGGTCCTTGCCGCCGGCCCTGATTGGAAGAACCGCCGCATTCGGCAGGTTGACGGTTTCGGGCGGCGAGCCGCCGTCGTCGCCACCGAGCATGTCGCGCATCTCGATCGGCGCGCTGCCCTTGTAGAAACCGTCATCGCCTGCCGTCAGATCGGGAACGACCATCTTCGCAAGGTCGAGATAGGTGACGTCCTGCCGACCTGGAACGGCGCTGTTCAGTTCCGGGAAGCTGACGGCCTGGGCCTGCGCGGCCGTCCATAGCCAGGGAAGCAGCAGGCAGGCAAAGATGAAGCGAAACAGCCCGGCGACCATATGGAAGCCCCCTCGAACGTCGCACGCTAGCACGGCATTCCAAGGCGTGCATCCGGCTGCGATCAGCGGATCGGCACGAGTCCGGCGAGTTCCCGCATGTCGTCGAACAGGATGCCGCCGGCCGCCGCCAGGCCGTCGCGGTCGGAGAACGGATCGGCATAGTAGGAGAACACCCGCATGCCGGCGGCAATGCCCGCCTGGGTGCCTGCGACGCTGTCTTCAATGACGATGCAGTCGGTCGGCGCGAAGCCCATCGTCATTGCCGCATGCAGGAAGAGATCCGGGAACGGCTTGCCTCGACTGACCATCGTGGAGGAAAACATGGCATGCTCGAACAGCGGCAAGAGCCCGGTCTGGCCAAGCGTGATGTGCATCTTCGAGACCCGCGCCGATGAGGCGACGCAATAGGCGATGCCAGCCGCGCGGACTTTGTCGACGAACTCCCGGACATGGGGGATCGCCTCGACGCCATGCGCGAACAGATCCGGCAGGCCGGCATTCCAGCGCTCGACGAAGTCGGCGCCGAGCCTGACCGCGGTCGTCTCTTCGATCTCCTTTTGCACCGAGACCATGCTGCGGCCGGAAAAATGCTTGCGGCAATATTCGAAGCTGGTCGTAAAACCGGCAGCGGTGAGCCATTCGGCGAGGCGCCTGTTGGCAAGGTTCTCGGTATCGACCAGGACCCCGTCGCAGTCGAAGATGACGAGTTTAGGTATTGCCATTCAAGCGGTGCCGGTCGATCCGAAGCCGCCGGCGCCGCGCGTCGTGCCGCCGGCCAGCGCTCTTTCCTCAACCGCAACCTGGGTCACCGCCGCAAAGACGATCTGGGCAATGCGCATGCCGCGCGTCACCGAGAAATCCTCGTCGCCGAGATTGACCAGCAGCACTTTCACCTCGCCGCGGTAGTCGCTGTCGACGGTGCCGGGCGAGTTGAGCACGGTGAGGCCGTGCTTGAAGGCAAGACCCGAGCGTGGCCGCACCTGGCCTTCCATGCCTTCGGGGATTTCCAGGACGAGCCCGGTCGGCACCAGGGCCCGCTTTCCGGGCAGGATGAGCAGCGGCCGGTCTTCCGGCACCGCGGCCCGCAAATCCATGCCGGCCGCACCAGCGCTCTCATAGGCCGGCAGAGGCAGGCCTTCGCCATGCGGAAGCCTGACGAAACCGACGGCGGGGCCGATGACGGAGGAGTTTTGGAAAGCTGCGCGCATAAAATCGATCCTATCGGCGCGAATGCCGATTCGGTCAATTCGGCCGTGACGCTATCCAAGGCTTTCTTTGAGGCGTCACGATGATTTCGTTTTCCAGCGAAGACGTCTCGATAAGGTTGTTGCGCAGGTGGAATGCTTACTTGGCGATTGGCGAGAACGCTTATCGCTTCGTCATCCACGGGCGGAGCAAGGAGCGAAGCGACGCGGCGCAGACCCGAGGATCCATTCCGTGACTTCAAACGTTGCGACGACGGTTCAGCATTCTGCTCCGCTGCATTCTATGGTCAAGGTAACGGAATGGATCCTCAGGTCTGCGCTCCGCTTCGCGTCGCTCCGCCCGTGGATGACGAAGTTGGGATGCCTTGGACACCTCAGCGCAGTTCCACCGGCACCACGGTGGTCTCCTTGATCTCCTCCATGACGAAGGAAGCCGAGACGTCCGACAGCGGCACCTTGGCGATCAGCCGCTGGTAGAGACGGTCATAAGCCTTAACGTCGGCGACGCGGGCCCTCAGCACATAATCGAGGTCGCCCGACATACGGTAGGCGCCGGTGATCTCGGCAAAGCCGGTCACCGCCGCACGGAATTTCTGCAGCCAGTCCGGGTCATGGTTCGACGTGCGGATCAGTATGAAGACGGAGAGGCCGAGCCCAAGCTTGTCGGCATCGACCAGCGCGACGCGGCCGGTGATCACGCCGTCTTCCTCCAACCGCTTGACGCGCCGCCAGCAGGCATTGCGCGACAGCGCCACCCGCTCCGACAGCTGGTCGACCGAAAGCGTGCCGTCGCGCTGCAGCTCGGCCAGCAATCTTCGATCAATCTCATCGATTTCTGTCGACATGTTGGGATAGATGTCCCATGAAATAGCCAAAAGCAAGGACAATTTGGGATCGATGAACCAAAACCGTGTGGCACGATACTCATCATCGGGGCTCATCCCGGCAGGAGGGATCACCATGTCGACACGGCTTACGGCGCTGTTCACGTCTCACCCGGAGAAGGTCGGCGAGACCTATTTCGGCCACATGGCTTTCGCCGCCTGGTTCTGTTCGCGCCTGTCGATGGCGGCGGGCGCCGCGCTTGTTCACGCTTTCTTGCCGTTTCTGTTCGAAACTACGGCGAGCCGAATCGTTCGCGAGCTCTATGAGCGCACGCACAACCGAGGCTCGCATGCGGTGAAGGAGCCGAAGGCTCTCTTGGACCGCGCCTAGAGCCGGATGATTTCAGGTCGGTCCGACCTGAAATCTGAATCCGTCTCTAGATCAAAGAGATTGAGCATGATGTCGTCCGAAAACCGCTTCACACTTTTCGGCATCATGCTCTAGAGATGGTGGAATGCGATGTGCCGGTGGGCGGCCTATCTTGGTGAAGCGGTCTTCCTCGAAGACATCATCACCGCGCCCTGCCATTCGCTGATCGCCCAAAGCCACTGCGCCCAGGAAGCCAAGTCGCCGACCAATGGCGACGGCTTCGGCCTTGCTTGGTATGGCGACCGGCCAAGCCCGGCCTTTGCCGCGACATCCTGCCGGCCTGGTCCGATCCCAATTTGAAAAGCCTCTGCCGGCAGATCAAGTCCGGCCTGTTCCTCGCCCATGTGCGCGCCTCGACCGGCGGCGCCACCAGCCGCATGAACTGCCACCCCTTCATCTCCGGCCGCTGGTCATTCATGCATAACGGTCAGATCGGCGGCTTCGAGAAGATCCGCCGCACCTTGGAGAACACGCTCTCCGACGAAGTCTTCGGCCAGCGCGAGGGCACTACCGATTCCGAGCTTTTCTTCCTCCTGATGATCGACCAGGGTCTGGCGAGCGACCCGCAGGGCGCGGTGTCGCGGGCGACCGGCCGTGTCGTCGAGGCCTCGCGCCGCGCCGGCATCGAGCCGGCCCTGAAACTGACGGCGGCCTTTTCCGACGGCGAGGCGTTGTATGCCGTTCGCCATGCCACCGACGACCATGCGCCGACGCTCTACACCTCTGCCTTCCGCGACGGCGGCCGCTGCATCGTGTCGGAACCCTTCGACCGCGACGGCGGCGATTGGCAGGCGATCCCGCCGTCGAGCTTCGTCACCATGACAAAGGATAGTATGGCGATCCGGCCGTTTGCGCCTGCTGTCGCGAAACTGGCGCTGGCCGTCTAGCCAAAGACAGAGGTCGCCGTAGAGCACCAGCCTGACACGTCGACCGGCGCAATTTCGATCAAGCACAATCCATCTTTGGATGCTCAACTCAGCTTGAAGCTGCGTCGCAATCCGCCATGTTGAGGAAAGGCGCGCAGCAGCCGGAGCTTCGCCATGGACCCCGCCTTCTCCTCCGCCATCGACCTCGCGGCTGCGATTGCCGCACGTAACATCTCGGCAGTCGAGGCGCTCGATGCGCATCTTGCCCGGATCGACCGGCATAACGAGGCGATCAACGCTATCGTCATCCTCGATCGGGAAGAGGCGCGGGCGCGTGCCCGGCAGGCCGATGAGGCAATGGCATGCGGCGACGCGCCCGGTCCGCTGCATGGTGTGCCCTTCACGCTGAAGGACGCCCATGAGACGGCCGGCATGAGGACCACCGCCGGCTTCCCGCCTTTTGCCGACTATGTACCGAGGCAGGACAGCCCCGTCGTGGCCAGGCTCAAAGCGGCCGGCGCCGTGCTTATGGCCAAGACCAATGTCGCGACCATGCTGGGCGACTGGCAGTCGGACAATCCCCTGTTCGGCCGCACCAACAATCCATGGAACCTCGATCGCACCGCGGGCGGCTCCAGCGGCGGCGCGGCGGCAGCCGTTGCGGCAGGCATGACGCCTTTCGAGATCGGCACCGACATGCAGGATTCCATCCGCCTGCCTGCCGCCTTCTGCGGCATCTATGGGTTGAAGCCGACCGAGCATCGCGTGTCGCTGGCCGGAGGCTTCCCTGACCCAGGAGGCACTCCGCGCAGCGTCCGGCTGATGTCATGTATTGGCCCGCTTGCCCGCAACATCGAGGATCTGGCGCTGATCTATCGGATGATCGCCGGCCCGGACGGGGCGGACTCCGATCTGGCGCCCGTGCCGGTCGAGCCGATACCGAAACTCGAACTCAAGTCGTTGCGCATCGCCTTCGCCGGGTCTTTCCCGGGCTTTCCGGTTGAGGCCGAGATCAGTGCGGCCGTCGAAAGCCTGGCCGCACAGCTCGCGTCAACGGGCGCGGTCGTGGAGGAGGCAAGGTTGCCGAAGCTCGACCTGCATGACGATCTCGCCGAAGGCGGCAAGCTGATCGGCATGATGCTGGAAGCCGCGCAGCCGGAACCGCCGGAAAAACCGACGCCGGTGTCGAAGTGGTTCGCGGCGCTCGCCCGCCGCGACCGGTCGATCCTCGCCTGGGAGCGCTTCTTCGAAAGCTGCGACGCCTTGCTTTGCCCGGTCGCCATGACGACGGCCTTCCCGCACTGCAAGCCGGGCAGCCCGCTCAAGGTGGACGGCAAGGACGAGAGCTATTGGATGCTGCCGGCCCACGGCGCGGTGTTCAACTATTCCGGTCACCCGGCGCTCGCATTCCCTTGCGGGCAGGACAGCCATGGCTTGCCGATCGGTTTGCAGCTCGTCGGCCGGCACTGGTCGGAGGCGCGGCTGCTCGCTATCGCGAGTGCAATTGCGCCACTCAACGGTGGCTTTCGCCGACCACCGGGTTACTAAAGCGCGTCGCGCTGAAATGGATTCAGGCGACGCGCCTTAAGTCTTTGTTTTGATGCATGTCGTTGTCCCAGAACCGCTACACACTTCTGGGCGACATGCATTAAGAGAACCGCTCCAGCCCGTACGGCACCAACAGCCCATCGCGCTCGCCTTCGAGGATTTCCCGCGTGGCAAACAAGCCGACGGCTGGCGCCAGTGTGATGCCCGAATGCATGACGGCGATGTAGAGGCCGCCTACTCCTTCGGCCCGGCCGATGATCGGAAAGCCGTCGGCCGGTGTCGGCCTGTAGCCGACTGTGTGGAAGTCTAGCTCCAGTCCGTCCGCGTCATGCAACGCTGCCCTCATCGCCGCGAACAGGTCGCGCGCCGTGGCTTCAGGGTTTTCGCCCGGATCGCTGCCGGCGAAATCCGAGCCGGCGACGATGCGGCCCTCGGCCGTCTGGCGCATGTGCAGTCTCTCGGCATGCACCAGCCCGTTGAGCAGCTTTTTATAGGGGCGGGAGTGCACGATGAGGCCCGGCGGCGTGTCGAGCGGCAGCTTGATGCCGGCTGTCGCGGCAATGGCCGGGGTGCCGGTGCCGGCCGCAACGACGACCTCGTCGGCGCCGACGGTTTCGCCCGAAACGACCACGCCGGTCACCTTGCCATCCGATGGGATCAGCCTGTCCACGACGCCGATGATCACCCGCGCGCCGCTCTGTTCGGCATCGGCGAGCAGCGCCTTTGCTGTCGCGGCCGGCTCGGCAACGCCTTCCTCCGCAACGTAGACGGCGAAATCAGGGGGATCGACAAGGTTGGGCTCGATCTGCGCGGCCCGCTCACGGCCGACGCGCTCGATGCCATAGCCCCACGACAAGTGTTCGGCCGCATAGGCTTCGAGCCTGTCCGGAGGGAGGTCGAAGCACAGGCCGCCGCACCAGGCGAGCGGCAACCCGGCCACGTCCTTCGCCAGCCTTTTCCATTCGGCCATGGCGCGTATGCGCAGCCTGAAATAGACCTCGGGGTTGCCCCAGCTGGCATTGATCCAGGCAAAGGAATTGGGCGTGGCGACGCCGCCGGCGCCGCTTGCCGAGACGACCGTCACCCGCGCGCCGGCTTTCGTCAGATGCCAGGCGATCGAAGCGCCGATGATGCCGGCGCCGATGACGATGATGTGTTTCGTCACGCTGCTCTCCATCCCGTTTCCGTGAGCTTTCCACCTGCCATTTGCAGGAGCCTTTGCCAACGCAAACTTGCGCGCTTGACATAAATACGTACGTACGTATTATATCGTCATGGCTAGACGATCACTCCGCGAAAACCTCCTCGAGGCTGGCTTCCAGACCATCTGGAATTCCGGCTACACCGCAGCCGGCGTCCGCGACATCGTCGCCGCGGCCGGCGCCCGTCCGGGCTCCTTCACCAATCATTTTGCTTCCAAGGAGGAGTTCGCCGGCGAGGTGCTGGAACGCTACTTCGCCTATGTGAGCGGACTGGTCGAGAACGCGCTGGCGCCTGACGGCACGCCGCCTGTGGGCAGGCTGCGCCGCTATCTCGACGTCATCACCTCGAAGCTCGAAGCGCATGACTGGGCGCGCGGCTGCATGATCGGCAATCTCAGCCTGGAAACGGCTGTTCACAGCGAGCCGCTCCGGCTCCGGCTGGTCGACATTTTCGAGTGCTGGCGCCAGCCATTCGCGGCCTGCATCGCCGAGGGTCAGGCGGCGGGCGAGATCACCACGGCCTTCGGTGCCGAGGACCTCGCCGATTTCCTGCTGTCGTCCTGGCAGGGCGCCATGCTGCGCATGAAGGTCGAGCGCAGTCCCGAGCCGCTCGAGCGGTTCAAGAAAATCATCTTCAGCACCGTATTTGGGAAGGAGACAGTGCGATGAATTCGAAGACCGACGCACAGCAGGCCACCTTGCGGCGTTCGCAGGTGGCGGTGCTGGATTCCACCATGTCCTATGTGGAGGCCGGAGCGGCTGGTCCGACTGTGTTGTTCCTGCACGGCAATCCGACGTCCGCCTTTATCTGGCGCAACATCATCCCGCATGTCGCGCTCTTCGGCCGCTGCATCGCGCCCGACCTGATCGGCTACGGCCAGTCCGGCAAGCCCGATATCGACTATCGCTTCTTCGATCATGTCCGCTATCTCGATGCCTTCATCGAGGCGCTCGACATCAAGGATCTGGCGATCGTCGCGCAGGACTGGGGCACGGCGCTGGCATTCCATTTCGCGGCGCGACGGCCGCAGCGCGTCCTCGGCCTTGTCTTCATGGAGTTCATCCGTCCCTTCGAGCGCTGGGAGGATTTCCATCAGCGTCCCCAGGCGCGCGAACTCTTCAAGGCATTGCGCACGCCCGGCGCCGGCGAGAAGCTGGTGCTTGAGGACAATATCTTCGTCGAAAAAGTGCTGCCGGCCTCGGTGCTGCGTACGCTGAGCGAAGAGGAGATGGCCGCCTACCGGGTGCCATTCCCGACGCCGCAGTCGCGCAAGCCGGTGCTGCGCCTGCCGCGGGAACTGCCGATCGAAGGCCAGCCCGCCGACGTTGTCGCCATCAGCGAACACGATCACCGCGCGCTGCGGCTCTCCACCTATCCGAAACTGCTGTTTGCGGGCGATCCCGGCGCGCTGATTGCGCCGCAGGCGGCACGCGAATTCGCCGCCGGGCTGAAGAACTGCCGGTTCATCAATCTCGGACCCGGTGCGCACTATCTGCAGGAGGACCATGCCAACGCGATAGGCGGCACCATTGCCGGCTGGCTCCCCGAGGTCGTTCAGGCGGGCCGCACGGCCGAACTGGCCTGAAGCAAGCCATGGCTTCCCGCGGCTTCCATGCCGCCGGACCGGTCGACAGTCCGGCAAAGCGCTGCTAGAAGCCCGGCCTGTCACACGGAAATCCCAGAGAATGCCCGAAACAATACCCGAGGAAGTGGCGCGCCGCCGCACCTTCGCGATCATCGCCCACCCTGACGCCGGCAAGACCACGCTGACCGAAAAACTACTTCTGTTCGGCGGCGCCATCCAGCTTGCCGGCGAGGTCAAGGCCAAGAAGGACCGCATCCAGACCCGGTCCGACTGGATGAAGATCGAGCGCGAGCGTGGCATTTCGGTCGTCACCTCGGTGATGACCTTCGAATATGACGACAACGTCTTCAACCTCCTCGACACGCCCGGCCACGAGGATTTCGCCGACGACACCTATCGCACGCTGTCGGCGGTGGATTCTGCCGTCATGGTCATCGACGCCGCCAAGGGCATCGAGCCGCGCACGCTGAAACTGTTCGAGGTCTGCCGGCTGCGCGACATCCCGATCATCACTTTCGTCAACAAGATGGACCGCGAGAGCCGCGATCCGTTCGAGATTCTCGACGAGATCGAGCAGAAGCTGGCGCTGGACACCGCGCCCGTCACCTGGCCGATCGGCCGCGGCAGGACTTTTTCGGGCACCTATCATCTCGCGCTGAACGCCGTGCGCAGGGGCGACGAGGAAAAGGAGCGTACCCCTGTCAACGGTCCGGACTCCAATCGCGTCGCGGGACTGCTGCCGGAAAATGAGCGCGAAGCCTTCATCGAGGAGCTGGAACTCGCACGCGAAGCCTGCCGTCCGCTCGATATCGACGCCTTCCGCGAAGGCCATCTGACGCCGGTCTATTTCGGCTCAGCGCTGCGCAATTACGGCGTGCGAGACCTGATCGAGGCGCTCGGCGCTTACGGCCCGCCGCCGCGTGCGCAGGAAGCCGATGAGCGTACGGTCGAGGCGACGGAGGACAAGATGACCTCCTTCGTCTTCAAGATACAGGCCAACATGGATCCCAACCATCGCGACCGCATCGCCTTCGTCCGCGTCTGCTCGGGCAAGCTGGAGCGCGGCATGAAGGCCAAGCTGGTGCGCACCGGCAAGCCGATGAGCCTGTCGGCGCCGCAGTTCTTCTTCGCCCGCACCCGCGTCACCGCCGACGAGGCCTTTGCCGGCGACGTCGTCGGCATTCCCAATCACGGCACGCTGCGCATCGGCGACACGCTGACCGAGGGTGAGGAGATCCTGTTCCGCGGCGTGCCGAACTTCGCTCCGGAAATCCTGCGTCGCGTGCGCCTTGGCGACGCGATGAAGGCCAAGAAGCTCAAGGAAGCCCTGCACCAGATGGCCGAGGAAGGCGTCGTGCAGCTGTTCTCGCCCGAGGATGGTTCGCCGGCTATCGTCGGCGTCGTCGGCGCCCTGCAGCTCGACGTGCTCAAGGAGCGGCTGAACATCGAATACACGCTGCCGGTCGATTTCGAAATGTCGCGCTTCTCGATCTGCCGCTGGATCTCAGCCGATGACAAGGCGGAAGTGCAGCGCTTCATCGAGGCCCATCGCGGCGACATCGCCCGCGACCTCGACAACGATCCGGTGTTCCTCGCCCAGCACGCCTTCTCGCTCAACTACGAGGCCGAGCGCTGGAAGGCGATCCGCTTCACCGCGGTCAAGGACTATCAGGTCCGCGACAAGGCGGCGTAATGCACTTTCCCTTCTCCCCGTTCACGGGGAGAAGGTGCCCGAAGGGCGGATGAGGGGCGGCGCCAACATTCAAGGGCAAGGTACCCCGACCCCTCACAGCCTCAGGGCGTTCGAATCTCGACAAGCCAAGCAATTGGCTTTTCGCCCGCCAAGCGGAAGGCCTCTCACCCCTTCGCCGCCGCCTCCAGCCTGTCGATCTCGATCTTGCCCATCTTCATCATGGCATCCATGACGCGTCCGGCCTTGGCCCGGTCGGGATCCTGAAGCAGGCGCGGCAGCTGTTCCGGCACGACCTGCCAGGAAACGCCGAACTTGTCCTTCAGCCAGCCGCAAGGTCCGGGCTCGCCGCCGCCCTCGGTAAGCTTCGTCCAGAAATGATCCACCTCGGCTTGCGTCTTGCAGTCGATCGACAACGAGATCGCTTCGGTGAACTTGTATTGCGGCCCGCCGTTGAGCGCCTGGAAGGTCACGCCGTCGAGTTCGAACGAGGCGACCAGTACCTGGCCTTGCTGAGCATGGCCTTCGGGCCAGCGCGTGACGCTTAGCGCCTTCGAATTCTTGAAGATGGAGATGTAGTGGTTCATCGCCTCTTCGGCCTGGGTGTCGAACCACAGGAAGGTGGTGATCTTCTGCATTGTTTTCTCCTTTGTGCTCTCTTGGGGAAAAGGTCAGGCGGCACCTTTGACGGCGTCCTGAAGCGAAGCGAGATAAGCATCGAGCTGGGCGTAACTATCGGCCATGCCCGAGGTCATGCCGGTGCCAAGCGCGCCGTCGCGCGCGGCTTGCGATGCGTAGAGGATTGTTTGCGTCAGCAGCGTCTTGCCGTCGACCTCGGTGAACGAAACGGTTCCGAGCGCCTCGCCGCCGGTCCAGTCCTCGTCGAACAACTCGGCGGCCACGATCAGCCTCGGCCGCACGATCTCGCGATAGGTGGCGCTCATGCCCATGGCTTGCCCATCACGATGGCGCCACACATAGCGTGCCGCCCCGCCCACTCTGAGGTCGATCTTGCAAACCTCCAGCCGCCAGCCGTCCGGGCCATGCAGCCAGCCCTTGAGCAGCCTCGGAACGGTCCAGCAATCGAACACCATCGGGCGCGGCGCGTCGAAAACGCGGGTTATGCGAACCTCGCGATCGCTGGGGGTTGTAACGGTCAGCGTCGCGACGGTCGTGCCTGGCAATCTCGTGGTGCTCATCAAATGTCCTCTCTACGCTTGCTTCACCCAAGGACGTTCAGCCGGGCGCCGATCCGACAGTGCGCCGGCTTTTCCGGCCAGCCCGCAGGCATTGGGCCTATTGTTCCCGCTCGTCCGAACCCTGCTGGGCCTTGAGCGCGCCGAGCAGCGCATCCAGCCGTTGGAAATTGCCCTCCCAGATCTTGCGGTAGCGCTCCAGCCATTCCGTGGCTTCGGCCAGCGGCTTCACTTCGAGCCGGCATGGCCTGCGCTGCGCGTCGCGGCCGCGCGAAATCAGCCCCGCGGCTTCCAGCACTTTCAGATGCTTGGAGATCGACGGCTGGCTCATGGCAAACGGCTCGGCAAGTTCCATCACCGAGGCCTCCCCTTCGATGAGTCGGGCGAGAATGGCGCGTCGCGTGGGATCGGAAAGCGCTGCGAAGGTGGCGTCGAGCTGGTTCATATTAAATAGCCAAATGGATATATACCTAAATGGCTATATTACAGTCAGCGTTGTTGGTCAACCAGCTTCCTGGCGCAGCGCAAAATTGTGGCAAGGCCGGATCATGGCCGCTATAACCGCTGCCGACTAAGATTGAGCGCCGCCCGCCGCGTACGGCGCGGCCAGCCAGCAAGGACAATCCAATGCCTGCCTATCGTTCCCGCACCACCACCCACGGCCGCAACATGGCCGGCGCCCGCGGCCTGTGGCGCGCCACGGGCATGAAGGATAGTGATTTCGGCAAGCCGATCATCGCGGTGGTCAACTCCTTCACCCAGTTCGTGCCGGGCCATGTGCATCTGAAGGACCTCGGCCAGCTCGTCGCGCGCGAGATCGAGAAGGCCGGCGGCGTCGCCAAGGAGTTCAATACCATCGCCGTCGATGACGGCATCGCCATGGGTCACGACGGCATGCTCTATTCGCTGCCGTCGCGCGAGCTCATCGCCGATTCCGTCGAATACATGGTCAACGCGCATTGCGCCGACGCCATGGTCTGCATCTCCAACTGCGACAAGATCACGCCCGGCATGCTGATGGCCTCGCTGCGCCTCAACATCCCCACCGTCTTCGTCTCCGGCGGCCCGATGGAGGCCGGCAAGGTGGTGCTGGCCGGCAAGGCGCAGGCGCTCGACCTGGTCGACGCCATGGTCGCGGCCGCCGACGACAAGATCTCCGACGGGGACGTCAAGGTCATCGAGCGCTCGGCCTGCCCGACCTGCGGCTCCTGCTCCGGCATGTTCACCGCCAATTCGATGAACTGCCTGACCGAGGCGCTCGGCCTGTCGCTGCCCGGCAACGGCTCGACCTTGGCCACCCATGCCGACCGCAAGCGCCTGTTCGTCGAGGCCGGCCATCTGGTCGTCGATCTCGCCCAGCGCTATTACGAGCAGGCCGACGAAACAGCACTTCCGCGCAGCATCGCCTCCAAGGGCGCCTTCGAGAACGCCATGACACTCGACATCGCCATGGGCGGCTCGACCAACACGGTGCTGCACATCCTAGCTGCCGCCCATGAGGGCGAGGTCGATTTCACCATGGAGGACATCGACCGGCTGTCACGGCGCGTTCCTGTGCTCTGCAAGGTCGCCCCGGCCAAATCAGACGTCCATATGGAAGACGTCCACCGCGCCGGTGGCATCATGGCCATCCTCGGCCAACTCGACGAAGCAGGCCTCATCAACCGCGACCTGCCGACGGTGCACACGTCAAGCCTCGGTGAGGCGCTTGATCATTGGGACATCTCCCGCACGACCAGCCAGAATGTCCGCGACTTCTTCCTGGCGGCACCTGGCGGTGTGCCGACACAGGTCGCCTTCAGCCAGGACCGCCGCTGGGATGAGCTCGACACGAACCGTGAAACGGGTGTCATCCGCTCGGCGAAGACGCCGTTCTCGAAAGATGGCGGCCTTGCCGTGCTGAAGGGCAATCTGGCGCTCGACGGCTGCATCGTGAAAACAGCTGGCGTCGACGAGTCGATCCTGAAATTCACCGGGCCGGCGCGGGTGTTCGAAAGCCAGGATGCCAGCGTCAAGGCGATCTTGTCGAACGAGATCAAGGCCGGCGACGTCGTCGTCATCCGCTACGAGGGGCCGCGCGGCGGCCCCGGCATGCAGGAGATGCTCTACCCGACCAGCTACCTGAAGTCGAAGGGCCTCGGCAAAGCCTGCGCGCTGATCACCGACGGCCGCTTCTCCGGCGGCACGTCCGGCCTGTCGATCGGCCACGTCTCGCCGGAGGCGGCGGAAGGCGGCACTATCGGGCTGGTGGAAGAGGGCGACACGATCGAGATCGACATCCCCAACCGCACCATCCGCCTCGCCGTCAGCGATGCCGAACTCGAAGCGCGCCGCAAGGCGATGGCGGCGAAGGGCGCTGACGCCTGGAAGCCGGCGGAAAAGCGCAAGCGCAAGGTGACGACCGCACTGCGCGCCTACGCCGCCTTCGCCACCAGCGCCGACAAGGGCGCTGTGCGGAAAGTGCCGGAGTAGCGCGGTTCTCCCTTCTCCCACAAGGGGAGAAGGAGGGCGCACTACGGCATCAGCTGATATTCATAGAGCTTCTGATAGAGCCCGCCCTGCTTGAGCAGGGTCTTGTGCGGGCCGTTTTCCCGTACCTTGCCGTTCTCCAGCACCACGATCGTGTCGGCCTGGTGCACGGTGGACAGCCGGTGCGCGATCACGATCGTCGTGCGCCCGACGGTAAGCTGCTGCAGCGCCTCGCGGAACAGCGCCTCCGATTCCGCGTCGAGCGCGCTGGTCGCCTCGTCGAGCAGCAGGATCTCGGCATTGCGCAGCATGGCGCGCGCGATCGAGATGCGCTGGCGTTGGCCGCCGGACAGCAGCGAGCCATTCTCGCCGACCTCGGTGTTGTAGCCCTTGGCCATGGCGCTGATGAAAACATGCGCATTGGCGGCCTTGGCGGCGGCGATCACCTCTTCGTCGGTCGCGCCCTCGCGGCCGAGGCGGATATTGTGCATCACGGTGCCGGCAAACAGGAAGGTGTCCTGGCTGACATAGGCGATCTTCTGCCGGAGCGAATCGAGCGTCGCGAACGAGATGTCCTGGTCGTCGAACAGCACCTTGCCGACCTGTGGGTCGTACATGCGCATGATGAGGTTCAGGATCGTCGACTTGCCGCTGCCGGACGGTCCGACCAGCGCCGTCATCTTGCCGGCCTCCAGCGTCAGGTTGAAGCCTTCGAACACCGGCGAGCTTTCCGGATAGGCGAAACTCACATCGTCGAAGCGGATTTCACCCGGGCCGGGTTGCAGCGGCTTGGCGTCGGGTTTTTCGGCAAGCGTCAGCGGTCGATCGGCGAGCTGGAACATCATGCGCACGCCGACCATGCCGGTCTCGAGCGAGATGCGCACGCGCGCCAGGCGCTTTGCCGGCTCATAGGCGAGCAGCAGCGCCGCGATGAAGGCCATGATGTTGCCCGGCATCTGGCCGCCCTCCAGCACCAGCAGGCCGCTGACCAGCACCGCGCCGGCAATCGCCAGCCCCGCCAGCGTTTCCATGACCGGGCTGGTGGCTGCCTCAAGCGTGGCGATGTTGTTGGCGCGGTTCTCGACGTCGGACACCGCCTTGTGCATGCGCTTGCGCATCGCGCCTTCGAGATTGAAGGATTTGACGACGCGCACGCCGATCGCCGTCTCCTGCATCACATGCACGATCTGGCCAAGCGACATGAATTCCATCGCCGCGATCTTGCGCACGCGCTTCAGGATGCGGTTGACGCCATAGATCGCCACCGGCCCGACAACGAAGCAGATCAGCGACAGCGCCGGCTGTTGCCAGACCATGACTCCCACCAGGACGACCAACGTCACCAGGTCCCGCACATAGGAGGTGACGACAAGGTCAAGCACGCTGCGCGCCGCCTGCGCGTTGTTGGTCATACGGGCGATCAGGTCGGACGACGAGGTCGAATGATAGAACTCGATGCCTTGCGCCAGAATGCGATCGTAGATCTTGCGCTGCCGGTCGGCGATGATGGCGTTGCCGACGCGGCTCATGAAATAGGCCTGGACGAAGCCGGCAAAGCCCTTGACCAGGAAGATCGCCGCAACGCCCGCCGCGATCAGGTTGACGCGGTCGAGCCTCTTGAAGACGACGAATTCGTTTGTGATCTCGCGCAGGATCCAGGCGCTGGCCCCGGTCATGGCGGCCACCACCAGCATCGACACTATGGCGGCCGCATAGCCGAATTTATGCTCGTGGAAGGATTCTCTCACCAGCCTGATGATGAGGCGCTGGTTTTCCGTCGAGCGCAAGAAACGAAACAACGGCACACCCTGTGTCTGGCTGCAAGAATTTCGGATTCGCCACGAGGGCGAGAGGCGGCTTATAGAGCGAGTTGCGGCGCGATGGAACCTTTCGGCCGCGGGGCAGAGAAAAGGCTGCGCAAGGCTGTCTTTTCGGCCACGATGATTGCCTGTTCTTGAAAGGGGTGGCGACGGATGGATTTCGACCTCATCGTTCGCGGCGGCACGCTGCCGGACGGCAGCATTGCCGACATTGGCATCGCCGGCGAAACCATCCGGGCCATAGAGCCCAACCTGCCTGGTTCGTCGCCGACGGAGATCGATGCGCGCGGCAACCTTGTTTCACCGCCCTTCGTCGATCCGCATTTCCACATGGATGCCACGCTGTCCTACGGCATCCCGCGCATCAACGCGTCGGGCACGCTGCTCGAAGGCATCGCGCTCTGGGGTGAGTTGAAGCCGCTTTTGACCCATGAGGCCGTGCGCGAGCGC
Source organism: Mesorhizobium sp. WSM3224 (assembly GCF_000427725.1). Taxonomy (GTDB): domain Bacteria; phylum Pseudomonadota; class Alphaproteobacteria; order Rhizobiales; family Rhizobiaceae; genus Mesorhizobium. Next base: position 159,011 of record NZ_ATYO01000004.1, on the reverse strand, counting down.
GCGCTCGCCTATTGCGACTGGGCCGTGTCGATGGGCCTGCTTGCCATCCGCAGCCATGTCGATGTCTGCGACGACCGGTTGCTCGCGGTGGAAGCCCTGCTCGACGTGAAGAAAACCGTCGCGCCCTATATCGACCTGCAACTGGTCGCATTTCCGCAGGACGGCCTCTATCGCTCGCCGACGGCGCTCGACAACACCATCCGCGCGCTCGACATGGGCGTCGATGTCGTCGGCGGCATCCCGCATTTCGAGCGCACCATGGCCGACGGCACCCGCTCGGTGACGGAGCTTTGCGAGATCGCAGCCAAGCGCGGCCTGATGGTCGACCTGCATTGCGACGAGACGGACGATCCGCTGTCGCGCCATATCGAGCAGTTGGCCTTTGAAACGCAACGGCTCGGCCTGCAGGGCAGGGCGGCCGGCTCCCACCTCACCTCCATGCATTCGATGGATAATTACTACGTCTCGAAGCTTTTGCCGCTCATCGCCGAGGCCGGTGTCTCGGCCATCCCCAATCCGCTGATCAACATCATGCTGCAGGGGCGCCACGACACCTTTCCGAAGCGGCGCGGCCTGACCCGGGTGAAGGAGATGCTGGCGCTCGGCATCCGCGTCGGCTGGGGCCAGGATTGCGTGCTCGACCCCTGGTATTCGCTGGGCACCGCCGACATGCTCGACGTCGCCTTCATGGGCCTGCATGTCGCGCAGATGTCGAGCCCGGCCGACATGGCGCGCTGCTTCGACATGGTGACCAATGTCAACGCCGCCATCATGGGCCTCGACCATCTTGGCCTCGCCGTCGGCAAGCGCGCCAGCCTCGTCGTGCTCGATGCCGGCAATGCGATCGAGGCCGTTCGCCTGCGCCCGGAGCGTCTCTGCGTCATCGCTCGCGGCAAGGTCGTGGCCGAGCGGACCAGGCAGGAAACCAGGCTTTCGATTGCGGGGCGGCCGGGAATGGTCAACCGAAGGCACAAGTCCGCGTAGAACCAGCCGATTTCCGCTGCTGGTCTCACCGATCGGCTTAATTTCCCTCGTCAAACTCGCGGCTTGCGGCTAGGGAGCCGCCATGGCTCAATCCCTTGCCCGCAACTTCACGGTCAGGAACGTTTTGTTGGCCGGCATCCTGTTGATGCTGGCCGGCGACTTCATGTTCGCGCTCAACGACGCGATGGGCAAATGGCTGGTCACGTCCTTCTCCGTCGGACAGGTGGTACTGATCCGCTCGATCGGCGCCTTCATCGTGCTCGGCCCGATGATCGCCAGCCAGGGCACGGCCAGGCTGTTTCACATGGATCGGCCGCTTCTGCAGTTCCTGCGGGTCGTGGCCACCACCACCGATACCGGGCTTTTCTACGCCGCGGTCGTCTATTTGCCGCTGGCCGACGTGATGAGCTTCTACATGGCCGGGCCGATCTACGTCGCGGCGCTATCGCACCTGCTGCTCGGCGAAAAGGTCGGCTGGCGCCGGTGGCTGGCGATCCTGGTCGGCTTCTGCGGCGTGCTGATCATCCTGAAGCCGTCCTCGGCGGCCTTCTCGTTGTCTTCGGCTTTCGCTCTGGTCGGCAGTATCGCCTTCGGCTTCGCCATCATCCTCGGCCGCCTCCTGCGCGGCACCAGCGACACGACTTTAGTCACCTGGCAGACCATCGGCACGCTGCTGGTCGGCGGCGTGCTCGCCATTGGCGCCTGGCGCACGCCGTCGTCGCTCGATCTCGGCGCCATGCTCTTGCTCGGCGTCGTTTCTTGCGCCGCCCACCTGATGATCACCAGGGCGCTGAAGCTGGCGCCGGCCTCGACATTGGCGCCGCTGCATTACAGCCTGCTTTTATGGGCGGTGGTCTTCGGCCTGGCTTTCTTCGGCGACGTGCCGAGCCCACGCATCCTGATCGGCTCGGTTATCGTCGTGCTCGCCGGCATCTTCATCTTCCACCGCCAGAAAGTGGTGGAAACGGCGGTGCCGCCGGAGAACGTGCCGAAGGGCGTGAACTAACCCGATTTCGCGAAAGTATTTTTACGGTGCAAATCGCCCGCCGTATGCAATCTGCGATTGATTCCGATGGGGCAGACAGGATATTTATAGCTGGGAAAATTGGGGTATTGGGGGGAAATGACGGGCAGTTTCTCTATATGGCATTGGCTTATAGTTCTGATCGTTATCGGCTTGCCATTGTTGTTTATCTTGAGGGCGCCGCCAGCCGGCGTCAATCGTTTCGGGGACACATCGCCGTCAATGAACTTTGGTGAGGCAATTTCAAGTTTTTTCCGAAATTATGTAAGTTTTTCCGGCAGGGCCAGTCGTTCGGAGTTCTGGTATGCGTATCTGTTCATTTTCATTGTCGGCGTCATAACGATCGTTGTTGATGCCGTTGTCGGAAATGAACTTATTTCATCGATCTGGAATCTTGCCATCCTTTTGCCGACACTCGCTATGACCGCTCGCCGGCTGCATGACATCAACAGAAGCGGCTGGCATCAGCTGCTTGCGGGGTTGTTCCCCATCGGCACCATCGCGCTGATCATCTGGTATTGCAGAAAGTCCGACGAAACAGGGTCGTTGAACGAGATACAGAGAGTTTTCAGGTAGACGCAACGGAGCGGTTCATTTCCGGCAAATGATGAAACGCTCGCCCATGCGGGATCTGCCGCGCTAGTCCCTGGCTCTATCCCGGTGTTGTTTGATTGTGTCGATAAAGGCACGCAACGTAGACGGCACATGGCGATAGCCCGGGTAATACAGCGCCAGGCCAGGTGTCAGCGGGCACCAGTCGGTCAACACCGTTTCCAGTCGGCCTGAGCGCAACTCGATGCTCGCGAAGGACTGAGGCACATAAGCGATCCCCAGACCGGCCACGGCCGCCTGGACCATCAGGCCGTTGTCGTCGAGCGACAGGGAGCCAGGGACGTCGATCGAGAGTTCTTGGCCGTTGCGGCTGAACTCCCAGAAGTATCGTTTGCCGCTCGGCAGTCTCTGGCGGATGCAGGCATGTTGCCTCAGATCTTCAGGCACCGCCGGCGGCTTTCGGCCAGCCAGATAGGCGGGCGCGGCGACCGCGACAAAGCGCGCGGGACCGCTGAGCGGCACCGCAATCATGTCTTGCGGTATCGCGTCGGCAAGACGCACGCCAGCGTCGAAGCCGTCGCGGACGATGTCAACGAGGCGACCTTCCGATACCAGGTCAAGCTCGACGCCGGGATACTGCGTGAGGAAATGCGGCACTACATGGCTGAGCAGCCATTGCGCCGCGGCCTTGTTTGCATTGATGCGCAATGTTCCGCTCGGCGCGCCGCGGTCGTCGGCGAGCTGGTCCAACGCCGCATCCAGCCCGCGCAGAGCCGGTTCCAGAAGCTCAAGCAGCCGCTGCCCGGCTTCGGTAGGCGACACGCTGCGGGTAGTGCGGTTGAGCAGCCGGACGCCCAGTGTCTTTTCGAGCGCGATGATGGTGTGGCTGAGCGCCGAGCGCGATACGCCAATGCCGTCCGCCGCCTGGCGAAAGCTGCGCCTTGTGGCGACCGCGCGGAACGCTTCCAGCTCCGTGAAAGTCGGTCGGGACATTGGTGAAAACTCCTCACTAGCCTATCCGAATTTGTCCAGCTTATTCGACGAATGGCAACTGTCTATCTCCTTGGCAGCCCGCCGCGGGCTGAGCCTCGCGCCTCTCGTGAGCACGTCCAACCCCGGCAAGCCCGATCAAGTCAGAAGAAAGGACATGGCCATGAGCATGAAGTTGACACGGGACGAACTTGTCGACCGCCTCGTTACAGCAGGTGAACTCGAAGTTGCTGGCGCGCCCACGGATGAAATCGCCAGCTATTTCGACGTCGAGAATTTTCGCTTTCATGGGCCAGACGGCTTTGAAAGCGACTTTGATGGCCTTAACAGCTATTTGGCGGCGATCCGCGCGGCATTCGAGGATCGCAAGATTCGGCGCGGCATTGTCCTGGTGGAAGGCAACATGGTCGCGTGCCAGACCTGGATAACCGGCCGCTTTGTCCGCGAGTTTGCCATGTCGCCGGCCGGACCGCTGCCTCCGAACGGCGCGTATATCACCATGGACCTGATCAACATCTTCATCTTCACCGATGATGGCCGCCTCGTCGAGGAGTTCGTCCGCACCGATTACCGGAGTTTTCTGAGGCAGCTCGGCGCCGAGGGACGATAGGTCAGGCGCCGTCTTGTCTAACCTTTTCGAATCGCTGCGAGGTGCCTGGAGAATTCCTTTGTCTCCATCAGCGCCTTGCAGCGGGCGAAGCGGCCGTCGGCATAGGCGCGGAAATCGTCGACCGGATTGTTGTTGGCGAGCTGGATCAGTCCCCACAGCGTCCATAGGAGGTCGCACATCGCTTTGTAGATGACGACCCGTCCGCGCTCGGCCGGTCGTGCCTCGCCGCCGAAATAGGCGCGCATCAGTTCTTCGTCCTGGACCGCATCGAACCTGCCCTCGACCGAAAGGTCGCCGAGGTCCCACAGCGGATCGTTCATGCCGGAATATTCCCAGTCGACGATCCACATCCGCTCGCCCGTATCGAGGAAGTTTTCGCATAGCGGATCGCAATGGCAGGCGGCGAGCGGGATAGCATGCGCGGCAAGAGCCGTACGCACCGTGCCAGCCTCGCGCACCACATCATGATAGCCGGCGGGCAGCGCCACATCCTTGGTCGACAAGACCTTGAGGTAGTCGTCGATCATCGCGAACAGTTCGAAGCGGAAGGGAAAGAGCGCGCCCGACGCATGCAGCTTGCGAAAGGCCTCGCCGGCGCGCGCGGGGCTGCCCGGCCTTGCCTTGAATTTTTCGGGCGACATCGTCTCGGCGCCGGCGATGAAGCGCGTCGCCATTCGGCCGGATGCCGGATCGGCATAAACTACTTCGGGGCTGACGCCGGCCTTGGCCGCCTCGCGCGCCGCCACTGCTTCATTGGCGCGGTTGATATATTCTTCCGTGCCCTTGCCGGGAATGCGCAAACAGACGTTGCCGGCCCTGTAGACCATGTTGGTCAGGCCGCCGAGCCGCTCAAGCGGACCGCTATAGCCGGCCAGCGCCGGAATTGCGGCCAGCGCCGCGCGTGCCTCGTCCATCGTCATCCCCTTAACTTTCATGTCATGTTTTATGACCGGACGGTTCCACAGTTTTCGTTGCTTGGCTATCATCCGTCGAACGAGAATCGGGCGTCGGGAGCGGCAATGGCGGACGGCAAGCACAACAGCGCGCTGGGAGCCGCTTATGCGGCGAAGCGGCCGGAGGAAGTGGCCGCGATCTATGACAGCTGGTCGGAGACCTATGATGCCGACATGTCGGCGGCCGGCTACCGCCATCCGACGATCTGCCTGGCGCTGCTGGCCCGGCACCTGCCGCGCGGCGCCGAACCCCTGCTCGACGCCGGCGCCGGCACCGGCCTGATCGGCGAATGGCTGGCCATCACCGGCTACCCGAAAGTCGAGGCGCTCGACATCTCGCAAGGCATGCTCGACAAGGCCGGGGCGAAGGGCGTCTACACCGCGCTGCATCGCCTGGCCATGGGCGAAACCCTGCCCTTCGCCGACGGTGCCTATGCGGGGATTATTTCGGCAGGCGTCTTCACCTCCGGTCATGTCGGGGTCGAGGGCCTGGACGAGTTGATCCGCATCTGCCGCCCAGGCGGCGTCATTGTGCTGACCGTCAAGAACACGCTTTGGCATGCCGACTTCGCCGAGCGTATCGCCGCGCTGGAAGCCCAGGGCTTGCTGACGCGTGTCGAGGAGACGCAGCCCTATGCGTCGATGCCGGGCGAAACCGACACCGTGCCTAGCAGGGGACTGGTAATCAAGAGGTCGTAGCTTGAAAAATAAAACTAATCTTTTACCGTTACGGCTTGCCGGCGGTCAGTTCAGCCGAAATCTTTTTTACTTTCTGCAAGACAAGGTAGTCTAGGTCTTCAGTGTCACTCGCCGCTGCTTCGTATTTTTTTCGGGCTTGGTTTGTGAATTCCTCAAAGGCTGCGTTTCGTGTCTTAGTATCATAAGAGGACTGAAGTCCAACCTGCTTAGCAAGTTCTTTTGCCATGGACAATGTCGCCGCAGCGCGATTGGCTGAACTCAACGCGCCGGCAATCGTGTCAAAATCCTTCGGCCCTATGCTCAGGTACAACTCAGTGGTGCCGCCACCTTTTGACTTAATGTCGAAGCGAATTTTCAGTGCTCCGGCGCGACCTTCAACGTCTACACTGCTAGTTTCGTAGCTAAGATATTTGGAAGTGGCCCCGCTCCTCTTCACCTCTGCCTCTGATAGCTTCATTAGATTACCTCCGTTAACATTCGGATGTAATCTTTCAAATAAGGCAAAAATGTGGCGATTGACAATTCAAGTTAGAGCCTAATCCTGTCTCCGGCCGGATCATACATCGGCTCGAGATGGATGCTGGCCGGCGTGCGTTCCATCGCCACCACAAGCTCATAATCGCCCGACGCGAGGAAATCGTCGCTGACGCCGTCGGCATTGCGCACATAGCCATAGCCTATGTTCTTCTCCAACGTGTAGCCGTAGCCGCCGCTGGTGAGGTAGCCCACCGGCTCGCCATTGCGCAGGATCGTCTCGCGCCCGACCAGAACGATCTCCGGATCGTCCACTGTGAAGCCGGCAAAGCGTTTCGTCGGCGGCTTGCCGGCCGCCTTCTCCAGTGCCCTGCGCCCGACGAAGTCGGCGTTCTTGCGAAGCTTCACCGCCCAGCCGAGATCCGCTTCCAGCGGCGTGTCGTTCGGCGTGATGTCGGAGCCCCAGGCGCGGTAGCCCTTTTCCAGCCGGAGCGATTCCAGCGCCCGGTAGCCGACCGGGCGAACGTCGTGTGCCTTGCCCGCCGCCATCATCACGTCGAAGACCTCGCCGGTGGCGGCGATCGGCACATGCAGCTCCCAGCCGAGCTCGCCGACATAGGTGATGCGCAGTGCCTTCACAATATGGCCGGCAATGCCGATCTCGCGCGCATGGCCGAAGGGGAAGGCGACATGCGAGATATCCGCATCCGTCACCGCCGCCAGCACGTCGCGGGCGCGCGGCCCCATCAGCGACAGCGTGCCGAAATCCTCGGTGACGTCCTTCAGTCTCGCGTCGAGACCAGGGCCGATATGGTCGCTGATCCACGACAGATCATGCGTGCGGAAGCCTGTGCCGGTGACGATGTAGAACCTGTCCTCGCCGAACCGCGACACGGTGAGGTCCGCCTCGATGCCGCCGCGCGTGTTGAGGAGCTGCGTGTAGGTCAGCCGCCCGACCGGCTTATTGACGTCGTTGGCGCAGACCCAGTCGAGCGCCTTCAGCGCATCGGTGCCGGTCAGCTCATATTTGGCGAAGGAGGACTGGTCGAAGATACCGACTTTCTCGCGCACATGCCGGTGCTCGTCGCCAACTGGGCCGAACCAGTTCTGCCGGCCCATCGAATAGACGTCCTCGGCGGCTGAGCCGTCGGGCGCGAACCAGTTCGGCCGTTCCCAGCCAAGCTTGGAACCGAACACGGCGCGGTGCGCCTTCAGCCGCTCATAGAGCGGCGAGACGATGCGCGGCCGTCCGGACAGATATTCCTCATGCGGAAAGCCGATCGTGTAATGCTTGCCATAGGCTTCCAGCGTGCGGTCGCGCACCCAGTCGCGGTCGCGATGCAGGCCGGAAAAACGCCTGATGTCGACGACCCACAGATCGAGCGGCGCCTCGCCGTCGACGACCCATTGCGCCAGCACCCAGCCGGCGCCGCCGCCGGACGCGATGCCGAAGGCATTGAAGCCGGCGCCGACGAACATATTGGCGCATTCCGGCGCCACGCCGAGGATGAAGTTGCCGTCCGGCGTAAAGCTTTCCGGCCCGTTGATCATCTGCTTGACGCCGACGGTTTCCAAGGCGGGAACGCGCGCGATCGCCTGGGTCATATGCTGTTCGAAATGATCGTAGTCGTCGTCGAACAGGCGGAATTCCCAGTCGTTCGGGACGTCGCCGCCGGGAAGTCCGGTTGCCCAGGCCTGCGGATTGGGCTCATAGCCGCCCATCACCAGCCCACCGACCTCTTCCTTGAAATAGGTACGGCGGTCGGGATCACGGATCGTCGGCGCGTCGGTGGCGAGCCCGTCGATCTTCTCGGTGACGATGTACTGATGCTTGACCGGCTGCAGCGGTACATCGATGCCGGCCATCGCGCCGACCTGTCTTGCCCATTGTCCGGCGCAGTTCACCACCTTGTCGCAGGCGATGTCGCCCTTTTCGGTCTTCACCCCGGTGATCCGGCCGTCCTTCATCGTAAAGCCGGTGACGCGCACGTCCTCGAACAGTTTTGCGCCATGCATGCGCGCGCCCTTGGCGAGCGACTGGGCGATATCGGAGGGGCTTGCCTGTCCATCGGTCGGCAACCAGGAGGCGCCGACCAGATCGCCGGTTTCCATCAGCGGCCACATGCGCTTCACTTCCGCCGGCGACAGCAGCTGCATGTCCATGCCGAAGCTTTTGGCGGTCGTTGCCAGCCGCTTGAACTCGGTCCAGCGGTCGGCATTGGTGGCGAGCCTCAGGCATCCGGTCATCTTCCAGCCGGTCGCCAGCCCGGTCTCGGCCTCGAGCCCCTTGTAGAGCTCGACCGAATATTTGAGCACGCGGGTGATCGAGGCCGACGAGCGCAACTGCCCGACCAGTCCTGCCGCGTGCCAGGTCGAGCCCGAGGTCAGCTTGCCCTGTTCGAGCAACACCACGTCGGCCTTGTGGTCGCGCGCCAGATGATAGGCCGTGGAACAGCCGATGATGCCGCCGCCGATGACGACGATCGCGGCATGGCTGGGCAGGGTCATGACTTTGTTCCGTATTTCGTCCGGTAGCTGTCCAGCGCCGCGTCGAGCCGCACGAGGTTTTCCTCGGTATAGGCGACGTAATCGATGCCGGGCGCGTCGAGATAAAGCTCGGACACCATGCTCCACATCGCCTCGCGCAGCAGCGAAGCGCATTGCATGGCGGCGTGCGAACGGCGGACCTCGTTATCGGGCTCCTTCATGAAATAGGCGGTCATGAAGGCGAAGGACTCGTCGTCGCTCATGCCGGCATTGGAGGCCGCGCCGGCAAGGTCGAACATCGCGGTGTTGAAGCCGGCATATTCGAAGTCGATCAGCCACAGGCGCTTGCCGTCGTCGAGGATATTGGCCGGCAAAAGATCGTTGTGGCCGAAGACGATAGGCAACAGCTTCTGCGCCCGCTCCAACTCATCGGCGAGCGAAAGATAACGCGGCAACTGGTCCTTCTTGCGGCTGCCGCCTTCGTCCAGGGTGCGCGCATAGTCGCGGATGACGTGGAACACCCAGAACATGAAGCCGGCGCCGGAGACATGGTTCGGCATCTCGCGGTGGAAGCGGCGCAGCAACGCCGCCACCCGGTCGAGATTGGCCCGCACGTCCTCTCCGAGATAGGTCTTGGCCCCAAGAAACGCCGTCACCAGGATGCCCGGCTCGGCATAATGCACGGCAGGGGCGAGGCCAGCCGCCTGCGCCGCCCGCGCCGTCATCACCTCGCGCTCGCGAAAGACATGATGGAATGGAAAGTCCTGGCCGAAGCGCACGACGTGCCGCCCGGCGGCGTCGGTGACGACGAAGTTGGCGTTGCTGAGGCCGCCCGGCAGCGGCTCTATCTCGATGCCGCCGCTCCAGCAAGGCAAGACGCGGATGCGATCTTCGGCGATCACGGTTTTGCTCCGGCTTCAGCCGGTCCTCCGTAAAACAGCGATGGGAGAAAACGAAAAAGCCTCGTCGGTGCGAGACGCCAGGATCGGTATCCCGCACCGCACCGACGAGCCCCTTGGCCAGGTATAATATCCCGGCATCCGCCCCCGCGGATTCTACAAACGCTCAAGTCTGGCTGATTCCAGACGATATCATCATCAGGTTGCGGCTCTGCCATCACCCTCCCGTCGCAGTTCCGAGCCTGACACTACGTCACTCTCACGCCGAGGTGGCCGAGCTGTCAATCAAAAGCTGTGACCTTTTTTGGGTGTTTTGCCCGAAAATATAAGCAACTCCTTTCAAAGCGTTGCTAAAGCCTTAAATTCGGTCAAAATCCCGGACATCCACATGATCCATTCGAAACGGCACGGCGAAATCCTGCGGCTCCTCACCGAGGAGGGCACGATCACCATTGCCAGCCTTGCCGAACGGCTGGGCGTCTCGCTGGAAACGGTGCGACGCGACGTCAAGCCGCTCGCAGATGACGGGTCGGTTCTGAAGATGCACGGCGCCGTGGGCCTTGCCTCGATGGTGGGCGAGGCGCCGTTCGAGCGGCGCATGCGCGAGAATGCCGAAGCCAAGCGCCTGATCGCCAGGATGGTCGCGGCCACCATCCGCGACGGCGAGGCGATCATGCTCGACACCGGCACGACCACATCCTTCCTGGCGCGCGAACTGCTGGGTCACCGCCGGCTGACCGTGGTCACCAATTCCTCCGACATTGCCCGCACGTTGGCCACCGTCAACGGCAACAAGGTCTATATGGCGGGCGGCGAGCTGCGCAGCGATTCAGGCGCGGCGTTCGGCATCTCGGCAATCGAGTTCGTCAGCCGCTTTTCAGTCGACCACGCGGTGATCTCGATAGGCGCGGTCGATGCCGCCGCCGGCCTGACCGACTATGATCTCGACGAGGCGGAATTCGCCCGCATGGTGCTGTCGCGCGGCCAGCGCTCGCTCGTCGTCACCGACCACACCAAGTTCGGCCGCCAGGGCCTGGTCCGGGTCTGTGGCTTCGACGGTTTTTCCGAGCTCGTCACCGACCAGCCGCCGCCGCGCGACATCGCCGCTGCGCTGAACCAGGCCGGCGCGCGGCTCAGCATCGCAGCGGCCTGACATTATCATCCAAGGAAAAAAGGCTAGCCGAACACCAGCGACTGGTGCGCCGCCACGCCGGCCATGGCGCCGCCCGATACCGCAAAGGCGATGTTGTGCATGAGGCGGGCAGCGTCTCCAGCGGCGTACACGCCCGGTACGGACGTCTCCTGTTTGTCGTCCACCACGATCGCCCGGCCAAGCGGGCCTTCGTTGAAGGCACAGCCAAGCTGTTCGGCGAGCGGACTTGCCATCACATTGCGTGGCGCGGTGAACAGCGCCCGCACGCTTGCGCCGCGATCGCCGTCGAGCCTGACGACCAAACCACCCGAGCCGTCTTCCTGCACTTCGGTCACTTTGGCCGGCTCGAACCGGATATTGCGCTTCTCCAATGCCCGCGCCTGGTCAGCGTCGGGTTCGAACAAGCCGTTGGCGAACAGCGTGACGTCACCCCAGTCGGAGATCAGCTCGGCCTGGTGCAGCGACATCGGTCCGGTCGCCAGCACGCCGAGCGGCCCGCCGGCCACCTCGTAACCGTGGCAATAAGGGCAGTGCAGCACCGTCTTGCCCCATTGATCGGTCAATCCGGGAACGTCCGGCAGGATGTCCCGGACGCCGGTGGCGAGCACCAGCCGTGTCGCGCCGAAACCTTCACCATTGTCCATCCGGACCTCGAAGCCATTGCCGGAAACGGCAGCCTGATCGGCTCGGCCATCGATCACCTTGACGGCGGGATAGGCAAGCAACTGTCCTCTTGCCTCTTCGAGAATGTCCGACGGCGCCCGCCCGTCCTGGCCGAAGAAGCCGTGCGAATGTTCGGCAAAGCGGTTCCTAGGCTGTCCGGCATCGATCACCAGCACCTTGCGTCGTCCCCGTGCCGCGTACATGGCGGCGGACAGGCCGGCAAAGCTGCCGCCGACGACGATCACATCATACTGCATGGCTGGATACTCCAATCAGGTCATAACGGCGGCGGAAATCGGCCGTCAGGTCGGCCAGCGTGATATGGCCGAGCCTCTCGGCGAGCAGCCTTTCCGCCTCCAGGCGAAAGTCGTCGAGCACCGCGATCACCGCCTGCTCGACCAGGCATCCGGGACTTTCCGGCTCGGTGCTGAAGGGCAGCAGCGTCTCGCCGAGCGCAGCGCTGATCTCGGCAAGCGAGATCTTGTCCGGCGCACGCCCGAGCTGCCAGCCGCCGCCGTGGCCGCGCGACGAGGTGACGATGCCCGCATCGCGAAGCCCGGCGATGGTGCGGCGCACCACCACCGGATTGGTGTGGATGAAGCCGGCGAGCTGCTCCGAGGTCAGCGCCCGGTCGGGGGCGTCGGCCATGTGAACGAGGATGTGCAGGGTCGAGGACAGTCGGCTGTTGCGTTTCATGTAACTTAGTTAGTTACGAATCGAGAAGCCGTCAAGTTTTGGACCTTGCCCCACTTCCCAGCACCGCATTACCCGGTGTTTAGTCCGGCCATGGCCTTCACCATCCGCCAGTTGCAGTTCTTCGTCGCCGTGGCCGAGCAGGGCACCGTCTCGGGCGCGGCGCAGAACCTGTCGATTTCACAGTCCTCGGTCACCGAGGCGATCAAGGAACTGGAGAGCGATCTCGGTGTCGAGCTCTTCGAGCGCCATCCGCGCGGCCTCAACATCACTCACAAAGGTCACCAGTTCCTGCGCCACGCGACCAAGATCCTGGCCGATGTCTCCGATGCGCGTCGCTCTTTCTCCAGCGATCAGGCCGCCGCGCCCGGCCGGCTGCAGCTCGGCGTCACCTCGCTGGTCGCCGGCTATGTGCTGTCCGACCTGCTCGCCCGCTACCGCCGCGCCTATCCGGGGGTCGAGGTCTCGGCCATCGAGGACAATGGCGACTATCTCGAGCACCTTCTGGTCGGCGGCAAGCTCGATATCGCCGTCATGGTGACCTCCAACCTGCGCGACCGCACGGCGCTGCAGTCCGAAATCCTGGAAGTCTCGGCTTACCGCTTGTGGGTTCCAATCAGCCACCGGCTCGCCAGCGCCGACATCATCGGCATCGGCGACATCGCGTCCGAGCCGCTGATCATGCTCACCGTCGACGAGATCGAGGAGAACACCGGCAAGCTGCTGTCGGCGATCGGCGCTAGGCCGCATGTCGCCTTCCGCACCCGCTCGGTCGAGGCCGTGCGCAGCCTGGTCGCCACGGGCGCCGGCGTGGCGCTTCTGCCCGACCTCGTCTACCGGCCCTGGTCGCTGGAAGGCGACCGCATCGAATCGCGCGACATTTCGGGCTCGCTGCCCGTCGTTCAAGTCGGCATGGTCTGGCGCCGCGGCTCCAGCCTGCCGCAGTCGGCGCGTGACTTCATCGGCCTCGCCCAATCGCAGCGGATGGTCCGCCAGCGGTTCTGAGATAATCTATCGGAAAAACCGATATCGGCTTTCTGATAAATGAATTTGCGAAACCGGATTTTTCACAGCACTTTCAGCCAGGGACCAAAGCCGCCGCGAGAGTGCGGCCCCTAGAAATGGGAGAACGACGATGAATGCATTCCTGAAGTCATGCACTGCGTTGACTGTCGCGCTGACTTTCTCCGGCCAGGCGATCGCCCAGGTCACGGAGCTCGGCAAGGGCGAGGGCGAGGTCAATATCGTTGCCTGGCCGGGCTATATCGAGCGCGGTGAGACCGACAAGGGTTATGACTGGGTGACGGCTTTCGAGAAGGAAAGCGGCTGCAAGGTCAACGTCAAGACCGCCAACACGTCGGACGAAATGGTCTCGCTGATGAACGAGGGCGGCTTCGACCTTGTCACCGCTTCGGGCGATGCTTCGCTGCGTCTCGTCGCCGGCAAGCGCGTCCAGCCGATCAACACCGATCTGATCCCAAGCTGGAAGACCGTCGACGACCGTCTCAAGGACGCGCCCTGGTTCACCGTCGACAAGGTGCATTATGGCGTCCCCTATCAGTGGGGCCCGAACATCCTGATGTACAACACCGAAGTCTTCAAGGAAGCGCCGAAGAGCTGGAACGTCGTCTTCGAGGAAATGAAGCTGCCCGACGGCAAGTCGAACAAAGGCCGCGTCCAGGCCTATGACGGCCCGATCCACATCGCGGACGCCGCCAACTATTTGATGTTCCACAAGCCGGAACTCGGCATCAAGGACCCCTACGAGCTCAACGAGGACCAGTACAAAGCGGCGCTCGACCTCTTGCGCACCCAGCGCACGCTGGTCGGCCGCTACTGGCACGATGCTGCCATTCAGGTCGACGACTTCCAGAACGAGGGCGTGGTCGCCTCCGGCTCATGGCCCTATCAGGTCAACACGCTGGTCGCCGCCAAGAAGCCGATCGCCTCGACCGTGCCGGAAGAGGGCGTCACCGGCTGGGCCGACACCACCATGATCGAAGCCGACGCCGCCCATCCGAACTGCGCCTATATGTGGCTCGAGCATTCCTTGTCGCCCAAGGTCCAGGGCGACGTCTCGGCCTGGTTCGGCTCGCTGCCCGTCGTGCCCGCCGCCTGCAAGGGCAATGAGCTTCTCGGCGACCAAGGCTGCAAGACCAACGGCTACGAGAATTTCGACAAGATCAGGTTCTGGAAGACGCCGGTGTCGAAATGCGCCAGCCAGAAGGACCAGTGCGTGCCGTACTACCGCTGGGTGTCGGACTATATCGGCGTCATCGGCGGGCGGTGATCTCCTTTACCCTCTCCCTTGCGGGGAGGGTCGACGCTTGAGCGTCGGGGTGGGATTGCTCGGCCGCTTGTGCCAGATCACCCCCACCCGCGGCTTCGCCGCGACCTCCCTTATCGAGGGGGAGGTAGGGTGTGCGCGAACTCGCCTTCGTTTGACCCGGCAACTGAACTGACAGGGCCCATGACCTCTGCCGTTTCCTTCAAACAAGTCTCGCGCCATTTCGGCAGCGTGCGCGCCGTCGACGCAGTCGATCTCGATATCGTCCCCGGCGAGTTCTTCGCCATGCTCGGTCCGTCCGGCTCCGGCAAGACGACCTGCCTCAGGCTGATTGCCGGCTTCGAGCAGCCGACGGCAGGCTCGATCTCCATCTTCGGTGAGCGCGCCGAGGGCGTTCCGCCCTATCGCCGCAACGTCAACACCGTCTTCCAGGACTACGCGCTGTTCCCGCATCTGAACGTCTTGGACAACGTCGCTTACGGCCTGATGGTCAAGGGCGTCGGCAAGGCCGAGCGTCTGAAAGCGGCGGAAGAGGCGCTGTCGCTGGTGCGCCTTCCAGGATACGGGACGCGTCGCCCCAGCCAGCTTTCCGGCGGCCAGCGCCAGCGCGTCGCGCTCGCCCGCGCGCTCGTCAACCAGCCCAAGGTGCTGCTCCTCGACGAGCCGCTCGGCGCGCTCGACCTCAAGCTGCGCGAGAACATGCAGGAGGAATTGAAGTCGCTGCAGAAGGTGCTCGGCATCACCTTCGTCTTCGTCACCCATGACCAGGGCGAGGCGTTGTCGATGGCCGACCGCGTCGCGGTCTTCAATGACGGCAGAATCATGCAGGTCGGCTCGCCGGAGGATATCTACCAACGGCCGAAGACGCGCTTCGTCGCCGATTTCGTCGGGTCGTCGAACGTGCTGCCGCCGGATTTTGTCCAGCGCTATTCCGGCCAGCACCGCTGGGGGAGCCTGAGGCCAGAATCGATCCGCGTCTCCAGTGCGGCGAGTGGCGACGGCGTTGCCGCGCGACTGGTCGGCACGAATTATCTCGGCGCCACCACGAGGCTGGCGCTCGACGCCAACGGGCTGATGCTGCACGCCGTGGTGCCGGCGGGCACGTCGCTGCCGGCGGAAGGCGAAGCGGTCCTGCTCACTTTCAACCGCGAGAGCCTGCACTTGATGGACGAGCCGGCATGATGAAGGTTGGCGCGCAGCACCCCCCTCTGTCCGGTCCACCCTCCGAAGCTGCAGCGCAGCTGTTGCGAAGGACGGGCAGGACAAAGAGGGGGGCGAAGGATCGCGGCCTCGGTCTGTGCACGGTGGCCCCATGACCATCGCCGCTGTTCAATCTAATCCCGCCCCCGCCATCCTTCCCGGTAGCGGCGGCATGCGCGGCGCGCTCTCCGACCTGTTCTGGCGCCGGCCGAAACTCCTGCTCCTCCTGATGCTTCTGCCGCCGGTGCTGTGGCTCGGCATCGTCTATATCGGCTCGCTGTTCGCCCTGTTGGCTCAAAGCTTCTTTTCGATCGACGAGTTCTCCGGCCTCATCAACCGCGAGTTCACGCTGAAGACTTATGGCGACCTGTTCCAGGCCGCCAATCTCGACATCATCCTGCGCACGGTGACGATGGCGGCGCTCGTCACGCTCGCCTCGGCGATCGTCGCCTTCCCCATCGCCTATTACGCGGCGCGTTATGCGCGCGGCCGCTGGAAGGCGTTGTTCTATCTCGGCGTCATGCTGCCACTGTGGTCGAGCTACCTGGTCAAGATCTATGCCTGGAAGCTGATCCTGGCCAAAGAAGGCATCCTCACCTGGCTGCTCGCCAAGCTACACCTTCTCTGGCTGCTCGACGCCTGGCTGTCGCTGCCGATCGTCGGCGGCAACTCGCTGTCGGTCTCCTTCACCGGCACCTTCATCGTCTTCGTCTATGTCTGGCTGCCCTTCATGATCCTGCCGGTGCAGGCCGCGCTCGAGCGTGTGCCGGGCAACCTCGTCGAGGCCTCGTCCGATCTCGGCGCCTCGCCCGGGCAGACCTTCCGCAATGTGCTGTTTCCGCTGGCGCTGCCCGGCATTGTCGCCGGCTCAATCTTCACCTTCTCGCTGACATTGGGCGACTACATCATCCCGCAGATCATCGGCACCTCGCGCCTGTTCATCGGCCAGGCCGTCTATTCGCAGCAGGGCACCGCCGGCAACATCCCTTTGGCCGCCGCTTTCACCGTCGTGCCCATCGTCATCATGGGCTTCTACCTCTGGGGCGCCAAGCGCATGGGGGCTTTCGATGCGCTCTGATCGTGGTCAACGTGCTCCGCTCGGCCTGAAGATCGCCGCCGCCTGCGGCCTGCTCTTCCTGCATCTGCCGATCCTGCTGATATTCGTCTACGCCTTCACGACCGAGGAGAAGAGCTTCGTCTGGCCGCCGCCGGGGCTGACCACGCAATGGTTCGCCGTCACCTGGAACCGTCCGGATGTGTGGGAGGCGCTGTCGCTGTCGGTGCGCGTCGCCGCCATTTCGACGGCCATCGCCCTGGTGCTCGGCACGCTGTGCGCCGCCGCCGTCTCGCAGACCCGCTTCTTTGGCCGCGAAGCAATCTCGCTGCTGGTCATCCTGCCGATCGCGCTGCCCGGCATCATCACCGGTATCGCGCTGCGCTCGGCCTTTGCGCTCGCCGACATCCCTTTCTCGTTCTGGACGATCGTGCTTGGTCACGCCACCTTCTGCGTGGTCGTCGTCTACAACAACGCCGTCGCCCGCTTCCGCCGCACCTCAGGCTCGATGATTGAGGCATCGATGGATCTCGGCGCCGACGGTTTCCAGACCTTCAGGCATGTCGTGCTGCCCAACATCGCCACGGCACTCCTTGCCGGCGGCATGCTGGCCTTCGCGCTGTCCTTCGACGAGGTCATCGTCACCACCTTCACCGCCGGCCAGCAGCAAACCGTGCCGATCTGGATGCTGGAGGAGCTGATCCGTCCGCGCCAGCGTCCGGTCACCAATGTCGTGGCCATGGTCGTCGTGCTGGTGACGCTGCTGCCGATCCTCTTGGCCTATTACCTGACCCGCGACGGCGACCAGATCGCCGGCTCGGGCAAATAACGGAATAAGGGAGAACCCCCATGGACACTCAAATGCTGATCGGCTCGAAATTCGAGAAAGGCACCGAAACCGAGGAGCCGATCCTCAATCCGAAGACCGGGGCGACCATCCTCAACCTGCCGGAAGCGAGCCCGGCGCAGATCGAGGCGGCTGTCACTGCCGCCGAACAAGCGTTCGTCTTGTGGTCGCGCACCACGCCCGCGCAGCGCTCCGGCTATCTGCTCAAGATCGCCGATCGCATCGAGGCCGAAGCCAAGGAGTTTGCGGCGCTCGAGGCGCTGAATTGCGGCAAGCCGATCAACGCGGTGCTCAACGACGAGATTCCGGCGATCGTCGACTGCTACCGTTTCTTCGCCGGCGCGGTGCGCTCGATGCCTGGCCAGGTCGCCGGTGAGTATATTCCCGGCCACACCTCGATGGTGCGGCGCGACCCGATCGGCGTCGTCGCCTCCATCGCGCCTTGGAACTATCCGCTGATGATGATGGCCTGGAAGCTGGCGCCGGCGATCGGCGGCGGCAATACGGTCGTATTCAAGCCGTCGGAGCAGACGCCGCTGACCGCGCTGAAGCTGGCGAAGATCCTGGCCGAGATCCTGCCTGAGGGCGTCGTCAATGTCGTGCTCGGCCGCGGCGACAGCGTCGGCAATACGCTGATCAACCACCCCAAGGTCAACATGATCTCGATCACCGGCGACGTCGCCACCGGCAAGAAGGTGCTGCAGGCTGCGGCCAAGTCGGTCAAGCGCACGCATCTGGAACTCGGCGGCAAGGCGCCGGTCATCGTCTTCGACGACGCCGACCTCGGCGCCGTGGTCAACGGCCTGCGCGCCTTCGGCTATTACAATGCCGGCCAGGACTGCACCGCCGCCTGCCGCATCTATGCCGGCAAGAAGATCTACGACAAGCTCGTCGCCGACCTCTCGTCGGCCGTCTCGACCATCAAATACAATCAGCCCGACGATACCGAGAACGAGATCGGCCCGCTGATCTCGCGCCGCCAGCGTGACCGCGTGTCGAGCTTTGTGGAGCGCGCTTCCGAATTGAAGCACATCGACATCACTACCGGTGGCCAGCCGGGCGAGGGCTCCGGCTTCTACTATCAGCCGACGGTCGTCGCCGGCGCGCTGCAAGAGGACGAGATCGTGCGCCGCGAAGTGTTTGGCCCCGTCGTCTCGATCACTCGCTTTTCCGATGTCGACGAAGCAGTGAACTGGGCCAACGACAGCGACTACGGCCTTGCTTCGTCGGTGTGGACGAGGGACGTCTCGCGCGCCATGGCGACCGCCGCGCGCCTGCAATATGGCTGCACCTGGATCAACACGCACTTCATGCTGACCAACGAGATGCCGCATGGCGGCCTCAAACAGTCCGGCTACGGCAAGGACATGTCGCTCTACGCGCTCGAAGACTACACGGCCGTGCGGCATGTCATGGTGGCGCACGGGTAGCAGCGCTTTTACCTCTCCCCTTGTGGGAGAGGTCGGATTGCCCCGATTTGCCCTTCGCAAATCGGTTGGCAATCCGGGTGAGGGGTAGCTTGGCGCCAGGCTGGAACACCCCTCATCCGTCTCGACGCTAACGCGTCGACCTTCCTTCTCCCACAAGGGGAGAAGGAAGGTCGAGCGTAACCACTACTCCACGATCCGATAGATATTCCAGAGGCTGGTGCCCGAAACGACATAGGGCTCCATTTCCTTGCCCCATTTGGCGTGCGCGTCGATCTTGTTGATCTTGGCGAAGAACGCCTCCAACTGGGCCAGGCTCTCGACCTGGTGATGCGACTCGACAGTTGCTTCCCGGGCGCCGATCGATCCGGTCATGATCTGGAATTGCAGGTCGGCTAGGCCGACCTGCGAGCCGATCTCTCGCTCCCATTTCTTGAGCAGTTCGAGCACCGTCTGCTTGTGTCCGAACTTGGCGTCGATCTGCCATCTGGCGCTGAACATTTTCCTTCTCCTCCCTGATTTGCGGTTGAGCCCGCGGTTGATCTATTCGTCCCAGGCCTGCACGACGGTCTGCCGCGCGATGCGGCCGTTCTTCAGCTCCAGCATCGCGGCGCAGAATACTTTCGTGCCGTCCGGATAGGCGCAGGCCTGGGTGAAGGCGAGGCTGTCGCCCTCGGCGATCGTGGTGTCGACCTTGTGGGTCATCGCCCGGCTGCAGATGTCGTCCCAGAAGGTGCTGATCGCCGCGCGTCCGCGGATCTCGCGCGGCTTGCTCGGCGGGTTGTTGCGGTCGATCACCCGCACCAGCGCATCGTCATTGTAGAAGCTTGACAGCAGCTTGCCGTCACGGCCTTCGATCGCCTTCTTGATCGCCGCGCCGTCTACTGTTTGTGTCTTGGTCAACATTTTTATCTCCATGGCCCACATCATGTTGGGCGTTCGATTGAAGAGGTGCTGCCCGGTAGCGGCGCCGGGCAGGGGTTCTCACTGCGACTTCGCCTTTACGGCGGCGAACACGTCGTCGGTCTGCTTCTTGAAAGTGGCGAGATCGACCTGGCTGCCGTTGAGCATTGTCGACCAGTGGCGAACGATCGCGGCCATCGCCACCGCCTCCTTGATCTCCTCGTCGCTGGCGCCGTTGAGCTTGGCCGCCTGGGTGTGGAAGTAGATGCAGTACTGGCACGGGATCTGCGAGGCCACCGCAAGGCCCATCAGCTCCTTGGTCTTGCCGTCGAGCGCGGTGTTCGGATTGAGCTGTACGCCTTTGATTTCGGCCCAGGCGCCGGCGACCGCGACATCGGGCAAAGTCTTGAACATGTCGGGCACCGAACCGAGGGTGGCCTGGATGTCCTTGTAGGCGGCCGTGGCCGAAGCGTCTTCGGCATGCGCCGGGGTGATGGCCAGCAATGCGCCCGCGGCAAATGCCAGCAATCCGATCTTGCGACTGAGTTTCAGCATTTCATCCTCCATTTCGCAGTGCCCCTTCGGCGACATCGCCCGGCCTGCATGGGGAGAATTGATATCGCCTACAGCAGGCCCGGCGCTTCCCCCGAAAGCGCCATGGCTCTTATGGCCCGTCCGGGCCAGGGTGCCTGGCTGAAAATGCCGCCGCCGCCGCTCGTGACGGCAGGTCGAGCTTGAGCAGGATATTGGCGACATGGCGCTTGACCGTGTGCTCGCTGAGGCTGAGCTCGGCGGCGATCGCCGCATTGCTCTTGCCGTCGGCGACCAGGTTCACCACCTCGCTTTCGCGCGCGGTCAGCGCCGCCGGCTCGGCAGGCTTTGGCTTGGTCCGACAGGCCGGCTCCAGATGCTGCTCCGACGTCGCCAGAACCGCCGGCAGGGGCTCATCCAGCTCATCGAGGCTGACACGGCCGGCATCGATGAAATGCAGGCCGGAGCCCACGGCGAGGTCGGCGACCAGCCGCGAGGCGAGGATGTCGCCGCGTCCGGCATGGGTGGCGAGCTGCATCGTCACCCGCGCCGTCAGCCCGACCGGCTGGCCGCGCATTTCGATCTCGCCGACATGCGCGCCTTGCGCGCTGGCCACGCCGATCTGCTGCGCCGCCTCGCGCAACGCCGCGGCGCAGCGTATGGCGCGCGCCGGCCCGTCGAAGCGCGAGATCATCAATTCGCCATGCGTGCCGGCCGTGCGTCCGCCATGGCGGCTGACCAGAAGCCGCCAGGTTTCCTGGAAGCGCTGGCTGCGCTCGCTCCACATGCGATCGCCGAGCTTGGCGGTGTCGTAGATGCGCGTCACCAGCAGCGCTGCGAGCACGCGCTCGGTGTCGGCCACGGCGGGCTCGCCGGTGAGGCATTCCTCGATCAGGTCGGCCACGCGATCGACATCGCCGGTCCAGATCGGATGATCGCGTCCGGGTATCTCGACCAGACGGGCATGGGGAATTTTCTTCGCAAGGAAGCGACTGGCGTCGGGGTCGACACGGGCGTCGTTGCGGCGATGGATGAGCAGCGTCGGCGCGCTGATCATCGGCAGGATGCCGCGCACGTCGATGTCGGCGTTCATGCGGGCAAGCGCCGCAGCGGCCGTCGGGCTGGCCGACAGCCGCTCGAACCGCGCCCACCACTGCGAGAAATGCGCATCGTCGACCCGTCCCGGCGCGAAATTGGGCAAGGTCGCGCCGGTGCCCCAGGAGGTCTCCGCCGTCTCGATGAAGGCTTCCAGCCGTTCCGGCGGCATCACCCATTTGTGGAAATGCGCATAGCCGCCGTAAAGCACCAGCGCGCGCGTCCGTTCCGGATAGGTGGCGGCGAACAGCATCGCCATCGGCGCGCCTTCCGAAGCGCCGAGGATCGCCGCCCGGCCGCTGCCGGCGGCATCCATCACCGCGCGCACGTCGTCCATGCGGGTCTCGAGGCTGGGCAGATGCCGGGTATCGACGCGGTCGGAAAGCCCGGTGCCGCGCTTGTCGAACAGGATCAGCCGCGAGAAGGCGGAAAGCCGTCTCAACAGGCGGCTGTAACCCTCGTCTTCCCAGTGCAGGTCGAGATTGGAGATGAAGCCCGGCACGAAGACAAGATCGAACGCGCCTTGGCCGACCACCTGATAGGCGATCCGGACATCGCCGCTACGGGCATATCGGGTCTCGATCGGCCTCACGAGTTCTTCCGCCTGGCCTGACGATTTCTGATCGTCAAACATAGCAGAACCGTGCCGACAGCGGCAGCCTAAACTTTAGCAGAAAGAAATATAAGGCCGTCTAGAGCCGCGGCTATTTTTGCGAAGCGGCGACGTCGGCTGGGAAGGCCTTGAGTCCAAGCTTCGCGTCGGCCTCGGCCGGGGTGATCGGCCGCTTGATCTTGGCCGAGGCGGCGATCACGAGGTCGTCGAAATTCGTGGTGCCGGCATCCAGCATCTCGAAGAACTGGCGCCGCATCCGTGGCTCCCAGAACTTGTTGATGTGTTCGGCAACCCCGGCAATGCCTTCCTCGCGCGGCTTCGAATGGAAGAAGGCGGCGATCTGGTTGGCCATGCGCACCAGCTTTTCCGCGGTGCTGGTGATGTGATCTTCGTCATGCGACATGCTTGGCAACTCCGCAAGCCACTCGGTCGGGATGGGTGAAAATATCGAAATCGTCGCCGCGCACCAGCGCCACCAGCGTCATGCCGGAGGCCTCCGCGGTGCGGATGGCAAGCGCGGTCGGTGCCGAAACCGCCATGATGATCGCGGCACCGATGGCCGCCGTTTTCTGCACCATCTCCACCGACACGCGCGAGGTCACGACAACGGCGCCGCTCGAGCCGTCGATGCCGGCCCTGGCCAACGCGCCGGCGAGCTTGTCCAGCGCGTTGTGGCGGCCGACATCCTCTCGTGCCATCACGATGCCCTTGCCGGGCACATAGAAGCCGGCTGCGTGCACCGCGCCGGTTTCAGTGTGCAGTGGCTGCCGCTTTGATAGCAGCTTGACCGAACGGGTGACGTCCTCGGCGTTGAGCGTAAGCTTCGACGCACCGACCGCGTCGACCGAGCGCATCGCTTCCTCGATGGATTCGATGCCGCACAAGCCGCAGCCGACCGGCCCGGCCAGCCGGCGCCGCCGCGCCTGGAAACGCGTGTTGGCCTTGTCCTTCAGCCTGATCTGGATATCGATGCCGGCGCCGAGATCCTCGACTTCGATCGCCTCGATCTCGTCAGGGTCGGCGATGATGCCTTCGGTCAGCGAGAAGCCGAGCGCGAAATCCTCGAAATCGGCGGGGCTCGCCATCATCACTGCATGCGTGGTGCCAGCAAAGGAGAACGCCACCGGCACCTCTTCCGGCACCATGCGGTCCGCGGCAGCGGTGCCGCCGGCGCGATGCGCGAGACGAGAGGTCTGAGAGATAGGAGGGCGTTCGTTCGTCACGAGGCGCACCCCTCTGCCCTGCCCATCCTTCGCAGCAACTGTCGAGGCCCGCGCCTTTCCTCTCCCCCGTCGATCGGGGGAGAGGTGTCGAGCGGAGCTCGACCGAGTGGGGGTCGACATGCCGTCAAGATTGAAGCTCTTGTTGTCGAATGCCTCGACACAGCTACTCCGCCGCTTCCAGCGGTGCGATGCGCCGGCTCTGCTTGGCTTGTTCGTTATAGTCCTTCTGCCAGTCGGTCGGGCCGTTGGACGGCGCCACCTGCACGGCGGTGACCTTGTATTCCGGACAGTTGGTCGCCCAGTCGGAGAAGTCGGTCGTGATCACGTTGGCCTGCGTGTCCGGATGGTGGAAGGTCGTGTAGACGACGCCGGGCGAGACGCGGTCGGTGATCAGCGCGCGCAGCGTGGTTTCGCCCGAACGGCTCGCCAGCCGCACCCAATCGCCGTCGCGCACGCCGCGGACTTCGGCGTCATGCGGGTGGATCTCCAACCGGTCCTCGGCATGCCACGTGACGTTCTCGGTACGCCTGGTCTGCGCGCCGACATTGTATTGCGACAGGATACGGCCGGTGGTGAGCAGCAGCGGATAGCGCGGGCCGGTCCGCTCGTCCGTCGCCACATATTCGGTACGGATGAACTTGCCCTTGCCGCGCACGAAGCCGTCGACATGCATGATCGGCGTGCCGAGCGGGGCCTTCTCGTTGCAGGGCCATTGCACCGAGCCGACGCGGTCGAGCAGATCGAAGGAAACACCCGCGAAGCTTGGCGTGGTCTTGGCGATCTCGTCCATGATTTGCGACGGATGCGTGTAGTTCCAGTCAAGCCCGATGGCGCGGGCAAGCTCCTGCGTGGCTTCCCAGTCGGCGTAGCGCGCCTTCGGCTCAATGACCTTGCGCACCATGTTGATGCGGCGCTCGGCATTGGTGAAGGTGCCGTCCTTCTCGAGGAAGGTCGAGCCCGGCAGGAAGACATGCGCGTAGTTGGCCGTCTCGTTGAGGAACAGGTCGTGCACGACCACGCATTCCATCGCCGCGAGGCCGCCGGCGACATGCTTGGTGTCGGGATCGGACTGCAGGATGTCCTCGCCCTGGATGTAGATGCCCTTGAACGAGCCGTCGACGGCGGCGTCCAGCATGTTGGGGATGCGCAGGCCGGGCTCATCGTCCAGCTTCACGCCCCACAGGCTCTCATAGATGTCGCGCACCGCTTCGCCCGAGATATGGCGGTAGCCGGGTAGCTCATGCGGGAACGAGCCCATGTCGCAGGAGCCCTGCACATTGTTCTGGCCGCGCAGCGGGTTCACGCCGACGCCCGGACGGCCGATATTGCCGGTGGCCATGGCGAGGTTGGCGATGGCGATCACCGTGGTCGAGCCCTGGCTGTGCTCGGTGACGCCGAGGCCGTAATAGATCGCGCCATTGCCGCCCTTGGCATAGAGGCGCGCGGCGCCCCGGATCAGTTCGGGATCGACGCCGGACAGCTTGCCGACAACCTCAGGGCTGTTCTCCGGCAGGGCGACGAAGGACGCCCAGTCATGGAACTCCGCCCAGTCGCAGCGCTCGCGGATGAAGGCTTCGTCGAACAGGCCCTCGGTGACGATAACATGCGCCAGCGCCGTCAGCACCGCCACATTGGTGCCGGGCTTCAGCGGCAGGTGATAGTCCGCCTCGACATGCGCCGACTTGACAATCTCGGTGCGGCGCGGATCGAGCACGATCAGCTTGGCGCCCTGGCGCAACCGCTTCTTCAGCCGCGAGGCGAACACCGGATGGGCGGAAGCGGGATTGGCGCCGATGATGACGGCGACGTCGGTAAAGTCGACCGAATCGAAATCCTGCGTGCCGGCCGAGGTGCCGTAGGTCTGGCCAAGCCCGTAGCCGGTCGGCGAATGGCAGACGCGGGCGCAGGTGTCGACATTGTTGTTGCGGAAGCCCTGACGCACCAGCTTTTGCACGAGATAGGTTTCCTCGTTCGTGCAGCGCGACGAGGTGATGCCGCCGATCGCGGTGCGTCCGTACTGGTACTGGATGCGGCGGAATTCCTTCGCAGTATGCGCAATCGCCTCTTCCCAGCTCACCTCGCGCCACGGATCAGTGATCTTCTCGCGGACCATCGGCGACAGGATGCGGTCCTTGTGGGTGGCATAGCCATAGGCGAACCGGCCCTTGACGCAGGAATGGCCGTGGTTCGCCTTGCCGTCCTTGTAGGGCATCATGCGGATGACTTCGTCATCCTTCACTTCGGCCTTGAACGAGCAGCCGACACCGCAATAGGCGCAGGTGGTGACGGCTGAGCGCTCCGGCATGCCCTTTTCGAGCACAGTTTTTTCGCGCAATGCGTCGGTCGGGCAGGCCTGCACGCAGGCGCCGCAGGAGACGCATTCCGAAGCGATGAAGTCCTCATGCATGCCGGCGACCATGCGCGACTCGAAGCCGCGGCCCTCGATGGTCAGCGCGAAGGTGCCCTGCACCTCTTCGCAGGCGCGCACGCAGCGCGAGCAGACGATGCATTGCGCCGGGTCGTAGGTGAAATAGGGGTTGGATTCGTCGCGGGCGATATAGTCGACGGCCAGTGAGCCGTGGCCGGGCGCGACGCCGCCGTCTTCCTTGACGTGGTTGCGGCCTTCGACGCCGTAACGGTTTTCGCTCAGGCCGACCGACTTCGCCACCGCGTCGAACTCGCTGGCGCCGGTCCCGGCCTTCTCGTTCCAGCCGGTCGGATGGTCGGAGACATAGAGTTCCATGACGCCGCGGCGGATGGCGTCGAGCCTGTCGGACTGCGTGCGCACCACCATGCCTTCGCCGACCGGCGTCGTGCAGGAGGCTGGCGTGCCGCCGCGCCCTTCGATCTCGACCAGGCAGACGCGGCAGGAGCCGAAGGAGTCCAGCATGTCGGTGGCGCAGAGCTTCGGGATCTCGACCCCGCCCTCCATCGCCGCGCGCATGATCGACGTGCCTTCCGGCACGGTGATGCTTTGCCCGTCGACCGTCAGCGTAACCTGCTTCGTCGCTTTCGACTCGGGCGTTCCGTAGTCGATCTCTTCGATGAGTGTCGGGAAGTCGGCCTTGATGTTCATCTGCCAGCTCCTATTCAGCAGCCACGCGCGCGGGCGCCGGCTTGAAATCCTCGGGGAAATGCGTGATCGAGCTCATCACCGGGTAGGGCGTGAAACCGCCCAGCGCGCAAAGCGATCCAAACTTCATCGTGTTGCAGAGGTCGGTGACAAGCGCGAGGTTCTTCTCCGCCTCTATTCCCGCCGCGACCTTGTCGAGAACCTCGACGCCGCGCGTCGAGCCAATGCGGCAGGGCGTGCACTTGCCGCAGCTTTCGATGGCGCAGAATTCCATGGCGAAGCGCGCCTGCTTCAGCATGTCGGCCGTGTCGTCGAACACGGTGATGCCGGCATGGCCGATCAGGCCGTCACGCTTGGCGAATTCCTCGTAGTCGAATGGCGTGTCGAACAGCGCGCGCGGGAAATAGGCGCCGAGCGGCCCGCCGACCTGCACCGCCTTCACCGGACGCCCCGAAGCCGTGCCGCCGCCGATGTCGTCGACAATCTCGCCCAGCGTCAGGCCGAAAGCCGTCTCGAACAGGCCGCCATGCTTGACGTTGCCGGCGATCTGGATCGGGATCGTGCCGCGCGAGCGGCCCATGCCGAAATCCTTGTAGTAGGCGGCGCCCTTGTCCATGATGATCGGCACCGAGGCCAGGCTGATCACGTTGTTGATCACCGTCGGCTTGCCGAACAAGCCCTGGATGGCCGGCAGCGGCGGCTTGGCGCGCACCACGCCGCGCTTGCCCTCGAGGCTGTTCAACAGCGAGGTTTCCTCGCCGCAGACATAGGCGCCGGCGCCGACGCGGATTTCCATGTCGAAGGCGTTCGGCGAACCCAGTACATTGACGCCAAGCACGCCCGCCTTGCGGGCGATCGCGACCGCCTTGTTCATCGTCGCCACCGCATGCGGATATTCCGAGCGGACATAGACGAAACCCTTGGTCGCGCCGGTGGCGATACCGGCGATCGCCATGCCTTCGATCAGCACGAAGGGATCGCCTTCCATGATCATGCGGTCGGCGAAAGTGGCGCTGTCGCCCTCGTCGGCGTTGCAGACGATGTATTTCTGTTCGCCTGCTGTATCCAGCACCGTCTTCCACTTGATGCCGGTCGGGAACCCTGCGCCGCCGCGGCCGCGCAGGCCGGACTCGGTAACTTGCTTGACGACATCGGCCGGCGCCATGGCGACTGCGTTTTGCAGGCCCGCCAGGCCGCCATGCGACTTATAGCTGTCGAGCGACAACGGATCGATAACGCCGCAGCGCGCGAAGGTCAGCCGCGTTTGTTTGGCGAAGAAGGGGATCTTGTCCGGGGAGCCCAGCCAGCGCTTGTGATGGCCGCCTGTGAGAAAGCCGCTGTCGAACAGGCCCTTGACGTCGGACGGCTTGACCGGCCCATAGGCGACCCGGCCATTGGCCGTCGCCACTTCGACCATCGGCTCCAGGAAATAAGCGCCGCGCGAGCCATTGCGCACGATCTTGGCTTCGACGCCGCGTTCGCTCAGCTCCGCACGAATAGCCTTGGCAACCTTCTCGGCGCCGAGCGCCAGCGCGCCGGAATCCGCCGGGATATAGATCCGCGGGATCATGAACGCACCTCCGCGACGATCTCTTCGATCTTCTCGTCATCGAGCCGGCCGATGACTTCGCCGTCGAGCATCGCCGACGGCGAGCAGGCACAAAGCCCGAGGCAGTAGACCGGTTCCAGTGTAACCGATCCGTCGCGCGCGGTCTCGTGGAAATCGATGCCGAGCAACTGCTTGACCTTGGCCGCGACGGCGTCCGAGCCCATCGACTGGCAGGCTTCAGCCTGGCAGAGCTTCAGCACATGCCGGCCGGCAGGCTTGGCGCGGAAATCGTGATAGAAGCTGACGACGCCGTGCACCTCGGCCCGGGAGAGGTTCAGCCCATCGGCGATCACCGGCAGCGCGTCCTTCGGAACGTGCCCGAACTCTTCCTGTATGCTGTGCAGGATCGGCAGCAACGGGCCCTCGAGGCCCTTCATCTGGTCAATGATCGCCGCCGTGCGCGACGCGATCTCGGTACTTGCGGCCTGCATGGTCAAGCAGCGCCCTCCCTGGGTCGTGGCATCCAATCATATGTCGCCCAAACTCTGCAGCGATTTTGGGTCAACGACATGCATGGACGCAATATCGCTAAGTCATTACGAAATCAGAGGAAACCTCCGAAATCAATAAAGCGCTCCCGTTGCTCGATAGAAATTTTCTATCGAAATTAGGCAGCTCGCAATCTCTAACCTAGCGATGGGCACGGAAATCGTCCGCCAGCGCCATCGCCTCGTCCAAGAGCGCCTGCACCAGCGGCGTGTGCGGCTCGCGCGGCGCGGCCACCAGCCCGACCGTGTGGCTGGCGTCCGGTTCGACGATGGGAATGGCCCGGATGGGTTCGGAAAAGCCGAACGTTTCCGCAAGGTTGAGCGGCATGATCGACGACCACTTGCCGGTCCTTATATGCGAGAACAGGACGATCATCGAATTCGACTCCAGCGTCGGGCGCACCTGCACGCCGGCTTCCGCCAGATGCTGGTCGATGATGCGCCGGTTCTGCATGTCCGGCGTCAGCAGGCAGAGCGGCAGATGGCTGATCTCGGCCCATGTCACTTTGTCGCGGTCGGAATAGGGGTTCCCGACCGCCGTGATCAGTTGGTAGCGCTCGTCATAGAGCGGCACGCTGGTGACGCGCCCGAGCGGCTCGTTGTCGAGATAGGTGATGCCGGCATCGACATCGAAATTGCCGAGCAGCGTCAACACCTCGATCGATGTGCGCGACAGGACCGAGAAGGTGACGCCCGGATGCTTTTCGCGGAACGGCGTCGTCAGCCGCGCCACCATGGCAAGGGCGGTTGGGACGGCGGCGATGCGGATGCGGCCGGCAAGGCCGTGGCGCGCCGCCCGCATCTCCTCGCGCATCGTCCTTGTGTCGCCGACGATGCGGCGCGCCCAGCCCAGCACCTGCTTGCCTTCCGGCGTCAGGCCCTGGAAGCGGGAGCCGCGCAGCACCAGCATGACGCCGAGCTGCTCTTCGAGCTGCTTGATGCCGGCCGACAGTGTCGGCTGGGTGACGCCGCACACCTCCGCGGCCCGGCCGAAATGCTCCTCCTTGGCCAAAGCGATGAAGAATTCCAGCTTGTCGATCATGCCATCCGATCCACCACGGTTTGCCCAAGGTCGGGGAAATCGCCTTGCCGCGCAAGTCGCACGCACAATCGGACGTCGTCCACATTTTTGAGCCGGCTATCTGTTTTCCCATGCCGCGCATGGCGGTATGTGGGATAGGAGGATGCAGGAGGACGAGATGCTGGGCTGGTTTCGCAAGCTGTTGCCGCGCGAAGATCGCTTCTTCGATCTGTTCGAGCGGCATTCGCGCACCGTGGTCGGCGGCGCCGAGGCCCTCGAGCAGCTTCTCGATGGCAACGACATCGACCGCTGGTGTCAGAGGATCATCGATCTCGAAGACGAGGCTGACGGCATCACGGCCGAGGTTCTGCTTGCCGTCAGGCGCTCCTTCATCACGCCCTTCGACCGCGGCGATATCAAGGATCTGATCCAGTCGATGGATGACGCCATCGACATGATGCACAAGACCGTCAAGACGGTGAAACTGTTCGAGGTGAGGGAGTTCGACCCGCTGATGCGGGAAATGGGTGACGTCATCGTTCAAGCCGCCCGATTGGTCGCAGAGGCCATCCCGCTGCTCGGCAAGGTCGGCGCCAACGCCGCACGCCTCAATGCCATCGCCGAGGAGGTCATGCGCGTCGAAGGCCGCGCCGACGACCTGCACGAGCAGGGCCTGAAGGATCTGTTCAAGCGTCACGGCCGCGGCGACCCGATGGCCTATCTGATCGGCAGCGAGATTTATGGCCAGCTGGAAAAAGTGGTCGACCGCTTCGAGGACGTCGCCAACGAGATCAGCGGCATCGTGATCGAGAACGTTTAGGCGATGGACGCCACGATCGCTTTTCCCCTGTTGGTCGGCCTCGTTGTCGTGGCGCTGTTCTTCGATTTCCTCAACGGCCTGCACGATGCCGCCAATTCGATCGCGACCATCGTCTCCACCCGGGTGCTCAGGCCGCATTACGCGGTGTTGTGGGCAGCTTTCTTCAATTTCATCGCCTTCCTGTTTTTCGGCCTGCATGTCGCCGAGACGGTGGGAAAAGGCATCGTCGACGCCAGCATCGTCACTCCGGCTGTGATTTTCTCAGCGCTTGTCGGCGCCATCGTCTGGAACATCGTCACCTGGGTCGCGGGCATTCCGTCGAGCAGTTCGCACGCACTGATCGGTGGGCTGGTCGGCGCCGGCGTCGCCAAGGCCGGAACCGGCGCCATCGTCTGGTCGGGGCTCGGCAAGACGGTCGCGGCCATCGTGCTCTCGCCGGCGACCGGATTTGTCCTCGCGCTCCTCCTCGTTCTCGTGGTCTCCTGGCTGTTCGTGCGCCAGACGCCGTTCGCCGTCGACAATACATTTCGCGTGCTGCAATTCTTTTCCGCCTCGCTCTATTCGCTTGGGCATGGCGGCAATGACGCGCAGAAGACCATGGGCATCATCGCCGTGCTGCTCTATTCGCAAGGCGTGCTCGGCCAGACTTTCTATGTGCCGCTGTGGGTGGTCCTCACCTGCCAGTCGGCGCTGGCGCTGGGCACGCTGTTTGGCGGCTGGCGCATCGTCCATACGATGGGATCGAAGATCACGCGGCTGAACCCGATGCAGGGTTTCTGCGCCGAGTCGGGCGGCGCCATAACGCTTTTCGCCGCCACCTGGCTCGGTGTCCCGGTCTCGACCACCCACACCATCACCGGCGCCATCATCGGCGTGGGTGCCGCCCGCCGAGTCTCTGCCGTCCGCTGGGGCATCGCCGGCAACATCGTCGTCGCCTGGGTGGTCACCTTGCCGGCGACGGCGGCGATTTCCGCGCTCACCTACCTCGCGACGCGGTTGGCCGGATGATGAGGCCGGATCCGACCGCGGAGCTATTTGCCCGCGAGGTTCAGGATGTTGCCGTCAGGATCCTTGAACCAGGCGACCTTCATGCCGTCGCCGACATGGATATCGTCTTCGAGCGATAGGCCGGGCATCTCATAGTGCTCGAAGGTGACGCCCTTCGACTTCAGCGATTTGACGATTGCGCCGATCTCGTCGCCGACTGCCCAGGTTACCGCTGTCGCCTCGTTGGTGCCGGCAAACTGCGAATGGTAGACGTTGATGAGCGTGTCGCCGCTTTTGTAGACGATCAGCTCGCCGCCCATGTCGTCCACCTGCTTGAGGCCTAGCGTGCCTTCATAGAAAGCCTTCGCTTTCGCCAGGTCCTTGACCGCGAGATTGGCTGTTGCGTTGCTGTTTTCGAGCATGACCGTCTCCTTCTCGGATTGTCCGTGTCCTCGCTCAGGCGACCGAAATAGGGCGGGCGGGCCGTTTGGCCATGACAAGCCAGGAACTGCCGGTCCGTCAGGAGCCTCATCCGGCAAATCCGACGTGGGCCGTCGTTTTCGGGAGCACCTCGGACAAGCGATTGTTCCACGGCTTGGTTCTCGCGGGAAACTGCACTATCTGACACCCCGAACGCCGAGGAAGAAAATCATGGCCGTCACCAAGGAATCCGTCATCGAGCGCCTGAAAACGGTGAACGGGCCTGACTTCACCGGCAACATCGTCGATCTCGGCATGGTCTCGGAGATATTCATCGCCGATTCCAAGGTATTCTTCTCGATCACCGTTCCCGCCGCCCGCGCGCAGGAACTGGAGCCATTGCGTACCGCCGCCGAGCGTGCGGTGAAAGCGATCCCCGGCGTCGCCAATGCCGTCGTCGCGTTGACCGCCGAGAAAAAGGGCGGCGGCATGGAGGCGCCGGTTCGGCCGCGCCCAGCGCCGGGACCGTCTTCGCAGGCAGCGCCGCCACGCCCCGCGCCCCAGGTTGCTCCGCAGCGTCCGGCGCCGCACGCGCCAGCATCGCAAAGCCATGGCAGGCGCGGCGTGCCCGGCATCGATGCCATCATCGCGGTGGCTTCCGGCAAGGGCGGCGTCGGCAAATCGACCACCGCGGTCAACCTGGCGCTCGGCCTTGCCGCCAACGGGCTGAAGGTCGGGGTGCTCGATGCCGACATCTACGGTCCGTCGATGCCGCGTCTGCTCAACATCCATGGCCGGCCGCAGACCGTCGACGGCAAGGTGCTGAAGCCGATGCAGAATTACGGCCTCAAGGTGATGTCGATGGGCTTCCTCGTCGATGAGGAGACGCCGATGATCTGGCGTGGCCCGATGGTGATGTCGGCATTGACGCAGATGCTGCGCGAGGTCGAATGGGGCTCGCTCGACGTGCTGGTCGTCGACATGCCGCCCGGCACTGGCGACGCCCAGCTTACCATGGCCCAGCAGGTGCCGCTTGCGGGCGCCGTCATCGTCTCGACGCCGCAGGACCTGGCGCTGATCGATGCGCGCAAGGGCCTCAACATGTTCAAGAAGGTCGACGTGCCGCTGCTCGGTATCGTCGAGAACATGAGCTACTTCCTCGCGCCCGACACCGGCAAGCGCTACGACATCTTCGGCCATGGCGGCGCGCGCCGCGAGGCCGAACGCCTTGGCGTCACCTTCCTCGGCGAGGTGCCGTTGGAGATGGGCATCCGCGAAAGCTCGGATGCCGGCGCGCCGGTCGTTGCCTCCAAGCCGGACGGCGCCGAGGCGAAGATCTATCGCGACATCGCAACCAAGGTCTGGGAGCGGGTCCTGCAAGAGCGCGGCGCGGCCGAAGCCGCCGTGCCGAGCATCGTGTTCGAGTAACCCTCGCGGGGAGGGTCAGGCGCCGACCTTCTCGCCGAACGTCGAGAAGAACTGCCCCGCAAGCTTCTTCGATGTCGACTCGATCAGCCGGCTTCCGAGCTGTGCGATCTTGCCTCCGACCTCGGCCTTGGCGGCGTATTTGAGCACGGTCGCGTCCGGCCCGTCGGCGGTCAGCGTGACGTCGGCGCCACCCTTGGCGAAGCCGGCAATGCCTCCCTTGCCTTCGCCCTGGATGGTGTAGGAATGCGGCGGCTTGAGATTCTTCAGCGTGACTTCGCCGTTGAAGGTCGCCTTGATCGGCCCGATCTTCAGCACCACGGTGGCCGCCATCTCGGTATCGGATTTCTTCTCCAGGCTCTGGCAGCCGGGTATCGCCACCTTCAGGATGTCCGGGTCGTTGAGGGCTTCCCACACTTTCTTGACGGGTGCGGCGATCCGCTCCTCGCCTTCGATCACCAAAGCCATCAAGACCTCCCGGATTGCTGATGCTGATTGGTCGTAGCGCGTGGTCCGAAACAAGTCTATCGCACCAAAGTCCGGGTCGCGGCGCGCCTGCCTCTTGCCTGCATGGACGCATTGTCCTATCGATTTGTCATACAAATACGGAGACCACCATGGCAGGCGCCCCCACCAAGAATAAGAAATTTCGCTCGCAGGAGTGGTTCGATAATCCCGACAATCCGGGCATGACGGCGCTCTATCTCGAGCGCTATCTGAACTACGGCCTGACGCGCGCCGAGCTGATGTCGGGCAAGCCGCTCATTGGCATCGCGCAGACCGGCTCCGACCTTTCGCCCTGCAACCGACACCACCTCGAGCTTGCCAAGCGCGTGCGCGAAGGCATCGTCTCGATGGGCGGCATCCCGTTCGAGTTCCCGTGCCATCCGATCCAGGAGACCGGCAAGCGCCCCACCGCCGCGCTCGACCGCAACCTTGCCTATCTGAGCCTCGTCGAGGTGCTCTACGGCTATCCGCTCGACGGCGTCGTGCTCACCATCGGTTGCGACAAGACCACGCCGGCGCTGTTGATGGCGGCCGCCACCGTCAACATTCCGGCCATAGCGCTGTCGGTCGGCCCGATGCTCAATGGCTGGCACAAGGGCAAGCGCACCGGCTCCGGCACCATCGTCTGGGAATCGCGCCAGCGCCTGTCGGCCGGCGAGATCGGCTATGACGAGTTCATGGATATCGTCGCCTCCTCGGCGCCGTCGACCGGCTATTGCAACACCATGGGCACGGCGACCACCATGAACTCGCTGGCCGAGGCGCTCGGCATGCAGCTGCCGGGCTCGGCCGCTATTCCGGCGCCATACCGCGAGCGCGGCCAGATTTCTTACGAGACCGGCAAGCGCATCGTCGAGATGGTGCATGAGGACCTGAAGCCCTCCGACATCATGACCCGCCAGGCCTTCGAGAACGCCATAGTCGTCAACTCGGCGATCGGCGGCTCCACCAACGCGCCGATCCACCTCAACGCGATCGCCCGCCATCTCGGCGTGCCGCTCGACAATGACGACTGGCAGAAGATCGGTCTCGACATCCCGCTTCTCGTCAACCTGCAGCCGACGGGCGAGTATCTCGGCGAGGATTATCACCACGCCGGCGGCGTGCCGGCGGTCGTCGCCGAATTGATGAAAGGCGGGCTGCTGCCGCATCCCGACGCGGTCACCGTCAACGGCAAGACGATGGGCGACAATTGCCGAGACGCGGTCAACGAGGATCACGATGTCATCCGCAGCGCCGACAAGCCGCTCAAGGCCAATGCCGGCTTCATCAATCTCAAGGGCAACCTGTTCGATTCCGCCATCATGAAGACCAGCGGCATCTCGCCCGAATTCCGCGAGCGTTACCTCTCCAACCCGAACGACCCGGAGGCCTTCGAAGGCAACGCCATGGTCTTCGACGGTCCGGAGGACTACCACGCCCGCATCGACGATCCGGCGCAGGGCATCGACGAGCACACGATCCTGTTCATGCGCGGCGCCGGTCCGGTCGGCTATCCCGGCGGCGCCGAGGTGGTCAACATGCAGCCGCCCGCCTACCTCATCAAGAAGGGCATCCACGCGCTCGCCTGCATCGGCGACGGCCGCCAGTCCGGCACCTCCGGCTCGCCGTCGATCCTCAACGCCTCGCCGGAAGCCGCCATCGGCGGCGGCCTGGCGCTGCTCAAGACCGGCGACCGCGTCCGCATCGACCTGAAGAAGGGCACCGCCAATATCCTCGTCAGCGACGAGGAGATCGCCAAGCGGCGTGCCGCGCTGCAAGGTAATGGCGGCTACCACTATCCCAAGCACCAGACGCCGTGGCAGGAGATCCAGCGCGGCATGGTCGACCAATTCTCGGCCGGCATGGTGCTGAAGCCGGCGGTGAAGTATCAGGACGTCGCGCATACCAGCGGCGTGCCGCGCGACAATCACTGACCTTGTAGTCTGCTAATCATGAGGGCGGCTTGCGGATAGCGGGCCGCCCTTTCCCATGCCTTGTTTCGGCTCCCCGGCATCCACAGATAAGCTCGATCTCGGCAGGCTTGCGAAGGAGAGACCATCGTGGCGAAACGGCGTTCTTCCCTCGGCTTCCTCGGCATGTTCGGCCGCTCCGGCGACCTGCGCCAGCTCGATGACGCGTTGCGCAAGGCCGACCTGCATCCTGCCCTGGTACCCGAGGGCGTAAAACTCACCATCG
The DNA here is from genome assembly GCF_000427725.1 of Mesorhizobium sp. WSM3224. Classification (GTDB taxonomy): domain Bacteria; phylum Pseudomonadota; class Alphaproteobacteria; order Rhizobiales; family Rhizobiaceae; genus Mesorhizobium. The sequence goes on along the minus strand of NZ_ATYO01000004.1, from coordinate 123,122 downwards.
TCAGCCTGATGAACGACCGCTGGCCGGACGAGCCGCCGGCGGATGCCTATGCGTCGGTGGCGCAGCTCTGCGGCTATTGCGTCGCCGGGCCGCAAGTGTTCGAGCAGGCCAATGGCCCTGAGCCGACATCGGCGGTCGAGCGCCGCATCGAGGCGGCGCTGGAGGCCGGCGACAGCTTCGACGCGCAGATCGTGCTGATGACGCTTCACGCCAAGCTGATCAACGCCGACGTCGTCGAGCGCTACGGGCTGAGTGCCGAGTGAACCGTTGGGTAGGATGCGTTGAGATTCAGGTCAGGCCGAGTCGAAAATCGTGGATTCCGAGAACTGGAGCGGAGCGTACTTGAAGTACGTGAGCACCGGCCTATGCCGGCCGTAGCCTTAACTCCCACGCCGCTACCCATGAGCGCTTCGGCCGGCGAAGGCCGGAAGCGCAGGAAGACGCCGTTCGCAGGCCGGCCTCACCTGAATATCGACGCGTCCTAGCCGCCCATGCCGCTGCGCGGCAGCTTGATCATCTCGCCGAAGCGGGCGCGCAGTTTGTCGTCGAGCAGGCGCGGGACGTGGCGCGGGAAACGTTCGGCGAGCACGCGTTTCTTCTCGGCGATTGCCCGCGACAGGATGTCGGGCCGGCCCTTTTCGTTCCATTCCTTCGGCGAGAAACGGTCGCCGACGGCGGGATAGAAATACTCGGTCTGCATCAGCTTCAGCGTCTGCTCGTTGCCGAGGTAGTGACCGGGGCCCTTCATGCAGACATCGGATATCGTGTCGATCGACAGCGCGTCGTCGGTCACCTCGATGCCGCGCACGCAGCGCAGGCAATGTCCGAGCATGTCATTGTCGATGATCAGGCTTTCGAGGCAGAAGCCGAGCAGCGAGGCATGCATGCCGGCCGATTCATACACCAGATTCAGGCCGGACAGCCCCGCCATGACATTGGTGATGCCTTTCTCGTAACCCGCCTGGATGTCGGGCAGCTTCGAGTCCGACATGCCGGCGGCCGAGCCGCCGGGCAGGTCGTAATACTGCGCCATCTGCGCGCAGGCGGCCGTCAGCACCGCCTGCTCGGCCGAGCCGCCGGACATGGCGCCGGTCCTGAGGTCGGAAACGAACGGCCATGTGCCGAAGATCGCCGGATGCCCGGGCTTGATGGCATTGACATAGACCAGGCCCATCAGCACTTCCGCCACCGCCTGGACGACGGCGCCGGCAATCGCCGCCGGCGCGGTGGCGCCGGCCTGGCCGGCCGATAGAAGCAGGATCGGAATGCCGCCCTCGACGCAGGCTTCGAGCACGCCGCAGGCGTCCTCGGCGAATTTCATCGGCGGCACCACGAAGCAGTTCGAGTTCGACACGAACGGCCGCGCACGGAAATTCTCCTCGCCGCCGGCGATGGCGTAGAGCATGTCGAGCGCCGGCTTGACGTTCTCGCGCACGGTGAACGAGGTGCCGACATGCTTCGACGTCCCCATCACGCAGGCATAGAGCGTGTTGAAATCCATATCGAGCGGGTCGGGAATGTCGCGCGGCACCATGGTGCGCTGGAAGAAGTGGATGTTGTCCAGTCCATCGACGAGACGGGCGGCGTCATAGAGATCCTGCAGCAGCGATTCGCGATATTCGCGCTTCTCGACATCGACCAGGTGCACCGCCGCGCCCGCCGTGCCGTAATGCACGCGTTTGCCCTGGATCAGCATGTCGTGCTTCGGATCCTGGCCGTGGAGGGTGAAGTTGCGCGCCGCTCGTCTGACCGTGTCCAGCACCAGCGCGCGCGGCAACCGAATGCGGCCGTCGTCGCCATAAATACCGCCGACCCGGGTCAGCGCTTCGATGCAGGACGGGATGGCGTTGGCGAAGCCGACGGTCTCCAGCAGCGTCAGCACCGCTTCGTGGATGCGTTCCCGGTCGTTCTGGCTCAATGGCCCGTAGCTGCCGCCTTCAAGCCCCGCTCGCACCGGGCGGATGTCGTCGGCTAAAGGCGCCGCCCGCATCGCACGGCGCGCTTCGCGCCCGCCGGAACGCCGCGAACGCTGGTCCGCCGCAGCTTCCTGCTTCTCAAGAGCCACTGACATGGAAGCACTCCACCTTTGTCTTTATCTGCGAGACGGGACGCGGCGGTTGGTCCACCATCGGCCTGCCTCATCCCCTTCTGGCCTCGACTATGCTGCCGGCATTGGTACAGCCTATGGGCCAACCGATCCCGTCGAATATGCCAGAATTCTAAAGCGACAAGGATGTGCCCAAACAAAAAAGAGCCGGCGCAGAGCCGGCTCTTTTTTGGACATATGCGGCGATCAGGCGGCCGCGGGCCTGCGACCGGCGGCGGTGGCGAGTTCGCGGATGCCTGGTTCGATATGCTGCAGCGAGATCGAGGAGATGCCCAAACGCATGAAACGAGAGGGCTTTTCGCTGCGGTCGAAGAACCGGTCGCCGGGTTCGATGATGACGCTGCGCGAAGCGGCGGCTTCGGCCAGACCGCGTGAATCGGTGCCGCGCGGCCCTTCCAGCCAGAGCGATGTGCCGCCCGCCGAATCGGTCGAGCGCCATTCTGGCAGGAAAGCGGAAATCGCATGGACCAGACGCTTGCGCCGCTCGTCGAAGGCGGTGGAAAGCCTGCGCACCAGCGCCTCGTGATGGCCGAGCGACAGGAACAGCGCAACGGCGCGCTGGTTGTTCGCCGGCGGATGCCTGAGCATGAACCGGCGCAACGCGCGAAGCTCGGCGATCAGTCCGGCCGAGGCCACGATGTAGCCAAGCCTGAGACCCGGAGCCAGCGTCTTCGACATCGAGCCGACATAGATGACGCGGCCCGAGCGGTCGAGGCTCTTCAGCGCCTGCTGCGGCGCCTCGTCGAGCAGCTGGCTGTCATAGCCGTCCTCGATGATGATCTGGTTGTGGCGGTTGGCACGCGCCAGCAGATCCTGCCGCCGCTCCGCCGACAAGGGCACCATGGTCGGGCAATGATGGCTGGGCGTGACGAACACGAAGCCTGAATCATTGGGAATAGAAGAGGTCACGATGCCCGACTGGTCGACCGGGACCGGCTGGATGTCGGCGCCGGCCAGGCGGAAGATCGAGCGGGCGTCGGGATAGCCAGGATCCTCCATCGCCACCTTCGAACCCTTGGTCATCAGCAGCGTGGCCAGCATATAGAGCGCGTTCTGCGCGCCCAGCGTCACGATGATCTCGTCCGGATTGGCGAAGATGCCACGCCGCGGCAGAAGCCTGGCCTGGATCTGCTCGATGAGCAGAGGATCGTCGCGGTCCACCATGTCGGACGCCCAGTTGCGGATCTCCAGCACCGCGAGCGCCATGCGGTTGCACTCGCGCCATTCGGCGGTCGGGAACAGCGCCGGATCGAACTGGCCGTAGACGAACGGGTAGGAGGACTTGATCCAGTTGTCGTGCTTGGCCGGCGGCGGCATGTCGCTGGCGGCGATCTGCCGGCGCGCCTTCCAGTCGATCTCGTTCTGCTGGTCCGGCGCCTTCTGGTGCGGCTTGGCCGGGGTGGCCAGCACGTCCGGATTGACGAAATGGCCGCGCCGCTCGCGCGCCACCAGGAAACCCTGGTCTACCAGCTGCTGAAAGGCCAGAACCACCGTGCCGCGGGCAACCCCAAGTTTTTCCGCGAGAATTCGGCAGGACGGCAACGGCATCGAAGCGGCGATCTGTCGGTCGAGAATGGCCGCGACGATCGCCTGGCGGATCTGTGCCTGGAGGGTTTGGCCGGATTCAGCCGAAATCCGGAACAGGCCGGACCATATGGCCGTGTCATTGCGCTGTGACATGGGAAATCTTCCTCGGATGGCCAGCTGTTTTCACTTGGCTGGACCAGTGGAGTGTATGGGTGGCATAAGGGGTTGCGCCAATCAATTTTTCTGATCGCTGGGATTTATGCCAGTGATCTATCAAGCGCGATGCGAAGCATCGTCGCCGCGCGATAAAGCGCGATGCGAAGCATCGTCGCGGCAGCATCCAAGCGTGACGCGCAGCGCCATCGCGGCCGAGCGAATGCATCAGAAATGCCCGACGCGCAGCATCAAGCGGCTCCATCTCCGCCCAGCGCCACGCCTCATCAAAGCGTGATCCTGCGCGGCATTGCCGCGCTTGAACGAAATGGAAATCGGCTTCAATAGAATGACGCGACGACACGCGCCGGAAACATCCAGCCTGCTAAGATAAGTCTAAAAACCCGCCAGGAGCCCGCCAGTGGACCAGTCATCTTTCGACAAGCAACTTGCCGCCCTGCGTGATCAGCGCGCGGTCGCCAAGGGCTCGATGCGCGAGGCCTTTGCCGCCGATCCCAAGCGTTTCGAAACCTTCTCCGCCACTGACGGCGATCTTCTGCTCGACTGGTCGAAATGCGCGGTCGACGCAAATACGATGACGATGCTGGAGAAGCTCGCCGGCGCCGCGAATCTCGCAGGCCGCCGCGCTGCCATGTTCGAAGGCAAGAAGATAAACATCACCGAGAATCGCGCCGTGTTGCACACCGCGCTGCGCAACCTGACCGGCAAGAGCGTCGTCGTCGACGGCCAGGACACCAAGGCCGACGTGATCGCAGTGCTCGACGCCCTGGGCGCTTTCGCCGACGCCGTCCGCTCCGGCAAGGCGGCCGGCGCCACCGGCAAGAAGATCACCGATATCGTGAACATCGGCATCGGCGGCTCGGATCTCGGCCCGGCGATGGTGACGCTTGCACTCGCTCCCTACCATGACGGACCGCGGGCGCATTACGTCTCCAATATCGACGGCGCCCATATCCATGACACGCTGAAGGGCCTGTCTGCCGAAACGACCCTGTTCATCATCGCCTCCAAGACCTTCACCACCGTCGAGACGATGACCAATGCTCAGACGGCGCGCGATTGGGTTCAGAAGGCGCTTGGCAAGGAGGCGGTCGGCAAGCACTTCGCCGCCGTCTCGACCGCGCTCGACCTTGTGGCGAAGTTCGGCATCGAACAGGATCGCGTCTTCGGCTTCTGGGACTGGGTCGGCGGCCGCTACTCGGTCTGGAGCGCGATCGGCCTGCCAGTGATGATTGCCGTCGGTCCGCGCAACTTCCGCGCCTTTCTCGACGGCGCGCATGAGATGGACGAGCATTTCCGCTCAGCGCCCATGAGGAAGAACCTTCCGGTGTTGCTGGGGCTGATCGGCTGGTGGCACCGGGTCGTCTGCAAATATCCGGCCCGCGCCGTCATTCCTTACGACCAGCGCCTGTCGCGCCTGCCGGCCTACCTGCAGCAGCTCGACATGGAATCGAACGGCAAGAGCGTCACGCTGGACGGCACCGCGGTCGCCACGCCGACCGGCCCGCTGGTCTGGGGCGAACCCGGCACCAACGGCCAGCATGCCTTCTTCCAGCTCCTGCACCAGGGCACCGACTTTATCCCGGTCGAGTTCCTCGCCGCCGCCGTTGGCCACGAGCCCGAACTGAAACACCAGCACGACCTCCTGCTTGCCAACTGCCTGGCGCAGTCGGAAGCCTTCATGAAGGGCCGCACGCTGGAAGAGGCACGCGCGCAGATGCTGGCCAAGGGCATGACGCCGGCCGATGTCGACAGGATCGCGCCGCACCGTGTCTTTTCGGGCAATCGCCCCTCGCTGACCATCGTTTACCGCAAGCTCGATCCGCGCACGTTGGGCCGGATTATCGCGCTCTATGAACATCGCGTCTTCGTCGAGGGCACGCTGTTCAACATCAATTCCTTCGACCAATGGGGCGTCGAGCTCGGCAAGGAATTGGCGACGGGCCTGCTGCCTGTCGTCGAGGGCAAGGAGACTGCCGCAAAACGCGACGCCTCGACGGCCGGACTGGTGGCTCATATCCACCAATTGCGCGGCAGGGAGTAAAAGGATTGGCGGACATCAAGGGAATACTGTTCGACAAGGACGGCACGCTTGTCGATTTCAATGCAACATGGCTTGGTGTCGCCGATTTCATGGCCATGGACGCCGCTGAAGGCGATCGCTGGAAGGCCGATCGCCTGCTCGCCGCCGCCGGCTTCGATTTCGTCAGCAAGCGCTTCAAGCCGGATTCGATCTTTGCCTCGGGCTCCAACATGGACGTCGTCGAGCTCTGGTTCCCGCGCCTGTCCGACGAAGACCAGATGCTGGCCGTCTCCCGCTTCAACGAGATCACTTCGGTGCAAGGCTCATCAATGGCGGTCGCGCTGCCGGGCGTCGTCGAGTCGCTGCGCACATTGTACAAACGATCCTATCGGATGGGTGTTGCCACCAACGATTCGACCAGCGGAGCCGAAAAGACGCTCGCCACGCTCGGCATCGCGCAGCTCTTCGACGCGGCCTTTGGCTACGATGCGGTGGCGAACTCCAAGCCGGCGCCCGACACGGTGGTCGCTTTTTGCGATTTGACCGGGTTGAAGCCGGGCGAGATCGCCATGGTCGGCGACAACCGCCATGACCTCGAAATGGCGCGCGCCGGCGGCTGCGGTCTGGCGGTGGGCGTCCTTTCCGGCACCGGCACGCGCGACTCGCTGGCGCCGATGGCGGACGTCATCCTGGATTCGGTTGCCGACCTGCCGGATTTTCTCACGGCGCGGGTAAACGTGGCGGCGAGCTGATCAGCCTTCCGCAACAAAGGCGAAGACGCCGCTCGGCTTCGGCTCTGCGCCGCCGTTTCCGCCGACATCCGGCACCTGGTATTCGCCGAGCAGACGAAGCCGCGATCTCGGCAGCCAGGCGCGGCCCGGGTCGCCGACCAGCACCTCGATGCCGTCGGAGAGGCACCGGTCGAGGAATGGGATCATTCGTTGCCCTACGTCCTGAGCATAGAAGACGTCGCCGGCGAGCACCAGGTCGACCGCCGGAGGCGGGCCGGCGGTGACACCCTCATCGCATATGTGGATGGCGACGTCGTTGGCTTCCGCGTTGAGGCGGAGCGCGACGACGCCGTTGCGGTCGATTTCCGCCGCGATCACCTCGCGCGCTCCGGCTTTTGCCGCTGCGATGCCGACCAGCCCTGAGCCGGCGCCGAGGTCGAGCACCCGCTTGCCGGCCACGATCGACGGACGGTCGAGAACGTAGCGCGCCAGCACTGCCCCACCCGCCCATGCATAGGCCCAGTAGGGCGGCTGCGGCCCGGCTGCGCTTTCGTCGTCCGGTTCGAGCAGCCGCTGCAGGCCGCTGCCGGGATGGGCAAGGTAAAGGCGGATGTCCGGCAGCGAGGGCACCGGAGCGAGCCGCATGTTTGCCTGGATGAATACCGCCGGATCAAGCCTCCTGGCTCGCTCCGGCGTTGCGCTTTCGGAAGCCTTGCTCAAGCCTATTCCCGCAGCGCGCGCCGCAGGATCTTGCCGACCGGCGTCTTCGGCAGCTCGGTGCGGAACTCGATGTATCTCGGCCGCTTGTAGCCGGTCAGGTTCTCGCGGCAATAAGCCATCAGCGTCTCGACGGTGAGCGCCGGGTCCTTCTTGACCACGAACAATTTAGGCACTTCGCCGGAATGCTCGTCCGGCACGCCGATCGCCGCCACTTCGAGCACGCCCGGGTGATGCGCCACCACCTCTTCCAATTCGTTGGGATAGACGTTGAAGCCGGAGACCAGGATCATGTCCTTCTTGCGGTCGACGATCTTGGTGTAGCCGCGCTCGTCCATGAAGCCCATGTCGCCGGATTTGAAGAAACCGTCCTCGGTCATCACCTTGGCGGTCTCGTCGGGCCGGTTCCAGTAGCCAGCCATCACCTGCGGGCCGCGGATGCAGATCTCGCCGACTTCGCCGAGTGGCACGTTGTTGCCGTCGTCGTCACGGATGGCGATTTCCGTCGAAGGCAGCGGCAGGCCGATCGTGCCGGTGAAGTCGCCGGAGCTGAACTTGTTGGCGGTCGCCACCGGCGAGGTTTCGGACAGCCCGTAGCCTTCGCTCACCGGGCAGCCGGTCAGCGCCCTCCAGCGCTCGGCGACACCCTTCTGCACAGCCATGCCGCCGCCCAGCGTCAGGATCAGCGGCTTGAAGTCCAGCTTGCGGAACTCCTCGTTGTTGAGCAGCGCATTGAACAGCGTGTTGAGGCCGGGGAAGATGTGCATCGGGTATTTCGCCAATTCCTTGACGAAGCCCGGAATGTCGCGCGGGTTCGGGATCAGCACGTTCTGCGCGCCTTGCTGCATGCCCATCAGCGCGTTCACCGTCAGGGCGAAGATGTGATACAGCGGCAGCGCGCAGATGAAGTTGAGATGCGCCGGCTTCGGCTTGACCGCGTAGGCATCTTCCACCCACAGCGAATTCTGCGCGACGTTCGAAAGCACGTTGCGATGCAGCAGCGTCGCGCCCTTCGAGATGCCGGTCGTGCCGCCCGTATATTGCAGGAAGGCGATGTCGTCGCCCGTAACCGCCGGCGGCTTGAAGGCGATGGTCGCCCCGGTTTTGAGCACGGCGTTGAACTTGACGTGGCCGGGCAGCGACCATGCCGGAACCATCTTCTTCACCCGCCGCACGACGAGGTTGACGATGGCGCCTTTGAGGCCGCCCAGCATGTCGCCCATCGCCGCGACGATGACATGCTTCACCTGAGTCCTGGCGATCACCGCCTGCAGCGTGCCGGCGAAATTTTCGAGAATGACGATCGCCTGCGCGCCGGAATCCTTCAACTGGTGCTCCAGTTCGCGCGGCGTGTAGAGCGGGTTGACGTTCACCACGGTGTAGCCGGCGCGAAGCACCGCCATCATCGCCACCGGATATTGCAGCACGTTCGGCATCATCAGCGCCACGCGCGCGCCCTTCTCCAGGCCTCGCGCCTGCAGATAGGCGCCGAACGCGGCCGAGAGCCGCTCGAGCTCGGCATAGGTGATCGACTTGCCCATGCACACGAAGGCCGGCCGTCCGGCGAATTGCTTGCAGGCGCCGACAAGGAACTCGCCGATGGACTTGTAGGGCAGGGCGCCGATCTCGGCCGGCATGTCCTTCGGATAGCTTTTCAGCCACGGTTTTTCCGGCAGGCCGACTGTGAGTTCGGTGATCGCCTTCGGCAGGCCCTTCAGGGCAGGCTTGGCGGTGGTCGGCTTAGCGGCCGCTGCTTTTGCGGCTGCCGGCTTGTCCACTTTCGCGGCTGCCGCCTTGGCCTTTGCCGCTGCGGGTTTGGCGGCGGCCGGCTTTGCCGCTGGCTTGGCAGGCGCCGCCTTTGCGGCCGTCTTGGCCTTCGGCGCTGCGGCGGCCTTGGCAGACTCGGGCGCATCGCTTCTGGCGGCCTTGGCCTTTGCTTTCGCCGGGCCTGTCGTCTTGGCTGCTTTTGCCACCTGTCTCTCCCTGTCGCCTTCGATCTGGGCGCCCGCTTCCAAAACGAAGCGTCCTCCACGCCGGTCGCGGATTTTCCGGGAAATCCCGTCCATCGTCTATGTATTGCCTCTATCGGCGGCCGTGCAAGCCTTGCCCCAGCGGCAAGGCCGGGAAAGATTTCCCGTCGAAATCTTATGCTCCGATGACGTCACGCATCGTGCTTGAACGGCGGGAGATCTCGCGCCGTCATGCATCGGGCGCCCATTTCGACAAGCGGCCGATCAATAAAAAAATGTCTTCGTTAATAATATCGTGAGCAAAAAATATTGCTCATTTTTTCTGCGATTTGAGCAAGGCATAGATTCTTTTCCTGCTTCCCATGGGGTACGCAAACGAGGTGTTCCAAAGGCGCAGAAACGGTGCTTATATGCGCGCTTCGCGAGCCTGATAGAGGGGCTTGAGAGAACATCAGGGAGTGCTCAATGAAAAAGACAATGACTTTTGCAGCCGCGTTGCTGGCTGCAAGCGTCCTCAGCGGCATGGCCAGTGCTAAGACGCTCGTCTATTGCTCGGAAGCGTCGCCGGCCAATTTCGATCCGGGTACGACGACCGGCGGCAACGACTTCGACGCGTCTTCGCGCACCGTCTATTCACGACTGGTCGAATTCAAGCACGGCGGCACCGAGATCGAGCCTGGTCTCGCCGACAAGTGGGAAATTTCCGACGATGGCCTGGTCTATACTTTCCACCTGCATCCAGGTGTGAAGTTCCAGACCACCGACTACTTCAAGCCGACACGCGACTTCAACGCCGATGACGTCGTCTTCTCCTTCGATCGCCAGTTCAATAAGGAGAATCCTTGGAACGGCGACAAGTATCTGCCGAACCTCACCTGGGACTATTACACCGGCATGGACATGCCGAAATACGTCGCCAAGTGGGAGAAGGTCGACGATCTCACCGTCAAGCTGACGCTGACCGAGCCCAACGCGCCGATGCTGGCCAATCTCGGCATGGATTTCGCCTCGATCGTGTCGAAGGAATATGCCGACCAGCTCCAGAAGGACGGCAAGATGGCCGACTTCTCGACCAAGCCGATCGGCACCGGTCCGTTCCAGTTCGTCGACTATCAGCTGGATTCGGTCATCCGCTATGCGGCCAACCCCGACTACTTCAAGGGCAAGGAAAAGATCGACGACCTGGTCTTTGCCATCACGCCTGACGCGACCGCCCGTATCCAGAAGGTGCTGGCCGGCGAATGCGACGTCGCGCCCTATCCGAACCCGGCCGACATCGCCACCATCAAGGCCAACAAGGACGTGACCCTGATGGATCAGGCCGGCCTGAACATCGGCTACATGAGCTACAACACCACGATCCCGCCGCTCGACAAGCCGGAAGTGCGTCATGCGCTCAACCAGGCGATCGATCGGGAATCGCTCATCAAGTCGCTGTTCCAGGATGCCGGCGCCACGCCGGCCGAAAACCTGATCCCGCCGACCATGTGGTCGTGGGACAAGGACGTGAAGACCGACGCCTACAATCCGGAAGCGGCCAAGAAGGTTCTGGCCGATGCCGGGCTGAAGGAAATCCAGCTCTGGGCCGCCGATCGCGTTCGTCCCTACAACCCGAACTTCCAGCGCGCGGCCGAACTGATCCAGGCCGACTGGGCCAAGGTCGGCGTCAAGGCGAATATCGTCAACTACGAGTGGACGAAGTATCGCGAGGAAGGCAAGAAGAAGGACCGCCCCGGCGCCTTCCAGATCGGCTGGACCGGCGACAATGGCGATCCGGACAATTTCTTCGCCACCCTCTTCGCCTGCTCCGCCATCGGCGTCTCGAACTACTCCAGCTGGTGCGACAAGGATTTCGAGGACCTGATCCAGAAGGCCAAGAAGACCAGCGACCAGGCCGAGCGCACCAAGCTCTACGAGCAGGCGCAGGTGATCTTTGCCAAGGAAGCTCCGGCTTTCCTGCTGGCCCACAGCCAGGTTTACGCGGTCGTTCGCAATAATGTCAGCGGGTTCAAGATGGACCCGCTCGGCATTCATCGCTTCGACGGCGTTGACAAGGCCGAGTAATATTGCGAACGGGGCGACGCCAACTCCGGCGCCGCCCCATTCCATTTGACGATGCTCCGATATCTTCTCCACAAAATCGCCCTCCTGATCCCGACCCTGGTCGGCATCACCATCTGCGCGTTCGCGTTCGTCCGGCTGCTGCCCGGCGACCCGATCCTCGCCATGGCGGGCGAGCATGGCGTCGCCCCCGCCCGCTACGAAGAGCTCAAGCAGCAGTTCGGCTACAACCTGCCGATCTGGGAGCAGTATGCGCGCTATGTCGGTGAGGTCGCCACCGGCGATTTCGGCGTCTCCATTTCTTCCAAGCGCCCGGTCCTCGAGGAGTTCAAGACACTCTTCCCGGCGACGCTGGAACTGTCCTTCTTCGCCATGATCTTCGCCATGGTGCTCGGCGTTCCCGCCGGCATCTTCGCCGCCGTCAAGCGCGGCTCATGGTTCGATCAATCGCTGATGGGCACGGCTCTCGTCGGCTATTCCATGCCGATCTTCTGGTGGGGCCTTTTGCTCATCATCTTCTTTTCCGGCTATCTCGGCTGGACGCCGGTCTCGGGCCGCATCGGCCTGCAGTTCTTCTTCAAGCAGATCACCGGCTTCATGACCATCGACAGCCTGCTCTACGGCAAGTGGGACGCGTTCCGCTCCGCGCTCAGTCACCTCGTCTTGCCGGCGATCGTGCTCGGCACCATTCCGCTGGCGGTGATCGCCCGACAGACGCGATCGGCCATGCTTGAGGTGCTGGGCGAGGATTATGTCCGCACCGCGCGCGCCAAGGGCCTTTCGTCAGCCCGCGTCGTCGGCGTGCATGCGCTCCGCAACGCGCTGATCCCGGTGGTCACCACCATCGGCCTGCAGGTCGGCACGCTGCTTGCCGGCGCCATCCTCACCGAAACCATCTTCGCCTGGCCGGGCATCGGCAAGTGGATGGTCGATTCCATCTTCAAGCGCGACTATGTCGTCGTGCAGTCAGGCCTGCTTTTGATCGCGCTCATCGTCATGGCGGTGAACCTCATCGTAGATGTACTCTATGCCGTCATCAACCCGCGCATTAGGGCGGCATAAATGAGCCAGTCGACGGAAATCGCCCCAATGGCGGCGGGCAGCCCGGATCGTCTCACCGGCTTCAAGACCTTCTGGCACTATTTCTCGGTTAACCGCGGCGCCGTGATCGGCCTGTTCGTCTTCATCCTGCTGGTGCTGGCCGCGCTCTTGGCGCCGCTGCTCGCGCCCTATGCGCCCGACGTGCAGGACAAGACCGCGTTCCTCAGGCCTCCGGCCTGGCAGGCCGGCGGCAGCACGCAATATCTGCTTGGCACCGACCCGGTCGGCCGCGACATCCTCTCGCGCCTGCTCTATGGCGCGCGCTTCTCGCTACTGATCGGCGCCGTCGTGGTTACGCTTGCCCTCACCGGCGGCATCACGCTCGGCCTGCTGGCCGGCTATTTCCGCGGCTGGGTCGACGTCGCGATCATGCGCGTCATGGACCTGATCCTGGCCTTCCCGTCGCTGCTTTTGGCGCTGGTTCTGGTCACCATCCTCGGCCCGGGCCTGTTCAATGCGATGCTGGCGATCTCGCTGGTGCTGCAGCCACATTTCGCCCGCCTGGTGCGTGCGGCGGTGATGGCCGAGAAAAGCCGGGAATATGTCGTCGCGGCCAAGGTCGCCGGCGCCGGCCACGTCAGGCTGATGCTCGCCACCATCCTGCCTAACTGCCTGGCGCCCTTGATCGTCCAGGGCACGCTATCCTTCTCCAACGCCATCCTGGAAGCCGCCGCGCTTGGCTTCCTCGGCCTCGGCGCCCAGCCGCCGACGCCGGAATGGGGCACCATGCTTGCCTCGGCGCGTGAATTCATCCTGCGCGCCTGGTGGGTGGTCACTTTCCCGGGTCTCGCCATCCTCATCACCGTGCTCGCCATCAACCTGGTCGGCGACGGCCTGCGCGATGCCCTCGATCCCAAGCTCAGGAGGTCGTGATGGCGCTGCTCGACATCCAGAATCTCGTCGTCGAATTCCAGACCGCGTCCGGCCCATTCCGCGCCGTCGACGGAGTCTCGCTCCATGTCGACGAACGCGAGGTCCTCGCCATCGTCGGCGAATCCGGCTCCGGCAAGTCGGTGTCGATGCTGGCCGTGATGGGCCTCCTGCCATGGACGGCCACGGTGACGGCCGACAAGATGAGCTTCAATGGCCGCGACCTCCTGAAGATGGGCCCGGCCGAGCGGCGCAAGATCGTCGGCAAGGATATGTCGATGATCTTCCAGGAGCCGATGGCCAGCCTCAATCCCTGCTTCACGGTCGGCTTCCAGATCGAGGAAGTGCTGCGCTTTCATATGGGCATGGATAAAGCGCAGCGCCGGGAGCGCGCCATCGAGCTGTTGAAGCAGGTCGGCATTCCTGAGCCAGCCGAGCGGCTGAGCTCCTTTCCGCATCAGATGTCCGGCGGCCAGTGCCAGCGCGTCATGATCGCGATTGCCATCGCCTGCAATCCGAAGCTTTTGATCGCCGATGAACCGACGACCGCGCTCGACGTCACCATCCAGAAGCAGATCCTCGATCTCCTGGTCTCGCTGCAGGCCAAATACGGCATGGGCCTGATCATGATCACCCACAATATGGGCGTGGTGGCCGAGACCGCCGATCGCGTCATCGTCCAGTACAAGGGCCGCAAGATGGAAGAGGCCGACGTGCTGTCGCTCTTCGAATCGCCGAAGAGCAATTACACGCGCGCGCTGCTCTCGGCGCTGCCGGAGAATGCCGTCGGCGACCGGCTGCCGACCGTCTCCGACATGCTGTTCGAGCCGGCGCCCCAGGGAGCTAGTGCATGACCGGAACCGGCGCATGACCAAGGTCGTCGAAGGCAAGAACATCGTGCGCGACTATCATGTCGGCGGCGGCTTGTTCCGCGGCGCGCGCACCGTGCATGCGGTGAAGGGCGTTTCGTTCGGTGTCGAGAAGGGCAAGACGTTGGCAATCGTCGGCGAGAGCGGCTGCGGCAAGTCCACGCTCGCCCGCATCATCACGCTGATCGATCCGGCCACCTCGGGCGAGCTGTTCATCGACGGCAACAAGGTCGACATCGCCAGGGACGGTCTCTCCAAGGAGATGCGCCGCAAGGTGCAGATCGTCTTCCAGAACCCTTATGGCTCGCTGAACCCGCGCCAGAAGATCGGCGACGTGCTCGGCGAGCCGCTGCTCATCAACACCGACAAGCCGGCCGAGGAGCGCCGCGACCTTGCGATGAAGATGCTGAAGAAGGTCGGGCTGGGACCGGAGCATTACAACCGCTACCCGCACATGTTCTCGGGCGGCCAGCGCCAGCGCATCGCCATCGCCCGCGCGCTGATGCTGAACCCGAGCCTCTTGGTGCTGGACGAGCCGGTCTCGGCGCTTGACCTCTCGGTGCAGGCGCAGGTGCTCAATTTGCTCGCCGACCTGCAGGACGAGTTCCAATTGACCTACGTCTTCATCAGCCACGACCTGTCGGTGGTGCGCTATATCGCCGACGACGTCATGGTCATGTATTTCGGCGAAGCCGTCGAATACGGTCCGCGCGACGAGGTCTTTTCAGACCCCAAGCACGCCTACACCAAGACCCTGTTTGCCGCGACGCCGCGCGCCGACGTGACAAGCATCAAGGCGAGGCTGGCGAAGAAGAAGGCGGCTTAACGTTTGCTTTGTTCTCGCGCGGAGCAAGAGCGGAAGCCTCTCGGATAGGGCGATTAAGAAGGTACTGTGGCGCCGCGTTCCTTCACACCCCCCTCTGTCCTGCCGGACATCTCCCCCGCAAGGGGGGAGATTGGCAGCTTCGCCGGCGCCGCTCCTCCTCCGGCGCAGGCGATTGGCGAAAAGCGTAGTGACATCCGATCTCCCCCCTTGCGGGGGAGATGTCCGGCAGGACAGAGGGGGGTGCTGCCCCGCCAGCATCGCGAAGGCTAACACAGCCGCGGCGCTCTGAAGTCACGGCAAGATGGCGCTGACCTCCCCTCGCGGGGAGATCAGATCACGCCAACTTCGCAACAATCGCCCGCAACGCTTCCCCAAACCGCCGCACTTCCTGCACCGTGTTGTAGTGCACCAGCGAGGCGCGGACCGCGCCGCTGTCCATCGAGAGGTTGAGCCGCTTCATCAGCCGCGGCGCATACATATGGCCGTCGCGGATGCCGATCTGCATGGCGGCCATTTCCTCGACGATCCGCTGCGGCGACAGCTTGCCGATGTTGAAGCAGAAGGTCGGCACCCGCTCGTGAATCCGCGCTTCGTCGGCGACACCGTAGATGGTGGCATTGCAATCCTTCAGCACCTTCATCATCTCGCGCGCCAGCATCAGTTCGTAGTCGCGGATGGCGTTCATGCCGGCGACGATGTTGTCGCGGCGCGAGCGGTTGTTCTCTGGCAGGAGGTTGCGGCCGATCGATTCCAGGTAGCGCACGGCCGCGTCCATGCCGGAGACGTTCTCGTAGATGAAGGTGCCGGCCTCGACTTTATACGGCGGCTCGTCGGGAATGAAATCCTCGCGGAAGGTCGGCAGCCGCTTCAGCGTTTCGAAGCGGCCCCACAGGAACCCCATATGCGGCGAGAAATTCTTGTAGCCGGAGCAGACGAGGTAGTCGCAGTCCCAGGCCTGCACGTCCATCAGTCCGTGCGGTCCGTAATGCACGCAGTCGAGGAACACCTCGGCGCCGGCCGCATGGGCGATCCTGCCCACCGAAGCAACATCGACGATCGAGCCGATCGAATGCGCCGTCACCGTGCAGGCGACGAGCCGGGTGCGCTCCGACACCAACGGCTTGAGGTCGTCGACATGGAGGTTGCCGTCCTCGCGCATGCGCCACCATTTGAACTTGGCGCCTGCCGGCTCCAGCGCCAGCCAGGTGGCGATGTTCGCGTCATGATCCATGTCGGTGATGACGATCTCGTCCCGTCCACCATCTGTGTCCTTGGCAAGCATCTGGCCGATGCCGAGGCTGACCAGGCGGATGAATGAGGTTGCGTTCATGCCGAAGCAGATTTCGGACGGGCTGTAGGCGTTGATCAAAAGCGCCACGCTTTCGCGCGCCTCGGCGACCGACTGGTCGACCGTGACGCTGCGGCCATAGCGGCCGCCGCGCTGCACATTGTGCGAAACCAGATGGTTGGTCACCGCATCCAGCACGCTTTGCGGGATCTGCGCGCCCGCGGCATTGTCCAAGAAGATGAAATCGCCGGCTCGCTGGAGTGCCGGGAACATGTCCCGGATTTTTTCGACGGGGAATGCGGCGGCGTTCGTGGTGTCGGTCTGATGCTTGTTCACGGGGGTACGCTCCTGCGGGGACTAGGACGGGGATCGGTTGGTGAGGTCAGCGCGTCTTTTCGGTCTGGAAGCGGCGCTCGAGCAGGCTGACCAGGCGGACCATCGGCCAGAGGAAGATGAGATAGACGAGAGCGGCGCCGATCAGCGGCGAGGG
Source organism: Mesorhizobium sp. WSM3224 (assembly GCF_000427725.1). GTDB lineage: Bacteria > Pseudomonadota > Alphaproteobacteria > Rhizobiales > Rhizobiaceae > Mesorhizobium. The sequence continues at coordinate 106,368 of NZ_ATYO01000004.1, read as the reverse complement.
GTTGGCATAGAGCGACTGCGCGTTGGTCGCTTCCTTGAGCAGTTCCGGCAGTGCCACGGTCGAGGCAAGCGAGGTGTCCTTGAACATCGAGACGCAGTTGCTGGTCATCGGCGGGATGACCACGCGCACCGCTTGCGGCAGCACCACCTTGCGCAGGGTGAGCAGGAACGGCAGGCCAAGCGCCTGCGCCGCCTCGAACTGTCCGCGCGGAATGCTTTCGATGCCCGAGCGGAACACTTCGGCCGAATAGGCCGACATGATGATGGCGAAAGCGGTCACCGCGGACGCCCAGGACGACAGCCGGATGCCGAGGAAGGGCAGCGCGTAGTAGATCAGGATCAGCACCACCAGCACCGGCAGGGCGCGAAAGATGTCGGTGTAGCCGATGGCGAGCCACCGCAGCGGCTTCGGCGCGTAGAGCCGCACCAGGCTGATCGCCAGCCCCGCGGCGATGCCGATGACGATGCTCATCACCCCGAGCAGCAGCGTGTTGAGGAAGCCGCGCAGCAAGGCCGGCAGGCTGGACGCGATAACATCGGGATTGAAGAAGGTGTCGATCAGCGACATGGCAGCGTTCTCGAACCGTTTTTGCGCCCAGAGCAATTCCAGGAAAAGTGTGAAGCGGTTTTCCGTCCGGAATTGCGGCAAATGAAGGTTATAGACGCCAGAGCGGGGCCCGAAACGTCAACTTAGGTCTGCGCTGCGGTTCCGGGAAATTCAAGGAAACGAGCCGTGCCGGTCTGGAAGGCCGGCACGGCTCGCTCTTGTCGATCCGCTCAGGCCTTGGGCAGCGGCATTTCCTTGACGGTGGAGGAATCCGTCGGAGCATCGCTGTCGAACCACTTCTTATGGATCGCGGCCAGCGTCCCGTCCTTCTTCATCGCCGTCAGCGCGTCGTTCAGCTTGCCGAGCAAGGGGTGGTCCTTGGTCATCATCAAGCCATACTGCTCGCCGGTCTTGATGCGTTCCTTGACGACGAGATCCTTCATCTTCTTGAAGGAGTACTGCATGCCGGGGATGTCGCTGACGGCGGCGTCGACGCGGCCGGCGCTGAGGTCGAGCAAAAGGTTCTGCTGTGTGTCGTAGCCTTTCACGTCGCTGAAGCCATCGGCCTGCTGATGGTCCTTGACCCAGGTTTCGCCGGTCGAGCCGGAAAGCACGCCGACGACCTTGCCCTTGAGGTCGGCCTCGGCATTGATCGCGCTGTCGGCCTTGGTGGCGATGCCCATGTCGGAATCATAGTAGGGCTGCGTGAAGGACTGGGACTTCAGCCGCTCCTGCGTGATGGTGATCGAGGAGATGGCGACGTCGATGCGCTTGGAGGTGGTGGCCGCGAACAGCGCCTGGAAACCGAGGTCGGCGATGTCGGTGGTCATGCCGATGCGCTTGGCCGCCTCGTTGACGATATCGACCTCAAAACCCTCGAAGGTGCCGCTCTCGTTCTTGTACTCGAAAGGCGGATTGGTCGGATAGGCGCCGACATTGAGCACGTCCGCGGCGTAAGCCGTGGCGGGGCTGGCGGCGATGCCGATGGCGGCGGCCATGAGAAGCAGGTTGCGACGAGTAAAGCTCATTTTTGTTCCCTCTGTTGTTGAACGGGCGGGTTGTTCCCGCACGGTTTTTGCCGCCCCGCTTCCGGCAGGGCGTCAATTCATTGCGGCGGTATCGCCCTCGCCGTACCAGAGCGCGATGACATCGCCCGCGCGCGTACCGCGAGGTTGCCGATGTTTTCGGTGTGCAGGTCGCGGATCTGGGCACGCACGCCATCGAAAGCATAGCGCGAGCTGGACGATGATTGGGGCAACACAAACGACAAGGACTGAAACCCCTCCCACCAGCGATGGACTGCCCGGCAAGCCCCCTCCGGCGCGGCAGTCGCTATCGATTTTGGATGCTATCCAAAGTGCGGCGCTTTTCAAGGCAAAAGTTTTAAGCTTAAAAAGTTCGGCCGGCCTGTTGTTCCGCCGATACGCCTTCTAACCTCGACTGTTCTAGCCCAGTTCGGCGCGCGCAGCCGTACAGTTGGCCGCTGTGCCGGCGCCAAGGAACATCGTGTCGCTGGCCAGCACGAAGAAACTCGCGCCGATGGCCGCCCATCGGCTGACATTCTGCGGGCTGGCGCAGAATATGCCGGCGGTCCTGCCATGCGCGACCGTCGCGCCGATAATGGTCTTGATCGCCGCATTGAGTTTGTCTGCGCCGGCAGGTCCGGTTGCGTCGATCGATACCGAAAGATCGCCGGGGCCGACGAAGATCAGATCGATGCCATCGACCGCCGCGATCGCTTCGATATTGGCGAGCCCTTCGGCCGTCTCCACCTGAACTGCGACCACGATCCGCTCATTGGCGGCGGCAAGATATTCGGGAATGCGATAGCCGTAGCCCGCGGCCCGGCCGGGGCCGACGCCGCGCTCGCCCAGCGGCGGATAGCGCGAGGCCTTGACGGCCATCGCCGCCTGGGCCGCTGTCGAGACGCGCGGGATCAGCACGCCTTGCGCGCCGCTGTCCAGCGCCGCCTGGATGGCTTCCGGTGCATGGCCGGGAACGCGCACCATGGCCGGCACGCGATGCACGTCGGCGGCGCGCACCATGGCCTCGATCGTCTCGCGCGAGATCTGCGCGTGCTCCCAGTCGATGCACAGGAAATCGAGGCCGGACGACGCCATGACCTCGACGGCCACTGGATGGGGAATGGCGGCAAACGAGCCAATGAGGTTCGTCTTGCCGATGCATTTCTGGCGGAACTCGCTCATGCCGATTCCCCTTCGTGTTGCTCAATGCATATCTGCAAACGGCTGCGCCGCGAAGCTATTTCAGGCTTGAAATATTTTCACGCCGGCCTAGCGTGTGGCGTCCCGCCACGAGTTTCCGAGATGATCAAGACGCATCCCCTGCACGGCCCGAACAGACTGAAGCTCGGCGTCTTCTCGACCAACGCCGATGGCGGCCTTGCCATCACCGATGTGCCGGAACGCTGGACCGCGAGCTGGCAGGACAATCTGACGGCGGCGCAGATCGCCGACCGCGCGGGTCTTGAATTCATGCTGCCGATCGCGCGCTGGCGTGGCTTCGGCGGCCGCAACAAGGTGCGCGAATTCTCGTTCGAGACCTTCACCTGGGCCGCGGCGCTGGCGGCCGCGACGGATCGGATCGGTCTGTTCATGACGGTGCATGTGCCGCTGGTGCATCCGCTCTACGCAGCCAAGGCGCTGGCGACGGTCGATCACATCAGCCAGGGCCGCGCCGGCTTGAACATCGTCTGCGGCTGGAACCCGAAGGAATTCGGCATGTTCGGCACGCCGCTGGTCGAGAAGGGTTATGACCAGGCAGCGGAATGGATTGAAATCCTCGAGCGGCTCTATGCATCGAGCGAGCCACTCGACTATGAAGGCACTTATTATCGGCTGAAGGAGGCGGTGAGCCGGCCGGCCAGTCTTCAGGTTCCGCGCCCTGTGACCATGAACGCTGCTTTCGGCGGCCCGGGCCGGGATTTCGCTGCCGCCAGATGCGACTATCTGTTCACGACCTTCTCCGAGATGAACGATGCCGGCAAGCATGTCGCCGACATTGGCGAGCGCGCCGCAAAGGCAGGCCGCGATATCGGCGTCTATACGGTTGCGCATGTCGTCTGCCGCCCGACCATGGAAGAGGCGCAAGCCTATTACGCGCGTTACGCCGTCACGATGGCCGATCACGAAGCGGTCGACGCGCATATGGCCGGCAAGAAGGAATTCTCCCAGTCGCACGATCCGCATGCCTATGACAGCTACCGGCAGCGTTTCGCTGGTGGCGCCGGCACCTATCCGTTGATCGGCACCCCGCAGACGATTGCCGCCGACATGGCTGCCATTGCCGCGCATGGCTACCAGGGGATCGCGCTGTCCTTCGTGAACTACACGCAGGAACTGCCCTATTTCTGCGACCATGTGCTGCCGATTTTGAGACAGGCAGGACTTCGCGGGTAACTATTCTGGGATGACCGCCGTCGCCTGGATCTCCACCTTGGCGCGGTCTTCGACCAGCGCCACCACCTGCATGGCCGCCATCGCCGGGAAATGCCGGCCGATCACCTCGCGATAGGCCTCGCCGATGCCTTTGAGATTGCCGACATACTCGGCCTTGTCGGTGAAATACCATGTCATCGAGGTGATGTGCCGCGGCTCGCCACCGGCTTCGGCAAGTACGGCAACGACGTTGGCGAGCGTCTGGCGCACCTGGCCGACGAAGTCGTCGGTCTCGAACCGGCATTCGGCATTCCAGCCGACCTGGCCGCCGACGAAGACAAGCCGGCCACGCGCGGCCACGCCATTGGCATAGCCGATCGGTTTAGCCCAGCCTTCCGGCTGCAGAATGGTGTGCATGTCTAGCCTCCCCCTAATTCAAACTCGGTTCTCACGACGCTCCCATGACCTGCCTGGCGATCACCACCTTCTGCACGTCGGAAGCGCCCTCATAGATGCGCAGCGCCCGGATCTCGCGATAGAGGCTCTCGACGATGTGGCCCTTGCGCACGCCGTCGCCGCCATGCAGCTGCACCGCCTTGTCGATCACCTGCTGCGCCTTGTCGGTGGCGAAGAGCTTGGCCATCGCCGCCTCGCGCGTCACCCGCGCGGCCCCCATGTCCTTGGTCCAGGCGGCGCGATAGATCAGCAGGGCCGCCGCATCGACATCGAGCGCCATGTCGGCGATATGGCCCTGCACCATCTGCAGCTCCGCCATCGGCGCGCCGAACAGTTTCCGCTCGGCCACTCTGCTGACGCTCTCGTCCAGCGCGCGCCGCGCGAAGCCGAGGGCCGCGGCGCCGACGGTGGAGCGGAAGACGTCGAGCACCGACATGGCGATGCGGAAACCGTCGCCGGGCTTGCCGATCAGGGCGGAAGCCGGGACGCGGACATTATCGAAGGAAAGCCGCGCCAGAGGGTGAGGGGCGATCACCTCCAGCCGCTCGGCGATGCCAAGGCCCTTGGCGTCGCCAGGCACGATGAAGGCGGAAATTCCTTTCGCACCCGGCGCCTCGCCGATGCGGGCGAAGACGACGTAGAGATTGGCGATACCGCCGTTGGAGATCCAAGTCTTTTCGCCCGACAGGACATAGTCGTCGCCGTCGCGAACGGCCGTCATCTCCATATTGGCGACATCGGACCCGGAGCGCGGCTCCGACAGCGCAAAGGCCGAGATCGCCCGACCGGCCCGCGTCTCCTTCAGCCATCCCTGCTGGTCCGGCGCGCCGAACAGCGAGACCGCGCCCGTGCCTAACCCCTGCATGGCGAAGGCGAAGTCGGCGAGCCCGTCATGGCGAGCCAGCGTTTCACGGGTGATGCACAGTGTGCGGACATCGAGCGGCCCGGGGTTGGCCGGATCGAGCGCCGTTGGTTTCAGCCAGCCGTCACGGCCGAGCTTCGCCACGAGTTCGCGGCAGGCGGCATCGACGTCGAGATGATCGACGGGGAGGTTGCTCGCGCACCAGGTTTCGAGGCGTTCCGCAAGTTGGCGGTGGTGGCCTTCGAAGAAGGGCCAGGAAAGGAAGGAACGGTCAGGCATGGAGAAAGCCTCCAGCGTCGCGTTCCTTCACACCCCCCTCTGTCCTGCCGGACATCTCCCCCGCAAGGGGGGAGATCAGCTGAACGTCACGCCTTCGCCACTTGCCGGTGCAGGACGAGCGGCGACGTCGGAGCTGCCAATCTCCTCCCTTGCGGGGGAGATGTCCGGCAGGACAGAGGGGGGTGCCTGGGCGAAAACCGTCCATCCTCAATTCCCCTCGAACACCGGCTTTTCCTTCGCCAGGAACGCCTTGTACGCCCGCTCGAAATCGCCGGTCTGCATGCAGATCGCCTGCGCTTGCGCTTCCGCCTCGATCGCCTGGTCGAGGCCCATCGACCATTCCTGGTTGAGCTGCGTCTTGGTGATGCCGTGCGCGAAGGTTGGCCCCGAGACGATACGCGCCGCCATCTCGAGCGCATCGGCCTCGAGCGAAGCTGCATCGACCAGGCGGTTGTAGAATCCCCAGCGCTCGCCTTCGGCGGCACTCATTGTGCGGCCGGTGTAAAGCAGTTCGGCCGCGCGGCCCTGGCCGATGATGCGCGGCAGGATCGCACAGGCGCCCATGTCGCAGCCGGCAAGCCCGACACGCGTGAACAGGAAGGCGGTCTTGGCTTCCGGCGTGGCGATGCGGATGTCGGAGGCCATCGCAATGATGGCGCCGGCGCCGACCGCGACGCCGTCGACTGCCGAAATGATCGGCTTGCCGCAATTGAGCATCGCCTTGACGAAGTCGCCGGTCATGCGCGTGAAGGCAAGCAGCGCCTTCATGTCCATCTTGACCAGCGGACCGATGATGTCGTGGACATCGCCACCCGAGCAGAAATTGCCGCCATTTGGCAGGAACACCACGGCATCGACATCGTCGGCGTAGACGAGGTCGCGAAACGTATCGCGCAGTTCCGCATAGCTGTCGAAAGTCAGCGGGTTCTTGCGCTCGGGCCGGTCGAGCCGGATTTTCGCGATCCGGCCGTCGACCTCCCACAAGAAGTTCTTCGGCTTGAGCTTGGCCATGGCGCTCATTCGCGTCCCTCCCAATTGCTGCGGAACGATTTCAGCATGCCGGTCAGCCGCCGCGCCTCGTCCTCGCTGACATTGCCGAGCAGCTCGCCGACCCAATTCTCATGCGCGGCGGCGATCGCGGCGAAAGACTTCGAGCCTTCCTCGGTCAGCCGCACCATCGAGGTGCGGCGGTCGCCATTGCGGCGTGCGCGGGTGACAAGCCCCTCCGAAACGAGCCGGTCGACGATGCCCGTCACATTGCCGTTCGACACCAGCAGGAAGCGCGACAGGTCGCTCATCAGCATGCCCTCCGGCGAGCGGTAGAGCGCCGCCATCACGTCGAAGCGCGGCAGCGTGGTGTCGAACTCCTTCTTCAGCCGCTCGCGCAGCTCAGCCTCGATGGTGCGCGAGGCGCGCAGCAGGCGTATCCACAGCCGCAGCCTGTCCTTGCCCGGTCCGGCGGAGGTCGGTCCCGCTACCATGTTTCGCCTCCCGAGACCGAGATCGCCTGTCCGGTGATTGACCGCGCAGCATCGCTGCACAGCCACAGCACCGCCGAGGCGACTTCTCCGGGCTGGATGAAACGTCCTTGCGGATTTGTCGCCGACAGGGTCTGCCGCGCTTCCTCGACTGAACGGCCGGTCTTCTCGACGATACGCGCGATGGAATCCTCCAGCATTTCGGTTTCGACGAAGCCCGGGCAGACGGCGTTGACGGTGATACCGGACTTAGCGGTTTCGGAGGCAAGCGCCCGCATCAAACCGACCACACCATGCTTGGCGGCCACATAAGGTGCGACATAGGCATAGCCTTTCAGGCCGGCGGTCGAGGCGACGAAGACGATGCGGCCTTGTTTGCGCGCCAGCATGCTGGGCAACGCCGGCTTCACCGTCAGGAAGGCGCCGGTGAGGTTGACGTCGAGCGTGCGCTGCCAGTCGGCCAGCGCGGTCTTGTGTGCCGGCGCGCTGCCAGCCATGCCGGCGTTGGCGACGACGATGTCGAACGGTCCGCGCGCTGCTTCCGCCTTGCCGTGGAGGGCCGTCATCTCGGTTTCATTGGTAACATCCGCCGCGATGGGGAATATCCGATCGCTTTCCTTCGCGACCTCGGCAAGGGCAGCCTCGCGCCGCCCGCAGATCGTGACGTTCAGCCCTGCTTGCGCCAGCGCTTCCGCAATGGCTTTGCCGACGCCCGAGCCGCCACCGGTGACCAGCGCATGCTTGCCGGTGATTTCCCGCGTCGCGCTCATACCTTGAGCCCCGCTGCCGCGTCGCGCTCGGCCAGCCGATAGATCTGGTCGCGCCCGGGCAGATAGGGATCGGGCCATTTGACGCCGCGGTCGCCGAGTGTCACCGCCGCATGCAGCGTCCAGTAGGGATCGGCAAGATGCGGCCGCGCCAGCGCCACCAGATCGGCGCGGCCGGCCATCAGGATCGAATTGGCGTGGTCCGGCTCATAGATGTTGCCGACTGCCATCGTCGCCATGCCGACCTCGTTGCGGATACGGTCGGAAAACGGCGTCTGGAACATGCGGCCATAGACCGGTTTCGCAGCGATCGAGGTCTGCCCGGCGGACACGTCGCAAAGGTCGATACCGGCCTCATGCAGCAGCCTGGCGATCTCGACCGCGTCCGAAGGCGTGACGCCTTCGATGCCGACCCAGTCATTGGCCGAGATGCGCATCGAGATCGGTTTCTCGGCCGGCCACACGGCGCGCACCGCATGGAAGATTTCCAGCGGATAGCGCATGCGGTTTTCCAGCGAACCGCCATACTCATCGGTGCGGCGGTTGGTCAGCGGCGTGATGAAGGCCGACAGCAGATAGCCGTGCGCGGCATGGATTTCCAGCATGTCGAAGCCGCAGCGCACGGCCATTTCCGCCGAGGCGACGAACTGGTCGCGGACCAGGTCCATGTCGGCGCGGTCCATCGCCTTCGGCACCTGGTTCTTCGGCGACCATGGCACGGCTGAAGGCGCCATCACCGGCCAGTTGCCGGAAGGCAGCGGCACGTCGGTTCCTTCCCATCCGACCCGGGTCGAGCCCTTGGCGCCGGAATGGCCGATCTGGGCGCAAATCTTTGCTTCGGTCTCGGCATGGACGAAATCGACCAGCCGCGTCCAGGCGATCTCATGCTCCGGCTTGTAGAAGCCTGGACATCCGGGCGTGATGCGTCCCTCCGGGCTGACGCAGGTCATCTCGATGTAGAGCAGGCCGGCGCCGCCCTTGGCGCGCTCGGCGTAGTGCGAAAAATGCCAGTCGGTCGGGCAGCCGTCGACCGCCTTGTACTGCGCCATCGGCGAAACGACGATACGGTTGTTGAGCGTCATGTCGCGCAGCTTGAACGGCGCGAACATCGGCGCGCGGCGTAAGCTGTTGCCGCCGGCGCCGGCCTTGCGCTGGAACCACTCTTCCGCACCAGCCAGCCATTCGGCATCACGCAGGCGAAGGTTCTCATGGCTGATGCGCTGCGAGCGGGTAAGCAGCGAATAGTTGAACTGAACTGGATCGAGACCGAGATATCGTTCGACTTCCTCGAACCATTCGAGCGAATTGCGCGCCGCCGACTGCAGCTTCAGCACCTCGGTGCGCCGCGCATCCTCGTATTTGCGGAAGGCCGCCTCGAGGTCAGGCTCGGACTCGACATAGTCGGCCAGCGCCACAGCGCTTTCCAGCGCCAGCTTGGTGCCGGAGCCGATCGAGAAATGCGCTGACGCCGCGGCGTCGCCCATCAGCGCCAGGTTCTTGTATGACCAGCGCTCGCACAGCACGCGCGGGAAGTTGATCCAGGCCGAGCCTCTTATGTGGTTGGCGTTGGTCATCAGCGGATGGCCGCCGAGATGTTTTTCGAAGATGCGCTCGCAGACCGCGATCGATTCCTGCTGCGTCATCGCGCCGAAGCCGAAAGCGGCCCAGGTCTCTTCGCTGCATTCGACGATGAAGGTCGCGGTCTCGTTGTCGAACTGGTAGGCATGCGCCCACACCCAGCCATGCTCCGTTTTTTCGAAGATGAAGGTGAAGGCGTCGTCGAATTTCTGCGTCGTGCCGAGCCACACGAACTTGCATTTGCGGGTGTCGATGTCCGGCTTGAAGACGTCGGCGAAGGTGGCGCGGGACTTCGAGTTCAACCCGTCGGAAGCGACCACGAGGTCGTGCGTTTCCATGAAGGGTTTCGGGTCGGAGATGTCGGTCTCGAACATCATTTTGATGCCGAGCTCGCGGGCGCGGCGCTGCAGCAGGACCAGGAGCCGCTTGCGGCCAATGCCGCAGAAGCCATGGCCGGAGGAGACGGTTCGCACGCCATCATGGATGACGGCGATATCGTCCCAATAGGCGAAATGCTTCTTGATCCAGACGGCGCTGACCGGGTCGTTCCTGGTCAGGTTCTCCAGTGTCTCCGCCGACAGCACCACGCCCCAGCCGAACGTGTCGTCCGCGCGGTTGCGCTCATAGACCGTCACCTCATGCGCGGCGTCGCGCAGCTTGAGCGAGATGGCAAAGTAGAGACCGGCCGGTCCGCCGCCGAGAACCGCAACCTTCATGTCTTGCGATCTCCTCTAGAGCAATTCCAGGAAAAATGCGTAGCGGTTTCCTTCCGGAATTGCATGAAACGCTCAAAGGGCATCCGGAACCGCCAGCTGGACCGGCGGTTCCGATTGTCAGTATTGCGCCCACGCGGAATTATTTCAAGCTTAAAGTTTTATAATTGAACGATGGTGAGACGCTTGAACGATCAGGTCACTTGGCGGGGTCCTTTGGACTCCATAGCACCGTCTCGGCGCCCTTCTCATAGGCCATGCCCTGTGGGTAGCTGATCGCCTCGAGCTGCAGGCCCCATGGCGCCTGGAAGTAGAGAATGGTCTGGCCGGCGGCCGGTCCTTCCTTCACCGGCAGCGGCCCCAGCCTGGTCTTCACGTCCTTGGCGTCGAGATAGGCTTTCGCCGCTGCGACGTCGTCGACATAGAAGGCGATGTGGAAGCCGCCGATGTCGCTGTTCTTCGGCGTCAGATCCTTCTGGTCGGGCGCGGTGTATTTGAACAGTTCGATGTTCGATCCATAGCCGCAGCGGACCATGGTGATCTCCTCGATCACCGCCTTCGGATCGACGCCGAGCAGGTCTTGCATGAAGGTTCCCTTGTCGTCGGCGAACGGCCCGAAGGCCATCGCCTTCTTGCAGCCGACGACATTGGTGAAGAAGTCGATGGCCTGCTTCATGTCGGGCACGGTGATGCCGGTGTGGTCGTGTCCGTGCATGCCGGGGATCGAATCCGCCGAGGCGGCTCCCATTGCGCCGGACAAGGAGGCCGCGAGGATCGCCGCCCAGATTGCATGTTTCATGTCACCCTCCATTGGCGGGCTGGTCTTACGTCGCGCACATCCGAAGCCCGCTGGTCGGCATGCGGAAAACTCACATCATGTCGGCGCCTTGGCCTGCAGCCAGCCCGCATCGATCTCGGGGAGCGGAATGGCGGCGAGCAGGTCGCGTGTGTAGGTCTCCCTCGGGTTCTGGAACAGCGCGTCGGTGGCGCTGGCCTCCACGATCCTGCCTTCGCGCATGACGATGACCTGCTGGCACAGCCGCCGGATCACCGACAAATCGTGGCTGATGAAGGCGACCGTCAGCCCCATCTCGGCCGCAAGCTTTTCCAGCAGCGTCAGGATCTGCGCCTGCGTCGAGACGTCGAGGCCGGAGACGATCTCGTCGGCCAGCACGAATTTCGGCGCCAGCGCCAGCGCCCGCGCGATGCCGACGCGCTGGCGCTGGCCGCCCGACAGCTCGTGGCGGTAGCGGCTGGCGAAATTCTGCGGCAGGCCGACGCGCTGCAAGGCCTCCGCCACACGCTCCTTCAGCCTGTCGCCAAGCCCGTTCTGCCTCAGGGGTGCAGCGATGATGTTGAAGATCGTGTGCCGCGGATTGAGCGACGACATCGGATCCTGGAAGATCATCTGCAGGTCGCGGCGCAGCGGCCTCAGCCCGGCTTCCGAAAGGTGGCCGATGTCGCGCCCTTCGAAGCTGATCGAGCCGGCGCTCGGCTCGATCAGCCTGACCAGCGCGCGGCCGAGCGTCGACTTGCCCGAACCGGATTCGCCGACGATGCCGGTGACCGATCCTTTCGGCAGGTCGAAGTCGAGCCCCTTGAGAATCTCGGCCAGCGGCGCCCGGCCGATCAGCGGCTTGCGCGTCATGTCGGGCAGCGCCACTTTCAGCCCGCGCACGGAAAACAGCGGCTCAGCCATGGCTGGCCCTCCATGCCTGGTCGGCGGCTACGATCTCCGCCGCCAGCCCGGCGAGCACGCTCTCGTCCACCGGCTTCAGCGACGCGAGTGGATCGGTGTAGCGCGGCGTCGCTGCCATCAGCGCCCGCGTGTAGGGATGCTTGGGATCCGCGAAGAGATCAGCGGTGTCGGCTTCCTCGACCACCTTGCCTGCATAGAGCACCGACACTCTCTGGCTGATCTTGGCGACCACGCCGAGGTCGTGGGTGACGAACAGGATCGCCGTGCCATGGTCGCGCTGCAGTTGCGCGATCAGCCGCAGAATCTGTTTCTGTACCGTCACGTCGAGTGCTGTCGTCGGCTCGTCGGCGACGATCAATCGAGGTTCCGCCGCGAAGGCGGCTGCGATCAGCACGCGCTGGCGCATGCCGCCGGACAGCTCGTGCGGATAGCATTTCAGCACGCGTTCGGGGTCGCGGATATGCACCTCGTCCAGCAATTGCCGGATGCGGGTATCGGCCCTCTCGCCGCTCCAGCCGAGGATGCGCACCAGCCGGTCCGTCATCTGCGAGCCGATGCGGCGCGACGGGTTGAGCGCGGTCAGTGGATCCTGCGGGATAAGCGCCGTGCGCGCGCCGATCAGGGTCCGGCGTGCCTTGGCATCGAGCCGGCCGAGATCCTCGCCTTCGATCAGCATCTCGCCTTCGACGATGCGTACGCTTTTCGGCAGCACGCCGAGCACCGCCTTGCCGATCATCGTCTTGCCGGCGCCGCTCTCACCGACCAGCGCGCGCACCTCGCCCGGCTGGACTGAGAGCGACACCGAACGCAGCACGCGCTGGCCGTTCGGCAGTACGGCGCTCAAGTGGCGGATATCGAGGCACGCGCTCATCGCAGCACCGGGTCGAAGCGCGCCTTCAGCGCTTCGCCGAACTGGCTGAAGGAGAGCACGGTGAGGATCAGGGTGATCAACGGGAACACCAGCACCCACCAGGCCTGATGGATCGACAGCCGGCCCTCGGCGATGATGCTGCCCCAGGTCGGATCGTCCGTCGAGATCGACAGATTGACGAAGGAGAGGATCGCCTCGACGATCACGGCAATGCCCATTTCGAGCGACAGCAGCGCCACCACCGACGGCAGCACATTGGGCAGCACCTCGCGCAGCATGATGCCGATGCGGCCATAGCCGGCGATGCGCGCGCTTTCGACATAGTCCATGCGCGCCTGGCCCATCGCCTCGGCGCGGATCACCCGGCAGAAGCGCGTCCAGTCGATGATGGCGATGGCCAGGATGACGGAACTCAGGCCGGTGCCGAGCACGGCGACCAAGAGGATGGCGAACAGCACCGGCGGGAAGGCCATCCAGACATCGACGATGCGCGAGATGATGCGATCGGCCCAGCCGCCGAAATAGCCGGCGACCAGCCCCAGCGCCGAGCCGATGACGCAGGCGGACGTCGCCGCCGCAAAGGCGACGATGAAGGCGATGCGGCCGCCGAAGATCAGCCGCGAGAGCAGGTCGCGGCCAAGGCTGTCGGTGCCCAGCCAATAGCCGGGTTCGGCGCCGTCCAGCCAGAAAGGCGGCAGGCGCTCCAGCATCAGGTCTTGCGCCAGCGGATCCTGCGGTGCGACCAGCGGCGCGAAGATCGCCGCCAGCAGCGCCAGCAGAAGCCAGCCGCCGGCAAGCCACAGCCTCGGGCTCAAACCGCGCCTGGCGACACGAGCCTCATCCATGGCGCAGCCTCGGATTGAGCAGCGCATACGTCATGTCGACGGTAAGGTTGATCAGCACGAACAGCAGCGCGAACACCAGCACGATGCCCTGGATCAGCGGCAGGTCGCGGTTGATGACGGCGTCGATCGCCATGTTGCCGAGGCCCTCATAGGAGAACAGCCGCTCGACGATGACGGTGCCGCCGATCAGGAAGGTGAACTGCACGCCGACCAGCGTCAGCGTCGGCAGCGCCGCGTTCTTCAGCGCCTCGCGCAGGATCACCTGCGTCTCGGAAAAACCCTTGACCCGTGCCAGCACGACATAGTCGAGGTCGAGCACCTCTTTCAGCGACTGCTTCAGGAGCTGTGCGATGATCGCCGCCAGCGGCAACGCCAAGGCCACGGCCGGCATCAGCATGTGTTTCAGCAGGTCCCAGGTGAGGTCGAATCGAAGCCTGAGAATGCTCTCGACCAGATAGAACTGGGTGACGAAGGGCAAATCGAGCTGCGGCGACACCCGGCCTGAAATATCGAACACGGGGATAAGCACGCCGAAGAGCAGGATCAGCACCAGGCCCCACAGGAAATCGGGGATGGAGAGCGTTGCGCCGCTGGCGATGTCGATGCCGGCCTCGACAGCCGTGCCGCGCGAGCGGGCGCCCAGGATCGCGGCCGTGGCGCCGATCGCGACCGCCATCAGCAGCGCCACGGTCGCCAGCTCCAGCGTTGCCGGCAGCCGGTTGAAGACGAGGCCAAGCACATCCTGGCGCAGCGAGATCGAGGTGCCGAAATCGCCGTGCAGAACGCCGCCGAGCCAGATGAAGAACTGCTGCACGATGCTCTTGTCGAGCCCGTAGAGCGCTCGCAGCCGCGCGATGTCGTCATTGCTGGCGCCGGGCGGCAGCATCATGGCGATCGGGTCGCCGGGCGCGACGCGGATGACGACGAAGACGACGATGGCGACGCCGAACAGCGTCACCAGCATCGTCAACAGACGAACGAGGAATCTCTGCAGCAGCATGCGCGCCTGTATGCCCAATGGCGGTTGCGCGCCGCCCGAACGAGCGGCGCGCGCGGCAATCCATGGCCGACGATCAGGCCGCCGGGGTCATCAGCGCCGGCAGCAGCGCGCCGGACACGTGCTGTACGACATTGACCTTCTTCGAATGCACGATCGGCTGCGCATACTGGATCAGCGGCAGCACATAGGCCTGTTCGGCGATGTACTTGTCGACGCCCTTCCAGCCGGCGATGCGCTTGGCCTCGTCCTTCTCGCCCCACAGCGGGTTGATCATGTCGACCAGGTCCTGGCTGTCCCACACCGAATGCGGGCTCGGGCCGTACATAGCGAAACCGGTCGAGGTGGTCGGATCGCCGATCGAGTTGCCCCAATTGTAGAAGGCGGCCGGCGCCAGCTTGTCGGCGGCGCGCAGTTCGTAGTGCTTGGCGATCTCGTAGACCTCGATCTTGGCCTCGATGCCGACCTTGCGCCACATGCCGACGATCGCCTGGATCATCTCATAGTCCTTGGGCTTGAAGCCCTTGGTCGTCTGTATGGTGAACTTCACCGGCTTCTCCGGCGAATAGCCGGAGGCGGCAAGCAGTTCCTTGGCCTTGTCGGGATCGTGCTCGACCTTGATCGAGGCATCGAAGGCCGTGTATTCCGGCGTCTCCAGCGTCGCGATCGGCTGGCCGTAGCCGCGCAGCAGCCGCTTGACCAAGAGATCCTTGTCGACAGCCATCACGGCCGCCTGGCGGACGTTCTTGTCCAGCATCGCCTCGATGTCGTTGAAGAAGATCATGCCGATGTCGGAGACGTTCTTGACCGAGCCGGCCAGCCCGTCCTTGGCGATCAGCCGGTCATATTCCTCATAGGGGATTTCGAGCGTCACCTGGGAGGAGCCGGATTCGATCTCGGCGACGCGGCTCGCCGCGTCGGTGACGAACTTGATCGTCACATTCTCGAAGGCCGGCTTGTTGCCCCAATAGTTTGGATTGGCCTTGAGCCGCAGGAAAGCGTTGCGCTCGAACTTGTCGACCATATACGGCCCGGTGCCGATCGGCGCCTTCTCGAAACCTTCGGCGCCCACCTTCTCGTAATAAGCCTTGGGCAGGATGTAGCCGGTCAGGAACGACATCCACTTGAAATAGACCGGATCGAACTGCACCACGTCGCCGGTGATCTTGTTTCCGTCGATCTTGAAATTGTTGACGTTCTTCCAGACGAACTGGATCGGGTTGCCGGTCTTCTCGTCGCCCGCCCGCTGCAGCGACCACACAACGTCTTCCGCGGTGAAGGGCGAGCCGTCATGCCATTTGACGCCGTCGCGCACCGTCATCGTCACCTTGGTGCGGTCGTCGTTCCAGCCCCATTCGGTGAGCAGGCCCGGCGTGAAGGAGAGGTCCGGCTTCTGGCCGATGATCTGGTCGAACACCGACTGGTAGAGGCCCTGGATGGTCGGGTTCACCGCCGAGGGTCCGGTCGTCGGGTCCCAGGACGGCAGGTTGACGTTGTAGGCGATGGTGAGCTCGTCCGCCGCCTTTGCCACCTTCGGCAGCCCGAGCGTCGCCGCGCCGATCGCTGCGGCGCCGTAGCCAAGCAAGTCGCGTCTGTTGATGGTCATGGTCGTTCCCCTTGTTGGTTGTCCATTTTTGGTTGTCATTGTCCGCGCGGCGTTTTCATTCGGTAGGTCTGGTGGGCAACCGCGCCTTGTCCATCCTGGAATTCTAGTTCCCTCCCAACTGTTGGGCGAGCATATAACCGGACCCCGCGCCGGTGCCGGCTCCAGGCCATGTCGCGGCGCCGGTCAGGTAGAGGTTGGCGACCGGCGTGTTCCAGCGCGCGAAGGACCGCGCCGGGCGGAAGAGAAAATTCTGCGCCAGGTGGTGGCTGCCGCAGATCTGGTCGCCGCCGACGAGGTTCGGGTTCTCGCGCTCGAGGTCGAGCGGCGAGAAGACGGCACGGCCGAGGATCTTCCGGCGCAGCCCTGGCGCGTAGCTCTCGATGATGTCGAGCACGCGTTCGGCATAGGCCTCCTTCACCGCATCCCAGTGAGCCGGCGCGATCTTGCCGGCCGCGTCGCCGGCAATCTCGGCCGGCAGCATGCGTACCTGCACCCACAGCACATGCTTGCCGTCCGGCGCCCGCGACGGGTCGACGGTAGTCGGCTGGCCGACGACGAGCACCGGCTGGTCGGGCAGCAGGCCGGCGATCGCCTGCTGGTAGACGCGCGACATGGCATCGAGCGACGGCGCCAGATGCACATAGGCGAACTGGCGAAGCTCGGCGCCGGCGCTCCAGTCCGGCAGATCGTCCAGCGCCAGGTGGATCATCATCGTGCCCGGCGCATGGCGGAACTTCTTCATCGCCGCGTCGAAGCCGGCGTCGCCGGATCCATTGGGCAGCAGCTTGCCCGGCAGCGCTTTCGGCGCGACGCCGGCAATGACGGCCTTGCGTGCGACGTGGGTTTCGCCGGATGCCAGCCGCACCCCGGTTGCCTTCCCGCCGGTGGTCGTGATCTCGGCGATTTCCGCGCCGGTCGTGATCTTGCCGCCGGCCGCCGTCACCATGCCGGCCAGCGCTCGGATTATGGTATCGGCGCCGCCCTTGCCCAGCACCATGCCAAAACTCTGGTTGGCCATCGATTCCAGGTAGGGGAACACGGCGCCGCCGGCGATGTCGGGCGCGAAGTCGAGATGCATGCCCCAGGCCGCGAGCGTCGTGCGGACTTGCGGCGTTTCGAAATTTTCTTCCAGCCAGGTGCGGGGAGAGGAGAGCAGCAGCCGTCCCGTATCGAGCGCGCCGGCGAGACCCTTCTTGCGCCACAGCTTCCAGCCCGTGCCGGCAAGCGCCCGTGCGCTCATCGGTGATCCCAGCAGGCGGAACAGATGTTCGGCTTCACCCGGAAAGGCTGAGACCAGCCGACGCCATGTCTCTGCGTCCGCAGCCGAGAAGGCGGCCAGGCGCGACACGGTTTTTTTCAGATCGTTGCTGACGCCGAACCATGTCCCGTCCGGGAATGCGCTGGCGAAACAGTCCGCCACGGGCGCGAATTCCAGCCCGTGGCTTTTCAATTCATTTGCATATTTCCGGTGGAAGGCGGAGCCGGCAAACAGGCTTAGATTCATTGCGCCGAAATCGTGCCGGAAACCGGGAAGCGTGTATTCGGCGGTCCGGACCGCGCCGCCGATTGCCTGGTTGCGCTCGAAAACCGCTATTTTCCAGCCTTTGAGAGCCAAATGCGCGGCGCATGCCAGACTGTTGTGGCCCGCCCCGACAAAAATGGCGTCGAACTCGCTCACGCCCCGCCCCGAAAATGCTTTATGCTTAAAGATAATTGCAGATGCATATGTTTTCGTCTAGTAGGTATATTAAGGGCCGCAACGAGCCTTGATGATCACGCATAAGAGGGAACGAAAGACCATGGACACGCAACAACTCCTTGGCGAGGTCGCCAGCCAACTGCTTTCGGGAGCAATCAAGGTGGTCGACCTGACGGCGCCGCTCGGCCCCGATACGCCGCTGATCAAGCTGCCGCCGGAACTCGCCGTCGATACACCGAAGGTCGAGATCCATCAGATTTCCAAATACGACAAGAACGGTCCGTGGTGGGCCTGGAACTGGCTGAAGCTCGGCGAGCATTCGGGCACGCATTTCGACGCGCCGCAGCACTGGATCACCGGCAAGGACTATCCGGACGGCGCCACCGACACCATTCCGGCGCAGAATTTCATCGGCCCGGTCAACGTCATCGACTGCTCCAAAGAGTCTGCCGCGGACCACGACTTCCTGCTCACCGTCGATCACATCAAGGCCTGGGAAGCCAAGCATGGCGCGATCAATCCCGGCGAATGGGTGGTGATGCGCACCGACTGGTACAAGCGCAACGGCTCGGAAACCGAGTTCCTCAACGCCAACGAGACCGGCCCGCATACGCCCGGACCGACGGCGGAAGCCATCCAGTTCCTGATCAGCAAGGACATCAAGGGCTGGGGCTCGGAGACGATCGGCACCGACGCCGGCAAGGCCGGCGGCATGGAGCCGCCATTCCCGGCGCATACGCTGATGCACAAAGCCAACCGCTACGGGCTGGCCAGCCTGTGCAATCTCGACCAACTGCCGGCGAAAGGCGCGATCCTGATCGCAGCACCCCTCAAGATCGACCACGGCACCGGCAGCCCGATCCGCGCGCTGGCCCTGGTGCCGGGCAAATAGGCGAGGCGGCGGTCTTCGGGAGAAGATCATGCGCGAGGGCAATGGAGTGAAGATGGGTGATGGGTGGCAGCCTGCAGAGGCTGGCGCTCTACGCGAAGGAACGCGGCTTAGCCCGATTGGCCCCCTGTCACTCAAGGGCACCCCCCAATGACCGCCGCCGATCATATCATCGTCGGCAGCGGCATCAACGCCCTGGTCTGCGCGGCGATGCTTGGCGCCAAGGGCTCCAAGGTGTTGGTGCTTGAGCGTAACGACCGCATCGGCGGCTGCATGCGCACCGAGGAGATCACGGCGCCCGGCTTCGTCCATGACGTGATGGCGACGACCTTCGTGCTGTTCATCACGTCGCCGGCCTTCGCCGCACTCGGCAAGGACCTTGCGCGGCATGGGCTGGAGTTCTGCCATACTGCCACGCCGACTGGCGTGCTCACGCCCGATGGCAGCCATGCCGTGCTTACCACCGACCGCGCCGCCAACATCGCTGCGCTGAACCGGATCGCGGCCGGCGACGGCGACCGCCATGGCGGCGATGTCGGGGAAATCGAGCGCAATGCCGGGCTGCTCTTCGGCCTGCTCGGCGGCGGGCTCTGGTCCTATCCGACGACCAAGCTGCTGGCCGGCGAGGCCTGGCGGCGCGGCCCGCGCAACCTTGCCGCTTTCATGGGCGAGGCGCTGGTGCCCGCGCGGAGTTGGTTGGAAACGACTTACAGTTCGGACGTCGTCCGCGCGCTATGGGCGCCCTGGGTGCTGCATGCCGGGCTCGGACCGGAAGACGCCTTCTCCGGCCAGATCGCCAAGGTCATCGCCTTCGCGCTGGAGGCCGCCGGCGCGCCGATCGTCAAGGGCGGCGCCAGGAACCTTCTTGCCGCCTTCGAGGCGCTGATCAAGGAACGCGGCGGCGAAATCCGCGTCAACGCCGATGTCGCTTCGATCGTCCAGACCGGCGGCCGCGCCAGCGGCGTGCGGCTCGTCTCCGGCGAGATGTTGAACGCGACGAAAAGCGTGATCTGCTCGGTGACGCCGACGCAGCTCTACAGCCGCCTGCTCGGCGATGCGGCCCCCAAGCGCGACGTCGAGGCGGCGCGCGGCTATCGCTACGGCAAGGGCAATTTCCAGATCCATTATGCGCTGGACAAGCC
Organism: Mesorhizobium sp. WSM3224; assembly: GCF_000427725.1. Classification (GTDB taxonomy): domain Bacteria; phylum Pseudomonadota; class Alphaproteobacteria; order Rhizobiales; family Rhizobiaceae; genus Mesorhizobium. The sequence goes on along the minus strand of NZ_ATYO01000004.1, from coordinate 86,543 downwards.
GCCGACCTGGCGTGGCGAGGACCTCGACAAGGTGGCACTGCTGCATCTGACGCCGGGGCTCGACGGTGTGTCGAAAGCCTGCAACGAGGCGGTGCGTGGCCTGCTGCCAGAAGTGCCGACCATCTGCGTCGGCCAGCCGCATGCGCTCGACCCATCGCGCTGTCCGCAAGGCAAGGCGATCCTATGGCTGCAGTTGCCCGAGGCGCCTCGCCACATCAAGGGCGATGCCGCCGGCAAGCTCGAGGCGCCCGCCGACGGCCGCTGGACGGAGGCGCTGCGTGAGGCCTATGCCGACCGTGTCGAGGCGATCTTTGCCCATCACATCGACGGTTTTCGCGAGACGGTCATCGCCCGTCGCGCCTATTCGCCGGCCGATCTGGAAGCGATGAACATCAACCTGGTCGGCGGCGATCCCTATGGCGGCTCGTCCACCATCGACCAGTCCTTCCTGTGGCGGCCGTTCAAGGCAAGCCGCAACCATGAGACCAGCGTCAAGGGCCTCTACCATATCGGCGCCTCGACCCATCCCGGCGCCGGCCTTGGCGGCGGCTCCGGCTTCCTTTTGGCGGGGAGGCTGTGATGGACCAGAAGCCTCTCGAAAAACGCCAGCGCATCTCGACGCTCGGCCAGATCGGCCTGCAGCAATTCGCGCCCTATCTGATGAACCGCATCATGGGCCGCTACAACGCCACTTTGCGCGAAGATTTCCGCAAGCAGGGCCTGACCATTCCCCAGGTCCGCACGCTGGCCGTGCTGTCAGTCACCGATGGCGTCACCGTCAACGACCTCTCGGTCTACACCGTCATCGAGCAGTCGACCTTGAGCCGCACGCTCGACACGCTCGAAGGCCAGGGCCTCGTACGGCGCGAGCAGGGCGTCACCGACAGCCGCATTCGCCACGTGTTCCTGACCGGTGACGGGCGCGCGCTGTTCACCCGCGCGTGGCCGGCCATGCACGACGCTTTCGAGGCGATGTTCGATGATGTCGACGACGCCGAATATGCCGCGCTGATCGCTATTCTGCAGAAGATGCTGAAGAACATCCGCAAGCACGACATCTGAGTTTGACGTACGCACCGCCCGGTAACGCGGTAACGGAAGGAGGCAGACATGGCCGAACGGTCTTTTGCCAAGGAAGTCGAAAAGCTGAGGTTAGGGGCCGGCGAGGAATTCGCCGGCGAGGGCATCCTCGCCATCACCAAGGCGCTGCTGCAATGCGGCGTCGGCTATGTCGGCGGCTACCAGGGCGCGCCGATCAGCCACCTGATGGACGTGCTTGCCGATGCGCAGGACATTCTGGGCGAGCTCGGCGTGCATTTCGAGGCGAGCGCCTCGGAAGCCACCGCCACCGCCATGCTTGCCGCATCCGTGCATTATCCGATCCGGGGTGCGGCCACCTTCAAGTCGACGGTCGGCACCAATGTCGCTTCCGATGCGCTCGCCAATCTGGCGTCCGGCGGCGTCACCGGCGGCGCGCTGATCATCGTCGGCGAGGACTATGGCGAGGGCTCCTCGATCATGCAGGAGCGCAGCCATGCCTTCGCCATGAAGAGCCAGGTCTGGCTGCTCGACCCGCGCCCCAACCTGCCTTCCATCGTCAAGGCGGTCGAGGATGGCTTCGAGCTGTCCGAGGTCTCCAACACGCCGGTCATGCTGCAGGTGCGCATCCGCTGCTGTCACGTGCACGGCCACTTCATCGCCAAGGACAACAAGCGCCCGCCGATGTCGGTCGCCGATGCGCTCGACGCGCCGCGGCGTGACACCGGCCGCATCGTGCTGCCGCCCGCCTCCTTCCTGCATGAGAAGGAGAAGGTCGCCAAGCGCTGGCCGGCTGCGGTCGACTTCATCAAAAGCCGCAAGATCAACGAGATGTTCGGGCCTGACCATGGCTCGGTCGGCATCGTCATGCAGGGCGGCATGTACAATTCCGTCATCCGTGCGCTGCAGCGGCTCGGCCTCGCCGACACCTATGGCGACACCGACGTGCCGCTTTACGTGCTCAACGCCGTCTATCCGCTGGTCGACGATGAATTCCTGTCCTTCTGCGAAGGCAAGCAGGCGGTACTGGTCGTCGAGGAAGGTCAGCCCAACTATATCGAACAGGCCTTTGCCGCGATGCTGCACAAGGCCGGGCGCGGCACCAAGCTGGTCGGCAAGGAGCATCTGCCGATGGCCGGCGAATATACCGGACAGGTGATGCTCGACGGCATCGGCTCTTTCCTGCGGGCGCACGCCCCGCATCTGCTGCCGGGCGAGGTGCGGGCGCCAAACAAGCTGGGCGACGGCGTCGATACCGCCGATCTCATCAATGTCGTTCCAGGCCGCCCGCCGGGCTTCTGCGTCGGCTGTCCCGAGCGGCCGATCTTCGCCGCGACCAAGCTGGTCGAGCAGGAGCTCGGCAAGCACCACATCGCTTCCGACATCGGCTGCCATCTGTTCTCGATCATGCCGCCCTTCGAGCTCGGCGCCACCACCATGGGTTATGGGCTTGGGCCGGCCTCGGCCTCCGCCTTCAACTCGCCGGAAGCAACACGCCGCTCTATCTCCTTCGTCGGTGACGGCGGCTTCTGGCACAATGGCCTGACCTCCTCGATCGGCAACGCGGTCTTCAACAAGAATGACGGCGTCATCGTCATCGTCGACAATTTCTATTCGGCCGCGACGGGTGGCCAAGACATCTTGTCATCACGCGCGTCGAACCGCACCAAGTCGACCAAGCATCCGATCGATGAAGCGGTGAAGGGCATGGGCGTCAAATGGCTGCGCCACATCGACCGCACCTATGATGTCGGCAAGATGCGGGCCGCCCTGCGCGAGGCGCTGACCACCGAGGAGAAGGGGCCGAAGGTCATCGTCGCCTCTTCCGAATGCATGCTGAACCGCCAGCGCCGCGAGAAGCCGCTGGTCGACAAGGCGATCAAGGGTGGCGAGCGAGTGGTGAAGCCGAAGTTCGGCGTCGACGAGGATATCTGCACCGGCGACCACGCCTGCATGCGGCTGTCAGGCTGCCCGTCGCTGTCGGTGAAGTCGCTCGACGATCCGCTGCGCGACGATCCTGTCGCCTCGATCGACCAGAGCTGCGTCGGCTGCGGCAATTGCGGCGAAGTGGCGGATGCCGCGGTGCTCTGCCCGTCCTTCTACCGTGCCGATGTCGTGCACAACCCGGGCCGCTGGGACCGTTTCCTGGAAAGCGCGCGCCGCGCCGTGATCGGCCTCTTGCAGCGGCGCCGCGAGAGCCGCCGCTTGACGTTCGCCGATGCTTGAACACAACGCCGCACTGCGCCCGAAGGCGGGCGCCTCAGACGACGAACGGGTGATAAAGCTCGCCGTGCTTGCCGTCGGCGGCCAGGGCGGCGGCGTGCTTGCCGACTGGATCACCGATGTCGCCGAGCGCAACGGCTATATCGCGCAGTCGACGTCCGTGGCCGGCGTTGCCCAGCGCACCGGCGCCACGATCTACTATATCGAGATGGCCCGCGACACCGGCCGGCTGCCGGTCTTCGCGCTGTCGCCGTCGCAAGGCGACGTCGACATCCTGATCGCCGCCGAGCTGATGGAAGCCGGCCGCGCCATCATCCGCGGCTTCGTCACGCCCGAGCGCACGACGCTGATCACCTCCTCGCACCGCATTGCCGCCGTCTCCGAAAAGATCGAGCCGGGCGATGGCCGCGCCTCGTCGGAGAAGGTGCATGCGACGGCTCAGGCTGCTGCAAAGCGGTTTATCGCCTTCGACATGGAAAAGATCGCCGCCGAGAACGGCACCATGATCTCGGCCAGCCTGCTCGGCGCGTTGGCCGGGTCCGACGCGCTACCCTTCACCCGCGAAAGCTACGAGCAGGCGATCGGCGCCGGCGGCCGCGGCGTCAAGCCAAGCCTTGCCGCCTTCGGCGCCGCCTGTGACCGCGCGCGCGGCATCGCCGCCGCTCCGGTGGACGAAAAGGCAGTGGCGAAACCTGACGCGCCTGACGCGCGTCAGGCGAAAGTGAGCGGGCCGGAAACCCTTTTGAAGGGTTGGCAGGAACTTGCCGGCCGCGTCGCGGCACTGCCGCAACCGCTGCGCGACATGGCCGAACGCGGCCTGAAGAAAGTCGTCGACTACCAGGACATCGCCTATGGCGGCGAATATCTCGACCGGCTGGACAAGGCGGTTGCGCTGGACGATGCGGAGCGCGGCTTCGCGCTGTCGGTTGCCGCGGCGAAACATCTGGCCAACGCCATGTGCTATGACGACATGATCCGCGTTGCCGATCTCAAGACACGCTCGACGCGGGACAAGCGGGTGCGCAAGGAGGTCAGCGTCAAGGAAGGTTCGGTCCTGCAGGTGACCGAATATTTCCATCCCCGCATCGAGGAATTCTGCGGCACGCTGCCGGCAAGCCTTGGCAGCTATATCGAGAACCGGCCGAAGCTCGCCGCCTTCCTCGACCGCCGCATCAATCGCGGACGTCGCATCCGCACCGACAGCTTCACCGGCTTTGCCATGCTGTGGTTGATCGGCGGCCTGCGCCGCTGGCGCCGCCGCCTGCTGCGCCACAGGATAGAGGTCGAGCATCTGGAGCGCTGGTACAGCCTGGCGCTCGGCTACGTGCGTGAGGACTATGCTTTAGCCACTGAGATCCTGAACTGCCGCCGGCTGATCAAGGGCTACAGCGACACCCACGCGCGTGCCCAGTCGAAATTCGACCGCGTGCTCTCGGCGCTCGCCATGCTCAAAGGCCGCGACGATGCCGCCGACTGGATCCGCCGCCTGGGCGAAGCTGCGCTCAAGGACGAGAAGGGTGACATGCTGGATGGCGCGCTGAAGACGGTGGCGACGCTTGGATAGATAACCAGTGACGCCAATCCGGGGCGGTAGTCATCGGCATCTGAACCATTTTCACCACCGGGAAGCATGCCATTTACCATAAGGCGTGAATAGATTCTTGGCCTGCAATCGATCTCCTACATAGAGGCAGGAGACAACTTGAGGTCGCATGGATCGCGATTGCAATGGCCGAAGAACTTTCCTCGCAGACTGAACAGGCCCATGAGCACCTGGACAAAGAGCTAGACGCAGCCAAGGTGATTTTCAGATCGGGCGACGAGTCTACGGCCGTACCCCTGTTCGAGAAGCTCGCCGAGGCTGGCTCTGCAGCCGCGATGACATGGGTCGGATATGTATATCTGAAAGCCAGGGGTGTCGCTGTTGACACTATTGCTGCACACGAATGGTTCTTGAAGGCCGCTGAATTGGGCGACGCCGAGGCTATGGGCTGGCTCGGCAATATCTATTTCTACGGGCATGGTGTCCCTGTCGATTTCCAGCTTGCGCGCGACTGGTACCTAAAAGGCGCATTGGCCGGGGATGCCGACGCGATGTGTCGTTTCGGCCAGATGTATTTCTATGGCAGCGGCGTAGATGTCGACAAGACCATAGCCTTCCAATGGTACCTGAAGGCTGCGGAGGCGGGTGATGGCAACGCCATGTCGCGTGTGGGCAGTATGTATTCCGTCGGCGACGAAATCCCTGTCGATACTGATGCGGCCCGCTTTTGGTACTCGAAATCTGCCGAGGCTGGTGATGCCTATGGCCAGCATTGCTACGCTTCGGTCTTGGACAAGGCCGGAGAGCACGACGAGGCTGTTAGTTGGCTCAGAAAAGCTTCCGATCAGGGCCATGATCCCGCGACCAAGGCTCTGGGCGAGCAGACCGCTTATCAGTTCCTGCAGGAAAAGCGCTACGCTGAGGCGGCCCTTCTCTTGAAGGAATCCGGTTCGGCTTGGGCGCATGAATGGCTTGGATACCTCTACGGCCGGGGGCATGGCGTCAGCAAAGATCTCGATATGGCCATCGCTTACTACGAGATGGCCTACTCAGGTGGAAACCAAGCCGCCGCAATTCGCCTCGGGCATACGAATTTCAAGCAAGGACGCCCGAACGAAGCGATCGACTGGCTACGGAAAGCTACATCCAAACCGATCTCTTCAGCTTATTGGCAATACCGTATCCTGAAGAATAACCCGCATTTGCAACGCCATCCCGGCGAGGCCGACGAATTGCTCAAACAGGCTGCCGACGCCGGCCACGTCTTTGCGAGGCGCGCCCTGGCGATGCGGATGATCAAAGGCGACAAAGTCCTCGGATCACGTAGCAAAGGTGTGCGCGCCTATCTGGCCATTTTTTTGCACGCAATACGGATTGTTGCGCACGACGAATATGATGAACGGCTTCAATGACCCGCCGCCTGCGCGACGCGGCGCTGAAGGACGAGAAGGGCGACATGCTCGATGGCGCGCTGAAGACGGTGGCGACGCTCGGCGAAGACACCGCCCGATAACGAAGATGTGATCAGGACCGGTCCGACGGATTTCGATCCTCTCCTCCGTTTCACGAAGGTAGGGATGAATTACGGAGATGATGCTTGTTCACAAAATACTTTCTGCCACTCGCCTTGGCCGCCGGCACATTGACGCTGTCCGGCGCCGGCTCTCAGGCCATGCCGATGGCCAAGCCCAGCGCAACATCGCCGGTCGAGACCGTAGGTTGGCGTTGCGGTCCCGGCTGGCACGTGAACCGCTGGGGCAATTGCGTGCCGAACGGTCGCCGGTTCGTCCGGCCCGTGCGCCATTGGCATCCCGGCTTCTGGGTTCATGACCGCTGGCATCCCGGCTATTGGAGCTCGTGACCCGTCGAGGGGATCGACGCTCGCGCCGGTAACGGCGCGGGCGTCTTGCTTAGGTCCTAAACCGGAGCGAAGCTCGGTCACAGAGACCCTTGGGTTCGCGTCCGTAGCTTATAGCGTTGCAGCGGCGAGGAAGCTTTGAGATGTCGGCGGGACAGCGCCCCCCTCTGTCCTGCCGGACATCTCCCCCACGAGGGGGGAGATCAGCCGTCACCGCAGCTTTCGCCAATCTCTTACGTGATAGAATTGAGCGGAGCGCCGAAGCTGCCAATCTCCCCCCAAGTGGGGGAGATGTCCGGCAGGACAGAGGGGGGCGCGAAGGATCGCGACCGATCTCGCCTTGCGTTGCCCCGTCCCAGGACGAATTGACAGACGCCTGGCGCCTATCACCGACGAAGCCCAAGGCTCACACCACCAAGTCCCGCATCGGCTTCACCGCGGCCGAGTCCGGAAACACCTTGTCGCCAAGCACCGCAGCGGACAGCCCGAACTGGTCGGCAAGCAGCCCCTTCAGCACCGCGCGCACATCGCTGGTCGGCGCCAGGTCGCGCTGTTCGTAGAGCTGGGCCGGCTTCAATCCCGGCCAGTCGGCGACGACGCGGCCGCCGTTGATCGCGCCGCCGGCGAGCAGCACCACCGTGCCGGTGCCGTGGTCGGTGCCGACGGTGCCGTTGATGCGCGCCGTGCGGCCGAATTCGGTAATGGTGACGACCGCCGTGTCCCGCCAGCGCGCGCCGAGCCCCTTCTCGAACTCCTCGAAGGCGCCGTCGAGGCCGCCGAGCAGATTGGCGAGCCGGCCGGTTGCGCCGCCTTCGTTGACATGCGTGTCCCAGCCGTCGAACGCGAGTGCCGCGATGCGCGGCCCGTCATCGGCCGCCATCAGCCTCGCCGCGCCTTGCGCCGACTGGCGCATGCCGGCGGCATTGTCGAGGCCGCCTTTCGGTTTCATGGTCTTGCCGTCGAGCGCGTCGCCCATTGCCATCCGGTCGGCGTCGAGGCCTCTCTGCAGCGCTGCGGCCAGCACCGGGTCGCGATGGTTGTAGAGATCGAGCACACGCTCTGCCAAGGCATCGCCGGGCGTCGGCAGGGCCTGCGGCGCCCAGCCGAGCACGGGTGCGGCGCCGCGGATCACCAGCGGCGTCGAAGGCCCGACCGCGAGCCCGCCGGCTTTTACGATCCTGTCGCCTGCCGGCAGGCTGGCTAAAGCCCGGTTGAGCCAGCCGGTCGTGGCATTGCCTGGGCCGGGCAGGCCGCTTTCCAGCACGTCCTGGCCGTCGAAATGCGAGCGGTCGCGGTAGCCGGTCGCGGCCGCATGCACGACCGCCGCCTGGCCCGCCTTGAACAGGCGCGCAAACACCGGCATTGCCGGGTTGACGGCGAAGAAACCGTCGAGCGGCAATGCCGGGTTGGCGCCTGAGAGCGAAAGCGCGATGTCCCCATGCAGGCCGGCATAGTCGGGGTCGCCGACCGGCCCGACCGTCGACAGCCCGTCCAGCGCGCCGCGCAGCACGATGACGATCAGGCGCGGGTCGCGGTTGTCGGCGGCGCGCGCCAAGCGCGGCAGATGGGCCCAGGCAAACAGCGCGCCGCCCGTCATCAGCACCGCGCGGCGGGAGAGGCTGGGGGTTTCGCAAAGAAGGCTCATGGGTCCATCTCCATCGCTATCGTCGCTGGAATTCCGGTGCCATCAACAGCAGCGCCAGGCCCTGCTGCCTGGACTCGGCGCGCGAAATCGCCTGCCGTGTCTCGGCCGATACGGATGCGCCGATCAGCGACGCCAGCATCTCGTTGGGATTGCCAATGTCGTCCGCCTGCTTTGCCGCCTGCCAGGCGATGTCCAGGCGCGTCTTGAGGCCCTCGGCGGAGGTCCACGCATCCGTCTGGTCGGAAAAGCCGTTCGGGCCCGGCGGCTGCCACAGCGGTTCGCCAAGCGCCTTCAGCCAGCGAAGCGACCGTTGCGGTTCGTTGCCGGCGGTGGAGCCGATCGCCCGTCGCAACGCGACGACATAGTCCAATGGCGAGCGCAGCTTCGCCAGCGGCGTCGACCAGGCCTCGGGCATGTCGATCAGTGTCACGGCCAGAGCCCGCAGGTCGCCGTCGGTCTTGGCAAAGACCCTTGCGAGACGCTCGACCGCCGCCGGCGGTGGATCGTCCGCGATGAAATGTCTGGCAAGCTTGGTGGCGATGTGTCGCGCGGTGGCCGGATGGCGGGCAATGTCGTTGAGCGCCGCCTCGGCCTGGCCCATGCCGCCGCCGGGATAGGTCTTGCCGAGCAGCACCGCATTGCCTGGCTGGTGGGCATTGGCGTTGAAGACGAACGTGCCCGGTTCTCCGAGCCGCCCCTTGCGGCCTGCCATCGTCCAGCCTGTCAGCATGCCGGCGAAACTGGTGACGTCGGCCTGGCTGTAGCCGCTGCCGACGCCCAGCGTGTGCAGCTCCAGGATCTCGCGGGCGAGGTTCTCGTTGAGGCCGCGGCCGCGCCGCTTGCCGACGCGCGAATCCGGCCCGATCGACTGCTGGTTGTCGAGAAAAAACAGCATGGACGGATGATGCTCGACCGCCAGCAGCATGTCGGCGAAGCGGCCGAACACGAAGGGGCGGATCGCCTCGCGCTCGAAGGCGCCGGCGCTTGCCCGCACGACCGCTGCCTTGGCGACGGAGACGCAGAAATGGTTCGACCAGAAGCCGACCAGCCTCTCCACGAAGCCGGGTGTCGCGGCGAACGCCTTGTCGAAACGGGCCTGCGCCTCGTCGCGATAGATATCGGCCTCGACCCGCGGCACCGCGGGCTTGTCCTTTGTCTCGGTCAAGCCGCCCGGGTCATCCATGGCCGTCGGCCGCATGGCGGGCTCCGCCTTCTGATCCCGTGCCGCCCTGCGTTCTGCTGCCGCCGTCATGCTGGCCTGGATCGCCGCGGTGCTGTCGAGCAACCCAGCGTTCCTCGGATCGTCAGGGGAGATGAGCGCGATGTCCTGCTGCTTCAGCTCGGCCTTGAGGTAACCACGCGGATCGGCGGCGATCTTTCCGAAATCGTCGCCGGGTTTTGCGCCGAGGCCGAAGCGGTGGAGCGCCACCAGCGCCGGATCAGGCGACACGGACTTTGCAACCGGTGCGGCCAACGAAGCCTCCGTCCGAGCCCGACGCAGATCGCGCCGGTCGACATATTCCATGATCGCAAGAGCGCTCACGACCCCGGCCGCAGCGCCGGCGCCATGAGCGGGTCATCACCAGCGGCGCCAGTGGTGCCAGCGGTGATACGGATGCCAGACCGGGCCGATATAGACGCGCGGTCCGCCCCAGTAATAATAGCCCGGATAGACCACGCGGCGGTTGGGGACGCAGCGGCCCCAATAGTTGGGATGCCAGCCGGGACCGCAGCCCCCAGCGACATGCTCGACAAGCGCGGGCGCGGGCGCAACCGGCGCGATCGGCATCGCCGAGGCGGCACTGGCCGCGGCCGCTCCGCCGATGGCGAGCGCGGCCGCGATCGAATATTTTGTCAGACTGTTCATGGGATACTCCCGAGAGTTTCGCGGTTGAAGAGAACCTGCCAGCCAAAAGCGGCCGCAGGCCTGTCCCTCTCTCCCTTGAACGGAGCGTGGCCGCCCTTTCCGTCGCTGCCTATGGCGATTTTTTTGCGGGCATCGGCAGCGGCCTGCCGGCGCGCCGCAACAAAGCGTCTGCCAGCAGTTGACGGTCCTCCGGCGAGCTCGATGCGGCGAACTCGATGATGCGTTGCTCGAGCCGGGTGCGGACGGTGACATCGGCATTGCGCGCGCGCTCCAGGGCGGCGGCAAGCGCGTTGCTGTCGAGGGTCGGCTGTTGCAGGAGGTTTGCCGCCTCGCGCCGCGCGGCCTGTCCGTCGAGGATCACGTCCCGCGACTCCCGGCGCGCTTCGCGCAGCGCTTGGCGAAACACCTTGCGGTCGGCGGCGGGCAGCCGGCCGCCGGCCGATTCCAGCGAATAGCCCGGATTCGACTTCCCGATCAGCCAACCAGTGCCGCCGGCAAGCGCGCCGATCAGAAAAACATTCAGCACCAGCGACGCGGCGACAAGACGGGGGCTCATAGGTCTTCCTCGTACGGATCGGCTTCCGGGCCGGCGTCGCCGAACGACGTCGCATTGGTGTCCATGGCATAGTGGTCGGACTGGATATCCGGATTGACGACGGTCACCAGCGCCAGCCCGGCCACGGCGCCGGCGAGCCCGACGCCCGCAAGCCCGAAGCCCAGCCACCAGAACCGCCGGCGGCGCTCCTGCCTGACCTCGGTCGCGGCCCGGGCGACGATCGCGCCATGGAGTGTCGGGCTGGGCGCTTCGACGCTATGCCGGCCGAGGATTGCGTCGAGCCTGGCGGCGCCCGCCAGGATGGCGCGGCCCTCGTCGGTCTTGGCAAACAGCATCGCAGCGGCCTGTTCGGCCGGCGGCCAGCGATGCAATGCGCTGCCATAGGCATCCGCCAGCGCGGCGAAGCGCCTTGCATCCAATGGCACCTCGACGGTCTTTCTCTCGTCAGCCATTTCGTTCCCCCTTCCGCTTTGTCGGCGTGGCCCCCCACGCTGCGTCCAGCACGTCCTTAATCGTCTCAATCATCGCCATCGTCTCCGACGAGCATCGCTTGCAACGAGCGGCGCCCCCGTGCGAGCAGGCTTTCCAGCGCATCGACGCTGACCTGCATGGCGCCGGCGGCCTCGATGTTGGACAGCTCCTGATAATACACCAGCACGATCGCCTCGCGCTGGCGCGGCGCGATGCGCTGCAGGGCTTGGCTGACCCGTCGCCCCTCGTCGCCCGGCATGGCATCGGGAAGCGGCGCCTCATCGGCCACCTCCGGCAATTCGTCCGTCGTCCATTCGCGCCGGCGCCGCAGCCGGTCGTAGCAGAGGTTGAGCGCGACGCGGTGGATCCAGGTGTCGAAGCGTGCGTGTCCCTGGCGCCAGCCCGAGGCGTGGCGCCAGATGCGCACGAAAGTCTCCTGGGCGACGTCCTCGGCCTCCGCCGCGTCGCCGAGCATCCGCGTGGCCAAAGCCAGGACGCGCGGCAGCTTGCGCGCCACCATTGCCTGCACGGCGGCAGCGTCGCCCGTGCCGATGCGGCGTACCAGTTCCTCGTCCGTGTCGGCGCCCATCAATCGGGGCGCTCGAGTCTGTCATTCTGCGGCATAGCCTCTTGGTCATTGCTCCTCGTTGGGAGCGGATTTGTGGCCCGGCCTTTCGTCGGCGTCGAGCACGCCGTCGCCATTCTTGTCGAGCTTTGCGAAGCGCTTGGCGAGGAAGGGGTCGAGCTCGACCTTGTCGACGAAGCCGTCCTTGTTGGTATCCATGCGGGTGAAGGATTTGGCGGGATCGCCCTTGGCCTTGCGCGCGGTCTGGAAAGCGGTCCATTCGGCGAGGCTGACCTTGCCGTCATTGTCCGTATCCGCCCGCATGAACGCCTTTTCCCGGCGCGCCTCGAATTTTTCCAGCGTCAGGCCGGACTTGGTGAGGTTAGACTTGGTGAGGTCGGACTTGGCGGGAGCCGAGGTGTCCGGCGTCGTCTGGGCCGGTGCGGGGGCAGAGGTAGGCGCCGTTGTCTGGGCGACCGCGCTAGCGGTCAGCGAACCAAGGGCAACGACAAGTATCGTGGGGCGGTTCATGCTCTCGTCTCCGGTTGGGCACGGCCATTGGCGGCCACGCTTCAGCCGTTAAACGCGGCGACGAGCAAAATCCGTCGGTCCTTTTTCGACCGGACAACAAATCCATCGGATCCGGCGGCGGACCGCAGTCGTCCCTGAAGGGACGGGAGGCGCGCCTATCTCTGTTGGTCGACCACCACCAGCTGGTCCGGTTTGAAACCGGCATGCTGCGGTGTCCAGACGTCGCCCTCGCGGTTGAACCAGTGGCACAGATACGTGCCAGAGGCCGCGCCGTCGCTGACGGTCATTTCCGGGCCTCCGGATTTCAGCCTGACGACGTCTCCGGTCTTGAAACTATTGGGCATTTCGACCTCCCATGCTGACAGGTGGAGTTTCCCACCAACAGCTACTCCCGACAATGGCCGAGATTCGCCGATGACGTGGTGCAGGGCGGGGAGGACGTGGAAAACTGGTGCCGCTTGCGTGGCACGCCGGGTAGCACTGAAGGCATGGCCGGATCATGTCGGGGCTTGGAGCCGAAGCGAGCGGCCTGATCGTTCCTTGGGTTCAGTCGGTGTCGCGCCGGGGAGCCGGCGGCTGCGCCGATCGGCTATCTTCTCCGGCCGGTCGGACGGTCATGGACTTTTCATCGGGCCACAGTGCTTGTGCCTTCATCACCGCTGCCAAAAGATTATCGGCTTCAACGCTTCCGATTTCAGTCAGAAGCGGGCTGTTGCCTCCGGCTCCGAAATCGACGTGATAGACCGTCCAACTCCTCATTGCATTTCCGACAATTTGCGTCTCGGCACGGGCACGCGGATGGAAGCCCGGCTCGCTTTTTGTGGTTAGGATTTTGAGGTCCGCGAGCCGGGCATGCACCGACCGATAGGCGGGGGGCTTGGGGTTATCAGCCGGCGCGATCGCAAGACTGTCTGATTTGCCCGCTAGCCCACAATCGACCGAGGTCCATCCTGCCGAACGCATTGGTCCGAAAGGATCCAAGATATAGCCCCTTATTCCGTTGGGGTAGGTTGCCCTGCCCCGCAGGAAAGGTGCCGCCCGCCGCGAATCTGGACGGGCAGACCGCTAAGCGCTCGGCCTTCGGTGCAGTTTGGTTCTCTTGGAGATTTTGGTGCCGCTTAGGTGACTCGAACACCTGACCCCATCATTACGAATGATGTGCTCTACCAACTGAGCTAAAGCGGCCCGGGAAGCGCCAAGCTTCCAGAATGGGCTGCGTGATAGACGCAACCGCTCGCTAATTCAAGATGGGCAGCGGTGAATTCCGGCCTCCTTGTCGGCAATCTCCATCTACGGTTACCGCGTAACGGCGCAGCCGTGGCACGCGGCGGCGTCCGACCCGGCTGCATCGCCCGGAGCGTTCGCAACGAAAAATGTTGATTCTCCAGCAAAAAATGCCGAAATGGCGTTGGATACGCCGGCAAGGCAGCCGCTCGCCCGTTGATCGATTGGTCGCCTGCGGCTAACGATCAGGGAACTGTGAGCGAACGCGCAGAGGGAGCTCGCTTGGACCCCATCGAGAAAGCCATCCGCAATACCTTCGAGAAAGGCAATGCCGAGGACCGGGCGTTCCGCGAGAAGGTCTATCGATCCGCCTTTGCCGCGCTGGACCGCGTCCTGCAGGCCAACCCGAACGTCACGGTCGAGGCCGCCATCAGTCGCCGCAAGGCGGTGCAGGCCAAGATCACCGAGATCGAATCCGAATTCCTGCCGGCCGCTCCCGATGTGACGCTGCCCCCGGAAAACATCGCATCGGCCGGCAATGCCGCGCCGGGTCCCCGCGTCGACGCTCCGGCTGCTTCGGCCGCGCCCTCGGTCGACGCGCCGCTGCCGCCGTCGCAAACGGCGACGTCGCCCTCGATCAGCGTTGACGGCCCGGTCCAGCCCGATGCGTCGGACCAGCCGCGCTCGCGCGTGCTGCCGCGCGTGCCCGACATCATGCCGGACGAGGCGGCGCTTCCCGACGCGCCGTCGCTCGACGATTCGCCGGGCGCTCCCGTCGGCAACGGCGCCCAGGTCTCGCCCGACCGCGACGAGCGACGGATCGGGGGCCGGCGCCTGCCGCTGACCGCGATCTTCGTCGTCGCCACGCTGCTCGCCGCTGTCGGTATCGGTCTCTACTTCGCCAAGCAGACCGGGGTCTTCAAGACGGCAGCCCAGCTTGACACCGGCCCGCCGGAATCGACGCCGACGCTGGACGATGAGGATTCCTCGCAGCCGGCCGAACCCGGCTCGCCGCAGAAGCCGGGCGAGGCGGACCAGTCGAAGAACTGGATCAACGTTTTTTTGCCTGCCGACCCGACCCATGTCAGCGCGCCTTCAGACGCCGCCGCCGACGTGATGAAGGACGACACCGGCCAGTTCCTGCGCATCCGCTCCGGCGCGTCCGGCTCGGCCATTGCCTTCGATGTCGGCCAGGGCGTGCTGGAGAAGCTTGCCGGCAAGCATGCCATGTTCGACATCGTCGCCCGCTCGGAAGAGGGCAAGGAGACGCAGATATCGGTCGACTGCAATTTCGGCGATCTCGGCGATTGTGGCCGCAAGCGCTACGCGGTCGGCCACGAACGCAACGAGTATCTGTTCGACGTGCAGTTCCCGGCCAAGCACCCGGGCGCCGCCGGCACGATCGCCGTCAACTCCGACTTCGATAAACAAGGCAAGTCGGTCGATATTTACGAGATCCGCGTCTCGATCGCGGAGTAGTTGCGGGAGCAACTCACGTCCGGGTTCGTTCTTCCGAAGGAAGACCGGGCGCGCATCCGCTCGGCTTCCCCGCAAAAGAAGAGGAAGACGCCATGAACGCCGTGCATCCGAAAGAAGTCGAGGAAGTTCGAGGCCTGATCGAACAGTGGGCCGCTGCTGTGCGCCGGAAGGACATCGACGGGATTCTGCGCCATCATGCGCCGGATTTCGTCATGTTCGATGTGCCGCCGCCACTGCAATCCACGGGCATCGAGGCGTATCGTGACACTTGGCCACTGTTCTTTGGCGCCTCGCCGGAAGCGCCCGTGTTTGACATCGTCGATCTGAAAGTCACCGCCGGCGCCGATGTGGCCTTCGCGATTGCCCTGATGCGCTGCGTCGAGGTGAAGGCATACGGTTCCAGTGACCTCGACTTCCGGTTGACCATCTGCTTCCAGAAGGTCGCCGGTCTGTGGACCTTCACGCACGAGCATCATTCCGTTCCGGCTATGGACTAACCGTCCAAAAGCGCTTGCAGTGTCTCGATGCGGTCGGCCTCGGCAGCCGGCTTGTCCCAGCGCAGCCGTGAGATGCGGGGAAAGCGCATGGCGACGCCGGATTTGTGCCTGGTCGAGCGGTTGAGGCCTTCGAACGCCACCTCCAGCACCAGGCCGTTTTCGCGATCGGCGCGCACCGAGCGCACCGGCCCGAAACGCTCGATAGTGTTGTCGCGCACATATTTGTCGATCTCTCTCAGTTCCTCGTCGGTGAAGCCGAAATAGGCCTTGCCGACCGGCACCAGCTCTTCGGCACCCACCGGCCCCGACCAGACGCCGAATGTGTAGTCGGAATAGAAGCTGGAACGCTTGCCGTGGCCGCGCTGCGCATACATCAGCACCGCATCGATCGTGTGCGGATCGCGCTTCCATTTGAACCACGGGCCCTTCGGCCGGCCTGCGAGATAGGGCGAATCCCAGCGCTTCAGCATCACGCCTTCGATGATCGGATGCGGCGGCGCCTGGCGCAGCCGCTCCAGAGCCTCCCAATCGGGGAACGCGACCAAGGGTGAGAGGTCGAAGCGGCCGGGATCGAGGGTTTTGACGAAGGCCTCAAGCCGTTTGCGGCGCACGGCGAAGGGCAGCGCGCGCAAATCCTCGCCGTCGATCTGCAGCGCATCGTAGCAGCGCATGAAAGCCGGATATTGCTGCTGGATTTTTGGCGACACGCTTTTGCGGTTCAGCCGCTGCTGCAGGTCCGAAAACGTGCCGGTCGCCTCGCGCGGGTCGCCGACCAGCAGCTCGCCGTCGAGCGCCGCCTCGAAATTCATCGCCGCGGCAAGGTCTGGAAAAGCGCCGGAGACGTCGTCGCCGGTGCGCGAATAGAGCCTGCGGACGCCGCCCTCGCACACGGCCTGGACGCGAATGCCGTCCCATTTCCATTCCGCGGCATAGTCGGCGTGGTCGAGTTTTTCGAGGTCGCCGTCGTCGACGGCGTTGGAGAGCATCACCGGCCGAAACAGCGCGAGCGCCGCGCTCCTTGGTTTGTCCGCCTTACCTTCCAGCCAGGCGAACAGCTCGGTGTAGGGCGGCGTCAGCCCGTGCCAGAGCTCCTCGATCTCGGCGACGTCGACCTTGCCAAGGTCGGCCAGCGCCTGTTTGGCGAGCCGAGCCGACACGCCGATGCGCAAGCCGCCGGTCACCAGCTTGATGATGGCGAAGCGCGCCGAGATGCTGGCGTCGTCGAGCAGCCGCGCCAGCACCTTCGGCCCATCCGACCGGCTGGCGGCCTGCAGCTTGCCGACCACCTCGGCCAGCGTCGGGTGATCGTTGGGAATATGCCCGGCCGGTTGCGGCCAGACCAGCGACACGGTTTCGGCAAGGTCGCCGACGTAGTCGCAGGAATATCCGAACAGCACCGGATCCATGCGCTCGATCACCAGCGCGCGCAGCATCGCCGGCTTCACCGCCGCGATCGAGAGGTCGCCGGTGATCGCGGCCAGCGCCAGCCCGCGGTCGGGGTCCTCGACGCTGCGGAAATAGTCGGTGAGCAGCGTCAGCTTGCCGTTGCGCGACGGCGTCAAGACCAGGCGGTCGAGGAGTTCGGCAAAGCGGTTCATTGGGGCGCTGCTCGGCGGCGCTGGCGCTCCGGCACACCCCCCTCTGTCCTGCCGGACATCTCCCCCGCAAGGGGGGAGATTGGCAGTTTCGACCCCGCCGCACATCCTGCAACGCTGGTGATTGGCGAAAGCCAGCGCACCATCCGATCTCCCCCCTTGCGGGGGAGATGGCCGGCAGGCCAGAGGGGGGTGTGACGGAACGCGATGCCTGCGATTTCTGTATCCGCGAGTTCCATCAATCGCCCTCGTCCTCATACCCCACGAGGTGCAGCGGCCTCGCGGCAATCCCCTCCAACTCGCACCAGCGCACCAGCGCCTCCTCGCGGCCATGCGTGACCCAGATTTCCTGCGCGCCGGTTTCCTTGATCGTGATGATCAGCTCATCCCAATCGGCATGGTCGGAAATGATCAGCGGCAGCTCGACGCCGCCTTGCTTGGCGCGCTGGCGGATGCGCATCCATCCCGAGGCGAAGCAGGAGATGGGATCCGGAAAACGCCGCGCCCAGCGGTCGGCGAAGGCCGACGGCGGCCCGATGACGATGGCGCCGGTGAAGTCGGCCTTGGCGCCGCTTTCAACCGTCGCCGGCTCCAGGCTGCCCAGATCGACGCCCTGGCTCTGATAGTAATCGCTGAGCTTCGCAAGCGCGCCATGGATATAGATCGGCCTGTCGTAACCGGCGTCGCGCAACAGCCGCATCACACGCTGCGCCTTGCCGAGCGCATAGGCGCCGATCAGATGCGAGCGTTCGGGAAACTGCGCCGCCGATTTCAGCACGCGCGCGATCTCCTCGTGGTCCGGCGGATGGCGAAACACCGGCAGGCCGAAGGTCGCCTCGGTGATGAAAACATCGCACCGGATAGGCTCGAAAGGCAGGCAGGTGGCGTCCTTCTGCCGCTTGTAGTCACCGGAGGCGACGATGCGCAGGCCGTTACGTTCGACACAGATCTGCGCCGAGCCCAGCACATGCCCGGCCGGATGGAAGGTGATGGCGACGCCATTGATGTCGGTGGTTTCGCCCAGTAGCGCGGCCTGCGTCGTTCCGGCGAAATCCTCGCCATAGCGCAATCCCATGATGTCGAGCGTTTCTTGGGTGGCAAGCACCGAGCGATGGCCGGAGCGCGCATGGTCCGAATGGCCGTGCGTGATCAGCGCCCGCTCGACGGACCGCACCGGGTCGATGAAGAAATCGCCGGGCGGGCAGTACAGGCCCTCCGGTCGGGATTTGAGCAGGTCGCTGGCGCGCATGGCGTTGAACATAGTGGCTAAATTCCGCGCGGGAAGCCTGTTGCAAGAGACTGCTGACTCGTCCTACAGCCATCCGCCGGTTCCGCCTCGCCGGCGGGATACTTCGTCAATGAAAGCGCTCCGGGCCTCGTCGGGCGATTTGAACGCCGACCGTCGTGCCGATTTCGCCGAGATGCTGCTCGCGTCGGGCGAGCCCGCGCAGGCGGCGGAGCTTTTGCTCGGCGCGCTGGACCTCGTGCCGCGATGGGCCGCCGGCTGGTTTCGCCTCGGTGAGATGCAGGAAGCGGCTGGCCTGCTCGACCAGGCCGCGCGGGCCTGGGCCATGGCGCTGAAGCTGGAGCCCGCGGACCGCCTTGGCGCAGCGCTGAAGCTTGAGCTGATCGGCAAGGCGCCAGCCGCCGCGGCGCCGCCCAGCGCCTTTGTCGAGACCTTGTTCGACCACTACGCCGACAGTTTCGAGGACTCGCTCGTCCGCAAGCTCGGCTACGGGCTGCCGGATTTCCTCGGCCGAGCCATCCGCAAGGCGAGGCCCGGTCGATTTCGGCTGGCCCTCGACCTTGGCTGCGGTACCGGCCTGATGGGTGAGAGGCTGCGGCCGTTCGTCGACCGGCTGGAGGGCTACGACATCTCGGCCGCAATGTTGAGGAAGGCCAAAGCCAAGGGCATCTACGACCTGCTGGCCAAGGCCGACCTTCAGCATTTCTCCCACCCCGGCGCCGGAGCCGACCTCGTGGTCGCGGCCGATGTGTTCATCTATCTAGGCGCCCTCGAACGCATCGTCGGCGTGGTCGCGAACATGCTTGCCGAGGATGGCGTATTCGCGTTTTCGCTCGAGACGCTTGCCGAAGGCGGTGATTTCGCCCTTTTGCCGTCACGGCGTTATGCCCATTCCGAGGCCTATGCGCGGCGCGTGCTTTTGGCCAACGGGCTTGCGGTCCTGTCGCTGGAAGGCATGGTTATCCGGCACGACCGGCGCGACCCGGTCGAAGGCCTGGCCATCGTGGCTGGCTTGCCCGCTGCATCTACCGAGGTGAGGAATCCGGCAGCGGCATGAGCCTGACCTTGCTGCGAAAAAGCCTGAATGGCATGGTCGGGGTTGCGCGGGGCGGATACCTGAGTCTTTGTTTTGCGCAATTCCGGACGGAAAACCACGACGCAGTTTTCCTGGAATTGCCCTAAGGAGAGATCCATGCGCTGGACAATGGTTGCGTTGGCGTCTTGCCTGACGGTCGCCGGATGTGTCGGCGGCACATCGATGGCCGAGCGTCAGGACGAGGATGTCCAATCCTCATTGCAGTATGACGACGTGCCTTGCGATCAATTGCTGGCGCAGCGCAATCAACTGGCGCAGCAGCACAATCTGCCTGTCACCGCCAAGCCGACCTTTTCCAATCCGGCGATGGGCTTCGGCCCGTTCACGCCGGATATGCGCTCCAAGGCCTCGCGCGAGAGCAACAAGGCGAGCGGCGAGATCGATGCCATGAACCGCTCGATCGAGCGCCGCGACTGCGGCAAGCCGAAGAAGAACGAGACGCTCGGGCTGCCCGGCTCGAAGCCTTCCTAAGGATCAACAATCGATATCCTGCTTGCGATCGGCCGGATCGCCGAGCTTGTTTGTCGCGCCCGGAAGTCACCATCCGATGAACCTTTCCGATCTCGGCGACCGCATCTGTATCCTGGGACCGTCCAACAGCGGCAAGTCCACTCTTGCCAACGCAATTGCGCGCAAGCGCGGCTTGGAAGCCATTCACCTCGACCTGCTCTTTCATCTGCCAAATACGGATTGGGAGCAGCGTCCAAAGGATGAATTCATTGCCCTGCATGACACCGCGATCGCCGGCGAACGCTGGGTGATGGATGGAAACTACTCGATTTGCATGCCGCAGCGCTTCGGGCGGGCGACAGGACTAATTCTGCTGGACATCTCCACGCCCGCGAGTTTGCTCCGTTACTTCCGGCGGACGCTGTTCGAGACCAAGCGGCATGGCGCCCTGGAAGGCGGCCGTGACAGCGTCAAATGGGATATGATCCACCATATTGCCGTGGTCACGCCCAGAAATCGCAAGCGACACCGTGCGATGTTCGATGAGCTCGATCTGCCGAAGCTGCGGCTCGCCTCCGTGCGAGCGATCAAGCAATGCTTCCGCGCGTGGGATCTGGCACTCGACTAATAACCCGCGTCACGATCGACCAGGTTTTCGAGCTTCTCGCCGCGTTCGAAGGCAGCCATCTGGCGAAGCATGATCGGCACCAGATGGGCGGGGTCCGACGTCGCCGCCGCATGCGGCGTGACGAACACTTTCGCATGGCCCCACAGCGGACTGGTCTTCGGCAGCGGCTCGACCTCGAACACGTCGAGGCTCGCTTCCTTCAGCGTGCCGTCCTCCAGCGCGCGCAATATGTCGGCGTCCTTCTGCAGGCGTCCGCGTCCGGCGTTGATCAGCACGGCGCCGCCAAGGCCGTTGCGCCGGCGTAATTCCTTGAGCAACCCGTAGTTGACGATGCCTTGCGTGCGCGGGGTGAGCGGCAGGAGCACGACCAGGATATCGGTGGCATTGAGGAACGGGATCAGCCCCGCCTCGCCGGCATAGGTCGAAACACCTTTCATCGGCCGGTCGGTGCGCGACCAGCCGTTGACGGCGAAACCGAGCGAGAGCAGCACCGATGCCGCAGCCCGGCCGAGATGGCCGAGGCCCATGATGCCGACGGAGATGTCGCCAGCCGGGCGCTGCGGCGGCTCGTGCCACGTCTTCTTCGCCTGTTGGCTGCGGTAGAGCATGCCCTGGCGGTGATGGTCGAGCACCCGCCAGACGACATATTCGGTCATGTATTGGGTGAGATTGTCGGCGACGATCTTGACGATCGGCACGTCGGGCAGGCCGGGATCGGCAAAGATGTGGTCGACGCCGGCGCCGATCGAAAAGATGGCGCGCAGATTGGGCAGCGACGACAGGAGGTTGGGTTTCTGCTTCCACACCACCGCATAGGTGATCGACGGATCGTTCGGGCCGTTCGGTTCCAGCACCACCTCGCGCTCGGCCGAAAGCAGTTCATGCCAGCGCTGCGGGTGGAAGCCGGTGAGGGCAAGCAGGATTTTGCCTTTTTCCATTCGCGGATTTTTCTTTCCTGTTCTGCCGGTTCCGGTCGGGCTACTCGCTGACCACGCCGGTCGGCGCCGTCTCGATCTTGAAGGCCGCCGCCATCAGCGCCCGCGTATAGTCGGTTTGCGGACTGCTGAAAATCTGTTCGGATGTCCCAGCTTCGACGATCTGGCCATTGCGCATGACGATGACGTCATTGGCAAGGGCGCGGACGACTTTCAAATCGTGGCTGATGAAGAGGTAGGCGAGATTGTGCTTGGCCTGCAGGTCGCGCAAAAGGTCGACCACTTGCGCCTGCACGCTCATGTCGAGCGCCGAGGTCGGCTCGTCGAGCATGACGAAGCGCGGGTTGAGCACCATGGCGCGGGCGACGGCAACGCGCTGGCGCTGGCCGCCGGAGAATTCATGCGGATAGCGATGCCGCGTTTCCGGGTCGAGGCCGACCTCCTTGAGCACGGCGACCACCTTGTCGTCGCGCTCGTCTGGCGGGAGCTTCGGCTCGTGGATCTTCAGCCCTTCCTCGATGATCTCCGACACCGACAGTCGGGGGCTGAGCGATCCGAACGGATCCTGGAAGACGATCTGCAGCTCGCGCCGCAGCGGCCGCATGGCGCTGAAGGAAAGCTGGTTGATGTCGCGTCCGTTGAAATTGATCGTGCCGGTCGAGGAGATCATCCGGGCGAGCGCCAGCCCGAGCGTGGTCTTGCCCGAGCCGGATTCGCCGACGACGCCGAGCGTCTGGCCGGCGCGCACGGCGACGTCGATGCCGTCGACCGCCTTCACATGGTCGACCGTGGTGCGGAAGAAGCCCTTCTTGATCGGGAACCAGACCTTGACGTCCTTGCCCGTCATCACGGGCTTGGCATTCGGGTTGGACGCCGGCGGCTTGCCCTTCGGCTCGGCCGCAAGCAGGTGCTTGGTGTAGTCGTGCTGCGGATTGGCGAAGATTTCACTGGTCGGACCGCTCTCGACGATCTTGCCCTTGGTCATCACGCAGACGCGGTCGGCGATCCTGCGCACGATGCCGAGATCATGCGTGATGAACAGCAGCGACATGCGCTTGCGGCTCTTCAGCTTGGCCAGCAGTTCGAGGATCTGCGCCTGCACGGTGACGTCGAGCGCTGTCGTCGGCTCGTCGGCGATCAGAAGCTCCGGCTCGTTGGCCAAGGCCATGGCGATCATGACGCGCTGGCGCTGGCCGCCGGACAACTGGTGCGGGTAGGCATCGAGCCGTTTTTGCGGATCGCGGATGCCGACCTCATTGAGCAGCTCCAGCGTGCGCGCGCGTGCCGGCGCATCGCGCAAGCCCTGATGCAGTTGCAGTACCTCGACAATCTGCTGCTCGATCGTGTGCAGCGGGTTGAGCGAGGTCATCGGCTCCTGGAAGATCATGGTAATCTTGTTGCCGCGCACGGCGCGCAGCGCCTTCTCGTTGGCGCTCAACAAGTCGGCGCCGTTAAACAGGATCTTTCCCGAAGGATGGCTGGCTGCAGGATAGGGCAGAAGCTTCAGCACCGAGAGCGCCGAGACAGATTTGCCGGATCCGGATTCGCCGACCAGCGCCAGTGTCTCGCCCTTGGCGATATCGAAGGAGATGTGGTCGACGGCCATCGACTGCGTGCCGCCTTGCGCGAAGGCGACGCTCAAATCGCGGATGGACAGCAGAGGCTCGTTCATTTGAATGTCTTGCGCGGATCGAAGGCGTCGCGTGTCGCCTCGCCGATGAAGACCAGCAGCGACAGCATCAGCGAAATCACGATGAAGCCGGAAATTCCGAGCCATGGCGCGTTGAGATTGCGCTGCGCCTGCTTCAGCAACTCGCCGAGCGATGCAGACCCTGGCGGCAGGCCGAAGCCGAGATAGTCGAGAGAGGTGAGTGTCGAGATCGAACCGCTCAGCAGGAAAGGCAGGAAGGTCAGCGTCGCCACCATGGCGTTGGGCAACAGATGGCGGAACATGATGGTCAGGTTGGGCACGCCGAGCGCGCGCGCCGCGTTGACATATTCGAAGTTGCGGGCGCGCAGGAACTCGGCCCGCACGACGCCGACCAGCGCCACCCAGGAGAACGCCAGCATCAGGCCGAGCAGGATGAAGAAGCCGGGCGGCAGGATCGCGGAGATGATGAGCAGGAGATAGAGCACCGGGATCGCGGACCAGATCTCGATGAAGCGCTGGAACAGAAGGTCGGTCCAGCCGCCGAAATAGCCCTGCACGGCGCCCGCCGCTACGCCGATCAGCGAGGAGCCGAGTGTCAGGACAAGTCCGAACAGCACTGAAATGCGGAAGCCGTAGAGCACGCGCGCCAGCACGTCGCGCGCCTGGTCGTCGGTCCCTAGCCAGTTCCAGTTGCCGACGACGCAGTTCTCGTCGGCCTCTCCCTTCGGATATTGGTTGCAGCGCGCCTTCTTGTCATAGAGCCAGGAGGGTTTAGCCGGCGCCGCTTCGGGGATGGCGTTGTTGACGGTCTGGTAGGAGTAGCGGACCGGCGGCCAGATCATCCAGCCATTGGCGTTGATCTCGTCCTGGATGACCGGATCGCGATAATCGGTGACGGCATAAAAGCCGCCGAACTTCTCTTCCGGATAGGCGACCAGCACCGGAAACAGGATCTCGCCCTTGTAGGAAACGATGATCGGCTTGTCGTTGGCGATCAGCTCGGAAAACAGCGTCAGCACGAACAGGAACAGGAATATCCAAAGCGACCAGTAGCCGCGCCGGTTGGCCTTGAAGTTCTGCAGCCGCCGCTGGTTGAGCGGCGACAGCCACGGCCGGGCGGCGCGGGCCGGCTTGGTTTCGGCCGAGGCTACCGCCATCAGACGTCTCTCCGCTCGAAATCGATGCGCGGATCGACCCAGGTGTAGATCAGGTCCGACAGCAGGCCGACGAACAGGCCGAGCAGCGAGAAGATGTAGAGATTGGCGAAGACCACGGGATAGTCGCGGTCGATCACCGACTTGAAGCCGAGCAGGCCGAGCCCGTCGAGCGAGAAGATGTTCTCGATCAGCAGCGAGCCGGTGAAGAAGGCCGAGATGAAGGCCCCGGGAAAGCCGGCGATCACGATCAGCATGGCGTTGCGGAAGACGTGGCCGTAGAGCACCTTGCGCTCCGACAGGCCCTTGGCCCGCGCCGTCACCACATATTGCTTGCGGATCTCCTCAAGGAAGGAGTTCTTGGTCAAAAGCGTCGTTGTGGCGAAGGCCGACAGCACCAGCGCCGTCAGCGGCAGTGTCATGTGCCAGAAATAGTCGATGATCTTGTCCGGCCAGGACAGCTGGTCCCAATTGTCGGAAACGATGCCGCGCAGCGGGAACCAGTCCCAGAACGAGCCGCCGGCAAACAGCACCATCAACAGGATGCCGAACAGGAAGCCGGGGATGGCGTAGCCGACGATCACCACACCGCTCGTCCAGATGTCGAAGGTCGAGCCGTCCTTCACCGCCTTGCGGATGCCGAGCGGGATCGAGATCAGGTAGGACAGCAGCGTGATCCACAGCCCGATCGAGATCGAGACGGGCATCTTTTCCAGGATCAGGTCGAGCACCGAGATGTCGCGGAAATAGCTGTCGCCGAAATCGAAGCGGGCATAGTTCCACAGCATCATGCCGAAGCGCTCGAGCGGCGGCTTGTCGAAGCCGAACTGCTTTTCCAGCTTCTTGATGAATTCGGGGTCGAGCCCCTGCGCGCCGCGATATTTCGAGCTGACATCGCCCGAAACATCGAAATTGGTCGCGCCGGCATCGCCACCGCCGCCGCCTAGCCGGTCATTGCCGCCTTGGTTGGTGAGCCTGGCGATGACCTGCTCGACCGGCCCGCCCGGCGCGAACTGGATGACGGCGAAGGAGATCGCCATGATCCCGAACAGCGTCGGGATCATCAGAAGGATGCGGCGCAGGATATAGGCGCCCATCAGGCTGCCGGCCCCGCGCGAAGGGGAGTATCAGGCTTTGCCAATTTTTGCCGCCTTGCCCTTGTCGACCCACCACAGCGCCTCGACCGGAAAGCCGAAATCGGGTTTCTGCTCGGGAAAGCCGAACATGTCCCAATAGGCGCTTCGGTGATTCGCCAGATACCAACTTGGAATCCAATCGCGCCGCGCACGCAAGACCCGGTCGAGCGCGCGCATCGCGACCGTCAGGGTTTCGCGGTCCTTGGCGGCGCCGACGGCGTCGATCAGCGCATCGATGGCCGGGCTCGCTATGCCCGGCAGGTTGCGTGAGCCTGAAACGCCTGCGCTTCGCGAATGAAAGAAGATCTCGAGGTCGTCGCGGGTTGGCGTCGCGCTGAAGGAGAAAGCGGCCGAGAGCAGGTCGAAATCGAATGTCGATTGCCTGAGCTGGTACTGGGCCGAATCGACCAGCCGGATTGAGGCATCGATGCCGATAGCCTTCATGTTGGCGACCCAGGGCGAAAAAACCTGCACGAATGTCTCGTCGTCGGCGAGGAATTCTGCGGGCAGCCGTCCTCCCTTCTCGTTGACGACGAAATCGCCGGAACGTTCCCAGCCGGCCTCGGCCAGCAGCTTCGCTGCCTTGCCGAGCTGCTTGCGGTCGCGTCCCGACCCATCGGACGGCGGCTGTGTCACCGCCTCGCCGAAAGCCTCGGGCGGCAGCTTGTCGCGTAGCGGCTCCAGCAATGCGAGCTCCTCCGGCGATGGCGCCCCCGCGGCACGAAAGTCTGATTTCTCGAAGCAGGACTGCGAGCGCTCATAGGAGCCGTAAAAGAAATTGCGCCGCGTCCATTCGAAATCGAAGCACAGCGCGATCGCTTGTCGCACACGCGGGTCCTGGAACTGGGCGCGCCGCTGGTTGACGGCCGTGGCCTGCATCGAGGGCACCGTTTCGGCCGGGAATTCGTGCTTGACCACCTTGCCGGCGGTGAAGGCCGGAAAATCATAAGCGGTCGCCCAGACGCGCGAGGTGAACTCCTCGCGGTAGAGGATCTCGCCCTTCTTGAAGGCCTCGAAACCGGCCGTGCGGTCCCGGTAGAACTCGATACGGATACGCCCGAAATTGTTCTGGCCGCGATTGACCGGCAGGTCGTTGCCCCAATAGTCGCCCACCCGTTCATACTCGATCCAGGCGCCCGCCGACCAGCGGTCGACCTTATAGGCGCTAGAGCCGAGCGGCGGATTGAGCTGCGAGGAATCGAATGGGTTGGCGGTAAAGAAGGCCTTCGACAGGATCGGAAATCCGACGACGTTGAGGATTGTGCGGGCCGACTGCTTGCCGGAGAATTTGAGCTCGACGGTATGAGCATCCTTCACCACGGCGTCTTCCAGATGCGTCAGCGACAGCGCGTAGCCCGGATGCCCTTTGTCTTTCAGCAGTTTGAAGGTGAAGGCGACATCGTCAGCGGTCAGCGGCGTGCCGTCGTGGAAGCGCGCCTGCGGACGCAGCGAGAAAGTGAAGCCGTTGCGGTCGTCGGAAATCGTGACACCGTCGGCGATCAATCCATAGACCGCGTCGGGCTCGTCAAGCGCCCGCACCATCAGCGAATCGAAGCACATCTCCATGCGCTGAGGCGCATCGCCGTTGGGGACAAAGGCGTTCAGCGTGTTGAAGGTCTGCGGGCTCTGGTTGGCGCCCCAATTGGGAGGGGAGAAGTTGAAAGTGCCGCCCTGCGGCGCATCGACATCGACATAGTCGAAATGCGCGAAATCCGGCTTGTATTTCAGGTCGCCGAAGGCCGACAGGCCGTGCACCTTCACGCCGGTCGGAATGGCGGCGAACGCCTTGCCGGGCAGCAGCGCCGCAGCCGTCGCTGCGGCGCCGAGCGCCAGGAAGGCGCGGCGAGGAAGCATCGTCTGCCGCCTCATCAATTGAGGCCCTTGTATTTGGCGGCGAGCGCCTTTTCCTTCTCTGTGTCGATCCACCAGGAGTCGGTATCGGCGCCGCGGTAGCTCGGCTGCTTTTCCGGCATGCCGAACTTGTTCCAATAGGCGAGCCAGACCACCGCGCGGTAATATTGCGGCACGACGTAGTAGTTCCACAAAAGCACACGGTCGAGCGCATGGGTGGTGGCGACGAGGTCGTCGCGGTCGGTGGCGAAGATGATGCGGTCGACGAGCGCGTCGACCACCGGGTTCTTGATGCCGGAATAGTTGCGCGATCCCGGCGAATCGGCCGCCTTCGAGCTCCAGAAGTCGCGTTGCTCGTTGCCGGGCGATTCCGATTGGCCGAGTATGCCGATGATCACGTCGTAGTCGAAATGATCGCGGCGGTTGATGTACTGGGACTGGTCGATGATCCGCAGTGTCGCCTCGACGCCGATCTTGCGCAGATTGGCGATCCAGGGACTGGAGATGACCTGGTCGGTGTCTGCCGAGCCCAGTATTTCGAATTTGAACGGCGCGCCGGTCTTGGCGTTCACCATCTTGCCGCCCTTGATCACCCAACCTGCCTTTGCGAACAGCTCGACCGCCGTCTTGAGATTCTTCCGTTCCGCCTGCGGCGAGTCGTAGACCGGCAGCTTGAATTCCTGCGTGAACACCTCCGGCGGCAGCTTGTCGCGGTATTTTTCGAGGATTTCCAGCTCCTTGCCTTGCGGCAGCCCGCTCGACGCCAGCTCCGTGCCCCCGAAATAGCTGTGGGTGCGCGTGTTCGAATTGTAGAACAGCGTGCGGTTCATCGTTTCGAAGTCGAAAGGATAGGTCAGCGCGGCCCGCACCAGCCGGTCCTGGAACATCGGTCGCCGCTGGTTGAGCATGAAAGCCTGCATCGGCTGCGGCGACGTCGTCTTGAATACCTTCTTGATCACGTCGCCGGCGCTGACCGCGGGGAAGTTGTAGGCCGTCGCCCAGCGTCGAGAGCTGTTTTCCGGTTTGATGTCGTCGAGCCCGCCCTTCGTGAAGGCCTGCCACGCGGCATTGTCGTCAAGGATGTAGGTGAAGCGCTGGGTGTCGAAATTCTCGCGGCCGATCTTCACCGGCAGCTTGGCGCCCCAATAGTCGGGCACGCGCTGCCAGACGATCTCCGAGCCCGGCTTGAAGCTGGCGATCTTGTAGGCGCCGGAGCCCAGCGGCGGCTCCAGCGTCGGCCTGGTGATGTCGCGCTTCTTGCCGCTTGCGTCGGTGCCTTCCCACCAGTGCTTCGGCAGCACGACGAGATCGCCGAGAATCTTGGGCAGTTCGCGATTGCCCTTCTGGTTGAAGTGGAATTCGACCTCGCGGTCCGAGATCGCGACCGCCTCGGTCACATTCTCGAAATATCGGCTGTACATCGGGCTATTGGCCTTGAGCACCTGGAACGACCAGACCACGTCGTCGACGGTGATCGGCTGGCCGTCATGCCATTTGGCGCGTCGGTCTAGCCGGTAGGTCGCAGACGAATAGTCGGCCGGGTACTTGTAGGCCTCGGCGACCAGCGGATGGCTGACGCTGCCCTCATCGGTCGCCTGGTCCATCAATGTGTCGTAGAGGAGCCCCCCAGTGAACTGGGCGAAGCCGGCAGCCGGCGACCCCTGCACGATGTAAGGATTGAAGCTGTCGAAGGTGCCGACGACAACGGTGTTGAGGGTGCCGCCCTTCGGCGCGTCCGGATTGACGTAGTCGTAGCGCTGGAAGTTTTCGCCGTATTTGGAAGACCCGATCAGCGAGGAGGTGGTGTGCCACTCGTCGGCGAAGCTCGCCTGCAGGCTGACGGCGAAAGCGCAGGCCAACATAGATGCGAAAAGTGTCCGGGAGCGGCCAACCGTCATGCGTTCTCCTCGTCACGAACCCTAGAGCGTTCATCGTTTCACGGAAACGACAGCCGCCTATCGCCTTGTTTCGACGCAATTCCGGATGGAAAGCCGGTTCCCATTTTTCCTGGAATTGCTCTACCCACCGGCAATCTAGATCATTTGACGCCGGTGAAAACCGCAAGCGCAGCCTTTGTCGCCGCCTATTGCAGGTTTCCTAACAGAAAAAGCCGGGACGAACCCGGCTTTTCCAAGGAACTCTCTATGACAAATTGTTTATTGAGCGGGCGCCGGCGCCGCGGGCTTGGCCGGAGCGGCTCCCTCCGCCGGCTTCGCGGCTTCGGCAGGCTTGGCGCCTTCCGCGGGCTTGGCTTCGGCCGAAGCGCCGGGCTGCGGCAACGGCTTCGGATTGTCCGACAGCGTGCGCAGATAGGCGATGACGTTGGCGCGGTCCTCATCCTTCGGCAGGCCGGCGAAACCCATCGCCGTGCCCTTCACGAACTTCTTCGGCGAGGTGATGAAGTGGTTGAGGTTGTCGTAGGTCCAGTGCTCCTGGCCGCCCTTGGAAAAATCCTTCATGCCGGCCGAATAGGCGAACCCCTCGTGCTCGGCGACGGGGCGGTCGACGATGTCCCAGAGATCCGGGCCGACCTTGTTCGGGCCGCCCTTTTCGCCGGAATGGCAGGCCTGGCACTTCTTGAAGATGGCTGCGCCCGCCTCGGCATTGGCGGTAGCAAGCAGGTCGGCGATCGGCTTGGCTTCCGCCGCGGGAGCAGCCGGGCCGCCTTCGGCCGGCTCCTGGGCCTCGATGGCGAAGCCGGGCTTCTCGGGGGTGGGCGAGGCGAACAGCCCGTCCGAGACGAGACCGATGGAAAAGACGATGAAGCAGGTTCCCAGAAATCCGCCGAGCAGCTTGTTGACTTCGCTGGAATCCATACGCCCCTTGCTCCCTTTTCCGGCGGACCGTCCCGTCCACTCCGTCCGTCGGTATCGCTAACTGCCTCGAAAGGCCAGTCAAACCGGGCGGAAACTAGGTCTTTTGCTCAGGCGTTGCAACACCTATAAGGGCGCTTCCAGTGAGACCTTTTGCCACTTTCCACCCGCGTTTTTCGACTGCTCCAGAATCCGATGTCAACCTTGATCCTGATCCCCGCCCGCATGGCCTCGACGCGCCTGCCGGGCAAGCCGCTGGCCGATATTGCCGGCGCGCCGATGATCGTCCACGTCGCCCGCCGCGCCTCCGAGGCCGGGCTCGGCCGCGTGGTCGTGGCGACCGACACGCAAGCGGTTGCGGAAGCCGTAAGGGCGCATGGGTTCGAGGCGGTCCTGACCCGCTCAGACCACGAATCGGGCTCGGACCGAATCTTCGAGGCGCTGACGGCCCTCGATCCTGAGAAGAAGGTGGAAACGATCGTCAACGTGCAGGGCGACCTGCCGACCATCGATCCCGAGATCATCGGCGCGTCGCTGCGGCCATTCGCGGACAAGGCGGTCGATATCGCCACGCTCGGCGTCGAGATCGTGCGCGACGAGGAGAAGACCAACCACAACGTGGTCAAGATCGTCGGCTCGCCGGTGTCGCCGACACGGCTGAAGGCGCTCTATTTCACCCGCGCCACTGCGCCCTGGGGCGAGGGGCCGCTCTATCACCACATCGGCCTTTACGCCTATCGCCGTGCCGCGCTCGAACGCTTCGTCGCGCTGAAGCCGTCGCCGCTGGAGCGCCGCGAGCGGCTGGAGCAGCTGCGCGCGCTGGAGGCCGGCATGCGCATCGACGCCGAGATCGTCCAATCGATGCCGCTTGGCGTCGACACGCCGCACGATCTCGATCGCGCCAGGCAAATCCTTTCAAGTTGAGAAACAAGCATGACCGCTAAGACCAATAGAATTTCCTTCCAGGGTGAGCCAGGCGCCAACTCCGACACGGCCTGCCGCAACATGTTCCCGTCGATGGAGCCGCTACCCTGCCCGACCTTCGAGGACGCCTTCAACGCGGTCGAGACCGATAAGGCGGAGCTCGCCATGATCCCGATCGAAAACACGATCGCGGGCCGTGTCGCCGACATCCATCACCTGTTGCCGGAATCGAAGCTGCACATCGTCGGCGAATATTTCCTGCCGATCCACTTCCAGCTGATGGTGCTGCCGGGGGTGAAGCGCGATGAGATCAAGACCGTGCACAGCCATATCCATGCGCTGGGCCAGTGCCGCAAATACATCCGCAAGAACGGCTGGAAACCGGTGATCGCCGGCGACACGGCGGGTTCGGCGAAGATGGTGTCCGAGGTCAGGGACCGCACCATGGCCTCGCTGGCGCCGGCTTTGGCCGCCGAGTTCTATGGGCTCGATATCATCGAGAAAAATGTCGAGGACACCGACTCCAACGTCACCCGCTTCGTCGTGCTGACCAAGAACAAGCAATGGGTCGGGCGCCCCGCACCGGACGCCAAGATGATGACGACCTTCATCTTCCGCGTCCGCAACGTGCCGGCCGCGCTCTATAAGGCAATGGGCGGCTTCGCCACCAACGGCATCAACATGACCAAGCTCGAGAGCTACCAGCTCGGCGCCTTCACCGCGACGCTGTTTTACGCCGATATCGAGGGCCACCCGGACGATCCGCTGGTCAAGCTGGCGTTGGATGAATTGCGCTTCTTCTCGCGCGAGATGCGCATCCTCGGCGTCTATCCGGCGAGCGCCTCGCGCGAGCAGTGGAAGGTGGCGGATTAGTCTTTCGCGGGTTGCGGGAAGGCGCCGGCGCAGCGGCCAGCCCCTTCTCCCCGTCTCTAAACGGGAAGAAGTGCCCGGCAGGGCGATGAGGGGCAGCGCTGGCTTCGAATGTTAGGGCATCCGGTTCCGGTCGAGGCCTGAAGCCCCCACTTGGCCTATCCAGCGTCTGCGCTGCCCCTCACCTGCCTGCCGGCATCCTCTCCCTGTATAGTGACGGGGAGAGGGGCGCTGTCATCGATGCTTTCGCCAATCGTCAACACCGCAGCAATGGAGCGGCATGGGCAGCGCCGAATCGATTTTTGACATCGGCGCAAGAACCGCTCTTTGGTCAGCCAAACCCCAGCGGCACGTAGTCGATCTCCATGAACGCCTCGACCTCGGGCACCCAGCGGTCGCGCACGAAGGCGACGTGGTCGGGGTGCTCGTTGTAGCGCGTGTAGGCCGCCTGGTCGGCGAACTCCATCGAGAAGCCGAACTGGTAGTCGTTCTTCGGGCTCACCTGCCGCAACTGCTCGAAATGCGTGACGCCTTTGATCCCGGTCAGGATCTTCTTGGCGTCGTGCAGGAACCGCTTGGTCTCCAGCGACTGCAATGGATGCCTCAGCGTGAACACGACGGTGTGACGGATCATTCTAGGCTCCTATTCGCTATCGACCCAGGCGCGGATGAGGTGATGGGCGATCGCCCCTTTCGGCGGTGTGATCAAGCCATCGGCATGCTGCCTGTCCAGCATCGTGCGCACCTCGTCGCGAAAGAACCAGCGGCAGTCCTCCAGTTCGTTGAGGTCGGCCTGGATATCCTCGTTGAGCGGTTCGCCGAAGCAGCCGATCATCAGCGAATAGGGGAACGGCCAGGGTTGGCTGGCGTGGTAGACGACGCGGCCGAGCCGGATGCCCGCTTCTTCCAGCGTCTCGCGGCGCACCGCCGCCTCGATCGTCTCGCCGGGTTCGATGAAGCCGGCAAGCGCCGAATACATGCCCGGCGCGAAATGCTTGCCGCGCCCCAGCAGGCATTTTTCGCCCGTCACCGTCAGCATGATCGCCACCGGGTCGGTGCGCGGGAAATGGTCGGTGCCGCAAGCCGGGCAATGGCGCCTGTAGCCGCCGGCGCGCATCCCCGAGCGGTTGCCGCATTTCGAGCAGAAGGCGTGGCTTACATGCCAGGCCAGCAGCGCTGCCCCTTGTGCCAGCGCGCCGGCCGCCGCCTCGTCGATCAGCCCCTGCATATAGACGGAACGATAGTCGATCGCCTTGACCGTCTCGGGCAGTTTTTCCGGCTCGACGCCAGCCGGCACCGCCAGCACCGGGCCTTGCTCGGAAAAGCCGAGCAGCACGCCTTGATCGAGGGCCGCTTCGAAAGCTCCGCTTTCATCCGCCTTGAACCAGGGGTCGAACTTGCCGTCATCGAGTTTGAGGTAAAGTCGTCCGGCATGCATCAGCATCAGCCGCGCAGTCTGGTCGGCCAGCGCTTTTTCGACCGCATCGTCGGCGCGGTTCTCGGACTGACGGTCGATCTGGTTGCCGGCGAAACCGACGAATTGGCTCGGCTCGCGCAAGGGCGCGTCAAACAGGCGAAAGCTCATGGGGACTCGGGTGGGCTGAAGGACTCGGGGGTGCTGAATGGACACTGGTCAGCTTATAGCGCCGCCTTGATCGTTTCGGCAAACCGCCTGATATCGGAGCGCTGGTAAGGTTCGCGTATGCCGTGCCCCCAGACCGGTCCCGGCCAGCCGGGATCGCCCTCGGACCGGGCGACGACGTGGACATGCAACTGGCGCACGATGTTGCCGAGCGCGCCGGTGTTGATCTTGGTGCAGCCGGTCACCCGCTTCAGCGCCTGCGCCACCATATTCGTCTCGAAAGTCAGCATCGCCTGGTCGAGCGGCGTCATTTCGTGGATTTCTTCCGTGCCCGGCCGCTGTGGCACCAGCACCAGCCATGGCCAGCGCCGATCATTCATCAGCCTGAGCTCGCACAGCCCCAGCCACATAAGCTGCTCACTGTCCGCCTCCAGCCGGGCGTCCAGCGTAAATCCGGCCTTGAGGCCAGGCAGCATGGGCGTTTCCTTCATTTTTTGTAACATTCTTCAAACCAAGAACGCTAGAGCGGCGGCAAGGTGGCTGCAAGCGATTCATTGACCGCTGTTGGCGATTTGAGGGGCTTCCAGTCTCGATATGGCTGCAGGTTCTGGCTCTGCCCTTGCATTTCGCCGCCGAATTGCCGATATGGAGCGCGGGAGGTTGGTGGTGGACGATCCACTCGCCAACCGGGTCAGGTCCGGAAGGAAGCAGCCCTAACGAGCCCGGAACGGGTCATTGTTCCAGCCTC
Source organism: Mesorhizobium sp. WSM3224 (assembly GCF_000427725.1). GTDB lineage: Bacteria > Pseudomonadota > Alphaproteobacteria > Rhizobiales > Rhizobiaceae > Mesorhizobium. The sequence continues at coordinate 52,367 of NZ_ATYO01000004.1, read as the reverse complement.
CCGCCTCTTCGCCTTATTCCCGCGACATTGACGGCGCCAAGCCGTGCGGGCGAGACTATGCGCAGGAATCGGCCGCCTTCCGTCGCGGTCCTTGGAGCTTTTGACGGCGAATGAGCGAAGCCGGAAACTTTGGGACGGAAAAGGCCGGCGCCTATCGCGTGCTGGCGCGCAAATATCGTCCTGCGAATTTTTCCGAGCTGATCGGCCAGGAGCCGATGGTTCGCACGCTGACCAATGCGTTCGCCACCGGCCGCATCGCCCAGGCCTGGATGCTGACCGGCGTGCGCGGTGTCGGCAAGACGACGACCGCGCGCATCCTCGCGCGGGCGCTCAATTACAAGACCGCAACCATCGACCAGCCCTCCGTCGACCTTTCGACCCCCGGCGAGCATTGCCAGGCGATCATGGAAGGCCGCCATGTCGATGTCATCGAAATGGACGCCGCCTCCCATACGGGCATCGACGACATCAGGGATATCATCGACCGCGTGCGCTACGCGCCGGTCTCGGCCCGCTACAAGGTCTACATCATCGACGAAGTGCACATGCTCTCCACCCAGGCCTTCAATGGCCTGCTGAAGACGCTGGAAGAGCCGCCGCCGCACGTCAAATTCATCTTCGCCACCACCGAGATCCGCAAGGTGCCGATCACGGTCCTGTCGCGCTGCCAGCGTTTCGACCTGAGGCGCATCGACGCCGGTGCGCTGGTCGGGCACCTGTCCTCGATAGCCGCCAAGGAAGGCATTTCCGTCGACGACGAGGCCTTGGCGATGATCGCGCGGGCCGCCGAAGGCTCGGCGCGCGATTCGCTTTCCATCCTCGACCAGGCGATCGCTCATGGCAGCGGCGCCGTGAGCGCCGGCGCGGTGCGCGCCATGCTCGGCTTGGCCGATCGCGCCCGCATCATCGACCTGTTCGAGCATGTCATGAAGGGCGACGTCGCCGCGGCCCTGGCCGAATTCCGCGCGCAGTACGACACCGGCGCCGATCCGGCCGCGGTGCTCACCGATCTTGCCGAGTTCAACCATCTCGTCACCCGCTTGCGCTTCGTGCCGGCGGCCGCCGACGACGCCTCGCTGTCCGAGGACGAGCGCCGGCGCGGCGCCGAATTCGCCGGCACGCTCTCGGTGCGCGTGCTGTCGCGAACCTGGCAGATGCTGCTCAAGGGCATTCCCGAGGTGCAGTCTTCCAACCGCCCGGTCAGCGCCGGCGAAATGGTGCTGATCAGGCTGGCGCATGCCGCCGACCTGCCGACGCTGGACGAGGCGTTGAAATCGCTGGAAGGCGCGGGCCCGCTGCCGAATGGCGCGCCGCGCTCCAATGCAGCGCCGGCCGGCAATGGCGGCGGCGCAAGTGCTGTCGCGCAGGCCCGGATGCCGGCTTCCAATGGTGGCGGCGCCCAGGCGATGCGGTTGGTCGAGGCGCAGCCTGTGCCGGAGGCCTTCGTTCCGGCGCCGGAGCCGGTCACTGAGGCGCCTGTCGTTCCGGTCAAATCGCTGGCCGACATTGTTGCGCTTGCCGACGCCAATCGCGACATGGCCTTCAAGGTGCTGCTGAAACGCTGCGTGCGGCCGGTGCGCATCGAGCCCGGCCGTCTCGACGTCACCTTGACCGACGACGCGCCCAAGATGCTGCTCAACGACCTGACCTCCAAGCTGCGTGCCTGGACCGGCCGCAACTGGCTGGTGTCGTTGTCGAAGGAAGAGGGCGGCCAGACATTGGCCGAGATGGAGACGACCAAGCGCGAGAATGCTTTCTCCGACGCCAAGAGCGACCCGACGGTCGCGGCCATCCTCGCCCGCTTCCCCGGCGCCAAGATCATCGACGTACGCATCCCGGACGTGCCGGAAGGGGAAGAGGCCGAGGCTGACCTGCCTGTCGAGCCCGCGGCGGATGACGACGAGACCTGAAACACTTTAGAGGACCACCCCGATGAAAGATCTTCTCGGCCTGATGGGCAAGGCGAAGGAAATGCAGGCCAAGTTCCAGGCCATGCAAGACGAGATTGCCACGCTCGAAGCCACCGGCCAGGCCGGCGGCGGCCTGGTCAGCATCACGCTTACCGGCAAGTTCGAGATGAAGGCGCTGAAGATCGATCCTTCGCTCATCAAGGCGGACGAAGCCGAGATCCTCGAGGACCTCATTCTGGCCGCCCACAATGACGCCAAAAATAAGGTCGAGCAGATCATGCAGGAGAAGACCAAGGCGTTGACGGCGGGCTTGCCGATCCCGCCCGGAATGAAATTGCCGTTCTGAGGCGGCGTCCGCCAGTTAATTGATTATGAACGAAAATTGAGCCCGGGCCACAATATTAACCATTTGCCGGCGTTGTTCACGGGCTCATTTCGCGGCTTTCATAAAGTTTTACCTAAGTCCAGAAGTTGCTAACCTTCTAGCCATCTTTTTGCCTGAAAGAGTCTCATTCTTGCCACATCTCGGGGCGGGCTGGCATCTGGACATGAGGCTTTTTTGGTGATCGCGACGCGATGGAAGACGCCGCTGCTGCTTATCGGCATCGTCACTTCCCCCTTGCTCCTGGCCGGTTGCAGCCAGACCACTTCCTCCCATGGCATGTCGGTGTCGGGTCTGACCGACGCCCTCACGCCGAGTTTCCTCACCACCCGTTCAAGCCACTCGCTGAAGGACAAGGAATGCCTGCAAAGGGCGATGTTCTTCGAGTCCAACCGGTCGAGCCGCGACGGCATGATCGCCGTCGGCACGGTCGTGATGAACCGGCTGCGCTCGGGCCAGCACGGCAGCACCATTTGCGAGGTCGTCGGCGAGAGGGGCCAGTTCGCGCCCGGCGTGCTGACGCGGCCGATGAACTCCAGGGCGCTGCCCGATGTCGAGGAAGCCGCCGATGCGGTGCTGCGAGGCGAGCGCAAGGCCAAGCTCAAGAACACGATGTATTTCCACACCGCCGGCCTGCGTTTCCCCTACAACAACATGCATTACACGATGGTGGCCGGCGGCAACGCCTTCTATGAGAAGCGCGGCCGTAACTGGCAGCCGTTGCCGGACGAGCCGATGGTCGCCATGAACGTGGGCGACCAGCAGAAGTCCGGCCGCCAGAAGCCCGCGGCCGCCGCGCCGGTGCTCGTCGCCTCCGCCGAGCCGGTCGTCAAGACGATCGTCCGCCCGGATCCGGCAAAGCAGGCCGCCATGGCAGCCGCGCGAACCGAAGACGCTTCCGCCTATGTGACGGCTTCTGTTGCACCGGCCGCCCCATCATCCACAAAGTCGGGCCGTCTCGCGCAGAAACAGACGGTGGTGGCGATGCAGGAGCCGATGGCCGAACCGGACGCCTCGCGTTTCGGCGGCACGCTCAAGGGCCGCTACGTCACTTCGGTGCCCGACGCGCCGCAGGAAGCGTCGATGGGCTTCCAGTCGACGCCTGAGAACACCGACGCCATCGGTGCGATGATCGTCAGCCAGGACCGGCCGCTCGAAACCAACTGAAGCTAGATTTCATCCGACACAGGGCCCGCCATGGCAGCATGGCGGGCCATCAATTTCGCTGGCTGTTCCAAACCGCTCTGAAAAATCCTAGATCAGAGCGATGTCGAAGAGAATCGCCGGTCCGGAAATCGAACGCCTGATCCAGCTCCTGGCCAAGGTGCCGGGACTTGGGCCGCGTTCGGCCAGACGTGCGGCGCTTCATCTCATCAAGAAGAAGGAACAGCTGCTCGAGCCTTTAGCCGCCGCCATGGGCGAAGCGGTCGACAAGGTCCGCATCTGCTCGACCTGCGGCAATGTCGACACCTCCGACCCTTGCATGATCTGCACCGATCCGCGCCGCGATGCCGGCACGCTGATCGTCGTCGAGGACGTCTCCGACCTCTGGGCGCTGGAGCGCGCCGCCGCCATGAACGTGCGCTACCATGTTCTCGGCGGCACGCTGTCGCCGCTCGACGGCATCGGTCCTGACCAGCTCAATATCCGCACATTGGTCGACCGCGTCGCCGGCGGCGAGGTGAAGGAAGTGATCCTTGCAGTCAACGCGACCGTCGAGGGACAGACCACGGCGCACTACCTCACGGATCAGTTGTCCGGCTTCGAGATCAAGGTGACACGGCTCGCGCATGGCGTCCCGGTCGGCGGCGAGCTCGACTATCTCGACGAAGGCACTCTGGCCGCGGCGCTGAGGTCGAGGACGGCGTTTTGAGGGGAGAAGTCGGTGACGGGCGAATTTTCTCAAACGATTGGACTCCGTCACACCCCCCTCTGCCCTGCCGGGCATCTCCCCCGCAAGGGGGGAGATTGGCAGTTTCGTCCCCGGCTCTCTTTCTGCAACGTTGGTGATTGGCGAAAGCCTGCGCGCCATCCGATCTCCCCCCTTGCGGGGGAGATGTCCGGCAGGACAGAGGGGGGTGTGAAGGAACACTGCCTTTGGCTATTGGCCGCTGCTTTCTTTCTGACCGCTTTGGTTTTTACTTTCACCACTCCCTCTCACGCCGCCCCCATCGACGACCAGTTCCAGGCTTGGCTGCAAACCGACCTCTGGCCCGAAGCCAAGTCCAAAGACATCTCCAAGAAAACCTTCGACGCCGCCTTTCTCGGCGTGAAGCCGAATCTCAAGCTGCCGGACCTTGTCCTGCCCGGCGAGACCCCGACTACACCTGAGAAGCAGCATCAGGCGGAATTCGGTCCGCCCGCCAACTATTTCGCCGAGAAGATCATCCGCGCCGTCACGACCGGCGGGCGGGCGCGCGAAAGCGCCAACGTGCGGGTGCTCGGGCTGATCGAGAAGCGCTATGGCGTGCCGGGCGAGATCGTGCTGGCGATCTGGGGCCGCGAGACCGGCTTCGGCGCGGCCAAGATGCCATACGATGCCTTCGAGGTGCTGGGCACCAAGGCGTTCATGTCGACGAAGAAGGATTTCTTCCGCACTGAGGTGCTGGCTGCGCTCGAAATCGTCGAACGCGGCCTGGCGCCGGTCAACGCCATGAAGTCGTCCTGGGCCGGCGCTCTCGGCCAGCCGCAATTCATGCCGACTTCCTTCTTGAAACATGCCGTCGACTTCGACGGCGACGGACGGCCCGACATCTGGAATTCGACGCCCGACGTGCTCGCCTCGATCGCCAATTACCTCGTCCACTATGGCTGGGTGAGGGGGCGCGGCTGGGGGGCTGAGGTGACGGTGCCGGCAAATGTCTCCTGCTCGCTCGAAGGACCCGACCAGGGCAAGAAGATTTCGGATTGGGTGGCGATGGGCATCAGGCGCGTCGACGGCAAGGCGTTCCAGGCCAGCGAATTGAAGGCTGAGGGCTTGCTGCTGATGCCGGCCGGGCGCAGCGGTCCGGCCTTCATCGTCACGCCGAACTTTTATGTGCTGAAGCAATATAACAACAGCGATCTCTACGGCCTGTTCATTGGCCATGCGGCCGACCGCATCGCCAAAGGCGACGCCATTTTTGCCGGCAGCTGGGGCGCGGTCGGCGACCTGCACCGGTCAGATATCGCGGCCCTTCAGCGCGCGCTGGAGGCGAAGGGCTACGATGTCGGCAGCGCCGACGGCCTGCCCGGCTTCAAGACCCGCCGCTCGATTGGCTCCTGGCAGGCAAAGAGCGGCAAGCCAGCGACCTGTTTTCCCGACGCAAGCCTGGTTGCGCAGCTGAAATAGCCGTGCATCCGGGCCGCCGACTGCGGCGGATTTTTTCCCGATTTCCGGCTTCGATTAGCCGGCGCATAGGCCGACTCGTTGCGGTCGATTCTGATCCAGTGCGCTGTCTTGCAAATGCCCGTTGCCGGTTTGAGCGGTGCCGAATAGGGTGTTGACCAACTGGACAAAAAACACGACGGTAAGCGGTCAAAGCCGGTGACGGCTCTGCAAAAAACAATACAGCCCTGAGCCGGGAACTCGGGTCAACAAAACAGGGAACGATCACTATGATGCTGGAAAAGTTTGCTCTCCGCTCTCGCGCCTTGCTAGCGGGCGCCGCGTTGTCCGCGCTGCTCGTCGCACCCGCTTTCGCGGTTACGCCCGCCGACACGCTGGTCGAGGGCTTTGCCATCGACGACATCATCACGATGGATCCGGGCGAAGCGTTCGAGCTGTCGACGGCCGAAGTCACCGGCAACACTTATGATCTCCTGGTCCGCCTGGATCTCAGCGACACCTCCAAGGTCAAGGGCGACCTCGCCGAGAGCTGGACCGTTTCCGATGACGGCCTGACCTACACCTTCAAGCTCAAGCCCGGCATGAAGTTCGCCTCCGGCAATCCGATCACCGCGGCCGATGTCGCCTATTCCTTCGAACGCGCCATCAAGCTCGACAAGAGCCCGGCCTTCATCATCGGCCAATTCGGCATCAGCGGCGATAACGTCACCGAAAAGGCGAAGGCCGTCGACGACACCACCTTCCAGTTCGTCGTCGACAAGCCCTATGCGCCGAGCTTCGTGCTCAACTGCCTGTCGGCCACGGTCGCCTCGATCGTGGATGCCAAGCTGGTCAAGGAACATGTCGCCGCTGCAACGCCTAGCGCCGACTACAAATGGGACAACGACTTCGGCAACGCCTGGCTGAAGACCGGCTATGCCGGCTCGGGCCAATACAAGCTGCGCGAATGGCGCGCCAACGAAGCCGTCGTTCTCGAGCGCAACGACAATTACAATGGCGAGAAGGCCAAGCTTGCCCGCGTTATCTACCGCAACATGAAGGAAAGCTCGGCACAGCGCCTGGCGCTCGAAGCCGGCGATATCGACGTCGCCCGCAACCTCGAGCCGAACGATCTCGACGCCATCGCCAAGAACGCCGATCTCACCACCACCAGCGCGCCGAAGGGCACGGTCTTTTACATCAGCCTCAACCAGAAGAACGCTAACCTCGCCAAGCCTGAGGTGCGCCAAGCCTTCAAATACCTGGTTGACTATGATGCACTGAGCTCGACCATCCTCAAGGGCATCGGCGAAATCCACCAGACCTTCCTGCCCAAGGGCGTCCTGGGTGAACTGGACGAAAACCCGTTCAAGCTCGACGTCGCCAAGGCCAAGGAACTGTTGGCCAAGGCCGGCCTGCCGGACGGCTTCAAGGTGACCATGGACGTGCGCACCGGCCAGCCGTACACGGGCATGGCGGAATCGATCCAGCAGACTCTCGGCCAGGCGGGCATCAAGCTGGAGATCATCCCTGGCGATGGCAAGCAGACGCTGACCAAATACCGTGCCCGCAACCACGACATCTATATCGGCCAGTGGGGCCAGGACTATTTCGACCCGAACTCCAACGCCCAGACCTTCGCCTCGAATCCGGACAATTCGGATGCCGGCAAGTCTCATACGCTTGCCTGGCGCAATAGCTGGGACATTCCGGACTTGACCAAGGAAACCGAAGCGGCTTTGCTCGAGAAGGATTCGGGCAAGCGCGCTGACATGTACAAGAACCTCGAGAAGAAAATTCTCGACACCAGCCCCTTCGTCATCATCCACCAGCAATTGGAAGTGGCCGGACTGCGCAAAAACCTCAAGGGCTTCGCGCTCGGCCCGAGCTTCGACACCAACTTCGTCTGGCCGGTCTCGAAGCAGTAGTCTCGGCGGACGATACGCGTGAGCGTAGCCGACAATCAGCTGGCGACGGCAGGGCGCGGCAGCGACCGTGCCGTCGCGGTCGCCTCGTCGATCGGCCGCTTCCTGGTCATCGCGGTGACGACCTATCTCGGTCTTCTCGCGGTCACCTTCTTCATTGGCCGCGTCATCCCCATCGATCCGGTTCTCGCCGTTCTGGGTGACAGGGCTCCCACCGCAGTCGTCGAGCGCACGCGCCGCGAAATGGGCCTCGATCTGCCCTGGATCGAGCAATTCTACATCTATGTCAAACACGCTCTGAGCGGCGATTTCGGCACCTCGGTGCTGACCACCAATCCGGTGATGTCCGACATCCGCCGTGTCTTCCCGGCCACCATCGAGCTCGCGACGCTGGGCACGCTGATCGGCACCATTATTGGCGTGCCGCTCGGCGTGCTGGCCGCCGTCAAACGCGGCAGCCTGATCGACCAGGTCGCCCGGATCGTCGGCCTCATCGGCTATTCCGTGCCGATCTTCTGGCTCGGCCTGCTGGGGCTGGTGCTGTTCTACGCCAAGCTGCAGTGGATCGCTTTCCCGGCGCGGCTCGATGTCGTCTACGAATACACCTTCACGCCGATCACCGGCTTCTACCTGCTCGATGCCGCGATCCAGGGGCAGTGGGACGTTTTCTACGACGCCTGGCGCCACATCGTCCTGCCGGCCGCGCTGCTCGGCTATCTGTCGCTCGCCTATATCAGCCGCATGACCCGCTCCTTCATGCTGAACGAGTTGGCGCAGGAATACATCGTCGCGGCGCGCGCCAAGGGCCTGTCGGAGACGCGCATCATCTGGGGTCACGCGCTGCGCAACGCCGCGGTGCCGATGGTGACGGTGATAGCGCTTTCCTATGCCAGCCTGCTCGAAGGCTCGGTGCTGACCGAGACCGTTTTCTCCTGGCCGGGCATCGGGCTTTACATCACCAATTCGCTGCAGAATGCCGACATGAACGCCGTGCTCGGCGGCACCATCATCATCGGCTCGGTCTTCATCGCCATCAACCTTCTGTCCGATCTGCTCTACAAGCTCCTCGATCCAAGGACGAAGGCAGGATGAGCGCTGAAGCCATTCAATCCCGCCGCGCGTGGCTGCTCAGCGACCGGCCGGCCTCGCGCCTGCAGGCGAGGCTCGGCCGCGCCTATGTCGCCTGGCGGCGCTTCTCCGCCAACCGGTTGGCGCTGGTCGGCTTGCTCATCATTCTCGCGCTGGTGATGGTTGCCGCCCTTGCCGGCGTGCTGGCGCCCTACTCGGCGACCGTGGGCGACCTCAAGAATGCCCGCCTGCTGGCGCCGAGCGCCACGCACTGGTTCGGCACCGACGACCTCGGCCGCGATATCTATTCGCGTATCATCTACGGCTCGCGCTGGACGCTCTATGTCGTGATCCTGGTCGCCATCATCGCCGCGCCCATCGGCCTTCTGGTCGGCACGATCGCCGGTTATGCCGGCGGCTGGACCGACGCGGTCCTGATGCGTGTCACCGACATCTTCCTCGCCTTTCCGAAACTGGTGCTGGCGCTGGCCTTCGTCGCGGCATTGGGACCTGGCATCGAAAACGCGGTGCTGGCGATCGCCATCACCTCTTGGCCGCCCTATGCGCGAATCGCGCGCGCCGAGACGCTGACGGTGCGCAACTCCGACTACATCAAGGCGGTGCAACTGATGGGCGCCTCGCCCTTCCGCATCGTGCTGCGCCACATCATGCCGCTCTGCATCTCCTCGCTGATCATCCGGGTGACGCTCGACATGGCTGGCATCATCCTCACCGCCGCCGGGCTCGGCTTCCTCGGCCTCGGCGCGCAGCCGCCGCTGCCCGAATGGGGCACGATGATCGCATCGGGCCGCCGCTTCATCCTCGATCAATGGTGGGTCGCGGGCGCGCCGGGCTTCGCCATCCTGATCGTCAGCCTCGGCTTCAACCTGCTCGGCGACGGACTGCGCGACGCACTCGACCCCCGGAGCGGCGATCAATGAGTGGCGATCAATGAGCGACACGCTTCTCGAAGTCGACGATCTGCGCGTCACCTTCCCGACCCGCACCGGCCTCGTGCAGGCCGTCCGCGGCGTCTCCTTCTCGCTCGGCCGCGAACGTCTCGGCATCGTCGGCGAGAGCGGCTCCGGCAAGTCGCAGACCGGCCGCGCCATCATGGGCCTCACCCCGCCGCAGGCCGAGGTTTCGGCGAAGAAGCTCAATCTCGACGGCATCGATTTGCTTTCCATATCGCCGCGTGAACGGCGCGCGTTGCGCGGCAACCGCATCGCCATGATCCTGCAGGATCCGAAATACTCGCTCGACCCGGTGATGAGCATCGGCCGGCAGATCGTCGAGACGCTGCGCACGCATGAGAAGGTCTCGAAGGCTGAAGCCCGCGAGCGGGCATTGGCGATGTTGCAGGCGGTGCAGATCCGCGATCCGGCGCGCGTCTTCGATCTTTACCCGCACGAGGTCTCGGGCGGCATGGGCCAGCGCGCCATGATCGCCATGATGCTGATCGCCGGGCCGGAGCTGATGATCGCCGACGAGCCGACCTCGGCGCTCGACGTCACCGTGCAACTGGACGTGCTGAACATCCTCGACAAGCTGGTCAGCGAGCGCGGCATGGGCCTGATCTTCATCTCGCACGATCTGCGCCTGGTTTCCTCCTTCTGCGACCGCGTCGTCGTCATGTATGCCGGCAAGGTCGTCGAGCAGATCAAGGCTTCCGAACTGCGCGATGCCCGGCATCCCTACACGCGCGGCCTGCTCAACTGCATGCCGAAGATCGGCTTCGAACGCCATCCGCTGCCGGTGCTCGATCGCAAGCCGGAATGGGCGGCATGACGGCCGTGATCGCCATCGAAGGGCTGGAAGTGGTGTTCGACCGCTTCCGCGCGCTGAAGGGCGTCAGCCTCGAAGTGCGGGAAGGCGAGTCCTACGGCCTGGTCGGCGAAAGCGGCTCCGGCAAGTCGACGCTGCTGAGGGCCATCACCGGCCTCGCGCCGGTTTCCTCGGGCACCATCACCGTCAACGGCAAGAGGCTCGGCAAGACCCGCGACAAGGCCTTTTACCGTGAAGTGCAGATGGTCTTCCAGGATCCGTACGGCTCGCTGCATCCGCGCCAGACGGTCGACCGGCTGCTGCAGGAGCCCTTGGCCATCCACGGCATTGCCGACGGCGAGAAGCGCATCGAGCGCGCGCTGGACGAGGTCGGCCTCGGCAAAGGCTTCCGCTTCCGCTACGCGCACCAGCTCTCTGGCGGCCAGCGCCAGCGCGTGGCGATTGCCCGCGCGCTGATCCTCGAACCCTCGATCCTTCTGCTCGACGAGCCGACCTCGGCGCTCGATGCCTCGGTTCAGGCGGAGGTGCTGAACCTGCTCGAAGAGGTGCGGCGCCGTCGCAAGCTCACCTTCCTGATGGTCAGCCACGACCTCGCCATCATCACCCACATGTGCGAGCGGCTGATGGTGATGCAGAACGGCGAGGCGGTGGAAACGCTGACGGCAAGCCAGTTGATCGGGCATCGGGTGAGCGCGGACTATACGCGCAATTTGCTGAGGGCGAGCGAAGGGTTTGTGAGGGTGTAGCTCCATAGGTCGAGTTTCGTCACAATCCCTCTGTCCTTCCGGACATCTCCCTCGCAAGGCGGGAGATCAGCAGTTCTTGCGCTCCGCTCTGCAGTGTGATCACCGTGCCGGCGATGATGCCGCCCATCCTCGAGGCAGGCCCAATCGACTGGGCCATGGTGCCGACTTGAGCAAAACGTGAAATAAGGTCAGAAGAGGCTTGCAGCGGCATCAACAACAACGGGCCTAATCTCGATAAGGGACAGCCTGATGAGGGACGAGATGAAGAATTCAGCCATTTCCGAGCGCAAGAACCAGTCGATCTCGCGCGGCGTCGGCATGACCACCCAGATCTATGCCGATCGGGCCGAGAATTCGGAAATCTGGGACGTCGAGGGCCGCCGCTATATCGACTTCTCGTCGGGCATCGCGGTCGTCAACACCGGCCACCGCCATCCGAAGGTGATCGAGGCGGTCAAGGCGCAGCTCGACCGCTTCACACACACCTGCCACCAGGTCGTGCCATATGAGAGCTACGTGCATTTGGCCGAGCGCCTGAACGGCATGCTGCCCGGCAAGTTCGACAAGAAGACGGTGTTCGTCACCACCGGCGCCGAGGCGGTCGAGAACGCCATCAAGATCGCCCGCAACGCCACCGGCCGCCAGGCGGTCATCGCCTTTTCCGGCGGTTTCCACGGCCGCACCTTCATGGGCATGGCGCTGACCGGCAAGGTCGTGCCTTACAAGGTCGGCTTCGGCGCAATGCCCGCCGATGTCTTCCATGCGCCGTTCCCGGTCGCGCTGCACGGTGTGTCCGTCGCGGATTCGCTCGCCGCGCTCGACAAGCTGTTCAAGGCCGATGTCGACCCGGGCCGTGTAGCGGCCATCATCCTCGAGCCGGTGCAGGGCGAGGGCGGCTTCTACGAAGCGCCGCGCGATTTCATGGCGGCGCTTCGCAAGATCTGCGACCAGCATGGCATCCTGTTGATCGCCGACGAGGTGCAGACCGGCTTTGCCCGTACCGGCAAGATGTTCGCCATGGATCATCACGACGTGGCGCCCGATCTCACCACCATGGCCAAGAGCCTTGCCGGCGGCTTCCCGCTCTCGGCCGTCACCGGCCGTGCCGAGATCATGGACGCGCCCGGCCCCGGCGGGCTTGGCGGCACCTATGGCGGCAGCCCGATCGGCGTCGCCGCCGCGCACGCCGTGCTCGACGTCATCGAGGAGGAAAAGCTCTGCGACCGCGCCAACACGCTGGGCAGCCGGCTGAAGCAGCGGCTGGACTCGATCCGCGACGACGTGCCGGAGATCGTCGATATCCGCGGTCCGGGCTTCATGAACGCCGTCGAGTTCAACGATGTGAAGAAGGGCCTGCCGTCGGCGGAGTTCGCCAACGCGGTGCGGTTGAAGGCGCTGGACAAGGGCCTCATCCTGCTCACCTGCGGCGTCTACGGCAACGTCATCCGCTTCCTGTCGCCGATCACCATCCAGGACGGCGTCATGACCGAGGCGCTGGATATTCTGGAGACATCGATCCGCGAGGCTCGCGCGGCTTAAAAGCGGTGTAGCGTTCTCCTGACGGTCTGCGCCGGTGCGCGAGCGAGCCGTCAGGAGCTCGGATTTTTGTAACCAGGCTGGAATATCCATCTTGGCGTGAAGGATCCGTCACGCCAGTTTATCGGCGCCGCGCTCGGTTTCGCAGCGCAGCGAAATAGTCGTCGTCAACCGGAGTCCCCGGCGCCGATGATGCGCCCTCGAGGAGTAAGCCGCGCAGAAGGTGACGATCCTGGTCGTGGCGGATCAATTCACGCACATACTCGCTGCTCGTACCGTAGCCGCGCTCAGTCACTTGCCGGTCGACAAAATGCTTCAAGCCGTCGGGCAATGAGATATTGATCGTGTTCATTCGGATATTTTGTTGCGCAAAGCAAAAATTGGCAATCTCTACGCACTGGCCTTGGCCGGCTCCATATCCTGAAACGCGGCAAGCGCCGCCTTCAGCGCGTCCGGACCGCCCGCCACCGTCTGCGGCGGCGGCGAGAAGCCGGCGGCGAGCATCTTGCGGCCGAGCATGTGGTCGCCGGGGCGGTTGACGGATTCGATGCCGAGCAGCCGGTTGCCGGCATAGTGGTAGATCGAGAACTTGTTCTCGGCCGGCTCGCCCAGCACGACATGATGATCGCCGCCTTGCGTCAACCCGACCATCTGCAGCTTCATGTCGCCGATATCGGACCAGAACCACGGCACCGCCGAGAAGGGCTCGGCATGGCCGAGGACGGTGCGTGCGGCAAGCCGCGCCTGGTCGGTGGCGTTCTGCACCGATTCCAGCCGCACGTCGCCGCCGGTGAACCAGTGCCGGTAGGAGGCGGCGTCGCCGATGGCGAGGATTTCCGGGATCGAGCTTAGCATATGCTGGTCGACGCGGATGCCGTTGCCTACAGCCAGGCCGGCGGCCTCCGCCAGTTCGACATTAGGCACCACGCCGATGCCGATGATCACCATTTGCGCAGGCAGGCGCTCGCCGCTTGACGTGATGGCAGCCGAAACGCGGCCGTTGTCGCCCTCCAGATGGGCGACTGTGGCGCCGGTCAGGATGCGCACGCCGATCGCCTCCAGGCGCTGGCGCACATGCGCGGCGATAATTGGCGCGACGGCGCGGCCGAGCAGCCGGTCGACGGCCTCGATGACCATGACGTTGCGGCCGGCGGCCCTGAGCGTCGCCGCGATCTCGAGGCCGATGAAGCCGCCGCCGAGAATGACCACGTCCTCGGTTTGCGCGCTGAGCTCGCGGATCGCCCGCGCGTCGGCCAGCGAGCGCAGCGAGACCACGCCGGCGAGATCGGTGCCGTCGAGCTTGAGCAGACGCGGCCGCGAGCCGGTCGCAAGGATCAGCCGGTCGAAGGCAAGTTTGCCGCCGCCTGCCACGTCCAGCCGGCGCGCGCCGGCATCGATACCCTCGATGCGCACGCCCGGCCGATAGTCGATGGTGTTGCCGGTATAGAAGGCCTCGCCGCGCAAGGGCTGCGGCTTGGCCTCGGCGTCCTTGATGAAGGTCTTGGACAGCGGCGGCTTGTGATAGGGCAGTTCCTTCTCGTCGCCGACCAGGACGACAGGCCCTTCATAGCCTTCCTCGCGCAGGCTTGCGGCTGCCTGCACGCCGGCATGGCCCGCACCGACAATCACAACCCCGTTCGTCATCGCAATCCTTTTTCGTCTTAGAATCTAGGCTCTTGCGCCAGGTGGCGATTGTCTGCCGCCGCCGCAAATGCAGGCGTCCGGGTCGCACCCAGAACGGCCGTCTGTCAATCCGGATGTCGCGGCGTTGCCCGGTTAAACTTGATATTTACAGTTTAGAATAATTCTAAACTGTTGTTTCAATTGAATTTTTCCCGTCATACCAGTTGACTCCCGGGCTCTCCGTCGCTTTATGGAGAGCTGCGCGCCAAGCGCATCCCTTTGATGTTTGGGCCTTGAACCCTTTCGATTGGAGGCAAGTGGGTGTCTTTTTATCGCGAACCGCGCATCGACGCGGCCACCATTTTTCCCGGCATGCTTATGCCTCGGCGCGGGTGGGCGCCTTTTGTTGAATTTCCAAGGAACTGGAGAAGGATAATGACGGCACGTAACGGCGGCAGGCTGGCTGCGATCTGCGCCACGGCTGCATTGACGGCGGCGGTGTTCGTGTTGCCGGCGAAAGCCGGGACCGACGCGAAAGCGGTGATCAAGACCTATGCCGACATCGCTTTAGCCAAATACGAGGATTCGCTGACCACCGCGCAGGCGCTGGACAAGGCCGTCGATGCGCTGATCGCCACGCCGTCGGCCGACACGCTGAACGCCGCGCGTGAAGCCTGGAAGGCGGCGCGCATTCCTTACCAGCAGACCGAGGTCTACCGCTTCGGCAACAAGATCGTCGACGACTGGGAAGGCAAGGTGAATTCCTGGCCGCTGGATGAAGGCCTGATCGACTATGTCGCCAAGAGCTACGGCACCGAGTCGGACGAAAACGCGCTCTATACGGCCAACGTCATCGCAAACAAGGAGATCGAGATCAACGGCAAGAAGGTCGACGCCTCGAAGCTGACGCCGGAATTCCTGTCCGGCACGCTGCAGGAGGCCGGCGGCGTCGAAGCCAATGTCGCGACCGGCTATCACGCCATCGAATTCCTGCTCTGGGGCCAGGATCTGCACGGCACCGGGCCAGGCGCGGGCGAGCGTCCCTATACGGACTACGACCTGAAGAATTGCAGCAACGGCAATTGCGACCGCCGCGCCGAATATCTGAAGTCGGCCAGCGACCTTCTGGTGTCCGACCTGCAGGAGATGGTCGACAACTGGAAGCAAGACGGCGCCGCGCGCAAGACCCTGACCGACGGCGAGGCGAATGCCGGCATCTCCACCATCTTCACCGGCATGGGCTCGCTCTCCTATGGCGAGCTCGCCGGCGAGCGCATGAAGCTCGGCCTCTTGCTGCACGATCCGGAGGAGGAGCACGACTGCTTCTCCGACAACACCTATATCTCGCATCTCTATGACGCGGTCGGCATCCGCGACGCCTACCATGCCAGCTACAAGCGGCTGGACGGCTCCGTGATTTCGGGTCCTTCGGTGTCCGACATGGTGAAGGCCGCCGATCCGGCGATCGACAAGGAGCTGTCGGGCAAGCTCGACACCACCGTCGCCAGGATGGAGGCGATCAAGGAGCGCGCGCTTGCCGGCGAGGCCTATGACCAGCAGATCGCCGAAGGCAACACCGAAGGCAACGCCACCGTGCAGGCGGCAATCGACGCGTTGATCGACCAGACCAAGTCGGTCGAGCGCGCCGTCGGCTCGCTCAAGCTGAACCAGATCGCTTTCGAGGGCTCCGACAGTCTCGACGCGCCCGACAAGGTGTTCAAGTAAGCCCAGGGCATGATTCCAAAAAGTGGAAGCCGGTTTTTGGACAAGATCATGCCCAACTAAGAAACCAGCCAAGCGGCGCCGGACCGGCGCCGTCAGCCAGAGCGAATAAATGCTGATCTGCCATTGCAACATCATCACCGAGAAGGAGATCGAGCAGACGATCGCCGGCCTGCTGGATGAGGATCCCTGGCAGTTGATCGTGCCCGCGAAGGTCTATCACGCGATGCGCAAGCGCGGTCGCTGTTGCGGCTGTTTCCCAAATGTGGTGGAAACGATCATTCGGGTCACCGAGAACTACCACGCCCGCTCAGAGGTGGGGGACGTGGACATCGTTTCACACCTGGATCGCGTGAGAGGCTTGCGCGTCCAATACGGGAGCAGAACCCATGAAAGGCGAACCGCAGGTCATCGAGCGGCTTAACGAAGCCCTGTTTCTGGAGCTTGGAGCCGTCAACCAGTACTGGGTGCATTATCGTCTGCTCGAGGACTGGGGCTACACCAAGCTCGCCAAGAAGGAGCGGGCGGAATCGATCGAGGAAATGCATCACGCCGACCGGCTGATCGCGCGCATCATCTTCCTCGAAGGCCACCCGAACCTGCAGTCCGTCGCGCCGCTGCGCATCGGCCAGAACGTCAAGGAAGTGCTCGAATCCGATCTGGCCGGCGAATATGACGCGCGCACAGCCTACAAGCGCTCGCGCGAGATCTGCCACGACGAAGGCGACTTCGTCTCGATGAAGCTGTTCGAGGACCTATTGACCGACGAGGAGGGACACATCGACTTCCTGGAGACGCAGCTCGACCTGCTGGCCTCGATCGGCGAGGAAAAGTACGGCCAGCTCAACGCCGACTCGGCCAACGAGGCGGAGTAAGGACATGCGGGAATGCGGCGCCCGGTAGATTTTTCGCGCCGCTCGCGGCGGGCCGCAATTCACGGCCTGCCGCTTCAGAAGACCCGGCGATACCTGCGCGGGGCATTGCTTTTGCTGGCGATCATGCTTTCTGTGCCAGCTGTGGCCGACGAGCCGGCTGCCTTGCCGACGAGCCGCGCCGACCTGACGCCGAAGGATCAGGCGCGGGTGCTGGCGGTCACCAAGCCAACGGCCGATTTCACCAGGCCCGAGCCATTCGAGCTGATGCAGGGCGGCGCCGGCACGTCGCGCAAGGACATCAACCGCGATGCCTTCTCGCAATCCTCCGCCAACATCACCTTTGAGGAAGAGGGAACCTTCAAGCTCGGCAACGCGCTTTTCCGCAAGAACTGGGTGTCGTCGCCGTCTTCGACCCAGGCTTCGGATGGCCTCGGGCCGCTGTTCAACGAGCGCGCCTGCCAGAACTGCCATCTGAAGGATGGCCGTGGCCGCCCGCCGGAAGGTGATGCCGGCTCGACATCGATGTTCCTTCGGCTCGCGCGTGACGCCGGCAGCGCTCAGGAAAAGGCCGCGCTTGCCGAACACAAGCTGCTGAACTTCCCCGATCCGGTCTACGGCGCGCAACTGCAGGATCTGGCAGTTCCCGGGCTCAAGGGCGAAGGCCGTCTACGCGTCGAGTGCTCCGAGGAGAACGTGACGCTCGGCGACGGCACCGCCGTTTTGCTGCGCAAGCCAAGCTATTCCGTGGAAAATCTCGGCTACGGCCCGCTCGATCCACGCACCACGCTGTCGCCGCGCCTGACGCCGCCGATGATCGGCCTCGGCCTGATCGAACAGATCGCGCCCGCCGATATCCTCGCTCATGCCGACCCGGACGACCGCGACGGCGACGGCATTTCGGGCAGGCCCAACATCGTGCGCGATGAGTTGAGCGGCGCGGCGACCTTGGGCCGCTTCGGCTGGAAGGCGCAGACCGCCTCGATCCGCCAGCAGGCGGCCGACGCCTTTGCCGGCGATATCGGCATCTCGACGCCGGAAATGCCGAAGCATTGGGGCGATTGCACAGAAGCGCAGAAGGATTGCCTTGCCATGCCGAACGGGGTGCAGCAGCGCCTCGGCACGGCCGAGGCGCCGCCGCCGGTGATGGACCTCGTCACCTTCTATTCTCAGAACCTCGCCGTGCCGGCGCGGCGCGATCTCGACAGGCCTGACGTGCTTGCCGGCAAGAAGCAGTTCTACGGGATGGGCTGCATTTCCTGCCACACGCCGAAATTCGTCACCATGCGCGGCACGCCCAACAAAGCGCAGGCCTTCCAGCTGGTCTGGCCTTACTCCGACTTCCTGCTGCACGACATGGGCGAGGGCCTCGCCGACGGGCAGCGGGTCGGCGAAGCGAGCGGCGCCGAGTGGCGCACCCCGCCGCTCTGGGGTATCGGGCTCACCGCGACAGTCAACGGCAATGCTTTTTATCTGCACGACGGCCGCGCCCGCACGCTTGCCGAGGCGATCCTGTGGCATGGCGGCGAGGGCCAGAAGGCGCGCGACCGCTTTGCCGGTGCCGCCGCAGCCGATCGTGACGCGCTGATCAAATTCCTGGAGTCGCTGTGATGTCGAAACGCCTGGCCCTCGCTCTTCCGCTTCTTTTGGCCGCCGTGCTGCCGGCTTCGGCCGCGGTCAAGGCCTCCGATGTCATCGGCCGCGCGATCGACGGTTTCGTCCGCCCGGCCTATGCCAGCCTCGACGAACATGCGGCGGGCCTGGCCAAGACGATGCACCAGCTTTGCGAAACGCCTTCCGAACAAAATCTCGAAGCGGCGCGCTCGGTGTTTTCCGGTACGGTCGAGGCCTGGTCGGTGGCCGAGATCATCGCCTTCGGGCCGGTCAAGGAAAACAACCGGCTGGAGCGCATGCTCTATTGGCCGGACCGCAAGAGCATCGGCCTGCGGCAGGTGCAGTCGACGCTTGCCGCAAAAGATCCGTCAGCCGCCGATCCAGCGCAGCTGGCGCAAAAAAGCGTTGCCATGCAGGGACTTGGCGCGCTCGAATATGTGCTCTACGGCGATGGCGCCGAAATGCTCGCCAGGAAGGATGATCCCTACCGCTGCGCTTATGGGGCAGCGGTCGCCGGCAACATCGAAGCGATCTCCGGCGAGGTCCGCGATGCCTGGAACAAGCCCGACGGTTTCGCCTCGCTCTGGGCCAATCCCGGCCCGAAAAACCCGCTCTACCGCGACGGCAACGAGGCGGTGACCGAACTCGTCGGCGTCTTCATCAACGAGCTGGACATGATCCGTGACGTGCGGCTCAAGGGCTTTCTCGGCGCCAAGCCCGATGCCGACAAGCCGAAGCAGGCGATCTACTGGCGCTCGCGCAACACGACGGCCTCGCTAGCAGCAAACCTGTCCGGCATCGACGAGCTGTTCCGGGCCTCCAGGCTCGGCGACGCGCTGCCCACCGACGCGCGATGGATGGCCGAGTCCATCCACATCCAGCTCGCCAATGGCGTGACCACCGCGAAATCCGTCGGCCGCCCGATCGACAAGGCGCTCGCCGATCCGTCGCTGCGCGACAAGCTCGAGCACTTCGCGCTGATAACGTCGAGCCTGTCGACCTTGATCGGCACCAGGATGACCGCCGAGTTCGGTCTGACCGCCGGCTTTTCATCGCTGGACGGGGATTGATACCATGAGAACGGCCCTCATAGACCGCCGCGATTTCCTGCGGGCCGCAGGCGCCAGCTTCGCCGCCGTCATGGCGCCGCGCGCCTGGGCCGAGACGCTGGCGGCGGACGCGGTGTTTGCCACGGCTTTCGTCAAGCGCGACGGCAGCTTCGGCGCCGCCGTGCTCTCCGAGGCCGGCAAGATCCTGCATGCGGTCGATCTGCCGGACCGCGGCCATGACGTCACTTTCGATCCGGTGTCGAAACGCTCGGTCGTCTTTGCCCGGCAGCCCGGCACTTTCGCTGTCGTCTTCGACCATACCGGCCGCGACAAGCCTCTGACCATCGCCAGTATCGCCGGCCGGCATTTCTTCGGCCATGGCGTGTTCTCGCCCGATGGCGGCCTGCTCTATGCGACCGAGAACGATTTCGACAACGCCGCCGGCGTCGTCGGCATATATGACGCGCGGGCGAAATTCAGCCGCATCGGCGAGTTCCCGACCTACGGCATGGGGCCGCACGAGCTGCTCCTGCTCGGCGACGGCCGAACACTTGCCATCGCCAATGGCGGCATCGAAACCCATCCCGACTATGGCCGCGCCGAGCTCAACATCGCCACGATGAAGCCATCCTATACGCTGGTCGACCGCACTAGCGGCGACCTGATCGAAAAGCACGAATTGCCGGCGGCGCTGCATCAGCTGTCCATCCGCCACATGGATCGCGACCAGGCGGGCACCGTCTGGTTCGGCTGCCAGTATCGCGGACCGGCAACCGATCGCCCGGCGCTGGTCGGCCGCGCGGCGCGCGGCAAGGAGCTCGAGCTCATGGAGATGCCGCAGGACGTGCTCTCCGGCTTCCGCAATTATATCGGTTCCGTCGCCGCGAATGCCGCGACAGGCACGGTCGCCGTCACTTCGCCCGAGGGAAACTCGCTGGCCGTCATCGATGCCGCCAGCGGGCGTGTGGTTGCGACCAGGTCCCTGGTCGAGGTTTGCGGCCTTGCGCCTGACGGCGCCGGCTTCATGGCAACGACGGGCGCCGGCGAGATCGTCGGCGGCGCCGGCGCGACACGTTCCGAGCCGGACTATGTCTGGGACAACCACATGCTGCGCATCGCGGCCTCGGCCTGACAGCCGGCGAGGTGGCCCTTGGTGTCAATCGGAAGCAAAGCCGCTTAACATTTCTCTACCCTGGCCCTTGCGGTGGCCGCCTATGCCGGGCAGAGGGAATTGTGTTTCGATCCAGTTCTTTAACCGGCCAATTGAAGCTGCCTGAATGAAGCCGACCCCTATGAAGGTGCTCGCCATTGATTGCGCCGCCAACCTCTGTGCCGCCTGCGTCTATGATGCAGGCGCTGCGAAGGAGCTTGGCCGCGAGGTGCGCGATCTCGGCAAGGGGCATGCCGAGCATCTGATGGCCGTCATCGAGACGGCCCTGCGAGCCGGCGGGATCGGCTACCGCGATCTCAACGCTGTTGCCGTCTCGATCGGCCCCGGCTCCTTCACCGGCCTGCGCGTCGGCGTCTCGACGGCGCGCGGTCTGGCGCTGGCGCTGAAGATCCCGGTGATCGGCGTGACGACGCTGGAAGCTCTGGCGGCGGAGGGTGCGGAAATTTTCCCCAGGCGCGCGGTGCTTGCCGCGCTCGATGCCGGCCGCGAGGAAATCCATGCGGCGCTCTATGATAAAGCGTTAGTCGAAACTTACGGACCTTCGGTAGTCACGCTCTCCGAAGCGACGACCATGGCCATCGGCACCGAAGCGGTCCTTGTCGGGACGGCTGCGCCGCAGATCGGCACGGCGGCCGGTCGTCCCTTCGACACGGGTCCGGTCGCCGCCACCGCCGACATTGCGACCTACGCCAGGCTGGCCTCGGCCAGGGAGCCGGGTGAGAAGCCGAAGCCGCTCTACCTGCGCGGCGCCGACGCCAAGCCGCAGGCGGGCTTCATTCTTCCAAGACAGGGCCATGATCCCAAAGGTCGCAAGGGAGACCATGATCCCAAAAAGCGGGACTTAGGTTTTGGGAAAGATCATGGTCCAAAGGGAAAAGTCTCCTGATGCGCATTCCGTTCTTTCGACCGCGCCGCAGGGACTATGCGCTGGAACCGCTGACGGTTGCCGACAGCGCCGCTGTTTCGGCGCTGCATCGCGAGGATTTCGTGCGGCCCTGGACCGATGGCGAGTTCGCCGCCCTCCTCGAGCAGGACACGGTGTTCGGCTATGCGGCGCGGGAAACGGGTCAAGGCGCCAAGCCGCCGGTCGGCTTCGTCCTGGCGCGGCTCGCGGCCGGCGAGGGCGAGATCCTGACCGTGGCCGTCGCCCGTTCGCATCGCCGCCAGGGCCTCGGCTGGCAGTTGATGGATGCGGTGCTGCGCGAACTTCATGCGCAGCGCGCGGAAGCGCTGTTCCTCGAGGTCGACGAGACCAATGCGCCAGCGATCGGGCTTTACCGCAGGCTTGGCTTCCGCCAGGTCGGCCATCGGCCGAACTATTATCGCTCCACCGAGCACGGTCCGACCGGCGCGCTTGTCATGCGCCGCGATCTTCGCTAGCCAGACGGCGGGCCGAGGCGGAAGCGCATGATCAAGAAGTTGCGGATTTTCCTGGCGCTCGGTCTTGTCGTCGTCGGCTCGCTGGTTCTGGTGCCGCTGCAGATACTGTCGATGAAGACGGGGCTCTGGCCCGAAACTTTCATCCTGAAAATCTGGCACGGCATGATCCTTCGGGCGCTCGGCCTGCGGGTGCATGTGAAGGGCGCGTTGGCCAGGGAGCGCCCTCTGCTGGTGGCGGCCAACCACATTTCCTGGACCGACATCATGGTGCTCGGCTCCTTTGTCGATGTGAAGTTCATCGCCAGGGCCGATATAGAGGGCTGGCCGCTGATCGGCATGCTGTCGAAGCTGCAGCACACCGTCTTCATCGAGCGCGAGCGCAAGCGCACCTCCGGCGACCAGGCAAGCGAGATCGGCAGGCGAATGACCAAGGGCGATGCCATGGTGCTGTTCGCCGAAGGCTCGACCGGCGACGGCAATCTCATGCTGCCGTTCAAGAGCACCCTGTTCGGCGCGGCCTCGATGGCGATTTCGGAAGGCGCGGCGGACCAGGTCTTCATTCAGCCCGTGGCGATCGCCTATACTCGGTTGCACGGCATGCCGATGGGCCGGCGCCACCGCCCGATGGTCTGCTGGATTGGCGACCAGGATCTGATGCCGCATCTGAAGGGTCTGCTTGCCGAGGGCGCGATCGACGCCGAGGTGCATTTCGGCGAGCCGGTGCCGTTCTCCAAGGGCTCGAGCCGCAAGGAGACGGCTCGGCTGATGGAAGCCAAGGTGCACGAGATGATGCAGGCCATCCTCGCCGACCCGGCCAAGAGCCGGTGAGTCCGGGCTGCACGACGCGCTTCGGGCAGATTCGTCTGTTTTTTGTCACGGAAAGGCGCTAGAAGCCGCCCAATGGAATTGAACACGATCGAAAGCCACGGCATCGGCATTGCGGCCGAGCATTCGGCCGGCACTGGCCGGGCGGCGAAAAAGGTCTTCGTCAAGACCTATGGCTGCCAGATGAACGTCTACGATTCCCAGCGCATGACCGATGCGCTGGCCGCTGACGGCTATGTCGCCACCGACGCCATGGAAGACGCGGATCTGGTGCTGCTCAACACCTGCCATATCCGCGAAAAAGCGGCGGAAAAGGTCTATTCCGAGCTTGGCCGTATCCGCGACATGAAGGCTGAACGCGCCGAGGCCGGCCGCGAGCTTCTGATCGGTGTGGCCGGCTGCGTGGCGCAGGCCGAGGGCGCGGAGATCATCCGGCGCGCCCCGGCGGTCGATCTGGTGATCGGCCCGCAGACCTATCACCGGCTGCCCGACGTGCTGGCGAGAGTCCGTGGCGGCGAAAAGATCGTCGAGACCGAATACGCCATCGAGGACAAGTTCGAGCATCTGCCGCAGCCGAAGCGCGCCGAGATCGCCAGGCGCGGCGTCACCGCCTTCCTGACGGTGCAGGAAGGTTGCGACAAGTTCTGCACGTTCTGCGTGGTGCCCTATACGCGCGGCTCCGAGGTCTCGCGCCCGGTCGCGCAGATCGTCGCCGAGGCCGAGCGCCTTGCCGAAGCCGGCGTGCGCGAGGTGACGCTGCTCGGCCAGAACGTCAACGCCTGGCACGGCGTCGGCGAAAATGGCGAGGAATGGGGTCTCGGGCGCCTGCTGTTCCGGCTGGCGGAAATTCCCGGCCTGGCGCGGCTGCGCTACACCACCAGCCATCCGCGCGACATGGACGACGAACTGATCGCCGCGCATCGCGACTTGGCCGTTCTGATGCCCTATCTGCATCTGCCGGTGCAGTCCGGCTCCGACCGGATTTTGAAGGCGATGAACCGCAGGCATACGGCGCGCGACTATCTGGCGCTCATCGACCGCATCCGTGCCGCCCGCGCCGATATCGCCATGTCCGGCGACTTCATAGTCGGCTTCCCCGGGGAGACCGACGAGGATTTCGAGGCCACCATGAGACTGGTTCGCGAGGTGAACTACGCCTCGGCCTTTTCGTTCAAATATTCGCCGCGCCCCGGCACGCCGGGCGCCGAAATGGACGGCCATGTGCCGGAAGCGGTGAAGGACGAGCGGCTGCAGCGCCTGCAGGCGCTGCTGCTGAAGCAACAGCAGGATTTCGGCTTGAGTCTGGTCGGCAAGACCATCGGCACGCTGATTGAGAAGCCCGGTCGGCAGGCCGGCCAGAAAGTCGGCCGCTCGCCTTGGCTGCAGCCGGTTATTGTTGACGACAAGGCCGGCGGAATCGGTGACATTATCGACGTGCGAATCACAAGGACGGGCTACAATAGCCTGTTCGCCGAGTTGGCCTGATGCATGTCATGCATAGCCACAAGCCTCGGCAGATGAGGAGAGACGGTTGAGCGCTGCTGAACTGAAGAATTCGCCCCAGAACCAGGCGTCCGGGGCTTCCGACATGGCGCACATCGTACTGACCTTCGACAACAACAAGCTTGCCAGCGCCCTTTACGGTCAGTTCGACGAGAATTTGGCCCGGCTCGAACAGAAGCTCGGCGTCGATATCCGTTCGCGCGGCAACCAGCTTGCAATCAAGGGCTCGGCTTCGGCCGCCGAACAGGCGCGCCGCGCGCTGGATACGCTCTATGGCATCCTGCAGAAGGGCGTCGACATCGGCCAGTCGGATGTCGACGGCGCCGTTCGCATGGCGATCGCCGCCGACGATCAGCTGACGCTGCCCACCCTGGAGCGCAAGGGCAAGGTTTCGGCCGCCCAGATCTCGACGCGCAAGAAGACGATCTATGCCCGTTCGCTGACGCAGGACGCCTATATGCGGGCGCTGGAGCGTTCGGAAATGGTCTTCGGCATCGGTCCGGCCGGCACCGGCAAGACCTATCTGGCGGTGGCGCATGCGGCCATGCTGCTCGAACGCGGCATGGTCGAGCGCATCGTGCTGTCGCGCCCCGCCGTCGAGGCTGGCGAGCGGCTGGGCTTCCTGCCCGGCGACATGAAGGAGAAGGTCGATCCTTATCTCAGGCCCCTCTACGACGCGCTCTACGACATGATGCCGGCCGACAAGGTCGAGCGGGCGATCGCGGCCGAGGTCATCGAGATCGCGCCCTTGGCCTTCATGCGCGGCCGCACGCTGGCGCATGCCGCAGTGATCCTCGACGAGGCGCAGAACACCACGCCCATGCAGATGAAGATGTTCCTGACCCGTCTCGGCGAGAACTCGCGCATGATCGTCACCGGCGATCCGACCCAGATCGACCTGCCGCCCAACACCAAGTCGGGCCTGGTCGAGGCGCTGCGCATCCTCGACGGTGTGTCGGGCGTCGTCACGGTCCGCTTCAACGAGGGCGACGTGGTGCGGCATCCGCTGGTCGCCGAGATCGTCAAGGCCTATGACCGCGACGGCAAGCTCGCCAGGGGTCTCGGCACCGAGAGCTAGAGCATGATCTCGAACCGAAGGACCGCGCTAGCGAAAAGTGCGCCGCGGTTTTCGGGAAAGATCATGCTCAATCAAAAAAGAGCCCCATGGCTGAAAATCAGGAATCCAGCGGCGCAACGCCGGTCGACATCGATATTTTCGTCGAGGCCGGCGACTGGCCCACGCAGGCCGAACTGACACGCCTGGTCGATCAGGCGGTCGCGGCCGCCTTTGCCGAAACCGGCGCGGGCGGCGCCTCGGAGCTCAGCATCGTCTTTTCCGACGATGCCCACATCCAGACGCTCAACGCTGAGTGGCGTAGCAAGGACAAGCCCACCAACGTCTTGTCTTTCCCGGCTTTTTCGTTCCCGAAGGGCGGCAAGCTGCCGCCGATGCTGGGCGATATCGTGCTGGCTTCCGAGACGGTGGCGCGTGAGGCCGCACTGGAAGACAAGCCGATTGCGAACCATATCACCCATCTCGTTGTCCATGGCTTGCTGCATCTTTTGGGCCATGATCACGAGACCGAGGCCGAGGCCGAGGAGATGGAAGCGATCGAGCGCGCGGCGCTTGCGAGGCTTGCCATTCCCGATCCCTACGCGTAACAAAAAAGCTCAATTGACCTGATGGCGATGAACGATAAACCAGAAACTGCCGCCCGTCCGGACGCCGGCAGTGCTGCCAAGCCTTCCGAAAAGACGGAAGAGGGCTCCAGTCCGAGTAGTCCGACCGGCAGCGCGGCCGCGGAGCCGACGCATGCCGGTCCTTCCCTCTTCGACCGCGTGCTTGGCCTGTTCCGGCACCGCAACGGCACCAGCCTGCGCGAGGAGATCGCCGACGCGCTCGCAGAGACGACGAGCGATGTAGAATCCTTCTCGCCCGGCGAGCGCGCCATGCTCAACAACATCCTGCGCCTGCGCGAGGTGCGGGTTGAGGACGTCATGGTGCCGCGCGCCGACATCGAGGCGGTCGAGATCAACACCACGCTTGGCGATCTGCTCGGCCTGTTCGAACAATCCGGCCACTCGCGCATGCCGGTCTATGCCGAGACGCTCGACGATCCGCGCGGCATGGTCCATATCCGCGACGTGCTTGCCCACATCACCAAGGTCGCGCGCGTCAGGAAGGGCCGCGCCAGCCGCAAGACGCCGGCGACCACGGCGCTCGACCTTGCCCAGGTCGATCTGGCGCGCACCATCGGCGACCTCAACCTGATCCGGCCGGTGCTGTTCGTGCCGCCCTCCATGCTTGCCTCCGACCTGATGGGACGCATGCAGACGAACCGCACGCAGATGGCGCTGGTCATCGATGAATATGGCGGCACCGACGGCCTCGCCTCGCTGGAAGACATCGTCGAGATGGTCGTCGGCGACATCGAGGACGAGCACGACGACGACGAGCCGATGATCACCCAGACCGGCGATGGCGTGTTCGTCGTCGACGGCAAGGCCGAGATCGACGAGGTCGCCAAGATGATCGGCGGGGAATTCGCCGCCGGCGAGCATGGCGAATATGTGGACACCATCGGCGGCATGATCTTCAACACGCTCGGCCGCGTCCCGGCGCGAGGCGAAGTGGTGCAGGCCATTCCGGGCTTCGAATTCCACGTGCTCGACGCCGACCCGCGCCGCGTCAAGCGCGTGCGCATCGTCCAGAGCCAGAAGGGCGAGCGCCAGCGCCGCCGCGCCGCGCGCACCGAACAGGCGTGATATTACAGCCCGATGCCGGTGGACGACCCATTCAACCACGCCGTCCTTGGTTCCGGCGTCTTCTACAAGGATCCGCGCGCGGCACTGGCTTGGCTGCAGGCTGCCTTCGGCTTCGAGCCGAGTATGCTGGTGAGCGACGCCGACGGGCGGCTCGTCCATGCCGAAATGCGCTTTGGCGACGGCTATATCATCGTCGATTCCGAGTGGGATGGGCATATCGCCAGCCCGGCCTCTGTCGGCGGCAAGAACACGCAGTCGGTTTATGTCCGTTTGCAGCGAGACATCGACGCGCATTGCGAGAAAGCGCGCGCGGCAGGCGCGAAGATTGTCGAGGAACCCGCCGACCATTTCTATGGCGAGCGGCAATATCGTGCCCGCGACCCGGAAGGCCATATCTGGACATTCACCCAGACCGTGCGCGTGGTGCCCAGGGACGAGGCCGAGCAACTGAGCGGCCTGCGCATCGAGGGCTGGCACAGATAGCGCGGCCGTGAATCAGGCGGCGCTCATCTGGGTTTGGATCAGGCGGCGCGGCCTGTTAAATCTCTAGCTGCCTGATTCGCGCGACTTAGGAAGCTTGATGCAGCGCTTTACCGGCCGGATAATTCTGCTGTGGGGGTGGCGGCGGGCGCTGGTGGCCTTTGCCGCCGGAGCGCTGGCGGTTCTCGCCCAGGCGCCTTACGACTTTTTCGCCGTCTGTTTCGTTTCGTTCCCGGTCCTGGTCTGGCTGCTCGACGGCGCCACCGGCGAGGCGTCGGATGGCTGGCTCAGGCGCCTGCGGCCGGCCTTCGCTACCGGCTGGTGGTTCGGCTTCGGCTATTTCCTCGCCGGTCTCTGGTGGATCGGCCAGGCATTGTTGGTCGAGGCCGACAGCTTCGCCTGGGCCTTGCCCTTCGCCGTTGTCGGCATCCCCTTTGCGCTCGCCTTCTTCTATGGCCTTGCCGCCGTGGTGGCGCGGCTGTTCTGGAGTAGCGATATCGGCCGCATCGCCGCCCTTGCCTTCGGCTTCGGTCTTGCCGAATGGTTGCGCGACTTTGTCTTCACCGGCTTTCCCTGGAACGCCGTCGGCTACGCGGCGATGCCGGTGCCGCTGCTGATGCAGAGCGTGTCGGTGACCGGCATGATCGGCATGAACGCGCTCGCCGTCTTCCTGTTTTCCCTTCCTGCGCTGGTCGCGGCGCGCCGGCACCTGAGGCTGGGCGTTGCCCTGTTCGTCGTCCTCGTCGCCGCTGATGTCGGCTTCGGGTATTTCAGGCTCGCCGCCCGGGTCAAACCGGTGCGCTCGATCGATGTCCGCATCGTCCAGCCCGCGGTCGATCTCAGCGAAAAATGGGACGCTTCGGTGCGCGACCGCATCTTCGCAACTTTGCTGGGGATATCGGGGAAGGCGCCGGAAGAGGGCCACGCCAAGCCGCAGCTCATTCTGTGGCCGGAAACCTCGGTGCCGTTCCTGTTCACCGAGCGTCCAGACGCGCTGACGGCGCTGGGCGACATGCTGGCCGACGGCCAGATGCTGATTGCCGGTATCGTGCGCGAGGAGGGCGGATCGGCGAGTGCCGGCAGCCGCTATTACAATTCCGTAGTGGCGATCAACGACAAGGGCGAGATAGTCGATGCCGTCGACAAGGTGCATCTGGTGCCCTTCGGCGAGTATCTGCCCTTCGCCGACCTTTTCGAACGCCTCGGCATAGGCCAACTCGTTGCCGGACCGATGAATTTCGCCGCCGGCAACGAGCGTCATCCGATCGGCGTGCCGGGCGGCCTGCGTGCCGCGCCGTTCATCTGCTACGAGGTGATTTTTCCCGATCTCGTGGCCGTTGACGCCGCGTCATCCGACCTGATTGTGAACGTCACCAACGACGCCTGGTTTGGCGACACGCCAGGCCCGTATCAGCACTTCAGGCAGGCCCAGATTCGTGCGGTGGAGAATGGATTGCCTCTGTTGCGCGCGGCTAACAACGGCATCTCCGCAATTGTCGATTCGCGCGGGCGCATTGTCGATGCGCTTGCCGTCAACGCGCGCGGCGCCATCGACGCGCATGTGCCGGTTTCCGGCCACGCACTTCTGTCCGCCGACCAGCGGCGCATTAACGGATTGCTGATCATATTGGTGTTTGCGCTTGCCGCCTTCACATTGAATGTAAGGCAGCGGCTACGGGTGAATTGACAGTCGGCACATTAGAAACTCATACTGTAACGCCTAAAATTTTCTCGAAGTCGGTTGGAGGTTCTGTTGGGGCAGGTGGCTCCGGCTTCATATGGGCGGAACAAAATAGAAAAAGCCGGAAAAATTCGGCGAGGAAAAAATGACAGAAGAGAACAAGAAGAAGCCGAATCCGATCGATATCCATGTCGGGAGTCGCATCCGGCTGCGTCGCAATATGCTTGGAATGAGCCAGGAAAAGCTGGGCGAAAACCTCGGCATCACGTTTCAGCAGATCCAGAAGTATGAAAAGGGCACGAACAGGGTTGGCGCCAGTCGTCTGCAGGCGATCGCCTCCATCCTGAGCGTTCCCGTCGCCTTCTTCTTCGAGGACGCCCCGGGCGAGGGGGCCGTCGGCGGCAATCGGGGATTTGCCGAAGACTCCTCGATGGCGTTCGCCATCGAATTCTGCGGCAGTCCCGAGGGGCTTCAGCTCAACCGGGCTTTCGTCAAGATCGGCGATGTCAAAGTACGCCGCCGGATCATCGATCTGGTGAAAGCGCTCTCCACCGACGACGCCGATTGATTTTTACCTATGCCACTGGCGCCATGCCGCCGGTGGCATAGCCGGCTTTGCCTACATTCATGCCAGAACCGTCGCGCCGCTTGACGAGCAGCGCCCGGCACCGCTAACACGTGGCGCGCCAAAATCGGCAGCCTGCCGATCTTTTTTCAAGAGGGGACACCCGTGACGCGGCAGAACTATCTCTTCACCTCGGAATCCGTCTCCGAGGGTCATCCCGACAAAGTCTGTGACCGTATCTCCGACGAGATCGTCGATCTGGTCTATCGCGAAGCCAAGAAGACGGGCATGGATCCGTGGAAGGTTCGCGTCGCCTGCGAAACGCTGGCCACCACCAATCGCGTCGTTATCGCCGGCGAGGTTCGCGTCCCCGTCACGCTTTTGAAGAAGGACAAGGCGGGCAACGTCCTGATGGATGCGTCCGGCCACCCTGTGGTCAACCCGGCCAAGTTCAAGTCGGTTGCCCGCAAGGCGATCCGCGAGATCGGCTACGAGCAGTCGGGCTTCCACTGGAAGACCGCCAAGATCGAAGTGCTGCTGCACGGCCAGTCGCCCGATATCGGCCAGGGCGTCGACAGCGCCGCCGACCGCCAGGGCGAGGAAGGTGCCGGCGACCAGGGCATCATGTTCGGTTACGCCTGCCGCGAGACGCCCGACCTGATGCCGGCGCCGATCTATTACAGTCACAAGATTCTCGAACTGCTGGCCGCCGCGCGCCATGAAGGCAATGGCGAGGCCGGCAAGCTCGGCCCGGACGCCAAGAGCCAGGTCACTGTGCGCTATGCCGACGGCAAGGCGGCGGAAGTCACGCAGATCGTGCTCTCCACCCAGCATCTCGATGCGAGCTGGGATTCCAAGAAGGTTCGCAAGGTCGTCGAGCCCTACATCCGCGAGGCGCTGGGCGACTTGAAGATCGCCGCGGACTGCAACTGGTACATCAACCCGACCGGCAAGTTCGTCATCGGCGGGCCTGACGGCGATGCCGGTCTCACCGGCCGCAAGATCATCGTCGACACCTATGGCGGCGCGGCACCGCATGGCGGCGGTGCCTTCTCCGGCAAGGACACCACCAAGGTCGACCGTTCGGCGGCCTACGCGGCGCGTTACCTTGCCAAGAACGTGGTGGCGGCCAAGCTTGCCGACCGCTGCACCATCCAGCTCTCCTACGCCATCGGCGTCGCCCAGCCGCTGTCGGTCTATGTCGACCTGCACGGCACCGGCAAGGTGGACGAAGCGAAGCTCGAGGATGCGTTGCGCAAGGTTATGGACCTGTCGCCGTCGGGCATCCGCCGTCATCTCGACCTCAACAAGCCGATCTACGCGAAAACCTCGTCCTACGGCCATTTCGGCCGCAAGGCCGGTCGCGACGGTTCCTTCTCCTGGGAGAAGACTGACCTCGCCAAGGCCCTCAAGGACGCGGTCGCCGACGCGATTGCCGCCTGACGGCGTCGCCAAGCCTATCCATGAAGCCAAACGACAGGCCAAGCCGCGCGACCGAAGGATTTTTCGGTCGCCGGCACGGCAAGACCATTCGCCCGCAGCAGGCGGTCGCCCTTGAAAGCGGCCTGCGCGAATACCGGGTCGACCTGACGGCGGAAGCGCCGGCTGATCTCAAGACGCTCTTCAAGGCAGAAATTTCAGCGCTTCAACTGGAGATCGGCTTCGGCGGAGGCGAGCATCTCCTGCATCGCGCCACGGAGGCGCCGGCAACCGGCTTCATCGGCGTCGAGCCTTTCGTCAACGGCATGGCCAAGATGATGACGGCGCTTGCCAAGGCGCCGCTTGCCAATCTGAGGGTTTATGACGACGACGCCACGCGCCTGCTCGACTGGCTGCCGTCAGGCTCGCTCGACGGCATCGACCTGCTCTATCCCGATCCGTGGCCGAAGAAGAAGCATTGGAAGCGGCGCTTCGTCAGTGCCGCCAATCTCGGCCGGTTCGCCAGGGTGCTGAAGGCAGGCGGCAGGTTCCGCTTCGCCTCCGACATCGACAGCTATGTTAACTGGACGCTGCTTGCCTGCCGCGATCACGGCACCTTCGCATGGCAAGCGCAAGACGCCGCCGGCTGGCACGAGCCCTATGCGGGCTGGCCCGGCACGCGCTACGAGGCCAAGGCCATCCGCGAGGGGCGGCGGCCTGCCTACCTGACCTTTATCCGGAAATAAAATAGTATCGGGCAGTTCTCAACTTCGGCCGCTTAGAACCGACCGATCTTGTCCAGCGCGGACGGATCGATGCCGGGCTTCTCCAGGTCGCTCGGGGGCGGCTTGCGGCCGGCTTTGGCGGCCCGCGACGCGGCTGCCGCGCTGCCGAATGTGTTGAAGAAGTCACCGATTACGAAAAACAATCCGCGGTCCATATAACCAACCTCGCGCGCCGCGGCGCGCGTCCTTCTCTTTTGCGTTGCAACATAGATGGGTGCCGCCTGCCGCTGCTTGCAAGGCAGGCGGCCGCATGGCGGCCATGCCCGGCGCGCAACCCTGCAGCTCCGGCTGAACTTCGCCCGGACTACCTGCAGGCTTGAAACACAGTCCGGGATCGTCTATATCAGCCTCAAATTCTTGGTCGGTATGACGAAGAGTGGGTCCACCCGGTCCCGCTCTTTTTTGTTACCTGCCGGCCGGAAGCAAGAAGCGACAGGGATCTGATGACTGCAGCGGCAAGCGAGGCCGACGACCGTATCATCCGCGAAAGCGGTATCGATGCGCGCATTGCGCTGATCGTGCAGCCGGTGCTCAAGGCCATCGGCTTCCGGCTCGTGCGGGTGCATCTGACCGGCCAGAACGGGCTGACGCTGCAGATCATGGCCGAACGCGAGGACGGCACCATGACCGTCGAGGATTGCGAAGAGGTCAGCCGGGCGGTGTCGCCGGCCCTCGATGTCGATGATCCGATCGAAAAGGCGTATCATCTCGAAGTTTCGTCGCCCGGCATCGACCGACCGCTGGTGCGCAAGTCGGATTTCACCACCTGGACCGGCCATCTGGTCAAGCTGGAGACGTCGGTTCTTGTCGCCGATCGTAAGCGCTTCAAGGGCAAGATCGCCGAGGCCGATGCCGATGGCATCCTTATCGAGCGCGACAAGGCGGCCTATGGCGAAGAACCGACCGTGCGCGTGCCTTATGACGCGATTGCCGAAGCCCGGCTGGTGCTGACCGACGATCTCATCCGCGATGCCCTATCGAAGGACAACCGGGCTCGCAAGGAAGCCAAGAAGCGCCGCGGCGAAGCGGAAGACGCTGCCGCCGGCGAGGAAAACGAAACCGAACAGGAAAGTTGATTGAGTAGCCGGGCTATATGCCTGGCGCGAAATCGGGAGAACGACAATGGTTGTAAGCGCCAACAGGCTTGAACTGCTGCAGATCGCCGATGCGGTCGCGCGCGAAAAGTCGATCGACAAGCAGATCGTCATCGCCGCCATGGCCGATGCGATCCAGAAGGCGGCGCGCTCGCGCTACGGCCAGGAGACCAACATCCGCGCCGACATCAACCCGAACACGGGCGAGATGAAGCTGCAGCGGCTGATGGAAGTGGTCGAGAAGGTCGACGACTACGCGACGCAGATCGCGCTTTCCTCGGCGCGCGAGCGCAACCCCGACGCCCAGGTCGGCGACTTCATCGCCGAGCAGCTGCCGCCGATGGATTTCGGCCGCATCGCCGCCCAGTCGGCCAAGCAGGTCATCGTGCAGAAGGTGCGCGAGGCCGAACGCGATCGCCAGTATGACGAATACAAGGACCGCATCGGCGAGATCGTTAACGGCACCGTCAAGCGCGTCGAATACGGCAACGTCATCGTCGATCTCGGCCGTGGCGAGGCGATCATCCGCCGCGACGAGCTGATCCCGCGCGAGAACTACAAATATGGCGACCGCGTCCGGGCCTATGTCTACGACGTGCGCCGCGAGCAGCGCGGCCCGCAGATCTTC
Source organism: Mesorhizobium sp. WSM3224 (assembly GCF_000427725.1). Lineage (GTDB taxonomy): Bacteria > Pseudomonadota > Alphaproteobacteria > Rhizobiales > Rhizobiaceae > Mesorhizobium. The sequence continues at coordinate 18,531 of NZ_ATYO01000004.1, read as the reverse complement.
CTGTCGCGCACGCATCCGCAGTTCATGGCCAAGCTGTTCACCATGGAAGTGCCTGAAATCTACGACGGCATCATCGAGATCAAGTCGGTCGCCCGCGATCCGGGCTCGCGCGCCAAGATCGCCGTCATCTCGCGCGACAGCTCGATCGATCCGGTCGGCGCCTGCGTCGGTATGCGCGGCAGCCGCGTCCAGGCCGTGGTCGGCGAATTGCAGGGCGAGAAGATCGACATCATTCCGTGGTCGCCTTCGGCCGCTTCCTTCATCGTCAACGCGCTGCAGCCGGCCGAAGTCGCCAAGGTGGTGCTCGACGAGGATGCCGAGCGCATCGAAGTGGTGGTGCCGGACGACCAGTTGTCGCTCGCCATCGGCCGCCGCGGCCAGAACGTGCGTCTGGCCTCGCAGCTCACCGGCTGGGATATCGACATCCTGACCGAGCAGGAAGAGAGCGAGCGTCGCCAGAAGGAATTCGTCGAGCGTTCGGCGCTGTTCATGGAGGCCCTCGACGTCGACGAGATGGTGGGCCAGGTGCTTGCCTCCGAAGGCTTCACCAGCGTCGAGGAAGTCGCTTATGTCGACTCGGGCGAAATCTCCTCGATCGACGGCTTCGATGAGGACACCGCTTCGGAAATCCAGACCCGCGCCCGCGAATATTTGGAGAAGATCGAGGCCGAGCATGACGAAAAGCGCAAGGCGCTGGGCGTCAAGGACGAGCTGCGCGACATCCCCGGCGTCACCACCGCCATGATGGTGACGCTTGGCGAGGACGGCGTGAAGACCATCGAGGACTTCGCCGGCTATGCTGCGGACGATCTGATCGGTTGGAAAGAGCGCAAGGACGGCGAGACCAAGGTCTTCCCGGGCGTGCTCGCCAGCCATGGCGTCTCGCGCGCCGAGGCCGAGCAGATGGTGCTCGCCGCGCGCAGGCAGGCCGGCTGGATCACCGAGGAAGAGCTTGCCGCCGAGCCGTCGGCGGTCGACGAAACCGTCGGTGCGTGAGGTGACCACCGATCACAAAGCCCGTGGACGAGATGAACGATCGCACTTGCATCGTTACGCGCAGGCAGGCCGAAGCGGATGAACTGATCCGCTTCGTCGTCGGCCCGGATTCGGCCGTCGTTCCGGACATCAAGAGAAATCTGCCCGGCCGCGGTTGTTGGGTCACCGCCGATCGCCTACATATCGAGAAGGCAGCGGCAAAGAACCTGTTTGCCCGTGCTTTTAAGGCACAGGTGACCGTTCCAGCCGATCTTGGCGGCATGGTTGACGGGCTGCTCTCCAGATCCGCTCTGGGTATGCTTGGCCTTGCCCGCAAGGCTGGCGCCGTCGTTCTTGGCGCCGCCAAGGTCGAGGGCGCGGTGCGCGACGGGCAGGCGCTCCTCGTGCTGCATGCGGCTGAGGCTGCGGACGATGGTATCCGCAAGATCAGTCAGGCGCGGCGGGCGACCGTCCATCTTGGCGGCCCCGCCATCCTTGCCTACAAACTTTTCTCCGAGGCCGAGTTGAGCTTGGCATTGGGGGGTACAAATGTGATACATGCTGCCGTTCTCGCGCAGGACGCGGGACAGGCGGTTGAAAAGCGCGTTGTTGCGCTCGACCGATATCGGGGCGGTACCCCGAATGACCTGGCAATGCTTGCGGCCGTTGCTGACGAAGATGATGCCGCAGAGGATATGGAATGAGCGATACGAAATCGGGCGACGACAAGACGTTGAGTGTTACGCCAAAGAAGACCTTGACGCTGAAGCGCCCCGGCCTCGAGCAGGGCACTGTGCGCCAGAATTTCTCGCATGGCCGCACTAAGTCGGTCGTGGTCGAGACCAAGAAGCGCAAGTTCTCGTTGCCCGGCGACAAGCCGGAGCCGGTGGCGCCGTCCGTCTTCACGCCGAAGCCCGCCGTGGCTGCCCCTGTTGCCGCCGCGCCTGTCGTGCAGGAAGCGCCGAAGGCGCCGCCTCCGTCGCCAGAGCGTTCGGGCATGGTTCTGAACGAACTTTCGCGTGGCGAGATGGAAGCGCGCCGCAGGGCGCTGGAAGGGTCCAAGGCCCGCGAGGCCGAGGATCGCCAGCGTGCTCAGGAAGAGGGCAAGCGCCGCGCCGAGGAAGATGAGCGCCGCAAGCGCGAGCGTGACGAATCCGCGCGCCGTCAGGCCGAGGAAGAAGCGCGCCTGCAGACCGAGGCCGAGGCACGGCGTCGTGCTGAGGAAGAGGCTCGCCGCCGCGCGCCGCTGGCCGCCGAGGTCGCCACTGTCGATGACGAGGAAGAGGCAAAGCCCAGGCGCTCCGGTGCCGGCGGTGCAGCCAGTGTTCCGGCGCGTCGTCTTGCGACGCCGGAAGTGGCCCGTCCGGCCAAGCCGACCAAGGGCGAGGAAGATCGCCGCCGCGGCAAGCTGACGCTGAACTCGGCGCTATCGGATGAAGACGCGCGCGCCCGCTCGCTGTCGTCGATGCGGCGCCGCCAGGAAAAATTCAAACGCGCGCTCCACAATGAGCCGCGCGAGAAAGTCATGCGCGAAGTGATCCTGCCAGAAACCATCACCATCCAGGAACTGGCGCAGCGCATGTCCGAGCGCGCCGTGGACGTGGTCAAGTACTTCATGAAGCAGGGCCAGATCTTGAAGCCGGGCGACGTCATCGACGCCGACACGGCCGAGCTGGTCGCCTCCGAATTCGGCCACACGGTCCGCCGCGTCGCCGAGTCCGACATCGAGGAAGGCCTGTTCAACATCGCCGACCGTCCGGAAGACCTGGTGTCGCGTCCGCCGGTCGTGACCATCATGGGCCATGTCGACCACGGCAAGACCTCGCTGCTCGACGCGATCCGCAACGCCAATGTCGTCTCCGGCGAGGCCGGCGGCATCACCCAGCATATCGGTGCCTACCAGATCGAGAAGAACGGTCAGAAGATCACCTTCATCGACACGCCCGGCCACGCCGCCTTCACGGCGATGCGCGCCCGCGGCGCCCAGGTCACCGACATCGCCGTGCTGGTGGTGGCGGCCGATGACAGCGTGATGCCGCAGACGATCGAATCGATCAGCCACGCCAAGGCGGCCGGCGTGCCGATCATCGTGGCCATCAACAAGATCGACAAGCATGATGCCGACCCGCAGAAGGTGCGGACCGAATTGCTGCGCCACGAGGTGTTCGTGGAATCGATGGGCGGCGAGGTGCTGGACGTCGAGGTTTCGGCGACCAAGGGCACCAATCTCGACAAGTTGCTCGAAGCGATCCTGCTGCAATCCGAAGTCCTCGACCTCAAGGCCAATCCCGACCGCACCGCCGAAGGCGCGGTCATCGAGGCGCAGTTGGACAAGGGCCGCGGCCCGGTCGCCACCGTTCTGGTGCAGACCGGCACGCTGATGCCAGGCGACATCATTGTCGCCGGTAACGAGTGGGGCCGTGTGCGCGCGCTTGTCAACGATCGCGGCGAGCATGTGCCGGAAGCGCCGCCGGCCATGCCGGTCGAGGTGCTTGGCCTTCAGGGCACGCCGCAGGCGGGCGACCGCTTCGCCGTCGTCAACAACGAGGCGCGCGCCCGCGAGATCACCGAATACCGCCAGCGCCTGGCGCGCGACAAGGCGGTGGCCAGGCATGCAGGCCAGCGCGGCTCGCTCGAGCAGATGATGTCCCAATTGCAGACGAGCGGACTGAAGGAATTCCCGCTGGTCATCAAGGGCGACGTGCAGGGTTCGATCGAGGCGATCAATGCCGCTCTTGAAAAGCTCGGCAACGACGAGGTGCGTGCGCGCATTGTTCATGCCGGTGCCGGCGGCATCACCGAAAGCGACGTCTCGCTCGCCGAGACGTCCGGAGCGGCGATCATCGGCTTCAACGTCCGCGCCAATGCGCAGGCGCGTGCGGCTGCGGCTGCGGCCGGCATCGAGATCCGCTACTACTCGATCATCTACAATCTCGTAGATGACGTGAAGGCAGCACTCTCCGGCATGCTCTCGCCGGAGCGCCGCGAAACCTTCATCGGCAATGCCGAGATCCTCGAGATCTTCGACATCTCGAAGATCGGCAAGATCGCCGGCTGCCGTGTCACCGAAGGCAAGGTCGAGCGTGGCGCTGGTGTTCGCCTGATCCGCGACAACGTCGTCATCCACGAAGGCACGTTGAAGACGCTGAAGCGCTTCAAGGACGAGGTTTCGGAAGTGCCGGGCGGCCAGGAGTGCGGCATGGCCTTCCAGAACTACGAGGACATGCGCGTTGGCGACGTCATCGAATGCTTCCGCGTCGAGATGGTAACCAGAACGCTGTAAATTCGGGTATACTTGCCGAAATGATCCCGGGCGGCGGCCGAAAGGCTGCCGCCCAGACCCCTTAGCATTTGAGACATGTGGCGCGGTCCCATCCCGCGCTTCATGATTTCAGGACCAGAAAAAAATGCCCCGTTCGACAACATCAGGCCCCTCCCAGCGCATGCTGCGCGTCGGCGAGCAGGTGCGTCATGCGCTTTCCGAGACCTTGCAGCGCGGCGACGTCATCGATCCGGTGATTGAAAACAGCGTCGTCTCGGTGTCCGAGGTGCGCATGTCGCCCGATCTCAAAATCGCCACCGCCTTCGTCTCGCCGCTCGGCGCGGGTGACGACAGCGCCGTGGTCGAGGCGCTCAACAAGCACGCCAAGTTCATCCGCGGCCGTGTTTCCGGCGCGCTCAGGCAGATGAAGTACATGCCGGAGTTCCGCTTCCGGCTCGACACTTCCTTCGACAATTTCGCGAAAATCAACGAACTGCTGAAGTCGCCCGAAGTCGCGCGCGATCTCGGCACGGATGACCAGGCCGGAGACACCGGCCGGACCAAAGACGACAAGGACCAGGAATAGTGGCGCGCCGCGGCAAGAAGAAGGGGCGGCCGGTCTCCGGCTGGGTGGTGCTGGACAAGCCGGTCGGCATGGGCTCGACCGAGGCGGTCTCCAAGATCAAATGGCTGTTCCAGGCCGAGAAAGCCGGCCATGCCGGCACGCTCGATCCGCTGGCCTCCGGCATGCTGCCGATCGCCTTGGGCGAGGCCACCAAGACCGTTCCTTACGTGCAGGACGGCGCCAAGGTCTACCGCTTCACCGTCGCCTGGGGCGAGGAGCGCTCGACCGACGACCTCGAGGGCCCGGTAACCAACAGCTCCGACCGCCGGCCGGACGAGGCGGACGTGCGGGCGCTGCTGGCGAAATACACCGGCGTCATCATGCAGACGCCGCCGCAATTCTCGGCCATCAAGATCGCCGGAGAGCGCGCCTATGACCTCGCCCGCGAGGGCGAGACGGTCGACATACCGGCGCGCGAGATCGAGATCGGCCGTCTGGACATCATCGAGCACGGTGCCGACAAGACCGTTTTCGAGGTTGAATGCGGCAAGGGCACTTATGTGCGCGCGCTGGCGCGCGACATGGGCCGCGATCTCGGCTGCTTCGGCCATATCGCCGAATTGCGCCGCGTCGAGGTCGAGCCTTTCACGTCCGATGATTTTGTCACGGTGGCCGAGTTGGAAGCGGCCCGTTTTGGCGGCAAGACCGAAGCGGCACCGGACGAAGCCGAGGCCCCGGTCGATTTCAGCGCCATCGACGCGTTGCTGGTCGACACCGCGGTGGCTCTCGACTGCCTGCCGCAGGTCGCGGTCAGCGACGACGCGGCGACGAAGATCCGTCTCGGCAATCCCGTCATCATTCGCGGCCGTGATGCGCCGGTCGAGGCCGAGGAGGCCTGTGCCACCGCGCGCGGCAGGCTCGTCGCCATCGGCGCCATCGAACAGGGCATGTTCAAGCCCAAGCGGGTCTTTGTCGGGTGAATCCGGCGCAAGTGTTTGTTATCTACGCAATTCCGAACGGAAGACCGCTGCTCTAATCTCGGCTGGGCGCCGAAGCTCAGAGATCTCATGGCAAAGGCTGATACAGGCAGGAAAAGGGCGCCGCTGAAAACCCGTCGGCCACCGGTCGGGGCGTCGCCCGGGACGCTTATCGCCGATCCGGCGGCGCGGCGCAGCGAGCTTCGGCTGGCGCTGATCTCGCCCGGGAAATATCAAACCATCGACAATGCGAGCATCGACGATCTCAACACCCATTGCCAGAAATGGCCTGTCGTTTGGCTGGATTGCACTGGGCTTGCCAACATCCCGCTGATCGAGGAGATCGGCAGGATCTTCAATTTGCACCCGCTGGCGCTGGAGGATGTCGTCAACACCGGCCAGCGGCCCAAGGTGGATTTCTTCGAGGATCATGCCTTCGTCGTCATGCGCATGATCGACGATATCACCTCGCACCGCTACGAGCAGATCGCGCTGTTCTTCGGCACGAATTTCGTCGTCAGTTTCCAGGAACGCGAAGGCGATCCGTTCGATCCGGTGCGCAAGCGCATTGCGGGCGCGATGCCGAACCGGCTGCGCTCGCGCGGCGCCGACTATCTCGCCTATGCGCTTATCGATGCCATCGTCGACAGCTATTTCCCGCCGATCGAGGCGGCGAGCGAACTGGTCGACGGCATCGAGGACGAGATGCTGAACAAGCCGCACAAGCACCAGATGCGGCAGCTGCATGAATTGCGGCGCGACGCCAACGTGCTCAAAGGCGTGCTTTGGCCGATGCGCGATGCGCTGGCGACGCTGATCCGCAACGACGTGCCCTTCGTGAAGGCCGAGACCAAGATCTTCTTCAACGACACGCTCGACCATTCGTTGCGGCTGATCGAACTGGTCGAGAACCAGCGCGACATGCTCACCGGCCTGATCGAGATGCATCTCTCGCTGACCCAGGCCCATACCAACGACGTCATTTCCTATCTGACGATCGTCTCGGTGATCTTCATGCCGCTGACCTTCCTGGTCGGCGTCTGGGGGATGAATTTCGATCCGGATAGCTCGCCCTGGAACATGCCGGAGCTGAAAGCCTATTACGGCTATCCGGCGTCCCTGGTCTTCATGGTGCTGGTCGCCGCCGCTTTGATTGCGTTCTTCAAATGGAAGAAGTGGCTGTAGCCTCGAATTCTTCTGTTCTTGCAAGCGGAACCTGCGACAAGCCGGCTTGACGATTGGGCTGGTGTTTTGTCGGAAATTGCCCTATATGCGCCGCAGCTTCGCGCCCTGACGCGTTGCTTGCACTGGCCCCTGCTGGACGACATCCCGGCTGTGGGCGTCCCGTTTCCTCCAACAGATAAGGAAAAGCACGATGTCGATCACTGCCGATCGCAAGAAGGAATTGATGACTGAATTCGCAACCGCCAAGGGCGACACCGGGTCTCCGGAAGTCCAGGTTGCCATCCTTTCCGAGCGCATCAAGAACCTGACCGAGCACTTCAAGGACCACAAGAAGGATAACCATTCCCGCCGTGGCCTGCTTGCTCTGGTCTCCCAGCGCCGCAGCCTGCTTGACTACCTCAAGCGCAAGGATGACGCGCGCTACCAGACGCTGATCGACAAGCTCGGTCTGCGTCGCTGACGAATTGACCGGCGGGCTCTCCAAGGGGCCCGCCGGTCGCGCATTGGCGCATCGGATCGTCCGTTGCCTCGATGCTGAGAAAAAGGAAATTCCCCTCCGCGCATGGCGCGTTCCGGAAACAGCGGTTTCCGGCGTCATGCGCAAGGCGGCCGACCAATCGGCCAATCGGGTTCCGGACTTGCAGAGGGCTATCCGGAACCGCCCATGGACGGTCATGGGGCAGGATTGCAGGATGCTCGCTCGGCTGGGAGCCGGACCTATCGAGCTTCCCGTTGTCTTGCCCGTGGCTGCCCGAAGGAAGCCAGGAAAGGGAGAACCGCGACCGTCAAGACGGTGCGGCCCCTTCCGCATATGAAGGACAAGATATGTTCAATCAACACAAAGTGGAAATCGAATGGGGCGGCCGTCCGCTCATCCTGGAAACCGGCAAGATCGCCCGCCAGGCTGACGGCGCAGTGCTCGCCACCTATGGTGAGACCGTTGTTCTCGCCACGGTCGTCTCGATGAAAGAGCCGAAGCCCGGCCTGGATTTCTTCCCGCTTACCGTCAACTACCAGGAAAAGACTTACGCTGCCGGCAAGATCCCGGGCGGCTATTTCAAGCGCGAGGGCCGTCCGAGCGAAAAGGAAACGCTGGTTTCCCGCCTGATCGACCGCCCGATCCGCCCGCTTTTCGCCGACGGCTACAAGAACGACACCCAGATCGTCGTCACCGTCGTCCAGCATGATCTCGAAAACGATCCGGATATCCTGTCGATCGTCGCCACCTCGGCGGCGCTCACGCTTTCCGGCGTGCCCTTCATGGGCCCGATCGGCGGCGCCCGCGTCGGTTATATCAACGGCGAATATGTGCTCAACCCGCATATCGACGAGATGCAGGAATCCAAGCTCGACCTCGTCGTTGCCGGCACCGCCGACGCCGTGCTGATGGTCGAATCCGAAGCCAAGGAACTGCCCGAGGACCTGATGCTCGGCGCGGTCATGTTCGGCCATCGCGGCTTCCAGCCGGTGATCGAGGCGATCATCAAGCTCGCCGAGGTCGCCGCCAAGGAGCCGCGCGACTTCACGGCGCCGGATTACTCCGCGCTCGAAGCCGAGATGCTGAAGATCGTCGGCGACGAGCTTCGCGAGGCCTACAAGATCACCGACAAGCAGAAGCGCTACGCCGCCGTCGACGCCGTCAAGGCGAAGGTCAAGGCCGCGTTCGCGCCGGCCGAAGGCGAAGACGCCAAATACACCTCTGAGCAGATCGGCTCGGTGTTCAAGGAGCTCCAGGCCAAGGTCGTGCGCTGGAACATCCTCGACACCGGCTCGCGCATTGACGGCCGCGACCTGAAGACGGTCCGCAAGATCGTCTCCGAAGTCGGCGTCCTGGCGCGCACCCATGGTTCGGCGCTGTTCACCCGCGGCGAGACCCAGGCGCTGGTGGTTGCCACGCTGGGCACCGGCGAGGACGAACAGTATGTCGATTCGCTGACCGGCATGTACAAGGAGAAGTTCCTCCTTCACTACAACTTCCCGCCCTATTCGGTCGGTGAGACCGGCCGTATGGGCTCGCCCGGCCGCCGCGAAATCGGCCATGGTAAGCTCGCCTGGCGCGCCATCCGCCCGATGCTGCCTTCGGCGGAGCAGTTCCCCTATACGTTGCGCGTCGTTTCGGAGATCACCGAGTCAAACGGCTCGTCCTCGATGGCGACCGTCTGCGGCACCTCGCTGGCGCTGATGGACGCCGGCGTGCCGCTGGCAAAGCCGGTCGCCGGTATCGCCATGGGCCTGATCAAGGAAGGCGAGCGCTTCGCGGTGCTCTCCGACATCCTTGGCGACGAGGACCATCTCGGCGACATGGACTTCAAGGTCGCCGGCACCGCCAACGGCGTCACCTCGCTGCAGATGGATATCAAGATCGAGGGCATCACCGAGGAGATCATGAAGATCGCGCTGGACCAGGCCAAGGATGGCCGCCAGCATATCCTCGGCGAGATGGCGCATGCTCTGACCGGCGCCCGCCCCGAACTCGGTGAGTTCGCACCGCGCATCGAGGTCATGCATATCCCGACCGACAAGATCCGCGACGTCATCGGCTCCGGCGGCAAGGTGATCCGCGAGATCGTCGAGAAAACCGGCGCCAAGATCAACATCGAGGACGACGGCACGGTCAAGATCGCTTCGGCCAACGCCAAGGAGATCGAGGCGGCGAAGAAGTGGATCCACACCATCGTCGCCGAGCCGGAAGTCGGCGAGATCTACGAAGGCACCGTCGTCAAGACGGCCGACTTCGGCGCGTTCGTCAACTTCTTCGGCCCGCGCGACGGTCTCGTCCACATCTCGCAGCTCGCCAATGAGCGCGTCGCCAAGACCTCCGATGTCGTCAAGGAAGGCGACAAAGTTTGGGTCAAGCTGATGGGCTTCGACGAGCGCGGCAAGGTCCGCCTGTCGATGAAGGTCGTCGACCAGGCGACCGGCAAGGAAATCGCCCAGGACAAGAAGAAGGCCGAAGGCGAGGAAGACGCCGCCTGATAGGCCTGACATCAAGTTGAAGCGGGCGCGGCATAGGTCGCGCCCGTTTTCGTTTACAGAGGGCGACAATGGCCGCTGAGCCGCTGAAGACGCTGTTCTATCCGTTCGAGGCCGAGGCGCTGGCTCTGCCGCGAAAGGATGCCCGCGTTCTTTTTCTGGGCGCCGAACCCGGTTTCCGATTGCCCGCCGGTTTCGATGCGGCGCTGCATATCGTGCAGGGTTTCCGGCCGCATTTTCGCGCCCTGCAGGCGTCCGGCTATAGCGTGACGCCGCGGGTGGAAGGCCAGGGCTACGACATGGCTCTCGTGCTCGCCGGCCGGCATCGCGGACAGAATGAGTTGCGCATCGCCGAAGCCATCGAGCGCGTCGCGGCGGCCGGGCTGATCGCTGTCGCGGGCGGCAAGGACGACGGCGTCGACAGCCTGCGCAAGCGGATCAACGCCTTGACGCCGCTCGAAGGTCATCTGCCGAAGTATCACGGCGTTGCCTTCTGGTTCCGGCGAGCCGGCACGGAGGCGGCCGCGACGCTGCGCGCCGGCAACCCCGACCTTCTCGTCGAAGGCGGCTTCAAAACCACGCCCGGCATGTTCTCTTTCGATCGGGTCGATGCCGGTTCAAGATTGCTCGCCGCAAGCCTGCCCGGCGATCTCAGGGGCGGCATCGCCGATTTCTGTGCCGGCTGGGGTTATCTGGCGTCGGAAGTCCTGCGCCGCACGCGAGCCATCACTGCGCTCGATCTTTATGAAGCGGATTTCGAAGCCCTGGAGGCCGCCAGGCTGAACGTCCATGGCGCCATCGAGCCGCGCTTCTTCTGGACCGATCTCCTCACCGAGGCGCTCGAACGGCGCTACGACGCAATCGTCATGAACCCGCCCTTCCACGCCGGTCGCGCGGCCGAGCCTGGCATCGGCGCCGGCATGATCCGAGCGGCGTCGAAAGCGCTGAAACCGGGCGGCCGGCTGTTCATGGTCGCCAACCGCCAGCTTCCCTATGAGCAAGCGTTGTCGGCAGCCTTTGCCAGCCATGCCGAGGTCGCCCGCGACGGCATGTTCAAGGTGCTTTCGGCGCGCCGCTAAAAGCAAATCCAGGAAAAGTGTGAAGCGGTTTTCCGTCCGGAATTGCGCTGGGAGGAAGGCGCTTGGGTTCTACTGCACGCTGACGATGCGGGCCGGTTCGTGGGTGCCGAAGGCGGGCCGCGCTTCGCCGAGCTCGATCTTGAGCGGCGCCGGCCGGCCGAACAGATAGCCCTGGACCATCTCGCAGCCGGCAGCCCTGAGCAGCGTGGCCTGGTTCTCGGTCTCCACGCCTTCGGCGATGATGCCGACGCCGAGTGCCCGCGACAGGCCGACAATGGTCGAGACGATCGCGCCGGAGCTGGAATCGGTGTCGATGCGGGCGACGAAGGACCGGTCGATCTTCAGCTTGCCGAAGGAGAAATCGATCAGGTAGCTCAAATTGGAATAGCCGGTGCCGAAATCGTCGACGGCCACCGAAATCCCCATCTCGGCAAGCTGCTCCAGGATCGCGGCCGCGCGGTCGCGGTCCTGCATCATCGCCGTTTCGGTGACCTCGAGTTCCAGCCGTGACGGCTTGATCCCGGTCGATTCCATCACCTCGCGCACGATACCGATAAAGTCCCTGGTCATGAACTGGACCGGCGAGATGTTGACGGCGACGAAGCAATCCTGCGGCAGGTACTTGGCGTCGCTGCAGGCCTTGCGCAGCACCCATTCGCCGATCGGATTGATCATGCCGGTTTCCTCGGCGATCGGAATGAACTCCATCGGCGGGATCATGCCGCGTTCCGGATGCTTCCAGCGGATCAGCGCCTCATAACCGACGACGCGGCCGCTCGGCAGATTGAGCTGCGGCTGATAGTGGAGGCTGAAGTCGCCGCGGTCGAAAGCGGTCTTCAGCTCCGACTCGATCCATTGCCGATAGTCCGCCACCCGCCCCATATCGGCATGGAAGACAGACCAGTTGCCGATGCCGCTGGCGCGCGCGTTCTGCAGGGCAAGGTTGGAACGGCGCAGGACCAGGACCGGGTCGACGCCGTCCTTCGGCATCGCCACGATGCCCACCGACAGGCTGACCGACTGCAGATGCGTCTCCAGCTGATAGGGCTCCATCATCTCGTTGATCAGCTTTTCGATCAGCCGCTCGATCGAACCCCTGATCTCGCGGTCCGGCAAAAGCACGCCGAATTCGCCGGCCCCGATGCGCCCGATCACCGCATCCTCGGGCATGTTCTCCCTCAGCCTTTTGGTGAAGGCCCGGATCAACTCGTCGCCCTGGCTGTAGCCGATGGCGTCGTTGATCTGCTTGAAGCGGTCGATGTCTATGTCGATTAGGAACACCGGCTCGCCGGTTCGAACCGTCTGGGACGCGGCGTCGGCGATCCTGCCGACCATGGCCGGACGCGACAGCAGGCCCGTCAATTTGTCGAAATGCGTCTCCTTGAAGACATATTCGGCCGATTCATCGACGCCCGCGAAAAACGACATGGCGGCGCCCCCGGCTGCAAGGGCGCAAAGAGCGGCAATGACACCACCCATCGCTTCGGCCGGCATGCCGGCCAAGCCGTCGCCGAAGCCGAACCGCAGCCCCCACAGTCCGAGGATGAAACTGCCCATGCCCGAGCTGGCGATGGTGATCAGCCGGAACAGCGGAGTCCGTTTGGGATTGCTGACTGCAGACATGCATGGTCCCTAGATTACGGGACCTTATAGCGGATATCTCCTTAAAATGAGTTTCCGCCAATGCATCCAATTTTACTGGAAGGCTACTATCGCGATCGCCAACTATTCGCGAGGGACATCGTTCTGCTTCAGTTCTTCCAGTGCAGGCATCGAAATGATGTGATAGCCGGAATCCACATAGTGGATCTCGCCGGTGACGCCCGACGACAGATCGGAGAGCAGGTAAAGCGCCGAACCGCCGACTTCGTCGATGGTCACGGTGCGCCGCAGAGGCGAATTGCGCTGCTGGTAGGAGAACATATGGCGAGCGTCGGAAACGCCGGAGCCTGCCAGCGTCCGCACCGGTCCGGCCGAAATCCCGTTCACCCTGATGCCGCGCGGGCCGTAGTCATTGGCGAGGTAGCGCACGCTGGCCTCGAGCCCGGCCTTGGCGACGCCCATGACATTGTAGTTCGGCATCACCCGGACCGAGCCGGCATAGGTGAGCGTGATCATCGAGCCGCCATTGCCCATCAGCGCGGCGGCGTTGCGGGCGATCTCGGTGAAGGAATAGCAGGAGATCACCATGGTGCGCACGAAATTGTCGCGGCTGGTGTCGGCGTAGAGACCCTTGAGCTCGTTCTTGTCGGAAAATCCGATGGCATGCACCACGAAGTCCAGCCCACCCCAGGCCTTGCCGAGTGTCTCGAAGGTCGCGGTGACCGAGGCGCTGTCCTCGACATCGCAGGGCACGACCAAAGAGGCTCCCACCTTCTCGGCAAGCGGCTTGACCCGTCGCCCGAACGCGTCGCCCTGGTAGGTGAAAGCCAGCTCCGCCCCATGTTCCGACAGCTTTTTGGCGATGCCCCAGGCAATCGAATGGTCGTTGGCGACACCCATGACAAGCCCGCGCTTGCCCTTCATCAACCCGTCCATAAACGGCAATCCTTGTTAAAAAACGCTGGCTTATGCGGAATAGCGCTGGAAGATCAACGTTGCGTTCGTGCCACCGAAACCGAAGGAGTTGGACAGGACGGTGTCGATCCTGGCGTCGTCGATACGCTTGCGCACGATCGGCATGCCCTCGAATTCCGGGTCGAGCTCCTCGATATGGGCGCTCTCGCCGATGAAGCCGCCCTGCATCATCAGGATCGAATAGATCGATTCCTGCACACCGGCCGCCCCCAGCGAATGGCCGGTGAGCGACTTGGTCGAAGTGATGTGAGGCATCTTGTCGCCGAACACCTCGCGGATGGCGCCCATTTCCTTGGAATCGCCGACCGGCGTCGAGGTGCCGTGGGTGTTGATGTAGTCGACCGGGGTCGAGACGGTGGCAAGCGCCTGCCGCATGCAGCGCATGGCGCCTTCGCCGGACGGCGCAACCATGTCGTAACCGTCGGAAGTCGCGCCATAGCCGACGATCTCGGCATAGATCTTGGCGCCGCGCGCCTTGGCGTGTTCTAGTTCCTCGAGGATGAGGACACCCGCGCCGCCGGCGATGACGAAGCCGTCGCGGTTGACGTCATAGGCGCGGGAAGCGGTCGACGCATTGTCATTGAACTTCGACGACATTGCGCCCATGGCGTCGAACAGGTCCGACATCGTCCAGTCGAGGTCCTCGTGGCCGCCGGCGAACATCACATCCTGCTTGCCCCACTGGATCAGCTCATAGGCATTGCCGATGCAATGCGCCGAGGTCGAGCAGGCGGACGAGATCGAATAGTTGACGCCGTGGATCTTGAACCATGTGGCCAAGGTGGCCGACGCCGTCGAAGACATTGCTTTCGGCACGGCGAACGGGCCGATGCGCTTGGGACTGTTGTTCTTGATCGTGGTTTCCGCCGCTTCGACGATGGTCCGGGTCGAGGGGCCGCCGGAACCCATCACGATGCCGGTCCGCTCATTGGTAATGTCGCTTTCGCCGAGCCCGGCATCGGCGATCGCCTGATCCATGGCGACGTGGTTCCAGGCGGCGCCTTGGCTCAGGAAGCGCATGGCGCGGCGGTCGATCATCGCGGTGGGGTCGAGCGTCGGCGCGCCCCAGACCTGGCAGCGGAAGCCGTGTTCGGCGAAGGAATTGGAAAAGCTGATGCCGGATTTGGCATCGTAAAGCGAGCTCTGCACCTCATTGGCATTGTTGCCGATCGACGACACAATGCCGAGCCCTGTCACTACGACCCGTCTCATTCGTAACTCCTTCCGGCGTAGTTGGGCGAAAAACCTAGCCGGTTTTCGCCTTTGATCATACGCATATAAACTGACGTGGCGTCCGTTGGATAAGCGAGCGCCGCGGCGAAACGGTCAGGCTGCGGACTGCTTGGACAGACCGACCTTCAGATCCGTAGCCGCGTATATGGGTTCGCCATCCGCCTTGAGCCAGCCGTCGGCGATACCGAGCACCAGGCGGCCGCGCATCACGCGCTTGAAGTCGACGCCATATTCGACCTTCTTCACCGACGGCGTCACCATGCCCTTGAACTTCACTTCGCCAGTCGAAAGCGCCATGCCCTTGCCCGGCTCGCCGAGCCAGCCGAGATAGAAACCGGTCAACTGCCACATGGCGTCGAGGCCGAGGCAGCCCGGCATGATCGGATTGCCGATGAAGTGACAGGCGAAAAACCACAGGTCCGGCTTGATGTCGAATTCCGCGCGGATGAAGCCCTTGTCGAAAGCGCCGCCGGTCTCGCTGATTTCGGTGATGCGGTCGAACATCAGCATCGGCGGGTAGGGCAGCTGGGCGTTTCCCGGTCCGAACAGCTCGCCGCGGGCGCAGGCAAGCAGTTCCTCGTAATCATAGCTGGACTTTTGACCCGCCATTAACTCCGTCCCCGTTCTCGTTCCGGGCGGCAGGGCGCCCTTGTCGGTGGTTTCCTAACACACTCTGTTTGCGGCCGGAAACCGGCGTTTGCGCTTAACCCGTGCGCCTGCCCGGGTCAATGCGCGCTATTGATCGCGTTCGGACTACAGAATATATGTCGGCTGATGTCCGGTTTTGGCTTTTGACGTCTTTTTGCCATTCTGGACCTGTTGATGGGCTGGGCAGCAAGCTTCGAAGTGAAGATGGATTCGGGCTACCGGAAGGAAAATGTCGCTGTGGACAAGCGGGTTCGCGAAGCCGGCCTGAGGCCGACGCGCCAGCGCATCGCGCTGGCCGACCTGCTTTTTGCCAAGGGCGACCGCCACCTTTCGGCCGAGGAACTGCACGAGGAGGCGATCGCCGCCGGCGTGCCGATCTCACTGGCGACGGTTTATAACGCGCTCCACCAGTTCACCCAGGCCGGCCTGCTACGCATCCTGGCGGTCGAAGGCTCGAAAACCTATTTCGACACCAACACCTCCGATCATCATCACTTCTACGTCGAGGGCGAGAACCGGATTTTCGATATCGAAAGCGGGCCGGTAACCGTCTCCAACCTGCCGGCGCCCCCGGAAGGCATGGAGATAGCCAATGTCGACATCGTGGTGAGACTTCGCCCCAAACGCTGCGATTGATCCGCTGGCGATGCGTCCCGTCGACCTGGCAGTCCGGCTGGAATGGGTCGCGGTTGCCGTGGCGGCCATCGTTTTCTATGCAGTGTGGGGCGTCTCCTGGTGGCTGTTTGCGCTGCTCATCCTGGCGCCTGACCTGTCGATGCTCGGCTACCTTGCCGGGCCGCGCATCGGCGCGATTGCCTATAACGCCCTGCACATCCTGATCGCGCCGCTTGTTCTGGCGCTCGCCGGCGAGCTTCTTGCCAATTCAACGATCGCTGCCGTGGCGCTGATCTGGATCGCCCACATCGCCATCGACCGTGCCCTGGGCTACGGCCTGAAATTGTCCAGTGGTTTTCAGGATACCCATCTCGGGCGCATCGGGCGCCGCGAGGCTGATCCGTCCGGCAAACTCAGTTCTTGAACTTCTCGCCCGGATAAGCGCCCCATACCTGCGACTGGGCCATCCAGCCGATGTGGCCGTCGAAGGTCATTTCGCACCATTGGCCGTCGCATTTCTTGATCGAGCCGATCACGCCTGGCTCGATGATGGCGACGACACCCGCATCCTTGTCGGGCTCGTCGAGCAGGCTGATTCGCCCGCCCTTGCCGCGCTGCCAGGGCGCGACAATCGCGGTGCGGCGGCCGGAGAGCAGCGATTGGTTGATCCAGCCCTCCGAGCCGTCGGCATCGCGCACGCGGCGCCAGGTGTCGAATTCCTGGATGACTTCCATCGGCAGGCCGGCCTTCATGTACATCCAGTTGACGGAGTAATTGGCGCCGGGGCCGACGCGCGAGTTGACGCGGGCCGGCTTCAGGCTGACGAAGCGCGGCAGCGGCAGGCCGCTTGGGCCAAGCGTTATGGTTTGCGCCGGCGCCGCAGCGCTTTGCGCGAAGGCCTGCGGCGCGCACAGGAGGGCGCCAAGGATGGCTGCGCTGAAGGCCAGGCGAAGCGACGCGAAACCAGACACTTTCGTTCCTTTCGGCGCCGGTCCGTCTGGATGAGCGCCCCTTTTTCTTTGTCTTCGGCGGCACTGCTTGTTACAGGAGTGGGCTGATGCCGCGATCGGCTACAAGTTTCGCCGCTCTTGGTTAAAGAGGTCTCAACGAGATCGGTTTCGAGGAAGCTTCGGGGATAAAATGGCAGGCAAAAAACGGCCCCTCGTCGTCATCACGCGCAAGCTGCCCGATCCGGTCGAAACCCGCATGCGCGAGCTGTTCGATGCGCGGCTGAATGTCGAGGACCGGCCGATGACGCAGCCGGAGCTGGTCGCCGCGGTCAAGGAAGCCGACGTGCTGGTTCCCACCATCACCGACCATATCGATGCCGCGCTGATCGCCCAGGCCGGCGAAAACCTCAAGCTGATCGCGAATTTCGGCAACGGTGTCGACAAGATCGACGTAGCGGCGGCGGCCAAGAAAGGCATCACCGTCACCAACACCCCGAATGTGCTCACCGAAGATACCGCCGATATGACCATGGCGCTGATGCTCGCCGTGCCGCGGCGCCTGGCCGAAGGCGCCAATGTGCTGACAAGCGAGAAGAAATGGGCCGGCTGGTCGCCGACCTGGATGCTCGGCCGGCGCATCTGGGGCAAACGGCTGGGCATCGTCGGCATGGGCCGCATCGGCACGGCGGTCGCCAGGCGGGCCAAGGCCTTCGGCCTGTCGATCCATTACCACAACCGGCACCGCGTGCTGCCGGCGGTCGAGGAGGAGCTGGAGGCAACCTACTGGGAAAGCCTCGACCAGATGCTGGCCCGCATGGACATCATCTCGGTCAATTGTCCCTCGACGCCGGCGACGTTCCACCTTTTGTCCGGTCGTCGGCTGGCGCTGATGCAGCCTTCGGCCTACCTCGTCAACACCGCGCGCGGCGATATCATCGACGAGGAATCGCTGGTCAAGCTCATCCATGACGGCAAGATCGCCGGCGCCGGCCTCGACGTTTACGAGCACGAGCCGGCGCTGAACAGCAAGCTGTTGAAGCTTGCCGCCAAGGGCAAGGTGGTGCTTTTGCCGCATATGGGTTCGGCCACGCTCGAGGGCCGCATCGACATGGGCGAGAAGGTGATCATCAACATTCGCGCCTTCTTCGACGGCCACCGCCCGCCGGACCGGGTTCTGCCGCTCAGGACCTGAAAGATCCAATGGATGTCGCCCAAAAGTGCGCAGCGGTTTTGGGAGAACGACATGCATCAAAACAAAGGTTTAAAGCGCGTCGCCTGAATCCGTTCACGGTACACGACAGTCAGGGTGAGAACGGGATGATGTGTTTGGATTGAAGATTCCTCAGCAAAGGATCTTCGCCCATGACACTGATTCATTCCGCTCTCATCGAGACGTTAGGTCGGCACTTTTCGCTAAGCAAGAGCCGGCTTGTGACGCTTGCGGTGCTGATCGCCGGACTTGCCCAGTCGCGTAGCGTCAACCTTTCGCATC
>NZ_ATYO01000032.1 GCF_000427725.1 Mesorhizobium sp. WSM3224 | reverse complement strand
TCTCGAGGACACCCACATCACCAATCCCGAGAAGCTCGCAAGCCTCATCGTCATCGTGATGCTCGCCATCACATGGGCCTACCGATGCGCCACCCAGACCATGGGCATGAAGGCCATACCCCGCAAAAGCCACGGCCGCCGCGAAAAATCCTGGTTCCGCATCGGTCTCGACGCACTCAGAGACTGGATCGTCAACTGCCCCAAAGCAGCCGCCCACGCGTGGCTCGAAAAACCACCCCGAAGATCGATGATAAGCTCAAAAAACGCCTGAGTCGTGTACCGTGAACGGATTCAGGCGACGCGCTTTAAGTCTTTGTTTTGATGTATGTCGTTGCCCCAGAACCGCTGCGCACTTCTGGGCGACATGCATTAGCGCCTGACGTAACTGCCGTCTTCTTTGTTCATCAGTTCTTCAATTCCTCAGTTCTTCAGTTCCTTTTCAGGCCCCTGAACGTCCGTTCCGGCAGCGAATCAGGATCGGGCGGTAATTCGGCGCCGCCATTCAGCGACAGCTGCATGAACACCGTGTCCAGCCAGCGCCCATGCTTGTAGCCCGACCCTTCCAGCCGCCCGGAGTGGCGGAAGCCGAGCTTCTCGTGCAGCCGCACCGAAGCGCTGTCCGCATGGCCGTCGCCGATGACAGCGATGATCTGGCGGAAGCCCGCCGAGCGTGCCGTCTCGATCAGCGCCTGCATCAGCAGCAAGCCCACGCCCTGACCCTTGGCCTCGGGCGCGACATAGACCGAATCCTCGATAACGAATCGGTAGGCGGGACGCGGCCGGAACGGTCCGGCATAGGCATAGCCGAGCACGGTGCCGTCCTTTTCCGCCACCAGATAGGGAAAGCCGCCGGCCGCTAGAGCGTCGAATCGATTGCCCATTTCGGCACGGCTAGGCGGCTTCAGCTCGTAGCTCGCGGTGCCGTGCGCGACCGCATCGGCGTAGATTTCCGTGATTCGGTCGAGGTCGGCCGCGGCGGCGGCTCTGATTGCAATAATGCTCATAATTTATGCAGGTCGTCTTCGTGCCTCGATAACAGCAGAGGCGTGCGCAAAAGGAAAGGGCGGCCGTTGGGCCGCCCTTCGCAAAGTCTATGGTCCAGTGAAACCGGGTAACTGCCTTTAGCGGCGGTCGCCCATGAACTGCAGCAGGAACATGAACAGGTTGATGAAGTCGAGATAGAGCCGCAGCGCGCCCATGATCGCCTTGCGGCCGGCGACGTCGGCGACGTCACCCTCGAAATACATCTCCTTGATCTTCTGCGTGTCGTAGGCGGTGAGGCCGGCGAACACCAGCACGCCGATCGCCGAGATGGCGAAGCCAAGCGCCGACGACTGCAGGAAGATGTTGATCAGCATCGCGATCAGCAGGCCGATCACGCCCATGATCAGGAACGAGCCGAACGCCGTCAGGTCGCGCCTCGTCGTATAGCCGTAGAGCGACAGGCCGCCAAAGGCCGCGGCCGTGGCGAAGAAGGTCTGGGTGATGCTGGTGCCGGTATAGACGAGGAAGATCGTCGACAACGACAGGCCGACAAGGCCGGCATAGACCCAGAACGTGGCCTGCGCCGCCCCTACGCTCATCGACTGGATACGGAACGACAGGAACATCACGGCAGCGAGCGGCGCCAGGATGACGATCCAGCGGAACGCACTTGCATAGATGAGCTGGCCGAATGCGGTCAGCTGGCCATCGCCCGTGACGGCGAGCTGAAAGGCACCCCAGGCGGCAAGGCCGGTTATGAGCAGGCCAAGCCCCATGAGGTTATAGACTTTGATCATATAGGCGCGCAGGCCCTGATCGATATCGACGCGCGCGCCGGGGGCGGCGGACGTCTGGTAGTTGCGAATGGGATCAGCCATTGGAAATCCTCTGTTGCTTCTGCCCCGTCCGGTGACAGGTCCGCTCGGAGCAACTCCCGGGACCAGGCGCCGCTGGCGGGGCTCCAGCATGCCTAGCGCGAAATATGATGGTTCTTGACGTCAAGAACAAGACGGTAACGGGCCGTAACGCTGCGTGAGAGCGCAAAAGGCCAGATTTCGGCGCCTCCGGAAGGCATTCTTACAAAGATTTAACCGGACCGGCGGCTCGAGACAGGGCGAGTCAGAGGTCGCGCAGCACTGGCGCGGCCTTGTGGCCGAGCACCCGCCAGGTGCCGGCAAGGCCGATGCCGACGGTGACCGCCAGTGAAACCAGGATCGTCGCCACCGCCACTTCCGGCATGAAATGCGACGGCAGTGTCATGATATGCGCCACCACGAACCAGGCGGCGATGCCGCCGGCGGCCAGCGCGAACAGCGCGGTGGCAAGCCCGATCAGCGCATATTCCAGCGAGAAGGCCGCAATCAGCGTCCGCCGGGTCGCGCCGAGCGTCTTCAGCACCACCGCGTCGTGGATGCGCGCCCGGTTGCCGGCGGCCAGCGCGCCGGAAAGCACCAATACCGAGGCGATCAGCGCCACGCCGGCGGCGGCGCGGATCGCCGTGCCGAGCTGGGCGACCAGCCGGTTGACGATGTCGAGCGCGTCCTTGACGCGGACCGTCGTCACCGCCGGAAAGGCGCGCGTCACGGCATTGAGCAGCCGCGCGTCGCCGACCGTGGTGGCTTGTCTGTCGGTCAGCGTCGCCAGCCAGCCATGCGGCGCCCCGGCAAAGCTGTTGGGAGAGAACACCATGACGAAGTTGATGCCCATCGTCTCCCATTGCACCTGGCGGAAATTGGCTATTCTTGCCGTCACGTTGCGGCCGAGCACGTTGACGGTCACGGTGTCGCCGAGCTTCAGCCCGATCGCCTTGCCCTCCTCGGCCGAGAACGACACCAGCGGCTCGCCGGAATAGTCCTGCGGCCACCACGCGCCTTCGGTCAGCGTCGCATTTTCCGGCTGCTTGGCGTCATAGGTCAGGCCGCGGTCGCCGCGCAGCACCCAGGCGCCGTCGGCCGGGGTCTTCACCTTGTCGACGTCGACGCCGTTGAGCGCCATGATGCGGCCGCGCAGCATCGGCACCTTGACCAGCGTTCCTCGAGGCGCCTCCTTGGCCACGAGGCCGGCGAAGGCGTCGACGTCGCTGCTCTGGATGTCGACGAAGAAGAAGTTCGGCGCCCGCTCCGGCAGGCTGCCGGAGATCTGCCGCCTGAGGTTCCCGTCGATCAGCGCCAGCGTCACCAGCAGCGTCAGCCCGAGGCCGAGCGACAGCACCACCGAAGGCGTCAGCGCGCCGGGCCGATGGATATTGCCGAGCGCGAGCCGCAGCGGAACCGAGCGCACGTGCGGGCTCTTGCTGGCGACCCATTGCACCAGCACCGCCACCAGCCGCAGCACCAGGAAGGCGAAGACCGTCGCCCCGACGAAGATCGAGGCGATGCGATAGTCGTTGGCCGAAAGGATCGCCAGCGCCGCCAGCGCGGCGACGATCGCGAGCGCGGCGCCGGCATAGGGCAGCCGCGGCAGGCCGCGGCTTTCGAACCCCATTTCGCGGAATAGCGCGGTTGCCGGCACGTCGCGGGCGCGGCCGAGCGGCAGCAGCGCGAATGCCAGCGTTACCAGCAGGCCGAACAGCGCCGCCATGGCCAGCGCGCCCGGATAGAAGCCGCCTTGCGCCGGCACGGGGATGACCGACTGCAAAAGCGCGCTCGCCACGAAAGGCATCGCCGCGCCCAGGATGAGCCCGAGCACGATGCCGAGACCCGCGATCAAAAGGATCTGCACCAGATAGACGGTGAAGACGAACCCGCCCGAGGCCCCGAGGCTCTTGAAGGTCGCGATGACGCCGCGCTTGCCGTCGAGATAGGCGCGCACGGCGTTCGCCACGCCGACGCCGCCGACCACCAGCGCCGTCAGCCCGACCAGGGTCAGGAACTGCGAGAAGCGCTCGATATTGGCGGAGAGCGCGGGGGCCGCGTTGCTGCGCGTGCGGATCGACCAGCCGGCCTGCGGAAAATCCTTCGCGGCTTGAGCCTGGATGTCCTTGATCCGCGCCTCGGAAGTGCCCTCGGGCAGCTTCACCTTATAGGCGTTCTCGACCAGGCTGCCTGGCTGCACCAGGCCGGATGCGGCAAGGCCCTCGCGCGAAATCATCAGCCGTGGCGCGAAACCGAAACCGTCCGACACCGCATCCGGCTCGCTGACCAGCCTGGCTCGCAACTCTAAAGTGGCGCTGCCGAGTTTGAGCCTGCCGCCGATATGAAGATTGAGCCGGTCGAACAACAGGTCGGGCGCGGCGGCGCCGAACACGCCGGACCTTTCGCCGAACAGTTGTTGCTTCGGCAGCGCCGGATCGGTTTCCAGCGCGCCGTAGAGCGGATAGGCATCGTCGATGGCCTTTGCCTCGACCAGCGCCTGGTCCGAGCCGTCCTCCAGCCGCGCCATCGAGCGCATGCCGGAATTCTGCGAGACCGTGCCGAGGCTTTTGATGAAACCGAGCTCGGCGTCTGAAGCGCTGCGCTGGTTGACCTGGAAGCGCAGGTCGCCGCCAAGCAGCGTCTGGCCTTGATTGGCGACGCCGGTGGAGATCGCCTGCGCCACTGAATTGACGCCGCCGATCGCCGCGACGCCGAGCGCGATGCAGGCAAGGAAGATCATGAAGCCGGACAGGCCGCCGCGCATCTCGCGCAGCGAGAAGCGGATTGCGAGCTTCAATGTCCGCATCAGGCGGGCACCTTCACCGGCTTCGGCGCTTCCTCGATCCGCCCCGAGCGCATCGAGACCTGGCGCGCGCAGCGCGCGGCAAGCGCCGGATCATGCGTGACCAGCACCAGCGTCATGCCGCGTTCCGCCGCCTTGGCGAACAGAAGGTCGGCAATCTGCTTTCCCGTTGCCTGGTCGAGATTGCCGGTCGGCTCGTCGGCGATGAGGATGCGCGGCGACGGCGCCAGCGCCCGGGCGATCGCCACGCGCTGCTGCTCGCCGCCGGAGAGCTCGCCGGGATAGTGCGTTACGCGGTAGCTCAAGCCGACCGCCGCGAGCTCCTGCGCCGCCACCCCGAACGGATCGGCATGGCCGGCAAGCTCCAGCGGCACAGCGACATTTTCGAGCGCCGTCATGTTGGGAATGAGATGGAAGGACTGGAAGACGATGCCGATGTTTCGCCCCCGAAACGATGCAATCTGATCCTCGCTTTTGCCGTTGAGCAATTCACCGGCGATTCGCACTGTTCCCGAGTCGACCCTTTCCAGTCCGGCCAGAACCATCAGCAAGGTGGACTTGCCGGAGCCCGAAGGACCGATGATGCCGGTTGCCGCGCCGGCCAACACATCGAGGCTGACGCCCTTCAGCACATGGACGGAAGACGCACCCTCGCCGAGCGTCAGCGATACGTCTCTCAGCGCGATGACGGTTTCTGTCACAATGAAAGCGCCCTATATGTGAAAAAGGAGACGGCCGGAGTCTCCTTGCTTGGATTGTTTCGGTCATATGGGGCTCGCCGCATGGCTTTCAAACACCGTTTTGCCGCAGCCCCCGCCCTTTTCGTGGCCCCAGTCCTTTTTTCAGCCCTCATTCTTTTCCTTGTCGTTTGCGGCGCGGTTTCGCCGGCGCGCGCAGACACCTTCACCATCGTCGGCTTCGGCGACAGCCTGACGGCGGGCTACGGCCTTGGTCCGGGCCAGGGCTTCACCGACAGGCTGCAGGCAGCCTTGAGAGCGAAAGGCCTCGACGTCACCGTCGCCAATGCCGGCGTCTCCGGCGACACCACGAGCGGCGGGCTGTCGCGGCTCGACTGGTCGGTGCCGGACGGCACCAGGCTCGTCATCCTCGAGCTCGGCGCCAACGACATGCTGCGCGGCGTCGCTCCCGACATCGCCGAGAACAACCTCGACGCCATGCTGGCAAAGCTGAAGCAGCGCAACATCCCGGCGCTGCTCGCCGGCATGCGCGCCGCGCCCAATCTCGGCGCCGACTACCAGAAGACCTTCGACACCATCTACCCGAGGCTTGCCGCTAAATATGCCGTTCCGCTCTATCCGTTCTTTCTCGACGGCGTCTCCGGCCACCCCGACCTGCAGCTGGAGGACGGCCTGCATCCCAATCCGAAGGGCGTCGACGTGATCGTCGAGCGCATCCTTCCCGTGGTCGAAAAGGCGATCGCCGACAATAGAGGTCCGTCATGAGGGGCGGCGCGTCGTGAGTCCAAAACGCCTCGGTTTCCGCTGGGGAAACTTTGTGGACAACAAACCTCTTGCCCCGCGTCTATATCGATGATTCGCTAGGGACGAGAGTTTCGATTCGAGGACAGGAGGCTTCACATGCCACGTCTTTTCACCGCCCTCGAAATTCCGCGTGACGCCGCCCTCTCTCTATCCCTGCTCCGCGGCGGGCTGCCCGGAGCGCGCTGGATCGATGTCGAAAACTACCATCTGACGCTGCGCTTCATCGGCGACGTCGAGGGCCATGTCGCGGACGAGATCGCCAACGCCCTTGACCGGGTGCACCGTCCCTCTTTCCAGATGACGCTCTGCGGCGTCGGCGCCTTCGGCGGCAAGAAGCCGCATGCGGTGTGGGCCGGCGTGTCGGCCTCGCCGGACCTGACGGGGCTCCAGGGCGAGATCGACCGCATCTGCCAGCGGCTCGGACTTCCTGTCGATCCGCGCAAATTCTCGCCGCACGTGACGCTGGCGCGACTGCGCAACGGGAGCCCGCTCGACGTCGCGCAATATCTGTCGGCGCGCGGCAATTTTTCGGCGCTGCCCTTCCGCGTCGGCCGCTTCGTGCTGATGTCGTCGCGCGATTCGGTCGGCGGCGGCCCCTATATCGTCGAGGAGGCCTGGCCGCTGCTCGGCGCCGACGCGCCGGCAGCGAGGCGCGTGGCCAGCGCCTCCGACGCCCCGCGGATCATGCGGTAGACCGAAGCGAAGGCCTCGGCGCCGTCATAATAGGGATCCGGCACGTCCGCGGCATTTCCCGTCGCGAAGTCCAGATAGAGATGGACCCGGTCGCGCGCGGCCGGCGGCGCCAGCGCCTTGAGGTCATGCACATTCGCTTTGTCCATGCCGAGGATCAGGTCGAAGCGCGAAAAATCCTCCGGCAGCACCTTGCGCGCCCTCTGTCCGGAAATGTCGACGCCGTGCTGCGCGGCAACCGCGATCGAGCGCGGGTCGGGAGCGGAGCCGATTTCCCAGCCGCTGGTCGCCGCCGAATCGAGCACGATATCGCCGGCAATTCCGCGTTCCGCCAGAACGGCGCCCAAGACGCCTTCAGCCAAAGGCGATCGGCAGATGTTGCCGAGGCAGACAAACAGAATGGAATTTATGGGCTTTGCGCTCATCGATCCGGCGTTATGGTTGGGAACGTCGAAATATCACAGGGATCAAACATGAACAGGGAAAAACTGAACAAGGACGCGATCACGGCCGCGCTCGCCGAACTCGACGGCTGGTCGCTTGCCGCCGACGACGCGTCCATCAAGCGCAGCTTCGTCTTCAAGAATTTCTCCGAGGCCTTCGCCTTCATGACGCGCGTGGCTCTGGCCGCCGAGAAGATGGACCACCACCCTGACTGGTCGAATGTCTACAAGACCGTCGACGTGACACTGAACACGCATGACGCCGGCGGCGTCACCGCGCTCGACATCGAGCTCGCCAAGCGGATGAACCGGTATTTTGGTTAGAGTCGGGGAAACAGCTGCGCCGCGGCGCAGAGAAGGAGCGAGACCCGCTGGGATGGGATGAAAGACGGAAATATTGTGACGCCGCGTTCCTTCACACCCCCCTCTGTCCTGCCGGACATCTCCCCCGCAAGGGGGGAGATCGGACGTCCCCGCGGCTTTCGCTAATCGCCAGCGTTGCAGGATCGAGCGGGGCGCCAAAGCTGCCAATCTCCCCCCTTGCGGGGGAGATGCCCGGCAGGGCAGAGGGGGGTGCTGTCCCTCCAGCGCTTCGGATTTCTGAACCAATGCCGCGGCGTGAAGTCACCAACTCTTGTAGCGGCCCTCCCCTTTCACCACATCTTCCGGCGGGTCGGCACGCAGGGGTTGCGCGCGGCCAAGGAGCGATTGATGGCGCAAGGTACCGGTTTTGATTTCTTCGGCTTCGGCGACAAGCTCGCCGGCGAAGGCGAGGTGCGCGAGAAATTCTGGCGCACCGCCAAGAAGGCGGCCCGGCAGATCCCGTTCATGGACGAGGTCGTCGCCGCCTATTATTGCGCCCTGGACAAGGACACGCCGCTGCGCGCCAAGGCGATCCTGCTCGGCGCGCTCGGCTATTTCGTCCTGCCGTTCGATTTCATCCCCGACTTCGTCGTCGGCTTCGGCTTCACCGACGATCTTGCCGTGCTGACCGCCGCGATCACCGCCGTCAGCGCCCATATCACGCCTGCCCACAGGCAGGCCGCCAGGGACGCGCTGGCCGACAGGAGCTGACCTAATGCATGTCGCCCAGAAGTGCGCAGCGGTTCTGGGACGACGACATGCACAGACAAGGACTTACAGCGCGGCGCGCTTTTAGACTTCGCCTCACAAATCAGCGCGTGCGAAAAGACAAACTGTTGCCGTTTTCGTGGCATCCAACTCCGCGCCGGGACGTCGCGCCAGCCGCTTTCAACGGTGGCGGCGCGAATGGTGGCGGTTTCCTGGGGTGAGTTCCTTTTCTTCGAGGACAATTCACCGTTTGGTAACCCTGATTAAATCAAAATGAAGCGACGGCAGGACGCCAGGCGGCCCGCCTCCGCACCATTTGGAATACGGGAAGAACGATGCGCGGATTGATTGCTACAGTTTCCAGCCTGGTCCTGGTGGCCGCCTTCGCGGCGCCGGCGCTGGCGCAGCAGGCGACCAAGATCGGCCAGCACAACGCCTGGGGCACCTACAGCTATCAGTCGCAGGCAGGTAAGGTCTGCTATGTGCTGACCGTGCCGACGGACAAGCAGCCGAAGACGCTCGACCATGGCGACATGTTCTTCTTCGTCAGCCAGCGGCCCGGGCAGCAGGTCTCCTACGAGCCGCAGTTCATCGCCGGCTACACCTTCCAGGAAGGCTCGAAGGCCACCGTCACCATCGACAAGAAGTCGTTCTCGATGTTCACCCGCGGCAAGTCGGCCTGGGTCGAGAACGCCGCGGAAGAGCCGGTGCTGATCGCCGCCATGAAGACCGGCACCGACATGAAGGTGCAGGCCAAGTCCGGCCGCGGCAACCCCACCTCCTATGTCTTCTCGCTGAAGGGCATCTCGGCCGCGCTGGCCTCGATCGCCAAGTGTAAGTAGGCCAATCGGCATCGGGATCTGACGCAAGGCCGGACATTGAAGTCCGGCCTTTTTTGATCAGGTGGCGCGTTCAACCCTGCGCGGGGATCGTCTCTGCCCGCCGCCGCCGGATCGCCTCGGCAATGAACACCCGCGACAGCGCGTGGTAGAGCGGCTCATGCGAGATCAGCCGAGCCGTGCCATAACCCAGCATCGAAGCGCACATCAGCGCGATGACATTGTCGTGGTTGCCGGTCATTTCGAGGATGATGACGAAGGCCGTCATCGGCGCCTGCACGACGCCGGCAAAATAGCCGGCCATGCCGAGCAGCGCCGCCGTGCCGGCGGCCGTGCCGAAGATCAGGCCGAGCGTGCTGCCGAGGCCGGCGCCCACCGCCAGCGACGGCGCGAAGATGCCGCCTGGAATGCCGGACACCATCGACAGCAGGCCGGCGGCGAATTTTTCGACGAAGAAGAAGGCCGGCAGCGGCGCGCCTTCGATCGCGCCGCGGGCCTGGGTATAGCCGGTGCCAAAGGTCAACCCTCCGGAGGCAATGCCGATCGCGGCCACGGCTAGCCCGCAGACAGCAGCCACGACCAGCGTGCGCGGCAGCGGCTGCAACGCGTTCCAGCGCCGGATACGCCGCATGACTTTCAGCGCGAGCAGCGAGAACAACGCGCCGACACCGCCGCCGATGATGCCGCAGGCGAGCACCAGCGGCCAGTCGGTCGCGAAGGCGACGGTGTCCTTGGCGACGCCGAAATAGGTGTAGTTGCCAAGCAACCCCAGCGAGGCAAGGCCGGCCAGGATCACCGCCGTCAGCACCAGGCCATTGGTGCGCGATTCATAAGCGCGGCCCATCTCCTCGATGGCAAAGACGATACCGGCAAGCGGCGTGTTGAAGGCGGCGGCTATGCCGGCGGCGGAACCAGCCAGGATCAGGCCGCGCGCCTGCACCATGCCGCCCCAGCGCGCCGCCTGCAGCATCACGGAGGCGCCGACCTGGACCGTCGGCCCCTCGCGGCCGATGGAGGCGCCGCAGGCGAGACCGACGATGGTGAGCGCGATCTTGCCTACCACCAGCTTGAGCGACAGGATGTGGCTGCGGTCGTCCTCGTCACGCAGATGCCGCGCCGCGATCGCCTGCGGAATGCCGCTGCCTTGCGATCCCGGGAAGAAGGAATGCGCGAGCCAGGCGCAAAAGACAAAACCGAGCGGCGTCAAGATCAGCGGCAGATAGAAGCGCCAGCCGCCGCCATTGCCGGTCATGGCATGGAAGAGTGTCTGCGCACGGTCGGCGAGCAACGCGAACAGAACGCTGATCAGGCCGATCGAAATGGCCCCGGCCCAGAAGACGAGACGCGGCTGCCAGACGCGCCGCGACACCCACATCGCCTGCGAGCGCCGCAGCATACGGTATTTTCGGGATATGCTGGCCATGTTCGCCCTCGTGATGGAGCCCAGCCCTAGCACAGGCTGAAGGTCGATCAAGACCGCGAGGGCGCGGTCGCGCATTCACTCGGATTGCCCGCCGGCTCCGCGCCGGCGGGAATGTCAGGCGAGCAAGGTTCGAACTTACATCGCCATTTTTTCACATTCGGCCTGCGCCTTCTTGGTCGACGTGTCGATCATGAAGGCTTTGCCCTTGGCGTCGGTCATCATCATCATGCAGTGCTTGATCGGCTTGGCCATCTTCATCATCTCGGCGCTCATCTTGGCGTCCGGCATCATGGTGCCCATGTGGCCGTCCGGCATGATCGCGGTCACCTGGCCGCCTTTCATCATAGTCATGCTGCCCATCGTGTCTTCGGCAAAGGCCTGCGAGGCGAAAAGGCCGACGAGGCCGGCAATAAGTACGAACTTGATTGAGTGCATCTGACAACTCCCATTGTTGGCGGGCATGGTCGCCCTCTTCAGGTTCGCCGACGCGCTTCGATTGGTTACGTCAACACGAATATGTGATCGGCTTCGAAGGACGGCCGGTCGCGTTCGACCGCCGGGAGGGCAAGGGGTCAAAATTTGTTGACCTGCGTTGCAGTAGAATTAGCCGCCGCTTCCTCCTAAAGGGCATAAGACGGCGCCGGCAGGTCAGCGTGCTTGACGCTCGGCCCACGCTGATCACCACAAGCGCCTGCATGACGGAATTGGCCGGATCCTTGGAACAGCCTCTCTTTGCGACCGAGCGTGACCCGCGACTCAAGCTGATCATCCCGTCGATCGTCGCCATCGCCTTCCTGATGGAGCAGCTCGATTCCACCATTCTCACCACTGCTATCCCTTCCATCGCGCAAAGCCTCGACACGACCCCGGTCCGGCTCAACCTGGCGATCACCACCTACATCCTGACCTTGGCGGTGTTCATTCCCGTCAGCGGCTGGTTCGCCGACCGGTTCGGCGCCCGCAAGATCTTCGCGCTGGCGCTCTTCATCTTCACCCTCGGTTCGGTCCTGTGCGGCGCGGCGGACAGCGTCGGTATGCTTTTGGCCATGCGCGCGCTGCAGGGGCTGGGCGGCGCCATGATGACGCCAGTCGGGCGGCTGATCCTGCTGCGCTCCTTTCCGCGCAGCGGGCTGATCACCGCCATGACCTACACGACCTTGCCGGCGATCATTGGGCCCGTCATCGGGCCGCTGCTCGGCGGCCTCCTGACCACCTATGCCTCCTGGCGCTGGATCTTCTACGTCAACGTGCCGTTCGGCCTGCTCGGTATTTTCGCCGCCTTGCGCTTCGTCGACGATTTCCACGGCGAGGAAGCGCAGCCTTTCGATTTCGCCGGCTTCCTGATGGTGGGAGCCGGCGCGGCGCTGCTTCAGTTCGGCCTGGAGAATATCGGCCGTCCGGCGATTTCGTCGCTGGCGACCGTGCTGGTGCTGGTCGCGTCGGTCCTGCTGCTGCTCGCCTTCGGCCGCTATGCGCGCCGCGTCGCGGCGCCCGCCGTGGATCTGACGCTGTTTCGCTTCCGCTCCTTCTGGGTCGGCACGCTGGCCGGCGGCCTGTGCCGCATCGGCCTCAACGGCGCGCCGTTCCTGTTGCCGCTGATGCTGCAGGTCGGCTTCGGCATGAGCCCAGTCACCTCCGGCTCGCTGACCTTCGTCGGCAGCTTCGGGGCTCTGCTGATGCGGCCGCTGCTGTCGTTTTTCTTGCGGCGCTTCGGCTTCAAGGCCGTGCTGACCGGCAGCGCAGTGGTCGGCTCGATGGCGGTGGCAGGCTTTGCCCTGCTCGATGCCGACACCCCGCATTGGGCGATCGGCCTCTATGTCTTCTTCTTCGGCATCGTCCGCTCGGCGCAGTTCATGTCCTCCAACACGCTGTCCTATGCCGACCTGCCGGCCGAGAAACTCAGCCGCGCCACCAGCCTCGGCGGCGTCCTGCAGCAGCTCAGCGTTTCGCTCGGCGTCTCGATCGCCGCCATGGTGCTCGGCCTGGTCTCAGGTGAGGTGCATGCGCCGACGGCGGACCAGTTCCACTGGGCCTTCCTGCTGACGGCGGTCATCCCGCTGCTTCCCATTCCCGGGTTCTTCTTCCTGCACCCGGAAGACGGCCAGCAGGTCAGCGGCCATCGCCGCAAGGTGGATGCCGTCGCCGACGCAACGCCCGTGAACCCGCCAGGCGCATGACTCCGGCGCCAAGCTGTGCTAAGCGCCGCGCTTCCTGTTCAGCCGATGCTGAAATCGGCCGCAAATCGCTTATATTGGCGCCACCATGACCGTTTCGCTTGATCTTACCGCCGAAGGCGCCCGTGACGCCTTGCGCCGCACGGCGCCAACCGAGAAGCCGTCGCTGATCGGCCTGACCCGCGCCGAGCTCGGCGCCGCTCTCGTCGAGGCAGGCATCGTGCCCGAGCGCCAGGCCAAAATGCGCGCCCAGCAGCTCTGGCACTGGATGTATGTGCGCGGCGTCTGCGACTTCGCGCATATGTTCAACATCTCCAAGGACTTGCGCGCCGAGCTCGACAAGCACTTCACGGTCGCGCGGCCGGAAATCGTCGAGGAGCAGATCTCTGCCGACGGCACGCGCAAATGGCTGTTCCGCTTTCCGCCGCGCGGCGCCGGCCGCCCGGTCGAGATCGAGACCGTCTACATCCCCGAGGAAGGCCGCGGCACGCTCTGCATCTCCTCGCAGGTCGGCTGCACGCTGACCTGCTCCTTCTGCCACACCGGCACGCAGAAGCTGGTGCGCAACCTCACCGCCGAGGAGATCCTGGCGCAGTTGCTGACCGCGCGCGACCGTCTCGGCGACTTCCCCGACCGCGACACGCCGGACGGCGCCATCGTGCCGGCCGAGGGCCGCAAGGTGTCCAACATCGTCATGATGGGCATGGGCGAGCCGCTCTATAATTTCGAGGCGGTGAAGAAGGCGCTGCTGATCGCTTCCGACGGCGACGGACTTTCCCTGTCGAAGCGCCGCATCACGCTTTCCACCTCCGGCGTCGTGCCGGAGATTTTCCGCACCGGCGAGGAGATCGGCGTCATGCTGGCGATCTCGCTGCACGCCACCAATGACGATCTGCGCGACCTGCTTGTGCCGATCAACAAGAAGTTCCCGCTGAAGGACCTCATCGCCGCCTGCAAGGCCTATCCGGGCCTCTCCAATGCCAAGCGCATCACCTTCGAATATGTGATGCTGAAGGACGTCAACGATTCCCTCGAGGACGCCAAGGCGCTGGTGAAGCTGCTCAAGGGCATTCCGGCCAAGATCAACCTGATCCCGTTCAACCCCTGGCCCGGCACCAACTACCAGTGCTCGGACTGGGAGACGATCGAGAAATTTGCCGATTACATAAACAATGCCGGCTACGCCTCGCCGATCCGCACGCCGCGCGGCCGCGACATCCTCGCCGCCTGCGGCCAACTCAAGTCGGATTCGGAGCGCATGCGCAAGGTCGACCGCCTGGCGCTCGAGGCCATGATGATCGCAGGGCACGGCGAGGCGTGAGGCGGATCATCGCCTATCTCTTCCGCTTCGCCGTCATCCTGGTCGGCTATGTCGTCGGCTCGCTGGCGGCGAGCGCCTTCCTCAACGTCCTGGTCCTGGCGCATCTGGGCTACACGCCCGCCGATCCGGAGCCGACGGCGACCGCCTCGCTCTATTTCTCGGTGCCTTTCGTGGCGCTGTTCGTAGCCTATTTCGCCTTCATGCCGGCGGCGGTCGTCATTTTGATCGCCGAAGTGCTCGGCCGGCGCGACTGGCTGTTCTACGCGCTCGGCGGCGCCGTCATCGCCGTCGTTTTCCTCGGCTTCGTGCATAGTGTGGGCGACGCCAATTTCGATGTCACCGCGACCAACGCCAGATTGGCCGTGATCGGCGCCGGCATGGTCGGCGGCATCTTCTACTGGCTCTCCGCCGGCCGCTGGGCCGGAAGCTGGCGCCGCGAGGCCTTGCCCGATTCCGAACCCTGAACCCGGGCGTTGCCTACTTCGCCTGCGCCGTCAGGATCTTGAGCGCGAAGGCCGAGAACACGCCGGCGAACAGATAGTCGACCGCGCGTGTGACGCGCGGGCTTGCCTTCATTGCCACCGAGAACTTTTCCGCCGCCAGCACCATCGGCACCGTCACGGGGATCGACAGCACGACGAACATCATGCCGAGGAAGAACAGCTTGCCCGACGCGTTGGGATCGTGTGCCGAGACGAATTGCGGCAGGAAGGTCATGAAGAACAGGATGATCTTGGGGTTGAGCAGATTGACGCCGAGCCCGGCCGCCCAGCTGCGGAACAGCGAGACTTGCGGTCCCGTCCTCTTTTCCGGCGAGAAGGCCGAGCCCTTCGTCACCGCCTGGAAGGCCAGGAACACCAGATAGCCGGCGCCGAAGATCTTCAGGACGAAGAAGGCCATCGGCGAAGCGACGATCAGCGCCGAGATGCCGACCACCACCAGCGTGGTGTGGATCAACGTGCCGGTGAGCGCGCCGGCCATCGAGGCGAAACCGGTGGCGCGGCCCTGGCTCAGCGTGCGCGAGACGAACAGCGTCATATCCGGCCCCGGCGTGATCGCCAGGATGACGGTGGCAATGGCGAACTGGATAAGGGTCGAAGTGTCGGGAATGAAGGACATTGGCCGCCTCGGAATGGATCGCGCAGCCTATAGCGCGGCTATTTTTGCGTCGCCAGCGTCTGCTCAGGCAAACATCTGGCCCAGCCTGTGCGGTTGCCAGGCGGCTGTTCGTCTCTTGCGCCGCCGGGAAAGGCCGTGATACCTCGCCCGCGAAGCTATTTTCCCGCGGAACCGCCAAAATGTCCAAGACCAAGACCGTCAAGAAAGTCGTGCTCGCCTATTCCGGCGGCCTCGACACCTCGATCATCCTGAAATGGCTGCAGACCGAGCTCGGCGCCGAAGTCGTCACCTTCACCGCCGATCTCGGCCAGGGTGGCGAGCTTGAGCCGGCGCGGCGCAAGGCCGAGATGATGGGCATCAAGGACATCCGCATTGTCGACGTGCGCGAGGAGTTCGTCGCCGACTTCGTCTTCCCGATGTTCCGCGCCAATGCCGTCTATGAAGGCACCTATCTGCTCGGCACCTCGATCGCGCGGCCGCTGATCTCCAAGCACCTGGTCGAGATCGCCAGGGAGACCGGCGCCGACGCGATTGCGCATGGCGCCACCGGCAAGGGCAACGACCAGGTGCGCTTCGAGCTTTCGGCCTATGCGCTGAACCCCGACATCAAGGTCATCGCCCCGTGGCGCGACTGGTCGTTCAAGTCGCGCACCGATCTGCTGAACTTCGCCGAGCAGCACCAGATCCCGGTGCCGAAGGACAAGCGCGGCGACGCGCCCTTCTCGGTCGACGCCAACCTCCTGCACTCCTCTTCCGAGGGCAAGGTGCTGGAGGATCCGTGGAGCGAGCCGCCGGAATTCGTCCATCAGCGCACCGTTTCGCCGATGGACGCGCCCGACGTCGTCACCGAGATCGAGATCGAATTCCTCAAGGGCGATCCGATCGCGCTCAACGGCAAGAAACTGTCGCCGGCCACCATGCTTGCGGCGCTCAACGACCTCGGCCGCGACAACGGCATCGGCCGCCTCGACCTTGTCGAGAACCGGTTCGTCGGCATGAAATCGCGGGGTGTGTACGAAACCCCTGGCGGCACCATCCTGATCGCCGCGCATCGGGCGATCGAATCGATCACGCTCGACCGGGGTGCCGCGCACCTCAAGGACGAGTTGATGCCGCGCTATGCCGAGCTGATCTACAACGGCTTCTGGTTCGCCCCCGAGCGCGTGATGCTGCAGGCGATGATCGACAAGAGCCAGGAAGATGTCGAAGGCACGGTGCGGCTGAAGCTCTACAAGGGCAACGTCATGGTCACCGGCCGCAAGTCGAAGAAGACGCTTTATTCCGATGCGCTCGTCACCTTCGAGGACGATCGCGGCGCCTACGACCAGAAGGACGCGGAAGGTTTTATCCGCCTCAACGGGTTGCGGCTCAGGACGCTGGCCGCGCGCAACCGCAAGCACTAATATTTGGCCGATACAGCAGCGATCAAACGACCCGGCGGAAACGCCGGGTTTTTATTTCAGTACGCTAATATATGACATGTTGGCCCAACGCCCGTTGTCTTGACCTGTTCGCAGTATCGGCTACTTTGTTTGCGGGATGGGGGCTTGGATTTGCACAATCGAATTTTCTTGCTGTTGACCGCAGCAGTGGTCGCAATCGGATGTCAGGCGGCGACAGCGGCAACGAAGCCGCCCGAACCAGAGATGGCCAAATGTGTCGCCTCGGCTCGCGTATGGGACCTTACGTTCAAGCATCAACTCGCCTCATTCATGGGCGTGTCATTGGACCGCATGCCGGCGCTTTTTTGTCAGCGCATTTTCGAAGGCGTGCGGACCGGGCGTATCAGCTTCTCGGACATAAACGCCATTCAGCTCAACCAGCCGACCGAGATTTGGAGCGTCATCAAGGGCAAGTCCAAGGCAGCTGCGGTAACGCAATCCCCGCCGCCGCGGTCGTCCAACTTCCGCAACTGCCCCGGTATTGACGGCACCTTCCAAGTCCCGGTTTCCCAAAAATGCCCGTTGAGTGGCTACGCGCATGGCGACCAACCGACAAAGATGGACACCAAGCGTAGCTTAAAACCGGCCTCAGCGCCGCGGTCGACTAAGTTCCGTAACTGCACCGGTATTGACGGCGCCTTTCAGGTTCCCATTGCCCAGAATTGCCCATTGAGCGGCTACGCACATTATTGAGAGTGATCGGCCTGGCAATCAAACCCCATCCGAGAACAAAAAAGCCCGGCACAAGCCGGGCTCCGAAATCGAGGTCTTCAATCAATCTGCGTCGATCGCCTCGGCGATCTGGGCGATGGCCTGCTGATAGACGCTGGCCGAGTTCCAGCCGGCGATCGCACCCATATTTGCCTCGGCGCCGGCACCCGCCCGCCAGCCATGCGCCTTGAGGTAGTTGGCTGTCGATGCGAGCGCCGTGTTGCGGTCGCGCAGGTTTCCGCTGCCGACGCCATATTTCTCGACGTTTCCAGGCAGGAACTGGGTGTGGCCGATCTCGCCATGCATGGCGCCGACCGAGGAAGCGCTCAGCGCGCCGCGATCGACCAGCTTGAGCGCGGCGATGGCATGCGGAGTGAAATAGTCCGGGCGGCGGCAGTCATAGGCCAGCGTGAGGATGGCGGAGACCGTGTTTTGATTGCCCATGGAGGCGCCGAAGCCTGTTTCCATGCCCCAGATGGCGAGCAGCACGCCAGGCGGCACGCCATAGGTCCGCTCGATATTGGCGAACATCGCCGCGTTGGCCTTCTTCAGCGCACGGCCCCTCGAAATGATGGCGGAGGCGCCGCGACGCTTCATGAATGCCTCCACCGAGCCGCTGAAAGCCTTGTGGATGGCGCGGTCGGCAGAGATCGTCCTTGTCGCGTAGGTTGCCCCGGCCAGTGCCGACAAGCCCTTTTGGCCGACGCCATTGGCCTTGGCCTCGGCGGCAAAGCCCTGCTTCCAGGCCTCGAAGCCGGCGCCGTTCTTGCCACAGCTGGCCGCGGCCTCGGCGCCCGTCGCCAGCCCAAGCATCGCCACCACCGCCGCGGCGGTCACGAAAATCCTTCTTTTGGCAAAAAATGCCATGTCCTTCTCCTGGTTGCCTGAATCAACGTCCCGGTTGCGAATTTGCCAGCGAAACGTCCGGTTGTCACCGCCTTCACGGGGGACGTGACACCCGACACTGGCGAAAGAAGGGCAAACTGCCTACGATCAGGCATCAGGTGTGGCGGGCTTGCCTCATGAAAGACGTTGATGCCGTGATCACTGGCGCCGGTTCTGCGGGACTTGCCGCGGCAAAGGCGCTTAGAGCGGCAGAGCTTTTGGGCGTGCAAGGCTGCCGGTCATTGCCAGCTTGCGACGAAGTAGCATCGGAACGCCGGGAGACGGCCCGCGTTTGAACGAAGCCCGCCACTGCCGCTGTTGGAAACAAGATGAAGCTGTTCGACTGTCCAAACTGCGGCCACCGCCTTTATTTCGAGAATGCCCAGTGCCTGAGCTGTTCCAGCCTGGTGCTTTACGATCCGGACGAAGCGCGTTTCCTGCTTGCGGGCGCCGGCGGCGTTTTTGAATGCGGCAATGCCGACGAATGCGCATGCAACTGGCGTGCCGAGCCGGATCACGTCTTCTGTCGCGCCTGCGCGCTCAACCAGCTGATCCCGGACCTG
This sequence comes from Mesorhizobium sp. WSM3224, assembly GCF_000427725.1. Classification (GTDB taxonomy): domain Bacteria; phylum Pseudomonadota; class Alphaproteobacteria; order Rhizobiales; family Rhizobiaceae; genus Mesorhizobium. The sequence goes on along the minus strand of NZ_ATYO01000032.1, from coordinate 59,184 downwards.
TCGGTCGACGGCAACCGGCGGCGCTGGATCCGTGTCGAGGCAGCCAAGAAGCGCGCTATCTATTCGCTGCTCGGCTTCGGCCTTCCAGTCGCGCCTAAAACCGGTCCCGACGACGAGACCGGGCTTGCCTTCGATTTCCTCGCCGACCCGATCGGCGCCGGTCCGGGCGGTGAACGCATCCTGACCGGGCACGACAACGGCCTGATCACGCTCAACGTCGCCGAGGCCGATTCCGCCGAACGCGAACGGCGACGCGTCGAGATGGGCGAGAACTACCGCACCTTGCTCGGCCATTTCCGCCACGAGTTCGGTCATTACTATTGGGACCGGCTTATCCGTGACGATGCCGGGCGCCTTTCGACCTTCCGCGCGCTGTTCGGCGACGAGCGGGCCGATTATGAGCAGGCCCTGAAGACTTACTATGCCGACGGCGCGCCGCCGGACTGGCAGCAGCGCCACATCTCGGCCTATGCCACATCCCATCCATGGGAGGACTGGGCCGAGACCTGGGCGCACCATCTCCACATTACCGACACGCTGGAGATGGTGCACGCGCTGAATTTCCCGCTCGGCCGTCTGGAGACCGTGGATGCGCAAGCTGTGCCGCGCGGCGACACCGGCGGACATTTCCAGCCGGCCCCTGCCGACCCCGTTCCGGTGCCGGAACCATTCGGGAAAATCCTCGCGCGCTGGCTGGTGCTGTCGGAGGCCTCCAACTCGATCAACCGCTGCATGGGCCTGCCGGACCTCTACCCCTTCGTGATTTCCGATGTGACGGCGCAAAAACTGACCTTCGTGCACGACCTTTTGACCGGCACGCCGAAAGAGCGTGGAACAATTCGTGAGCAGGCAAAGGCGCCTTAGCCGGAACGCATAAGCCTCTTTTTCGTTTTCGAGCCCGAGGGAGCGTTGAAAACGGAGAGAAAAACCATGAAACGCGTATTGTTTCCGGCGCTTGCCGGTGCGCTGCTCACTATCTCGGGCGCCGCTTTCGCCGACACTGCCGTTTCGGCGGTGGCTGATCTCAATGTGCGCGCCGGCCCCGGCCCGCAATACCCCGTCATTGGCGTGCTGGCGGCTGGCCAGTCGGCAACGCTCACCGGCTGCATCGAGAACAGCAAATGGTGCACGATCGCCGAGGCCGGCGGCAACGGCTGGGTCTATTCGGACTATGTGACGGGCGACTTCGGCGGCAGCCGGGTTGTCGTGACGCGCCGGCCGGCCGATGCCGGCATTGCCGTCGTGGCGCCGCCGACCGACGACGTCTACACCACCGACACCTACACCGGCGCAATCGTTTCCGGCGACGACGCCATCGAACCGATCGTCAGGCCGCCGGCCGAGGTCGGCACCTATGTCACCACGCACCGGGTCGATCCGGTCTATCTCGACGGCGAGGTGGTGACGGGCGCGACGCTGCCCGACACGGTCGAGCTGCGCGAAATCCCCGACTACAACTATCGTTATGTCTATGTGAACAACCAGCCGGCGCTGGTCGATCCGAGCACGCGGCGCATCGTCTATGTGATGCGCTGACCAAGCTAATGCATGTCGCCCAAAAGTGCGCAGCGGTTTTGGGAGAACGACATACATCAAAACAAAGGCTTAAAGCGCGTCGCCTGAACCCGTTTCGACGCGACGCGCTTTAAATTGCTGCGAAAAAGAGCGGCTGCCAGCGATGGCGGCCGTTTGTTTGCTTGCTCCGCTGATCGAATCGAAGTCAGGCAGCTTGCATCTGTTCAATCGAGGCGATTTCGGCCTTCTTTGCCTCGCCTTCCACGGCAAGGTCGTAACTGGCCTGCATGTTCATCCAGAACCGTGGTGTGGTGCCGAAGAACCTGGCAAGGCGGAGCGCCGTATCTGGTGTTACGGGCGTGGTTTCGCCCACCAGGCGCTCGATTCGCGTGCGGGGGACATGCAGCTTCTTGGCTAGCGTATCTGGTTTCAGTCCAAGCGGGACCAGATACTCCTCACGAAGGATTTCGCCCGGATGGATCGGCGGGAAGATGCTGGCAGCCATCTTCATTTCCCTTCTGGTTGCGGGCACAGGCCCCAACTTCGTCATTCCAGGGCGAAGCAGGAGCGAAGCTCCGTCGCGAAGACCCTGGAATCCATTCCGTTACATCGACCGAAGAGTGCAGCGGTGCAGAATTCTGGCTCGTTGCGCCGCCTCGAAGTCACGGAATGGATCCTCGGGTCTGCGCGCGTCGCTTCGCTCCTTGCTTCGCCCGTGGATGACGACGCGATAGCCGTTCCAGCTCGTCTCCAATCGTGACAGCGGGTCACGTCGTTCGATAGCATCTTTCAAGGTTCTTTGCACTGGAAGCGACCCAATTCAGCTGCTAGTCCCGCCGGGTAATCGTGCGGTAACCGGCGATCTCCTAGATTGCATGGCCAAGCGTTCGGCAGGGGAAGCCGTGTGACGATCGAAAATGCCGCCTTCGAGCGCTACCGCTGCTCGCCGAACGAGAAGACCACCTTGCCGCGCCTGCTGTTCGGGACGGCAATCGTCATTGTCTTCTGGATGGCCGCGACGGCCGTGGTGCTGTTTGCCGGCACCTATGTCTACATCGTCTGGCGTCTGCCTGGCCCCTCGACCGGGCAATACATGCAGGACTTCCTGGCATCGCCGGTCGGCATCCTGAGCGCCCTGACCTCCTTCGCCGGCATCTGGATCGGGCTGTGGGTGGCGGTGCGCTTCGTGCATGGCGAGCCGCTGTCAGCTCTTTTCGGCGTCAGCCGCCGTGTCGCGGGCGGAGATTTCCTCAAGGGCCTGGTCGCGGTGCTGATCACCTCGCTGTTCTCCGAGGTCCTGCTCTACTGGCTGCAGCCGGAGATCGCGCGCGGACCGATCGCCTTGTCGTCCTGGCTGCTCTTCCTTGTCCCGATCGTGCTGCTCGCCTTCCTGCAGACCTCGTCGGAAGAAATGCTGTTTCGCGGCTATCTGCTGCGCGCCCTCGCCTATCGTTTCAAAAGCCCACTGATCTGGGCGGTGCTGCCGGGCCTGCTGTTTACCTCGCTGCATTGGAGCTCGGCCTCGACACTGGCCATCAATGCCTGCGTCCTGGTCTCGATCGGCGCCTTCGCACTGCTGCTCACGTTGCTGGTCCATGTCACCGGCAATCTCGGCGCCGGCCTCGGCGCCCATCTCGGCAACAATCTGACCGGCTTCCTGCTGATCTCGCATCAGGAGAGCTACAATTCCTTTGCCTTGCTCAACGCCAAGCCGCTCGAAGGTCCCGGCTGGACGAATTGGGACGCCGTTCTTATCGCCGCGATCGGCATCGTCAGCACGCTTTTGACGATGCTGCTGCTTTTGCATCGGCGTTCGCCGCTGAGGGTCGGGGCGAGCATGCAAAGCCTGGGGTGAACCGCCTCAAATCGCGGCTTTTGGCCTGGATTTGCTTATGCATGTCGTTGCCGCAAAACCGCTGCGCACTTTTGCGCGACATGCGGTAGTGTCTCAGTTTGAAATTTGACGGGCTGCTCTCCGCCGCCGCCCGACTGTCGCATGACCAGCCGAACTCCTATATGCTTAGCGGAAAGCACGGGAGCGCCGATGCCCTTCACTGTCATCTGGTATGGAAGAAGTGGCATCGTCGACAAGATGAGCTTCGACGCCGAGAAGGCCGCAAGAGACTATGCGATGTCCATGTTCCAGACCCGAAAGGGCGATGATGGGATTGTGGCCGTTGAAGTTCGCAAGGACAACGGCGCTGTAGTGTTCAGCCACTCGGAGAATTAGGAATGCCACCGGACCTAAAGGACAGAAGCGCCCCGCCGACGTGATCGGCAACGCCGTCCGCGTCATGCGCATCGCCACCGGCGAGGAAGCCGACGAAGCGCCCGACGACGTCAAGAATGCCGCCGCCAAAGAACTTGGTTCGACGGGCTGAGACACTACCCGACATGCATTAGCCTTGACTCTGCGGCCAATTTCCTGTCTAGAGCCGCTGAATTCCGCGACGAGTTTTCTTTCGCGAAAGCCGACCAGGACGCCGAAGCCTCTTCGAGGCCAGTGCTGTAAATCGATCCTGGAGGCCAACACCCGGCAGCGCGATGCGCCCCCGGGTGCTTTTTGGCTTTGCGCTTTTGCTTGGACCGGCTTGTGCTTGGACACTTGGCGCGAACGCATTACCTCTCGGGTCGAACGAACCGAGATCGAAGGAAGCAGAATGTTTGAATCCCTTCAGGAGCGTCTTGGCTCCATCTTGAACGGCCTGACTGGCCGCGGCGCGCTGTCCGAGGCGGATGTCTCGGCGGCTTTGCGCGAGGTGCGCCGCGCGCTGCTCGAGGCCGACGTCGCGCTGGAGGTGGTGCGTTCCTTCACCGACAAGGTGCGCGAGAAGGCGGTCGGCGCGGCAGTGCTCAAGTCGATCAAGCCCGGACAGATGGTCGTCAAGATCGTCCATGACGAGCTCGTCGACATGCTCGGCGCCGAAGGCGTGGCCATCGACCTCAACGCGCCGGCGCCCGTCGTCGTCATGATGGTCGGCCTGCAGGGCTCCGGCAAGACGACGACCTCGGCCAAGATCGCCAAGCGCCTGACCGAGCGCCAGAACAAGAAGGTCCTGATGGCCTCGCTCGACACGCGGCGTCCCGCCGCGCAGGAGCAGCTGCGCCAGCTCGGCGAGCAGACCAAGGTCGCCACGCTGCCGATCATCGCCGGCCAGAGCCCGGTCGACATCGCCAAGCGCGCCGTGCAGGCGGCCAGGCTCGGCGGCCATGACGTCGTCATCCTCGACACCGCCGGCCGCACCCATATCGACGAGCCGCTGATGGTCGAGATGGCCGACATCAAGAAGGTGTCGGGCCCGCATGAAATCCTGCTGGTCGCCGATTCGCTGACCGGCCAGGACGCCGTCAACCTTGCCAAGAGCTTCGACGAACGCGTCGGCATCACCGGCCTGGTGCTCACCCGCATGGATGGCGACGGCCGCGGCGGCGCGGCGCTTTCGATGCGCGCCGTCACCGGCAAGCCGATCAAGCTCATCGGCACCGGCGAAAAGATGGATGGGCTGGAGGAATTCCACCCCAAGCGCATCGCCGACCGCATCCTGGGCATGGGCGACATCGTCAGCCTTGTCGAGAAGGCCGCCGAGAACATCGACGCCGAGCAGGCGGCGGCGATGGCCAAGAAGATGCAGTCGGGCAAGTTCGATCTGAACGACCTCGCCCAGCAGCTTCAGCAGATGTCGAAAATGGGCGGCATGGGCGGCATCATGGGCATGATGCCCGGCATGGGCAAGATGAAGGACCAGCTCGCCGCCGCCGGCCTCGACGACAAGATGTTCGGCCGCCAGCTCGCCATCATCTCCTCGATGACCAAGGCCGAGCGCGCCAATCCCGATATCCTGAAGCACTCGCGCAAGAAGCGCATCGCCGCCGGCTCCGGCACCGACGCGGCCGAGATCAACAAGCTGCTCAAGATGCATCGCGGCATGGCCGACATGATGAAGGCGATGGGCGGCAAGGGCAAAGGCGGCGGGCTCATGCGCGGCATGATGGGCGGCCTCGCCTCGAAGATGGGCCTTGGCGGCATGATGCCGGGGGGCCCTGGGGGTATGATGGGAGGCGGCATGCCTGACCTCTCCAAGATGGATCCCAAGCAGCTCGAAGCCCTGCAGAAGCAGGCGCAGGCCGCCGGTCTCGGCAAGGGCCTGCCGGGCGGCTTGCCCGGTGGACTTCCCGGCGGCGGACTGCCGGGCCTGCCCGGCGGCATGAAGCTTCCTGGCCTGGGCGGTGGCGGGCTGCCCGGTTTGGGCAAGAAGAAATGATGGGCACGAAGAAAAGAGGGGGGCGATGAACGAGGAGAAAGACATGGCCGACGCACGCGCCATCCTGGCTGGCTACCGCGCTTCGATCGACAACATCGACGCCGCCCTCATCCATATGCTGGCCGAACGCTTCCGCTGCACCAAGGCGGTCGGGGTGCTGAAGGCCGAGCATGGCCTGCCGCCGGCCGACCCGGCGCGCGAGCAGCAGCAGATCGCCCGGCTTCGCCAACTGGCGAAGGATGCGAACCTCGATCCCGATTTCGCGGAGAAATTCCTCAACTTCGTCGTCCGCGAAGTGATCCGTCACCACGAACAGATCGCCGCCAACAACGGCGTGACGAAAACCGGTTGAAGTCCAACCAACAGCAATCAAACGAAATCAGAGCTTTTAGGAGAAAACAATGGCACTGAAGATCAGACTGGCCCGTGCGGGCTCGAAGAAGCGTCCTTACTATCACGTCGTCGTCGCCGACGCCCGTTCGCCGCGCGACGGCCGTTTCATCGAGTCGCTCGGCTCGTGGAATCCGCTGCTGCCGAAGGACGGCGAGCGCATCAAGGTCGATGCCGACCGCGTCAAGCATTGGCTGTCGCATGGCGCCCAGCCGACCGACCGTGTGCTGCGCTTCCTCGACGAGGCCGGCCTTGCCAAGCGCGAGGCTCGCTCGAACCCGAACAAGGCCCTGCCAGGCAAGAAGGCGCAGGAGCGCGCCGCGTTGCTGAAGAAGGCCCAGGAAGACGCGGCCGCCGCTGCCGCCGCGGCGACCGCCGCGCCGGCTGAGGCTGAAGCCGCTACCGCCGAGTAATCATCGTCCTTTTCGCATAGGGAACGGCGGGCCATGTGCCCGCCGTTTTTCTTTGGCCGGCCTGTTGCCTCAGTAGCCGGACGGGCAGCGCGCCACATAAACGCGCCCGTAGCGGTCGCGATAGCGGCACTGGCCGCTTTCGCTGGCATGGCCGATCAGCGCGCCGGCCACCGCGCCGACGGCGCCGCCGACGACCGCGCCCTGCACCGGATCGCCGGCCACCGCGGCACCGACTGCCGCGCCGCCCAGGCCGCCAACGGCCGCGCCTTTCTCCGTTTGCGAGCAGGCGCCGAGAGCCATCGTCAGCACCAGGATGGTAATTGCTTTCTTCATTGTTGGTCCTCTCTCACGCGGATCGCCGTCCTCGCCGCCATGGTCTAAACTCTCAAACGGCTAATTTGATCCCGAAGAGGATGAAGATTGGCGACTGCCGTGCCGGCGCGGGTCGCGCCGGCACTCCACGATCTCATTGAAACTACTGGCTTTTTCTACCGCTCGGTGCCGCGCTTCAGATTGTCGAGCCCAGCCTCGAAATCCTTGCCGATCAGCGTATCGAAATTCATGAACAACCCCATCAGCTTGGCGATGAAGGGCCTGGCGCCGCGCATTGCCCAGGTCACCGTCGTGCCGTCGCCGGACGGCGAGAGCGAGAAATCGACGCTGTTGTTGGCCCTGAACGGCTTCTCGAAGTCGAGCTTCAGCGACACCAGCGACGATGGCGCCGAATTGGTTATCTCCATGCGGCCCTTGCCGGCCTTGGAATTGCCTTCCCAGGCATAGGCCGCACCCTTGCCGCTCTCGGCGCCGGAAAGCGTGCGCTGCATCTGCGGATCGAGCTTTTCGAAGGGCGACCACTCGGGCCAGCGCCTGAAATCGTTGATCAGCGGGAAGATCGCTTCGGCTGGCGCCTTGATGCTGGCCGAGCGGGTGACGACGAAGTCGTTCGGCCGTGTTGCGGCATAGATCAGCACGGCGGCGACGATGATGACGATGATGACGAGAATGGTGGTGAGCATCTTTGCCTCCGGTGCTTAGCGGCTGAACGGGATCAGCGCGCGCACTCTTGCGTCGCGCAGATAAAGCCCGCCCCACAAGATAACACTGAGATAGACGCCGAACAGCGTGTGCGAGAAGAGCGGATTGCCGATCCGCACATGGGTCGAAATCGCGCCGCCCATATAGGCGGTGAGCAGGATGGCGCCGAGCACCGAGGTTCGCGGCAAGGCATAGAGCGCGGTCGAGATCAGGCCGATGATCCCGATCAGCCGCGCGGTGCCGACATCGGCCGGCCAGCCGAGCTCGGTCATCGTCTGGGTGACGATTTGCAGCGGCGGCAGCTTGATGACGCCGTCGAAGATCATGAACAGGACGACGACGGCGCTGAGCGCGCGCCCGGCCCACAAGGCGCCTTTCGAGGCAGGCTCGGCTTCGGAAATGCTCATGATGTTCCCTCCGGTTGATTAAAGGGCCGGCTTTTGCCAGCTTCGAACCAAGGACGGAGAACCACGCAGCGATCCTACAGGGTCGGGCACGCTTCTTTCAAAGGCGTGGTTCGCAGAATATGCGGAACGGAACGAAGCAACATGACCGGCGAGACCGACCTGCCAAAACTGCTCGCGTCGATGACGCCGCAACTGCTTGCCGGAACCTATGTCTTCGCCACGCTGGCGCCGGATACGCCGGTCCCGGCGAAGCTCGATCCCGTCATGCAGTTTCGCGAGCGGGAAGGCCTGACGCTGATCGTGACGGAAGACGAGGCGAAAGCCGCCGGCCTCGCCGGCACCTTCCGCTGCCGGATGATTACGCTCGACATCCATTCGTCGCTGGAGGCCGTCGGCTTCCTGGCCGCCATCACGGCTCGCCTGGCGGCAGCCGGCATGGGCGTCAATCCGGTCTCGGCCTTCTACCATGACCATCTGTTCGTGCCGGCCGACCGGGCCGAGGAAGCGCTGGCGATACTGCAACGGTTGGCGGCGGACAGCGGGAACTTCCCTTCTCTCCTTGTGGGAGAAGGTGTCGCCGAAGGCGACGGATGAGGGGTGTTCCAGGGAACGCCAACGTCTCACTCCGCTGGAACACCCCTCATCCGTCTCGGCGCTACGCGCCGATCCACCGCCCGGGGGCGAGCCACGGGTCTCGCCCCGTCCTTCGGACCCCACAAGGGGAGAAGGAAGAGCGCTCCCGGCCGAAGGCCGAGCCCGCGACTGCGGGCCGCCGGTCGTCCGGCGCGCCCGCGCAGGGCCAGCCGCGGCAGCGGCGATACGGCCCGTGAGCGAGAACTAAGCCGCCTTCTTCTTTGGCTGGATCAGGCCGCGCTCGACCAGGAGCTCGGCGATCTGCACGGCGTTCAGCGCCGCGCCCTTGCGCAGATTGTCGGAGACGACCCACATCGACAGACCGTTGTCGATGGTCGAATCCTCGCGGATGCGTGAGATGAAGGTGGCGTCCTCGCCGGCCGATTCGAGCGGCGTGATGTAGCCGCCATCCTCGCGCTTATCGAGCACCTGGCAGCCCGGCGCCTCGCGCAGGATGTCGCGCGCCTCGTCGGCGGTGATCGGCTTCTCGAACTCGATGTTGACCGCTTCCGAATGGCCGATGAACACCGGCACGCGCACACAGGTCGCCGTCAGCTTGATCTTGGGATCGAGCATCTTCTTGGTCTCGGCCACCATCTTCCACTCTTCCTTGGTGAAGCCGTCGTCGAGGAAGACGTCGATATGCGGGATGACGTTGAAGGCGATGCGCTTGGTGAACTTCTTGACGTCGACCTGGTCGGCGACGAAGACGGCGCGGGTCTGGGTAAAGAGCTCGTCCATGCCTTCCTTGCCGGCTCCGGACACCGACTGGTAGGTGGCGACGACGACGCGCTTGATGGTGGCGAAATCGTGCAGCGGCTTCAGCGCCACCACCAGCTGCGCCGTCGAGCAATTCGGATTGGCGATGATGTTCTTGCGTGTGAACAGCGAAATCGCGTCCGGGTTCACCTCCGGCACGATCAGCGGCACGTCCTGGTCGTAGCGGAAGGCCGACGAATTATCGATGACCACGCAGCCCTGCTTGCCGATCTTCGGCGACCATTCCTTGGAGACGTTCCCGCCCGCCGACATGATGCAGATGTCGGTGTCGGAAAAATCATACTGGTCGAGCGTCTTGACCTTCAGCGTACGATCGCCGAACGACACTTCGGTGCCCTGGCTGCGCCGCGAGGCCAGTGCCACCACTTCGCTTACCGGAAAGCCGCGCTCTTCCAGTATGTTGAGCATTTCGCGGCCCACATTGCCCGTGGCGCCGACTACCGCAACCTTGAAACTCATCTGATATCTCCTGTCCCTCTCCGTTTGGTTGTTGGAGAAAACCCGCCGGCCTCATGCGGGTTTCGTCCCCCGGGCCGGACCCGGGAGAGGGTGGTTAGGCCAAGGGAATCACACCGTTTTGGTGGTGGTTTTGCCGGTTTTCTTGGCCAAGAATGGGGATTTGCTGGAACGGACGGACGCGTCCAGACGCCCAGCCCAATGCTTTACATCGTGGCTGGGGGCATCGAATGCAAGAAGAGCCATCAAAAGGCCGCGCATCGAAAGACGATCCCGTTCGAAGCGGGCTTTTACGCGGTTTGGTAGAAGAGTCAATTGGCGCACCGCTCTCCCGTCTCCCACAAGGAGGGGAAGCTAAAGCCGATCCGGCTTGCGGATGAAGGCGGCGCCGAGGATCGGCCCGGGCATGCCGTCCTTGCCGACCGACTGCAGCAGCACGGCGCAGCCGCCCTTCTTGGCGATCTCGCTCATCGGCAATTCGTAGCGCTGCGCCTTGCCGTGCCACATGCCGGCGGTCTGGATATCGGAAACGGCGTTCCAGTAGGTCAGGCTGCGGCCGCTGTTCTCGCCCTGGCCGATCTTCACCATGTGCGGCGGATCGAAATAGACGATCACCACATGGGCGTCGGCCGGACCATTGCCGGCGTCGCCCGCATCGATCATGACGCGGTCGCTGGTGCGGCTCACCTTGATGCCGACCCGCATGCCCTCGCCGATCCTGTCCATCCGGGCCAGGGCCCCGTCGACGTCCTTGCGGCTGGCGCCGTTGACATGGCTGCGGCCATTGATGACGGCTTGCGGCGTGTAGACCGAGCGGCTGCCGAAGGCGCGCATGTAATCGTACTGGCGCTCGGTGTTTTCCTTGGTGCTCAGCGTGTCCTGCCAGCCGAGATAGTCCCAGTAATTGACGTGGTAAGCGAGCGCGATGATGTCGTCCTTGCCGGCGAGCTCGGCGAAGAATTCGTCGGCCGGCGGACAGGAACTGCAGCCCTGGCTGGTGAACAGTTCGACCACCCCCAAAGGCTTTTCGCTTTGCGCCGTGTCGGCCTGCGGCTTGTCGGTCACGGCCTTGTCAGGCTCGGCTGCCTGGGCCACGCCGCCCAACGCCGCAAGGGCCAGCGCCAGCGCCGCAAGCCGCAATCGTCCTTGAAATGCCATGACTTTTCCAATTCCCGCCGGTGACGCCGGCCTTGTTCTGATTGCTAAAATATGTGGCAGAAGCGACAGTCAACGGGAAGTCACGTTGCGGTGAAATTTTGCTGTTGCAACCGCAGGTAAGGCCGCAATAGGAGAGGCCATTGCATTTCACGGCGCGGTTCGATTCGGGAGCAGCATCCTCACCATGTGGCAAACTCTCCTGACCCCGGTCGATCTCTATTGCGAACGGACCGGACCTGGACTTTGGGCAGAACCGGCTAATGCTTTGAGCAACCTGGCGTTCATTGCCGCGGGACTGTGGGGCGTCTGGCAGGTGCGGCGCTACAAAACCGGCATCTTCGCCGAAGCGCTGGCCTGGTGGGTGGTGGCGATCGGCATCGGCTCGACCCTGTTCCACACCTTCGCCACCAAAGGCGCGATCTGGACCGACATCCTGCCGATCGCCGGTTTCACGCTTGCCTACACGCTGTTCAACCTGCGCCGTTTCCTCGGCATGGAATGGGGCAAGGCGATCCTCGTTTTCGTCGTCTTCTATATCGCCGCGGGCCTGATCACCTTCGCCGTGCCCGACTGGCTGCGCCAGGCCTCGAACGGCACGACGAACTATCTGCCGCCTTTCCTGGCGCTCGCCTTCTTCGGCGCGTGGGTGGCAGCCACCGGCAACCGGGCCGGATGGTACAATCTGACCGGCTCGGCGATCTTCGTTGTCTCTGTCATCTGCCGCATGATCGACCCGCTGGTCTGCGCCAGCTTCCCGCACGGCACGCATTTCCTCTGGCACGTCTTCAACGGGCTGATGCTCGCCGTGCTGCTGGCGGCGACGGCGCGGTATGGGAAGCCGAAGGTAAGTGAGTGAGTAGTGAGTATTCCTACTCACCACCGACTACTCACCACTCACTATTTCTATGCAGCCAAATCACGCAGCACGTATTGCAAAATGCCGCCGTTCTTGAAGTAGTCGAGCTCGTCCAGCGTATCGATGCGGCAGATGATCGGCACGTTCTTCACCGTGCCGTCGCCATAGGTGACCTTGGCGACCATCTTCTGGCGCGGCTTGATCGCCTCCAGCCCGTCGATCTCGACCAGTTCGTCGCCCTTCAAATTGAGGGAGGCCCATGAGGTGCCGTCCTCGAAGACGAAGGGGATGACGCCCATGCCGACCAGGTTCGAGCGATGGATACGTTCGAAGGACTGGGCGATGACCGCGCGGACCCCAAGCAGGTTGGTTCCCTTGGCCGCCCAGTCGCGCGATGAGCCGTTGCCGTATTCGACGCCGGCGAAGATGACCAGCGGCACGCCTTCCTGCTTGTATTCCATCGCCGCGTCGTAGATCGACATCTCCTCCTTCGAGGGATAGTGGATCGTGTAGCCGCCCTCGCGGCCGTTCTCGCCCAGCATGTGGTTGCGGATGCGGATGTTGGCGAAAGTGCCGCGCATCATCACCTCATGATTGCCGCGACGCGTGCCGTACTGGTTGAAATCGGCCACGCCGACGCCGTGCTCGGTGAGATATTTGCCGGCCGGCGAGGCGGCCTTGATCGAGCCCGCCGGCGAGATGTGGTCGGTGGTGATCTTGTCGCCGAACAGGCCGAGCACGCGCGCGCCCTTGATGTCGCCGATCTTGGCGAAGGAGCGCGCCATGCCGGCGAAATAGGGCGGGTTCTGCACATAGGTCGAGTTGTCGTCCCAGGCATAGGTCTGGCCCTCCGGCGCCTTGACCTTCTGCCAATAGGCGTCGCCCTTGAAGACGTCGGCATATTTGCGGGCGAACAGCTCGCGGGTGACGTTCTTCTCGATGAACTCCTGGATCTCGACCGTGGTCGGCCAGATATCCTTGAGATAGACCGGCTTGCCGTCGCTGCCCTCGCCGAGCGGCTCGGTGGTCAGGTCCCTGGTGACGGTGCCGGCCAGCGCATGCGCCACCACCAGCGGCGGCGAGGCGAGATAGTTCGCCTGCACATCCGGAGAGACGCGGCCTTCGAAGTTGCGGTTGCCGGAGAGAACCGCGGCAGCGATCAGGCCTTTATCGTTGATCGTCTTGGAGATCGGCGCCGGCAGCGGGCCGGAATTGCCGATGCAGGTGGTGCAGCCGAAGCCGACCAAATTGAAACCGATCTGGTCGAGTTCCTTCTGCAGGCCTGACTTCTCGAGATATTCGGCCACCACCTGGCTGCCGGGGGCAAGCGAGGTTTTCACCCACGGCTTCTGCTTGAGGCCGAGCCGGTTGGCGTTGCGGGCCAGCAGGCCGGCGCCGATCAAAACGCTGGGGTTGGAGGTGTTGGTGCAAGACGTGATGGCGGCGATGACGACGTCGCCATGGCCGAGATCGTAGCCGGCGCCTTCGACGGCATAGCGCTTCGAAATCTCGGCGGCCTTCTTGTATTCGGTCTCCATCGCCTTGGCGAAGCCGGCGGGAATGCCTTCCAGCGCGACGCGGCCCTCGGGCCGCTTCGGACCGGCCATCGACGGCACGACATCGCCGAGATCGAGCTCGAGCAGGTCGGTGAAGACCGGATCGGCCGAGCCGGTGTCGCGCCACAGGCCTTGCGCCTTCGAATAGGCTTCGACCAAAGCGATGCGGTTCTCTTCGCGGCCGGACATCGTCAGATAACGGATGGTCTCCGAGTCGACCGGGAAGAAGCCGCAGGTCGCGCCGTATTCCGGCGCCATGTTGCCGATGGTGGCGCGGTCGGCCAGCGTCATGTTGGAGAGGCCGGGGCCGAAGAACTCGACGAACTTGCCGACGACGCCCTTCTTGCGCAGCATCTGGGTGACGGTGAGCACGAGGTCGGTGGCGGTGACGCCTTCCTTGAGCCTGCCGGTCAGGCGGAAGCCGATGACCTCAGGCAGAAGCATGGAGACCGGCTGGCCGAGCATGGCGGCCTCGGCCTCGATGCCGCCGACGCCCCAGCCGAGCACGCCGAGGCCGTTGATCATGGTGGTGTGCGAATCGGTGCCGACGCAGGTGTCGGGATAAGCCGTGGTCTCACCGTCTTCCGAGTTGGTCCAGACCACCTGCCCAAGATATTCGAGATTGACCTGGTGGCAGATGCCGGTGCCGGGCGGCACGACGCGGAAGTTGCGGAAGGCCTGCTGGCCCCATTTCAGGAATTTGTAGCGTTCCTCGTTGCGCTCATATTCCAGCTCGACGTTGCGGGCGAAGGCCAGCGGTGTGCCGAACTCGTCGACGATGACCGAATGGTCGATGACGAGGTCGACCGGCACCAACGGATTGATCTTCTCCGGATCGCCGCCGAGCGCCTTGATGCCGTCGCGCATGGCGGCCAGATCGACAACAGCGGGAACGCCGGTGAAATCCTGCATCAGCACGCGCGCGGGGCGATAGGCGATCTCGACGCCGGCGGTGCCCTTGTCGGTCAGCCAGGCGGCGACCGCCTGGATGCTGTCCTTGGTGACGGAGCGGCCGTCTTCGTTGCGGAGCAGGTTCTCCAGCAGCACCTTCATCGAATAGGGCAGCTGGCCGATGCCGGTGAGGCCGTTCTTCTCGGCCTCGACGAGATCGAAATAGACATAGTCGGCGCCACCCGCGGTCAGGGTGCGGCGGCAATTGAAGCTGTCGAGGGATTTTGACACGTGCGATCCGTCCTTGTCTGTTCAGCCTGAAAGGGAACGGACGCCGATGGCATGCAATCACGCGCAAAGGTGCGGGTACGGCCATTTCCGCTGTCCGCTCCCAAGCAACCCGAGCCGTTCAAGGCGGCGCGTGCGCTGGTTCGGCGCTAATTCTGTTCCCGCGCCGACCGCTGGCACGGATGCACCGCATATAGAGAATTTCCTGGAATAGTTCTAGACAGTCGAAAAGCAAATTTGTGCGATGCGGCGGCGGCCGCGAAACGGTGCTTTCGGGACGGGCAAAGAATGCGGCTGATCGCCGAAAATCTGGGCGGCGAGCGCGGCGGCGAGACGGTTTTCTCCAACATCGGCTTCGCGCTCGAAAAAGGCGAGGCGCTTATCGTCACCGGGCCGAACGGCTCCGGCAAATCGACGCTGCTCAGGATCGTCGCCGGCCTGCTGCCTGCCGCAGGGGGCAAAGTGCTTGTCGAAGGCGGCGGCGAGGCTTTCCCGACGGTTGCTTCGGCCGCGCATTATCTCGGCCATCTCAACGCGATGAAGACGGCGCTCAGCGTCGAGGAGAATCTCGCCTTCTGGCGTGCGTTCCAGGGCGAGCCAGGGTTGGGCGTCGAAGAGGCGCTGGAGACGGTGGCGCTCGGCGGTCTCGGGCACCTGCCCTTCGGCTATCTGTCGACCGGGCAAAGGCGGCGGGCCTCGATCGCCAAGCTCTTGGTCGGCCGGCGGCCGGTCTGGCTGCTCGATGAGCCGACGGCAGGGCTGGACAAGGCGTCGGAGGAGCGGTTCGCGGGATTGATGCGGGGGCATCTGCAGGATGGGGGGATTTTGGTGGCGGCGACGCATCTGCCGCTGGGGTTGGGCGGGGCGAAGGCGTTGAGGATGGGGCAGGTTCTTTGATGTCGGCGCGAGGCACCCCCCTCTGCCCTGCCGGGCATCTCCCCCTCAAGGGGGGAGATCAGCAGTTTAGGCGCCCCGCAGATCTTACGATGAAGGTTGGCGAAGGCCGAGGTGACATCCAATCTCCCCCCTTGAGGGGGAGATGGCCGGCAGGCCAGAGAGGGGGGCCTGGGCGCAGGCATCTCAAGCCATGCTAGCCCTCTTCCTGCGCGATATCCGCCTTTCCATCCGCGCCGGCGGGGATGCATTGACCGGCGTCATCTTCTTCCTCGCCGTCATCGTCACCATCCCGTTCGGCGTCGGACCCGACCTCAACCTTTTGTCGCGCATCGGCCCGGCGATCCTGTGGATCGCGGCTTTGCTTGCCTGCCTGCTCGGCCTCGACCGGCTGTTCCAGGCCGATCGCGAGGACGGCTCGCTCGACCTGCTCGTGCTCGACAACGACCGTCACATGCTGGCGCTGACCGTGCTGGTGAAATGCCTGGCCCACTGGTCCGGCAGCGTGCTGCCGCTGGTGGTCGCCGCACCCCTGCTCGGCCTGTTCATGAACATGGAGCCGCTGGGCATCGGCGCCACGGCGCTGACGCTTCTCATCGGCACGCCGGCCATCACCTTCATCGGCGCCGCCGGCGCGGCGGTCGCGGTGGCTCTGCCGCGCGGCGGGCTGCTGATCTCGGTGCTGGTGCTGCCTTTGACCATTCCGGTGCTGATCTTCGGCGTCTCGGCAAGCTATGGTGCGGTGGCCGACCCGGCGCCGTTCCTGCAGCCCTTCCTCATTCTCGCCGCGCTGACGCTGTTTCTTGCCGTGCTCGGTCCCCTGGCGGCGGCATTGGCGCTGCGGCACGGGACGGATTAGGGCGGCGAAGACGTTTCTTCACTGCGGCACCGCGGCAAATTGCGGGACGCCCGGTGTAAGGGTAAGGGAAGGCATGGTCGGAAGGATTGGCATGACAGGCGTGGAGAGCGCGACCGGGGAGCGGCCGGGATGAGCGCGCACGCCCTGTTCGTCACCGCCGCCTATGCCATCACGGCCTTCGTGCTCATCGGGCTGATCGGCTGGATCCTGCTCGACCAGCGGGCGCGCAAGCGCGAGCTGGCGGCGCTGGAAGCGGCCGGCGTGCGGCGGCGCTCCGACAAGGCCGGGGCGACGAAGCCATGAGCATCGAAACCCAAACGCCGGCGCCCCGTCGCCGTCTCTTCGTACTCTTGCCGCTGCTGATTTTTTTGGGCCTGGCGGGATTGTTTCTCTCGCAGCTCCTGTCCGGCCGCGACACTTCGGAAATCCCCTCGGCCCTGATCGGGCTGCCGGCGCCGCAGACGGCTCTTCCGCCGCTCGAAGGCGTCAACCTGCAGGGGCTCGAGTCAAAAGACTTTGCCGGCAAGGTGACGCTGGTCAACGTGTTCGCGTCATGGTGCGCGCCGTGCCGCGAAGAGCATCCGGTGCTGCTCGGCCTGTCGCAGGACAAGCGCTTCACGCTTGCGGCGCTGAACTACAAGGACCAGCCGGAAAATGCCCGCCGCTTCCTTGGCGATCTCGGCAATCCGTATCAGGCCATCGGCGTCGACCCGGCCGGCCGCGCGGCGATCGACTGGGGCGTCTACGGCGTGCCCGAGACCTTCGTCATCGGCAAGGACGGCAAGATCGCCTACAAGCATGTCGGGCCGCTGACGGCCGACTCCGTGAGGGCTTTGCTGTTGCCGCAGATCGAGAAAGCGCTGGCGGCACCGGGCTGACGCGCCCTCGTCCGGTACGGATCCTTGGGTCTTCGCATCGCTACGCCCAAGGGATAACGAACGTGACAGGCCGCGCCCAGCGGCCGATCACTCAGCCGTAGATCTGCTTGTGGATCTGGTAGAGCATCTCGGAACGGTCGGCGCGCAGATCGGCGAGATCGCGGCTCGACAGGTTCTCGATTTCAGAGACGAGGCGGTTGTAGTGGCGGCGCTTGGCCATGCTGGCGCGGGCGCGGGAGACGAGGTTGTCGAACATGGTGACAGGGTTCCTTCTATGCCGCATTCACGCAGCCGGTTGTTCCTCCCTGACGATTGCCAGCATGACATAGGAATGGTGCAATGCAAAAGAAAGATGTTGCAATGCACCATTGCAACCAGCGCATAGCGGGTTAACCCAAGCCTAACAGGCCCACGCGCCGCCCGCGAAGCCCGCGCCGGCCGGGCTTCACGTAATTCTCATCCGTTTTGTCTTACAAATTGCGGGGAATCCGTCTTGCCAGATCGGTTTCGGGCTGGCTTGATCCGCCCGTCACGTGATGCCGGGAGGAATGCATGGCGGCCGCAGACTATTACGAGATTCTCGATCCGCGCTTCGCGCGCCTGTTCAACGGCAGCGCGCAGGTGGAAAAGCTGTTCACCGGATGCCGGTGGGCGGAAGGGCCGGCATGGTTCGCCGCCGGCCGCTATGTCGTCTGGTCCGACATCCCGAACAACCGCATGATGCGCTACGACGAGACCGACGGCAGCGTCAGCGTGTTCCGTCAGCCGTCCGGCAATTCCAATGGCAACACGGTCGACCGGCAGGGCCGGCTGGTGACCTGCGAGCATTCCGGCCGCCGCGTCAGCCGCACCGAGCATGACGGCTCGGTCACCACCATCGCCGACAAATGGAAAGGCAAGCGGTTCAACTCGCCCAACGACGCGGTGGTGCGCTCCGACGGCTCGATCTGGTTCACCGATCCGAGCTACGGCATCGATACCGACTATGAGGGCGACAAGGCCGAAAGCGAAATCGGCGCCTGCAACGTCTATCGCGTCGATCCGCAGACGGGCGATGTCGAGGCCGTCATCACCGATATGGTGCGGCCAAACGGGCTCGCCTTCTCGCTCGACGAAAGCCTGCTCTATGTCGTCGACACGGGCCGCACGCATGGCGAGAAGAACCCGGCGCATATGCGGGTGTTCACTATCGGCAAGCACGGCAGGAAGGTTTCGGGCGGCAAGGTCTTCGCCGACTGCACCGCCGGCTTGTTCGACGGTTTCAGGCTCGATTCGGACGGGCGCATCTGGACCAGCGCCGCCGACGGCATCCATTGCTACGACCCGGACGGCACGCTGATCGGCAAGGTGAAGGTGCCGGAAGTGACGGCGAACTGCGTGTTCGGCGGCAACAAGCTCAATTGTCTCTACATCGCCGGCACCACCTCGCTCTACATGGTGCGGCTGATGGTCAACGGGGCGAAAACCTATTGAGGCGAGACGGTTTGGAAATTCTACTCCTGCGGCCATCTGCTGGCGTTTTCTGCGCTTCCGGTGCTCACGGACCTAAATGTCCGCTCCGCTCCGGTTCTCGAAACCACCACTATATGACTCGCCGGAACGAATTTCGAAACAGTCTCCCGGCTGCGTAGCCAAATTCCAAGGGGAGGACTTCATGCCATTCGTCAACATCCGCATCGTCAAGGAAGTGATCGCCGCCGATCCGGCCGGCAAGAAGGCTGACATCGCCAAAAAGGTGACCTCGGCCATCATGGAGGCCACCGGGCTCGGCAATGACGATGTCTGGGTGGTGTTCGAGGAGGTCAACGCCCGCGACTGGTATGTCGGCAAGACCGATGTCGAGACACGGCGGAAGGGGTAGCTCCCTACCTTCTCGCCTGTGAGGAAGGGGCGCGCTGCCTCAGATCACATTCAATTCCCGGAACGCCCTTCCCTCGGCCACACGGCTGTACCCGAACGCCGTGCAGTCGACCGTGCGATAGGCGCCATGCACGATGAGCTCGGCGAGCGATTTGCCGACCGCCGGCGCCTGCTGCAGGCCGTGGCCGGAAAAGCCGTTGGCGAAGAGGAAGTTTTCGACCTCCGGATGCGGCCCGATCACCGCATTCTGGTCGAGCGTGTTGTAGTCGTAGTGCCCGACCCAGGCGCGCGTCGGCTTGATCGCCTCGAAGGCCGGGATGCGGGTGGCTAAAACCGGCCACACCACCTCTTCGAACAGCGGCCACTCGACCTCGAAATCCTTCGGATCGGGCGCATGATCGCCTTCTTCCGGCTCGGCGCCGCCGGTGAGATAGACCGAACCTTCCGGCCGTACATAGATGCCGGAGGGATCGACCAGCAGCGGCATGTCGGCATATTTTTCGCGCGCCTCGAAGACGAACACGTTGCGCTTGCGCGGCTCGACCGGCAGCGCCAGCCCGGCAAAAGCCGCCACCTTGCCGGCGTTCGGGCCGGCGGCGTTGACGATAATGCCGGCTTCCAGCGTCTCGCCATTGTCGAGGCTTACACCGGCGACGCGGTTGCCTTTGCGCGCAATGCCGGTGACCGACGCCGTGATGAAATCGATCTTCTTGTCGCGCAGCGCCTTGCGGAACAGCGTCAGCAGCGCATGCGCGTCGAACCAGCCTTCGCCGCTGCGGCCAAAGGCGCCGGCGGAAATGCCTTCGACCGACAGCCACGGGAAGCGGCGCGCCAGCTGCTCGGCGTCCTCGAGCGAGATATCGGCGCCCTCGGCGACCTGCGTCTCGTGATTGGCCTTGAGGATCGGCAGGCCGGCCTCGCCGGCAAGGATGAGATAGCCGCCCTCGCGAAAACCGATATCGGCATCGGTGCCGAAGGTTTCCTTGAGCCGCCGGAACAGTTTCAGCGTGAACTGCGACAGGCGGATGTTTTCAGGGATCGAGAATTGCTGGCGGATCGAGGCCAGGGACAGCGTCGTCGCCGCGTGGGAAAATTGCGGATCGCGCTCGACCAGCGCGATGGAGCCGGAAAATCCCTCCTCGCGCAGGTAATAGGCGACCGAGGACCCGACGATGGCTCCTCCGATGATGACGATGTCGTAGCGCATTTTTTCTCCGATCCAGGGCAATTCCAGGAAAAGTATTCAACGGTTGCGCTCGACGACTTCGTCGTAGCGATCCGTCCGGAATTGCGTAGAAAGCCGCCCGCGTCTTCACGCAACCGGCAAATCGATCTCGAAGCGCGTGCCGCGTCCGGAGTCAACCAGCCTGATCGTGCCATCATGCGCTTTCAGGAGGGCCAGCACGATGCCGAGCCCCATGCCGGTGCCGCCGGTTTCGCGCCGCGTGGTGAAGAACGGCTCGAAGATCTTGGCGCGGTTGGCGGCCGAGATGCCGTCGCCGTCGTCGCCGACATGGACCGACACGCGCTCGCCAGCGGCTGAAGCATCGATCGCCACCTGTCGAGCGCCGTGCCGTGCCGAATTGTCGATGAGATTGGCGAGCACGATGCCGAGATTCTCAGCCGAGATGCCAAGCCTGATTTCGCCGCCGCCCTCGATCCGAGCCTCCAATCTTGCGTCGACCGGCAGCAGCGCCAGCGCCGCGTCGAGCGTCGTGTTTTCACCGCTCGGCGCCAGGTTTTCGGCGCGCGCTAGGTCGAGTAGCCGGCGCACCAGGAGATTGAGCCGCCCGGCGTCGGTGACGATGTTGTTGGAAAAGCGCCGGCGCTCGGCCTCGTCCATCGCGCCGCCGGAATCGCGAAGCAGCTCGGCCGCACCCTGGATCGCCGTCAGCGGCGATTTCAGTTCATGCGAGACATGGGTGGCGAAGGTCTGGATGCTGTCGGAGCGCGCCTGCAGTTTTTGCGCCATGTCGAGGAAGGCGGCCGACAGCGCCGCCATCTCGCGCGTGCCGTGATGGTCGAGTGGCCGGATCGCCTCGCGATCGCCCGCGGCGATGCGTTTTGTCCGGTCGATCAGCGCATAGATCGGCCGGCTGACGGTGCGGATGAACACCAGCGCGACCAACAGCGTGCCGCCGAGGATGGCGATCGCCGCCAGGGTCACCTTGCCGCGCTCGCCATAGAGATGCTTGACGATGTTGTTGGGCGTTCTGGATAGATAGACGACGCCCGCGACCCGGCCGTCGACCTCGACCGGCAGGGCGACGAAGACGCGCACCTTGGTGCCGCGGCTCACCGAATAAAGCGGCGGCGTCGGCTGGTCGGGGATGCGCAATCTGAGCTCGCTGGCATAAGTGCCGGAAAGTGCGGCCCGCACCTCCTCGACCTCGCCGAGCGACAGGCCGACCTCGTCGCCGCCGGCAATCACCACGCCGTGCGGATCGAGCAGGCGGAAGCCGGCAAGCGTGGTCTTCTGCGTCTCGTCCAGAATGCCGTCGAGCCGCGCGCCTATTGCCGCGAAGGCGGGATCGGCCGTGGCCGGAACCGCCGCTGGCCGCGTCGGCATGACGTCATCGGAGGCGAGGTCGAGGCGCGGTTCGATCGGTTCATAGGGATAGTTGTTGTCCCTCGCCGGATCGGCCGAGATCGGCGAGCCCAGTCTGTCCTGGGGAATGCCGGCGGCGCGCACCTCTTGGGCATAGGCGGCGGCGACGACCGCGCCTTGCGCGATCAGCTCGCCCTCGGTCTGGCGGATCAGCTGGTTCTCATAGAGCCGGAAGAAGAACAGCCCGACCAGCGGCAGCGCCATGACCACGATCAGGATGGCGATGACGACGGTGGCGAGCCGCGGCCGCCACCTTTCCTTGCTCAACCACCGCATCGGCCGAGCCGGAAGCCGACGCCATGCACAGTCGCGATCGCATCGGCGCAGCCGACCGCCGCCAGCTTGGCCCGCACGTTGCGGATGTGGCTGTCGACCGTGCGTTCCGAGACGTGGATGTTCGAGGCATAGGCATTGGCCATCACCGCGTCGCGGCCAAGCACATGAAGCGGGCGGGCGAGAAAGCCTTTCAGGATGGCGAACTCGATCGCCGTCAGGGTGAGCGGCTTGCCGTCGAAACGCGCTTCATGGCTGGCCGGGGCAAGCATCAGCTTGCCATGCGCGAACTCCCGGTCGTCCGCTTCCGGCTCCACCGCCGCCGGACGCGCTCGCCGCAGGATGACGTTGACGCGGGCGACCAGCTCGCGCGGGCTGAACGGCTTGGTCACATAGTCGTCGCCGCCCATCTCCAGCCCGAGGATACGGTCGATTTCTTCATCCCGCGCGGACAGGAACAGCACCGGCACGTCGGATTTTTGCCGCAGCCGCCGGCAGACCTCCAGCCCGTCCATCTCCGGCATGCCGATGTCGAGCACGATGAGGTCGGGCGCGCGGCGCTCGATCGCCTTGAGCGCCGCCGCGCCGTCGGCCACGGCTGCCGTCTTCATGCCGGCCTTCTCCAGAGCGAAGCAGATGATCTCGCGGATATGCGGATCGTCGTCGGCGACCAGGATGTTGTGCGGCATGGAATCAGCGGCCCGGTTGGGTGACGGCAGGATTAGAGCAATTCGAGGAAAAGTGTGAAACGGTTTCGCTCCGAAATTGCGTCAAAACAAAGAGGTGGAATGGTTCTGCGCCTTCGTGAAACGATAAACCGCTTGAGCAGGCACGGCGCGCCTGTCGAGAGCGCGGCAAGATTGCGGAGCGCCTCATGGCCGGATCGTCCTCGGTCCGGCAATCCGGACCGCCTGCCGCGATCTCGGAACGAAGGGCAGGATGCTGCCTGTGGGACGCAGCCTCTGCGGCTCGACAAGCCACCAGCCATCGTCGAGGAGGCGCGGAGGCAGGGACCAGCGGGACTTGCGATGTGTCTGCATACTGCCTGTTTCATCGGCCGGCGCGGAAAGCGCGCGGCGGAATCCCGGAGCTTTTCAGCACAACCTTGCAGTTTTTGTGCAGGGATCCTGTCGCAGGCTAGGCAACCCTACCTCTGGAGCGACAATCGCATACGGCGGCGCGGCCGTATGCGATTGCAGCACGACGTCGCCTCATCGTGCCTTACGCTTGCCTCATCCATCTCCACCCGGCATAGATCGCCTATGGCCATCGACACCTATCGCCCGCGCCGCTCGGTGCTTTACATTCCCGCCTCCAACGACAAGGCGCTTGCCAAGATCGCCTCGCTTGCCTGCGACGCCGTCATCATCGATCTCGAGGACGCCGTCCCGCCCGCCGACAAGGCGGCGGCGCGCGACAAGATTGCCGGCATCCTGGCCGGTCCTGAACGGCGCTGCGAGATGGTGGTGCGCATCAACCCTTTAGCCAGCGAGTGGGGTAGCGACGACCTGCTGGCCGTGGCCAAGGCCGGGCCTGACGGCATTCTCCTGCCCAAGATCGGCACGCCGCGCGACATCCTCGAGGCCGGCGACCTGCTCGACGACAATTTCGCGCCGGACAGCGTGAAACTATGGGCGATGGTTGAGACGCCCAAGGCGCTGCTCAACATCGGCGCCATCGCCGAGCTCGGCCGCGACCCTGCTTCGCGCCTGGCTTGTTTCGTAGCCGGAACGAATGATCTGGTGAAGGCGACCGGCATCCTCGCCACGCCCGACCGGCGCTATCTGATGCCCTGGCTGATGCAGCTGGTGCTTGCCGCCCGCGCCGGCGGCCTCGACGTCATCGACGGCGTCGCCAATGATTTTCGCGACCTTGACGGCTTTGCCCGCGAATGCGCCGAAGGGGCGGCCATGGGCTTTGACGGCAAGTCGGTGATCCACCCCGCTCAGATCGAGCCGGCGAACCGCGCCTTTTCGCCGTCGCCCGAGAGGCTGGCCGCGGCCCGCGCGATCAGGGATGCGTTCGCGCGGCCCGAGAATGCTGGCAAGGCCGTGATTGCGCTGGACGGCCGCATGGTCGAGCGGCTGCATCTGGCCGAGGCGGAGAAACTTCTGGCGAAGGCCGCAATCATCGGCGCATGATGCGCCGGGGCTGATGCATGTCGCCCAAAAGTGCGCATCGGCTTTGGGAAAACGACATGCATAGACAGAGACAATCACGATCAGGGACGAAGAATGAAACTCTACCGCTTTCTGTCCGGTCCGGACGACGCCACCTTCTGCCACAAGGTGACGGCGGCGCTGAACAAGGGCTGGCACCTGTTCGGCTCGCCGACCTATAGCTATGACAAGACGACCAAGTCGATGCGCTGCGGCCAGGCCGTGGTGAAGGACGTCGAAGGCCAGGAATACACCCCGGATACCAAGCTGAGCGACTGGTAGGGCTCAATCCTAGGGCGGAGCAGGAGCGGAGACCTTAGGTGTTAAGAAAGCACTGTGGCGCCGCGTTCCTTCACACCCCCCTCTGGCCTGCCGGCCATCTCCCCCGCAAGGGGGGAGATTGGCAGCTTCGGCGCCTCGCTCAATCCTGTTGCGTAGGAGATTGGCGAAAGCGACCGAGCGCATGATCTCCCCCCTTGCGGGGGAGATGTCCGGCAGGACAGAGGGGGGTGCTGTCCCGCCAGCGTTTCGGATTCTGCACTGCAGCAGCGCTCTGAAATCACAGGATTCAGGGGGGCGCGTCGCTTCGCTCCTTGCTCCGCCCTAGGATGACGAGGTGACGCTAGCCCGCCGCCGCCTGCTCGGCGGCTTCCTCGATCCGCTCCATGTCGTCGTCAGACAGGCCGAAATGGTGGCCGATCTCGTGGATCAGCACATGGGTGACGATGTCGCCCATCGTCTCTTCGTTCTCGGCCCAATAGTCGAGTATGGCGCGGCGATAGAGCGTGACGCGGTTGGGGCCTTCGCCGGTCTGCGGGTTCCAGCGCTCGGCGATGCCGCGGCCCTCGAAAAGGCCGAGCAGGTCGAAGGGCGTCTCCAGCGACAGGTCGTCCATGATCTCGTCGGTCGGGAAATCGGCGATCTGGATGATGATCTCGCCGGTGAGCTTGCGGAACTCGTCCGGCAGATGGGCATAGGTCTCCAACGCCAGAAGCTCTATCTCGTCGATCGACGGCGAGAGTTGGTCGTGCCAGGTGCGTGTCTTGTAGATACGAGCCATGAAGTGTCCTTTGATCCCGGCATATAGGCTTTCGCGCCGATCGAGGCAAATGAGCCGGTTGGCCGCCCACTTTCAGGGTAAAAGCCGAAGGAATAAATTCCTTGTGACTCTGCTTGACTCTTCCGGGCGCCTCTGGAATCTATAGGGAACATAACAGGAACAATTGCTGCCGGAAGTGAACGTCATGGCGATGAACGCCGTGGCGCGGGATACTGTTTTTGCCCTGCGCCGCCAGATCGCGAAAATCGAGGGAACGCTGCCCGAGCGCCTGGAAGCGCCGGCGCGCGGCGCGCCTGGAGCAATTCCAGGAAAAGTGCAAAGCGGTGCTGCCGGACCGGGTATGGCGCCGGACATCACGATTGTCCGGCGCGGTCTCGCTGTGGCCTCGGCGGACGCCTTCCTGCACACCGGCATCGAACGCCTCGACGCAGCACTTGGCGGCGGCCTGCCCAAGGCGGCGCTCAGCGAGATCCATGGCCTGGAGACCCGCGATGCCGGTGCCGTCGCCGGCTTCGCGCTGTCGCTCGTAAGCCTGATCCTCAAGGAGAAGCGGGGCCTGCCGATCCTTTGGGTCGGGACGGCGGAAATTTTTCACGAGGCCGGCCTTCCCTATGCCAGGGGCCTTCACGCCCTGTTCGGCATCGAGCCCGAGCAATTGCTGTTTTCCGAGGCGCCGAAGCTGCTCGACGCGCTGTGGATCGCCGAGGAGGCCGCCCGCATGACGGCCTTCGCCGCCGTCATCCTCGAAATCCGCGGCAGCCCGCAGCGGCTCGACCTCACCGCCACGCGCCGCCTGCACGCCCGCGCCCAAAATGCCGGCCGTCCGGTGCTGTTGCTGCGCCAGGCCGGCGCGGCCGATCCCACCGCCGCGCCCCTGCGCCTCATCGTTTCGGCCGCACCCGCGGCAAGCCGCGAAACGGTTGCCGGCCCGCTCGCCGGCTCGATCGGCCGCCCCGCCTTCACCGTCGATATCGGCAAGAGCCGCACGGCCCTGCCCGGACAATTCACACTGGAGTGGAACCCAAATGAGCACGCTTTTGCAGAAAGAACAGAGGTACCTGTCGCTGTGGTTCCCGCATCTGGCCGCGGAGCGGATCCTGCGCCAGCGTCTGGGGCGGTCCTGGCGTTCCCGGCCCTCGCAGCACCTGCCGCTGGTGATCAGCCACCGCGACAGCAACACCCAGCGCATCGCAGCCCTCGACGAGCGGGCTGAGGCGCTCAAATTGAAGCGCGGCATGGGCATTGCCGATGCGCGCGCCATGCATCCCTCGATCGACGTGGTGGAGGCCGACGCCGAAGCCGACCGCCGCCTGCTCGAAGGCCTCGCCGACTGGTGCGACCGCTACACGCCGCTGGTGGCGATCGACGCCGAGGACGGGCTGTTCCTCGACATCACCGGCTGCGCGCATCTGTTCGGCGGCGAGCGCGCCATGCAGGACGAGATCCTCACCCGCTTCTTCCAGCAGGGTTTCGATGTCCGCGCCGGCCTCGCCTCGACGCCGGGCGCCGCCTGGGCGGCGGCGCGCTTCCATGGCGACCGCATAATTGCCGGCGGCGAGGAAGAGGCGCTTCTGGCGCCGCTGCCGCTGTCGGCGCTGCGCATCGCGCCGGAGACCCGCGCCAGCCTGGAGAGTGTCGGCCTGCGCACCGCCGGCGCGGTGATGGCCGCGCCGCGCGCGCCGCTCGCCCGCCGCTTCGGCGCCACCTTGCTTTTGCGCCTCGACCAGGCGCTCGGCCGCCTCGACGAGGCCGTGTCGCCGCGCCTTCCCGTGGCGCCGCTCTCGGTCGAGCGCCACCTTGCCGAACCGGTCATGCTCACCGACGATATCGAGCGGCTGGTGAGCCGGCTTGCCGTCGCCTTGAAGACCGACCTCGAACGCCGCGGCGAAGGCGCAAGGACGCTGGCGCTGCTTCTCTTCCGCGTCGATGGCGCCGTTAGCCGCATCGCCGTCGGCACCTCGCGCCCGATGCGCGAGCCGCGGCTGATCCAGAAACTGTTCCACGAGCGGCTCACCGCATTGGAGCAGAACATCGATGCCGGCTTCGGTTTCGACCTTGTGCGGCTGTCCGTGCTGTCGGTCGCCGCCTTCGACATGGCTCAGGGCGACCTGACCGGCGAGACGGAGGATGATGACGCCGACATCGCGCTCTTTGCCGATCGTGTCCGCGCCCGCCTTGGCGAGGCCGCCGTGCTGAAGCCGGTCGTCGTCGAAAGCCATCTGCCGGAACGCGCCGTCAAAAGCGTGCCTTTCGCGGAAGCCCCGCAACGGCGCGCGCCGGCGACCGATCGTACAGCGCCACCCCGAACAGCGCCGCCGATGACCATCTACCCGCCGGAGCGGCCGGTGCGGCTGTTCCGCTCGCCCGAGCCGATCGAGGTGCCGGCGACCGAGATCCCCGAAGGCCCGCCGATGAATTTCCGCTGGCGGCGCGCGCTTTACCGCGTCGCCCGCGCCGAGGGACCGGAGCGCATCGCCGCCGAATGGTGGCGGCAACCGCCCGGCGAGGAGGAGGCGCCGACCCACGACTATTACCGCATCGAGGACAGCGAGGGGCGCCGCTACTGGCTCTACCGCCAGGGTCTCTACAGCACCGCTCCGCAAGCCGCGCCGCCGCGCTGGTTCATGCATGGGGTGTTCGCATGAATGCGCTGACCGTCATCCCCTATGCCGAGTTCGGCATCCGGTCGAACTTCTCCTTCCTGCGCGGCGCCTCCAAGCCCGAGGAGCTGGTGGTCACGGCGAAATTCTACGGCTTTGCCTCGATCGGGCTTGCCGACCGCAACAGCGTGGCCGGCGTCGTGCGCGCCTGGCAGCAGGCCAAGGTGGAAAAACTTGCCTATCATCCCGGTTGTCGCCTGGTTTTTGGCGACGGCACGCCGGACATCCTCGCTTATCCCCGCGACCGCCAGGGCTGGGGACATCTCTGCCGCATGCTGACGCAAGCCAATCTGCGGGACGAGAACGAGAAGGGCGCGACACTGCTCGAGCTCGACGACCTGCTCGAATGGGGCGATCTGATGTCACTGGCGGTGCTGCCCGATCTGTCCGGTGGCGCGGACGACAATCTGGCGCTCATTAGCCGGCTTAAGGATCGTTTCGGCTCGACGATCAGGCTGGCCGTGGCGCCGGATTATGCCGGCAACGACCGTTTCCGCATCGAGCAGGCCGCGGCGATGGCCGAGCACGCGAGGGTCCCGCTGATGGCGACCAACGACGTGCTCTATCATGCCGCCGACCGCCGCCCGCTGCAGGACGTGCTCACCGCGATCCGCCTCAACACGCCGGTTTCCGAGGCCGGGCTGGAGCTGACGGCCAATGCCGAGCGCCATCTGAAGCCGCCGCTGGAGATGGCGCGTCTTTTCCGCCGGCATCCGGAGGCGCTGGCGGAGACGCTGCGCTTCGCCGACGAGCTCACCTTTTCGCTCAGCGACCTCGAATACAATTATCCGGACGAGCCGACCGAATCCGGCCTCGGCCCGCAGGCCGAGCTCGAACGCCTGGCGCGCGAAGGCGCGGCCGTGCGCTATCCGGCCGGTATTCCCGACCACGTCACGCAGCGGATCGGCAGCGAGCTCGCCTTGATCGAGCGCCTGAACTATGCCCGCTATTTCCTGACCGTCCACGACATCGTCAAATTCGCCCGCAGCAAGGGCATCCTTTGCCAGGGCCGCGGTTCAGCCGCCAATTCGGTCATCTGCTTCTGTATCGGCATCACCGAGATCGGCCCCGACCGGATCGACACTTTGTTCGAGCGCTTCATCTCGGAGGAACGCAACGAGCCGCCCGACATCGACGTCGATTTCGAGCATGAGCGGCGCGACGAGGTCATCGCCTATATTTATGAAAAATACAGCGCCAAGCGCACCGCTTTAGCCGCCGCCGTGATCAGCTATCGCGGCCGCTCGGCGCTGCGCGAGGTGGCCAAGGCCATGGGCCTCTCAGAGGACGTGCGCAGCGCGCTGTCGAGCACCATCTGGGGCTGGTCGACTTCCGAGCTCGGCGACCGGGAAGCCAATGCCGGCGGCCTCGACCGCACCGATCCGCTGTCGCGGCAGGTGCTGGAGCGGGCCAACGAGATCATGGGCTTTCCCCGCCACCTTTCCCAGCATGTCGGCGGCTTCGTCATCACCCGCGACCGGCTCGACGAGGTCGTGCCCATCGTCAAGACGGCGATGGAAGAACGCAAGATGGTCGAATGGGACAAGGACGATCTCGACGCGGTGAAGATCCTCAAGGTGGACGTGCTGGCACTCGGCATGCTGACCTGCCTGAAGCGCGCCTTCACCTTGCTCACCGATCATTATCCGCGGGCGCGGGATCCGTTTGGACGACCTTACGTGCTCGCCAGCCTCCCGGAAGAGGACCGTCGCGTTTACGCCATGATCCAGCGAGCCGACACGCTCGGCGTCTTCCAGATCGAGTCGCGCGCGCAGATGTCGATGCTGCCGCGTCTCAAGCCGAAGAATTTCTACGACCTCGTCATCGAGGTCGCGATCGTGCGGCCCGGCCCGATCCAGGGCGACATGGTTCATCCCTATCTGCGTAGACGGCAGGGCAAGGAAAAGGCCGAATACCCCAAGCCCGAGTTGGAAGAGATTCTCGGCAAGACGCTTGGCGTGCCCTTGTTCCAGGAACAGGCAATGAAGATCGCCATCGTCGCCGGCGGCTTCAAGCCTGGTGAGGCGGACGAGTTGCGCCGCGCCATGGCGACCTTCAAACGCACCGGCACGATTGGAAACTATGAGACGCGAATGGTCGAGGGGATGGTCAAGAAGGGCTATCCCAGAGAGTTCGCCGAGCGCTGCTTCAAGCAGATCGAGGGTTTTGGCGAATATGGCTTTCCCGAAAGCCACGCCGCCTCCTTCGCGCTGCTGGTCTACGCCTCCTGCTGGTTCAAGACCTTCTATCCCGACGTCTTCTGCGCCGCGATCCTGAACGCGCAGCCGATGGGCTTCTACCAGCCGGCGCAGCTCGTGCGCGACGCGCGCGACCATGGCGTCGAGCTGCGCGAGGTCGACATCAACCACTCCGTCTGGGACTGCACGCTGGAAGGGTCGGCCTTCGATCCGTCCCGCATCCTCGAGCGCCATGCCTCGATGCGCGGCGTCATCGAAACGGCGCATGCCGTGCGGCTCGGCTTCCGCCAGGTCAAGGGCCTGTCCGAAGAACGCATGGAAGCCGTCGTCGCCCGGCGCGGCGACGGCTATCGGTCGGTCCGGGATGTCTGGCTGCGGTCGGGCCTCAATGTCGGCGAGATCGAAAGACTGGCTGAGGCCGACGCCTTCCGCTCGATCGGCCTCGACCGCCGCTCAGCGCTCTGGGAAGTGCGCGCGCTCGACGGCAAGAGCGCCGCCGAAAAGCTGCCGCTGTTCGACCGGCCGTCATTGGGTGGCCTGCGCGAGCTGGAGCCGGAAACGAAACTGCCGAAGATGCCGCTCGGCGAGCATGTCGTGCATGACTACCGCTCGCTCGGCCTGTCGCTGAAGGAGCATCCCGTCGCCTTCCTGCGCGAGCGCCTCGACCTCGCCGGCATCACCCCCAATGCCCGCCTGCCGTCGGTGCGCGACGGCCGCCGCGTCTCCGTCGCCGGCCTCGTGCTGGTGCGCCAGCGTCCGGGCAAGGGCAATGCGATCTTCCTCACCCTGGAGGACGAAAAGTCGATCGCCAACGTCATCATCTGGCCGCGGGTCTTCGACCGCTTCCGCTCCATCGTCATGGGCGCCCGCTTCATCCGCGTCACCGGCAAGCTGCAGCATGAATCGGACGTCATCCACATCGTCGCCGACCGGATCGAGGACCTGACGTCATGGCTGAGCGTGCTGCTGGAGTCCGCCAATCCGCCGGTCATCGAGCATCAGCCGGATGGCGATGCCAACCGGACCGCCCCGGCGAACCGCGGCCTGCCGGTCTGCCAGGACAGCGAGGCGCTGTCGGGCACCGCGCAACAGGTCATGCCCAGGGGGCGCAATTTTCAGTAGGGCGATACGCCGCCATGCAGAAACTTCGACGTCGGCGGGACAGCGCCCCCCTCTGTCCTGCCGGACATCTCCCCCTCTAGTGGGGAGATCGGTAGCTTCAGTCGCGGCGCCATTCCTGCAATGGTGGAAAATTGGCGAAAGCCGGGGTGACGTCTGATCTCCCCCCTAGAGGGGGAGATGGCCGGCAGGCCAGAGGGGGGGCGCGAAGGATCGCCAGCATACGGGTCTTTTCTACGTCGCTGCGACGCTTCCCGCCTACGAAGGCCCGCTCAGCCGCGGCGGCGGGGTCAGCATGTCTTCGGCCGAGATGGTGCGCGCCTCCGAAGGCAGCATGATCGGGATGCCGTCGCGCACCGGATAGGCAAGCTTGGCCACGCGCGAAACCAGCTCGCCGCGCTCGGGGTCCCAGGTCAGCGGCCCCTTGGTCAGCGGGCAGGCCAGCAATTCCAGAAGCTTCGGGTCGACCTCGGCCTTGCGCCCGTCACGTCCATCCGCTGCCATGGCACTTTCCATCGTCCAATCGCCCGGCCCTAAAGTGTGTTGAGATTCAGGTCAGGCCGGCTTTACCTGAATATCGATACACTTACTGCAGGCTTGACCCAAACTCGTCATCCTCGCGCGCCAGCGTCATTTCGGTGATGGCGATCAGCGTTTCGGCGCGCGTCTTCAGGTCCGGCGCTTCCAGCAGCGCCTGCTTCTCGGCCGGTCCGTAAGGCGCCATCATCGACAGCGCGTTGACCAGCATGCCGTTTTCGGCGCGGCTGACGCTCTCCCAGTCGGCCTCGAGGTCGTTGGCCTGCAGATAGGAGCGAAAAGCCTTGAGCAGCGCTGGCCGGTCGACCTCGGCGCCGGCCGGGTCTTCCTCGAGGTCGGCCAGAAACGGCGCGATCCGGCAGTGCCGGAACGGCGCTTTGGCCGTGAGCTCCTGCGTTATGCGAAACCGGCAAACACCCTGCAGCGAGATCAGATAGCGCCCGTCGCCCGTCTCGGCGAGCGAGATGATGCGCCCGGCGCAGCCGACGCTGCACAGCTCCGGCTCGCCGTCATCGCGCAATGCGCCGTCGAGGCTGGGCTGGATCATGCCGATCAGCCGCGAGCCCGCCATTGCCTGGTCGATCATCTGCAGGTAGCGCGGCTCGAAAACGTTGAGCGGCATGCGGCCGCCCGGCAGAAGCAGCGCTCCGGCGAGCGGGAACACCGGGATCGCCGACGGCAGATCCTTGGCAAGCCGGTAGAGTGCGTTACCGACGCGCACCGCAACCCTCCCAAAGCAACGCCGGTAAGCGCATCAACCCGCAATCTCCTCTCGCACCGGCAACCCGTCTCCGATCGGCGACGGACCGCCAGTCTGCCCCTTATCTGGCGCTGACGCTCCGTTGCTCAAGCCTGCCGGCCACGACAGCCGGCAAAAAACTTCAGGACAATTCCAGGAAAACTGCGTCGCGGCTTTCCGTCCGGAATTGCGCAAGAACAAACTTAGAGCGGTTCGCGCTTCTGTGAAACGCCTAGAGCCGGATGATTTCAGGTCTGTTCGACCTGAAATCTGAATCCGGCTCTAAATCAAAGAGATGGAGCATGATGTCGTCCGAGAACCGCTTCACACTTTTCGGCATCATGCTCTAACGGCTCTACGAGAACAGCAGCGACGAGAGCTTGCGCCGCGCCGCGAGCGTCGCTTCGTCGGTCATCCCCCAGGCCTCGAAGAGCTTCAACAGCTGCGCCCTGGCGCCGTCGTCGTTCCAGGTCCGGTCGGCCTTGATGATCGCCAGCAGATTGTCGGCGGCCTGCGTTCGCTCGCCGCGCGCGTTCTGGATCATCGCCAGGTCGAAGCGCGCCTGGTGGTCGGCCGGATTGGCAGCGAGCCGGCGCTCGAACTCGGCCGGATTGCCCAGCGCCGCAGCTTCCGCCGCCAGCGTCATCTTGGCGCGCAGCGCGGCCAGCGCCGGCGCGTCCTTCTTGTCCTCGGGCACCCGCGCCAGAACCGCTTCGGCGCCTTCCGCATCCCCGGCATCGAACAGGATCTCGCCGAGGCCCGCGATCGCCTCGAGCGTCTCCGGGGCCTGCTCCAGGATCGCTTCGTAAATGTCCGCCGCGGTCTGGACGTCGCCGGCCGTGCGCGCCTCGGCCGCCGCGGCAAGCGCATCCGCGACCTGCGGCGCGCCGCCGCCCTTGCCGCCGACCTTCTCGATGAACTGGACGATCTGGCTTTCCGGGATCGCGCCCATGAAGCCGTCGACCGGCTGGCCGTCCTTGAAGGCGATAACCGCGGGAATCGACTGGATGCCGAGCTGGCCGGCGATCGAGGGATGGTCGTCGATGTTCATCTTGACCAGCTTGACCTTGCCGCCGGCGGCGCTCACCGCCTTTTCGAGCTGCGGCGTCAGCTGCTTGCAGGGCCCGCACCATGGCGCCCAGAAGTCGACCAGCACCGGCTGCCGGCGCGATTCCTGGATGACGTCGGTGGCGAAAGTTGCGGTTGTCGTGTCCTTGATCAGGTCGGCGGCCGCCGGCGCGTCGCCCAGCGAGACCTTGGCGCGGTCACCGCCGCCATATTGCACTGTCTGGGCGTACTGGCCGCCATTGCCGCCAAACGAGCTGCTATACGGATTGTTGTCACTCATCGTGTCGCCCTTTCGGTCGCGCTCCTGGCCTTGGCGCCCGGCGCGTCATTGTCGGATTTCGGAACCGCCTTCCATGTGGCGATCAGCCCCTGAGTTTCAAGGTAATGAGACTTTCAGGATAACAGGATCATGGCCGGTTGCCTCGACGAATCTGATCAGGTCGGCGGCGGCGATCGAGGTCGTCGCCTCATTCGTCAGTGGATGGCCGTTGATGACGTCGTGGCTCATCAACTCCTGGTCGAGCACCACCTTGACCTTGCCTTCCGCGTCGTTGATCAGGCCGAAGACGGTGACCGCTCCGGGGATGACGCCGAGCAGTTCCATCAGCATCTCGGGCTTGCCGAAGGAGACGCGGCCAGAAGCGCCGATCAACTGGTGGATCTGCTTCAGGTCGACCACCGCCTCCTCGCCGACGGTGACCAGGAAATAATTGTCCTTCTTGTCCTTGAGGAACAGGTTCTTGGTGTGGCCGCCATGGATTTCGCCGCGCAGGGCCTGCGAATCGGCGACCGTGAACAAGGGCGGATGCCGCACCGTCGAGACGGCGATGCCGAGATCGGCAAGAAAGGCGTTGAGCTCAGCTTCTGTCTTCGGCATCGGTCCTCACGCAGTCCAACTGGGGTGATGCCGTTTACGGCCAATGGTGGCTTTGGGGCAAGGCTGCCGGCGCAATTCCACGAAAGTGCGCTGTGGTTTTCAGTCGGCAATTGCAGCGAACAAGAGCGCTATTCCAGGAGATGCATGGCGGATTTGCGCGCGCCATTGCGATCGGCCAGGTTTCGGGCCATCCCGCTTCCATGCTTCCGAAGCGAAGTCCGCCGCCGGAAGAACCAACTCCAAAAGACAGTCATTTCCCTGTTGCAATCGCCGCGCTCTTCGGCCATATAGGCGCGGCTTGCGGCCGAGGCCGCGCGAGCGGGTGTAGCTCAGGGGTAGAGCACAACCTTGCCAAGGTTGGGGTCGAGCGTTCGAATCGCTTCACCCGCTCCAGTTTCCTCTTCGAGGATCAAGCAAACGAAAAGCCGCGGACCCCCGCGGCTTTTTCGCGTTTGGCAAATCTCCGGAGGGCGCTCGGACTATCGGGGAGGCGCCGATATCCTGCCTTGCCAGACAGCGGCCGTCGTCCGCAAATGTCGGCAGCTCATCAGACTTGGGTCGCATGCCAAAGGGACTGTAGAGCCTCTTTTGCCGGGCCCCCGACAACTGTACTGTTCGGTGGAAGTGCTGGAGGCAATCCAGCCGGGCAGTCCTGCCGGGAGCGTTTCCCGCAAGTCGTTACGTTGGGGCATAACTAGATCAAAGAACGTCGGCCATGAGGTTCACAGCCTTACAGGATCCGTGCGGCCAATGGATGGTGTATGATCTGCGGTCGGATTTCCCCGCGCAGACACCGCACATGTCGTTGCTTGGGCTGACGCGAGGCCAAGCAGAGCGGCTCAGCGGCCAGGCGAATGAATTTTCCCCGAACCGGGCGACGCCGCTTTCTCGATATCTCTCTCATTCATCGATATTTTGCCCGTCGGCGCGGGAACAATCTGGCTTCATCGGCAATTTGGGTGTGCTGAAACAGGGAGCGCCCATGCGGTTCGCGGCAATGCAGGATCCATGCGACCACTGGCTTGTCTGTGATCTGGTTTCCGATCTGCCGGCGGAGATAGAAGGCCGGCTGCTGATCGGGCTTACGCGAAGCGAGGCCGAGGAACTTGCCGAGCAGGCCAATGCCGGAATTATCGGGCAGGCCATCAATTGGCCGATCCCGCTCGCCAGCGTCGCCTGAGGACGCCTGGCTCCTGATGCATGTCGCCCAAAAGTGCGCAGCGGTTTTGGGGGAACGACATGCATCGAAATAAGGATCTAAAGCGCGTCAGCTGAATTCGTTTCAGCGCGACGCGCTTTAGGCGGACCGCCTCACCCGTTTCACATGCAGCCGTGATTCAACCTGCGATCACATTGGGTAACATTTGCGTTCTACCTCCATTTCAATGCCCGGGTGGACCTCTATATGTCGTCCGTGGGCCGAGAACCGCCGGCGATGGATGGCCTGCATCGCGACACGACGTGACCAGACGGCCCTTTCGGAAAAGCGGTTTTACCGCTTCGATCTAGGGAGATGTGATCATGCGCTCTTTCATGCCAAAAATAATCGTAGCCGCGTCGATCCTCGCGGCCATACCGCTTTCGAGCGCCTATGCGGCGCACCGCCACCACAGGGCACAGGTCGACACCATGACCACCGCGTCGGTGCCGGCGGATCCGGGCACGAGGGCGGCAATGCACCAGTTGCTGGGCGTAAAGCAGGGTATCCGTACGGCCAGGCAGGTCGGCAAGATCACAGAGGATCAGGCCCGCGACCTGATGCGGCAGGCGGATGCCATCAAGCCCAGCGGAGATCGTTCGGTGTTCGGGCAGATCAACGATCTGGATCAGCGGCTTCAGAGTGCCACCGGCCAGGGAACCTATATAGGTAGCGGTGGGGACGGCGGTTATTATCCGAACGGCTGACCAACATGCGCCCTTCGCAAAGCGGCTGCCGGTG
This sequence comes from Mesorhizobium sp. WSM3224, assembly GCF_000427725.1. GTDB lineage: Bacteria > Pseudomonadota > Alphaproteobacteria > Rhizobiales > Rhizobiaceae > Mesorhizobium. The sequence continues at coordinate 22,816 of NZ_ATYO01000032.1, read as the reverse complement.
TGATCAAGCCTTTCATGGCCCCACACCGGCGCCATGTCATGCAGGGCTCGCCGGCCACCCATTCTAATTGTACATTACGCTAGTCGCGCTCTTGTCGTCCTGGGCGTCGCCAGCAAAAGACTGGTTTCGCTGCCCGTTATGCCGGGGATCAGCCGGATGCGGCGCAGCACCGCATCGAAGTCGGTGAGCGAAGCGGTGCCGAGCTCCACCACCAGGTCCCAGCGCCCGTTGGTGGTGTGGATGGTCGAAACCTCGGGAAAGCCGCCAAGCGCCCGGATAACGCGGTCCGCGGCATGGCCCTCGATCTCGATCATCATGACGCCGCGAATGCGTTGATCGACCGCGTCGGCGCGCAGGACCACCGTGTAGCCGATGATCTCGCCGGATTTCTCCAGCCGCTCCATGCGCGACCTGACCGTGGCGCGTGATACGCCGAGGTCGATGGCGATGTCGGATACGCTGCGCCGCGCATCGTGCCTCAGCAGCGTCACCAGCTTTTCGTCGAGAGCGTCCATGTCTTTCCATTTCGATCAATGTATCTGTCCAATATGATAGATTAGTCTTTTCGAAATGCCAATTTTCGCTGTTCAAACCGCCAGCCGGCAGTGATCCAATCCCGCGATAATCATGAAGGGCTAGTAGAATCATGCGCTGCAGGATCGTCGGCGCGCCGGTACAGGACGGCGCGGGCAGGATGGGATGCGAAATGGGGCCGAGCGCGCTGCGCACGGCAGGGCTGGTCTCGGTGCTGGCCGAGCTCGGCCATGACGTCGAGGACTGGGGCGCGGTCGAGAAGGCTCAGGCGCGCACCGTCGTCCATGGCAATCTCGCGCTGAAGGCGCTGCCGGAGATTTCGGCCTGGACGGCGGCGATCGCCGAGACCGCCTACGCGGCTTCGCGGGACGCCATGCCGATCTTCCTCGGCGGCGACCACTCGATCTCCGCCGGCACCGTCTCCGGCGTGGCGCGCCGCGCCGCCGAGCGCCGCCGTCCGCTCTTCGTGCTGTGGCTCGACGCGCACCCGGATTTCCACACCCTCGACACCACCACCAGCGGCAATCTGCACGGCGTGCCGCTCGCCTATGCCAGCGGCCGGCCGGGCTTTTCGGGCTATTTCCCCGATCTGCCGCAAGCGGTCGACCCGGCTCGAATCTGCACCATGGGCCTGCGAAGCGTCGATCTGGCCGAGCGCCGGGCGCTGAACGAAGCCGGCGTCACCGTGCACGACATGCGCGCCATCGACGAGCATGGCGTCGCCCCGCTGCTACGCGCCTTCCTCGCCCGCGTCGAGAAGGAGAACGGCCTCTTGCATGTCAGCCTCGACGTCGACTTCCTCGACCCGTCGATCGCGCCGGCCGTCGGCACCACCGTTCCCGGCGGCGCCACTTTCCGCGAGGCACATCTGGTGATGGAGATGCTGTCCGACAGCGGCCTGGTCTCCAGCCTCGACCTGGTCGAGCTGAACCCGTTCCTCGACGAGCGCGGCCGCACCGCCACATTGATGGTCGACCTCACCGCCAGCCTGATGGGCCGCCGCATCATGGACCGCCCGACCCGCAGCCATTCCGGGAGCCTCTGACGATGACCCAGCCTTCGCGCCTTGCCATCGTCCCCTTTGTCAGCGTCGACCGCATGATGAAGCTGGTGCTCGCCATCGGCGTCGAGCGCTTCCTCACCGAGCTCGCCGCCTATATCGAGGAGGATTTCCGCCGCTGGGAGCTGTTCGACAAGACGCCGCGCATAGCCTCGCACAGCCATGACGGCGTCATCGAGCTGATGCCGACCAGCGACGGAAAGATGTACGGCTTCAAATATGTCAATGGCCATCCCAAGAACATGCGCGAGGGCCGCCAGACGGTCACCGCCTTCGGCGTGCTCGCCGATGTCGGCTCCGGCTATCCGATGCTGTTGACCGAGATGACCATCCTGACGGCGCTGCGCACCGCCGCCACCTCGGCCGTCGCCGCCAAATATCTGGCGCCCAAGGGTTCGCGCGCCATGGCCATCATCGGCAACGGCGCCCAGTCCGAATTCCAGGCCGTCGCCTTCAAGGCGCTGCTCGGCATCGACCGCCTGCGGCTCTACGACATCGACCGTTCAGCCTCGGAAAAATGCGCGCGCAACCTTGCCGGCAAGGGTTTCGACATCACCATTTGCTCGACTGGGCAGGACGCGGTCGAAGGCGTCGACATCATCACCACGGTGACCGCCGACAAGCAATGCGCCACCATCCTCACCGACAACATGGTCGGCTCCGGCGTCCACATCAACGCGGTCGGCGGCGACTGCCCCGGCAAGACGGAGCTGCATCGCGACATCCTGCTGCGCTCCGACATCTTCGTCGAGTTCCCGCCGCAGACGCGCATCGAAGGCGAGATCCAGCAGCTCGATGCCGATCATCCGGTGACCGAGCTATGGCAGGTGATGACCGGCCAGGCGCCGGGCCGCAAGGCGCCGGAGCAGATCACGCTGTTCGATTCCGTCGGTTTCGCAACGGAAGATTTTTCAGCGCTGCGCTACGTCCGCGACCAGCTGCAGGCCACCGGCCTCTATGAAGAGCTCGACCTGCTCGCCGACCCCGACGAGCCGCGCGACCTGTTCGGCATGCTGCTGAGGGCCGCGCTGCAGCCGGCGGCTTGAGGGAATCTCCCCCTTGCGGGGAGAGGCGATCGCATATGGATTTTTACGAAGAGGACCCCCACCCTAACCCTCCCCACAGGGGGGAGGGAACGCTGCCGCATGCCATCCTTTTGGTGTCGAAAGATCGGCGGTTTGCGGAGATCAGCGCCTACCAAGTCCCCCTCCCCCTTGTGGGGAGGGGTTAGGGGTGGGGGTCCTCTTCGTAAAAATCCATATGCGATCGCCCTGCCTTCGGGAGATTACGCGCTACTGCCGCACCGCCGCGCAGCTCTCCCGCTCCACCAGCACCGGCGCCAGCACCTCGCGCCTTGACGGCGCGGCTGGCTCGCCTAGCCGCTCGAGCAGCAGGCTCACCGCCCGCGTGCCGATCTTTTCGACCGGCTGCGCGATCGTCGTCAGCGGCGGCCAGGTGGTGACGGCATAGGGGATGTCGTCGAAGCCGACCATCGAGATGTCGTCGGGAACCCGCAAGCCGCGCGAGCGCAGCACCGTCAGCGCGCCCATCGCCATCAAATCGTTGCAGGCAAACAGCGCCGTGATGTCCGGCGCCTGCGCCATCAGCTGTTCCATCGCCAGCCGGCCACCGGCGAAATGATAGTCGGAATCGACGATCGAGGACGGCGGCAGGTCAATGCCTGCTTCGCCGAGCGCGCGCACAAACCCGCGCAGGCGGGCCGGGCTGGAGCTGGAATCGCGCGGGCCGCCGATGACGCCGATCTTGCGATGCCCGAGCCCGGCCAGGTATCTGCCGGCGAGATAGCCGCCATGGTCGTGGTCGACCAGAACGGTATCGACATTGACCGACTGGATCTCGCGGTCGAGCAGCACAGCCGGCACGCTGGGCAAGAGGCGGGCGAAGACCCGCGCATGGTCGGACGAGCCGGCGAAGATCAGCCCGTCGATCTGCTTGGCCATCAGCACCGAGAGATAGCGTTCCTCCTTCTCGGCGTTGCCGTCGGAGTTGCAGAGGATCACCGTGTAGCCGGAAACAAAGCCGGCATCCTCGATCTGCCGCGCGACGCTGGCGAAGAACGGGTTGGAATTGTCGGGCAAAAGCAGGCCGATGGTCTTGGTTTCGCCGCGCCTGAGACTCCGCGCCACCGAGTTCGGGCTGTAACGCAGCGCCGCGATCGCGGCGCGCACGCGCCCGGCCGTTTCCGGCTCGACATGGCGCGTATGGTTCATCACATGCGAGACCGTTGCGACGGACACCCCCGCATGGCGTGCGACATCGGCAATCGTTGTCATGGTCCCTGCGATTCCACTTATGGCAATCGGTTACGCAACCGATTACGCAGGAGACTAGATGTGCTGATTTGGAAAGTGTCAATATCAGCGCATTCTTCCTTCTCCCCTTGCGGGTCCGAAGGACGGGGCGAGACCCGTGGCTCGCCCCCGGGCGGTGGATCGGCGCGCAGCGCCGAGACGCCTTCGGCGACACCTTCTCCCACAAGGGGAGAAGGAAGAACGAGGCGCATCACCCCTACCGCCAGCCTAGCGCCGGCGCGACGTGCTTCAGGATCGACTCGATGACATGGGCATTGTAGTCGACGCCAAGCTGGTTGGGCACGGTCAAGAGCAGTGTGTCGGCCTCGGCGATTGCCTGGTCTTCCCTGAGCTGCTCGATGAGCACGTCCGGCTCGGCGGCATAGGTGCGGCCGAACACGGCGCGCTTTTCCGGCTCGATATAGCCGAAGTGGTCCTCGCCCTCGCTGCCGCCGAAATAGGCGCGGTCCATGTCGTTGACGAGAGCAAAAATGCTGCGGCTGACCGAGACGCGCGGCTCCCTCGTGTGGCCGGCTTCGTTCCAGGCGGCGCGGTAGGCTCTTATTTGCTCGGCCTGCTGGATGTGCAGCGGCTGGCCGCCCTCGTCGAATTTCAGCGTCGAGCTCTGCAGGTTCATGCCGAGCTTGGCCGCCCACACGGCGGTGGCGTTGGTGGCGGCGCCCCACCAGATGCGGTCGCGCAATCCGGCCGAGAACGGCTCCAGCCTGAGCAGGCCGGGCGGATTGGGGAACATCGGCCGCGGGTTGGGCTGGGCAAAGCCTTCGCCGCGCAACAGGTCGAGGAAGATCTCCGAATGCCGGCGCGCCATGTCGGCGTCGCTCTTGCCCTCTTCCGGCACATAGCCGAAATGACGCCAGCCATCGATCACCTGCTCGGGCGAGCCGCGGCTGATTCCCAACTGCAAGCGCCCGCCAGCGATGAGGTCGGCAGCGCCCGCGTCCTCGGCCATATAGAGCGGGTTCTCGTAGCGCATGTCGATGACGGCGGTGCCGAGCTCGATACGCCGGGTTTTCGCGCCGGCCGCGGCCAGCAGCGGGAAGGGCGACGCGAGCTGCCGGGCAAAATGATGGACGCGATAATAGGCACCGTCAGCGCCGAGCTCCTCGGCCGCGACCGCAAGGTCGATCGATTGCAGCAACGCGTCGGCGCCCGAGCGCGTGCCCGATTGCGGCGAGGGCGACCAATGCCCGAAGGACAGAAACCCGATCTTCTTCATGTGCTCCGTTCCTGCTGGAGTGGCCCGTTGGCCGCTCAAACTCATTGTTGCTCCAGCAGATAGCCAGGGCGGTGCCGCGATACAACGGACACGGAACGGATACAGACCGTCAATCAGTTCTTTGAAAGTGCGGTGCCGCCGCGCATAAGTCGGAAACCAAATCATGGCGGGTACGGTGCCGCGGCATATCCGTGCCAGCGCGATCGGTCTCGCGATCGGAAAGCGTCGCCGGCATTCCCGCTGCCGCCGGAGCGCTGTATCGTTCTCGCCAACCGATGATTCAGGACGAAGCCTTCATGCATGGCCTGACACCCATACTTTCCACCGTGACGGCCTCTTTCCTGGCGTCCTTCGTCGAAGTGGTCGAAGCCTTCACCATCGTGCTTGCCGTCGGCGTGACGCGCAGCTGGCGCCCGGCGCTGACCGGCGCCGCCCTGGCGCTCGCCTTCCTTGCGGCGCTGGTGCTCATTTTCGGACCGCTGCTGGCGCTCGTTCCCATCACCGTCCTGCAATTCGTCGTCGGTGTGCTCCTGATCCTGTTCGGCATGCGCTGGCTGAGAAAAGCGATCCTGCGCGGCGCCGGCGTCATTGCCTTGCGCGACGAGGAAAAGGCCTTTTCCAGGGAAACCGCCGCCTTGCAGCGGCAGGCCGACGATCGCCGCGCGGACTATCTGGCGGCCGTCGCGTCGTTCAAGGCGGTGCTGCTCGAAGGTGTCGAAGTGGTGTTCATCGTCATTGCCGTCGGCGCCGCGCATGGGCAGACGTTTTATGCCGGCCTTGGCGCGCTGGCGGCCTTCGTGCTGGTGATGCTGATCGGCCTTGCCGTGCATCGTCCCTTGGCGCGCGTGCCCGAGAATGCGCTGAAATTCGTCGTTGGGCTGATGCTGACCAGCTTCGGCGTGTTCTGGACCGGCGAAGGCCTCGGCGCCGAATGGCCGGGCGCCGACCTCGCTTTGCTCGCCATCTTCGCCATCATTGCCGTGGCGTCCCTCGCCATCGTGCGCTGGCTGCGCGGCGCTTACCCGGCAGCCGCCGAAGGAGTTGCCCGATGACCGTGGTCCGTCTGGTCTTGATCGAGCTTGTCGGCATGTTCGTCGACGATGGCAGCCTGGCGCTGCTGGCGCTGATCCTAATCGCGCTGGTCACCGCCGCGGTGAAGCTGTTGGCGCTGCCGCCGCTCATCGGCGGCTTGCTGCTTCTCATCGGCTGCCTGGCAATTCTCCTGGACAGCGCGCGCCGCGCCGCCCGCGGCAAGGCGCGCTGAACAAAGAGCAGTTCCGTGAAATCAGCGCAAACGCTGGAAACTGGCTACAGCCTCTCAACCTCGTCATCCACGGGCGGAGCGACGCGAAATCAGCGCAAACGCTGGAGATTGACGGAAGCCCCTCAACCTCGTCATTCTATGGCGGAGCAAGGAGCGAAGCGACGCGCGCAGACCATAGAATCCATGCCGTTACTTCGAAGCGTCACAACGGTGCAGGATTCTGCTCCGCTGCATTCCACGGCTTAGGTAACGGCATGGATTCCAGGGTCTCCGCGACGCCGCTTCGCGGCTGCTCCGCCCTGGAATGACGAGGTTGAGGGGCTTCAGCCAATCTCCAAGCATGCCGCCTGCCAATGCAGACAAAGCGGCTGTGCCGGCAAACTAATAAACCGTGAAAAGCGTCGGCAGGTCGCCGCTGAGGCGGAAATACTCGACCGCCTCGATGACCGGGAACAGCGCCAGGAAATAGAGCCCGTCGCGGAACGTGTTGCGCAGCGCGCGCGTCGAAAACAGCCACTGGTCCTCGTCGCGGTAAAGCAGCGGGTTCGGCCAGAAGCGCGGCGTGCGTTCGGCATAGGCCGCATGGACGGCGCCGAACTTGCCGGACAAGAACTCGGCCTCCTTGCGCGCGGTGAACCGGAAGACGAGGAAGCCTGCCAGGCCGAGCATCGCGGCCGCCAGCACCGAGCCGAACATCAGCCCGATACCGGCCGCGCCGACGGTCGAGAAGAAATAGAGCGGGTTCTGGGTCATCGAGAACGGGCCGGACACGATCAGCTCGTCGTTCTTCCTGCCGCCGACGAAGAGGATGCTCCACAGCCGGCCAAGGAAGCAGGCCAGCACCATGACAAACCCGATCGTCTCGACGATTTCGTGCCCGTCCGATCCTTCGGCCAGCGCCGGCTTGCTGAACAGGAGCAGGATGACGGCAAGCATGGCGGCCACCTGCACGACGATCAGGCGCTTGTGCTGGTCGAACGCCTTCGGCGCCGATTTGAGGGACGTGTAAGCCATTCTTTCTCATCGCTTCGGCCCCGAGAGGGGACGCCAGGCTTCTCTAACCCTTCCGCCGGGCGATGACGAGGCCCGGCGGATGTTTTTGGCCAACCTTACGAATTTGTAAGGGAGCGGACAGGCTGCGGTGAGTTCGCCTGCATACACCTGACGATCGACGGCAGCTGGTCGCCGCACAAACCGCAGATGGGCATCGCCATGATCTCTCAAGTCGACGACCTTAACCGGGTCCCGGACGTCACCATTGATTTCTGGCTGATCAAGATCATGGCGGTGACCATGGGCGAAACCGCGGCCGACTATCTGGCCGTCAATCTCGGCCTCGGCCTCACCCTCACATCCTTGATCATGAGCGGTGTCCTCATTGTCGCGCTCATCCTGCAGTTCGCGCAGAAACGCTACGTGCCCTGGGCCTACTGGCTGGCGGTTGTGCTGATCAGCATCGTCGGCACCTTGGTCACCGACAACCTCGTCGACAATTTCGGCGTGCGGCTGGAGACGACGACGATCGTCTTCTCGCTTCTGCTGGCGCTGACTTTCGTGGCCTGGTACGCGAGCGAAAAGACGCTCTCGATCCACACCATCTTCACCACTAGGCGCGAGATCTTCTACTGGCTGGCGATCCTCTTCACCTTCTCGCTCGGCACGGCCGCCGGCGACCTGGTCGCCGAGCGCTTCGACCTGGGTTATCTCACCACCGGCCTCATCTTCGGCGGCTTGATCGCGGCGATAGCGCTTGCCTGGTTCTTCCTCGGCCTGAACGGCATCCTCGCCTTCTGGCTCGCCTATATCCTGACCCGGCCGTTCGGCGCCTCTTTCGGCGACCTGCTCTCGAAGCCGGTGGAATATGGCGGCATGGGCTTCGGCGCCACCGTCACCAGCCTGGTCTTCCTCGGTTGCATCGTGGTCATCGTTCTTCACATGACGCTGAGAAGCCTGATCGACGAAGACGAACTGGCCCTGCTCGATTAGAGCACCGCACAGGGATTTTGACCGATCGGCTCTGTTTGCGTTGGCAGGTTGCATGCTTTGGAGATTGGCCGAAACGCTCACCGCGATCGTCATTCTAGGGCGGAACAGGAGCGAAGCAGTGCAAACGTTGGAGATTAGCCGAAGCCTGCGAACTTCGTCATCCACGGGCGGAGCGACGCGAAGCGGAGCGTAGACCAGAGGATCCATTCCGTTACCTTGACCATCGAATGCAGCGGAGCAGAATCCTGCACCGTGGCAACGCTTTCGAAGTCACGCCATGGATTCTATGGTCTGCGCCGCGTCGCTTCGCTCCTTGCTCCGCCATAGAATGACGAGGCGACGGGGAACTGGGAACGCCGAAAGCGTGGAATGGGCTTCGGTCCGCGTCGTGCTTGTCGCTAAACCGCCTCTCGCAAAAATGTGTAGCAGTCTTCGGTCCGCAGACGCGTAAACAAATAGATAGGCAACCAGCCAAGAAAAAGCCGCAGCCGGCGCTACCATGCCGGCGAGGCCGAGGCGGCGAGGACAGCGCGGGGCGATGCGACTTCTGCTTGTTGAGGACGATCCGAGAACCGCCGACTATATCGTCCGCGGACTGGCCGAGGCCGGCCATGTCTGCGATTTGCTGCGCGACGGCCATGACGGTCTCTTCGCCGCGACCCGCAACGCCTATGACGTGATCGTCGCCGACCGCATGGTCCCCGGCCTCGACGGCCTGTCGATGATCAAGGCGGTGCGCGCCGCCGGCATCCGCACGCCGGCCATCTTCCTGACCTCGATCGGCGGCGTCGACGACCGCGTCGAGGGCCTGGAAGCGGGCGGCGACGACTATCTGGTCAAGCCCTTCGCCTTTTCCGAGCTGCTTGCCCGCATCCATGCGCTCGGCCGCCGGCCGGCGGCGCAGGAGCAGAAGACGGCACTGCGCGTCGCCGACCTCGAAATGGACCTGATCCAGCGCCGCGTGACCCGGCAGGGCCAGCCGATCGACCTGCAGCCGCGCGAGTTCAGCCTGCTCGAAGTGCTGATGCGCGGCGAAGGCCGCGTCATCACCCGCACCATGCTGCTGGAGCGCGTCTGGGATTTTCATTTCGACCCCAAGACCAGCGTCGTCGAGACGCATATCAGCCGGCTGCGGGCCAAGGTCGACAGGCCGTTCGACGTGCCGCTGATCCACACCGTGCGCAACACCGGCTACAGCCTGCATGTTCCGGCCTGATCTTGCGTCCGCAATTGCGGGACCCGCATGAGCGCGACACGCTCCAGCCTGCTGCGCAGCACGCCGTTCCGGTTGGCGCTGGCCTTCGCCTTCCTGTTCCTGCTGGCTTTCATCCTGTCCGGCGCGATCGTCTATCAATTGATGAGCGCCTCGCTCGCCAGGCAGCTCGATCAATCGATCAAGGAGACTTACTCCCTGATCGCCGCGACCTATACCGAGAGCGACGAAGAGGATCTCGTCGCCACGGTCAGGGACCATGCCCAGTTCAGCCAGGATAAGGACCAGATCTTTTCCCTCACCGACCGCGACGGCAACCGCCTTGCCGGGGATTTCACCGCCTCCAGCCTGCCGGATGGCTTTTCCATGTTCGCCGCCAATCTGCCGGGTGTGCCGCCCGGCACCGAATATCGCGCCTATTCAGGCGCGGTCGGCGGCAACAGCCTGACGGTTGCCTTCTCGCTCTCGGAAACCGAGGATCTCGAAAGGATCGTGTTGATGAGTTTCGGCTGGGCGACGCTCTTCATCACCGGCCTTGCCGTCGCCGGCGGCGCCGTGCTTGCCTCGCGCGTCCAGCGGCGCCTCGACGGCATCGCCAGCACCATGGTCGACGTCTCGCATGGGCGGCTCGATGCGCGCATTCCGCTGATCGGCAGCGGCGACGACATCGACGCCGTGTCGGCCCAGGTGAATGCCGCGCTCGAGCGTCTGTCGGCCCTGGTCGACGGCATGCGCGAAGTGAGCGCCAACATCGCCCATGATCTCAAGACGCCGCTCAACCGGCTGCAGATGATCCTGGAATCGGCCGCCGACAAGACGGCGTCGGGTGACGATGTCTCGGCCGAGCTGACCGACGCCCGCACTGAGAGCCAGCAGATCAACAGCACCTTCGACGCGCTTCTGCGCATCGCGCAGATCGAAGCCGGCGCCCGCAAGGCGCGCTTCGTCGATCTCGACGTCGGTCCGGTGGTCGAGACCATCGGCGAGGTCTATGCCGACGTCGCCGAGGATGACGGCAAGTCGTTGGTCACAAAGATCAATCCGGATACGAAATGGTATATTCATGGTGACCGGGACCTGCTGATGCAGATGCTCGCCAATCTGGTCGAGAACGCGCTCAGGCATTGCCCGCCGGGCACCGCGATCGAGCTTTCGGTGACAGGGGAAGGCAGCCACGTCCTCATCCATGTCCGCGACAATGGTCCCGGCATTCCCGCCGGGGAGCGCGAGAAAGTGTTCCGCCGGCTCTACCGGCTGGATACGAGCCGCACGACGCCCGGCAGCGGCCTGGGCTTGAGCCTGGTCAAGGCGGTGGCCGACCTGCACGGCGCGGCAATCGTGCTGGAGGATCGCAATCCGGGTCTCGGCGTGACCGTCAGCTTTCCGGCTGTAAGGCCCACTTGAACGATCGCTTCCGATCGTTACCGCGCAGCGCCCGCCCGGCGAAAATCCGAAGGCGACATGCCGGCGAGCTTGCGGAACGACTTGTTGAAGGCGCTGAGCGAGCCGAAGCCCGATTCCATGGCGACCCTCAGCACATTGGCGTCCTCATGCATCAGCAGCGCCTGCGCGTAGCTCAGCCGCAGCAGATTGACATATTCGTTGAGCGTCATGCCGGTCGATTTCTTGAACAGGCTCATCGCGTATTTGGGGTGGATGTCGGCGGCCGCGGCGATGGTCACGCAGTCGATGTCGTAGAGGAAATTCTCGGCGATGAAATCGCACATGCGCCCGACATTGCGCGAGGACTGCTGGTCGAAGGGGCTGCCGGCTCCGTGTCCGGACGCGGTTTCCGGCACCAGCCGGTACGCCTCGAACCGCACCCGCTCGAGCCGGAGCAGCAGCTCGTTGACGGCGTGCTCGGTCTTCGCCGCATCGCCCGAGCGCGCATATTCGTTCCAGCGCTTGAAATTGTCGTTGTCGGACTGGTCGGTGGCATTCGTCACCAGCGTTGCCCCGGTCATCAGCCGGTGGCGTATGTCGGCCGGCAGGTGCAAGCGGAAGAAATGCACCAGCGGCAGATGCGCGCCGGCATAGATCGTATCGTCGGTGAGATCGTCCATCTGGTGCGGCAGCCCGCCCCAGAACAGGCACATCTCGCCGGCCGACAGCGAAATCTCGTGTTCGGCCATGCGGTAATGCACCGAGCCCTGCACGATGAAGTTCACCTCGACCTGGGCATGCCAGTGCGGCTTCAGCATCACCAGCGGGTGATTGTGGAACATCTGCAGGACAAGCGGCAGGCCTTCGACGCTGCTCGCGCCGGGCTGGTAGAACGGACGCATCGGCACCTTACTTTCCGGCAACTTCTTATTCCCTTTGACGGGGACAAGCCTTCCGCGTCGCATAGTCTAGCCACGCTCACAGTGAGAGAGCAAATGAAATGGGAGGATTTCAATGCGCACTACACTCACCTGCGCCGCGCTTATGCTTGCCCTGGGCTCCGGCCCAGCCCTGGCGCAGTCCGGCGAAATCACCATCTGGAGCTGGAACATCGCCGCCTCGTCGCTGAAGGCGACGGTCGAGGGCTTCAACAAGAAGTATCCCGACATCAAGGTCACGGTCCAGGACCTCGGCAACCAGCCGACCTATGACAAATCGATCGCCGGCTGCGCCGCCGGCGGCGTCGGCCTGCCCGACATCGTCTCGATCGAGAACGGCGAGGCGGAAAACTACTGGAGCCAGTTCCCGGACTGCTTCGTCGACCTGCACACGCTCGGTTATAGCGCCGAGGACCAGAAGAAATTCCCCGATTTCAAGCGCACCGAGCTCGAGGTCGGCGACAAGGCCTATGCCATGCCCTGGGACTCCGGCCCGGTCGCCGTCTTCTACCGCCGCGACTTCTATGAGAAGGCCGCCGTCGATCCGGCCTCGATCAAGACCTGGGACGATTTCATCGCCGCCGGCAAGAAGATCCAGGCCGCCAATCCGGGCGTCACCATGACCAATGCCGATTTCAACGGCGACACCGAATTCTTCCGCATGATCTCCAACGAGCAGGGCTGCGCCTATTTCGCCGAGGACGGCCAGTCGATCACCGTGGCCGAGCCGAAATGCGTCGACGCCCTGACCAAGGTCAAGGAGATGAAGGACGCCGGCATCGTGTCGTCGGCCGACTGGGGCACCAAGATCACCAACAACACCGCCGGCACCGTCGCCACCCAGGTCTATGGCGGCTGGTACGAGGGCACGATCCGCACCGAATCGCCGAAGGAGAGCGGCAAATGGGGCGTCTATCTGATGCCGAGCCTGACCGCCGACGGCCCGCGCGCCGCCAATCTCGGCGGCTCGTCTCTGGCCATCACCTCGGCCTCGAAGAACAAGGAAGCCGCCTACGCCTATTTGAAATACACGCTGGGGACCAATGAAGGCCAGATCACCATGCTGAAGGAGTTCGGCCTGGTGCCCTCGCTGATCTCGGCGCTCGACGATCCCTACGTCTCGCAAGGCCTGGACTACTGGGGCGGCCAGGCGGTGTGGAAGGACATCCTTGGCACCTTGCCGAAGGTCGTGCCGAGCCGCGGCACGCAATTCCAGAGCGACGCCGAGATCATCCTGCGCGCCGTGCAGACCAAATATCTGGCCAACGGCTATCCCGACGCCAAGGCGGCACTCGACGACGCCGCCAAGCAGATCGCGGCGGCCACCGGCCTGCCGGTCAAGGAGTAAGCGCCGCCTCCCCTTCTCCCCTTGTGGGAGAAGGTGGATTGGCGCGCAGCGCCAAGACGGATGAGGGGTATTGGACGGATTGCCGTCGTTGCCAAGCTGGAACACCCCTCATCCGGCCGCTTCGCGGCCACCTTCTCCCACAGGGGGAGAAGGGAAAGACAGGGAAAGGAGGAGGACGATGCGCACCCAGAACGCCACCGCGTACCGCTTCCTCACGCCTTACCTTTTGATCTTCGCCATCTTCTGGATCTGGCCGATCATCTCCTCGTTCCTGATCTCCTTCCAGGCGACGCGCACCGTGCCCTGGCGCTTTGCGCCGACCTTCAACTGGGGCCGCCTGATCGGCGACCCCGCCTTCTACAATGCGCTGAAGAACACGCTGCTCATCCTGGTCATCCAGGTGCCGGTGATGATCTCGCTGGCGATCGTCATGGCGGTGCTTTTGAATTCGCCGCTGCTGAAGGCGCGCGGCCTCTACCGCTTTGCCTTCTTCGCCCCGGTGGTGGTCGGCGAGGTCGCCTATTCGGCCGTCTTCCGCCTGATGTTCAGCCTCGATTTCGGCATCATCAACAAGCTGCTCAACAGCGTCGGTATCCCCAAGGTCGACTGGTTCTCCAACGTCACGCCGGCCATGGCGCTGATCATGATCGCCGTGACCTGGCGCTGGGCCGGCTACAACGCCATCATCATCCTCGCCGGCCTGCAGTCCATCCCGGAGGACGTCTACGAGGCGGCGACGCTCGATCGTGTCAGCAGGCTGAGGCAGTTCTTCCATATCACCTTGCCGCTCTTGAAGCCGGTCATCGTCTTTTGCGCCGTGCTGTCGATCATCGGCACCATGCAGCTCTTTACCGAGCCGTTCCTGATCACCGAGCGCGGCGGCCCGGGCGGCGGCACCGAGACGCTTGGCCTGCTGCTCTACCGCCAGGGCTTCCGCTCGCTCAACTTCGGCTACGCTTCGGCCGTCGCCTACACCATGGCCGGGCTCGCCATTGCCATCACCCTGGTGCAGCTCTGGCTGACGAGAGACCCGAAATGACCTCGCGCTCACAAGCAAAGCTCGGGCGCAGCATCCTGCTGCATCTTGCCCTGACGCCGCTGGCGCTGATCTGGCTGTTCCCGCTGTGGATGATGGTGGTGTTTTCCACCATGCCCGACAACGGCATCTTCAGCCCCGGCATCGAGCTTCTGCCGCACGACAATTTCCTCGACAACGTCGCCAACCTACAGCGCGACACCAATTTCATCGGCGCCATCGGCATCTCGGTCTCGGTGGCGGTGACCTACACGATCCTTTCGGTGCTGCTCACCTCGATGGCCGGCTGGGCGCTGGCGCGTTACGAATTCCACGGCAAGGGCGCGGTGGTGGCGATCATCTTCGGCACCATCACGCTTCCCTACGCGGTTGTGCTGATCCCGCAATTCATCATGGTGGCGCGCGACTTCGCCTTGGCCAACACCTGGATCGCGCTGATCGTGCCGCCGCTGTTCAATTCGCTCGGCGTGCTGTTCATGCGCCAGGCTTTCTCGATGATGCCGGCCGAGCTGTTCGACGCCGCGCGGGTGGAAGGCGTCAAGGAATGGCGCATCTTCCTGTTCGTGGCGCTGCCGCTGGCGCGCCCGATGCTGGCGGCCCTGGCGATCATCCTCTTCCTCGCCTCGTGGAACAATTATCTCTGGCCGCTGCTGATCAACAGCCAGCCCGGCGCGATGACGGCGCCGGTGGCGCTTGGCACGCTGATCGGCCTGACCAAGGTGTCGTGGGGCGGCATCATGGCCGGCGCCGTGATGCTGACGGTGCCGATGCTCATCGTCTTCGTGCTGTTGCAGCGTCATTTCATCGCCGGCATCGCCGCCGGCGCGGTCAAGTAGGTCAGGAGCGAGATGGCTGCCGTCACCCTCACCAATGTCGTCAAGCGCTTCGGCGTCTACGAAGTCGTCCATGGCGCCGACATCGACATCGCCGACGGCGAGTTCGTCGTCTTCGTCGGTCCGTCCGGCTGCGGCAAGTCCACGCTCTTGCGGATGATCGCCGGGCTGGAGGATATCAGCGGCGGCAAGATCGCCATCGGCGGCAAGGTGGTCAACGACGTCGAGCCTGCCGACCGCGGCATCGCCATGGTCTTCCAGTCCTACGCGCTCTACCCGCATATGACGGTGGAACAGAACCTTTCCTTCGGGCTCAGGATGAACGGCAACCCGAAGGCCGATACCGAGCGCCGGGTGAAGCGCGCCGCCGAGATCCTGCGCATCGACGAATTGATGCAGCGGCGCCCGAAGCAACTGTCCGGCGGCCAGCGCCAGCGCGTCGCCATCGGCCGCGCCATCGTGCGCGAGCCGCAGGTCTTCCTGTTCGACGAGCCGCTGTCGAACCTCGACGCAGAGCTAAGGGTCCAGATGCGGGTCGAGATCTCGCGCCTGCACAAGGAGCTCGGCGTCACCATGGTCTATGTGACGCATGACCAGACCGAGGCGATGACGCTGGCCGACCGCATCGTCGTGCTCAAGGCCGGCAATGTTGAGCAGATCGGCGCGCCGCTCGACCTCTATGACGATCCGGCCAACCGTTTCGTAGCCGGCTTCATCGGTTCGCCGAAGATGAACTTCCTTGGCGCCAAGGTGGTCGAGACATCGAACAGCGCCGCGATCATCGAGCTCGTCAATCATGGCGGCGTCAAATTGCACAAGCCGCTCCGCGAAGCTTTTCCGGCCGTCGGCGCCGAGGTCGTGCTCGGCGTCAGGCCGGAACATTTCTTCGAGGCCGGCGAGGGCGATTGCGACATTCCCGTCAAGGCCGACGTCGCCGAGCATCTCGGCTCGGTCAGCTACGTCTACGCCAATGCCGGACCCGAGGAACTGATCGTCGAGCGCGAGGCCTCACGCCAGCGCGCCAGCGGCGACCATTTCACGGTCTCGATCAAGGCGGAACGCTCGCTGCTCTTCGACAAGGCGGGCGCAAGGATCCGCTGACTTTTCGTTCCCGCCCGATCGCCAAGGCGTGGCGGCGACCTATGGAGAATTCGACATGACATCCGCATCCAAGAAAATCCGCTGGGGCATCCTCGGACCTGGCAGCATCGCCAAATCCTTTGCCGGCGGCGTCGCGCAGTCGCGCACTGGCGAACTGGTCGCGCTCGGCGCCCGCAACCCTGCCAAGCCCGGCCTTGCCGAGACTTTTCCCGGCGCGCGCATCCTCGACGGCTATGACGCGCTGCTCGCCGATCCGAACGTCGACGCCGTCTACATCGCGATACCGCATTCCGGCCATGCCGAATGGGCGATCAAGGCCGCGGAAGCCGGCAAGCATGTGCTGTGCGAAAAGCCGCTGGCGCTGACCGCCTTCGAGGCCGACGCCATGATGCATGCGGCGCGCAAGGCGGGCACGTTCCTCGGCGAGGCCTTCATGTACCG
This sequence comes from Mesorhizobium sp. WSM3224, assembly GCF_000427725.1. Taxonomy (GTDB): domain Bacteria; phylum Pseudomonadota; class Alphaproteobacteria; order Rhizobiales; family Rhizobiaceae; genus Mesorhizobium. The sequence continues at coordinate 6,130 of NZ_ATYO01000032.1, read as the reverse complement.
GCTGCATCCGCAGACGCTGCAACTGGTCGAGCTGGTCAAGTCGGGCGCCATCGGCGAAGTGCGCATGATCAAGTCGAGCTTCGGCTTCGCCATGCCCGGCTTCATGCCGGAGCACCGGCTTTACGCCAACGAGCTCGCCGGCGGCGGCATCCTCGATGTCGGCGGCTATCCGGTGTCGATGGCCAGGCTGATCGCCGGCGCGGCGGCGGGACAGCCTTTCCTGGAACCCGACAAGGTTGTGGGCGCGGCCCATCTCGGCCAGTCCGGCGTCGACGAATGGGCCTCGGCATTGCTAACCTTCGCCAACGGCATCGTCGCCGAAATCTCCTGCAGCATCTCGCTCAACCAGGACAATGTCCTGCGCATCGTCGGCACCAAGGGCCAGATCGAGGTGCCGGATTTCTGGTTCGCCGGTGGCAACCGCGACGTCGGACCGGGCCGGATCGAGGTGATCCGGTCCGGGGCCGCGCGTGAGGTGATCAGCCTCGACGAGACCCGCGATCTCTATTCCTTCGAAGTCGATGCCGCCGGCGAGGCGATCCTCGCCGGACGCCAGGAATTTGCCTGGCCGGGCATGTCCTGGGCCGACAGCCTCGGCACGCTGCGCGTGCTCGACAAATGGCGCGCCGCCGTCGGTCTCGAATATGAGATCGAGAAGCCGGCTAAGCGCGCCCACACCATATCCGGCCGGCCGCTGCGCACCGATGGCAAGGCCATCGGCAAGCGCGCCATTCCCGGCCTGCCGAAACCGGTCTCGCTTCTGGCGCTCGGCTTCGAGGATTTCCGCACCTTCTCCTCCGGCTCGATCCTGCTCGACGCCTATTTCGAGGCAGGCGGCAACCTGTTCGACACCGGCTTTGTCTATGGCGGCGGCTACACCGAGACGCTGCTCGGCCAGTGGCTGGCCAATCGCGGCGTGCGCGAGCAATCGGTGATCATCGCCAAGGGCGCGCATTCTCCGCTCTGCTATCCCGATGTGATCGCCAAGCAGCTCGCCCAGTCGCTCGACCGGCTACGGACCGACCATGTCGACATCTATTTCATGCACCGCGACAATCCCGACGTGCCGGTCGGCGAGTTCGTCGACGCGATGGACGCAGAGGCCAAGGCCGGCCGCATCCGCGGCCTGTTCGGCGGCTCCAACTGGACGATGGAGCGGATGGACGCGGCGATTGCCTATGCCGAGAAGAACGGCAAGCAGAAGCCCGGCGCGCTCTCCAACAATTTCTCGCTGGCCGAGATGCTGGAGCCGATCTGGGCGGGCTGCGTGACCTCGTCCACCGATGCCTGGAAAGCCTGGCTGGCGGCAAGGCAGATGCCGAACTTCGCCTGGTCGAGCCAGGGCCGCGGCTTCTTCACCGAGCGCGCCGGGCGCGACCGGACCGACAATGAGGAGCTGGTGCGGGTCTGGTATTCCGAAAAGAATTTCGGCCGCCGCGACCGCGCGATCGAGCTGGCGCGAAAGCTCGGCAAGAGCCCGATCCATGTCGCGCTGGCCTACGTGCTGGCGCAGCCATTCCCCTCGGTGCCGCTGATCGGCCCGCGCACGCTGGACGAACTGGAAGACAGCCTGAAGGCGTTGGATATCAAGCTGACGGCGGAGGATGTGGCGTGGCTGGACGAGGGGGCGCAGCGGCAGCGGGCGTAGGGAGAAAACCAGAGGCGTCGCATTCCTTCGCCCCCCTCTCTGCCCTGCCGGGCATCTCCCCCTCAAGGGGGGAGATCAGATGTCACGCCGGCTTTCGCCAATCACCAATGTTGCAGAAAAGGTGCCGGCGTTGAAGCTGCCAATCTCCCCCCTCGAGGGGGAGATGTCCGGCAGGACAGAGAGGGGGGCCTCGCGCCACCATCTCGACAGTTTCACCGATCCACCCGCGTTGACAAAATAATCGACGACGACGTCCGCTCCACCCCGTCCATCGCCCCGATCCGGTCGAGCAGCGCGTCGAGGTCCCGGATCGAGGGCGCATCGACGATGACGATCATGTCGAAATTGCCGCTCACCGAATGCACAGTCCGGACCGGCGGCATCGCCTCCAGGCTGCGCACCACCTTGTCGGCGAGTTTCGGCGTGACGGTGAGCAGCACATGCGCCTTGACCAGGCCTTGCTCATAATCGGGCGACAGCCTGACCCCATAGCCGGCGATGACGCCGCGCTGCTCCAGCCGCTCGATGCGGCTCTGCACCGTGGTGCGCGACACACCGAGCCGGCGCGCCAGCTCGGCGGTCGAGGCGCGGGCGTTGGCGCGCAGCAGTGTAAGCAGGGCCTGTTCTGCTTCAGTGATCATTTCGACGAAACCTTTCGGCAAATCGCATAATGTTCAGCGTCATATTGCCAGATTCCACGCTTTCTTTCGACAGGCAAGCTGCGATGATCCCCATCAATTCAAATTGGCAGGGGTATTGATCATGAAGAACATCGTTGTCGTCGGCGCCGGCAAGATCGGCTCGACCATTGCAGAAATGCTGAGCGCCACCGGCGACTACCGCGTCACGCTCGTCGACCGCTCGGCCGCCCAGTTGGCCGCCGCCGAACTGCCAGCCGGCGTCGAAACGCGCGAGCTCGACATTGCCGCCGCGGGTGAGCTTGAGAACGTGCTTTCCGGCAAGTTCGCCGTGCTGAGCGCCGCGCCCTTCCACCTCACCACCCGCATCGCCGAGGCAGCCGCCGCGACCGGCGTGCACTATCTCGACCTCACCGAGGACGTCGTCTCGACCCGCCGGGTCAAGGAGCTGGCGCGCGACGCCAGGAGCGCCTTCATTCCGCAATGCGGCCTGGCGCCGGGCTTCATCTCGATCGTCGCCAACGACCTCGCCAGCCGCTTCGACACGCTGGAAAGCGTGCGCATGCGCGTCGGCGCGCTGCCGCAATATCCGTCCAACGCGCTGAACTACAACCTCACCTGGAGCACCGACGGCGTCATCAACGAATATTGCGAGCCCTGCGAGGCGATCGTCGAGGGCGAGCTGATCGAGGTGCCGCCGCTGGAGGAGCGCGAGGAGTTCTCGCTCGACGGCGTCACCTACGAGGCCTTCAACACCTCCGGCGGCCTCGGCACTTTGGCCGAGACGCTGAAGGGCAAGGTGCGCACGCTGAACTACCGCACCATCCGCTATCCCGGCCACGCCGCGATCATGAAGGCGCTGCTCAACGACTTAGGCCTGCGCCATCGCCGCGACGTTTTGAAGGACATCTTCGAAAGCGCGCTGCCGGCGACGCTGCAGGACGTGGTCATCGTCTTCGTCACCGTCTCTGGCCGCCGCAACGGCCGCCTGCTGCAGGAAACCTACGCCAACAAGATCTATTCCCAGCGCGTCGGCAATGTCGTGCGCAGCGCCATCCAGATCACCACCGCCTCCGGCATCTGCGCCGTGCTCGACATGCTGGCCGACGGCAGCCTGCCGTCGAGGGGTTTTGTCAAGCAGGAAGACATCGCCCTCGACGCCTTCCTCGCCAACCGCTTCGGCCGCGCCTACGCCCAGCACGAGATGGTGAGCCGGCTAGCGAGCTGAGGAGCGCCCTTCCTCTCCCCCGTCGACCGGGGGAGAGGAAGGGAGCCAGCTGGAATCGCTTCGCGGATCGACCCGGGCCCACAAGAGAGGGTAAGTATCCGCTACTTGCGCAGGAACATAGGACGACCCGACAGGAACCGGATGAGATTTCCCAAGGTCCGCGACGCCTTGGCTGATCTTCTCGCGGGTGACGGCGGCTGCTCCTTTCGAACAGGCGCTTGCCGTTTCGCCTCGCTGCCTGGCCGCCCCACCGTGAAGGACGGCGTCTCGATCGGCTTGCCTCTGAGAACGTTGGCGGCATTGTTGTCATGAACGACAATGCACCACTGGGCGCCGTAGGCCGTCGCAAAGACGGTGTTGTAGCGGGTTGCCATCTTTTGATGATGGTCGCTGTAAACGCCATTCATCGTCGGCGATCGCTTCTCGACCAAGGTGCCGAAAGCCGAGGTGGCGTAGTCGTGCCGCGTGTAACGCCCGGTGGCCGTGTCGAAATTCTGGCCGTTCGGAAAAGCGATGTAGAGAGGTTGTTCGTCGACCGCTCCCTTCTCGATCTCCCTTCGCGCGGAATGATCAACCCGCTCCATGAAGCTTGGCGCCAACGCATCGTCGCTGTCGAGCCGGGTCAGCGCCACGAATTCGGCATCCGTATCACCTTGCACGAACGCATTGAAGCTGGCGCCATGGCTGCCGCCGGCTTCGACCAGCACCGGCCTGATATCGATGCCCTTGGCGCATTCGCAGACGGTACGGACATAGTTCTCGTGGGTCTCTGCGTCGAAGGCGACCAAAACGACGAAATCCTTCAGCGACTGTGCTTCGAGCGAAGGAGCGCAGTAATTGTCAAACAACGTCAGCCTTTCGACGAGCCAGACGGGGTCGAGATTCACCCGTCCTTTGCCGTTCCATTGACTCGGTTTGAAGGCAGCTGCGGTATTATAGCGGATCGTAATGTATTTCTTCAGTTGCATGCTGATATGCCGGCGGTAAGTCGCGGACACAGGCCATAGCAACAACGAGCATGAAGCGCCAGCCTCGGGGAGCATGGATGCGGCAGAGGAAAGGAGCCTGTGGCAATAAGTTCGCGCCCTTCCTCTCCCCCGTCGGATCGGGGGAGAGGAAAGGCTCCCCTAGATATGCAGCGCGTGGCCCAGCGCCTTCAGCGCCGCTTCCTGGAATCCTTCGCCCTGCGTCGGATGCGCATGGATGGTGCCGGCGATATCCTCCAGCCGCGCGCCCATTTCGAGCGCCAGGCCAAACGCCGCCGACAGTTCCGACACGCCTTGTCCGACCGCCTGGATGCCGAGCACCAGATGATTGTCGGCGCGGGCGACCACCCGGACAAAGCCATCCTCGCCCTGTTTGGTCATGGCGCGGCCGTTGGCGGCAAACGGGAACTGCCCGATCTTGATCTCGCCGGCGAGCGCCTTCGCTTCTTCCGGTGACAGGCCGGCGGTGACCAGTTCCGGATCGGTGAAGCAGATCGCGGGAATAGCGCGCTTGTCCCAGCTTCTTTTGTGGCCGGCGGCGATCTCGGCCACCATCTCGCCCTGCGCCATGGCGCGGTGCGCCAGCATCGGCTCGCCGGTGACGTCGCCGATGGCATAGATGCCGCGCATCGAGGTGCGGCACTGGTCGTCGATGCGGATGAACTTTCCCGCCCTGTCGAGGTCGATCTGCTCCAGCCCCCAGCCCTCGGTCAGCGGCTTTCGCCCCACCGTGACCAGGATCTTGTCGGCGGCGACCTTGGCGTTCTTGCCGTCCGCCGTCTCGACCAGCAGCGCGTCGCCCTTGGTCGAAAGACCTTTGGCCTTCGCACCGGTCATGACCTCGACGCCGAGCTCACCGAGCCGCTTGAGCACCGGCCTCGTCAGCTCGGCGTCGTATTGCGCCAGCACGCGCGGCAGCGCTTCGACCACGGTGACCTTGGCGCCCATCTTGGCGAACGCCATGCCGAGCTCGAGCCCGATATAGCCGCCCCCGACGACCGCGAGCTTCTTCGGAACTTCGCTCTGCGCCAGCGCCTCGGTGGACGAGATGACCGGCCCGCCGAACGGCAGGAACGGCAGCTCGACCGGCGCTGAGCCGGTGGCGATCACGACCGTCTCGGCCCGGATCACCTGCGTGCCGGTCTCGGTCTCGACCTCGACCGTCTTGCCGTCGCGAAATTTCGCCCAGCCGTGCACGGTCTTGACCCCGGCCTTCTTTAGCAGCCCGGCGACGCCGCTGTTGAGCCGACTAACGATACCGTCTTTCCAGCCGACGGTCCGCGCCAGGTCGAGCGTCGGCGCGGCGACCTTGATGCCGAGCGGGTCCTTGCCGCTAGCCATATGCGCTATTTTCTCGAACTCCTCCGCGGCATGGATCAGCGCCTTGGACGGGATGCAGCCGACATTGAGGCAGGTGCCGCCGGGCTTGCCGGCTTCGACGATGACCGTGTCGACGCCAAGCTGGCCGGCGCGGATGGCGCAGACATAACCGCCGGGCCCGGCGCCGATGACAAGCAGCTTGCAGGAGATTTCTTTCATGGGGTCACGCTCTTCTTGATGGCGAAGGCGGCCGCGCGCCTTCTCCTTCTCCCCTTGTGGGAGAAGGTGGATCGGCGCGATAGCGCCGAGA
>NZ_ATYO01000031.1 GCF_000427725.1 Mesorhizobium sp. WSM3224 | reverse complement strand
AACAGCGCCAAAAGCCCGCCCACATCGCCCGCGGCAAGCACGTGCCGCGACAACCGCTCGCTGCCCGGCGATTGCACGCTCACCAGCCACTTCGTTGTGCTCAGTTCCAAAGAGGCTGTGACTGCGCCATGATGGCCACGGGTGGCGGCGCTCGATGCGATACTCGATTGGTCATGCGACATCGGTCTTCTCCCTTGTTGCGTGGGTGGAAAACCAATCTTGGCGAAACATCGCGCCGCCATCCACGCCCTCATAGGATCTTGCGGGAAAGGTGGATCGGCGCGCAGCGCCGAGACGGATGAGGGGTGTTCCAGCGAAGTGAGACGTTGGCAACCTTGCCGTCTCCTCCGGCATCGCCAAGCTGGAACACCCCTCATCCGTCGCCTTCGGCGACACCTTCTCCCACAAGGGGGAGAAGGGGAAACCGCGCCTACCCATTGACCGCCCTGCTATCCTGCGGCGCCTCCGCCCTTTCTTCCATGCCGTAATCGCGCACGACATGGGCGATGCGCAGACGGTAGCCGGCAAAGATACCGCCGCGTCCCGCCTGCTGCGCCTGGCGGTGCTCCTCTGTGTTGCGCCAGGCTTTCACCGCTTCCTCGTCGCGCCAGAAGGACAGCGACAGTACCCGCTTGGGATCGACGAGGCTCTGGAAGCGTTCGACCGAGATGAAGCCGTCGATGCCGTCGAGCAACGGCCGAAGCTCGGCGGCGATGCTGAGATAGGCATCGCGCTTTCCCTCCGCCGGCTCGACCTCGAAGATGACTGCGATCATGCCTCTATCCCTTCCCTGACCGTTGTGTTTGTTCCTACGCAATTCCGGACGGAAAACCGCTACGCACACTTTTCCTGGAATTGCTTCAGGTGCGGAAGACCTGCCTCGGGCCGTGCGGCCCCGACACCTGCTTCAGGAAGACGCGGTCCTCCTTGAGGATGAACTTCTCGCGCCTGGCAAACTCGTAATTTGCCTTACCGGCCGGGTCGGAGGCAAGCCGCGCGCGGTAGGCTTCGTAGGCCGCGAGGCTCTCGATGCTGTAGACGGCGTAAGCGGTAGTGGCCGAGCCTTCATGCGGCGCGTAGTAGCCGATCAGGTCGGCGCCGCAGCGCGGAATGGCCTGGCCCCAGGCCCGCGCATATTGCTCGAAGGCCGCCTTGCCGAACGGGTCGATCTCGTAGCGGATGAAGCAGGTGATGGTCATTTTGTGTCTCCTGGTCGGTTGGCTTTCGGACGACCACGGTTCGACCGCGGTCGAAGCATCGCTTGCGTCGGTGTGCTAGGCATTCTCCTGTCAGGAGGGTTTGCCCGGACTGCTTGAGCTCGCCCCAGAATAGTGCTTCCCTTGCAGGAATGCTTCGATGAGGATCGAACCATGCGTGAAGGACCCGATATCGCCCGCATCGCCAGCCTGGTCGGCGACCCGGCCCGCGCCAACATGCTGAACGCGCTGATGGGCGGCACGGCGCTGACCGCCTCGGAACTGGCGCTGGAGGCCGGCGTGTCGCTGCCAACCGCTTCCTCGCATCTGTCGAAGCTCATGGATGGCGGGCTGCTGACTTTGGCCAGCCAGGGCCGCCATCGCTATTACGGCCTCGCCAGCGCGCAGGTGGCGAGCATGATCGAGGCGATCATCGGCGTCGCCGAGGCCGTCGGTCCGAAGCGGGTGCGGCCCGGCCCGCGCGACGCGGCCATGCGCGTGGCGCGGGTGTGCTACGATCATCTGGCCGGCGAACAGGCGGTGGCGATGCTCGACCGGCTCTTCGACAGAAAACTTTTGCTGCGCGACGACAGCGAGATCCGGCTCTCGTCATCCGGCGCCTCGCATTTTTCCGCGCTCGGCATCGAGATCCCTGCCAAGGCGCGGCGGCCGGTATGCCGCGCCTGCCTCGACTGGAGCGTGCGGCGCTCGCATCTCGCCGGCACGCTAGGCGCGGCCATCCTCGACAAGATCATCGCCGAGAAATGGGCGCGGCGCGAGAAAGACAGCCGCGCCGTGCTGTTCTCGCCCGGAGGGAAGCGGGAGTTTGAGAAGGTGTTTCTGGCGTAGTGGTGCGCGCAACGTACCCTCGCAAGGTTGGCGCGAGGCGCCCCTCTCTGCCCTGCCGGGCATCTCCCCCTCAAGGGGGGAGATCGATGTCACGCCGACTTTCGCCAATCTTCGACGTTAGGGAGAGCGCAGCGCCCAAGCTGCCAATCTCCCCCCTTGAGGGGGAGATGTCCGGCAGGACAGAGGGGGGCGTGAAGGAACGCGGCGTGGCTGATTTCCTGGCCACCTATCCCCGCTTCAGCACCTTCCCCAGCTTGAAGAAATCCTTCCAAGGATCGGCCTTCTTCAACTCGCTCAGCGTCGTCACGTCGCCGAGCGGGAAGGCATTCGGCGCGAGGCCCTTTTCAAGCTCCGCCCAGGCCACCGGCATCGACACCGTAGCGCCCTTCTTGGCGCGCGACGAGTAGGGCGCGACCGTGGTCGCGCCGCGGCTGTTGCGCAGGTAGTCGACGAAGATTTTTCCGGTCCGCGCCTTCTTCGACAGCGTCGCCGTGTAGCGGTTGGGCACGGCTTGTTCCAGGGCGCGGGCGAAGTCATGGGCAAAGCCCTTGACCGCGTCCCAGTCCGCCGACGGCTTCAGCGGCACCAGCACGTGATAGCCCTTGCCGCCGGAGGTCTTGACCAGATTGGGCAGGGACAATTCGTCGAGCTGCTTGTGGATGTCGAGCGCGGCCTGGCGCACCTTGCCGACGTCGACGCCTTCGTCCGGGTCGAGGTCGAAAATGATCTGGTCCGGCTTTGCCAGCTCCTCGATGGTCGAGCCCCAGATATGGACCTCGACGACGCCGTATTGGACAAGCGCGGCAAGCCCGTCGAAATCCTTGATGAACAGGATTTCCTCGCCGTCGGTCGGATCCTTCATCCGCGCGATCTTGTCGCTCATGCCGGGCGAGGCGTGTTTCTGGAAGAAGCGCTGGCCGTGGATGCCGTCCGGCGCGCGCACCAGGCTCAGCGGCCGGTTGATGACGAATTGCTCCATGCGCGGCCAGACCAGCGCATAGTGATCGAGCAGGTCCTGCTTGGAGACCTTTTCGTCGGGCCACAGCAGCTTGTCGGGGTGCGAGAGCTTTATCGAGGTCCCGGCGGATCCGGACGAGGCGGCCTTCGCCGCCTTGTCACTCCTCGCCTTCGCGCCGCTCTCGGCCTTGGCAGCGGCTTTCTTCGGCTGTTCCTGCACGACTTCCTCCGCCGGCTTGTCCTCGCGCAATCCCTGGAACGAGGCGTGGCGGATTATACGGTCGGATGTCCAGCTGCGGAACTCCACTTCGCCGACAAGTTTGGGCTTGACGAAGGTGAGGCCCTTGCCCTTGGGCACCGCGGCCGAGAAGGGCGACTCCTTCGCCGTAAGCCCTTCGAGCTTCTTTTTCAAATCCGTCATCACCTTGCCGGAAAAGCCGGTGCCGACGCGGCCGGCGTAATGCAGCTTGCCGCCTTCATTGAAGCCGACCAGCAGCGAGCGCACGCCGCGCCCTGTCTTGTCCGAAGGCAGATAGCCGCCGATGACGAATTCCTGGCGCTGCGTGCATTTCGACTTGATCCAGGACAGCCCCCGCCCGCTGCGGTAAGGCGCGTCGGCGCGCTTCGACACCACCCCTTCCAGACCCATGCGGCAGACATGCTGCAGCATCACCTTGCCCGGTTCGTGGAAATGATCGGAGAAGCGCAGCGCCGAATTTTCCGGCTGCTCGCCCAGCAGTTCGGCAAGGGCCTGCTTGCGTTCGACCAGCGGCTCGCGGCGCAAATCCTGGCCATCGAGCCGCATCAGGTCGAAGACATAATAGATGAAGCGGTCGGCGCGGCGGGCCGACAGGTCCGCCTGCAGCAACGGAAAGGACGACGTGCCGCTGTCGGCCAGCACCACGACCTCGCCGTCGATGATGGCGTCGCGGCATTTCAGCCCGGCAAGCGCCGCCGTGACCGGGCCGTCGAATTTTTCCGTCCAGTCAAGGCCGGCGCGGGTGAGCAGCCTGACCTCGCTGCCCGCGATCTGCGCCTGCATGCGGTAGCCGTCGAATTTCACTTCGTGCAGCCAGTCGTCGCCGGACGGCGCGTCCTTCTCCAGTGTCGCCAGTTGCGGCTCGATGAACTCCAGGCGCCTGGCGCGCCCGGACTTTGCCTTGGGAGCGGCCGGTTTGTCGGAATGCCAGACTTTCGGCTTCTCGCCTTTTGCCGCCTTGCCTTCGCCGACCTCCTCGATGGTGAGGCCCGACTTCACCGATTTCGGCTCTTCCTTGAGGATATCCTCGCCGGGGCGAGCGGCCGCGTCGTCCGACTTGATCAGCAACCAGTTGTCGCGCTTTTCGCCGCGACGGGGCTTCAGCCTGACCAGATGCCAGCGGCCATGCAGCTTGTAGCCTTGGAGCTCGAAACCGATATGGCCTTTCTTCATGCCTTCGGCGGGATCGCCTTCCGGAATCCATTTGCCATCGTCCCAGACGATGACCGAGCCGCCGCCATACTCGCCCTTCGGAATGGTGCCCTCGAAGGAGGCATAGTCGATCGGGTGGTCCTCGACATGCACGGCCAGCCGCTTCTCATGCGGATCGAGGCTCGGGCCGCGCGTTACCGCCCAGCTCCACAGCACCCCGTCATGCTCCAGCCGGAAATCATAGTGGAGCCGCGTGGCGGCGTGGTTCTGGACGACGAAGATACCGCCGGCCTGCTTTTGCCTGCCGACCTTGCCGGCCGGCTCGGCGGTTTTCCTGAAATCGCGCTTGGCATGATATTGTTCGAGGCTGGCCATGACGGCGTGCTCCTATGCGGATTTGCGCTTGGGCGCGGAAGCTTTGGCCTTCGCGCGCCTTGATGGCGCCTTTGACGAGGATTTGCCGGGCTTGGCGCCGCCCTCCGCGTTCAGGCTCTTCTTCAGCGCGTCGAACAAATTGACGACATTGGACGGCTTCGGCGGCGCCTTGGCCTTGGGCGCCTTCCTGCCGGCCTTCTTGGCGCGGATCAGCTCGAGCAGCGCGTCCTCGTAGCGATCGTCGAATTTCGAGGGATCGAACTTCGTCTTTTTTTGGCTGATGATGTGCTGGGCAAGGTCGATCATCTCATCATCGGTCTTGGTCGCCTTGATCTCGTCGAAGACCGTGTTCGGCTGGCGCACCGTGTCGTCGTAACGCAAAGTGGTCAGCACCATGCCCTTGCCGAGCGGCTCGATCACCACCGGGCGTTCGCGTTGATAGAGCACGATGCGCGCCAGCCCGGCCATCTTCCTGGCCGCCATCGCGTCGCGGATGACGGCGAAGGCCTCTTCCGACACTTCGTCCGCCGGCGAGACGTAATAGGGCGTGTCGAGATAGACTTGCTCGATCGAGGCTTTCTCGACGAAGCCGTCAAGGTTCATCGTGTGCGAGGACTCGATCTGCACCGCCTCGATCTCGTCCTCCTCGATATGGACGAATTCGCCGTCGCTCACCTCGTAACCCTTGATCTCGTCGCCTTCCTCCAACGGCTTGCCGGTTTCGGCGTCGACATAGATGCGTTTGACGGTGTTGCCGGTCTTGCGATTGAGGATGCGGAACGAGACTTTCTCGGCATGGGTGACGACGTTGGTCAGCTCGATGGCGCAGGTGACCAGCGACAGTTTGAGATAGCCTTTCCAGGCCGGGCGTAGTGCCATTGCGAACTCCTGCGCGATGCGATCTCAATCGCAACGGATGGCGGCTGGCTTGGGTTCCGGGCGGACCGGCGGGGACGTCCCTTATTCGGCGGCCTGCCGACCTGTCAGGCAGCTTGCCCGACCTGTCAGGCAGCTTGCCCGACCTGTCAGGCGGCTTGCCGACCTGTCAGGCGGCTTGCAGGTTGATCCTGGTTTCGGCGATTTCGGTGAGCTTGCGATCGGTGGCCTGCCCCTGCTTGAGGTTCTTGGCAAGCACATTGGCGCAGTCGCTGCGGCCGAGCTGCCTGGCCCAGGCTATCAGCGTGCCGTAGCGGGTCATCTCATAGTGCTCGACGGCCTGTGCCGAGGCGATCAGCGCGGCATCGAGGACGTCCTTGTCGTCGACATCGCCGCTCACTTCATCGGCCTCCTCGAGGATGCCGTCGATCGCCGGGCAGTTGACGGTCTTGGCCTTGACGCCAAGCAGCTCGAACACCTGCTCGACCCGTTCGATGTGACCCTTGGTCTGCGTGAGATGCTTCTCGAAGCCGGCTTTCAATAGCGGATCGGTCGCCTTGCCGATCATCTTCGGCAGCGATTTCTCGATCTGCTTCTCGGCGTAATAGATGTCGCGCAGCGTGTGGATGAAGAGATCGTCCAGCGTCTTGATGTCCTTCGAAAAGAAGCCCATGGCGGTTGCCTTTCCATGTTTTCGCATTGTCGGGAAGTTGCGCGGCCGGGCAACATGGCCGGGTTCACCCCGGCCTTGTCCGGTCAACGCCGTCACCTGTGGCAGGTTCCTGCCGGCCCGGGCGCGCGAAAGGAAATTCCCTGTCATCGGACGTACGTGAAACAGAAGCGCGGCGAAGCGACATCGGAACGAAACATATGTGATGCAAAAGTCACACGAGACGGAAACGCGACGAAAGGCACCGAAAGACCCCGAATCAGCCGCAATCCAGCCACGATGCAACGACTTTCGGACCAGAAATTAACATCACGTTCACCGACTATTCACGCCTCGACGCTATGCTCCCCAACAATCGGACGGGACATCCGAAAGCGGGACAGGGACAGGTAAAATGAACTTCTGGAACCACATCGCCGGCTACGCCGCCGCCATTCGCGAATTCGTCGCGCCGACCTATCGGCCGGAGCGCTATTACATGCGCGGCCCGGGCCCGGCCTGTGCGCGCCGCGGCAACTCGCTCGGCGTCGGCGCGAACTGACCATGACCGGCGAACAAGCCCACCACAGCCGTATTTGCCGGCCGGCCGCCGACCAGCGCGCCACCACCTATCGCGTCGAGCGCCTTGCGCTTGCCGCCAACTGGCGTGCGACAACGCCGCGACTTTGACGCCGCCGGCGGCTGGCTTAGTGTCTACCCCAGCCTAGTGTCCCCTAGCTTAGTGACTGGGGGCACAAGCAGCCGGGGCCGCCAATGACCGAACGTCCCAACGTCCCACACCAGGCCTATGAGCCGCTGATCGTCTTCGACGGCGTCTGCGTGTTCTGCTCCGGCTTCGTCCAGCTCATTTTCAGGCTCGATCGGAAAAAACGCTTCCGCTTCGCCACCGCGCAGTCGCCTTTCGGTGAGGCGCTGTTTCGCGAGCACGGCCTGCCGACCGACCACTACGACAGCAACCTCGCCATCATCGACGGTGTCGCCTTCACGCGCCTCGACAGCTTCATCGCCGTCATGGCCGCGCTCGGCTGGCCATGGCGGGCGGCGAAGGCGCTGCTCGTCCTGCCGCGCCCGCTGCGCGACTGGATCTATGATCGCGTCGCCAAGAACCGCTACGCCCTGTTCGGCCGGAAGGACAGTTGCGAGATCCCGTCCGCTGAACTGCGGCAACGGCTGATCGGCTAGAGCATTTGTTACCACGCAATTCCGGACGGAAGACTGCTGCGCACTTTTCCTGGAATTGCTGGCTTGGGAGGTTTGGATGAAGCTTCTGATCGTCGGCGGCTACGGCACCTTCGGCGGACGCATCGTCCAACTCATGGAGAACGAGCCTCGCCTCGAATTGCTCGTCGCCGGCCGTTCGTTCGGCAAGGCCGAGGCTTACTGCAAGGGCCGAGGCAACACCAAAGCACGGCTTGTGCCGGCGACGTTCGACCGCGACGGCGACCTTGGCGCGCAACTCACCGGCATGCTGCCCGACATCGTCGTCGATGCCAGTGGTCCGTTCCAGGCCTATGGCAAGGATCGCTACCGGCTGATCGAGGCCTGTATCGGCGCGAGCATCCATTATCTCGACTTGGCCGACGGCGCGGAATTCGTCGCCGGGGTGCCCGCCTTCGATCCGGCGGCCAGGGCGGCCGGCGTCATGGTGCTATCCGGCGTGTCGAGCTTCCCGGTGCTGACGGCGGCGGTGGTGCGGCGGCTTTCGACCGGCATGGCGCGTGTCGAGACTATCCGTGGCGGCATCGCGCCGTCGCCCTTCGCCGGCGTTGGCGAAAACGTCATCCGCGCCATTGCAAGCTATGCCGGCCAACCGGTGCTTCTGATGCGGAATGGGAAACCGGCCGAGGGCCGTCCGCTGACCGAGCAGATGCGCTACACGATCGCGCCGCCCGGACACTTACCGGTGCGCAATACGCTGTTCTCGCTGGTCGACGTGCCTGACCTGCGCGCGCTGCAGGCGTTGTGGCCGCAAGCCAGGACGATCTGGATGGGCGCCGGGCCGGTGCCGGAGGTGCTGCATTGGGCGCTGATCGGGCTCGCCTGGCTGGTCCGCGCCGGCCTCGTCCGCTCGCTGTCGCCGCTGGCGCGGCTGATGCATTGGGCGACAAACAGGCTGTCATGGGGCGAGCATCGCGGCGGCATGTTCGTCGAGATCGACGGCTCGGACAAAGCCGGCAGGCCGGCCAGGCGATCCTGGCACCTTTTGGCCGAAGGCGACGACGGGCCGCTGATCCCGTCCATGGCGGTCGAGGCGATCATCCGCAAGGCGCTCGACGGCCGCATGCCCGAGGCAGGGGCGCGGGCGGCGGTGCGCGATGTCGAGCTGGAGGATTATGAAGCGCTGTTCGCCGGCAAGGCGATCCACACCGGCTTCAGGGACGACACCGACCTAGGGGAGGGTCTTTATCCCGGCCTGCTCGGCGATGCCTGGAAAAGCCTCCCGGCTGAAATCCGCGCCATGCATGAGGGAGCGGCAACGGCGCAAGGCCGCGCCAGCATCGAACGTGGCGCCGGTATTCTTAGCCGGCTTGCCGCGCGGCTTGTCGGCTTCCCCGCAGCCGGGACGGATGTCCCGGTCAGCGTCCGCTTCGGCATCGACAAGGGTAGCGAGACCTGGACGCGGACCTTCGGAACACACAGCTTTTCCAGCCGGCAGTTTGCCGGGCGCGGGCGCTCGGAGCGACTGCTTTGCGAAGGCTTCGGGCCGCTCACCTTCGCCATGGCGCTGGTGGCCGGCGCGAACCGCCTGTCACTCGTGCTGCGCCGCTGGAGCTTTCTCGGCCTGCCGCTGCCGATGTGGCTTTGCCCGCGCTCGAATTCGTACGAAACCGTGGAGGACGGCCGCTTCCGCTTCCATGTGGAGATATGGCACCCGATCGCCGGGCTGATCGTGCGCTATCGCGGCTGGCTGGAGCCGGCGCAGGGCTCGAGCACGGTGGGTTCGCCGGCCACCTCGCCCAGTTCCCGGCAGCCCGCGGCCGTGCACAGTGTCCAGCCTTCCCTGGTGGCGCCGGACGCCGCCAGCACCAGACGCGGCTGGGGTCCGATCCGCGGCGCATAGATCCACCAGCCGCCCCGCAGCGTCGAGCCCGCCGGGGGTTCCATGCCGGCCCCGGAGCCCTTGACCCTTGCTTCGACGACCTGCAGCCCGGCAGGCGACACTTCCCAATCTTCCTGCCAGCGTGTCCGTTCCACCGAATGTGTCCAGGACAGCGTGAAGGCGGCGACGGCGAGCGTCACCGTCTTGCCGGCGGCGAGGATACACAGGCTCATGCGGTGCCGGCCGTGGACAGCCGGCGGGCACGCCAGCAGTGCCAGCCGATCCACGCCAGCGCCAGCGCCCAGCCGGTCTCGTCGGTGAGCGGCAATGCGGCCACCAGCAGCACGCCTGCGGCAAAAGCGACGATCCGCTCCCACCAGGCCATGTGGCGGGCGAGGAAGCCGACGGCCGCGGCGCCCCAGAGCACGATGCCCATGCAGGCCTTGACGACGATATAGGCGACCTCGACGGGGTAGCCGAACGAAGCTGCGATCGGACCCGCGTCCTGCAGCATCAGGGCCGGCGTGTAGACGGCCATGAACGGCACGACGAAGCCGGCAATGGCGAGTTTGGTGGCCTGGATGCCGATCTTGAGGCCACTTTCCTTCGCCATCGGCGCGGCGGCAAAGGCGGCGAGCGCCACCGGCGGGGTCAGGTCCGCCATGATGCCGAAATAGAAGACGAACATGTGGCTGACCACCAGCGGCACGCCAAGCGACAGCAAAGCCGGCCCGGCAAGCGAGGAGGTGATGATGTAATTGGGGATGGTCGGAATGCCCATGCCGAGCACCAGGCAGGTCAGCATGGTCAGCACCAGCGACAGGAATAAATTGTCCTCGCCGATGGAGATGATCCAGCCGATGAAGGTGGAGGCGATGCCGGTCAGCGTCAGCGTGCCGATGACGATGCCGACGATGGCGCAGGCGATACCGACCGGCAGCGCGTTCTTGGCGCCCTCGGCAAGCGAGTCGACACAGATGCGCAGCGTCTCGCGGCCGCCCTTGAAGGCGAGGCAGGCGATGACAAGCGCGGCAATGACCAGGCTGAGGACATTGACGCCAAAGCGCATGAACGACGCCGCGGCAAGCCCGAGCGCCAGCCAGAAGACAACGCGGAAAGCAAATGGACCGATCAAGGCCGCCAGCGGCGTGCCGAGGATGAGCACGATGGTCAGCGCCAGGCCCATGGTGCCGGCGAAGACCGGCGTGTAGCCGGCAAACAGCAGATAGACCAGCACGGCAAGCGGCAGCACCAGCGGCCAGTGCTTTTTGACCGCTTCCCAGGGATTGGGGAGCTCCGCCTTGGACATCCCGTGCAGGCCGGCCTTGCCGGCCTCGAGATGCACCTGCCAGAAGCAGGCGCCGAAATAGAGCAGCGCCGGGATGATCGCCGCCTTGACCACCTCGGCATAGGGGATGTTCAGCGTCTCGGCCATGATGAAGGCGACGGCGCCCATCACCGGCGGCATGATCTGGCCGCCCATCGAGGACGTCGCCTCGACGGCGCCGGCGAAGGCGGCGCGGAAGCCGAAGCGCTTCATCAGCGGGATGGTGAACTGGCCGCTGGCGACGACATTGGCGACGCCCGAACCGGAGATGGTGCCCATCAGCGCGGAGGAGAGCACGCAGACCTGGGCCGGGCCGCCGCGCCATGAACCGACGAGGCCGAGCGCGAAATCGTTGAACAGCGCGATCATGCCGGCGCGTTCGAGAAAGGCGGCAAAGACGACGAAGATGAAGATGTAAGCGGCCGAAACATAGACTGGCGTGCCGTATATGCCTTCGGTGCCGTAGGCGAATGTCTCGACCAGCTGGGCGAAATCATAGCCGCGATGGATGAAGGGCGGCGGCAGGTGATTGCCGACGAAGCAATAGGCGAGGAAGATGAAGGCGATGACCGCCAGCGGCAGGCCCATCAGCCGCCTTGCCGCTTCGAAGACGAGCGCCACCAGCAGCGCGCCGACGATCAGGTCGGGCGTGGTCAGGAAGCCGGAGCGGCGGATGAGGTCGGCGTAGAAGACCCAGTTGTAGAGGCCGGTGCCGAAGCCGAGCCCGCCGAGCACCCAGAAGGCCGCCTTCGCCGCGGCGCTCCTGGCGCGCAGATTGGCGATCAGGCCGAAGCCGAGCAGCAGCAGGAAGCCGACATGCATGGCCCGCACCACCTGGCTGGGCAGGCTGCCATAGGCGGCGATGTAGATCTGGAAAACGGAGAAAGCGACGGCGATCAGGAACGCCGCCTTGCCGGCGAGGCCTTCGCCGAAACCCGGAGGCAGGCCTTCGACCTGTTCTTCGACGACGGGGAGATGGAAAGTGGCCGGGTTGCCGTCGGTCGTTGTTCCAGACGCTGCTTCGCTCATCCGACGCGCTCCAGGATGAGCGAATGGCAGTGCGAGACGCCCCCCTCTGCCCTGCCGGGCATCTCCCCCGCAAGGGGGGAGATCGGCAGCTCGGGCGCCGGTGTTTCATCTGCGACGTTGGCGATTTGCGAAAGCCGCGATGGTAGCCAATCTCCCCCCTTGAGGGGGAGATGTCCGGCAGGACAGAGGGGGGTGCCTGGCGAAGACATCTCCGATTGTCGCCACCCTCCCTTACTTCATGAGCCCTTTTTCCCTGTAGTACTTCTCCGCGCCGGGATGCAGCGCCACCGGCATGCCGTCCAGCGCCTTGGCCGGATCGATCGCCTTGGCCGCGGCATGCGCTGCGGCGAGCTGGTCGAGATGCTCGAACAACAGCTTGGTCATCTGATAGGCGGTGTCGTCGGAGACGTCGGCGCGGGTGATCAGGAAATTACCGACGGCGGCGGTCGCCACGTCTTCCGTCTGGCCCTCATAGGTGCCCTTCGGGATGATCACGGAAAGATAAGGCGCGCCGATCTTGGCGACATCCTCGGCCGGCACGGCGACGACGTTGATCGGAACCGAGGTCGCGAGGTCGCGGATGGAGGCGACGCCGAGGCCGGCGGACTGCAAGGTGGCGTCGAGCTGCCGGTTCTTGATCAGCTCGACCGACTCGGCGAAGGGCAGGTGTTCGACCCGTCCGAGATCTTCGTATTTGAGGCCGGCGGCGGCGAAGATGGCGCGTGCGTTGAGCTCGGTGCCCGAAGCCGGCGCGCCGACCGAAAGGCTCTTGCCCTTGAGGTCGGCAAGCGTCTTGATGCCGGACTCCTGGCTGGCGACGATCTGGATGTAATTGGGATAGATTGCGGCAATGCCGCGCAATTTGTCGAGCTTGCCCGGGAAGCCGGCCTCCGTGTTGCCTTCGGCGGCCATCTTGACCGAATCGCCGAGCGCAAAGGCGATCTCGCCCTTGCCCTGCTGCAGGAGGTTGAGGTTTTCGACCGAGGCCTTGGTCGCCTGAACCTGGGTGTGCGAGCCCTCGATGCCCTTGCCGTAAATCTCCGACAGGGCGACGCCGAGCGGATAGTAGACGCCGGACGTGCCGCCAGTGAGCACATTGATGAATTCCTGCGCCCCGGCCGACACGGCGCCGAGGCCGAGCGACAAGGCCAGCGCGCCGGCGGCAACAAATTTCGTCCTGAAATCGAGCATATGGTTTCCTCCTCCTGAACGGTCACGCCGCCTCCCCGGCGCGAAGCTCGTGAGTTTAGACCGGGGGAGCCAAATGCCAACCCGCAATTGCATGCCTTTCTGTTTGACCATGACCTTTTCCAAAACCCGGAATCCACTTTTCGGGATCACGGTCTCGACGAACGGTTGAGTGGCGGCGAAAAGCGCCGGCTTGCGCTCGCTTGCTTTGGGGACGAAAGATTTTCGCGGCGCCTGTCGAAATCGGTCGATGCCGCACGACATGGGTCGGCACGCGACGATGCGGCCTTCAGTAAAACGGGAGAAGACCATGCGATACATGCTTTTGATCTACAATGATGAAGCTGCGATGGCGAGCGTTCCGAAAGAGCAGACCCAGCAGGTCCTCGCGGCCTACGGCGCCTATACCGAGGCGCTGAAGAAATCCGGCGCCTGGCTCGCCGGCGACAGGCTGCGCCCGACCCAGGCATCCACCTCGGTGCGGCTGGCCGGCGGCAAGACCAATGTGCTCGACGGTCCCTATGCCGACACCAAGGAGCAGCTCGCCGGCTTCTACATGATCGAGGCGGCCGATATCGACACGGCCATCGAATGGGCGGCGCGCTGCCCGGCGGCGAGCAGCGGCACGGTCGAGGTGCGGCCGATCTGGGAAATGGTCGAGTACGCAACCGCGTAGCGAGCCCCTGTGATGGATGATCGCTCGGAGATCGCGCGGGCGGCGGCCGAAGCGGCCGCCCGGCACAGCTACGGCAAGCTGGTCGCCTGGCTCGCGGCCCGCACGCGCGACGTCGCCGGCGCCGAGGACGCGCTGGCCGACGCCTTCGCGGCCGCGCTCGAACGCTGGCCGCGAGCCGGCGTGCCGTCGCAGCCCGAGGCGTGGCTGCTGGCGGTGGCGCGCCGGCGCGACGTGGACGCCGTGCGGCGGCGGCTGACCGGCGAGGCGGCCCGCGATCACCTGAAGCTGATCGCCGAAGAAATGGAGGCGCGCATGAGCGGCGGGGACCTGCCCGACGACAGGTTGCGGCTGATGTTTGCCTGCGCCCATCCGGCGATCGAGCCGAGCGTGCGGGCGCCGCTGATCCTGCAGACGATCCTCGGCTTCGATGCCGCGACGATCGCCTCGGCCTTCCTGGTATCGCCGGCGACGATGGGCCAGCGGCTGGTGCGGGCCAAGGCGCGCATCCGCGAAACCGGCATCCCGTTCCGCGTGCCGGAGCAGGCGGAACTCGGCGACCGGCTGGGCGCCGTGCTGGAAGCGATCTACGCCACCTTCGCCGAGGGCTGGTCGGACCCGACCGGCACCGACAGCCGGCGCCGAAACCTCGCCACCGAAGGCATCTGGCTCGGCCGGCTGGTCGCCTCGCTGATGCCCGACGAGCCGGAGGCGCTCGGATTGCTGGCGCTGATGCTTTTCGCCGAGGCGCGCCGCTCGGCGAGGCGTGGCCCGGAAGGAGACTTCGTGCCGCTGGCCGAGCAGGATATCGCGCTTTGGGACGATGGCTTGATCGACGAGGCGGAAGCCTTGCTTGTGCGCGCCGCGCAAAGGGAAATCATCGGCCGCTACCAGCTGGAGGCCGCCGTGCAGTCCGCCCATACGGCGCGCCGGCGCGGCAGCGGCACGGACTGGGCGGCGATCCGCCAGCTTTACGACGCGCTGCAGGCCGTGGCCGGCTCACCGGTGGTGGCGATCAACCGCGCGGTGGCGATCGCCGAAACCGAGGGCGCGCCGGCTGGATTGGCGGCGCTTTACGTGCTGGGCGACGACAAGCGCCTGCAGGACTACCAGCCCTATTGGGCCGCTCGAGCCGGCCTGCTGGCCAGGCTCGGCAATATCAAGCATGCCGCCGAGGCCTACGACCAGGCGATCGGCCTCGAGCGCGATCCGGCCCTGCGGCGTTTCCTGCAAGGCGAGAAGGCGAAGCTCGCCAGGAATTAGAGCAATGCCAGGGAGATTGGCTGAAGCCTCCCCAATCTCCGAGGCATGCGGCCTGCCAGCGCGCCTAAGCCCCCAGGCCGTCGAACAGGATGGTCGAGAGATAGCGCTCGGCGAAGGAGGGGATGACGACGACGAGGTTCTTGCCCTTGTTCTCCGGTCGCGAGCCGACAATGATAGCGGCCTGCAGCGCCGCGCCCGACGAGATGCCGACGGGCACGCCTTCGAGGCGGGCGACGAGGCGGGCATTGGCGACCGAATCCTCGTTCGAAACCCTGACGACCTCGTCATAGATCGACGTATCGAGGATTTTCGGGGCGAAGCCGGCGCCGATGCCCTGGATCTTGTGCGGGCCGGGCTGGCCGCCCGACAGCACCGGCGAGGCCTCAGGCTCGACGGCCACGACCTGCAGCGACGGCTTGCGCTTCTTCAGCACCTGGCCGACGCCGGTGATGGTGCCGCCGGTGCCGATGCCGGCAACGAAGATGTCGACCTCGCCATTGGTGTCGTTCCAGATCTCCTCGGCAGTGGTGCGGCGATGGATCTCGGGATTGGCCGGATTCTCGAACTGCTGCGGGATGATGGCGTTGGGCAGCGTGGCGGCGAGCTCGTCGGCCTTGGCGATGGCGCCCTTCATGCCTTTCGGCCCTTCGGTCAGCACCAGTTCGGCGCCGAGCAGCGCCAGCATCTTGCGGCGCTCGACGGACATGGTCTCCGGCATGGTGAGGATCAGCTTGTAGCCCTTGGCGGCGGCGGCGAAGGCGAGCGCGATGCCGGTGTTGCCGGAGGTCGGCTCGATCAGCGTCGTCTTGCCGGGCGCAATCTTGCCGGCCTCCTCCAGCGCCTCGATCATGGCGACGCCGATGCGGTCCTTGACCGAAGCGATCGGGTTGAAGAATTCGAGCTTGGCCATCAGGTTGGCGACGATGCCCTTCTCCTTGGCGAACTTGTCCAGCCTGACCAGCGGCGTGTCGCCGATCGTCTCCGTGATCGAGTTGAAGACGCGGCCGCGGCCGGGCACGCGCGCGGAGGTGACGGGCTTGTTCATTGGTTCGCTCCCAAGGCAATGGCACAGGCAAAACAGAATAGGGCTTTCAGCCGCGCAAGATAGGCTGAGGTTTGAAAATATCCGAGTGGGGCGGTTGCTGAAAAGCACCCCAAGCCGGAAACGCATTTTCCGGATTGGCCGGTTTCAGGAATGGCTTGGCTGAAATCAAAGCCATCACGCACCAAGGTGCGTTGAGATTCAGATCAGGCCGAGCCGAGAAGGGTGGTTTCCGAGAACCGGAGCGGAGCGTACTCAAAGTACGTGAGCACCGGAAGCGCAGGAAGCCGTCCTTCGCAGGCCGGCCTCACCTGAATATCAATACACCTTATTGGCGGGCCGCTATGGCCGCGGCTGCGCCCATCATGAAGCCTGCGGCGGTGCGGTTCAGCACCTTTAGCGCACGCGGCGATTTCAGGAACCAGCGCGCCTTGGCGGCTAAAGCCAGATAAGGCACCAGCACCACGAACAGCACCACCACGGTAAGCGCCACGAGGATGGCATAGTCGGCGAGCGTGATCGTCTTCAGGTCGACGATGGTCGGCGTGATGGCGAGATAGAAGATCATCGTCTTGGGATTGCCGAGCGTGACCGTCAGCCCGGCGATGAAGCTCGACGCCAGACCGCCCTTGGCCTTCCGCGCCTCGATGGTCTCGGGCGTGATGCCGCTGGTCCAGAAGCGCCAGGCCAGGAAGGCGAGATAGGCGACGCCGGCCCATTTGATGGCAAGGAAAACCATGCCGAAGGTCTGGGCGACGAAGGCGAGCCCGAGCACCACGGCGGTGAGATAAGTGAGGTCGCCGAGCATCAGGCCGAAGGACATGGCGAGCGACGAGCGAAAGCCGGAGCCGAGCGCGCGGGCGACTAGCGCCGTGACGCCCGGGCCCGGAATGGCGGCGGCGACGCCGAGCGCGGCGCTGTAGGCGAGGAATCCGGTGAGTGTCATGGCTCAGGCCTGGCGTGTGGTAAGGGACCGGTGTGGAGCGCGGCTTCTATCATGATGCCGGGTCGACGGATATTCCCTCACGGCGGAATTCGTTGCGCCAGCTCGGCCGGGAGGTGGTTCCGGCCCGGCATTTGGCCGGTCGGGTGCGCCTTGGAGATTGGCGCAAGCCTCCCAACCTCGTCATCCACTGGCGGAGCAAGGAGCGAAGCGACGCGCGCGTCGCCGAGGCTTCAGCCAATCTCCAACGTTTGCGCTGGTTTCACGAACGCCGAATGTCTTGCCCTCGACAACGGCAGCCTTCCAAAATCCCTTTGTCGAACAGCTACCCGCCGTAAGTAATGCGCCAGACGGTGCCGTTGCCGTCCTCGGTGAGGATCAGCGCGCCATCCCTGGCCACCGCCACCCCGACCGGCCGGCCCCAGACCGCGTCGTCGGCAATGACGAAGCCGGTGGCGAAATCCTCATATTCGCCGGTCGGCTTGCCGTCCTTGAACTTCAGCCGCACCACCTTGTAGCCGGTGCGCATATCGCGGTTCCAGGAGCCGTGCAGGGTGACGAAGGCGTCGCCCTTATAGTCGGCGGGGAAATTGCCGCCGTCGTAAAAGGCGATGTTGAGCGGCGCCGAATGCGCCTGCATCAGCACGTCGGGCACAGTGACCTTGCCGGCGAGGTCCGGGCGGGCGCCCTCGTGGCGCGGGTCCTCATTGTCGCCGATATAATACCAGGGCCAGCCGTAGAAGGCGCCTTCCTTCACCGCGGTGGCGTATTCGAAGGGGGTGTTGTCGCCAAGCTCGTCGCGCTCGTTGACGACGCACCAGAGCGCGCCGGTCGCAGGCTGCACAGTCATGCCGGAGCAGTTGCGCAGGCCGGTGGCGAACGTCCTTCGGTTGTTGCCGTCGGGATCGAAGGCGAGGACGTCGGCGCGGCCCTGTTCCGCGCCCCAGGCCTCGCCCAGCGGCTGCGACTTCGCCCACTCCTCCACACCGCCTTTCGGCCTGGCGCCCATATCCTCGGCGATGTTGGAGCCGGAGCCGACCGACAGATAGAGCGTCTTGCCGTCGGGCGAGAAGGCGATGTCGCGCGTCCAGTGGTGGCTGGCGGGGACTTTGGCCACGATTATCTCCGGCTTGCCGGACGCTTCCAGGTCGCCGTCGCGATACGGGAAGCGGACGACGCTGTTGCTGTTGGCAACATAGACCCATTGCGGCTTGTCGCCCGGCGGATAAAAGGCGATGCCGTAAGGCCGGGTCAGGCCCTTGGCGAAGATCGACGTCTCGGCGGGCTTCGCGCCGCCTTCGGCAAGGCGGTAGACGCGGACCTGGCTCGCCAGGCTGTCGGCGACGAAGAGGTCGCCATTCGGCGCCACGCGCACGACGCGGGGGCTGTCGATGCCGGATGCGATCAGCTCGGCGGAGAAGCCTGGCGGCAGGATCGGTTTCGCGTCCTCGGGGCGCTCGGCGACGTCGCCGCTGTTCGAAGCGGACTCCGTCACATAGGGTTTCGGCAAATCCTGCGGCTTCAGCAGCCTGCGCACGCCCGGACGGTCGGCCTTCCAGTCGCCGAAGGCTTTCTCGCCGCCGAGCAGGGGTTGACCGGCCTGCTGCGCAAAGGCGCCGCCGGCAAGAACCAGCGCGAGGCCCGCAAGGCCGGCGATCCGTTTCATGGCTGTCCTCCGTCATCTGCCGAGGCGCTCGTCTCGGTTGGGCGCCTACAGACAGCAGATATTGGGCAAGCGATCAAAAAATGGAAGCATGCGCACGCGGATTTGACGGCGGATCACCGAGGCTCAGGCCTCTTCGATATCCAGATCGTCGTCGAGGCGCTTTTCCAACTCGACGAGGTCTGCCGGCAAGGGCAGGCCCATGGCGCGCAGCTCCCTCAGCTTCTCGCGCAGCTGTTCCTGGATCTCATGATCATCCTCGGGCTGGTTCACCATTTCCTCGAGCAGCAGGCTGATCTGGGCCTTGAGCGATTCTAGCGCCATTTTCTTACCCCCTTGAGGAACTCTAGCGGAGCATGCGCGAAATGAGCTGCGCGGTATAGTCGACCATCGGGACGATGCGCGCGTAGTTCAGCCGGGTCGGCCCGATGACCCCCAGCGCGCCGATGACGCGGGCATCCTTGTCGCGATAGGGCGCGACGACCAGCGACGAGCCGGACAGCGAAAACAGCTTGTTTTCCGAGCCGATGAAGATGCGCACGCCCGGCCCTTCCTCGGCGAGGTCGAGCAGTTGCAGCAGCCCGTCCTGCGTCTCCAGATCCTCGAACAGATGGCGCAGCAATTCCAGATCGGCCTGGGCGGTGACGTTTTCCAGCAGGTTGGCGCGGCCGCGCACGATGAGACGCGCCGGCAGGCCGCTTTCGGCGCCCGCCCAGACCGCGAGACCTTTCTCAACCAGGTCCTGCGACAGCGTATCGAGCGCCGCCTTGGTCTCATCCTTGACGCGCGAGATCTCGATCCGCGCCTCGGCCAGCGTACGGCCGCGAATATGGGCGTTGAGGAAGTTCGAGGCCTCGTGCAACTGCGAGACGGTGATGCCGGCGGGCAGGTCGACGACACGGTTTTCGACATCGCCGTTCTGCGACACCAGCACGGCAAGCGCCTTGGTGGGTTCGAGCTGGATGAATTCGATGTGCTTCAGCGCCACCTCGTTCTTGGAGGCGAGCACGAGGCCGGCGCCGCGCGACATGCCGGACAGCATCTGGCTGGCCTCGGTCAGCATATGCTCCAGCGTCGCGCCCGGACCCGAAGCGCGCACCTGCGCTTCGATGACACGGCGCTCCTCGTCGGACAGGTCACCGAGCTCCATGAAGGCATCGACGAAGAAGCGCAGGCCCGTCTGGGTCGGCAGCCGCCCGGCGGAGATATGCGGCGCGTAGATGAGGCCTAGATGCTCCAGGTCGCTCATCACGTTGCGGATGGTGGCGGGCGACAGCGACGACGGCAGGATGCGCGACAGGCTGCGCGAGCCGACTGGTTCGCCGTCGCGCAGATAGGAATCGACAATCCGCCGGAAAATATCGCGCGAGCGCATGTCGAGTGACTGAAGTACCGGCGACTGCGACGTCGGATCGACTGGTTTGTTCATTCCGGCGAAAAACCTCCTACCGAAAGATATAGACTTAAGCCATGCTGGCGCAACCCAGTGCCGCGCTTGCGGTCACGGTGCCGCGCTTGCGGTCACCCGGCCGTTTTTCTTGCGCCGCCCTTTTCCTTTGCGACTTGGGCTACATGCGTCTACAAGCCGGCCACGATTCCGGAACCGAGAAGAAAGCAGGCCGAATGCGCCCCTCCAAACGCCAAGCCGACGAAATGCGCGCCATCTCCTTCGAGCGTGGCGTCTCCAAGCATGCCGAGGGCTCGTGCCTGGTGAAGTTCGGCGACACGCATGTGTTGTGCACGGCGAGCCTGGAGGAAAAGGTGCCGGCCTGGATGCGCAATTCCGGCAAGGGCTGGGTGACGGCCGAATACGGCATGCTGCCGCGCTCGACCGGCGAGCGCATGCGGCGCGAGGCCTCCGCCGGCAAGCAGGGCGGCCGCACGCTGGAGATCCAGCGGCTGATCGGCCGGAGCCTGCGCGCCGTGGTCGACCTGCAGGCGCTGGGCGAGCAGCAGATCACCGTCGACTGCGATGTCATCCAGGCCGATGGCGGCACCCGCACCGCCTCGATCACCGGCGGCTGGGTGGCGCTCTACGATTGCCTGCGCTGGATGGAAGCGCGCCAGATGGTGAGCGTCGCCAAGGTGCTGAAGGACCATGTCGCGGCGATATCCTGCGGCATCCATGACGGCCAGCCGGTCATCGATCTCGACTACCTCGAGGATTCCTCGGCCGGCACCGACGCCAATTTCGTCATGACCGGCAAGGGCGGCATCGTCGAGATCCAGGGCACCGCCGAGGGCGAACCGTTTTCCGAGGAGCAGTTCGCGGCGCTGATGGGGCTGGCCAAGAAGGGTATTTCGCGGCTGGTGAGTCTGCAGCAGATGGCGGTGGCGTAGGGGTTTCCAATGCCGAGCCTAGGCCCCCCTCTCTGGCCTGCCGGCCATCTCCCCCTCAAGGGGGGAGATTGGATGTCGCAAAGGCTTTCGCCAATCTCTAAGGCTGCGAGGGCGCCGAGGCTGAAGCTGCCAATCTCCCCCCTTGAGGGGGAGATGGCCGGCAGGCCAGAGAGGGGGGCCTCGTGATACCCTCGGCGATTTTGGAATCGGCGCTCTACGTCACCGATCTCGCCGCCGCGGAAGCCTTCTACCGCGATATCCTCGGCCTTACCGTCCTCGGCAAGGTCGAAGGCCGCCACGTGTTCTTCCGCTGCGGCGACGGCGTGCTGCTTCTCTTCAACGCCGAGGCGACGAAAATCCCACCCGCGCCGGACGCCAGGCTGAAGGTGCCGCCACATGGCACGGCCGGCGAAGGCCATCTCTGCTTTGCCGCAAGCGCCGACGAGATCGCCGCCTGGCGCGGGCATCTGGCGGCAAGGAACATTGCCATCGAAAGCGATTTCGAATGGCCTCAAGGCGGACACTCGATCTATATCCGCGACCCGTCGGGCAATTCGATCGAGTTCGCCGAGCCAAGGATCTGGGGTTTCTGATGCATTCGCTCAACGGAAAGAAGATCGTCGTCGCCAGCCACAATCAAGGCAAGCTGCGCGAATTCGCCGACCTGATGGCGCCGTTCGGCTTCGAGGCGAAGTCGGCCAAGGAATACGGCCTGCCGGAGCCGGACGAGACCGGCACCACCTTCGAGGAGAACGCCTATATCAAGGCCTATGCGGCGGCCAAGGCCACCGGCCTGCCGGCGCTGTCGGACGATTCAGGCCTCTGCGTCGACGCGCTCGACGGCGCGCCGGGGGTCTATACCGCCAACTGGGCCGAGACGCCGGACGGCAGCAGGGATTTCGGCATGGCTATGCGCAAGACCGAAACGGCGCTGCAGGAAGCCGGCGCGACCGAGCCGGCGCAGCGCACCGGCCGCTTCGTCGCCGTCATCTGCCTGGCATTTCCGGACGGCGAGGCCGAGTATTACCGGGGCGAGGCGGAAGGCACGCTGGTGTGGCCGCCGCGCGGCACGCTCGGCTTCGGCTACGATCCGGTCTTCCTGCCCAATGGTTTCGACAAGACCTTTGGCGAGATGAGCGCGGATGAAAAGCATGGCTGGAAGCCCGGCCAGGCGACGGCGCTTTCGCACCGCGCCCGCGCCTTCCAGAAATTCGCGCAAGCCCGATTGGATCTGGTGCGATTAAATTTGGCGCGATCGGGATCCGCATGAACCCGGTGACCATGCCGCTCGACCGCAGCCCCGGCTTCGGTGTCTATATCCACTGGCCGTTCTGCGCGGCCAAGTGCCCTTATTGCGACTTCAACAGCCACGTCCGCCACCAGCCGGTCGACCAGGAGCGTTTCGCCCGCGCCTTTGAGGCTGAGCTCAAGACCATGCGTGCCCGCACCGGGGCGCGCGAGGTGACCAGCATCTTCCTCGGCGGCGGCACGCCGTCGCTGATGAAGCCGGAAACGGTGGCGACGGTGCTGGAGGCCGTGGCGAGGAACTGGACAGTGCCGGCAGGCATCGAGGTGACGCTGGAAGCCAACCCGTCCTCGGTCGAGGCCGAGCGGTTCCGCGGCTATCGCGCCGCCGGCGTCAACCGCGTGTCGCTCGGCGTGCAGGCGCTGAACGACAAGGATTTGCGCTTCCTCGGCCGGCTGCACGATGTCGAGGAGGCATTGCACGCCATCGGCTTGGCGCGCGAGATTTTTCCGCGGCTTTCCTTCGACCTGATCTACGCCCGGCCGGGCCAGACGCCGGAGGCGTGGGGAGCGGAACTGGAGCAGGCGATCGGCTATGCGGTCGACCATCTTTCGCTCTACCAGCTCACCATCGAGGAGGGCACGCCCTTCCACGCGCTCTACGCGGCGCGCAAGTTCACGCTGCCCGACAACGACCACGCCGCCGACCTTTACGCGCTGACGCAGGAGGTGACGGCAGCGCATGGGCTGCCGGCCTATGAGATTTCCAACCACGCCCAGCCGGGCACCGAGAGCCGGCACAATTTGACCTACTGGCGTTATGGCGAATATGTCGGCGTCGGGCCGGGCGCGCATGGCCGTTTCGTCGAGAATGGCCGCCGCACGGTGACCATCGCGGAGAGGATGCCTGAGACCTGGGCCAATCTGGTCGAGGCCAAAGGGCACGGCATCACCGGCGGCGAGATTTTGACGCGCTCCGAGGAAGCCGATGAATTCCTGCTGATGGGCTTAAGGCTTGCCGAAGGCATCGACCTCCAGCGCTACGAGGCGCTCGCGGGGCGCGGCCTTTCGAGCGCGCGGCTTTCTGTGCTGCAGGAGGAAGGATTGGTGGCGCCGGTCGGCAATGCCCGCCTGCGCGCCACGACCGCCGGCATGATCGTGCTCGATGCGGTGGTGGCGGATCTGGCGCGGTAATCTCCTGAAGAACGTCCTTTTCGTCTGCAGCCAGAACCGCTTGCGCAGCCCGACCGCCGAGCAGGTGTTTTCCAAGCGGCGCGACATCGAGGTCGCGTCGGCTGGCACCAATCATGACGCCGACAATGCGCTGACGCATGAGCTTGTCGCGTGGGCCGACATTGTGGGCCCGGAACTGGTGCGGCTGCTCGCATCCGGGCGCGGTTGTCGATAGCCAAGTGGAGTTGTCGGTTCAAAATTTGCTTACGGGACACCGATATAGAGCTAGCTTTTCCTTTCCTCCTGTGTCTGAAAAGTAACATCTTTGTGGTCATAGCGGCGATATTCTCAAGACCGCCGATTTCTGGATCAGAGCGCGTTTAGGAGATTCCATGCGAGCTTCCAATTTTGCCGTCCTGGCATCGCTTATTTTCGCAACTCCGGCGTTCGCTGCCGATCTCGCTGCTCAAACAACTGAGCCTGCACCCTATAGCTGGACCGGCTTTTACGTCGGTGCGAATGTTGGGGGGGCGTGGAATGATAGCAAGTGGACTGATTTTGGGGGACCTGAGTTCAACACGAACGGCAACGGTGTCGTTTATGGCGGCCAGATTGGATATAACTATCAAATCCAACAATTCGTGTTGGGCGTAGAAGCTGATTTCGACGGATCATCTGTCAAAGGTGATAATCAGTGCTCGACCGCGATCGGATCTGTTTGCAGAACGAAGCAGGACTGGCTTGCCTCGGTTCGCGGGCGCGCTGGTTATGCTTTTGATCGGCTGCTGATATATGGGACAGGCGGCATCGCCTTCACGAAGTATAAGTTCAATCAAATCACCCCACTTGATCAGTCATGGAATGGTGGTTCACGTACTGGCTGGACGGCTGGCCTTGGTGCTGAGTATGCCTTTTCGGATCACATCACGGCAGGCGTGGAGTGGAAGTATTACGATTTCGGGAAGAAGACGGGCGACGGAGGCATTGGTCCAACGTCGATCCGGTTCAATGAGACCGAAAACAGTGTTGTCGCCAAGGTGAACTACAAATTCTGAGCGGCTGCGCGAAATCAACGAAAGTTAGTAAACGCCGCGCGGCATCCGCGCGATGACTCTGGTGCCGCGACGTTCTACGCGTCGTGCTTCTGGCGGTGCTTGCCGCGCGGCTTCTCGCCATGCGTCTCGCCGTCGCGGGCCGGCTTCTGGTCGGCCTTGTCCCGGCGGGTGCCGTTCTGGGCAGCGATCGGATGTGATGGGGTGCCCTCGCGGGCGGTCTTGCTTTCAAGTCGGCCGATAAAAACGTCGAAGCGATTGGGCATCGTCCGGTCCTGCCTCCTCCCGGGAATCAGGGGTTAAATTCGCCGTTGCCGGTTTCGTTCCTCACTATGGCAAAGGCATGGCGATTTCCTTACGTCGACCTCACGTTTTGCAACGAAGCGTCGGCTATGCCAAACAGGGCGGGTTATGAGGGGCATTCGGTGACCGGCGACAAACGCAGCTATGTGATCGGGCAAACCGAGATCGCGGCGCGGCCGCTTGTGCCGGCGCTCTATCTGGTGGCGACGCCGATCGGCAATCTGGCCGACATCACGCTGCGCGCGCTGGAGACGCTTGCTAGCGCCGATATCGTGGCCTGCGAGGACACGCGCGTGTCGCGCGTGCTGCTCGAACGCTACGGCATCCGCCGCCGCACCACCGCCTATCACGAGCACAATGCCCAGGAGGCCGGGCCGAAGCTGATCGAGGCGCTTGCCGCCGGACAGAGCGTGGCGCTGATATCGGACGCCGGCACGCCGCTGGTCTCCGATCCCGGCTACCGGCTGGTCGGCGAGGCGCTGGAGCGCGGCATCCGCGTTATCCCGATCCCCGGGCCTTCGGCGGCACTTGCGGCGCTCACCGCATCCGGCCTGCCTTCCGATACCTTCCTGTTCGCCGGTTTCCTGCCCACCAAGACGGGCCAGCGGCTGACGAAGCTTGAAAGCTTCAGGCAGGTGCCGGCGACGCTGATCTTTTTCGAGTCGCCGCGCCGGCTGGCGGAGACGCTGACTGCGATGGTCGAGGCGCTGGGCGGCAGCCGCCGGGGCGCGATCGGCCGCGAGCTGACCAAGACATTCGAGGAGACCCGCACCGGAACGCTGGCCGAGCTTGCCGACCATTATGCGGCGGTCGACACGCCGAAGGGCGAGATCGTCATCTGCGTCGGCCCGCCGGAAGCGACGGAGGATCAGCCGGCAGACATCGACCGGCTGCTGTTGTCGCTTGCCGCCGAAATGCCGGCCTCGAAGGCTGCCGCGGAAGCGGCGAAGATGACCGGCGGCCAGAAACAGGCGCTCTACCGGCGGCTCTTGGAGCTCAAGGAAGGCAGCGGTGGCTGAGCGTTCGGCGGGCCATCGCCGCAAAGCCTATCGGCGCGGCCATCGCGGCGAATGGTTGGCGGCGCTGGCGCTGATGCTGAAAGGCTACCGCATCCTCGCTCGCCGTCACCGCACGAAACTCGGCGAGATCGACCTTATCGCCCGGCGCGGCGACCTCGTGCTGTTCGTCGAGGTCAAGGCGCGCCGTACGCTGATCGAGGCGATGGAAGCGATCGGGCATGAATCGGAGCGCCGGATCGAGGGCGCAGCCGACATCTGGCTGTCGCGGCAGCCGGATTATGGGCGACTGTCTATGCGTTTCGACATGGTTGCGGTGCTGCCCTGGCGCTGGCCGGTGCATGTCGAGAATGCGTTTTATGGAAGGAATTGAGGGGCTACTTTCGGAGACGTTGGCGGGACAGCACCCCCCTCTGTCCTGCCGGACATCTCCCCCGCAAGGGGGGGAGATTAGCAGCTTAGGCGCCGCGCCCTTCTTCGACATAGGCGATTGGCGAAATCGCAGTGACATCCGATCTCCCCCCTTGCGGGGGAGATGGCCGGTAGGCCAGAGGGGGGTGGGCGGGAACTCGACAAAGCGGTGCGGGCGAAGCCCGCCGCTCACCCCCAGATCATCAGCGCCGCCAGCCCGACGCCGCCCACCACCAGGCGCCACCAGCCGAACAGCGAATAGCCGTTGCGCGAGACGTAATCGAGCAGGAAGCGCACCACGATCAGCGCGGTGACGAAGGCGGCGATGAAGCCGATGGCGATGATCGGCAGGTCGGCCGAGGTCAGCACGTTGCGGTTCTTGTAGAGGTCGAAGGCGAAGGCGCCGACCATGGTGGGCATGGCGAGGAAGAAGGAGAATTCGGCCGCCGCGCGCTTGTCGACGCCCATCAGCAGCGCGCCGACAATCGTAGAGCCGGAGCGCGAGGTGCCGGGGATCAGCGACAGGCACTGAAACAGGCCGATCTTCAGGTAAAGACTGGTCGGGAAGCGCTCGACGTCGTGATGGACCGGCTTGAAGTTGATGCGGTCGACGACGAGCAGCACGACGCCGCCGATGATCAGCATGATGCAGATCAGCCGCGGCGATTCGAACAGGATGGTCTTGATGAAATCATGCGCCAGCGCGCCGATGACCGCCGCCGGCAGGAAGGCGATGAGGATGCCGATAACGAAATGCCGGGTCTGCGGGTCGCTGGGCAGCTTGACGGCCATCTGCCAAAGCTTGCTGAAATAGACGCTGAGGATCGCCAGGATGGCGCCGAGCTGGATCAGGATCTCGAAGGCCTTGCCGGTGGAATGGAAGCCGAGGAAATGGCCGGCAAGCAGGATATGGCCGGTCGAGGACACCGGGATGAACTCGGTCAGGCCCTCCAGTAGCCCAAGCAGCAGCGCTTCGACGATGGTCTGGCTTTCCATGGCAACCTCTGCTTTTGAATGATAGCGAGAGCATGATGCCGAAAAGTTTGAAGCGGTTTTCGGACGACATCATGCTCCCAAGGGAAGGGCTTGCTTGTCACGGGGCGGAAGTCCCCCTATAGGTCGCACACCATGACAGTCCCTGGAATCGGGCGGCCAAGACTTACCGGCGCCGTTAGCGATTCGCCAGTGCGCCTTATCATCGCGGAACCATGCTGACGCTTTTCCATCATCCCATGTTCGCCACCTGCCGCTTCGTGCGCCTCGCCTTCGGCGAGTATGGCGAGGAACTGGCGCTGATCGAGGAAAAGCCGTGGACGCGGCGCAAGGAGTTTTTGGCGCTGAACCCGGCCGGTACGCTGCCGATCCTGCTTGCCGAAGGCGACGTGCCGATCGTCGGCGCCATGGTGATCGCCGAATATCTCGACGAGACGCGCGGCGTCTTGAAGCGCGACAAGCGGCTGTTCGCCGAGGACCCGATGCAGCGCGCCGAAATCCGCCGGCTGACCGACTGGTATCTGAACAAGGCCGAGAGCGAGGTGACCCGCCACCTGGTGCGCGAGCGCGTGCTGAAGCCGGTCATGCCGGAAACCGCCGGCGGCGGCTCGCCGGATTCGGCGGCGATCCGCGCCGCGCGCGCCAACATCCGCCAGCACATGAAATACACCAACTGGCTGGCCGGCACGCGCCATTGGCTGGCCGGCAACAAGGTGACCTATGCCGATTTGGCAGCGGCCGCGACGCTTTCGGTGCTCGATTATCTTGGCGAGATCGACTGGCGCGAGCATGCCGCCGCGCGCGAATGGTACACGCGGGTGAAATCACGGCCGGCCTTCAGGCCGCTGCTCTCCGACCGGGTGCGCGGCCTGTCGCCGGTATCGCATTATGCGGACCTCGACTTCTGATAAACTGCGCGCGCTGATCGACGCGGAGGCGCGCCGCGCCGGCTTCGACGCGGTCGCGGTGACCCGGCCGGACGCGATCCCGCTGGCGCCGGCAAGGCTCGCCGAATTCGTTGCCGACGGTTTCCACGGCTCGATGGAGTGGATCGCCGAGACGGTTCAACGGCGAGCCGAGCCCTCGACGCTGTGGCCGGAAGTCCGCTCGATCATCGTGCTGGCGATGAATTACGGCTCGGACCACGATCCGCGCGGTATCCTCGAAAAACGCGACCGCGGCGCGATCTCGGTTTATGCGCAGAACCGCGACTACCACGACGTTATGAAGGGCCGGCTGAAGGAGATCGCCGGCAAGATCGTCGCGCGCGCCGGCGGCGACGTGAAGGTGTTCGTCGACACGGCGCCAGTCATGGAAAAGCCTCTGGCGGAAGCGGCGGGGATAGGCTGGCAGGGCAAGCACACCAATCTGGTGAGCCGCGCGCATGGTTCATGGCTGTTCCTCGGCACGATCTTCACGACCGCCGAACTGGAGCCGGACAAAGCCGAAATCGATCATTGCGGCTCCTGCCGCGCCTGCCTCGACGTCTGCCCGACCGATGCGTTCCCCGCGCCTTACCGGCTCGATGCGCGGCGCTGCATTTCCTACCTCACCATCGAGAACAAAGGGCCGATTCCGCATGAATTCCGCGAAAAGATCGGCAACCGCATCTATGGCTGCGACGATTGTCTCGCCGTCTGTCCGTGGAACAAGTTCGCAAGTGCTGCCTCGGAGGCGAAGCTTGCCGCGCGCGCGGATTTGCGCGAGCCGCCGCTTTCGCAGCTGTTGCTTCTCGACGATGCGGCGTTCCGGGCCTTCTTCTCCGGCTCGCCGGTCAAGCGCATCGGCCGCGACCGTTTCATCCGCAACGTGCTGATCGCCGCCGGCAATTCCGGTGATGCTTCGCTGACGCCCATCGTGCGTGGTCTGCTCAACGAAGCCTCGCCGCTGGTGCGGGGTGCGGCAATCTGGGCCCTGTCGCGGCTGCTCTCCGACCGCGAATTTGGCGATCTTGCCGCCACGGCTTCGAAGACCGAAACCGATGCGGTGGTCCAAGAGGAATGGCTGGCGGCGCCGGCGCGTTCCGTGAAGGCCGATTGATGGGGGTTCATCGATGAGCGAAAGACGCTTCTTGATCTTCGGCGCCGGCTATTCCGGCAAGGCTTTCGCGCGGGCCAACGAGCGGCGCGCGCCGGTCTTCGGCACGACCCGGGCGCCGGAAAAATTCGAAGCGCTGCGATCGGCTGGCATCGAGCCGCTGCAATTCGACGGCGCGCTATCGCCCGAGCTCAGCGATGCGCTTGCCAGGACGACGCATCTCATCGTCTCGATTGCTCCCGACGAAGCCGGCGACCCGGTGCTCAACGTCGCTGGCGAGACCATTCGCAACAAAATGCCGGCGCTGGAATGGATCGGCTATCTCTCCACCGTCGGCGTGTATGGCGATCATGGCGGCGCCTGGGTGGACGAGACCAGCGACTGCCGCCCGGTGTCGGAGCGCTCGGTGATGCGGGTGGCGGCCGAACGGGAATGGCTTACACTTGGCCGCGAGCTCGGGAAACCGGTGGCGATCCTGCGTCTATCGGGCATTTACGGGCCGGGCCGCAACGCGCTGGCCAATCTCGAGGACGGCACGGCGCGGCGGCTGGTCAAGCCCGGCCAGGTGTTCAACCGCATCCATTGCGACGACATCGCCGGCGCGCTCCGGCTTCTGGCCGACAACAATCTCGGCGGGATCTTCAACGTCACCGACGACGAGCCGGCGCCACCGCAGGATGTCGTCGCCGACGCCGCCGGGCTGATGGGCGTCGAGCCGCCGCCCGAAATTGCCTTCGAGACCGCCCAACTTTCGCCCATGGCGCGTTCTTTCTATGGCGAGAACAAGCGCGTCGCCAACAACGCGATCAAGGCGGCCGGCTATCGCTTCCGCTTCCCGAACTATCGGGTGGCGCTGGAGCGGATGTGGGCCGAGGGCAATTGGCGGGACGGAGAGCCGCGCAGCCCCATGAAAGGCACATGATCGAAGCGCGGCGCGCGACATGGTATGATTCGGCTCAATGCCGAGGGCCGACTTGAGGGGGGACCCAGCCCGATGAAACTGCGATCGTTGCCCGAGAGGAAGCCGTTCCTGACAGCCGCGCTGGCGCTGGTGACACTGGCCGCGCTGGCGGCTGCCGCCATTTCAGCCGAGCCTCGCGCGAAGGACCTGTTCGGCGCCCGAAAGCTGCCGGCAGTGGCACGCGCGCAATCCTTCGGCTTCTACTCCAGGGGCTGCTTCACCGGCGGCGTGGCGCTGCCGATGGACGGTCCGACCTGGGAAGTGATGCGCCCCTCGCGCAACCGCCGCTGGGGCCATCCGGCGATGATCGCGCTGATCGAAAAACTGTCGCGCGATGCCGCCGCCGACGGCTGGCCGGGGCTTCTGATCGGCGACGTTTCGCAGCCGCGCGGCGGACCGATGATGACCGGCCATGCCTCGCACCAGATCGGGCTGGACGCCGACATCTGGCTGACGCCGATGCCGAAGCGGCCGCTGACCACGGCGCAGCGCGAGACCATGAGCGCGACGCTGATGGTCGACGAGAAGACGCATCTGGTGAAGGAGGCGCTGTGGACGCCGCAGCACACAAGGCTGCTCAAGCGCGCGGCGAGCTATCCGGAGGTCGAGCGCATCCTGGTCAATCCCGGCATCAAGAAGAAGCTTTGCGACACCGTCACCGGCGACCGCACCTGGCTGCGCAAGATCCGGCCGTTCTGGGGCCATGACTATCACTTCCATATGCGCATCGGCTGCCAGCCGGGCTCGCCCTTCTGCAAGGCGCAGGAAACGACGACGGACGACGACGGCTGCGGCAAGCCGCTTGCCTGGTGGTTCACCGAGGAACCGTGGCGGCCGAACAAGAACCCGGATGCGCCGAAGGCGCGCGACCTGATGACGATGGCAAACCTGCCGAAGCAATGCCAGGACGTGCTCAACGCGCCGGATGCGCCGTCGCTGGAGGCGGTCACCTATCAGGGCGGCGCAGCCGCGGTCGCCGTGGCCGAACCGCAGCCGACCGAGCCGGCGGAGACGATCTCCAGCGGCAGCGCGGCAATGCCGGCAGCGGCGAGCGCCTTCGCGCCGACGCCAAAGATAGGCATCCCGCTGCCAAGGCCAAGGCCGGGGAACTGAGGCGCGGCCTGCGTGATCTCCCCCCTTGAGGGGGAGATGGCGGCGAAGCGGCCAGAGGGGGTCGTCTCGCATAGATCGCCGGCTTTGTCTTTCGCCCGGAAAGCGTCGGCGCTTCACGCGCGGCCCCCCTCTGTCGCCTTTGGCGACATCTCCCCCTCAAGAGCAGGGCAATCGCATATGAGTTTTTTTACGAAGAGGACCCCCACCCTTAATCCCTCCCCACAAGGGGGAGGGAGACTTGGTAGGCGCCGATCCCCGCAAATCGCTTAACGCATGTCGCCCAGAAGTGCGCAGCGGGTCTGGGACAACGACATGCATCAAAACAAAGACTTAAAGCGCGTCGCCTGAATCTGTTTCAGCGCGACGCGCTTTAGGTTCGACGCCAAAAAGGGTGGCATGCGGCAGCGTTCCCTCCCCCTTGTGGGGAGGGTTAGGGTGGGGGTCCTCTTCGTAAAAAACTCATATGCGATTGCCCTGCCTCTAGGGGGGGGAGAGAATGCCGTCACGCCACGCCTGAAGCCAAACCGGCTTTCCCTTTGCAAGCCCATGCGCTAGTTCAACGAACAGACAAGCGGCCGGAACGGGGTGAGCGGAGAGCATGGTAGGTGAAGACGATAGAACGCTGCGGTTTCCGGTCCTGATCGGCGATATTGGCGGCACCAATGCGCGCTTCTCGATCGTGCTCGACGCCAATTCGGAAGCGACCGAGCCGCAGATCGTCCAGACCGCCAATTTCGCCACCATCGACGAGGCGATCCAGGCGGCGGTGCTCGACCGCTCGTCCATCCAGCCGAATTCGGCGGTGCTGGCGGTGGCGGGCCCGGTCGACGGCGACGAGATCCGTCTCACCAATTGCCCCTGGGTGGTCAAACCCCACCAGATGTTTGCCAATCTGGCCCTAAGCGAAGTCGTGGTGCTCAACGATTTCGAGGCGCAGGCGCTGGCAGTGGTGGCGCTGGGCGAAGAGCATATGGAGAAGATCGGCGGCGGCACGCCGGAGCCCAATGCGAGCCGCGTCGTGCTCGGCCCCGGAACCGGGCTCGGCGTCGCCGGGCTGATCTACGCGCTCAATCACTGGATCCCGGTGCCGGGCGAGGGCGGGCACATGGATATCGGCCCGCGCACGCCGCGCGATTTCGAGGTGTTCCCGCATATCGACAAGCTGGAAGGCCGCATTTCCGGCGAGCAGATCCTGTGCGGACGCGGGCTGGTCAATGTCTATCGCGCCGTGGCCAAGGCCGACGCCAGGCCGGCGCCTTTCACCACGCCGGCCGAAGTCACCGCGGCGGCGCTCGCCAAATCCGACCGGACAGCGGAGGAGGCGCTGGCGCTGTTCGTCACCTGTCTCGGCCGCACCGCGGGCGACCTGGCGCTGGTGTTCATGGGCCGCGGCGGGGTCTTCCTGACCGGCGGCATCGCGCAGAAAATCGTGCCGGCGCTGAAAGCCGGCAATTTCCGCGCCGCCTTCGAGGACAAGGCGCCGCACAGCGCGCTGATGCGCGAAATGCCAGTCTACGTCATCACCCACCCGCTGGCGGCGCTGCTCGGGCTAGCCGCCTATGCCAGGACGCCGTCGCTGTTCGGCGTGCAGACGGCGGGGCGGCACTGGCGGGCGTGAGGCTGGGTCGCGGCCCGCCTAGCCGGCGTCTGTTGCGACGGTGAAGAAACTCCGAAAGGCCGGCGCGAGGCCCCCCTCTCTGTCCTGCCGGACATCTCCCGCTCAAGCGGGGAGATTGGCAGCTTCGGCGCTCCGCTCGATCTTGCGACGATGCCGCGACGAAGTTTCGCCATAGGCAAGCCGTAGCCGGGGCGCTAAGAGGGTGCCGAAAAGCAGCCCCGTCCGACGAGAACCCACGAAGCGCCCCCGATTTGACCGTCCAAACTTCCCTCAAACTGAAAGTCCAGCCCGCCGAGGTCAGTGCGGTGTTGCGCCGCATCCTGGCTGAAAACGGCAAGGAATATCGCTGGACCTATGTCGTTGCCGTCGCCTGCCTGCTGATTGTTTCCGGCACCACCGCCTTCACGGCGTGGATCATGGCCCCGATGATCAACCAGATCTTCTACGAACGGCGCAGCGACATGATCGTCTGGATCTGCGCCGGTTTCATGGGCGCCTCCCTGCTGCGCGGCTTCGCCGGCTACGGCCAGGCACTGGCACTGGCCAGGATCGGTAACAATCTCGTCGCCCGCTACCAGAAGCGCAGCTTCGACCATCTGATGAAGCTCGGCGTCAACTTCTTCAACGAGACCCGTTCCGGCCGGCTGGCGGCGCAGGTCAACGAGAATGTCGGCGGCATTCGTGACCTGCTGTCGCTGACACTGACCTCCATCAGCCGCGACGCGGTCTCGCTCGTCGCCCTTGTCGGCGTGATGATCTACCAGGATCCGGTGTTGTCGCTCAGCTCGCTGCTGATCGGGCCGCCGCTGATCTGGGCCGTCATCTACATCACCCGCCGGCTGCGGCGGATCAACCGGGAATCCGTGCTGATCAACTCGCAGCTGAACGGGTCGGTGCAAGAGGCAACGCAAGGCATCGCCATCGTCAAGGCCTTCACCCTGGAGGAGGAGCTGGCGCGCCGCATCGGCATCATGGCCGATACGGCCGAACAGCGTAACAACAAGATCGCCCGCGTCTCCGAGCGGCTGTCGCCGATTTCCGAGATTCTGGGTGGCCTCGCCATTACCGCCGTGCTTGCCTATTCCGGCTATCGGGCGCTGGTGCTTGGACAGCCGCCGGGCGCGGTGTTTTCCTTCATCACCGCGCTGATCATGGCCTACGACCCGGCGAGACGCCTGGCGCGCACGCAGGTCGGCATGGAACGTGCCCTGGTCAACGCCCGCATGATCTACGAGCTGCTCGACCTCGAGCCGAAGCAGGGTGACGCCCCCGACGCGGTCGAGGCGAAGGTCACCACCGGTGAGGTGCGCTTCGACAATGTGACGTTCGGCTACAATGCCGACACGCCGGTGCTGAGGGATTTGAGCTTTACCGCCGCGGCCGGCAAGGTCACGGCCATCGTCGGCGCCTCGGGCGCCGGCAAGTCGACGATCGTGGCGCTGCTGCAGCGCTTCTACGACGTCGACGAGGGCAGCATAGAGGTCGATGGCCAGGATATTGCCAAGGTGACCACACATTCGCTGCGCCAATCGATCGCCTATGTGGCGCAGGCGCCCTATCTGTTCGAGGGCACGATTCGCGACAACATCCGCTACGGCCGGCTGTCGGCCACCGACGCCGAGATCGAGCAGGCGGCGAAACTGGCCGCCGCCGACGAGTTCATCCGCCAGCAGCCACAGGGCTACGACACGCCGGTCGGCGAAAGCGGCTCGACGCTTTCCGGCGGCCAGCGCCAGCGCGTCTCGATCGCCCGCGCCATCGTGCGCCAGGCACCGATCCTGCTGCTCGACGAAGCGA
Organism: Mesorhizobium sp. WSM3224; assembly: GCF_000427725.1. Lineage (GTDB taxonomy): Bacteria > Pseudomonadota > Alphaproteobacteria > Rhizobiales > Rhizobiaceae > Mesorhizobium. The sequence continues at coordinate 44,899 of NZ_ATYO01000031.1, read as the reverse complement.
CCTCGGCGCTCGACAATGAGGCGGAGGCGCGCGTCCAGGAAGCGCTGACCCATGTCATGGAAGGCCGCACCACCATCGTCATCGCGCACCGGCTGTCGACGGTGGTCAATGCCGACCACATCATCGTGCTGGAAGAGGGGCGGCTGGTCGAGGAAGGCACGCATGCCTCGCTGATGGCCGACCCGCACAGCATCTATGCCCGCTTCCACCGGATACAGGGCAAGAAAGGGCTGGGGCTTGTCGACGACGTCAAGCCAAGCCAAACTTCGGGCCAAACTCCGGCGCCGCGCAGCCGCGCCAAGAAGACCGTCAGGAGAAGCGCATGAGCGAAGCAGGCGATATGGGCCTGGTGGTGGTTGGCGCCGCCGGCCGCATGGGCCAGACGCTGATCCGCGCCATCCACACCATGCCGGGCGCGCGCGTCGCCGCCGCGGTCGAGCGGCCGGACTCGGCGCATCTCGGCAAGGATGCCGGCGAGATTGCCGGCATCGGCATCATCAACGTGCCGATCGTCGACGATCCGCTGCCGGCCTTCGCCAAGGCCGACGGCGTGCTTGATTTCACCGCGCCCGCGGCAAGCGTCGAATTCGCCGGCTATGCCGCGCAGGCGCGCATCGTCCATGTCATTGGGACCACCGGCTGCTCGACCGACGACAATGCCAGGATCGCGGCTGCCGCGCGCCACGCCACGATCGTCAAATCCGGCAATATGAGCCTCGGCGTCAATCTTCTGGCGGTGCTGGTCGAGCAGGCCGCGAAGGCGCTGGACGCCGACGATTTCGACATCGAGATCCTGGAGATGCACCACCGGCACAAGGTCGACGCGCCGTCCGGCACGGCGCTGCTGCTCGGTGAGGCGGCGGCGAAGGGGCGCGGCATCGATCTTGCCGGCAACAGCGTGCGGGTGCGCGACGGCCATACCGGGGTGCGCAAGGCGGGCTCCATCGGCTTCGCCACGCTGCGCGGCGGCTCCGTCGTCGGTGACCACTCGGTGATCCTTGCCGGCACCGGCGAGCGCATCACGCTTTCCCACCATGCCGAGGACCGGGCGATCTTCGCGCGCGGCGCCGTCAAGGCGGCGCTCTGGGCGCGTGGTAAAAAGCCCGGACTTTATTCCATGCGGGACGTGCTCGGCCTGAGCTGATCCTTATCCAACATTTATAGGAGCTGACATGTCGGGAACTCTCGTGCTCGTGCGCCACGGCCAGAGCGAATGGAACCTGAAGAACCTGTTCACCGGCTGGCGCGACGTCGGCCTGACCGAGCAGGGCACCGCCGAGGCGCTCGCCGCCGGCGAAAAGCTCAAGGCGCGCGGCGTGAAATTCGACATCGCCTACACCTCGGCGCTGATCAGGGCGCAGAAGACCTGCCAGCACATTCTCGACATCGTCGGCCAGGCCGACCTGAAGACGATCCGCGACCAGGCGCTCAACGAGCGCGATTATGGCGACCTCTCCGGCCTCAACAAGGACGACGCGCGCAAGAAATGGGGCGAGGAGCAGGTGCATATCTGGCGCCGCTCCTACGACATCGCGCCGCCCGGCGGCGAAAGCCTGAAGGATACCGGCGCGCGCGTGTGGCCCTATTACCTGCACGATGTGCAGCCGCACGTGCTGCGCGGCGAGACCGTGCTGGTCGCGGCGCACGGCAACTCGCTGCGCGCGCTGATCATGGCGCTGGACGGCAAGAGCGGCGAGGAGATCGTCAAGCTCGAGCTCGGCACGGGCGTGCCGATCATCTACAAGCTCAACGCCGATTCCACCGTGGCGTCGAAGGACGTGCTGGAGGGGTGAGGCTGTGGCCTCAGTCACTGAAGTCGGCGCCGCGCAAAGATTCTTGCGAAGAAGGACCCCCACCCTTAGTCCCTCCCCACAAGGGGGAGGGAGACTTGGTAGGCGCTGATCGCCGCAAATCGCCTAGGTTCGACGCCAAAGGGGGTGGCATGCGGCAGCGTTCCCTCCCCCTTGTGGGGAGGGTTAGGGTGGGGGTCCTCTTCGTAAGAACTCATATGCGATTGCCCTGCCCTCGAGGGGAGGGATTAAGGATGGGGGTATTCGTAGGGCGCAAGTTGCCCATATGCGATCGCCCGGGCGGGTGAGTGCCAACGCCAACATCCAGAACTGAGCCGGCAAGCGGCGGGCAATAAAAAAGCGCGTTGACACATATCGTTTGCCCGCTTACATGAGCCCGCACCAGCCCAGATGGCGGAATTGGTAGACGCGCACGGTTCAGGTCCGTGTTCCGCAAGGAGTGGAGGTTCGAGTCCTCTTCTGGGCACCATCCTTCGCTCTTCGAGCTTCGGATGGCAGGCCATCCGGAGTTCTAAGAACGAAGGATAGGCGCCATTCATCCCGACTGCCAACGGGATCTCCAGTTAGACAAGACGTGCCGCGGCGCTCCGGAATTCTGCTCCGTTGCATTGTTCGGCATAGGTCACGGAATGGATCCTCGGGTCTGCGCCGCGTCGCTTCGCTCCTTGCTCCGCCCGTGGATGACGAAGCGGCGTGCCCAACCTACCCTCCCGGCCAGTCCCCGAACAAAGCGCTTCAAACCCGCCGCCCCGGGCGCTACGGTCCGCCCCATGGCCCCATCCGTCAGCCCGACCATCGCCAACCGTCGCGACCAGATGTTCCCGATCCTCACCGATGCGGACATCGAGCGCATGCGGCGGTTTGGCGAGATGCGAACCTATGCGGCCGGCGAGCATATGGTCACCGCCGGTACCATTTCCCCCGGGCTGATCCTCATCCTGGCTGGCAAGGTCGACATCACGCAGGCCGGCGGCATCGGCCCGCGTGAGCCGATCGTCACCCATGGCCCCGGCAACTTCGTCGGCGAGCTGGCGCAGCTGTCGAACCGGCCGTCGCTGGTCAATGCCGAGGCGAACGGACCGGTCGAGGCGATCGTCATCGCCTCGCAGCGGCTGCGCGACCTGATGGTGCAGGAGGCGAACCTCGGCGAGCGCGTCATGCGGGCGCTGATCCTGCGCCGCGTCGGCCTGCTCGAAAGCGGCGCCAGCGGGCCGATCGTCATCGGCCCACCCGGCAATGGCGACGTGTTGCGGCTGCAGGGTTTTTTGCGGCGCAGCGGGCTGCCGCACCGGGCGCTCGATTCCGACACCGATCCTTGCGCCAAGACGCTGATCGAGCGTTTCCACGTTGATCCGCACCACCTGCCGATCGTGCTCTGCCCGAACGGCAAGCTGATGCACAATCCGGGTGAGAACGAGCTTGCCCGCTGTGTCGGCCTGTTGCGGCCGATCGATGCCGGCAAGGTCTATGACGTGGCCATCGTCGGCGCCGGACCGGCGGGACTGGCGGCGGCGGTCTATGCCGCTTCCGAAGGGCTGTCGACGATCGTGCTCGATTGCCGCGCCTTCGGCGGGCAGGCCGGCGCCTCGGCTCGCATCGAGAACTATCTCGGCTTCCCGACCGGGATCACCGGCATGGCGCTGATGGCGCGCGCCTATAACCAGGCGCAGAAATTCGGTGTCGAGATGGTGATCCCCGACGAAGCGAAGCTGCTCGACGACGCTACCGACGGCGCCCGCCACAGGCTTGCCATCGGCGACGGCGAGAGCGTGCGCACGCGCGCCGTGGTGATCGCCAGCGGCGCACGCTACCGCCGGCTCGATGTCGCTAACCTGGCACAGTTCGAGGGCACCTCGGTGCATTACTGGGCCTCGCCGATCGAGGCGCGGCTTTGCCAGGACCACGAGGTGGCGCTGGTCGGCGCCGGCAATTCGGCCGGGCAGGCGGCCGTCTATCTGGCGAGCCAGGTGCGCAAGGTGACACTTCTGGCGCGCCGCGACAGCCTTAACGCCACCATGTCGCGCTATCTGGTCGAGCGCATCGAGGCGCAGCCGAACATCGAGGTGCTGACCGAAACCGAGATCGCGGCGCTTGAAGGCCATGAGGGCAATCTCGAGGAGCTGCGCTGGCGCAACCGGGTAAGCGGCGAGGAGACGACGCGTGCCATCCGCCATCTCTTCCTGTTCATCGGCGCCGATCCGAACACCGACTGGCTGGCGAATTGCAATGTCGCGCTCGACGCCAAAGGTTTTGTGCGCACCGGACCGGACGTGGCGCAGGGGCACGGCCTGATGGAGACCAGCCGCGGCGGCGTGTTCGCCATCGGCGACGTGCGCTGCGGCTCGACGAAGCGGGTCGCCGCCGCCGTCGGCGAGGGCGCGCAGGTGGTCGCGGCGTTGCATGCCTATCTGGCGCGGGATGGCGCCGCCTTAAACCAATAAGCCGAACGGCGAGGAGAGCGTGATGGATGAATGCCCGCATACGAAGGACATCAAAAAGGTCACGCCGAGCGCGCTCGGCTGCGAGGAATGCCTGAAAAGCGGTTCCTGGTGGGTGCATCTCAGGCTCTGCCGGACATGCGGTCACGTCGGCTGCTGCGACGACTCGCTCAACCGCCACGCCACCAAGCATTTTCATGCCACGCAGCATCCGATCATCGAGGGCTACGACCCGCCTGAGGGCTGGGCATGGTGCTTCGTCGACGAGGTGTTCATCGACCTCGGCGACGACACGACGCCGCAGACCGGCCCGATTCCAAAGTTTGTTTGAGAGTGCAGGGCAAGCCGGCGGCCGGGCGACCCTTCTTTAGCGCAGCGAGCCCGTAACCGTCGGATCGGCGGCATCGGGCACGGATTTGCGCTCATTGCCGGCCAGAATGCCGATGATGAGAAGGCTGAGCACAACCGGGACAAACAGGATGGCGACGCGCGCCTGCACGTAGAAGATGGCGCGCCATTCATTTCGCTTTTCGTCGTTCATCATGCTCGCTCTGTGATGCCTCCCGGAGTGGGGACATAGAAGGGAAGCGTTAAACAACCCCTTCCGATTCGGTTAACGCGGGACGATCTGCTATGGTGAGATCATGAAAGACGACCCTACAGACGAGCCTGCCTTCGGGGAGACACTCAAGAGCCGCATCAAGGTCTCGCCGGAAGTTTATGCCGAGTTCCTGGCGTTACTCGATGCGCCGGCCAAGCCCAACGAAAAACTCTCCAAGCTCATGAAGGCCCGGCTGCCTTGGGGGAGCAACTGACGCCTCTGGTTGCCGTAGGCCGGCCGCATAGGGCAGCTGTCCGTGTCGTGGTTGAAGGGATCGGTGCCCGAAATCGGCCCAACTGAGCCGCGAAGCATGCTGCTCTCCGCCTTTAGGGACACAGCATGATCTTCAATCCGCCCTTCATCATCAGGCCGGCCAGCGCGGCCGACCATGGCCAGATCGCCGAGGTCTGGCATTCAAGCGCCAGCCTGCCGACGGTCGGTCCGCCGACGATGCCGACGCTCGAGGACTTGCGCCGGCGCGTCGATATCGAATTCAGCGCCGGGTGGGACGTGACGGTCGCCGCCCGGAACAGCGAAATCATCGGCTTTGTCGCGGTCACACCGCCCGAGGCTGTGCTCAGCGAGCTGTTCGTGCGGCCGGACTCGCTCGGGGCAGGCATCGGCCGGGCGTTGCTGCAACACGCCATGCTGGCCATGCCGTCGGGCTTCACGCTGTTCACGCGGTCCGGCAACATCAAGGCCCGCCGGTTCTACGAAAAAGCCGGCCTGACCTTCCTGCGCGACGATCTGCATCCGCGAAACCGCGATCCGGTGACCCATTACGGCTGGATACCGGCGTAACCGCTCACACGGCTTTCAACGCGAACAGCCTGCCGCCGGCGGGCACGATGTCGTCGATGCCGGCGAGGCGCAGGCAGTGCCAGGCCATGGCGTGATTGGAGGAGGTGACGGGAATGCCGATGCGCCGCTCCAGTTCCGCCACGGCCTCGGCAACGCGCAGGCTGGTGCAGGAGATGAAGATCGCGTCGACGCCGGGCACCTCGGCCATGCGCTCGGCGGCGGCCTCGATCGAATCCAGCGAGATGCGGGCGGCCTCGCGGTCATCGCGCCGGTCGAAGGTAGCGACGGCCGCTATGTCGAGGCCGCGTCCGGTGAAATAGCGGACCAGGCCCTGGTTGATCTCGGGCGCATAGGGCGTCAGCAGGCCGATCCCCTTGGCGCCCAATGCCTTGAAGGCGGCCAAAGCGCCGGTGACCGGCGTGGTGCAGGCGACGCCCGGCCGCGCCTTGCGGATCTCGGCGACCACCGCTTCTTCGCCCAGCGTCATGGTGGCCGAGGTGCAGCCGAAGCCGACGACGTCGAGCGGAATGCTGGGCAGGATCAGGTCGACGGTGGGCGCGATGCGCGGGCCGATGGCGCGCAGCGTTTCCGGCGTGATGTCGTTGTCGTTGAAGAGCCGGGCCTCGTAGAAGGCAACGCCCGGAATGCGGATCAGGGCGCGGAATTCATGCTCCAGCGTCTGGTCGGTGGCGAGGATCGCCAGGCCGATCGCCGCACGCGAGGCGAGGCCGCCGTCGATCTGCGACGGTAGCACGCCCAAATCGACCGGCTTGGGGTCGACCGGTTCCGAAGATTGGGGGCGCGTGGCAGCTGCGCTGACAGACATGGCATTCCCTTTCTTGTCGATCCCAGCCGGGATCATGCTCTCAGTTCAAAAGCCCTTCCATCGAGACAGCCGGCTTGCGGCCGGCGATCAGGTCGGCGGTAATGCGGGCCGAGCCGTGCGACATGGTCCAGCCGATATGACCGTGGCCGGTGTTGAGATAGAGATTGCGCAGGCGGCGCTGGCCGAACTCGGGCAGGTTGTTGGGCGTCATGGGCCGCAGGCCGGCCCACATCTCGGCGCGGTCGTAATCGGCGCCTTCCGGATAGAGCTCCTCGGTCACCCCTTTCATGAAGGCGAAATCGGCCGGCTTGTGGCTGGTATCGTAGCCGGCGAACTCCGCCGTGGCGGTGACGCGCAGCCGGTCGCCGAAGCGCGACACGGCGACCAGGTTGTGCTCATCTATCGCCGCGATGGTCGGCGGCGCCGGCCGGTTGCCGATCGGAATGGTCAGCGAATAGCCCTTGATCGGATAGATCGGCAGGCTGATGCCGACCGTCCTTGCGATCAGCGGGCTGTAGGAGCCGAGCGCCAGCACATAGGCATCGCCCTTGAAGCTTCCCTTGTCGGTCGTCACCTGGGCGACGCCGTCTCCGGACGTCTCTATGCCGGTGATGATCGTGCCGGTGCGGATCTCGCCGCCGCGCTCGACGACCTTGGCGGCAAGCGCCCGGGTGAACTTCGCCGGGTCGCCGGTTTCGTCGGTCGGGCAGTGGATGCCGCCGGCGATCTTTTCCCGCGCGGAGGCCAGCGACGGATCGAGCGCGACGACGGCGTCGCGGTCGAGCACTTTGATCAGCTGGCCGTCGGATTCGAGCAGCCGCATGTGCTCGACGCCTTTGTCGAGCGCCTGCTGGCTGCGATAGAAATAAAGGATGCCGCGATCGTTGCGATCGTACTCGATCTGCTCGTCGGCGACGACCTCGTGCAGCACGGATTGCGAATAGACGGCGAGCCGATGCTTGAGCAGCGTGTTGCGCCTGGCCTTTTCGGGCGTGCATTCCATCAGGAACAGCCACGACCAGCTATAAAGCCTAGGATCGGCCGAGAGCCTGAAGCGCAGCGCCTGGTCCTTCAGCACTAGCGACTTCAACAGGATCATCGGCGCCTTGGGCGAGGACCAGACGAAGGAATGCCCGGGCGCGATCATGCCGGCATTGCCCCAGCTGGTCTCGGCGGCGACTTCGGCGCGCCGCTCGAGGATGACGACCTCGTGCCCGTCCTTCTGCAGCTGGTAGGCGGTGGTGACGCCGACCACGCCGCCACCCAACACGATCACGCGCATCACGCCTCCGGGGAGAGCAAAGTCGGGGCAGTTTAGAGCGTGGGCCGCGGTGTGCAATGGCACACATAGCGAGATGTCGGCGGGACAGCGCCCCCCTCTGGCCTGCCGGGCATCTCCCCCGCAAGGGGGGAGATTAGCAACTCTGCCGGCGGCGCCCTTCCTGCAACGTCGATGATTGGCGAAAGCGGTCGCGACATCCAATCTCCCCCCTTGCGGGGGAGATGGCCGGCAGGCCAGAAGGGGGTGTGACGGAACTCGACGCCTGCCCCCAAAACCCTCAACTCCCCAGCGCTTGCTCCAGATCGGCGATCAAATCATCACCATCCTCAATCCCACACGACAACCGCACCAGCGAATCCGATATTCCTATCGCTCCGCGCTTCTCCGCCGGGATAGAGCCGTGCGTCATCAGCGCCGGGTGCTCGATCAGGCTTTCGACGCCGCCGAGGCTTTCGGCCAGGGTGAAGAGCTGCGTGCGCTCGAGGAAGCGTTTGGTGCCGGCAAGGTCGCGATCGAGGTCGACCGAGATCATGCCGCCAAAGGCGTGCATCTGCTGGACGGCGATGGCGTGCTGCGGGTGACTGGCGAGGCCGGGATAGATGACGCGGCGCACGTCTTTTCGTGCTTCCAGCCACTGCGCGATCTTCAGGCCGTTCGCGGAATGCCGCTCCATCCTAAGCGCCAGGGTCTTGATGCCGCGCAGCGCCAGAAAACTGTCGAAGGGGCCGGAGATGGCGCCGATGGCGTTCTGCAGGAATTTCAGCTGGTCGGCGAGATCCTTGTTGTCGCCGACGACCGCGACGCCGCCGACCATGTCGGAATGGCCGTTGAGATATTTCGTCGTCGAGTGCACGACGATGTCGATGCCGAGCTCCAGCGGGCGCTGGATGTAGGGGCTGCAGAAGGTGTTGTCGGCGACGGTGAGCAGCCCCTTGCGTCTGGCGAGCGCGGCGACCGCTTCGAGATCGACGATGCGCAGCAGCGGGTTGGTGGGCGTTTCGACCCAGAGCAGCTTTGTCTCCGGTAGTATCGCGGCTTCGACGGCGGCAAGGTCGGTGAAGTCGGCAAAACTCACCTTGAGACCCGCCGAGCGCTTGCGCACCCGCTCCATCAGCCGGAACGAGCCGCCATAGATGTCGTCGGTGGCGACGATATGGGTGCCGGAATCGAGCAGTTCGAGCACCGTTGCGATCGCCGCCAGGCCGGAGGCGAAGGCGAAGGCCCTGGTGCCGCTTTCGAGGTCGGCCACGGCGCGCTCGAAGGCAAAGCGCGTCGGGTTCTGGCTGCGGGCATATTCAAAGCCCTTGTGCACGCCGGGCGACTGCTGGCCATAGGTGGAGGTGGCGTAGATCGGCACCATCACCGCGCCGGTTAGCGGATCGTGGCTCTGGCCGCCATGGATGGTGCGGGTGTCAAAGGCCAGGCGGTTCTTACCGGTGGACGTCATTTTGCGCGGCGCCTCAAATGGTTGATCAGATCGATACGGGTTATCAGGCCGATGAACTCGTCGCCATCGAAGACGATGGCGACCTCGTTGCGGTCGAAGACAGGCAGCAGCGCATCGAGCGTCTGATTGGCCTGCAGCGTGTGCAGGTTCGAGGTCATGGCCGTGCGCACCGGGCCGTTGAAGCGGTCCCAGCGGCCGTCATAGGGGCCGTCGACCTTGGCCAGGATATCGCTCTCGTCGACGATGCCGATCAGCTTGCCCTCGTCGAGCACCGGCAGCTGAGAGACATCGGAGCGGCGCATGCGGCCATAGGCGTTGAGCAGGCTTTCGTCCGGGCCGACGGTCACGATGTCCCCGGTTCGCGGCGAACGCATGACAAGGTCGCGCAAATCGCCATGCTGCTCCTGGTCGGCGAGACCCTGCTCGGCCAGCCAGATATCGTCGAAGACCTTCGACAGGTATTTGTTGCCGCTGTCGCAGACGAAGGTGACGACGCGCTTCGGCGCCGTCTGCTCTCGGCAATAGCGAAGTGCTGCCGACAACAGCGTGCCGGAGGACGAGCCGGCCAGGATGCCTTCCTTCGACAGAAGATCGCGCACCGCCAGCATGCTCTGCTTGTCGGGGATGGAATAGGCTTTCCTGACCAGCGAGAGGTCGGCATTGGGCGGCACGAAATCCTCGCCGATGCCTTCGACTGTCCAACTGCCGGCCTCTTCCATCTTGCCGGTCTTGATCAGCGGCGCCAGTACCGAGCCGACGGGGTCGGCGAGCACCATCTCGGTCTTGGGCGAGGCTTTCGCGAAAAAGCGGCCAAGCCCAGTCAGCGTGCCGCCGGAGCCGACGCCGACCACCACCGCGTCGACATCACCGTCAAGCTGGGAAAAGATTTCCGGGCCGGTGGTGGTCTCATGCGCCAGCGGGTTGGCCGGGTTGGCGAACTGGTTGGCATAGAAGGCACCGGGCAATTCGGCAGCGAGCTTCTCGGCCATGTCCTGGTAATATTCGGGATGGCCCTTGCCGACATCGGAGCGGGTCATGCGCACCTCGGCGCCCAGGGCGCGCAGATGCTGGATCTTTTCGCGCGACATCTTGTCGGGCACGACAAGGATGATGCGGTAGCCTTTCGGGATGCCTACCTGGGCAAGGCCGAGACCGGTGTTGCCGGCGGTCGCCTCGACGATGGTGCCGCCACGCTTCAACCTGCCATCCTTCTCGGCGGCGGCGATCATCGATAGCGCGATGCGGTCCTTGATCGAGCCGCCCGGGTTCTGGCTCTCAAGCTTGATGAACAGCCGGCATTTGCCGGTGTCGAATTTGGTCAGCTCGACGACCGGCGTCTGGCCGATCAGGTCGAGCACCGAGGCGTAGGGCGGGCGCAGCCTCGACAGATTGGTCTCCGCGCCCTCGGGCGCCGCCTTTCTCTGCTCGCTCATCTGAGATGCTCCATGGAAGCAGTTCGACGCGGGTGTTCGCAATCTCGCGCAGGATGCCGCCGGAATCCATCCCGGCTTCGCGGATCGCGCGAACCGTCTTTTCCAGCCCTTTGCCTTCGGAAAGAAGATAGATCGTGCCAATCCGGCGGCGAGTGGAGGAATGGAATTTCACCCGTGGCCGCTGCCGATCCATGGATCGGCTTCAGAGGATGGCAGCCTGGCCTTCGATCTCGATCAGGAAATCGGGGTTGCCGAGGCCGGCCACACGCAACACCTTCACGATCGGTGGCGCGCCGCGATCGCCCCAGAAGGCCATCCACGCGCCGAAGGCCGGGCGGATGTCCTGATCGCCAGCGATATAGACGGAGAGGCTGATCAGGTCCTCCGGCTTTGCCCCGCCGGCTTCGAGCACCTTCGCCAGATTGGCGAGCGCCTGCGCCGTTTGCGCGGCGAGATCGCCCTTGCTGACGATACGGCCTTGCGAATCGACGCCATTCTGGCCACCGACCAGCACGACGCGCGCGGAAGCGGGCAGCGAAACGCCCTGCGAATATGCCGGGTTGGCGTGCATGCCGCCGGGATTCAGCCGTTCTATTGCCACCGCGCCGCTCCTCCCCACATTGCGAAACCATTCACGGCCGACCCCGACCCTCCGATCGGAACCTTGCGCGACGAAAGTGCAATCGAACGGCTGTTTCAACGCACCATCTCGTTCGTTGCCGGTGCCTTTTCCACCATGCTAGCCGGGGCCAACAGCAACAACGAGGAACGGCTGATGAAGATTCTTGCCTTTGACAATTTCAAGCCCGGCGTCACCCTCGACGACCTCAGACCCTATCTGCGCGACGAGGTCTCGAATGTCTGGCGGCTGTGGAAGGCAGGCATCGTGCGCGAAAACTATGCGCGCGCCGATGTCGGCGGCGTCATCATTGTCTTCGAACTGGAAAGCGTTGATGAAGCCAGGCGCTACACCGACGATTTCCCGCTGTCCAAGGCCGGCTTGCTGGAATGGCATTTCCTCGCCTTCGACGCCGCACCCTTGCCGCTCGAATATCTGTTCGATCCCACGATCGACATCGCAACGCCCTGGGACCGGACCGCGGCATGATCCGGTCGAGCGAAGGCATCGAGATCCCGGCCAGCCTGGCCGAGTGGTGCCACCCGCAGCGCATGGCGCTGGTCGTCTACGACATGCAGGTCGGCATCTGCCGCCAGATCGCGGGCGCTGCGGCGATCATCGAGCGCACCGGCACGGCGCTCGACGCGGCGCGCTCGGCCGGCATGCGGGTGGCGTTCACCCGCCACCTGTCCTTGCCGAAGAAATGGATGGGCGCCACGCAACTGCGCACCGCCATGGCCTGGCAGCGGCGCGGCGACCCCGATGCGGTCGAGCCTTGGTTCCTGCGCGATGCCGAAGCGACGCGGATCGTGCCCGAGCTCGCGCCGCGCGCGGATGAGCCGGTGTTCGACAAGCTGACCATGTCGGCCTTCGATTCCACCGCGCTCGGCTTTGCCCTGCGCGACTGCGGCGTGCGCGCCGTCGCGCTCGCCGGCATCGCCCTGGAGATCGGCGTCGAGCCGACGGTGCGCCAAGCGACCGACAACGGCTTTACCGCTCTGGTGATCGAGGACGCGTGCGGCTTCGGTAACGGACAAGCGCGCGACCGTTCGATGGCGACGCTCCGCTTCCTTGGCGAAGCCATCATCACCGATGTCGCGGGCTTCTGCGGCGCGCTCGCCGGCGCGGCCTGAGGGAAGCGCGACACGCCTTAGGCGGCTGCCTCGATGTCGGTGCGGAAGCGCACGCCCTCGGCCCGTCCATGCACGCTGCCCCAGTCGTAGAGCGCCTGGAGCGCTGCGGCGAGGTCGCGGCCGCGCTCGGTCAAGGCGTAGCGCGCCTTGCCGTCGGGCGACGTTTCAAGCACGACGAAACCGATCTCGACGAGGTCGGCCAGGCGTTGGGTCAGCATCTTGTCGGAAAGCGAAGGGATCATGCGGCGCAGTTCGGAATAGCGCAGCGGCTGCTCCTTGATCCGCGCCAGGATCACCGTCTTCCACTTGCCGCCGAGCGCATCGAGGGCGAACTCGACCGGACAGCCATAGAGTCTACCGCGTTGGGTCATGCGCCGATGGTAGGCAAGGCGCGGCCGCGACGGAAGCAGAAATTGCCCGCCCATCTGGGCGGGTTGCCACAGCCGGTTTTGTCGGCGACAGCTTTCACAAAAGGAGAACGACGATGAGTGTGCGGGATGCCAATCCGGTCAATGCGCGAAAGCCGAAGCGGGTGGCGATCGTCATCGCCAATCCGGCCATATCGACCACGACCGGATGGCCGGTCGGCTTCTGGTGGAGCGAACTCACCCATCCATGGTTCGCCTTCACAGAGCGCGGCTATCAAGTCGAGATCTTTTCGCCGGACGGCGGCAAGTGCGAGGCCGATGCGCTGAGCGACCCGCGCGATCCTTCGGGCTATTCGGAGACCGACCTCATCTCGCTTGGCTTCATTTCGAGCCCAAAACTCTCGGCCCTGGTCGAGAACACGCGGCCGGTGGTGGAGATCGATGTCGACGGTTTCGACGCCATCGTCGTTGCCGGCGGCCAGGCGCCGATGTTCACCTATGAGCGCGCGACGGGCCTGCAGCGGACATTCGTCGCCTTCCATGAAGCGGGCAAGGTGACGGCGGCACTCTGCCACGGCACGGCGCTGCTGCGTTACGCCAGGCGCGCCGACGGCTCGCTGCTCGCCGCCGGCAAGACGGTGACCGGTTTTGCCAATGTCGAGGAGGATTTCGCCGACGACGCGACCTGGGCGATGGGCGCGCTCGAGCGCGGAAAGCACCTGATGCCATGGCGCATCGAGGATGAGTTGAAGGCAATCGGGGCCAACTATGTCCAGGCCGGGCTGTGGCGCGGTTTTGCCGTGCGCGACGGCAATCTCGTCACCGGCCAGCAGAATTTTTCCGGGGCTGAAACCGCGCGGGTGGTGTGCGAGGCGCTTGGCGGCTGACGCCGGGCCAACCCGCTACCCCAGCAATTGCTTGCTGAGCTTCGCGCACTGCACGCGTATATCCGGGATGGCGTCGATCTCGAAGAAGGTGCCGCGCGTCAGCGGCCCGACGGCGAGGATCTTCGACGACACCGTGGCGTCGGTGGCGATCAGTTCGCATTTCGCGCTGACGTCGAGGCCGAGGCGCAGCGGGTCCGGGCGCGCCAGGCCGCGCTCGATCAGCGAGCGGACGACGCCGTTCGAGGTTTTCGAGATGTCGCGGGCGATGCCCATGCAGTCGTAGATGCGGGCGACGTCGAGGGTTTCGACGTCCTGCGTGCCGCGCGGCTGGATCTTCACGACGAAGCCATCGTTCGGTTCGACATTCACGACCCGACCGGCGACGAGGCGGATGCGGCCCGAGCGCACCGCTTCGGTGACACGGCCGTAGACTTCCGGCGCCATGCGGTGGCGGTGGATGTCCCACCAGGCCTTGGTATGCTCGACGAAGCGGCGCTTGGCCGAGGACGGCCAGTTCTGCCAGATCGTCTGGTTGAAAGGCCGCAGGCCGTCGACGACGTCGCGCCAGTCGCCGCCGGCCTTCTGGGTCTCGCGGATCAAATTGCGGAACCAGCCGACGAAATAGGACAGCTGGGTACCCAGCGGAATATCGGCGATGTCGAGCTTGATCGGGTTGCCCTTGCGGTGCGGCGACGGCAGCAGGCCGCGCCGTGACACAGCTATGATCGCGCCGCGATGGCCGCGCTGCTCAAGCGACAGGAAGGCATCGACCATGCTCAAGCCCGTTCCCAGCAGTAGGACCGGGGCTTGCGGGTCGAGCGCGGCGTCGGCCTCCGAACCCATGCGGATGGCATGGCCCTGGAAGGCGCCGGGCTGTTCGTCGTGACCGGTGGCCAAGACGGCAAGATGCGCGACGACGCTGGTGCCGTTGGCCAGGGTCACCTCGACGCCGGACGGGGTCGGTGCGATCGCCAGGCTCTCCTCGCGAATCAGGCGCAGCCGGCCGGTCTCGCGTTCGCGGTCCTCGAGGCCGTCGAGCAATTCCTGCAGATAGCGCGCGTAAAGGCTGCGGGGTGCATAGAACGGCCCCTGGTCCGGTCTGGCCAGACCGCGCTCCAGCACCCAGCGGGCGAAATGCGTCGGGTCGTCGGCATGGGCGCTCATGCCGGACGCGTTGACGTTGAGCACATGCGCCGAGAGCAGCGTCGAATACGCCATACCCTGGCCGAAATGCGGCCGCTTCTCGATCAGCGTGACGCGCAGGTCCGAATTCGGCGACTTCAACAGATGCGCGGCCAGCACGACGCCGCTTGCGCCGCCGCCGACAATGATGATGGAATTGGCGCGTCCAACCATGGCTGCCAGCCGAAACTTCACTTAAGCGATCAGCGCGCGGCCATCGCCGCAGGCAGCCTCGGCTGCAGGCCGCGAACGATCGCCGGAATGGTCTTCAAAAGGTCGCGCATCGTTCTCTCACTCCCAATGTTGATAAGATTACTATACTAACCGAGCTGGACACGAAACCGCTGTTCCAATTCGCTGGCCTTTCGAGGCATGGATTTGCCTGGATAGAGGTAGCAAAAGGATTTTTCGTTCGCTGGGCTGCTCTTGAGAGCGCTGCATCCGCGCGGTCGTCATTCCAGGGCGGAGCGACGCAAAAGCGTCGCGCAGACCCTAGAATCCATACCGTTACGTCCATGATAGGTACTGCGGTGCAGAACGAAAACCCCAGCGCAACACCGGATAGTTCTGCAGCGTAGCATCGCTTCTATGTCACGGCATGGATTCCAGGGTCTGCGCGCGTCGCTTCGCTCCTTGCTCCGCCTGGAATGACGAAGAACGTAGGCCTGGCCTGACCATCAGCAGAGCACCTCGCGACCATCCTTTTGCGCGTCCGCCGCCGGTACCCGGCGACACTTTTCCAACAAAGCCGGCTTACTTGGAAGGATGTAACTCTACAAAACCGATAGAATTAAACGACGATAGCAAGGTAATCCAGTTTTCTCGCGGGTAACGGAGCCTTCCATGTCAGTCGTTCCACGACGCATTCCGCTCTCTTCGTCGGCGGCGCTCACGGCCGCTGCTTCGCCCGTCCGGCCATCCGCCGAGGACCGGCGAGCCGTCGAAGATCCTGGCGGTAACGATTGTCATGCTGGCGCCATGGCCGTCCGGTTCGCCATGCGGGCGGGAATGAACGCAAGCGAAAGGAGAAAGACGATGACCCATTCCACCGCAGTGCTGTTCGCGCATGTCGGCACGTGGCTGTTGCGTCTGCCACCGAGCGACAAGCGCCTGGAGGACGGGCGACCCAAGGACGAACCGAAATCGCCGGCTCCGGTGCTGCTTGCCGGCGAACGCGATCGCCTGCCGCCGCGCGACGAGAGCTTCTACTGGGCCTGGCAGTACTGGTCCCACTGATCGATCCGCGACCGGCCTTTTCCCCCAAGAGCAACCCAGGAGAGACCCATGAGCACCCCGACCCTTGTCGACCAGATCGACCAGATCATTCCCGACAGCGATGTCGTTCCCGTGACTGCCCGTGTCGGAGCGGAAATCAGAGGCATTCGCCTCGGCGGAAGCCTGCCGGACGCCACCATCGCATCGATCAACCAGCTGCTTTTGAAGCATAAGGTCGTCTTCTTCCGCGGCCAGGACCATCTGGACGATTCAGAGCATGAATTGTTCGCGCGGCGGCTGGGCGATCTTGTGCCTCACCCCACAGAAGGACCAGTGGCGGGCACCGCCTCGATCCTCAATCTCGATTCCAGCCGCGGCGGCGGCCGCGCCGACCAATGGCATACGGACGTCACTTTCGTGGACGCCTATCCGAAATTCTCCGTGCTTCGCTGCGTCGTCATTCCCGCGGCCGGAGGCGACACCATCTGGTCCAACACGCAGGCCGCCTATGAAAGCCTGCCGGCGCCGCTCAAACTCCTGGCCGACAATCTCTGGGCCATCCACAGCAATGCCTATGATTACGCCGCCGTCCGTCCCCGCGCCTCGGCAGAGGAAAGGAAGCATTTCGAGGAGGTCTTCACCTCGACCGTCTACGAAACCGAGCATCCTGTCGTGCGCGTGCATCCGGAGACCGGCGAGCGGTCGCTGCTGCTCGGCAATTTCGTCCAGCGCTTTGTCGGCCTGTCGAAGAGCGACTCCTCGAAGCTCTACGAGCTGTTCCAGAGCTATGTGACCACGCCCGGGAATACCGTGCGGTGGCGGTGGCAGGCCGGCGACGTCGCGATCTGGGACAATCGGGCCACCCAGCATTATGCGGTCAACGACTATGGCGGCGAACACAGGATCGTGCGCCGCGCCACGGTCGACGGCGACGTGCCGGTCAGCGTCGACGGACGCCGCAGCGTCACCCACATCAAGTCGGCCAAGCCGGCGGCGAAGGCCGCCTGAGGCTGCCGGGACAGCTCCCCCTTCTCCCCTTCTTGTGGGAGGAGGGATAGCTCCCCGCCGGCCGGTCAGATGCGTGAGCGGTTCGCCCAGCGTAGCCCGACGAGGCCGACCAGCATGGTGACGAGCCCGATATAGAGCCATTGCGTCTGGCCGGTCATGAAGCTGCCCGTGACGAGGCCGAAGCCCTGCAGCGACCACAGCGCACCGATGCCAAGCACAATCAGCGCCAGCACAAACCTGATCAATCGCATCGACCAGACCCTCTCCGAAAGTCGATCCTGAACGGTAACGGGGACGCAACAACAGACACGGAGGAACCGAAGCAGTTCCGTTCCTCTCTACTTCAAATCTTGAGGACCGATCTTGCCCGGAATGTCCCGGATGCCGGTCCGATATTCATTAAGAATACGCCCATCCGATGTCGGAAATATCATGACAAACTGTTTCGCGGCGACTCCAAACGTGTGCCATTGCCATGGAACCGCCAGATCAATGCCGCATTTCCCGCCTCATTCGGCACATATCGGCGGGGCCTATCTCTAACGGAGCCACCCCCAAAGCATGAAGAAAACCAACCAGACCGCGCTTGTCGCGGTGACGATCGCGGCTGGCCTGATGGCTGGCGCGTCTTCGGCCTCCTCCGCCGCGCAGTGCGGCCGCGCTTCCTGGTATGCGCTGCATTCCAGAACCGCCTCCGGGGAACGCATGAACCCCTCGGCACTGACTGCCGCCCATCGCAGCCTCCCCTTCGGCACCAAGCTCAGGGTCACCAACAAGAACAACGGCCGCAGCGTCGTCGTGCGCATCAACGATCGCGGCCCGTTCGTGAAGGGACGCATGCTCGATCTCTCGCGCGGCGCCGCCGGCCAACTCGGTTTCATCGGCTCGGGCCATACCGCCGTCTGCATGGCGCGCGTCTGATACACTGCACAGGGATTTTGACTGGTCGGCTCTGTTTGCGTTGGCAGGCGGCATGCCTTGGAGATTGGCCGAAACGCCCGTCGCGACGTTGGGGCGGCTTCAACCAATCCCCGGCGTTTGCGCTGATTTCACGGAAATGAATCTCGCACCAAGACAAACGGCAAGATCCCTGTATCGGGGAACCAGCCGCCGCACCATGATCCAGTGCGGGCCTCTGCGGTTCATGGCCGGTGTCGGGCGGCCGGACACATATCTTTCACATTTCGGCAGTGCACATTGAGCCGGCTCCGTCGTTCGAGCCCGATTTTCAACAGGTTGAACGCGAGAAGCATTCGTCAGACAAAATGACGTGTTGCATCGCAACAATATCTTGTTAACCTCGCCAAGAGACATTCAAGGCTCGGCGCGGTTCGTCGTCCCTTTGGTCGACGGACGGCAGCGAGGTTCGCGATGTTCTACCAGCTCTACGAAATGAACCATGCGGCGCTGCAGCCGGCCCGCCTCTATGCCGACGCGGTGCGGCTGTTCTACTCCAACCCGCTCAATCCGATCTCCCACACCCCGTTCGGCCGTTCGGTCGCGGCGACCGCCGAACTCTTCGAGCGCACCACGCGCCGCTACGGCAAGCCGCAATTCGGCCTGGACAAGACCGTGGTCGACTGGAAGAGCGTCGGGGTCAGCGAAAAGACCGTCTGGTCGAAGCCGTTCTGCAACCTGATCCGCTTCGAACGTTCCGTGCCGGCCGGCCGCAAGCCCGACCCGAAGCTTTTGATCGTGGCGCCGATGTCGGGCCATTACGCGACGCTCTTGCGCGGCACGGTTGAGGCGATGCTTCCACACGCCGACGTGCACATCACCGACTGGGTCGATGCCCGCATGGTGCCGGTGGCGCAAGGCAGCTTCGATCTCGACGACTATATCGACTATGTCATCGAGATGTTCCATGCGCTCGGCCCCGACACCCATGTGATGGCGGTATGCCAGCCTTCGGTGCCGGTTCTGGCGGCGGTAGCGCTGATGGAGAAGCGCGACGATCCCTTCGTGCCTTCCACCATGACGCTGATGGGCGGCCCGGTCGACACGCGCCGCAATCCGACCGCGGTCAATCTCCTGGCCAAGGAAAAGGGCATCGACTGGTTCCGCGACAATGTGATCATGCAGGCGCCGTGGCCGGTGCCGGGCTTCGGCCGCGCGGTCTATCCCGGCTTCCTGCAGCTTTCGGGCTTCATGAGCATGAACCTCGACCGCCACATCATCGCCCACAAGGACTTCTTCATGCACCTTGTGAAGCATGACGGCGACAACGCCGAGAAGCACCGAGACTTCTATGACGAATATCTGGCGGTGATGGACCTGACGGCGGAATTCTACCTGCAGACGGTCGACACCGTGTTCGTGCGCCACGCATTGCCGAAGGGCGAGATGACGCATCGCGGCGAGCCGGTCGATCCGAAGGCGATCCGCAACGTCGCGCTGCTGACCATCGAAGGCGAGAACGACGACATTTCCGGCCTCGGCCAGACCCAGGCCGCGCACGACCTTTGCGTCAACATCCCGGACGACAGGCAGGCGCATTACATGCAGCCGGCCGTCGGCCATTACGGCGTCTTCAACGGCTCGCGCTTCCGCTCGGAGATCGTGCCGCGCATCGCCGACTTTATTTCCAGCTATGGCCGCCAGCACCGGGTGGCGGCGAAGCCGAAGCTGGTCCGTTCCGCAAAAAGCTGAACGCCCGCAAACCGCTTCAAAGCGAATTTCCGTTCCGCCGCCGCCCGGCGGTCGCCGGTGCTGCACCCGTGCCTCTGTTGCGAAAGTGCCGCTACGGGATCGTCCGGGTAACCATGCCGTCAAACTAGCTGTTGTCTCTAATTGACACGGACTGTAAATCCCCGTTAACGTTTCGTTAATAAAAGAACAGGGCGGACGGGGGACAATGAACTCCTCACCGATGGCGCGGATCCTGCGCTTGTGTGCAGTCGCAGGGCTGGCGATTTCGGCTCACTGGGCGGCGCCCGCATGGGCGGCGGGCGCGATGGCCACGGGCGGCCTGACGTCGCAGCCGATCGGCCACTATGATTTCTGCAAATCCCGTCCGAGCGAATGCAACATCCGTCCGGTCGATCTGGCACCGGCCAAGATGACCGACGCCCTGTGGCGCAGGCTGGTCAGCGTGACCGCAAGGATCAACGCCGCCGTCAAGCCGATGAGCGATCTGGACAATTATGGCAAGGATGAAGTCTGGACCTATGCGGACAATGGCTACGGCGATTGCGAAGACTACGTGCTGGAGAAGCGGCGCGAGCTCTATCGCATGGGCATGTCGCTGGCCGACCTTTTGATCACCGTCGTGCGCAAGCAGGATGGCGAAGGCCATTCGGTTTTGACGGTGCGCACCGACAGGGGCGACTATGTGCTCGACAATCTGACCGACAGAGTCAAGGCCTGGGACGCGACCGGCTACCGCTTCCTGAAGCGCCAGGCGATCGACAACACCGGACGCTGGGTCTCGATCCGCGACGGCCAGGCGGTGCTGGTCGGCTCGGTGCAGTAAGGCGAAAGCCTCGGCTCACGTGGCTTCGTCATTCCAGGGCGAAGCAAGGAGCGTTAGCGACGCAGCGCAGACCCGAAGGCGACGTACCTCCGAAAATTTCTGCACAACTCCATGAACCCTTTGCGTCCGGCTGGCGACACACAGCCGTGGACGACAAACCCAATCATGGAGAATTCAAATGACTGCTTTTCTGCGAAACACCTTCCTCGCCGCTGTCGCGGTGTCCGCCCTGACCGGATCCGCCCTGGCGGACGAGACCGTCAAAAGCTGCGCCAAGACCAACCTCAATGATCTGTGGAGTGGCCGTTGCTGCGGCACCGACTCCTCGGCTTGTCTGGGTGGTGGCAACGGTGGCCGCGACCATCAAGGCAATGGCGGCCGCGGTAGCACGAATGGCGGCAGCACCAACGGCGCCGGCAAGCCCTGATCTCAAGAGTTCAGACGGAGTCGAACTAGGCGCCAGCGGACAATCGCGATCCGCTGGCGCCTGACGCCGGGATTATATAGGCCGACCAAGTGCCGTGCGTATCGATGCGCTGAGACGGCGCAATTCCGCCTCGTCGAGTCTTTCGATGCTTTCGGCCAGCAGGTTGGCCAGCTCGGTAGCCGCCGGCGACAGGCCCGACGTGTCGATCCTGACCCTTGGGTGCGAGCTTTCGGCGAGGCGGGCGAGATCCTCGGCTTCGTCCCAGATGATGTTGAAATAGCCGATGATCTTCTGGATCAGCGTCCAGGTCGGCGCGCCGCGGCGGCCATGCTCGAGCGCCGACAGATAGGCCGCGCTGACACCGATGGCCTGCGCCATCGCCTTCTGGCTGACGCCGCGCTCGGCGCGCAGCGCCCGCAGCTTCTCGCCGAACGGGGTCATCTGGAGCGGTCCACCGCTTCACGGAAGCGGGCTCCATCTCCTTGTTTTGACGCAATTCCGGACGGAAGGCTACGGCGAAGGCGCCGAGCCTGACCGCTGCGCACTTTTCCTGGAATTGCTCTAGGCGGTCTCATGACCGTATCCGCCTCAGCCGCACATAGAGCGCACCGGAGCCGCCATGGTTGCGGGCGGCGTGATCGTGGCTGGAGACAAGATGCCGGAAGGCCGGCGTCGACAGCCACGCCGGCACGGCGCGGCGCAGGATGCCGTCGCCGCCGGAGGACGAACCCTTGCCGGTGATGATCAGCACGTAGCGGACGCCGCCGGCATGAGCGCGATGCAGGAAGGTATGCAGCAGCGAATAGGCCTCGTCCTGCGTCATGCCGTGCAGGTCGACGCGGCCCTCGATCGGCAGCCGGCCTTTCTTCAGTTTCTCGTGCGTCTGGTCGTCAAGCGAATGCGCCACATGCTGCGTCTTGGGTTTCGCGGCAGCCGCCGGGGCGCCGTTGGCCGGAGCCGCCGCCGGAATCGGCTTTGGCTCGATGATGTCGGGGATCTCGACGGCGGTCTTGCCTTTCAGCGGCCGGGCCGAACGCGCCACCAGGTTCCACAGGATGCGGTCGTCGTCGCTGAGATCGCGGCGGCTCACCGGCGTCCTCCGTCGATCAACGGGCGCGGCACCAGCGCGTAGAAGTCGGCGGCGTTGCGGACCACGCCGGCGATCTCGCCGGCAGCGTCGCCCGAGCCGGCGAAAAGGTCGCCCCGCGCTGGCCCGGTGATGGCCGAGCCGGTGTCCTGCGCGATCATCAGCCGCCGGAACGGTTTTCCGTCGAAGGCGGTGAGCGTCGGGGAGTCGATATAAAAGGGCGTACCGAATGTGTGCAGCAGCCGGTCGACCGCGACGGAGCGCCCGGGCGTCAGCGGCACCTTGGCGGCGGCGATGGGCCCAAGCGCCGCATCGTCGACCGCGGCTTCGCGGAAGAATATGTAGGAGCGGTTCCGCCACAGGATCTCGTCGACACGATCGGGATGCGCCTTGAACCAGGCGCGGATCGACTGCATTGTCACCTTTTCCAGCGGGATTTCGCCGAGCTCGCTCAAGATTTTGCCGGGACCGGTGAAGCGCTGGCCGGACTTGGCGGCATAGGTGACGCGGCTGAGCCTGCCGTCGATCATTTTCAGACGCGCCGCGCCCTGCACGTGGACGAAGAAGGCATCGACCTTTTCGGCGAGCCAGGCGATTTCGAGATTTTGGCCGAGAAGCGCACCGCGCTCGATCGCGCCGCGGTCGAAATATTCGACAGGACCGTCATCCGTCCGGCGGGCGAAGGCCAGATAGGTGTCCATTCCCGCCGGCCGGTTGCCGTCGTCGATGTCGATCAGGTCGGCCGGGCGGGAAAGCAGCGGCACGACGAACTGCTCGGTCCTTGCCGGCGAGGCTTCGACCTCGGGTTCGTAGAAACCGGTAACGAGACCGGCGCCATTGTCGGCTTTCACCAGCATCGGAACGAAATGCCGCTCGAAGAAAGCCCGGGCATCGGACCGATTCGGCGCCGAAACGGCGCGCGCTTCGGCATAGGCCTCGGCAAAAGCGCTGAAATCGACGCCGAGCGAACCGGTGCGATAAGGCTTTACCGGCACATGGAAGGCGGAGCGGCGAAACGCGGCAAAGGCCGCGACGTGATCATCCTCGCCCCAGCCGGTGAGGTCGCCGAAGGATTTTTCGCTGAATGTGGAAGAGAGCGGCACGACCGAGCCCCGCCGCTAGGATTTAGTCTTCTTCTTCGGTGGCGACGAGCTTCCAGTTCGGGTCGCGCGAGCGGCTGTCGCGGGCGAAGGTCCAGACATCCTTGACCTCGGCCACCGTCTCCGGGTCGCCGTCGATGACGGCGCCGGCCTTGTCGCGGGTCGCCGAGATCAGCTCGGAGACGACGCGCAGCGTGATATGCGCTTCCGAGCCCTTCATTTCGGCGGCGACGATGTCGGCCTTGTCGATGCCGACGAAGGACGACTGGATCTTTTCCGACTTCGCCTCGCGCTCGCCGATCGCGGCGACGAAACCGTCATAGACTTCGCGCGACAGGAGATTCTTCAGCGTCTTGCGGTCGCCATCGGCATAAGCCATGACGATCATCTCGTAAGCCATCTTGGCGCCGTCGACGAAGGTCTTCGGTTCGAAGGACGCGTCATTGTCCTTGATCGAGCGCAGGCCCTTGTTGAGATCGGTGTCCGGCTTGGCGAAGGCGTCGATCGCGGCATAGATCTCGGGCGCGGTCTCGCCCGGCGCACGCTTACGCGGCAGCGACACAACGTTTTCGGACTTCTGCGCCGTATCGGCCTCGCGCGCGCGGCTCGCGGAATAGGGATCGAAGGGCGGACGCTCGTTTCCCGTGCGACGTCCAAGCACGTTGCGCAGCTGGAAAAAGATCACAACCGCCGCAATCAGGAAGAAAATCGTGCCGAAGTCGAAGAAACCCATATTTTCCGCCAACCGATCCCTGTCCTTGCCGGACCAGCGTAACCCCTCGGGACCGCGGTCGCATAGCGTTCAACACTCAAAGCATATAGAACGGCTGGCGCAATCATTCAAATCAAAGGCAGCCATACCTATGTAAGGGCGCCAAGGCCAGCGGCGATTGTCCGCGAGCGCCGCAAAAGAAGAAAGCGATCGGTCAAAGACTTGCGCATTTCGTTCATCCCGCTGTTCCTGCTGCTGCTGCCGCTTCTGGAGATCGCCGGCTTCGTGGTCGTCGGCCGCGAGATCGGCGCTTTGGCGACGGTCGGGCTGGTCCTTCTTTCCAGCGTCGCCGGCAGCCTGCTTTTGAGGCACCAGGGTTTTGGCGTCATGGCGCGGGTGCGGACGGAGATGGATGCCGGGCGCGACCCCAGCCGCCAGCTCGCGCATGGCGCGATGATCGTCCTGGCGGCGATCCTGCTGATCATCCCGGGCTTCATCACCGATATCTTCGCCATTTTGCTCTTATTGCCGCCGGTGCGCGACTTCGCCTGGCGGCTGCTCAAGAGCCGCATCGTCATGGCGACAAGCTTCAGCAGCGGCTTTTCAGCCCGCCGGCGCGACAACGTCATCGACCTCGACGACGCCGACTATTCGCGCGACGATTATCCGAACCGGCCGGATCACAATTCACCGTGGCGGCGGTTGAAGAACGATTAGGTCCCCAGCACCGAGGCGCCATGCCTTGAGGATTGGCCGAAACGGCCCAACCTCGTCATCCACGGGCGGAGCAAGGAGCGAAGCGAAGCGCGCAGACCCGAGGATGACGATCGCGATGGGGCGTTTCGGCCAATCGCCTACGCGGTTTTGGGCGACATGCATGAAGGCGGCAAAACTTGTTTTGTGTGGCCGGCCATGGTAGCGAACCCGCGATTTCAATCCGGTCAGCAAGGCTGCCCAGGCAAAAGGACCACAGGCTCATGGCCAGCAACGATGACGCCGCGACCGGCGCCGCCAACGGCAACGGCACCCAGAACCAACCCTCGCTCAATGTGCTTGCGCAATATGTGAAGGACCTGTCCTTCGAAAGCCCCGGCGCGCCGAACTCGCTGCGCGGCCGCGACAAGGCTCCGGGCATCGCCATCAATGTCAACGTCAACGCCAATCCGCTTTCGGACAAGCAGTTCGACGTCAACCTGACCTTGAACGCCAAGGCTTCCTTCGACCAGGAAGTGCTGTTCAATGTCGAGCTGGTCTATGGCGGCGTCTTCGCCATCTCGGGCTTCCCGCAAGAGCATATGCTGCCGCTGCTGTTCATCGAATGCCCGCGGCTTCTGTTCCCGTTCGCCCGCCAGATCGTCGCCGACGCCACCCGCAATGGCGGCTTCCCGCCGCTGATGCTCGACCCGATCGATTTCGCGCAGATGTTCCAGCAGAGGATTGCCGAGGACCAGGCGGCGGCGAGCAAGGTCCAGGTGAGCTGAGGCAGCGCACCGCAACGTAACGAGAGCCCGGCTTCGCGCCGGGCTTTTTTGTTGGAGATGTCGGCGGGACAGCGCCCCTCTCTGGCCTGCCGGCCATCTCCCCCACTTGGGGGGAGATCAGATGTCGCGGCGGGTTTCGCCAATCTCAAACGTTGAAGAGTAAGCGGGGCGGCGAAACAGCCGATCTCCCCCCTCGTGGAGGAGCCCGGCAGGGCAGAGGGGGGCGCGAAGGATCGGTGCCTACGCGGCTAGCCTCTCACCCCACCGCCACCTTCAGCCACAGCGCCTTTTCGCCCAGCGTCGCGACCAGCCCGGCATGGGCCGCGCGGTCCGCTTCGCTGAGCCGCGGCGGCAGCGCGATCGGCCTGGCGCCGACAGAGATGTCGATATCGGCCACCTGGCCGGAGCCGTTCATCTGCACCGCCACGGACTCCAGGACCAGCGCCGCCTGCTTGCCGCCGATGAGCTCGATATAGACTTCGGCCAGCAATTCCGAGTCGAGCAATGCGCCGTGCTTGGTCCGGCGGGCGTTGTCGATGCCGTAGCGCCGGCACAGCGCGTCGAGCGAGTTCGGGCCCATCGGATGCTTGCGGCGCGCCAGCGCCAGCGTGTCGACGACGCGACCCGGATCGATGGCCGGATGATCGAGCCGGCTGAATTCGAGATTGAGGAAGCCGATGTCGAAGGTCGCGTTGTGGGCGATCAGCTTGGCGCCGTCGGTGAAGGCCAGCCATTCCTCGGCGATTTCGGCGAAGGTCGGCTTGCCGGCCAGGTCGGCGGCGCTGATGCCGTGCACGGCCTGCGCCTCGGCGTGGATCGCGCGGCCCTGCGGATTGATGAATTTGTGAAAGGTACGGCCGGTCGGGAAGCGGTTGACCAGCTCGATTCCGCCGAGCTCGATGACGCGGTCGTCGCGCAAGTCGAGGCCGGTGGTTTCCGTATCGAAGATGATCTCACGCATTCGAATCAGTCCGCTCCAAGCGAGCAGAATCACAAACCAGAACAAAATGGCAATGGGGACTGCTGACTGGCTCGCGCATGACCTCCGAAAATCGGAATCGATTTTCGGAAAAGGATCATGCGCAAAATCAAAGTGTTACAGCGTCCTTTGCGCGTCCAAACGGACGCGCGGCGCTGTAATGTCAGGAAACATCCTTCCCGGACTTATCCCCTGTCAGTTCGGCAAGGATCGCTTCGACCGCCTGACGCGCCGCTTCAAAGCCATACCCTGTATCGACGATGAAGTCGGCCTGGCGACGTTTTTCGGCGTCGGGCACCTGCTTGGCGAGGATCGACGAGAACTTCTCCTCGCTCATGCCTGGCCTGGCGAGCACGCGGGCACGCTGGATCTCGGGCGAAGCGGTGACGACCACGACCTTGTCGACGCGATTGCGGCCGCCGGTTTCGAACAGGAGCGGAATGTCGAGCACAGCGACCGGCGCGCCGGCGGCGCGATGCCTGGCGAGAAACGCATCGGCGTCGGCGCGCACCAGCGGATGCACGATCGCTTCCAGTTTCTTCAGCGCGGCGGGATCGGCGAGCACTTGCTGGCCGAGCTTTGCGCGATCGACCACGCCTGCTTGCGTCGTGCCCGGGAAGGCCGCTTCGACCAGCGGCGCTGCCTTGCCGGCGTAGAGACGATGCACGGTCTCGTCGGAATCATGCACCGGCACGCCCGCCTCGGCGAACATTTTCGCAGTGGCGGATTTGCCCATGCCGATCGATCCGGTGAGGCCGAGCACTATCATGACCGTCAATGGCCCTCGATGTCGGCGACGATCAGGCGCCGCAGTTCGGGCGTGACCTCCGGCTTCCTGCCGAACCAGCGTTCGAAACCGGGCACCGCCTGATGCAGCAGCATGCCGAGGCCGTCGACCGTCCTCAGGCCGCGCGCCTTGGCGGCGGCCAGCAAAGGCGTCTCCAGCGGCACATAGACAATATCGGTGACGATGGCATGGTCCGGGAGCCCACCCGGATCGGCGGAAAGCGTCGCATCGTCATGCATGCCGAGCGAGGTGGTGTTGACGAGCAGGCCGGCGTCGGCCAGCAGCTCGCCGACCGCATCCGCGCCATGCGCGGAAACCCCGGCGCCGAACCGGTCGGCGAGTTCACGCGCCCTCGGCAGCGTGCGGTTGACGATGCGGATGTCCTTCACGCCGCGCTGCTTCAGCGCGTGGATGACGGCGCGGGAAGCGCCGCCCGCGCCCAACACCACGGCCGGGCCGTTGCCCGCCCAGCCCAGCGCATATTGGTCGAGATTGCCGGCGAAGCCGATCCAGTCCGAATTGCCGCCCCAGAGCTGGCCGTCGTCCAGCCAGAGCGTATTGACCGCGCCGATCGCCTCGGCCGCCTCGTCGCGGCGGTCGACCAAAGCGAAGGCCGCTTCCTTGTGCGGGATGGTGACATTGCCACCGCGAAGGCCACTCTCCTCGAGCGATCCGAGGAACGCGGCAAGATCTTGCGGCCGCACGTCGATTGCCTGGTAGCTGCCGTCGATGCCGTATGTCGCCAGCCAATGGCCGTGGATCTTGGGCGAGCGCGAATGCGCGATCGGATGTCCGGTGACAAAGGCTTTTTTCTCAGCCATCGATCGCTCCCAGGGCGCGCAGCTCCTGCAGCACCGGCAGCAGCGGCAGACCGACGATGGTGAAATAGTCGCCTTCGATCTTCTCGAACAGCTGGATGCCTTCGCCCTCGATCTGATAGGCGCCGACGCTGGACAAGGCCTTGGCGCCGACGCGGGCCAGATGCCGGCCGATGAAGGCGGGATCGAGATCGCGCATGGTCAAGCTGGCGATGCCGACATGGCGCCACAGCACCTCGCCGTTGCGGCAGAGCACGGCGGCGCTGTTCAATTGATGGGTCTTGCCGGACAAAGCCAGGAGATGCCTCCGCGCGCTTTCCATGTCGGTGGGCTTGTGAAAAATCTCGTCTCCCAGCGACAGCGTCTGGTCGCAGCCGAGCACCAAGGAGCCTGGCTTGCGCTCGCTGACCTCGGCCGCCTTGGCCTCGGCCAGGATCGAGGCGACGTCCTCCGGCGAAACGCCGCTGTCCTTCAGCGGAGCCTCAAGCGCACGCTCGTCGACATCGGCCGGCACCGCCTCGATGTCGAGGCCGGCATTGACGAGCATCGCCTTGCGGTACGGGCTGCCCGAAGCGAGGATGATTTTCTCGGCCATGATGGTTCATCCAACGGCTGCGATCCGTCCAGCACCCCTCATCCGTCTCGGCGCTATCGCGCCGATCCACCTTCTCCCACAAGGGGAGAAGGAAGAGCGCGGCGCCGGCGTCCCGCAAATACTACCAATTTGCAGCGGCGGTAGCGCGGGACTTCCCTTCTCCCCTTGTGGGAGAAGGTGGCCGAGCGAAGCTCGGTCGGATGAGGGGTGTTGGACGAAGCGTCCACTCATATCGCTTGCCCTAGCGTGTCTTTCCCCGCAGGGCAACGATGGCCGCCGCCGTTTCCTCGATGGAGCGGCGGCTGACATCGATCATCGGCCAGCCGTGCCGCGTGCAAAGCTGGCGCGCATAGGCGAGCTCCTCGCTGATCGCGGCGCGGTCGACATAGTCGGTCGACACGAAGGCGGCGCTGCTGCCGAGAATGCGGTTCTGCCGGACATGCGAGATACGCTCGGCCGTGGCAACGAGGCCGACGACAAGCGGCGTCTTGGCGGCGATCAGGCTTTCGGGCAGCGGCACGCCGAGCACGATCGGGATGTTGGCGGTCTTGATGCCGCGATTGGCGAGATAGATGCTGGTCGGTGTCTTCGAGGTGCGCGAGATGCCGATCAGCACGATATCGGCATCGTCCATATTGGCCGGCAGCTGGCCGTCATCATGCTCCATGGTGAAGTTCAACGCATCGATGCGGCGGAAATATTCGGCGTCGAGCACATGCTGGGCGCCGACGCGGCGGCCGGCGGGCGTGCCGAGATAGGATTGGAACACGGTGAGCACCGGTTCCAGCACCGAGACGCAAGGCAGGCCCATGGTGGCGCAGCGTTCGTCGATCGAGCGCGCCAGCTTCTGGTCGACGACCGTATAGAGAATGATGCCGGGCTCCTCCTCGATATCCTCGAAGACCTTGGCTACCTGCTTCTCGGTCCGGATCAGCGGATAGATGTGCTCGATGGCGCGCGCATCCTTGTACTGGGCGGACGCCGCGCGGCCGGCTGCCAGCAAGGTTTCGCCGGTGGCGTCGGAGATCAGATGCAGATGGAAGAAGCTCTGAGGTTTGTTCACAGGGGGTGGGTCCAGGCTGTGGGCAATTGTGGACAAGGCTGGATGGGAAGGCCTTGGCGATGCAGGCGACTGTATCAGATGGCTCGTTGTCCACAATTCGCCGCGCTGTAGGCTTCGTCGCGGTGCTGGGGACAAAACCGGGGATCAACTTTTCTTGGCCGATTCCATCCACAGCACGTAGCCGGGGACGAGGAAGCCAAGCTTTTGACTCGACAGCCTGAATCCGCTTCATCCCCAGATCGCTCCAAATTGCGAAAGCGAGTACGCGACAATATGCTGACTGGCCTTTTCAGGCCGCAGGCTGGACAGGTCGCAACCATCACAACCAACAGACTCTTAGAATCAGAAGACTCTTTTAAAATAGATATTTTATTTAAGAGGGTAGGAGAGGGCGAGCGCAGGATGGCTGGGAAACGGATCATGCTGGACGTCCTCAAGGGCGAGACGGTTTCACCGCCGCCGCTCTGGATGATGCGTCAGGCAGGCCGCTATCTTCCGGAGTATCGTGAGACAAGGAAGCGGGCCGGATCCTTCCTCGATCTCTGCTACGATCCGGACCTTGCCGTGGAAGTGACGCTGCAGCCGATCGAACGCTTCGGCTTCGACGCTTCGATCCTGTTCTCCGACATTCTCGTCGTGCCCAATGCCTTGGGGCGCGATGTCCGTTTCGAAGAGGGTCGCGGGCCGGTCCTGAAGCCGATCACGGCGCCGGAGATTTCGGCGTTGGACGGCGAAACGTTTCACGTGAATCTCGAACCGGTCTACGAGACCGTGCGCCGGTTGCGCGTAAAACTGCCTGAGGCGACGACGCTGATCGGCTTCTGCGGCGCGCCCTGGACGGTGGCGACCTACATGATTGCCGGCCATGGCACGCCGGACCAGGCGCCCGCGCGGCTTTTCGCCTATCGCGAGCCGGGGGCTTTCGCGAAGCTCCTGAAGACACTGGCCGATCATTCGGCCGCCTATCTCATCCGCCAGATCGAGGCAGGCGCGGACGTGGTGCAGATTTTCGATTCGTGGTCCGGCGTGCTGGACGAACCCTCCTTCGAGGCCTTCTGCGTGGCACCGGTGGCCGAGATCGTCCGGCAGGTGAAGGCGGTTCATCCCGGTGTGCCGGTGATCGGTTTTCCGAAAGGCGCCGGCGAACGCTATCGCGACTATAGGAGGAAAACCGGCATTACCGGTCTCGGTCTCGACTGGACCGTGCCGCTGTCGATGGCGAAGGAGCTGCAGCGCGACGGCGCGGTGCAAGGCAATCTCGATCCGCTGCGCCTGGTCGCCGGCGGCAAGGCGCTGGCCGATGGCGTCGATTCCATCCTGAGGACATTGGGAGACGGGCCGCTGATCTTCAACCTCGGCCATGGCATCACGCCGGAAACGCCGGTGGCGCATGTCGAGGCGATGGTGAAAATGGTGAGGAGCCACCGATGAGCAATGCAAGCATCGAGAACAGCACCGGCCAGGCGATGAAACGCATGGCGATCGGCATTGCCGTTCTCGTGGTGCTTACCGCGCTGCTTTATTTGGCGGCGCCCGAAAGTTTCTATCCATGGGCCAAGGCAATCCATGTGATTGCGGTCATCGCCTGGATGGCCGGCATGCTCTATCTGCCGCGGCTCTTCGTCTATCACGTCGATGCCGAGAAAGGCTCGGTGCAGTCCGAGACCTTCAAGGTGATGGAGCGCCGGCTGCTGCGCGGCATCATCAATCCGGCGATGATCGTGACCTGGATGTTCGGGCTTTGGCTTGCCTGGAAAGGGTTCGGATTCCAGGGCGGCTGGCTGCACACCAAGATCGTTCTGGTGCTCATCTTGTCGGGCCTGCACGGCTATCTCGCCGGCGCGGTTAGGAAATTTGCCGAGGACAAGAACGAAAAACCGGCAAGGCACTGGCGGATCGTCAACGAGATCCCCACATTGCTGATGATCGTCATCGTCATCCTGGTCATCGTGAAGCCGTTCTAGGCTTTTTCTTATCCAGCATAAGCCCAGCAAAAGGCGGCTTGCTCTTTCAGACGAGCGACGATACAAGACGGGTCTTCCTTCCCGTCATGCGCCGCCCCTTTCATTGCTTTCGGCCGCGCCCGGCATTTGTCGCATCCAGCCGATTTTCCCTCTCCAAAGCCCACCCAGAGTCTATCTAATGCAAGAAATGAAACTCGCAGAGTTCAAGAACAAGAAGCCGCCAGAGCTGATCGCTTATGCCGAATCGCTCGAGGTGGAGAACGCCAGCGTCATGCGCAAGCAGGAGCTGATGTTCGCGATCCTGAAGAAGCTCGCCGCACAAGACGTCGAGATCATCGGCGAAGGCGTGGTCGAGGTGCTGCAGGACGGTTTCGGCTTCCTGCGCTCGGCCAACGCCAATTACCTGCCGGGTCCCGACGACATCTATATTTCGCCGTCGCAGATCAGGCGTTTTTCGCTGAAGACCGGCGATACGGTCGAAGGACCGATCCGCAGCCCGAAAGAGGGCGAGCGCTATTTCGCGCTGCTCAAGGTCAACACCATCAATTTCGACGATCCGGAAAAGATCCGGCACAAGATCCACTTCGACAATCTGACGCCGCTCTATCCGACCAAGCGGCTGAAGATGGAGGTCGACAATCCGACCAGCAAGGACATCTCGCCGCGCGTGATCGACCTGGTCGCGCCGATCGGCAAGGGACAGCGCGCGCTGATCAACGCGCAGCCGCGTACCGGCAAGACCGTTCTCATGCAGAACATCGCGCACTCGATCACCGCCAACCATCCGGAATGCTACCTGATCGTGCTTCTGATCGATGAGCGGCCGGAAGAGGTGACCGACATGCAGCGCTCGGTGAAGGGCGAGGTGATCTCCTCGACCTTCGACGAGCCGGCGGTGCGCCACGTTCAGGTCGCCGAAATGGTGATCGAGAAGGCCAAGCGACTGGTCGAGCATGGCCGCGACGTGGTGATCCTTCTGGATTCGATCACCCGCCTCGGCCGCGCCTACAACACCGTGGTGCCGTCATCCGGCAAGGTGCTGACCGGCGGTGTCGACGCCAACGCGCTGCAGCGGCCGAAGCGCTTCTTCGGTGCCGCCCGCAACATCGAGGAAGGCGGGTCGCTCACCATCATCGCCACGGCGCTGATCGATACCGGCAGCCGCATGGACGAAGTGATCTTCGAAGAGTTCAAGGGCACCGGCAACTGCGAAATCCAGCTCGACCGCAAGGTGGCCGACAAGCGCATCTATCCGGCGATGGACATCCTCAAGTCCGGTACCCGCAAGGAAGACCTGCTGGTGCCGCGCGCGGACCTGCAGAAGATCTTCGTGCTACGCCGCATCCTGGCGCCGATGGGCACCACTGACGCGATCGAGTTCCTCATCGACAAGCTCAAGCAGACCAAGTCCAACGCCGACTTCTTCGATTCGATGAATACGTGATTGGGCCACCCTCCCCCTTGTGGGGAGGTCGAGCCGCGTAGCGCTCTCCCTTCTCCCCTTGTGGGAGAAGGTGTCGCCGCAGGCGACGGATGAGGGGTGTTCCAGTGAACGCCAACGTCTCACTCCGCTGGAACACCCCTCATCCGTCTCGGCGCTTCGCGCCGATCCACCTTCTCCCACAAGGGGAGAAGGAAAAGGCACTATCGCCGCAACAGCTTCTCTAGCTCACCAGCATCCGTCACAACAGGCAGGCACACCTGGCCGCTGCAGAACCAGGCGCCAGCCTTGTCGGTCGGCGGCAGCATGCCGCCCGGCAGTGTCGGTCGATTCGTCGCCGTTCCGATCGGCACGACGATATCGACCCGGCGCGGATCGGGATTCCGATTCGCGACCGGAACGAGGCTTGGATCGTCCAGCGTATCGACCAGCACCAGCTTCAGCGGCTCGAGCGCGGATGCACAGGCGTTGACGATGCCGGCTTGGCCATAGGTCTGTTGCCCGGCGCGGCCCATGGCATGTTCGGCGGTCGTCCAGGCTTTTTGCCAGAGATCAGGATCGCCGGTGAGCGAAGAGAGCCGCACCAACGCTTCGATGATCTGGCTTGTGGCGGAAGGGATTGCCTCGTCGACGTC
Organism: Mesorhizobium sp. WSM3224; assembly: GCF_000427725.1. Taxonomy (GTDB): domain Bacteria; phylum Pseudomonadota; class Alphaproteobacteria; order Rhizobiales; family Rhizobiaceae; genus Mesorhizobium. The sequence goes on along the minus strand of NZ_ATYO01000031.1, from coordinate 11,287 downwards.
GCCGCGGATGCGGATCGGAACGTCGCCGCTGTCCGACGCCGTAAGCCAGTAGCCGGCGTTTTCGCTATCCCGGTGCCAGCGGTCGAGCTCGCCGATGAAGCGCCTGGCGTGATCCGAATAGGCCGGATCGCCGGTCGCCTCGAACAGCGCGATCGCGGCGTTGGTCATTGCGGCGTAGTCGCTCGACAGCGCCGGAAACAGCTTCTTCGCGCCGAGCATGGAGTGCGGCAGGCGACCATCCTTGCTGGCCCCGACAATATGGGTGAAAGCTTTTGCCGCGGCGTTGATCCAGTCTCGTTGTCCAAGGGAGCGCCCAGCCTCCGCCAGCGCTGCAATCATCAGCCCGTTCCAGTCGGTGAGCGCCTTGCCATCGCGGCCCGGCCTGACGCGCTTTTCCCGGACAGCCAGCAGCTTCGTCTTGAACGGTGCGAGCTGAGCATGGTCGGCGACGGCCTGGCGTTGTTGCGTTTCGCTCTGGCGGATGATCGGCTTGCCTTCCCAGCCATGCGGGGCGGCCAGCTCGCAATACCGGAAGAACACCGCGGCATCGTCGCCTAGCGCGGTTTCGATCTCCTCTCGGCTCCAGGTGTAAAAAAGCCCCTCTTCGCCGTCGCTGTCGGCGTCGAGGCTGGCGGCAAAGGCGCCGCCTTCGACCGTCATCTCGCGCAGCAGCCAGGCGCCGGTCTCTTCGATTCGTATCCGGAACAAGCCGTCACCCGTGGCTGCATAGGCCCAGTTGCACAGGCGGATCAGCTGGGCGTTGTCGTAAAGCATCTTCTCGAAATGCGGCACCAGCCATTCGTCATCGGTCGAATAGCGGCTGAGGCCGCCGCCGACATGGTCGTAGATGCCGCCGGCGAGCATTTTTTCCAAGCTGGTGAGCACGGCGTCGCGATGCGCGGTCTTGCCGTCGCGCAGCCAGGACAGCCACAGGGTGTGCATGAAGGGCGCATTGGGGAATTTCGGCGCGCCGCTCAAGCCGCCCCGGTCGTGGTCGATCATGCCGTCGATGCGTCCGGCGAGATTGGCAAGCGTGTCGCGATCAAGCACCGCTTTCCCGCCAGCGCCGGCCAGCCGGGCATCGACATGCGCGGTGAGAGCGTCGGCGCTTTCGGCGAGACTCTGCTGCTTTTCGCGCCAGGCCTTGTCGACCGCTTCCAGCACTTGGATGAAGCCGGGCCGGCCGTAACGCGCCTCGCGTGGGAAGTAGGTGCCGCCCCAGAACGGCTTGCCGTCGGGCGTGAGGAACATGGTCAGCGGCCAGCCGCCCTGCTCTCCCATGGCATGGAGCGCGGCCATGTAGATCTGGTCGATGTCCGGCCGCTCCTCGCGATCGACCTTGATATTCACGTAGAGCCGGTTCATGACGGCCGCCACGGCGTTGTTCTCGAAGCTTTCATGCGCCATCACGTGGCACCAGTGGCAGGCGGCGTAGCCGATGGACAGCAGGATCGGCCGTCCAAGCTCCCTCGCCTCGGCAAGGGCCGCGGGCGACCAGCCGCGCCAGTGGACGGGATTGTCGCTGTGCTGCTGCAGATAGGGGCTGGCCTCTTCGGCAAGCAGGTTTCGCGCGGGCAAGGTCACAGTGGGCGGCTCGGCATGTTGGGTTTGATAAGCAAAGGCTAGGGCGCTTCGGCAGGTCCGGCAAATGGTTTCCCAGATGATGACCTCGAAGGATTCGATCGTAGCGCTTTCGAGCGGCCGGCTGCCCGCCGGCATCGCCGTGATCCGCATTTCCGGCCCGAAGACTCGATTCGTCGTCGAAACGATCGCCGGGTCCGTTAAGGATCGGTTTACCACGTTGCGGAAGCTGAAGGCTGCCGACGGCTCGACGATCGATCGCGGCCTCGTCTTGTTCTTTCCGGGTCCTGGCAGCTTCACCGGCGAAGATGTCGCCGAGTTCCAGGTCCATGGCAGCCGCGCCGTTGCGGCAAAGCTGCTGGAGACCATCACCGGTTTCGAAGGCGTACGGCATGCCGAACCCGGCGAATTCACCCGGCGCGCCTTTCTCAACGGCAAGCTCGACCTGGTCGAGACGGAGGCGCTGGCCGATCTGGTCAATGCCGAGACGGAGGCGCAGCGCCGCTTCGCCTTGCGCAACGCGGAAGGCGCGCAGAGCGAGCTCTATTCGGCATGGCGCCGTCGGCTGATCCATTCGCGAGCCATGATCGAGGCCGAGATCGATTTCGCCGACGAAGAGGACGTGCCGGGCTCCGTTTCGGATGCGGTCTGGTCCGATGTGGCAATGATGATCGATGAGATCGGGCGCCACCTGCAGGGGTTCAAGGCGGCCGAGATCATTCGCGAGGGCTTCGAGGTCGTCATCGTCGGGGCGCCGAATGCCGGCAAGTCCAGCCTGTTCAACGCGCTTGCGCGCCGTGAGGCGGCGATCGTCACGGACGAACCGGGCACCACGCGGGATTTGCTCGAAGTGGTGCTGGATCTCAACGGGATGATGATACGCATGGTCGATACGGCCGGGCTGCGCGATGCCGCGGGGAAGGTCGAGGCGATCGGTATCGAGAGGGCGCGCGCCAGGGCCGGCGAGGCCGACCTCGTCCTATTGCTGGAAGACATTGCCGAGCCGCTGCCGGCCGGCGGCATACCCGCGGATGTGCCACTGCTCAGGATTGGCACGAAGGCCGATCTGGGAGCGGCTCCGTTGCATCAATATGACCTGACTATTTCCTCAACCACTGGAGCCGGGCTTTCCGGGCTTCTGGACGAGATCGGCCGCCGTGCCACGTCCGCAATTGGCGATACGGGAGATGTGCTGCCGTCGAGACTCAGGCATGTGGAATTGCTGGCTGAAGCACGGGACTTTCTCTCGGTGGCGGCGACGGGATTGAGCCAGGAATTGCGGGCGGAGGAATTGCGGCTGGCGGCGGACCGCCTCGGTCAGATCATTGGCGCGGTCGATGTGGAGGATCTGCTCGACGTCATCTTTTCGCAGTTCTGCATCGGGAAGTGATTCACGTGAAACATGACGCGGGGTCTGTCCGGGCGATGATTCACGTGAAACACCCACAAGATGCTCGCGATCGATGTTTCACGTGAAACGAGTCCGGCCTTCGTCCTTGACAGCGCGAGGCAGCGGGGACATGTGTCCGTCAACCTCTGAAACCGGATTCTTGGAAAATGACCAATCACTATGATGTGGTGGTGGTGGGCGGCGGCCATGCCGGGTGCGAGGCGGCGAGCGCCGCGGCGCGCGCCGGCGCCAGGACGGCGCTGGTGACGCTGCGCTTCGACACGATCGGCGTCATGTCCTGCAATCCGGCCATCGGCGGTCTCGGCAAGGGACACCTCGTGCGCGAGATCGACGCCATGGATGGGGTGATGGGCCGCATCGCCGATGCTGCCGGCATCCAGTTCCGGCTGCTCAACCGCCGCAAGGGTCCGGCCGTGCGCGGGCCGCGCACCCAAGCCGACCGTAAGCTCTATCGCCTTGCCATGCAGGCCGCGATCGGCGAGCAGGCCGATCTCGACGTGGTCGAGGGCGAGGTTCTCGACCTCGAAATTGAAGACGGGCGCGTCGCGGCAGTGCTGGTCTCGGGCGACCGGCGGCTGGCCTGCGGCGCGGTGGTGCTGACCACCGGCACCTTCCTGCGCGGCTTGATCCATATTGGCGAGAGAAAGATCGTCGCCGGCCGGATGAACGAGCAGGCAAGCATGGGGTTGTCGGCGACCATGAGCCGGGCGGGCTTCAAGCTCGGGCGCCTGAAGACGGGCACGCCCCCTCGCCTCGACGGCCGTACCATCGACTGGGCATCGCTGGAGAGCCAGGCCGCGGATGAGGATCCGGTGCCGTTCTCGCTGATGACCGATCGGATCGTCAATCCGCAGATCCATTGCGGCATCACGCGGACCATGCCGGCCACGCATGATCTGATCCGCGCCAATCTCGGCCGCTCGGCGATGTATTCGGGCTCGATCGAAGGTGTGGGGCCGCGCTACTGCCCGTCAATCGAGGACAAGATCGTCAAGTTCGGCGACCGCGAGGGCCACCAGATCTTCCTCGAGCCGGAAGGGCTGGACGACGACACCGTCTATCCGAACGGCATCTCGACCTCGCTGCCGGAGGACGTCCAATTCGATATTCTGAAGACCATCCCGGGGCTTGAAAAGGCGACGATGCTGCAGCCCGGCTACGCCATCGAGTATGACCATGTCGATCCGCGCGAGCTGAAGACGACACTGGAGACCAAGCGCATCGCCGGGCTGTTCCTGGCCGGTCAGATCAACGGCACGACCGGCTATGAAGAGGCCGGCGCGCAAGGGTTGCTCGCCGGGATCAACGCCGCGCGCAAGGCTTCCGACGGCGAGCCGGTCGTGCTCAGCCGCACCGAGGCCTATATCGGTGTGATGGTCGACGACCTGACCAGCCGCGGCATCGCCGAGCCCTACCGCATGTTCACCTCGCGCGCCGAGTTCCGGCTTTCGCTGCGCGCCGACAATGCCGACGAGCGGTTGACGCCGCTGGCCGCGACGCTTGGCATTGCGTCTTCCGAGCGGTTGCAGCGTTTTGGCCAAATGGCCGAGAGACTCGACCATGCCCGCGCGCTGGCAAAATCCGTTACCTGGACGCCGAACGAAGCGGCGCGGCATGGGCTGGAGATCAACAAGGACGGCGTGCGGCGCTCGGCCTATGAGCTGCTGACGCATCCAGGCGTCGACATGGCTTGGCTGTCGCGTGTCGAGCTGCGCTTTGCCGCGCTTGACGCCAAGACGGCGGAGAGGCTCGAAACGGAGGCGAAATATTCCGTCTATCTGGATCGCCAGCAAGCCGATGTCGCGCAGATCAGGCACGAGGAATCGCGGCTCATCCCCGAGACCGTCGACTTTTCGAATGTCCCCGGGCTGTCGAACGAGCTGAAGCAGAAAATGAAGACGCGCCAGCCGCGTTCGATCGCCGACGCGCAGCGCATGGAGGGCATGACACCCGCGGCGCTCGCCATCATTGTCGCGCATGTCCGCAACGCCGAGCTCGCCGCACGAAGGGACGTTGCGTGAGCGCCTGGGACGATCTGCAAAAGGCGGCGGGTCCGGTTTCACGTGAAACATTCGAGCGGCTGCAAGGTTTCGAACAGCTGTTCCTGAAATGGAACCGCAGCATCAATCTGGCGGCGCCGTCGACGCTGGACGATGTCTGGCGCCGCCACATCCTGGACAGCGCCCAGCTGGCGCGAATCGCACCCGCCGCGACACGCTGGGTCGACCTCGGTTCGGGCGGCGGTTTTCCCGGGCTGGTGCTTGGCTTCCTGCTGGCCGAGCGTCCCGGCGCGTCGATCGACCTGGTCGAAAGCAACCGCAAGAAAGCCTCGTTCCTGCAATCCGTCATCGGCCAGTTCGACCTGCCGGCGCGAGTCTTGGCCAAGCGCATCGATGACAGCTATGCAATTGTTTCCACACCGGAAATCGTCACGGCCCGGGCCCTGGCGGCGTTGCCTGATCTACTCGATCTGTCGGCGCCCTGGCTGAGCAAAGGGGCGCGCGCGCTTTTCCACAAAGGGCGGGATTACCGCACCGAAGTGGAAGAAAGCACTCACCGCTGGACCTTCGATCTGGTAGAACACCCGAGCATGACCGACGCCCACGGCGTCATCCTGGAAATCAGCGACTTGCGCCCGGCGAAACCGCAATGAATCACTGGCATAAACCCATGAAAACTGGACCGCGTATCATCACAGTCGCCAACCAGAAGGGTGGCGTCGGGAAGACGACAACGGCCATCAACCTGGCCACGGCGCTGGCCGCCATCGGCGAGCGCGTGCTGATCGTCGACCTCGATCCGCAGGGCAATGCCAGCACCGGGCTCGGCATCGACCGCAAGGACCGCACAACCTCGTCCTATGACGTCTTGACCGGTGAGTTGGAATTGGAGGCGGCCGCGGTGCCGACGGCGGTACCGGGCTTGTCGATCATTCCCTCGACGCTCGACCTGCTCGGCATCGAGATGGAGATCGCCTCGGCGCCGGACCGGGTGCTCAAGTTGCGCAACGCGCTGCGCGCGGCCGCCGAGCGTTCGGCGCCGTTCGGCTATGTGCTGATCGACTGCCCGCCCTCGCTCAACCTTTTGACCTTGAATTCAATGGCGGCGGCCGATTCCGTTCTCGTGCCGCTGCAATGCGAATTCTTCGCGCTGGAAGGCCTCAGCCAGTTGCTGGAAACGGTCGAGCAGGTGCGCGGCACGATCAATCCGGACCTCACCATCCAGGGCATCGTGCTCACCATGTATGACGGCCGCAACAACCTCGCCAACCAGGTGGTGCAGGACGTGCGCACGCATATGGGCGACAAGGTCTACGAGACGATCATTCCGCGCAATGTGCGCGTCTCCGAGGCGCCGTCCTACGGCAAGCCGGCGATCCTCTACGATCTCAAATGCTCGGGCAGCCAGGCCTATCTGCAGCTCGCCTCTGAGGTGATCCGCCGCGAGCGCAAGCTGCGCGCCGCCTGAGCCGAGGCCAGCGTCAGCCTTGGTTAACTAGCCGATTCGATCCCGAAACGATCTGGACAAACTCATGAGCGAAGACCAATCAAGAAAAAGACTGGGCCGTGGCCTCGCGGCGCTGATCGGTGAAATCGACCGTCCGGCCGCTCCGGAGAAGCCGAGCGCGGTCGTGGCGGCCGACGGCAAGGTGCCGATCGAGTTCGTCAGTCCGAACCCGAAAAATCCGCGCCGGCACTTCGGCGATGCCGAGCTCACCGACCTTGCCCAGTCGATCCGCGAGCATGGCGTGGTGCAGCCGGTGGTGGCGCGCCCCTCGCCGTCGCAGCCCGGGCGCTACGAGATCATCGCCGGCGAACGGCGCTGGCGGGCGGCGCAGCGCGCGGGCCTGACCGAGATCCCGCTCATCGTGCGCGACGTCAACGACCGCACGGCGCTGGAACTGGCGATCATCGAGAATGTGCAGCGCGCCGATCTCAATCCGGTCGAGGAGGCGCACGGCTATCAGCAGCTCATCGACGAACATGGCTACACGCAGGCCGATCTCGGCCAGGTCATCGGCAAGAGCCGCAGCCATGTCGCCAACACGCTGAGGCTGCTCAAGCTGCCCAATGTCATCCACGACATGCTGGTCCACGGCGATTTGTCGGCCGGCCATGCCCGCACGCTGGTCACCGCCGAGGATCCAGCGGGGCTTGCCAAGCGCATCGTCAAGGAAGGGCTCTCGGTACGCCAGGCCGAGGCGCTGGCGCAGATGCCGGCCGGCCCGACGCCGGTGAAAACCAAGTCGGCCGCGAGCGCGCCGGACAAGGATCCCGACACGCTGGCGCTCGAGAAGCTGATAACCGACACGATCGGCATGATCGTCAGCATCGAGCACAAGGGCAAGGGCGGGACGCTCAAGGTCAGCTATCGCTCGCTGGAGCAGCTTGACGAGCTCTACCGGCGGCTGAAGGCCGAGCGGTAGGGCTCTGGGGCGTCACGGTATTTAGCCGGCATATGAGGTTTTGGCTTAAGGTTGGATACGCCTGATATATCGGTGATCGACAAAAAGGGCTGGCAATGTGCCGGCCCTTTTCCTTGGCGGCGTTGATCGGCGAAGGCGGTGGCGACAGCCGATCTCTCCATTTGTCGTGGCGGGGATGCCCGACGGGGACAGAAAGGCGCGAAGAGGCGCGATTTTTACCTCGCTCGTCATTCTAGGCGGAGCAAGGAGCGAAGCGACGCGCGCAGACTCTAGAATCCATGCCGTGACGCTAAGGCGTTGCAGCGGTTACAGAATTCTGCACCGTTGCGCTCTGCCGCAGAGGTCACGGCATGGATACTCGGGTCAAGCCCGAGTATGACGAAGCGCGGGACTCACCAGGAGCCGAGTACTGATACGCTGGCGAGACAGCGTCTGTCGGAGCTCGCGGCTTGACAGTGCAGGGCAACGGCGTAACCTCTATTAGTCACAACTTAAATTATGCCCTGGCGTGCCGATCAGTCGCGGTGAGGGCTATCTGCCGTTCCTGTCCGTGAATGGCACCGCCTCGCCTAAGCGATATGCCGACGCGCCTGACGCAAATGGGAGGTGCAAGTGGCAGTCAGTTGGCAATTGTCCGGAAGTTACTTCGAAAACTGCAATTGCGATGTCGTGTGTCCTTGCCTGCTGTCCACCAACGCGCAGCTGACATCGAAGCCGACGAGAGGCGTTTGCGACGTCGGCCTGGTCTTCCACATCGACAAGGGCAAATACGGTGAGGTTCCATTGGATGGCCTCAACGTTGCGATGGTTGCGCACGCGCCGGGCCCGATGGCGGACGGCAACTGGACGGCTGCCGCCTATATCGACGAAAAGGCTGACGACAAGCAGATGGAGGCGCTGGGCGCGATCTTCACCGGCGCCGCGGGCGGTCCTATGGCGGTGCTGGCACCCATGATCGGCACGAATCTCGGGGCCAAGAAGGTGCCGATTGACTACCGGGTCGACGGCAAGAAGCGGTCGGCGGAGATTGCGGGCATCATGCGGATGGCGGTGGAACCGCTGCCGACGATGCGCGAGGACGGGCAGATGTGGGCAGCCACGGGTCATCCCGTCAACCCCGACTGGCTGGGTCTGGCGATGGGGGCAGAGGGCAGCACATTCAGCGACCACGGCGTGAGCTGGGACAATTCCCGCCGGAACGGGCACTACGCGCCGATCAACTGGTCCGGCCAGCAGTAACACCTGGCCGCAGGGTCGGAACGGGACTCGCTTCCATGACATTGACGTTGCAGCGAAACGTCATCCTCGCGCTGTTGATCGCGGTCGCCGCGGTGGCGTGGTCCGTGCTTGTCTGGCAGCGGATCGGCATGGGCGCGGACATGCGCATGGACATGTATTCGCCGACAATGGGTATGGCGGCGCCGCTGTTTCTTGCCGTCTGGACGATCATGATGATCGCCATGATGTTTCCGACGGCCGCGCCCATGATCCTGACGTTTCACCAGGTGCAAGCCGGTAAACAGGGGCGCGGCGAAACCTTTGTCTCGACCTGGGTGTTCGTGGCCGGCTACATGCTGGTCTGGGGCGGGATGGGCGTTCTCGCCTTTGCCGGCGCGGCCGGCGCGGAGTTGCTTGACCGGCATGTGGGAATGTCTACGGCGACCGCGGCGCGCATCGGCGGCGCGCTGCTGGTCGTTGCGGGCGCCTATCAGCTCTCGCCGCTGAAAGATCTCTGCCTGGCCAAATGCCGTACGCCAATCGGGTTTATCCTGACCTCATGGCGCGATGGCCGCCGGGGCGCGGTGCGCATGGGCCTGGAGCACGGACTCTTTTGCCTGGGCTGCTGCTGGCTGTTGTTTCTCGCCCTTTTTCCGCTCGGGATCATGAACGTCGCCGCGATGGCGGTGGTCACCTTGCTGATCTTTGCCGAAAAGACCCTCTCGTCAGGAGAGGGGATAGCCAAGGTGTCGGGTGTCGCGCTGCTCCTTTATGGCGCGGCGGTGCTGGTCTTTCCGCAGGCGCTGCCAACCTTCCAGGCGATGGACGGAATGACGATGAACTGAGCGGCAGAACCCGGCCAATGAAGATCAGCGTTAAGAATAGTTTGCGCCTGATATATCGGTGATAGCTGACAAGGCCCGGCCGCTGCGCTGGTCCTTCTTGTTGGTGGCGATTGGCGAAAGCGGCGGTGACGGCCAATCTCCCCCTTGTGGGGGAAATGCCCGACAGGGCAGAGGGGGCGCGAAGGAATGCCCACCTTTCCGCCCTGGGCTACACGCGCCTAGAGATAACTCGGGGCGGTGCCGCTGTGATTGAGAAGTCGGCGGGACAGCGCCCCCCTCTGTCCTGCCGGACATCTCCCCCACAAGGGGGGAGATCAGCTAATCGCCTACCGTTGCCCCAGCCTGGCGCTTTCCACCGCAATGCCGAGCAATGCTTGTCTTGCCAGGGCTTCCGACAGGTCAGGCCGCTTGCGCGTCTGCAGCACCGCTGTCTGCAGGCGGTTCAATGCGCGGCCAAGTGCTTCGACATTCCAGCGCTCGAGCGTCTTTTCCACCAGCTTGCGGCGGGAGAAGAAAACCGGCGGGCGGGCGCCGGCGACGACCGAGGCGGCGTTGCGGCCGCCGGTCTCCATCTGGCCGCGCATCACCTGCATGGCCTGCAATTGCCGCATCGCCGAGGACAGCACCAGGAAAGGATGGCCGCCTGACTGGCAGTGGCGATTGAAAGCAATGTCGAAGTCGCCGACCTTGCCGCCCAGCACGGCGTCGACCGCGGCGTCGAAAGAGGCGCCGGAGACATCGCCCGACAGCGCGCTGACGTCATCGATATCGATCTCGCTGCGGCCGTGGGCGTAGAGCACCAGCTTCTCGATCTCGCCGCGCGAGGCCAGCCGGTCGCCGCCGAGGTTGCGGCGCAGCGCCTGCCTGGCCTCGAGCGTCATCGACATGCCGGCCTTGCGTAGCTCGTCGTCGATCACCGAATCCAGGTCGCGGGCTTCGTCGGCATAGCAAGGCAAGGCAATGGCGTTGCCGGCAGCCTCGACAATGGCCCGCAAGCCGGTGCCCTTCTTCAGGTCGCCGGCCTCGATGAGGATGATGGCGTCGCGTGCGGGCTCGGCGGTCAGCGCCTTGATGTCGTCGGCCAACGCCTTCTGGCCGCTGGCGTTGCGCACCCAAAGCAGTCGCCGGTCGGAAAACATCGGCACCGTGCGCGCCTCGTCGAGCAGCCGGCCCTCGTCGCGGTCGACTTCCCCCCCATCGAGCTTGACCACGGAGAACGGGTCGTCGAGCGGCAGGCCCGTCTTGGCGGCAAAGGTCTTCGCCCGCTCGGCGACGAGGCCGCGGTCGGGGCCGTAAAGCAGCACGATCGCCATAGACGGGTCCGGCCGGGTCAGCCACGAATCGACCTCGTATCCTTTCTTCTGTGCCATGCGGGGTGAGTAGCATGAGGCGGGGTGGCGGAACCAGCGTCCTCTCCTTCTCCCCTTGTGGGAGAAGGTGGCCGCGAAGCGGCCGGATGAGGGGTGTTCTAGGGAAAGCCAGCGTCTCACTCCGCTGGAACACCCCTCATCCGTCTCGGCGCTATCGCGCCGATCCACCTTCTCCCACAAGATCCTATGAGGGCGTGGATGGCGGCGCGATGTTTCGCCAAGATTGGTTTTCCACCCACGCAACAAGGGAGAAGACCGATGTCGCATGACCAATCGAGTATCGCATCGAGCGCCGCCACCCGTGGCCATCATGGCGCAGTCACAGCCTCTTTGGAACTGAGCACAACGAAGTGGCTGGTGAGCGTGCAATCGCCGGGCAGCGAGCGGTTGTCGCGGCACGTGCTTGCCGCGGGCGATGTGGGCGGGCTTTTGGCGC
>NZ_ATYO01000030.1 GCF_000427725.1 Mesorhizobium sp. WSM3224 | reverse complement strand
ACGCGCAGCAGCGCCAGGCTGCGCGGACCAAGCAGGTGCTTGCCGCGGCCGGCTTGCCGGTGATGGAGTCGGCCACCCATATCGTGCCGGTGCTGGTCGGCGATCCCGAGCTTTGCAAGATGGCGAGCGACCGGCTGCTCGGCGTCCACGGCATCTACATCCAGCCGATCAACTATCCGACCGTGCCGCGCGGCACCGAGCGGCTGCGCATCACGCCGACGCCGCTCCACTCGGATGCGCTGATCGCCGAATTGCAGGATGCACTGGTCGAGACCTGGGACGCGCTCGGCATTCCCTATGCGGCCTCCGGCCGCCCTGCGCTGGCCAAAAGCGACCGGATTATTCCGCTGCTGGTGAACAAAGCAGGCGGCTGAAGTCAGGCGCAAAACTTGATCCGGCGCAATGCGCGCGCGTACCAACGGGGGAAAATAGAAACAGATTGAAGGACGACGACGATGACACACTCTGTTTCGCACACTTCCATCGCACATGCCGCCGAGCAGGCGCAGCAATGGGTGAACGAGCTTGCCAAGGATCTGGATTGGAACGAGCAGAGCGCGTTTCGCTTGTTGAAATCGGTTCTCCACGCCTTGCGCGACTGGCTTTCGCCGGAGGAAATGGCCGATCTGTCGGCCCAGTTGCCAACGCTGATCAGAGGCATCTACTTCGAGGCGTGGAACTCGGCCGAACCTGCCTGGGAACGCAAGAAGCGCGACTTCGTGATCTGCGTCCGAAACGGCTTTGGCTACGAGCCGGAGATCGACCTCGATAAGTCCATCGGAGCAGTCTTCCGGCTTCTCGACCGCCATATTTCTCACGGCGAGATCGTCCAGGTTCGCAACTCGATGAAGAAGTCGCTGCGCCAACTCTGGCCGGAGGATTGACCGTGTTTCGCGATCGCCAGGAGGCGGGACAAAAGCTCGGAGCTTCGCTGGAACTGCTTCAGTTGAAGGATCCAATCGTCTTGGCCTTGCCACGTGGCGGCGTTCCCGTCGCCGCCGAGGTTGCCAAGGCTCTCAAAGCGCCTTTGGATTTAGTCATCGTTCGAAAAGTCGGGGCCCCGGGCAACCCGGAACTGGCCGTTGCAGCTATCGTGGATGGTAACCCACCGGACGTCGTTCTCAATCGGGAGATCGTGGAAGCCTACGCTCTCGGTGACAGCGCTCTTCGTGTTTTGATTGCGCAGGAACGCCCCGAATTGGAGCGGCGCCGAACGGCATATCGTGGGAAAGATCTACCACTGTCAGTCGCTAGCAAAACCGTTGTTATTGTCGATGATGGGGCAGCGACGGGAACGACGATGAAGGTCGCCATTCGCGCATTGAAGCGTCGTTCGCCGCGAAAGATCATTGTCGCTTTGCCCGTGGCGCCGCCGGAGGTCGTCGACGAACTTGCGCAGGAAGCCGATTTGACCATCTGTCTCAATCAGCCTGCACGTTTTCGCGCGCTCAGCTATTATTATGGCAGCTTCCCGCAGCTCACCGACAGCGAGGTCCTCGACGTTATGGCCCTCGCTGCTCAGGCGCGAGAGAGCGGCCGGAACGTCGGCCAAGGAAGGCGCTCCGGCGCGCATACCGCTAATAAATCGCGGCACGAAGCCGGTAGTTAGGAGTTCACCGATGCAGATCCGCACCCTTTCCACTCTGGAATGCACGAAGCTATTGACGGCCAATCGAGTCGGCCGCCTGGCCTGCGCGAAGAACGGGCAGCCCTATATTGTGCCGTTTTACTATGCGCACGCGGACAACCATCTTTATGCCTTTTCCATGTTGGGCAAGAAGATCGACTGGATGCGCTCCAATCCGCTCGTGTGCGTGCAGGTCGACGAACACAGCGCTGATCGAGGTTGGAGAAGCGTCATCGTCAACGGCCGTTATGAGGAGCTTCCCGATCGGATCGGACACAAGGTGCAACTTGATCACGCATGGTCGTTGTTAAGCAGGCACGCGGACTGGTGGGAGCCGGGCGCATTGAAGCCAGCCACTTCCTCGGTTGCCGACCATTTGCCACACGTGTTCTTCAGGATTTCAATAGCAGAAGTGTCGGGCCGCGAGGCCCTGAACAGCTGAACTTGTCACGCCCTGGCGGAAGCTGAGTCAGGCCGACCGCTGGTCGAAGCCGTTGGCTGCATCCCGCGGTCCCAGCGAGGGTATTCATCATGGACTCGGTTATAGTCCAACTTGGTGTCGCCCTGGCGATAGGGTTGCTCGTTGGCTTGGAGCGCGGGTGGCAAGAGCGCGATGCGCCGGATGGCAGCCGCACGGCCGGCATCCGCACATTCGGCATCGCTGGGCTTTTCGGTGGCGTTGTCGCTGCATTGGCCGAAGCGTTGAGCGCGACCTCTTTGTTGGTCGCCGGCTTTCTCGCGTTCGCTGGCATTTTCGCCTGGTACAAGGCACGCGAAGCCGCGCATGATGAAGATTTCAGCGTTACGACCGTCCTCGCCGGCCTGGCTGTCTTTGCGCTTGGCGCGCTCTGCGTGGCCGGTGACTTTCGTGTTGCAGCCGCTGGAGGCGCAGCATTGGCCACACTTCTAGCGAGTCGCGAAGTCTTGCACGGGCTCTTGAAGCGCCTCACCTGGATCGAGCTTCGCTCGGCGTTGGTCCTGGCGGTGATGACCGCCATAATCCTGCCCCTGCTGCCCAACCGTACGTTCGATCCCTGGGGTGGCTTCAACCCATGGGAGATCTGGCTTCTGACGGTGTTGATGACCTCGATTTCGTTCGCCGGTTACGTCGCGGTCCGCCTCTTGGGTAGCACGCGCGGTTTGCTTGTCAGCGCCCTTGCCGGGGCCGTGGTCTCATCCACTGCTGTCACCTTGTCACTGGCTCGCACCGCCAACGCAACGAATAGTCCGTTGTCCTTCGCGGGCGCGGCTTCGCTGGCGGCGATGGTTTCGATCTTGCGTGTCTGCCTGGTGGTTCTGCTGCTGGCGCCGAGCGTAGCGGTGTTCATTGCGGCACCCGCGCTCGCTGCCGCGATGGCATTCGCCATCTGCGGAACAATCGCATTGACGCTTCGCGGCCAGAAGCAGGACAGCCCTGCCACGTCGCGAAATCCATTCGAAGTGGTGCCGTTGCTGATCTTTGCCTTGCTATTCGCATGTGTCTCGACGGCCAGCGCCGCACTGGCTTCGCAATTCGAGGAACAAGGCCTGCTGGCGAGTTCTGCGATCGCGGGTGCGTTCGATGTCGATGCTTCCGTGCTCAGCGCCCTGCGGCTGGTCAAGCATTCGATCTCGATCGAAATGGTAGCACGCGCCGTGCTGACCGCGCTGACAGCCAACGCGATCGGGCGCCTGTCACTTGCGGCAATTGCGGGTCCTGTCAGGTTTTGGTTGCCTCTGGCCGGCATGACTTCGATCGCAGCGGCTACGGGGTACTGCGCCATGCAGCTGCTGTAGGACGGTTGCGGCCTCGTCTGGGCTTTCGCCATCAAAGACAATTTGACCAGCGTCAAGGCTGCCAAGCCTGTTTCCTGTTTAATCCTCCCACCGTTCGCAAATCGGGAGGGCATCATGTCCACGACAGAAATCAATATCCCAATCCGGGCAGCCACAAACACGGCATCGACAAAGCTCCGATTGAGTTCCCTGTCGGCGCTCGTCATCGGCTCTATGGTGGGCTCGGGCGTTTTCAGCCTGCCCCAGAACATGGCGGCCGGCGCCGGCCCGCTTGCAATCCTGATCGGTTGGGCAATCACAGCCGTCGGGATGCTTGCGCTGGTCTTCGTCTACCAGTCGCTGGCGATTCGTCGGCCCGAGCTCGACGCGGGCCCATATGCCTACGCCAAGGCAGGATTTGGACCCTTTATCGGGTTCAACAGTGCCTGGGGTTATTGGATCAGCGCATGGGTCGGGAACGTCTCCTATGCCGTGATCGTTTTCAGCGCTCTGTCCTATTTCTTCCCTGCTTTCGGTGACGGGAACACCTGGCAGGCGGTGCTTGGTGCGTCGGTCCTGTTGTGGCTCATTCACTTCCTCATTCTTGCAGGCATCCGGCAAGCAGCGGTCGTAAATACAATCGTGACCGTCGCAAAGATCGCTCCGGTTGCTCTCTTCGTCGGGGTCATTGCGGTCGCATTCAAGCTCAACGTTTGGTCGCTCGACTTCACCGGGTTCGGCAATGGCTCGCTCGGCTCCATCGGGGCCCAGGTCAAGAGCACGATGCTGGTGACGCTGTGGGTGTTCATCGGTATCGAAGGAGCCAGTGTGTTCTCAGCCCGGGCGGAGCGCCGCAAGGACGTCGCTACCGCCACCGTACTGGGTTTCTTCACATGCCTCGCGCTCTATGCTCTGGTCTCGCTGCTTTCGCTCGGCATTCTTAGCCAACCCGAGCTTGCCGCTCTGAAGAACCCATCGATGGCGGGAGTGCTGGAGGCTGTTGTTGGTCCTTGGGGCGCTGTGCTCATCAATCTTGCGCTCGTCGTTTCCGTCATTGGAGCCTTCCTGAGCTGGACTCTGCTCGCCGCCGAAATCCCGCATGTCGCCGGCAGAGACGGGACAATGCCGAAATTCTTTGGCCGGGAGAGCGATCGCGGCGTTCCCTCGACGTCGCTGCTGGTCACCAACCTGCTCGTTCAGGCCTTCCTGGTGATCACGCTCTTCGCCCAGAGCACCTATCAGGCGCTCTTCTACATCGCCTCGGCCGCCATCCTCGTGCCCTACATCTTCTCTGGTGCCTTCGCCGCAAAACTGGCATGGACCGGACAAAGCTACCAGGTTGGTGAGCGACGCACGGGACCGCTGGTTGCCGGCTTAGTGGCCACGATCTACGGGCTGTGGCTCGTCTATGCGGCGGGGCCTGCGTACCTGTTCATGTGCGCGATCCTCTATGCTCCGGGCATCATCTTCTACATCTGGGCCCGTCGCGAAGGTAATCAGCGCGTCTTCCACCCGGTGGAAGCCGTCATCGCAGTCGCGCTCGTCGCAGTCGCAATCCTTGCCGTCTACGAGATGTGGACTGGCGCCGTCAGTGCGCTTTGAGAGCGCCATCCGATGACAAATCTTGGAGTCCATTCGGAAGTCGGTCGCCTGCGCGAGGTGATTGTTCACAGGCCGGATCTCAGCCTGCGTAGGCTGACGCCGGACAACTGCAGATCGCTGCTGTTCGACGACGTGCTGTGGGTAAAGCGGGCGCGCCAGGAACACGACATATTTGTCGATGCATTGCGCGAGCGCGGTGTGGTGGTGCACTCGTTCGGTGAACTGCTTGCCGAGACCATGAGCCTCGACAAGGCGCGCGACTGGCTTCTCGATCGCCGGGTGCATGCCGGCGTTGTCGGCCTCGACATGGTCGACGAGATGCGAGGCTGGCTGAACGAAATGTCGGCTGGCCTGCTGGCAACCTGTCTCGTCGGCGGCATCGCTCGCGCCGAGCTGCCGTTCGAACCCAAGGGATTGACCGGAAGGACGTTCGCGCCACAGGACTTCGTATTGCCGCCGCTGCCGAACCAGCTGTTCACCCGCGACAGCTCTTGCTGGATTTATAGCTCCGTTTCCGTGAACGCCATGTATTGGCCGGCCAGACGGCCGGAAGCGGCCAATGTCGAGGCGGTGTACCGCTTCCATCCGAGATTTTGCGACGGTGGCATCCCATTCGTATCGCCGCAAGCCGGAACGGGTATCAGCCTGGAAGGCGGCGACGTCATGCCCGTTGGCGGAGGTGTGGTTCTCGTCGGCATGGGCGAGCGCACCACGCCGCAGGCGATCGGTGATCTTGCCCGAAACCTGTTCGCTACTGGCGAAGCCACGCGCGTGATCGCGGCGCTGATGCCGCGTGACCGCTCCTTCATGCATCTCGACACCGTCTTCACCTTCTGCGACCGCGACCTTGCCACCATGTATCCACCCGTGGTCGAGAGGCTGCGCACCTTCTCGATCCGGCCCGGAGACGGCGATGCGGCGGTCGAGGTCAAGGAAGAGAAAGCTCCTTTCGTAACGGTGGTGGCGGAGGCTCTCGGGCTGAAATCGCTACGGACCATCGCCACTGGCGGCGACCGCTACGAGGCCGAGCGCGAGCAGTGGGACGACGGTAACAACGTCGTCGCCGTCGAGCCGGGCGTCGTCATCGGCTACGACCGCAATGTCTATACCAACACGCTTCTGCGCCGCGCGGGTATCGAGGTGATCACCGTCGAGGGTGCCGAGCTCAGCCGCGGGCGCGGCGGCGGCCATTGCATGACCTGCCCCATCGCCCGAGACCCGCTCTGAAAGGCCCCCCAATGTCGATCAACCTTCACGGACGTTCGGTGCTCTCGCTGGACGACCTCTCAGCCGAAGAGATCCGCTTCCTCCTGAAGCTGGCAGCCGATCTGAAGGCTGCCAAGCAAGCGGGGCACGAGCTTCCGCGCCTCGTTCGCAAGAACATCGCCCTGATCTTCGAAAAGGACTCAACCCGTACCCGGACGGGATTCGAAGTGGCCGCCTACGACCAGGGCGCCCACGTTACCTATTTCGGTCCTAGCGGCAGCCACATCGGGCACAAGGAGTCCATGAGGGACACCGCGCGCGTGCTCGGCCGCATGTACGATGCGATCGAATATCGGGGCTTTGCGCAACATCAGGCCGAGCTGCTTGCCGCACATGCGGGGGTGCCTGTCTACAACGGCCTGACCGACGAGGCGCACCCAACGCAGATCCTTGCCGACTTCATGACCATGCGTGAATTCACGCACAAGCATCTTTCGGACATGACCGTCGCTTTCGTCGGCGAGGGTCGGGACAATGTCGCCCAGTCGCTGGCATTGGGCGCCGCCAAAGTCGGCATCGATATGCGCATTGCCTCGCCGAGGGATCTCTGGCCGGATGAAGCTTTTTGCGCCCATGTCAAGGAATTGACGGCGCATAGCGATGGTCGCTTCCGGCTGGACGAAGACGTCGCCGGTAGCGTCCGAGACGCCGACTTCATCTACACCGACGTCTGGATGTCGATGGGCGAAGACAAGTCCGGCTGGGCGGAGCGTATTCGCTTGTTGACGCCCTATCGGGTAACGAGCGAGGTGATGTCGGCCAGCGGCAATCCGCACGTGAAATTCATGCATTGCCTGCCGGCATTCCACGACACCGAGACCGAGGTCGGCGCCTACGTCGCGCGCGAATTCGGGATCGACTGCATGGAGGTTACAGATCAGGTGTTCGAGTCCGGCGCCTCGATCGTGTTCGACCAGGCGGAGAACCGCATGCATACGATCAAGGCGCTGCTCGTCGCCACGATCGGCAACTGAGATGCTGATCGTTGCGGCCCTCGGCGGGAACGCGCTCTTGCGGCGCGGCGAACCGATGACCGCCGAAAATCAGCGCAAGAATGTGAAGCGCGCCGCCTCCGCTCTGGCGGCCCTGATGGAAGAAGGCCATTCGCTCGTCATCACACACGGCAACGGCCCGCAAGTTGGGTTGCTTGCGCTCCAATCGGCCGCCTCGCCGGAGGGCGCTTTCCCGCTCGACGTTCTCGGCGCCGAGAGCGCCGGTATGATCGGCTACATGATCGAGCAGGAGCTTGCCAATCTTACCAGTCAAGGGTTGTTCGCAACCTTGCTGACCCAGGTAAAGGTCGACCCTCGCGATCCGGCCTTTGCGCATCCGACAAAACCGATAGGCCCCATCTATGACGAGGCGGCGGCGCGACGACTTGCGGGCGAACGTGGGTGGATGGTTGCGCCTGACGGCGACAAATGGCGTCGCATCGTGCCCTCGCCGCGACCTCTCGATATCCTGGAGGTATCCGTGATCTCCTATCTGGTCGAGCACGGCGTCGTCGTGATCTGCACAGGTGGCGGCGGCGTCCCCGTAACGGCCCGCGACGACGGCAGCATGATCGGCGTCGAGGCTGTCATCGACAAGGATCTGGCGAGCTCGCTTCTGGCGCGCCTGTTGAAAGCGGATATGCTGCTCATGCTAACCGACGTCGATGCGGTCTATATGGGCTACGGCACGCCGGATGCCCGCGCGCTTGAGCGTGTAGGAGCGGCGGAGATGTCGGGGGCGGATTTCCCGGCAGGATCAATGGGGCCAAAGGTCGGCGCGGCGATAGAGTTCGTCGAGGCAACCGGAAACCCTGCGGCGATCGGTCGGCTCGAGGACGCGATTGAGATCGTCGAGGGGCGGCAAGGCACTCGGTTCGAGCCCTAGCCTCATAAACCCTAGCCCCGTCACCGAGTGAGACTCCTGATATAGGCGATGATGGCCTCAATCTGATCTGGGGTGGCCACGAACTCGGGCATATCCGGATGTCCGGTAGATATTCCCTCGGCCAGAGCTTCCTGAAGATCTTCGATTGGATACCGCAGGTGCAACAACCTGAAAGGCGGCGCGTCGGGATGGGCGCTCTCGCCGCCCGGACCGACCGCGTGACAGCGAGCGCAGTTTTTCTCGACTAGTTTTTTTCCATAAGCTATCTGCGAGTCTTCACCAGCATAGGCGGACGATGCAAAGCCGAGTGCGAACACAAGGAGTGGGATCGAGAGCGCTAGGCGGCATCGCATAATCGATAGTTCCTGCTTGATCGCATCAGTTTAGGGAGCGAGGGTTGCTGCGCGCATGTCGTCGATCGTGGTTTCGGCCTCTTCTCGAATTCGTCCCGCCGTTTCCAAAGCGAATCCGGCGCCCAAGGACGCAAACCTGGCGACCTCGTTGGTATAGTCGGACGTGGCATTCTGGAAAAAGTTGACGAACACATCGTAGGTATCAACGAATTCGTCCTGCCTCATCAGCGTTTCGATTAGCCTCAGATCATCCCAAAACCGCCGACTGAGAAATGACGCTGCTTCTATCTGGAAGCTGAGCAATGCACAGGTAGAATCCATCTCCAGTGCGATGGCGGCTTGCAATAGTTTTTGCCCAGTCTTGGCGAACGAGAGCAAGTCTGGCGCGCTGAATTCTTCTGCCTTCCAGGTCATGATGAAGTTCCTTGATCTTCGCCTTCCACGTCAACGCCTCATCTTCGGGTGGCGCGGCCATGAGCGGCGGCCGAAGACATAGTTCGCCGAAGGGGCCTTTTGGAGGACACCCTTTCGAAGTAGATGCCGACCCCGCCGATCCAAGCCAGGCAAAGTAGGACGCTCCAAAAGAGAATGCCTCCGGCGGACATGAACGGATCTTTGTGTGGCTCTGATCGAACATCGCAAGGCCAATTCCGGCATGCATTGATCACGATCAATCGGCCCCAGACGGCACAGACTGTACCGACCTCTTCACCACGCCTCTTCCGACTTTGACGTCGATCAAGGCAGCCAAGGGTATTGCCGGGCACAACGTCGCCGGAGCTATTGTCTTGCAAGAAGCGGAAATGAGGACGCAATGAAGGAACTACCGCTTGCCGAAGTCTATCGGCTGATCGAGCCTGGTCCCGTTGTTCTATTGACCACCAGGTCAAAGCAAGGCCGTGCGAACGTCATGACCATGTCCTGGCATCTGATGATGGGAGTCGCACCGCCGACAATGGCCTGCGTCGTGTCGAGCGACGACTTCTCCTTCTTCGCGTTGCGTCAAACGAAGGAATGCGTGGTCGCGATTCCTGGCGTCGGTCTCGCGGAAAAAGTCGTCAAGGTTGGAAACTGCTCCGGGCGCGACACTGACAAGTTCGCGACAGCCTGGCTGACGCCCCTTCCCGCCGAGCGCGTTTCGGCTCCCCTGATCGCCGAATGCTTCGCCAATCTGGAATGCCGGGTCATTGATACACGCCTGGTGAACAAATATAATCTGTTCGTCCTCGAGGTCCTGAAAGCCTGGATTGATCCGGCACAGCCAAGACCGAAGACGATCCATCATGTCGGGAATGGCGCCTTTATTGTGGACGGCGACGTGGTCCATTTCGAATCCCGTATCCCCTGAGCCGCTGCAGCTATTTTGATCGACATCAAGGTGAGAATTTTCCTGCAATATTAGCTTCGGTGCACCGAACCTCTCAAACGGAAGCGCCGCCGATGAGCTACAAATCCATTCTCTTGAACCTTGGCATCGACGGTCCGATAGAACCGCTGACGCGTGTCGCTATCGAGCTTGCCAAACATTTTGATGCGCGTCTGATTGGCTTCTGCGCCGCCGATGCCCCCTTGCCGGTGACGATGGCGCCCGAGGGCGCGGCTATCGCGGCCAAACTCTGGGAGCAGTCGAGGGACGAAATTCGGCAAAGGCTTGGAAGCATCCGGGGCGAATTCGAGAGTCTCGTCGCCGGAGCGGTCAAAACGGATTGGCACGGCGCGATAGAAAACCCAGATCGTGCCGTGGCCAGGAGTTCTCGTCTCGCCGACCTCGTCGTCATCGGCGCCTCGCAGGGCGCATCCACGGGCGACTCTTACCGGACGGCCGATCCGGGCGCTTGGTTTTGCGTGCCGGCAGACCGGCGCTGGTTGCGGCCCATGGCGCTGTGGATTTGCCGATCGGCAAGGTCGTAATCGCTTGGAAGGACACACGCGAAGCGCGGCGTGCGGTGGCGGACGCTTTGCCGCTGTTGAGCCACTAGACCGCTTGCAAGGCGGCACCGTCTTGAAAAGCGCGTATAAAAGGCCATTCTCGGAGAAGAGCCTGACTGGCATGATGCAGCATTGGACTCGCCAAGCGGGCGTTCCCGATGGCTATACGCTCCATGGCTTGCGCCACACGTTCGGAACCTATCTTGCCGAGTGCAATATTCAAGCGCGCGCCATCATGGAGGCGATGGGTCACTCCTCGATGACCGTAACCGATGACTATGTCCGCGAGGCAAACAAAAAGCGGATGGCGGTGGACATCGCTCGCGCCGTCAACGAGCGCGAAGCCAAACGCGACGCCATGAAGCGGCGGACGGCCATGCGAGTCGTAGGGTGATCAGATGGCGAGAACAAACCGTGCACCGGTTTACTTCTTGGGCCCATAACGGGCCCGCAATGTTTTGGGCCGCGGCGTATTTTTTTCAATAAAATCAGATGTTATGGTGGGCCCGGAGGATGTTTGGAAAAGAAGCTGAATCAAGCAGTTAGGAAATAGTGGGACAGCAAAGCATTCAAATCTGCTCCAATGTTTTTCGATGTTCTTGTCCCACCTACAACGCTGCATTTCGCCCGATAAACGCCTCACTCGCCCTATCTCGCGAAGAAGGATCGTGACGGTGTTTCAGTCTCTCATTGGAAAGTCGCGATAGTACCATTAACGACGTTCTTCGACGAGCAAGGAGCATCTCGATTGGGACCGTGAACGGACGGGCAGGTTCATGCCTGAAATCGCCCAAGCCGACATTCACTTGGCGAGGTCATTGGCGGATAGAAGTCTGCGGTCTTGCATTGCGTTGCTCGCCAAAAAGGACAATCCGATTGCCTTGTCGATTGCAAAACGTTCCCAGCGTTCCTGGCGAGGGTGAGCGCGTCTTCGACGTATCCTGCACCAGCTTGAACGCCGTTGCTGTTCCATTGAGTGTATCGAGCACCACCAGGGCGGTGCGATGCCGCTCATCGCCGATCGAGTCATCTTGCAAAGGCTGTGGTGTTCGGCTCGATGGCCTTCACGTCGTCGAGCGCGTCCTGCCCGATTGTGAAGATCTGCTTCATAACCCGTTGACGTTTTCGCCGATAGTCGACCGCGGGGAGCAACGGTACATCTAGCGTGCAAATCTGGACTCGCGACCGCAATTCGGGCGCCTGGGCGCTATCGGCGCCCCAGAAGCGCGACGATCCGTAGAGAAAGAGAAAGACAATGTCAGACGCGACATTTTCCCGACGCGACGTCCTCCGGGCGGGGGCCGCCCTTGCTATCGGCGCCACTTTTGCGGAGCCGCCGAAAGCCTCTGCCGCCGAACTCGGCCCAGAGCCGACATCCTGGGTTGATTCAGCGATGCCCGAGGTTACGCATCGGATGATCGAGACGAACGACATCCGGTTGCACGTGGCCGAACAGGGTCAAGGTCCGCTCATCATCCTCTGCCATGGCTTTCCCGAATGCTGGTATTCCTGGCGGCATCAGCTTGACGCGCTAGCGAAGGCCGGGTTCCGTGCGGTGGCGCCCGACTTGCGCGGCTACGGGCGGAGCGATCGTCCGGAGGAGACAGAAAAATATACGATCCTCCATGACATCGGCGACATTGTGGGTCTCGTCGACGCTCTGGGCGCCAAACAAGCCGTGATCGCCGGCCACGACATCGGCGCGGCGATAGCCTGGCAGACGGCGCTTCTGCGCCCCGACCGCTTCCGTGCCGTCATCGCATTCAGCCCGCCGTTCCGCTCGCGTGGGTTTGGCGACCCAGGACCGCCGACGACGCTCATGCCGCGCACCAAGGACGCCGTGTTTTATCAGCTCTACTTCCAGACCGCAGAGGCTGAGGCGGCACTTGGGCGCGATCTGCGCCGCACGTTCCGTTCCATGTTCTACTCCCTCTCGGGCGACGGCCCGCCGCCGGCAGAGGCCGGAGGAGTTGCCCCCGGGATGGTGCCCCGCAACGGGGATTTCCTGACGAACCCGATGTCGTTGCCTTCCTGGATCACGGAGTCCGACATCGACGTCTATGTCGAGACATTCACGCGGAGCGGATTCCGCGGGCCCCTGAACTGGTGGCGCAACATCGATCGCAGCTGGGAGCTAATGGCGGCGTTTAGCCAGGCGGTGGTAACTGTTCCGGCGCTCTACATTGCCGGCGATCACGACATCATCGTCGAAGTTTTTCAACCGATCATTGCCAAGCAGTCGACAATGGTTCCCAAGCTCCGGCCGGCGATCATGCTGCCGGGCTGTGGCCATTGGACCCAGCAGGAACGTGCGCCGCAGGTAAATGCCGCCATGATCGACTTCCTTCACACCCTGTAGCCGGGCACGGCCGCTCGGCAAGCGGACGCGACGTTTTGAGGCCGCGGCGGATAGACGGACGAAATCACCTTGTAGGAGATCACATGTCTTCGCAAATCGTGTTCCTGACCCATCTCGTCCTGGGTTGTGTCCCGTGGCTGCTTTTGTTTGGCGCGTACATCTGGCCAAGGCTCGACGCGATGGATCACTTCGATGCGCAACGGGCTATTGCGGCCCTGCACAGCTTCCGCTTCTTCGGGCTTGCCTTCCTCCTTCCCGGCGTCGTCGGCCCCAATTTGCCTGTTGGCTTCGCGATGTCCGCAGCCTATGGCAACTTTGCGACAGGGGTGTTGGCCATGCTGGCGCTGCTCGCGGTCAGGATACGTCCGCTGTTTTGGCTGCTCGTCCTCGCCTTCAACCTCGTAGGGGTAGCCGACATTGCCCTCGACTTCTACCACGCGGTCCAAGTCAACCTTCCTGCGGTCGCAGGCGAACTCGGCGCGCTATACGCGTTCCTGATCATCTACATGCCATTGCAGATGATCTCCCACGTCACCGCTTTCTATCTGCTCGCGCGTTCTCAGTTGAACGCATTTTCGTCCGGCCTCGGCGATGCGACCAGGTCCTAGCGCCTGCGGTTCCACATGCCTCGAAACGTGTTCGTCTGCTTCACATCTCCATATCGGTCGATGGTTATGTCGCGCCTTACGAAAGACTACACTGTAGAAGCTCATATCCGCGCAGGACTGGAAAGTGCATGATGTCAAGATTAATGAAGGCAACGGCACTCGCTATCCTTCTGATTGCGACGACAGCCGGCGGCCTCGCGGCGGCATACCCGATGGCGGCCGCGATAGCGTGCCCGAGTTGCCTGGGATTCAAAAAGGCCTCTGGTCAAGTCTATGCCGAGGATGGGATGGCTCCTCAGCAGCAGGCAGCAGTGCTCCAGACAATCGCCATGGCCCGCGATCACCTTCGCCAGTTCTACGGGACGACGGAAAGCGTTCCCGAGATCTTCGTCTGCGGTGACGATAATTGCTACCGCAAGATCGGCGGAGGCAAATCGCGCGGCATGGCGCTCCTCAACCTCGCGCTATTTCTCTCGCCCAAAGGAATGACCGTCACAATTGCATCGCACGAGATGTCGCACATCGAGCTTCATACCCGGATTTGACTGATCAAGACCATCCGCCGAGACGTGCCGCAATGGTTTGATGAGGGCGTTGCGGTCCTCGTTTCGAATGACAGCCGCTACCTGAGGCCGAAATCGTCGCCCGATCGTTGCCTGGTCGAACCTGATGGCGTGCTGCCCACGACGCGGAGCGCCTGGATTGAAAGTGCGGCATCGACCAGCTTGTACGCGAAAGCTGCCTGCCGGGTGAGCAGGTGGATTGCAGCTCACGCCGGCTCCCCCGCCGTGACGCGGCTCTTGGAGAAGATCGTCGCGGGCGAATCCTTTGAGATGGCATATTGACAGCCATTTGCGGCGTTCTGCTGGAGCAATAGCCGGCGCAACTCATCAAGATCGCCGACGTTGCCGCCCACGGTGCGACAGGATGCTTCTCCCGATCGTGGTGGACTTGTTTCAACACCTGCCAAAATAGATTTGCACGGCAGAAGTGGAGCCGCAAGCGAACTGTCCGTTTTCGGGATCAGAAGGACTAGGAAAGCGGACGGATACGTACCGCGATGCGGACCGCTTCGCGACTTGAACAGATATAGCTGGTGGTTGAGGGTCCACATTGGTTAACCGCTTCTGATCTGGCGTCCTCGAGAGTTCATGCGCCGCAGTTCGAGGATTGCCGCGCTGTGGTCCAGATCGCCCCCGCCATTGTCGACTAGGCCGCGAAAGATGCGGTCGACCTCCGTTGCAACCGGCAGCCTCAGCCCGAGCGATGCGGCGAGCGTAAGCGCCGTGCCGGTGTCCTTGATCTGATACTTTGCCGGACCGCCGGGCACGAAATCGGCCTCGATCATGCGCCGCCCATGCTGGCGAAACACGGTCGAGTCGGCAAAGCCGCCGAGCAGCGCCTCGCGCACCCGCGCCGGATCCGCGCCGCCCCTTTCGGCAAGCAGCAACGCTTCGGCAACCGCGCAGATGTTGCTGGCAACGATCAGCTGGTTGGCGAGCTTGGCCAGGCTGCCCGCGCCGACCGGGCCGACGTGGGTGACGCGGCCGAGCGGGGCAAGGACAGGCGCCAGCGCGTCAATAGCACTGGCCGCCCCGCCCGCCATGATGGCTAAAGTGCCCTCGCGTGCACCCTTTTCGCCGCCCGAGACTGGCGCGTCGATGTAACGAATGCCCTTTTCCGCTGCTCGTTCTCCTTGCCTGCGCGCGGTCTCGACCGGGATGGAGCTCATCACCACAAGCATGGAGCCCGGCGACATGGCGGCGGCCACCGCGTGTGTTCCGAACAGCACCTCATCGCAGACCGGTCCTGAGCTCAGCATTGCGATCACAATGTCCGCGTGCCGCGCCGCTTCCGCCGCCTCGCTCGCAAGGCCGACGCCGAAGGACGCCAGTACTTCGGCCTTGTCCGGGCTTCGGTTCCAGGCGGTCACTGCAAACCCGGCTTCCGCCAGCCGGCGGGCCATATGGCCTCCCATGATCCCGGTTCCGATGAAACCGATCCTGCTGCTGGCGGTCATTGCGGCATTGCCTGCTCAGGGGGCCCTGAGCGCGCCGAAGCGCACGACCGTTTCCGCGACGTCGAGCGTCTTCATGGCAGCCTGGAAGCGCTTCAGATGCGGGGTTTGCAGATGCGCCTCGAATGCGGCGCGATCGTCGTAGACCTCATAGAACAGCACCGTGTCCTCGGCGCCCTCCGGGCAGACCACATCGAACCGGTGACACCCGCCTTCATCGGCCACCGAATGGCGGGCATCGTCGAGAGCCGCGTCGAGAAACGCAGCCCTGACCTCGCGATTGACGCGAAATTCGGGAATCACCACGAAGCGTAGCGTGCTGTGCTCACTCATGAATTTCCTCCGGAGACGATCAGGCGGCCACGCTCGGCGTCGGGCGGAAGCGCTCTTCCATCTCGCGACGTACCTTCACGACATCGAGGTCGTTCACCAGTTCGACATCGTTGAAGCTGACGATCTGATCTTTCCTGACGGCGCGCTTCAGCCGGACATTGTGCGCCAGCCCGATGGGAAGTGCGGCGCGCTCGAGGCTGATCGAGGCCGGAATGGCGTTGGCCCAGACCGCGTAGCCGCCCTCGCCGTCCAGCATCTCGCCCGGCTGCATGTCTTTCTTGGCCGTCGCCACGGCATCGCCGCGGAACTCCTTCGACGTGCCAGTCGGCTCGTTGCGCAATACGGCCGACAGCACGCTGATCGAGGTCTCCAGCCCGATGATGTGGAAGGGCCGCCACATCGAGGCGTACCAGCCGGAAGGATCGGTCAGCAGCCCATACTGCTTGAAGCATGCGCGCGAATATTCATTGTGCGCCTTGAAGGTAACGAAGACGCCATAGCGGATGTTGTTGAACACCTCGCGGCCATCCGGCTCCTGGCTGGCAGCGATGTCGACCAGGCCGGAGCGCGCCATGCGCCCACCATCTGCCGCCGGGCGGAACACCCTGGCAAGGTCGTGCAGGCCGCAGGGCGGGAAGCCCAGGCCGTCATCGGGGCAGTCGAGACCGGTGCCGTTGGCGACCGCGGCCATCTCGATCGCCGCCTTGGTGCCGTCGGTGAAGGAATTGTACATCTTCGGATTGAAGTCGCCCTTCGCCACCTCCTCCTCGCTCCAGCCGAAGAAGCTCCACACGGTGTCGGGGGTGGAGTAGCGGTAGCGCGGCTCGAAATTCATTCCCTTGCCGGCCGCTGTCACCTCGAAGCCTGTCGCCCGCGCCCAGTCCACCAGCTCGCAGATCAGCGCCGGCTGGTCGCCATAAGCCATCGAATAGACGACGCCCTTCTGGCGCGCCTTCTCGGCGAGGATGGGACCGACCATAACGTCGGCCTCGACATTGACCATGACGACATGCTTGCCGGCTTCGATCGTCGCCAGCGCGTGACGCGTTCCGGCGATCGGATGACCCGTCGCCTCGATCACGCATTCGATCTCCTCGCAAGCAAGCAAAGCTGCAACGTCATCGGTGACGAAGGTCGTGCCGTTCTTCACCGCATCACCGGCGTCCTTTGCCTGGTATCGCTCCGCCGGCCAGCCGACGCGCTGCAAAGAGTCTCGCGCCTTGGAAACATTCACGTCCGCCACAGCGACCATGTGGTATCCGGCGATACGCTGTGCCTGCGACAGCACCATCGAGCCGAACTTGCCGGCGCCGATCAGGCCCACCCGCACCGGACGGCCACGATCCGCGCGTGCGGCAAGCAAAGTATAAAGGTTCATGTCTGTTTCCTTCGCACGACCGAATTTCGGGCCCGGCGTCAGCTTCGGCGAGGCATGCAAAAGGCTTCCGTGGCCGGTTGACCGGACACGCAACAAAGGCGCCAGGCGCCCTCCCGCAGTGACGTTGCTACCTCCCCGGCCGGCCATGCCGCCGATCGTCCGGCCAGTGCTCGCCGGACGAGCTCATTCGTATGGCGAGAAAGCTGTTAGCGCAATTTAGAAGGGGCGCGCGATTGTTTAGCTGCGCTAAAGATTGAAATGCCTTCAGGTCGAGACGTGGACCGCGGCGGCCTGGTTCGCCGCCTCGAGGCATTGCGCAAAGGCGTGGCCCCTGGCCAGTGCCGCGGCAAAAGTCCCCGCGAAGACATCGCCCGCGCCATGCGTGCTGATCAGTTGGACCGGGAGCGCGGGGACCATGACGGGATCGTGGCCGCGCCGCATGCCGGCCACGCCGTCTCCGCCCGCCGTCACCACGACAGTGCCGCAGCGGCTGGAGAGCTGCGTGGCCGCAGCAACGGCGGAAGCAATATCCCCGACCGGGCTGCCCGAGATTTGTTCGGCCTCGATCGCATTCACCATCAGTATATCGACCAGCACGATGAACTCGTCCGCCAGCGGCCGGTACGGCGCGGCATTGAGGCACACGGGCACTCCGGCCAGCCTCGCGGCCTTTGCCGCGGCGAGATTGATGGCATCGGGCAGCTCGTTCTGCAGGACGAGTACGCCTGCATCTCGCCAAAGCGTGGGGTCGGCCAAGCCTTGCGGATCGGCTGCGGCATTCGCCCCGGCAACGATGACGGCGCCATAGTCCCCGCTACTATCCGTTATGGCGACGCTCATCCCTGATCCCAAGCCGTCGATGCGGGCGACACGGGATGCGTCGATACCGGCAGTGGTGAGATTGGAGAGGAGGAAACGGCCGAAATCATCATCGCCCACGGCGCCCACCATGCGCACGTCGGCGCCTGCCCTCGCCGCCGCGACCGCCTGGTTGCCACCCTTGCCGCCGAATTTCGGCCGCCAGCCGAAGCCGGTCACCGTCTCGCCCTTGCGGGGGCGGTCCGGCGCGTCGACCATGATGTCGTAGTGAAGGCTGCCGACCACAACCACGACAGGGCGAGATGAAGCGGTCATGCGCCGCGCCGCTTGCCGGCGACGGCGCCCATGGTCGCGGCGAGATTGCGCTCGGCCGCCTTCAGGTCGCGCCGCGCGACCGCGGCGAAGACGGCGTCGAAGATGATAAGCTGGGCGATGCGCGCGGCGGCATTTTCGCCGAGCAACGGCGAGCCTTGGGCGGTCGAGCACAGCACGACATCGGCGACCGCGGCGAGCGGCGACGTCGCATAATTGGTGAGCGCTATGGTGCGGGCACCGCGCCGGCGCGCGAGCTCGACAGCCTCGATCACCGCCGTGCTGGCGCCCGAATGCGAGAAGGCGATTGCGACATCGCCTTCCCCCAGCAGCGAAGCCGACATCAGCATCATATGCGTATCGTCGAACACGCTGGTGCGCACGCCGATGCGCAGTAGCTTGTGCGCAACGTCGCGGGCGATCTGGGCCGAGCCGCCGACGCCATAGAGGTCACGCTGGCGCGCGCCGAAGATCAGGTCGGCCGCGCGCTCCAGCGCTTCGGGATCGAGAATGGCAAGCGTCTCCTCCAACGCATGGACGGAGGTGCGGAACACCTTGCGCGCGATCTCAGCATCCGTGTCGTCGGGCGAAAGCTCCTCATGCAGATCGGCGGTCGGCAGGCGGTTGTAGCCGGCAAGGCCAGCCCGGAAATCCCTGAACCCGTCGAAACCGAGTTTCTTGGCAACCTTGACGATCATCGCCTCCGACACGCCGGCGTCTTCCGCCACGGTCTTCAACGATGTCGCCTCGCCGAAATCGCGCCGGCCGAGGATCATGTCGACCACCCGCCCCTCCAGCGGCGTGAGGTGCGGCATCATCATGCGGATGCGCGGCCCGATCGTCCTCGGATCGCCAAGCGGCAGGCTCATGCTTTCTTCCTCGGCATCATCCTCTCCCGCGGCATTGGTGAGCGCCGGTCACGCGCCGATCAAGGCCCTGTTGACGATCCTCTGGCTTGCCACGGCGTCCTGACCGGCCAGCGCGTCGGCAAGGCCGTTGTCGCCAGCCAGTTTCTCGGAAATCTTCAGCAGGCGCCGCACGGTCGCGATGTTGGCCTCGCACTCGGCGACCGGATCGAGCCCGCTGGTATCGGGAAAGGTGTCGAAGTAAAGCGCGCCGTCGAAGCCGTCGCGGCGGATCTGGTGGAGCAGTTCGAGGGTCGAGCGCATATGCACCGCGCCGACCATCAGCCCGTCATCGCGCTTGGCGTAACCGTCATTGAGATGAACGCCCAGCAGCCGGCTGCGGCGATGGACCAGATGCGCGACAAGGGCCGGCTGCTCGCCCGCGTAGAGCGCATGCGCGAAATCAATGGTGACGCCGAGATTGGGCGATCCCGCCTCGGCGATGGCAAGCAGCGTCGTCGCCGCGTCCCGCAACAGCGACTGCGCGCGCGGCTCGTCGGGCTTGTACTCGATGCTGATGCGGCAGCCCGGATCATGCTCGGCCACTTCGCGTATGCCGGCGACCTCCCAATCCCAGACCTGCGCGTAATCAAGCTGGAAGTTGTAGTCGAAGCCGTCCTGGCCGAGCCAGATCGTCATCAGATCGGTCCCCATGGCGCGCGCCGCGTCGATGCCGCGCTTGGTCAGATCGATGGCTTCGCGCCTCACGGCCTTGTCCGGATTGGTGAAGGCTCCGCGCTTGAACGCCGGGTTGGTGTAATAGCGCATGGCAAGGCCGTTGATGGACAGGCCTAGGTCGCCGATCCGCCGGGCAATGGCCGCGGGCTCCCGCGACACGTGATCTGGGAAGTTCAAGTCAAGGTCGGTAAGCCCAGGCACCGTCGCGGCGCGCTCGGCCATCTGGATCATGCTCGGCTTGCCGGAAAGATCCGGCCATTGCAGATGCGGCGCCGACGCGAACGAGTTCAATCGGGTGGCGAAACGAGACAGCATGAGAAACCTTCGGCTTTCGGATTTTTCACACAAATACAGAAAGCTGTAAAGTTATCAAGTAGACGACCTGAATGCTGGCGGCGAATCCGATCAAGCCCGAGGGATGACTATTGCGGTGCCGGTTGGCCCGGCATCCGGTCGCGCTCCGCGCGCAGCCAGTCAAGGAAAAGCCGCACCTTCTTTTGCCGCAGGTGGTCGCGGGGGCAGACGATCCACTGCGTGACGATGCGCACGGAAGGAGGGTTGGCGACAGGACAGACGAGCCGGCCGTCGCGCAGTTCACGCTCCATCATCATGCTGCTTTCGAGCGCGATCCCCATCCCGTCGAGGGCTGCGTCGATCGCCATGTGGCTGCGGTCGAACAGGATGCGGCGCCATCGGTGTGCTGGCTGCATGCCGGCGAGCTTGAACCAGGCGGGCCATTGGGCCTGCGACTTGACCGAGTGGATCAGCCGGAACCGCGTCAACTCCTCGGCGCTAAGCGAGCCCGCTGCCGCCAAGGCCGGCGCGCAGGCTGGAATGAACGTCTCTTCGGCCATGCCCTCGACGAAAAGGCCGGGCCAGCGGCCGTCGCCATGGCGTATTTCCAGATCGACGAGCTCGCGATTGAAATCGGTCGGCTCGTTGGTTCCATCGAGGCGGATTTCCAATTCCGGGTTCTGGTCGAGAAAAGAGGCAAGGCGCGGCAGCAGCCATTTGTTGGACAATGTCGGCGTCGCCCGGACGGTCAGCATCGTCACCGATCGGTAGCCGCGGATTGTGCTGGTGGCCTCGGATATGCGCTCGATCTGGTCGGTGATGGTGGCGAAATAGCGTTCGCCCGCTTCCGTCAGCACCACCCGGCGGCCCATCTTGGTCAGCAGGCTCACACCGAGCTGGACCTCGAGCGCCTGGATCTGCTGGGTGACCGCCGACGGTGTCACGCCGAACTCCTCGGCGGCGCGCGAAATGCTGCCCGCGCGCGCCGCGGCATGGAAAACCCAAATCGCCTTGACCGGTATCTGCATGCCTTGTCCACCCATTCTGGCCGGCCTCCGCCATATCATTTTTCTTTTAGCCTGGCTAACAAATCGGATAGGGCTTCTAATTTGCATCTAACAGATTGAATGATCTAGTTTTCAACTTGCTGCAACACGGTGAAGTCGTGAACAGTCAGGCGCGGGAGGGCGTGAGGATTTGGCCCGGCGCCCGGGTCTACAGGGAAGAGGAAGTTCCGGAGCTGATCCGGCACCCAATGGGAGGAATTTCGATGAAGTTACGGACAAGCGGCCTGCTTGCCGCCTCGACGGCGCTCGCCCTTTTCAGCGCGATCCCCGCTTTCGCGCAGGACAGTTGCCCGGCCTATCCGACCGCCAAGACAGACAAGATCGAGTCGACGGCCGTCGAGGCGGAATTCGGCGCGGTGCCGGCGCCCAAGAAGGAACTGCATTTCGCCTATGTCACCAAGACGTTGATCAACGAGTTCTGGCAGGACGTCGCGGCCGGCGCGAAGGCCGAGGCGGCGAAGTACAAGATCAGCGTCGACGTGCAGGCCGCCAAGGACGAAAGCTCGATGATCGAGCAGCTCAACCTTGCGCAGACGGTGCTGTCGCAGAAGCCGGACGCGCTGCTGCTTTCGCCGCAATCCGATTCCAATCTGGCGCCGGTAATCGAAGCGGCCCGCGCCGCCAACATCCCCACGATCATCATCGACGACGCCCGCACCGAAGGCGCCAGCACCTATATCGGCACCGATCAGGTCTCGATCGGCGCCGAGGCAGCCGCCTTCCTTCACCAGACCTATCCGGACGGCGGCAAGGTCGCCCAGATCGAGGGCGCTGCCGGTTCGCCCAATGCGCGCCTGCGCATCCAGGGTTTCAAGGAGGAGCTGAAGAAATATTCCAACCTTGAGCTCGTCGCGAGCCAGCCCGGCAACTGGGACCGGCTGACCGCGTTGAACGCCACCTCCAACATCCTTCGCCAGACGCCTGACCTCGCCGGGATCTATGCCAACAATGACGGCATGGCGCTCGGTGTCGTCGAAGCCGTCACCACCGGCAGCAGCCTGGAAAAGGTCGCCGTGGTTGGAACGGACGGCATCCGGGAAGCGAAGAAGTCGGTCGGCGCCGGCGAGATGCGCGCCACGGTGGCGGAATTCCCGTTCGAGGAAGGCCAGCTCGGCGTGCAGATGGCGCTGCGGCTTCTCGGCTGCCAGGCCATCCCGCAGTGGATCCTGTCGCCCCAGGCCGTTATCACAAAGGACAACGTCAAGAATTTTCCCGATCCCAAGACAAACTGAGGCACCGCAGGTGCTTAGTGTAATCCCCCAGGCAGAGGACGGCGAAAGCCGTCCTCCCGCACTTCGGATGACCGGCATCGCCAAGCGCTTCGCCGGCGTCCAGGCGCTGAAAGGCGTCGATCTCGATTTGCGCGGCGGCCAGGTTCACGCGCTTCTGGGCGAGAACGGCGCCGGCAAGTCCACGCTGATGAAGGTGATGTTCGGCATCGTGCAACCGGACGAAGGCGCAATCGCGCTCGATCCGCGCGGCGCCGTGCGCATCGATGGGCCGCGCGACGCGCTGGCCATGGGCATCGGCCTCGTCAGCCAGGAGCTCAGCCTGGTGCCGCAGCTCGACGTTGCCCAGAACATCTTCCTCGGCCGGACACGCGGGTTGAAGCTCGTTCCGCGCGTCGGCTTCCGCCGCCAGGCGCGCGCCATCCTCGACGATCTCGCGCCGCATCTCCATACCGACACGCCGGTAGCGGCACTCGGCATGGCCGACCGGCAACTGGTCGAGATCAGCCGCACGCTCGCGCGCGGCGGCCGCATCATCGCCTTCGACGAGCCGACCTCCAGCCTGACGCCTGCCGAACAGGAAAGCCTGTTCGCCGTCATCCGGCGGCTCAGGGCGGCGGGCAAGGCGATCGTCTATATCTCCCACCGGATGAACGAAATCCGCGCCATAGCCGATCGTGTGACCATCTTGCGCGACGGCGAAGTCGTCGCTTCCGGTCCGATTGGCGACTATTCGGAGGCGCGGCTCAACGAGCTGATCGCAGGCCGCGAACTGTCGCGCGAGATGAGCGCCGAAAAGCCGGCGCCGGTCGCAAGCGCACCGGTGATCGAGCTGCGCGGCATCTCCACCGCCCGTATCGCCGACGTCAGCCTGGCGATCGGCGCCGGCGAGATCGTCGGCCTGTCGGGGCTTGTCGGTTCCGGGCGCTCCGCCATCCTGCGCGCCTGTTTCGGCATCGATGCGTTGTCTGGCGGTGAAATCGGCATTGCCGGCAGGCGCGTGACGCTGGGCACGCCAGCGGACGCCATGCGGGCCGGCATCGCACTGATCCCCGAGGACCGCAGGGGCCATGCGATCGTCCCGATGATGGATGTCGAGCGCAATTTCGGCCTCGGCAATCATGACCGGTTTGCCTCGCTTGGCGTGATCAAGGGCGCGGAAAGGCAACGGGTCGCCAGGCGCTATGTCGATGAGCTGCACATCCGTCCCGCCTCGATCGGCACCGAGATGCGCAACCTTTCCGGCGGCAACCAGCAGAAGGTGGTGATCGCCCGCTGGCTGGCGACGGGCGCGCGCGTGTTCCTGTTCGACGAGCCGACACGCGGCATCGATGTCGGCGCCAAGGCGGAGATCTATGCGCTGCTGCGCCGCCTCGCCGCCGATGGAGCAGCGCTGCTGGTGGTGTCGTCGGAACTGCCGGAGCTCCTGCTGATCTGCCACCGCATCGGCATCGTCAGCGGCGGGCGCCTGCGCAACATCGTCGACAACGACGCGGGCCTGACCGAGGAGCGGCTAATCGCGCTTGCCGCCAGAGAGGACAATTCGTGACCGAACTCAGTTCCCTGCCGCGAACGGAAGCGGCCGACAGAAAGAGCCCCTCGCTTTCGCGGCGTGGCGATGTGCTGCGCAAGGCGAGCGTGGCGATCGGCTGCGTGATGCTCTTCCTGGTTTTCTCGGTGCTCAACAGCACCTTCTACCAGCCGTCGAACCTCATCGACATCATGCTGCAATCCTCGATCAACGCAGTGATTGCGGTCGGCATGACTCTGGTCATCATGACCAAGGGCATCGACCTGTCGGTGGGCTCGATCGTCGGCCTGTCCAGCATGGTGGCCGCCGACATGCTCTCGCACGGGCTGCTCGCCGGCATCGGCGCGGGATTGCTGGTCGGCCTCGTGTGCGGCTTCCTTAACGGCGTGCTCATCGCCAGGCTGAAGCTGCCAGACTTTATCGTCACGCTCGGCACGCTCAGCATCTTCCGGGGCGCTGCCCTGATCTACACCGACGGCCAGCCGATCTATGGCTTGTCTAAGGAGTTTCGCGCCCTCTTCGCCGGTCGCCTGCTCGATATTCCGACCCCCGTGCTGCTGGCGCTGGCGGTGGCAGCCCTGGCCTATCTCCTGGTCCGCTATACGGCGCTAGGCGAGCAGATCATCGCCATCGGCGGCAATGAGGAGGCGGCGAGGCTGTCGGGCATCAACATCGAGCGGGTGAAGGTCACCGTCTATACGATTTCGGGGGTGCTCTCCGGCCTTGCCGGCTTCGTGCTGATTGCACGCATCGGGGCGGCGGAGCCGATCGGCGGCAGCGGTTTCGAATTGCAGGCGATTGGCTCGGCGGTGATTGGCGGGGCGAGCCTGTTCGGTGGCGTCGGCAATCCGCTGGGCTCGCTTATCGGCGCGCTTACGCTGGGCGCCTTGCAGAACGGGCTGACACTGATGAACGTGCCGTCCTTCTGGCAATATGTGGCGTCGGGAGTGGTCGTTATCCTGGCGGTCTTTGCCGACCAGTGGACAAGAAAGCGCGGATGACGCCCGCCGACGAAAGCTGGGCGATCGTCGATACGCATCAGCATTTCCAGAGCCTTTCGGACGCCGCCTATCCGTGGCTCGATCCCGACCGGCCCGAGCCATTGGAGGGCGATCTCTCGCCCATCCGCCGCGACTATATGCCAGCCGACTACCGTCGCGACATGGCGGGGCTTGGCATCGTCAAGACGGTGCATGTCCAGAACGGTCGCAATCCGCACGATCCACTCGATGAGACACGCTGGTTGAGCGCATTGGCCAGGCAGGAAGGCATGCCGGACGCGATCGTCGCCTATGCCGATCTGGCGGCTCCCGATGTCGAGCGTCTTCTGGAAGCCCATGCCGGCTTCCCGCGCGTGCGCGGCATACGTCAGATCCTGAACTGGCACGATGACCCTCGCCTGCGCAGCGCGCCGGCGCCCGATCTGATGGAAAGCGCGCAATGGCGGCGAGGCTTTGCCCGCCTTACGCGGCTTGGGTTGAGCTTCGATCTGCAACTCTACTGGCCGCAGATGGACATGGCGCTGGCACTTGCGAGGGCGTTTCCCGACACGATGATCGTGCTTGAGCATTTCGGTATGGTGGCAGATCGCACCGCAGAGGCTCTTGCGTCGTGGCGAGCGGCGATCAGCCGCCTCGCGCAAGCGCCGAATGTCAGCGTCAAGCTATGCGGATTCGGGCTCGGCGCGCCGGCCTGGACGCCCGAGACGACGCTGCCGCTTCTCCACCACGCACTAAAGGCGTTTGGACCTAAGCGGACGATGGTCGGCACCAACACGCCGGTGGACCTGCTTTTCACCTCGCCGGCGACGATCATCGGCATCATCCACGCCGTCGCAATGGATTTGTCAGACGATGAGCGCGTCGCTGTGCTTCGCTCCAACGCAGAGAGATTCTATCGAATCTAGCGTTCCAATTTCGAGAGCGATGTAGGTGGCGTGGAGTCCGCAGTAGCTCGGCATCCGTTCTGCCGGAACGCCACTGACGTGCGAAGCCAATCCTGTTGTCCGCTCTAGTGTGATGATGAAGTCGACGCCTACGACCGCGATTGGGCGCAAAGCTGCCGTCCGCCAGAAATGGAGATCTGTGTCCAGTCAAAACCCGCCTATTCGCACGTCGTTACCGCCGATCACCGCACTCATCACTCGGAGATCTTTCAGAGTAAGAGCATCTGCACTACGTGTTGCTGGTGTTAACAAGCAGGAGAATTTAGCTCCCGGATGAGGATGAGCGTTTGCCCTTACGCTGCACCGCTTCCGGGAAACGATCAGATGTACGAATAACTAACAACCAGCTCTAGATAGGCCCACTTTTGCGGCGAAATTCGGGTTAACCCGCTGAAATCTAAGAATTTTGGTGGGCCCGGAGGATACATGGAAAGAACTAGAAATCAAACACTTAGATAGCAGTGGGACTATTGAACTCCCAAATCTTTTCTAATGTCTCTCGTTGTTGCTGTCCCACCTACTAATGCCATTTGGGCGCTGTTCGCCCAAAGGTCTTACCCGAGGACAATGTTGCGCAAAACTAACTACGGACGGGTCGGCCTCGAAGTCGCATTGGCAAAAAACGTGTTGCGCCTTCCAGAAGGGACGGAGCATCAAGATTGAAGGCGACACGCGACCCGGCACGGTCGCCGATCTGTTCGAGGCCTACGTCGCGTCGCTGAAGGCAGATGGAAACCGTCCTGGAAGGAGGCTGAAAAAGGGTTGAACAAGATCGCCGATTCGCTTGGTCGCAACCGCCCTGCCCGCGACATCGAGCCTGATGAGATCAGGGACATCATTCGCCCGATTTATCATCGAAGCAAACGCACACTTCGGCCCCGCCTCCAGGCGAAGTCTCGGCGGCCACGTGGCTTGAGATGGCGCTCACGATGGCGGCGTCCAGGCCTAGGATGCAGAAGAAGGGCCTGGAATGGCGGGAATCGGTGGTGTCGCGCAGGCGGCGGGCCGCTATTCGTCCGATAAGATCAAGCGAGGACATGGAGGACTCCAGCAGTAGCGGCTTCGGGGATGTGGAATGGATTAAATTCGAAGGCGCAGTCGTCCGATTTGCGGTCTAGGAAACAATCATCTCCGACACAAGCGCGCCTTGGCACCGTAACCACGCCACGCAGGCCAGGGCCAGCATCTGACGATGATTTTAAGGACTGCAGTCGCACATCGCGGTCTTGAATGTGCGCGCTGTGAACGACGAACTCCACCAACAAGCCGAGCGTGCCGACAACAATATGACGCTTGCGACCTTTGATCTTCTTGCCAATCCCCCGCTGTGAGTAGTTTTGACGAGCTGGCTATCGACTACGCCTGCCGTCGGCGAGGCTTCCTGTCCCTCCAGCTTCGCGTCTCCATAACGAGATGACGGTTGATCTGCTGCCACAAGGTAGTCGCCCGCCACTCGTAGAAGTAACACTGCACGGTTAAATAGGCGCGGAAACTCTTTCGGCAACATCCGCCATTGGCACCCAGTCGATCCGATATAAAGCAATGCGTTCAGTACCTAGCGCAATTCCGTCTTGCGCAGTCGGCCGACCCTGCGTGGCATGGGCATAAACGGAGCAATCAGCGACCATTCCCTGTCTGTCAGATCACTTGCATAACGCCCTGTCCGCCGGCCATATTGCCTCGGGTGAAATCAGTCCAGCCCATTGGGGTCTCCTATCGAATCTTAAGCAAATCCGAAGGAATCACAACTGACTGATTTCGCTCACTCTTT
Organism: Mesorhizobium sp. WSM3224; assembly: GCF_000427725.1. Taxonomy (GTDB): domain Bacteria; phylum Pseudomonadota; class Alphaproteobacteria; order Rhizobiales; family Rhizobiaceae; genus Mesorhizobium. The sequence goes on along the minus strand of NZ_ATYO01000030.1, from coordinate 53,446 downwards.
TTCGGTCAGGCTCTAACAGCCTTCAATTAGCATTTTTCCTCGCCCTTCGATTCCCTCTCGAGCGGCCTTGCATCGTGCGGAAGTACGCGAATGAGCTCATTCAACCGCTTAGCATTTATCGGCAATTCACTCCCTCGCCGCTGTGGGATCGCTACCTTTACAACCGACCTTCAGCAAGCGGTGGCGGCATCTCGCACAAGCCTTGAGACGTCGATTGTGGCCATGTCCGATCATGGCCACGACTATAACTTTCCCCCCGCCGTACAACTTCAGATTCATGACGAGAGGTTGGAAGATTATATCGACGGCGCCGATTTCCTAAACACAGGGCATTTCGACGCCGTCTGCCTCCAGCATGAATTCGGCATCTTCGGCGGTGAAGCCGGCAGCCATATTATGGCGCTGCTCTCGCGCCTGACGATGCCGACTATAACGACCCTGCATACGATCCCGGCGGAGCCGACTCCGGCGCAACGCAGTGTTTTAATCAGGATCATCGACGCATCCTCTAAAGTAGTTGTGATGGCCGAAAAGGGCCGCGAACTCCTCCGCACTGTCTACGGGGTCGCAGTTGAAAAGATCGAGGTCATTCCGCATGGAATTCCGGACTTCGCGTTTGTCGAACCGGACGAAGCCAAGACAATGCTTGGCTTTAAAGATAAGTCGGTCATTCTGACTTTTGGCCTACTCTCGCCCAATAAGGGCATCGAAACCATGATCGATGCCATGCCCTCAATAATGAAGAGCCGACCCGACGCCGTCTATGTTGTTCTCGGAGCAACGCATCCAAACCTTGTCCGTGAGCAGGGGGAAGCCTATCGCGAGAGCTTGGTTGATAAAGTTCGCAGTCTCGGGATTGATGAATACGTCATATTCTTGGACCAATTCGTCGACAAGTCTACTCTGCTTTCGTTCATCGCAATGTGCGATGTCTATGTCTCACCTTATCTCAATGAAGAGCAAATCACGTCCGGCACACTGGCCTACAGTTTCGGGCTTGGCAAAGCAGTTGTTTCCACACCCTATTGGCACGCTCAGGAACTGCTCGGCGACGGGCGTGGCATCCTGATCCCCTTCCGTGACACCCGGGCTATCGGAAGCGCGATCGGAGGGCTGCTTAACGATAATGGCCGCCGGCTAGCGATGCGGCAACGCGCCTATGCCACCAGTCGATCAATGACTTGGGAGCGCACCGGCGAACGGTATCTCGCAGTCTTCGAGGAGGCCGTGAATGCCAACGATGTTAAGGGAGCCCGTAAGCAGCGCGTAGAAATGGATCATCGCCTTTTTGCTCGAGATATCGCCGCATCGCCGCCGATGGAACTTGGTCATTTTTTGTCGATGTGCGACGACACCGGGCTCTTCCAGCACGCTACCCACTGCGTTCCGGATCGGAACCACGGATACTGCACCGATGACAATGCTAGGGCATTGCTACTGGCGTGCGCGCTAAACACGCCCGGGGAGCAGCGCCTGGCGGAAGTTCTGACGGCGCGCTTTTCGGCTTTCGTTCAGCACGCGTGGAATCCGACGACAAAACGCTTTCGGAACTTCATGAGTTTTGATCGTCGTTGGCTTGAGGATATCGGTTCTGAAGACAGCCACGCACGAACCCTGTGGGCCCTTGGTAGATTGGCGATCTGCGATGTCAATCCATCGCGCAGGCACTGGGCGACTTCCTTGTTCGACGAAGCTCTGGGAGCGGTGGAAGAATTTACTTCACCTCGAGCTTGGGCATTCACATTGCTCGGCCTCGACGATTACTGCGTTGTTGCGCGGCATGACATGCGGGCGCTCAATCTGCGAGAACTCCTTGCCAACCGACTGATCTCGCTGCTGTACGCGGTCGAGACAGCGGACTGGGTATGGTTTGAAGAGGGACTTTCGTACGACAATGCCCGTTTGTCGCAGGCCTTGATCGTCACGGGTAGCGCAATTCGAAAACCCCTTTACGCTGAGGCCGGACTGCGCTCCCTGCGCTGGCTCACGCAGTTGCAGACAAGTCCGACAGGCTTTTTCAGGCCTGTTGGGACCAAAGGTTTTGGAGAAAAGCGTAGGCCCCCTCATGCTTTCGACCAGCAACCGGTGGAAGCAACAGCTATGATTTCCGCCTGCTTGTCGGCTTGGCGCTCGACAAGTGAGGTGGTCTGGCAGGCCGATGCCACTCGAATCTTCGCATGGTTCTTGGGGAGTAATGATCTGTGCGTGCCGTTAGCCGACACGCGGGATGGGAGCTGTTGTGACGGTTTGCACGCCGATCGTGCTAATCAAAACAAGGGAGGTGAATCTGTTCTTTCTTATTTGAGCAGCCTAGCGGAGATTCGCCAACTTGCTCGGGAAAATAGCGACGCCATGAGGCAGCGGCCCATTCAGGCACTCGACGCCTGATTCCACCTTTTGCTTTTATGAATTCATCCGTTGGACTTTAAGTAATGAAGTTGGGTTAGTCCTATCGTGTCTCTGTACTCCCTGCAGGCTGACACTGTCGAAGCCGCTTCTCAAGGGGCACAATGTCTACTTGCGCCCAAAGCCGGCGAGAATAACCGTGCGCCCGTTCAAGCCGGAAACCGAGCCGCGTGACCTCAGCCCCATCGACAAAACGCGGGCTAATCAGAACTGACAGATGCCAGCTACAACGGAGCGTATGTGAACTCGGAACCGGATGTCGTCATCGTAGGAGCCGGCGCGGCGGGAATAAGTGCAGCAATGGCCCTTGCGGGCCATGGACTTGATATCGTCGTGATCGAGGCGCTGGACCGAACGGGCGGGAGAGGGTGGACGAGGAAGACCCGTGCCGGTCCTCTCGATCTCGGTTGTGGATGGCTCCATTCGGCAGACAGGAATCCATGGGTTGGCATCGCGGAGCGGTCCGGGTTCGAAGTCGTCAGAGGTCCGACAGCGTGGGGGAGCCAGTTCCAAGATCTCGGGTTCTCGCCAGAAGAGCAGCGCTCGGTCCGTGAGGAATCGTCCGCACTCTTCGAAAGGCTATCGCGTTGGCCACCGGCCAGCGACAGGGCCTCGGATGCTCTCGACCCACACGGCAGATGGACTGCTTGGCTTCAGGCGAAAAGCGGCTTCGGGAACGGCGACGAACTCGAGCGTATCTCCGCGAGGGACTATGTCGCCTATGAGAGTTCGTCAACGAACCACAACTGGCGGGTCTCGTCAGGCTATGGCACCCTGATATCCAGCAGCATGCCGCAAGGTGTGGACGTTCATCTCAACACCCCCCTCCAATCCCTGGGGCTGTCATGGCGCAGAATCGAAATAGGGACTCCGGTTGGTGTGCTTTACCCTCGCACCGTGATCATAACCGTGTCGACAGATGCCCTGTCGAGCGATGCAATTGCATGGCCCCAAGAATTCGACCCATGGCGGGAGGCCGCACACAAACTTCCGCTGGGCAACAACGAGAAGCTATTTCTGGAGATCGTCGGACGCAGCGACTTTCAGGCCGAAACCTACGTGGTTGGGAATCCCCGCGATCCGGCCACCGGCTCCTATTACATCCGCCCGCTGGACATGCCTGTGGTCGAATGCTTCCTGGGTGGCGCTGGAGCCAGACGGGCGGAGCAAGAGGGCGCGCAAGCAGCCTTCGATGCAGCATTAGCTCAGCTCCGTTCCCTCTTCGGCCATCGGGCATGCAAATGCCTTAAGCCGCTCGTGTCATCGGACTGGGCTGGCACTGCTCCGATCGGCGGTGGTTACAGTCACGCCCTTCCGACCCATGCTGAAGCGCGGGACAAGCTGGCATCGTCGCTCGATGCAAGGGTATTTTTCGCTGGAGAGGCTACACATGCCACAGACTTCTCTACCGCCCATGGTGCGTTCGAAAGCGGGCGACGGGCGGCCCTGGCAGTGATTGAAAGTCTGCGATGCCCCTGAACGACCGATCGTATCTCAAACCACAGTCCGCAATGTTGCGTATTCTTGCCGGGAAACTCCTCGCCCAAGGTTTTAACGGTTATCGCGATTCTGATGCGGCATCCAATTGCCTACTACTACGGCGGCGAAATGCTACACCTGCACCGTTTGGCGGCCGCTGCATCCGCACAACTAGCGTGCGCGGCCACTTTTCCCGCAATGGCACGTATCGCCGCCGAGATCCGCCCGGTTGATCGGCCTAGGATGGCCTGTCGTAGCGAGGGCTTTGCTTTATCATGATCAATCAGCGTCAACCCCGAGGATGCCGCGATCCAAATACTACGGGCAGTACGGGCTCAGCTGCGTTGGACCGGAGGGCGTTTGAAGCTTCGATTCTTTGCTTTACCGCCGCGAAGTCGCCAGGGAGACCGTAGACATCGCGCCTAAGCGGCGATTGGACTTGGTCGAGCGACGCGGCGTCGGCGATCCCTTTGGCGCGCGAGAGGGCGAAGGCTTGGACGTAAGCCGCGTCAAGTTGCATCTGAAATTCTGGATCGAGCGTTTCGCCGCCAAGGATCTTACTTGTGGCCATTTCGTCGAGGCAAGCGGCATGGCGCAGGACCGCGGCGTATTTTCGCCAATCAGCGGCCCACATGGCCAAGCAGTTTTCAATGTCGCGATAGATTTCAATTTCCAGGTCTCCATGAATCTGGCTGAATTTCAGTTGCGAGCGGCCCTGCAGGTAGGAGCGCCCACAAAAATCTTCGAAACTGATCGCGCGGATCATCGCGGTAGAGGCGGCGGGTTCATAAATGACGTGCAATCCATGCGGACGCAACCGCCAGCCGAGTTCGATATCCTCATGGCCGAATCGAAATATAGGGTTGAAGACTCCGTGCTCAAGAAGAAATTCGCGCTTGCAGGAGCTGCGTCCGCCCCAGAATTTCGCATAGGTGTAAATCCCGCCGGAATGGATCCCTTTGTAAGAGAAAAGCTGGCAGCCGGTTTCGGTAACATGGCGCATCAGCGGTGTGGCCGCATCGGCATGTAGGCACGTATAACCAAGCACAGCGGCGGCAGGCTCTGGATTGGCGAGATGCGTGGCGAGATGCGCGTTAAGCGCTTCGGGTTCGAGAACATCGTCATCATCAAGGAAGACGAGGAGCGGTGTGTCCGCAGCAAAAATTCCAAGGTTCTTCGCCGTTGCGAGGCCGCTGGCGCCTTGATGGAAAATGCGCAGCGGCAACCGATTGGTCCAGCCGGCCAAAATTTCCAGGGTGTCGTCGATCGAGCCATCGTCGATGGCGACGATTTCGAATGCCGATTGGTCTAACGTTTGGTTCTGTAGTCCTCCAAGCACTCGCGGCAGGAGATGCGCGCGGTTGTGGGTGGTCAACAGCGCAGAGACAGCGGGGCTCATGAAAAAGCCTCGAGAATCCGGAAGGCTTCGCCAGCCGTGAGCGAGGGTTCTCCGGCTATGACGCCATCCTGTTCTGCGCGGGCGGCCTCGTGATTGTAGCCAGTGATCGGTGCGCGAACGCGGTGGGCTACCGGAGCGGCGTCGATGATGCCCATTCGCAGGTCGGCGGCTTCTATGCGGGCCGGCCAAACGAAGTCGAGGCCCCATCCCGATTGGCATTCGGGTGGGAACGGCAGTAGCAGTTTCGCCGCGTCGGCCCGCATGCATACAACCGGGCAGATTTCGACGAAGCGGGTGCGCCGGGCCAGCAGGCCGGGAAATTGAACGCCCATGGGATGGACGATAAAACTATCGTGGGTGAGTGCCGGCTGAACCAAGGCGAGATCGGCGTGGTTGGCAACGGCGATCAAGGAATCGGCGAAGCCATAGGCCATCTCGACGCTATCGTCGCAGAGCATGACCCAATCGAATTTGTCAAAATCGCGCAGCATCTCATTGATAAGCATGCTTCTGGGCGCAAAATGGCTGACGACGGCGATAGTGTCGGCAACATCGGCCTTGCTTTCGTCTAGCGTAAGGGCGGTCCAACGCTGTTCGATGGCGACGGTTTCACTGCGCGATAGGACTTCGGCGATGTGGTGGGCGGTGTGCTTCTTGTCGGCGAGGTAGAGGCCCACGCAGAGAAGGCGCGGAAGCTTATACATGAAACAACTCCTCAGACCGAAAATTCCGTTTCGACGAATTCAAGGGCCTTGACCGCATTTTTAAGCAGATCTGGTCGTTCTTCAATAGGTCGACAACGCCGCCGGCGAAAGTGTCGATTCCTCGGCGATGAGCAGGCGCTGACCGTTCTACAGGTACTTGCCCTCGGTGCCGCTCCAGTTGGCTTTGATGCGACCCAATTCGGCGTCGGCATTGGCCAAACCTTCCGTTCGTTCCATGAGGTCTTGGCGTGTCCGCGCGAGCTCAGAGATCAGCTTCTCGCGCTCGACGGCGGCACTGGTTAATTGCTGCTGAGCTTCGGCCAAGGCCTCGCTTCTCCTGCGGAGCTCTTGCTGCGCGGTGGCCAGAGCTAAAGTCATTTGCTGCAGTTCTGTCTCAAAAACTTCAACTTTCTGGTCGAGGTGACGGCTCAAAGCGAGGGACTTCGGCTCGTCGCTCGCCGCACTGAGCGTCCCGGGCTTGAAACGAAACGATGTCGCGTTATTATTGATCGCAATGTGTTTTAGACTGTGCTCGTAAACTGAGTGGTTTTTTCCATAGGAATTGTCTCGTAGCGTGCAAGGCACGCCAAGCATCGCTGCTGCGACTCCAACGTGCAAGCGATCGGTTGTGATATGTTTGGCAAAGCTGATTGTCTTGAGAAAACACCACGCCGCGAGTCTTGCTTCATTCGGGCGGACGCCAAGTGCGAATAGATCTGACACATCTACGTCGGATTGCGGCGCGTCAGCGCAGGACTCAGAGTCGAGTCGCAACATATCTACGCTCGGCCAGCCTCGAATCATCCCCTCCGTCAAGCCGAGCGAATTCAGCTTTTCAGTGAGAACGTTCTGAGCTGCTATTCGTGTCTCTTCGTCGTCTAACAATGCCCTCACGTCGATGTGAAAGGCCATGTCGTGAGAAAGACGGACCTCAAGCGACGGATTAACTGCGCGAAGATGCCTGAAGCTGGCCAAATCGCGACAGAACACGGTGCAAGAGTCGTCGAGGCTGGCAATGACGTCTTCGTTTCCACGGATCGTGTGGGGCAGGAGAATGCACTTTGATGCCCGCCCTAGAAATTTTTTGAAGGCGGTTTTTACGTCAGTGTAAAGCGGAACGAAATTTCCGCCGCCACCAAGGAAGACGATCTGGTCCTTTACGTTGCTATCGAGGTCGATGATTTCGACCTCGAGGCCGCAGCGCTCAAAGGCCTGATACGTGCCGACCGCAATGAGGGAGTCGCCTGCATTGCCGGGGTTTGGGAAGAAGCAGATTTTCTTTCCGGAGTACTGACGTAGACAGCTTGCGATATCAAATCGGAAGAAGTCTAAGCTGTCCTGAGATAACATTCTACAATCCTCCATGCTAACATCGCGGCAAGCGCTTTTTTCTTTGCGACCACGAAATCGGCACTAAATTCAGACTCTTCTCCCGATCTTCTATAACGTCTCTTATTTTTTGTACAACGTATTGATCTACTTCGCGGGCAGTTGCATAGTCCAATATCGACAGAAGCTCTGAAAAATGATTATCATTATTCAAAATAAGATCATCAATCATCTGAAAGCAGAATTCACCGTCGAAGCATGGTGGGTTTGTTTCTCCAATTGCAGCAAAACTCAAGCGAGTTATTGCACATTTGTCACAGGTACCGCAATTCTTATCGTGTTCGCTTCCTTCCCAGCAAACTTTTAGGCTTTTTCTGGCGGCTGGATTCTTGTTAATAAGTTCTATTTTTTCCACACGAGAATACCCTGCGCCGTCGTGGACAATTTCTAATTCACCACCAGAAAGAAGATAATCAGTCGCGGGCGTTGACCCCCATTCAATTGCCGGATAACTATACGGATCTGAGCTTCCTATTATACCATAATCAAAATTTGCTGAATATTGGTGCAGAGCGCACGCAATTAAAGCGCCGTGACAATGCTCCCAGGCTTGGATAGAATTATTTGAATCTGCCATTTCGGGCTGTCTAACATTTGTCTTAAGTATACGTTGCTGTATACCCAAGGACTTCAATAAAGGATATACCCTGTTGTTAAGACGCAACATAGCGTCCTCTCTTTCGATAGGAACATCAAATCCATGAATCGTGACCACTGTTTTCAAATCAAAGAAAGAAGGTGATTTCGCTGCATGCCTTAAAACCAAAAATGTAGCGTCTGCTCCTCCAGAAAACGCAGCAATGGCGGTTTCCTTATTTTTAAGCGTGAAACACCATTCTTGGATAATACGATTCGGAACTATTTCTACAATTTTATAAAGATCTGGTCGCCAACACGTCCAAGCCTCCTGGAAAATTTGTATATTACGCATTGCTTTACCGCTGATTGCACCGTTTATAATAAATCGATCGGCTCTCGCCATTGCCGCAAAAATAAATCCGAACATAAATCCATCGAGGACAAGCGGTTCAGGAGGGTTTTCGTCAACTAAGTCGAAATATATGCCGGTTCTCAAATATACTTTCGGCAAATTGCACCCATGTAGTTTGATTAGGCGCCTTGTACCACTCGCAATTGCGTTTTGCTCGAAATCCAAAATTAAATCCATAGCTAGCGCGCCTCTATTCGACATATTCCAATCATAGTCATATTTCTGGTTGGCGCGCGAATAATCCACCAGTTTTTTAACGGGAACCGCAGTAGAATTCACGCAGCTATTTTTCACTTTCTTTGGGGGGGGGATGCCGCCGATGGCCATGTTAGGCCCTTCATTGTTATAGGTCCATAGCCATTGTGTGGTGGATTCCTGTGCCTCCTCTATGCTTTCAACGATGTATTGGTCGAGCCACTCATGCCGGACGCTGCGATTGTAGCAGTCGACAAGCGCATTCTGGCTGCCGCTTTGCCGGGGTGGATGTGGCTCAAGCCAATGCCCTGCTTTTCAGCCCATTCCGATAGAGATGAGAGAAGTCATCAAATCGATCGGTCGCAGAAAGGGATAGCAAGGCCGTGCTATTCGGAAAGCCGTGAGCCGGATCGGCTGCCGGTAAAAACCGCAAGTTCAACTCACGGGCACGCAACCGCCGATAGCGACCTTCACTGGTCGTAGCGATTTAGACGCGCGTTCGCCGCCTGTTCAATCCATCCGTTTTTAGGCGCCGTTGAGCTTTGCCCATGCCGACGCTTTTTCCCACAGTCGATCGTTGATGACGCGGCAGGAATTTGGTGAAGTACCGTCAAAACTGGCAAGACCACCGGCATTTCTGGATCGATTGGGTACTGGAGTTGGGCCGTGAACACGTGGGCGGAAGAAGAGAGAGGTCGAGAGGGTGAGGACGGTTTCTCGCGAGGAGCTTTACGAGCAGGTCTGGTCCAAGCCGATGACCAAGGTTGCTGCGGATTACGGCGTTACGGGCACGGCATTGAAGAAGACCTGCGATCGCCACCACATTCCAACACCAGAACGCGGATACTGGGCAAAACTGAATTACGGCAAGCGCGTCAACAAGCAAGCGCTGCCTCCATCGGCCGAACCAAACTTGGCGTTGGTGAGGATCGCGGGAAGTTCCGAGCAGCACCTGTCGCCGTCGGTCCGCGAAGCCACAGAAAAAGCCCGAGATAGGCTCAACAAGCACGCTGCGGCTGATCCGATGGTGGCCGCTACGCCGGAGTCTACGCCCAGCTTCGTTGAGCTCCCGTCTCTCGCGGTCACAAGGCGCGCGATCTCAAAGGCGCGTCCGGACGATCAGGGCTTCGCGATCGTTCGGTCCAGGGGCGTTGTCCCTCTCAAAATTGCAGTGGCCTCCATTGAAAGGGGAATTCGCATCCTAAGTCAGTTGTTCGCTCTTGCAGAAACTCAAGGCCATTTGCCCAAGGCAACCGAGACCGGGTTGGTGCTCGTTGTCGAGAATGAATCAGTTGCGTTCGGCCTGGAGGAGCAGCCCGAAAAGACCCTGCATCAACCGACGCCGGCAGAATTGAAACGGCGGGATGAAAGAACGCGTTGGGGCAACACCAACGACGCTTGGCCCAGGTACGACCAGTCTCCATCCGGCCGGCTCGCTATCGTCATTCACGCCAACCCGTATTCAGGCCTTCGCCGCAAATATTCCGACGGAAAGACGCAAACCTTGGAAAGCATGCTGCCGGACATATTGGCAGGCTTCGCTGGACACGCGGCGTTCATCAGCGAACGCAGGAGACAAGGCGAGGAACGAGAGCGTCGTCAACGAGACGCCGAAGCCCAGCGGCGACGCGAGGAAGCGTTCAATAGCCGCGAGAAGCGCCGTATGGAATTTGTGGATGCGATCCATGAACAACTGACCCATCGGGACAAGTTGAACGCGGTGCTGACCCATCTTGAGAATGCGACGCCTGAGGATGTCGGCAGAATCAGCGCGATGGCGACCTGGATCCGGCAGCGCCTGAAGCAGATCGATGCTCTGATCAGTCCCCATTTCCTCGATATTTCGGCAAGATCATCGAAAGTCGATTTCGATGAGCCAGACCCTGAAAAAGAGGCAGACAGCGGCAATGGCTACTTTGGTTATTCGCCTTCCGTCAGCCTTCAACTTTGGTCGATTGACAACGAAAAGAAGCTGGCCACCGCGTGCTCACCGCTGGAATGGGCGAGCGCTGCAGGGTCGATGGTCGAGAAGAATCCGGCGGATTAGAGGAAACTATTCCGCATGTGAGATGCGCGATCATCAAGATCACGCTGAAAAGCTATCGCCTTCTGGTCGTCTATTACGCCCCGCTGAGGGGTAGATCATGATCCCGGGAAGAATTTCTGCCTGACACGGCGATTGCGCCCCAGCGCCCGTTCGAGCTCCAGAACCGACAGGTGGTATTGGTCGACTCGGCGTTTCGAGCAGATCGCGTCGAGCTTGTCGTAGAGTGTGGCGTCCATTTGAGCTGAGGTGATCACGCCGAACCCTTGGGCGCCGTATTGCTCGAGCATGTCGCCGACGTCCGTCAGCCGTGTGGCTCCGAGGGACGAACCGTTGGTGACAAGCTTGCACTGGAAAATCCATTTCTTCGGCTCCACCCAAGGGCCTATTGTTGCCTCATGGATGATGATATCGCGGCCGCCATCCCTCGACCTCGATTTGCCGAGCTTCCGAATGGTATCGGAATTGAACTTCGGGTTGTCGAAGATCAGCTGATAGCAAAGCTCTTCGAAGGCTTCGTCGTCCAAGCTCGTCCACTCGCACTGAAAGAACGGCGCGGCGCCGGTCGCGGTGGACAGGTCTTCCGTCATTTGGGCCGAAGCCTCGCGGAGCGCCTTGGCCGTCTGCAGCTGCGCCGGCCTGATGTCGTAGAGGAAATGGAGGAAATAGCCATCATTGACGAACACAAGCGTACCAGTCTCGTGAAGGTAGCAGCCTTCCGCGAGCGTTGGCATGCCTTCTGCCGTGTCCCAAGTCGTGATGCCCATAGGAGCGGTTTTCTCTGCTTTCGGCGAACGGAGCGCGCTGAAGGGTTCGGATGACCGGCGTTCGCCATACTCGTCGTCTTGGGTCACGAGCCCCGCGCAGACCCGGGATTCGAAATACAGACCTGATGGGAAGCGGACCAGGAGACCCTTGTGATGAACGAACGACTCGCCGTTGATGTTGACGAAGTCGGCGGGCAGGAAGTCATTCAGACGGTACTTCTGATCCGTTCCCACGAAGAATCGGTCGGGGTCTATCGCCACCGGCACAAGCCACCCGGTCCGCGAAGCATAGCAGCTGCCCCCTAGTATCCCGCTGAAGCCGCTGCGATGGAACCCGAGGCGACGCTCTGGGAAGCGCTCCATCTGACTGCTCCATGCCTCCGGCGCTTCGGATCGCAACTCGCTGTTCGCGGCGTGAAGGTTGGCGAAATACCAGTCGATAATCTCCGGTGCTCGGGGAACCAGAGTCTCCAGCTTGTCCTCATACTCATAGACCTGTTCGCGAAGGTTCTGCAGTTCCTCCAGTTCTGCATCGTCTGTGAAATCCTCGAGTTCCCCGAGCAGAAGCGCGCAGTCGGCGATGGCGCCGAATAGTCCCGGCCTTGGTCCAGTGAGGACGGCCCTGATGCAGCGGTTGGCTCCGGGTGGGTTCTCGGTCCTGACACACTTCGCATGTGCAGCCATCCGTTCGATGGCCCACGACGCGTCAAGAAGATCTCCGCAGATGTCGCGATAGGACTGGGTTGACCCGAATGAAGGGAGCGGCACGTAAACGAAAATCCGATCGTAAGCATGTGGATCAAGCGTCGCCAGATTCATTTCGAACTCTTCGCCGAGATCGATCTCGAGCGTTCGGGCATTGCCCCCGGCATCGTCCTCCATCTTCTTCATCCCTTGTGCAAGGTACCAGCCGCACCGGCTTCCGCTTCTGGCTTGCATCCCGGTTCAACGACGATTGTAGGCTGTCAGTCGAAACACAGAGTCACTCGGATTGGCGAGCTGCCGACATGGTGCCATTTACAGCAGATACGTCCGGATTACGGGCCACAATTTAATTGTCAGACGATCTGATGCGCGCGCACGATGGTCCCACCAGCGCCCAGACGGCATCTACAACCTCCACCAGCGACAGGCCGTCGTGGTCGATTGATTGTGCGTAGGCATGCCATTGGCGCTGCTTGGTCGCATCGTCCAGCAATGTCGTTGAAAGACCAGGTGGCCGACCGTCAGGAATGTCAGTATGTCGCCGCTCGAAAGTCGCTCGGATAGCAGCATCCAGATCCGTATCTGCGAGAGGGACTGCCTTGGGGATCGCCCACAGATCGTAGTAATCTTTCATGCGACCGTTGGCGATGCCCAGCGCGACCATGGCCTGAAATTTCTCAGCGATAACTGTTGCCGGGGGATAGGTCCGTATCTGCGGCGTCTCCATGCCAAGCAACGATGGATAGGCGAGCGGTTGCGCCGCAGCCGCCAGAGCGTCGCCAAACCCTATGTCGATCGTAACTGGGATCCTGGACCGCTCCAAGAAGGCCGTCGTGCGTAGGCGCACCCCGCCATATTCCATCTCTTCGCGGATCGTAGTTGCAGTCAGGCCTTGGGTATCGAATACAAGCCCATCGTCGGTAGCGATTGCCATGATTTCGGTAAATGTAGCTCTGAGCTTTTCCGGGTTGGCGTCGCCATGCCCAAGAAAGTCAGCGTCTCGCGTCTCGCGATTGCCACCGTCGATCCATAGGGTAACGAGCATCCCTCCCTTCAGAATGAAACGATCGCGCTGGTCCGACACAGACAGGCGGTAGAGCAGCCGTTCCAGCGCGTAGCGCACCAGCACGACCTCATAGATCCGGCCTTCCTTGCGCGCGAGGTTCAGCAACCGCTGCTTGATCGAGGCAGCCTGATTTGTCGTACCTTTAGCCATTCGAGGTCAGAGCCTCGAGATAGGGGCGCATGATCTTCCAGGAGTCGCCTGCGATTGCCGCCTCCGCGATTGTACCAGGTGTGGCCTTGCGCTGGTCGAGGGCAGCTCGCAGCCCCTCCACTGCAACCGAGCGGTCGACCAGCTTGCGGTTGCGGAAGATATCGGCGAGCGTCTTCGGGACCGAGAAGATGGGAACGTCGACTCCCGATATCCGATGATGCTCGATTCCCTGGTCCATGTACTTGTCACGAAGTTCGACGATGCGGATCGGCGGGTATGAGGGCGCCGGCGCTCCCCAGTCCTTGGCACTGATAGCAACCCAGATCTTGCGAGGCATCTGGTCGGTCAGCCCGTGAAAGGCGAGCGCCGAAACCATGGCAATGACGCCTTTGGGGACCCTCTTTGCAGCTTCTGCGAGCGCCTGCTCGGTCTCGACTTCACTGTCGGCACGTTGATAGAGGCCGCGGGAGATGCGGATAAGTTGGCCATTGTTGACAGCGCGCGAGATCGTCTCGGGCGCAATCCCGGCCTTGCGGAGTTCGTATGCGCGCATGATTGGCTGGGTGTCCAGGAGGGCAGCCAGTCGTTGGCGTTGGGTTGTTTGAGTCCGTTCCATGACGTGACATATCCTGGGTCTCGTTTCGATCATACCCAGGATATGTCACATTGTCGCTCCGTGACAAATCCTGGGTCTCATTTAAATCATACCCAGGATTTGTCACAATCCCGATGTCTGGCCCTTGGCTTTCTCAACTCGCCACTCCAGTCACAATGACGCTCTCCTGGTCAGCGGAGAATCGACACATGGGCGTACAACATCGCTTTCGAAATCGCCGCTTTCCGACCATATCCAGGCCAGCACCCGTTCTACCGTCTCATTGAGATACGCTGCCCGAAGCCCACATTCCCAGACGATAGCAACGCGCCAGCCTTCCGCATGCAAGGCATCGACCACCTCGCAGTCTCGGGTCATGTTTCGATCGAACTTCGCAGCCCAGAATTCCGGCCTGGACGCTGGTGTGCTGCACCAGTGACAACCCGCATGACGATGCCAGAAGCATCCGTGAACGAGGATTACCGCCCGTCGCGAAGACAGAACCATATCCGGTCGGCCAGGCAAATGTGCCCCGTGCAATCGATATCGCAGGCCAGACCGATGAAGCGCCTTTCGCAATGCCATTTCCGGCCTCGTGTTCTTCCCTCGAATGCCGGACATCATCCGAGAACGGGTCGCCTGATCAACTACATCTGCCATCGATCCAAGCCTGTCATTTCTCTGCAGAGCTGATATTAATCGGACCTTTGCTCCCGGGGTCGAAAGAGCGTGATTCTTGCCAACATATGCAGTTGTTGACATATTTGCAGGTCCTGGAGGACTGGCCGAGGGATTTTCGAGCGTTTCCGGCGCCGATGGGAAATGCGCGTTCAAGATCGCTCTGTCGATCGAGAAGGACAAGGCGGCGCACTCGACCCTGCAGCTGCGAAGCTTCCTGCGCCAGTTTGGCAATTCCCTTCCTGAAAGTTACTACAATCTGATCAATGCGGGGGGCGAAGTACCCGACTGGTCCAAACGGCACCCAAAGGAATGGGCCGCGGCGGAAGAGGAGGCTTGGCAACTCGAGCTTGGCAAGGAGGATCCCGAGGAGCGACTGAACGCTCGACTCGACGCCATCCGGGCCGAAAGTGAGGGCAATGTCATCCTCATAGGCGGTCCGCCCTGCCAAGCATATTCACTCGTTGGCCGTGCCCGCAACCAGGGCAAGGAAGGGTATGTGGCCAGCGAGGATGAAAAGCACTTCCTGTACAGGGAATATATCCGCATCCTCGATCGACTCCGGCCCGCGGCCTTTGTCATGGAAAACGTCAAGGGCATGCTGTCTTCGTCGGTCGATGGCGAGAATCGGATTTTCGATCAGGTACTTCGTGACCTGCGTGGAGACCGGCCGCATGGAGAGCCATACCGGCTGATTGCACTGGATCCGCGTAGCCGAGGACAACTCGGCTTTGGCAGGTTTGAACCACGCGCCACTGATTTCATAGTTCGTGCCGAGGATTTCGGAATTCCTCAAGCACGCCATCGAGTGATCGTCGTCGGCCTAAGGTCCGACCTGGCTGCGGACTTGCCTGATTCCGCCCTCGCCGACCTGATGGTCCGCCATAGCCTGACTGCAACCGTCGGCAACGTACTGGATGGGATGCCGAAGCTGCGCAGCGGTCTCAGCCGTGGTGTCGACAGCCGGGAGGAGTGGAAACAGATGGTCAGCATCGCCATGGCCTTTGTCGCCGACGTGGACACCGGTCTCGCGGATGATCTGCAAGCAGCATTTGCGCAGGCGGCTCATCGGTATCATACGACCTTCGAGAGCCTGAACGACATACCTGGCCGTGAGGCGCGGGGCGTCGGCATCTCGCCAGCCTGTCCAGCCGACCTTCGTGACTGGCTGATCGATCCCAGGCTGGAGACACTGCCAAATCATGCGACTCGTAGCCATATGGCGAGCGATCTTGCCCGTTACTTCTTTGCAGCGGTCTTCGCCGAAGTCGTCGGCCGCTCGCCGAAGGCGTCGGATTTCCCGGAGGAGCTGGCACCGGAGCACGAGAACTGGAACTCCGGCAAGTTTGCCGATCGCTTCAGGGTGCAACTCTCCAAGGCTCCCTCAACGACCGTCACGAGTCATATCTCCAAGGATGGACACTACTTTATCCATCCTGACCCAATGCAATGTCGCAGCCTTTCGGTACGCGAGGCGGCGCGCCTTCAGACCTTCCCCGACAACTATCTCTTCCAGGGCAATCGTACCCAGCAATATACCCAGGTTGGCAATGCGGTGCCGCCTCTCCTCGCCCGCTGGATCGGTGAAGCTCTTTTCGTGATTCTGACTGCCGAGAGAAGCGATGCGACAGAAAACGAAATGAAGCTGTCGCATGTTGCCTGACCAGGCTGGTTGGAAAGACTCACGCTGATATTCGCGTACGGTTCTAGTGGCGAAGTCGTTCGCGATTTTTTCATTTCAGCTTGCAGCCGATGGCCTGCAGCGTACAAGGTCCATTCGGGGCGATGAGTCTATTCATAGCGGGGGGGCGATGTCGGTATCAGCGACACAAATGGATGCGTTTGTCAGGCAGCTGCGCGCGCGCCTGTCATCGGCTGACGGCCTGGATGATGCGGCTCGCCTCGTCCGGCAGGACCTCGAACCGTTCCTTGGTCGCTTCTCGGACGAGACCGAGCAGGATTTTGCCGCCGCCATCGAACAGGTTCGCGGATCCATTCGACCCGTCGAAATTCTCAGGGTGAATTCGATCTTCCGAATCCGCCAGGACTGGTATCACGGGCCGGCGGAAACTGATCGTCACTGGCCCGCGTTGCGCGCGTATCTCGTCGATTCCAAGGGCTGGTCCGCAGACACCGTCGATGACCGCATCGGCAAGGCCTCGAACGAGATCGTCTCGCTGCTTGAGAATCCCTCGAAGGAGAGCTTTGCATGTCGTGGTCTGGTCGTTGGACACGTTCAGTCCGGCAAGACCGCCAACATGACCGCCGTCATCGCAAAGGCGGTCGACGCCGGCTACAATCTGGTGATCATTCTGGCTGGCCTCACGAACAAGCTTCGCAAGCAGACCCAGGGGCGCATGCAGAAGGATCTGGTCGATCGGCTGAGAGACCAGTGGCAGCTCCAGACTCGCGAAGACGAGCAGGGCGATTTCAGGATGCCGCCCAATGGCGGCTTTCCGATGCCCGTGGATGGGGCGGCGCAGCTCGCAGTCGTGAAGAAGAATGTTGCTCCGCTCGGACAGCTGCTTCTCACACTCGAGCGCACCCTGCCCGCGATTCTGCGCCGTCTCAAGGTCCTTGTCATCGATGATGAATGCGACCAGGCGAGTGTGAACACGGCCTCCGGCGAATACGACATGACGCGCATAAACGAGAGGATCCGCCTCATCCTCAAGAAGATCCCGGCAAATTCCTACGTAGGATATACCGCCACGCCGTTCGCCAACGTGCTCATCAACCCCTTCCCCGCTGGGGGAAGGGAACTCGACGATCTCTACCCGAAGGACTTCATAACCGCCCTGCCGACGCCGGATGGCTATTTCGGGACCGAGCGTCTGTTCGGCCGCCCGCCCGTCGACGCGGATTCCCCGCAGCCGGAAGAAGAGGGGCTCGACATGATCCGGGAGATCCCGGAGGACGACATCGCGTTCCTTCAGCCGCCGAGCCGGGCGGAAAAGGATCATTTTCAGCCACGCATGACGGAATCGCTCGAAGATGCGGTCCTGTATTTCCTGGCTTCCTGCGCAGCGCGACGGTTCCGAGGCGATGCGGACAGCCACATGTCGATGCTGATCCACACGTCAGCTTATGTGATCATGCATGAGCGGCTGGCCACTCTGGTGAAGGCATGGCTCGAGGTTATCGCCGACCAGATCACGGACCCCGGATCTGCTCTTGGGACAAGGATGCTTGGTCTCTGGGAGGCCGAGCAGCAGCGCGTGCCCGATGACCTCTGCGCCCTGCCCTACGTCACCGGACATCAGCTGATGCCATTCATGCCGGCGGTCCTCGAGGCACTGGAAGTTCCTGTCGAGAATGGCACCAGCGAAGATCGGATCGACTACGATGGCCCTCCGCGCACGTACATCGTGGTCGGCGGCTCCATCCTCGCTCGTGGCCTGACGATCGAGGGCCTGTGCGTGAGCTACTTTCTGCGCACATCCAGCCAGTACGACACGCTGCTGCAGATGGGGCGGTGGTTCGGCTATCGGCCCGGATACGAGGACATGCCGCGCATCTGGATGACCGATTCGCTCAGCACGGCATTCCGTTCGCTCGCCCTCATCGAGGCCGAGATCAGGGGGGATGTGGCCGAGTATGCGGTTCGCAGGACCACTCCGATGGAATTCGCGGTCAGGGTGAGGTCGATACCGGGGATGGCGATCACAGCCGCCAGCAAGATGAGAGCGGCCGTCCTCACCGACGTGAGCTATGCCGGCAAGCACGTGCAGACGATCCGCTTCGATCATCGCAGGCCTGAGATCGTCCGGGGGAACTGGACCGCCGCCGCCCATCTGATGACACAGGCCACCGACCTCGGGTTACGCGACCTGGAATCGACGCGCATCCTGTTTCGCAGTGTGCCCGGCCGCCTGATAGTGCAGTTTCTCCGGGCGTACTCGGTGCAGGCGTCCCACAGGGAGCTCTCTGCCGAGTTCCTGCTGGGGTACATCGAGGCATCTGGCGACAGCGCGCGGACATGGAACGTCGGAGTCGTCGAACCGAGAAGCGGGGACCAGTCGGCGAAACCGATGGGCGAGCTGGGACCGGTACGGCTTTCAACAAGAACGCGACTGGAGCGGCCGGATGATTTCGCCGACATCAAGGCGCTGATGTCGCGAAGGGACGTCCTCTTCGACTGCGCCGATGGCGGAGACGCCGCGACAGAGACGGATTGGACCAGGCTGAAGGCCGTGCGCGCGGGTGTCGTCGGCAACGTGCCGCTTCTGCTGCTCTATCCGATCGACAGGAACTCGACGCCGAGAAAGGCGTCGGGCCAGCGCGTCGCCCTTGAAGCCGTAGGAGATCTGGTCGGCTTCGGGATTGTCTTCCCCGGGTCGGCAGACGGGTCAGGCGGATATTACAGCGTGAGACTGGAACCACCATCGGCCGACGATCTCGAAGACATCGAGGACGAGATCGCCGAACAGCTCGAGGCCGGCCGTGTCCACTGAGCCATCGCTCGAAGAGTGGTCCATGCTGCGCCGTGGTGGTCACGCATCGAGCGAGCTCGGGATTCCCAGCGTGGATACGGGAATCGAGACTGGCTTCGGAAGCATTCGCCTTGCGCTGGGCAATGCGGGCGAGCTGCGCGTGCTCCTCCCGATAAGACACAGCGAGAGAATCACCCAGGTCCCGAGCAGTCCATCGCTGGGGATCGGCATCGCGACCTACTCTCTGAATGGTGTCTCGGTACGCTATCTTGACATTATCTGCCTGGCAGCCGGGCTGGACGGGGTCTTTGCGGATGTCAGCGCAGAGATGATGAAGCGTATCAGGGCTGGTTCGTCTCCAGTCGACGCCTGCGCGTCGACGCTCGACGACTTCAGATCGCTGCTCGCCGATCCGGCTTCTGGAGTAACTACCCAGGAAGTGAGAGGTCTCGTCGGCGAGCTCCTGATGCTCCGGCGGATGCTTCGGCTTGATGCGCGCGCCTGGCAGCTCTGGCGCGGCCCCATGATGGAACGTCATGATTTTCGCGCCGGCAGCCTCGCGCTCGAGGTCAAGACCTCCGCGAGAGTGACTGGCCTTTCGGTCAGGATTTCCTCGGTCGATCAGCTGCTTGCTCCAACGGGAGGCGTGCTGCATCTCGTGCTCTATCAGCTCGAGCAGTCGACGGGCGGCGACCTTTCGGTGTCGACGCTGGCCGCAGAAGCCATGACAGCGGCATCGGACTCCCTCGGGGTCCGGAATCTTCTTGCGGTTGTCGGCTGCGCTGATCCGAACGCCCCGGTATGGAACATGGCGAACTTTCGTCTTGAGGGCGAGCACCACTATGTTGTCGGCGGCGACTTCCCCAGGATTACCCCGGAGAGCTTCGCGACCGGGGCCCTGCCAACGGGCATTTCCAGCCTTTCCTACTCAATCGACCTTGTCGCGGCCGAGTCCAGCCGTCTGGCTGCCGTTCGTGCCGACGCTCATGTCAGCGAGATGATCGCATGCCTCGACCACCCCTGACATTGCACTCCGAGGCCTACTCGGCTTCCGGCAACCTGGCCGCCGACGGCTATCTGAAGCTGCTCGGTGCGCCCTCGATCGATCTTGTCCAGACGGTGGTGAGGGAGGCCGTGCAGAACAGCTGCGATGCCGCCTTGTCCGACGGCGGAGCCGAGGTCCATTTTCGGTTGCGCACGCTTGATCCGCAAGAGGCCGCGGTTCTGCGTGTCGAGATACTGAGCCAGCGACCGCTCGACGGCAAGGCGGCGGGCAGCCTCGACGATTTCCTGCATTCCGAAAGCCTGCGCGTGCTCGAGATCTGTGACTTCGGCACAGCCGGTCTCGCCGGGCCGACCAGAGCTGACCTGGCGTCTGATGACGGGCCAACCGACTTTGTCGATTTCCTGAGGAACGTGGGTTCACGCCGCAACACCGTGCACGGCGGCGGCACATACGGCTATGGCAAGACCTCTCTCTATCTGGCGAGCCGCTGTTCGACGATCGTGATCGACAGTCAGACCTCCTTTGCAGGCGATCCGGTCCGCCGCCTCATCGCTGCCCAGCTTGGATCAGCATTTGACGCGGACGACATGAACGGAGTGCGACGAAGGTTCACCGGGAGGCACTGGTGGGGTGTTCCTGCCGACGGCGAGGAGTACGTCGACCCGATCGAAGGCCAGGAGGCTGCGGACCTTGCCGACGCGATCGGCTTTCCTGGGCGCGACGCTACCCGATCAGGCACCTCGATCATGATTCTTGACCCTGCGTTTGTCGGCACCGATGGCGAGCATGCGATGAGCCTCGTGCAGGAGGCACTGCTCTGGTTCTTCTGGCCCCGGCTCATCGCGGACACGCCCGAGACGCGGAAGATGCACTTCCGCGTTTTCATCGACGATACGGAATATCCGCTGCCGCGGCCTGAGGACTTTCCTCCGCTGGATCTCTACGCGCGTGCAATGAAGGCCTTGCGGACCGATCCGGCGAGTGCCGAGGAGATACGCTCCTTTCGGCCGAACAGGATGCTTGGTCGCCTGAGCATGGTTCGAGGGCTCCGGGCAGATCGAATCTCGCCAGCAGGTCGTGAGGGTAGCCTGTTCCCGGAGCGATCCGCCGCGATCGCCGTGATGCGGCCTGTGGAACTGGTGGTTCGCTACTACGAAGGTTCGCAGCTTCCCGATAATCGATTCGAGTGGGCTGGTGTCTTTGTCGCTTCAGATGATCAGATCGTCGAGGCTGCCTTCGCAGAAGCAGAGCCGCCCGCCCACGATGATTGGCAGTTCGAGGCGCTCGCCGACAAGGAGGCGCGCAGTATCGTGCGGATCGCCGTCCGCCGCATCAAGGTTGCCGCGGCAGAATATGCAAACCCGCCGGCGGCGCCGCCGATCGCCGGCGATACTGGGCCGTCGCTTGCGACGGTCGCCGGCCTGTTTGGAAGGGTACTCGAGGGTGAAGGCGAAGGCGCTGGTCCTCGAGCTCCCGGGGGCGGTGGTGGCGGTGCAGGCCGTGGTGGCAGCGGCGTCACTCGGCCCTTGTTCCTGAGACTGGAGGAAGGCCAGGACGGGCCTGTCGCGGTTTTCGAAATGATCGTGAGGGGCGACGGCGCGGCAAACTCGCTGCTTCTTGAACCTGCACTTGTGATGGACGGCGGCACCGCAGCCGAAGCGCCCTCGACCGTCAAACCTCATGTGCTCGACGCTCGCGATGAGCTCGGAGAATCGCTCGGCAGCGGGACGCGGATCGAGATCGGTGATCGAGTCGGCAGGTTCGAGGTGGCTGTTGCGATGCCATCCGATTGCGCCGTTACCCTCGGTGCGCGACTGTCCGCGGCAGCCGACGCATGAGCCGTATCGCCTTTCCATTCCTGACGCTGGGGACTGACGCCGTGCAGGCCGGCCCATGGGTACTCGTCGAGAACGATCGTGAAGTCCTCATAGAAGATCCCTGGATTGCGGACTGGGACAGCGGACGAGACGTGACCCTCAGGCGCCGGATTGCTGTCGATCTCGATATCGCCGCCTCACAGCTGCGGATCGACATCGCGCAGCTCGCCCTGGTGCTGTTGATGCGCGTCGGCACGGGCGCGGGCAACATGCCCCGAACGATCATTGCAGCCACGCGTCGCGAAATTCGCGCTGGAGAAATTCTTCTCGAGGAGCGGGTAGCGGGACACAGCCTTTCCCAGCGCCTTCTTGCCGAGACAATGATCCTCCTCGGCCACCCGGGTGCAGGCGCCCACACGCTGTCCCCGTCGCGACCCGCATCGAAGCTCTGGTCTGACCGGATCGATCTGCGTCTCGAGGGCGAGGAGCCCAGATTCCCGATGGAATCGCTGAGTTTCTCTCGCCGCTTCGCCGGAAGGCCGGAAGCCTATGCGCCATGGTACCTGCACTGGGCTCCAGGCAACCTCCACCGGGACTTCGGCGGAGCTGTTCGACTTTTCCTCAACAGCGATCGCCCCGACTTCACCGAGCGTCTTCTGGCCGGCGATCGCGCCACCCTCCAGGTGGTGCTTGCCGATGTCATGACGCAGATCATCGCGACATCGCTGCGACAGTCCGATTTCGAGCAAGCGGTCGCGGAGAGCGACTCCAACTCCATAGCAGGCAGAGTCGAGTTCTGGATCCGGCTGGCCTTTCCCGGCCAGGACATCCAGACGATTCGGAGCATGCTCGATCTAAGACCATCCTCGTTCCATGCAGCGATTCTCGCCGCTGCGGACGTCGCGACGGAGGAGGCTCGCGCATGAGCGTGGCACTACTGCCGAGACTCGACCGCATCGCAGTCGACGCTTGCCTTTCGTCTACAGCGGGTCTCATGGTGACCGTCGATGCTGGGCTGGACTCTGCCCATTTTCCTGTCGAGGCAACCTATGCTGCGAGCGGTGGAAGCCCGGTGCCCGACGAGTTCCTTCGGACACTCCGATCTGCTCTGCTCGAGATCGGGCATGCCTGCGGATTTCCGGACCGCGGCAGCGCCATCGAGCGAGCTCGGTTCGACGAACTTGCATCCATCCACCTTGCACAGGTGCCTGAGTTCGAAAGCGGCGAAGCACTGCGGGATGACGTGTGGGCGTTCCTCGCGACGGTAGTTCTGCCTGACGTTGTGGCATGGCGATTCGCCGGAAGGCCGGCCGAGCGATTTCAGGGAGGCATCCGCAATGCATTCCAGAGACTGTGGATGAGAGGGCGAATACTCGACAGAGGTCCTCGGGCCGGCCGCCGCTGGGAGCTGCTGGCAGAGCTCACGGAAGATGCTCTTGTCCAGATCACCGAGCGCCCATCCATCGGAAGTGACGCGCGACTTGCGCGCGGGTTCGCCGAGGCCTGGGTCAGGGCGGCAGGTCGGCTCGGCCGTCCGGCTATGGAAGATGTGACGCGGGAAGCTGTCATCCGGCTGAGACTGCGGAATCAGATCCAGGTCCTCTCGGAGATAGAGGATTCCGAACTGGGGACCGTCATGGATTCCTTCTTCACCGGAGACAGTACACCGCCGGCGCCTGCCAAGCCCGGTTGGGTAGGCCGCCTCCTCCGTCGGACCTGATCAGCAATTGGCAGCAGTTCTGTTCGCAGGAACGATGCGAATGCGCTTGCGGTTCTATCAGCCCCTGAAACTGTCTCAGGGGTCGGCAACGAGGGCATCTACCTGGCAAGGTGAAGCGAGCGAGCCTCGCCGCCATCCGACATGGGCGGGATCTCATCCGGCTGCGGAAGGAGTGCGTGCGGCCACTGTAACCGCCTTCCGGAGTTGTGCTTCGTCGAGGCTGGCAAAGCCGAACCGAAACACCTCGGGCGCGTTTGCCGCGTCCAGCGTCAACCGCATTCCCGGCGTGACGGCAGCGCCTGACCGAGCTGCAGCACTGGCCCAGGTCTCCGCACTTCGACTTCCACGCAATCGTAGCCACAGCGCCAAGCCTCCTGCTGGGAACGTGGCGTCTTCACCCAGAAGCCGGCGATTTCCTAGGCCAGGAAGTCGCGCCGCGCTGCATAGATGCGCCGCGCTTTGCGGGCGTGCCTGCGCAGTTCGCCGTCCCGATAGGCGCTGCCAGCGCTTGTTCGAGCGGCAGGTCGCCTTGGCGGTCGATCGCTTCGCGCCGGTCCGCCATGCGGGCATGGATTCCGGACGCGCGGCCACGTAGCCAACCCTTACCGCGGGCGCGAGCAATTTAGAGAGAGAACCGACATGGACAAAGGTCTGGTACGGATCCGTCCGCACGCCAAGCGGCAGCAATCGCACTGATATTGCTTCCGATATCAGCCGCCTAGGTTGAAGACAGAGCCTGCAAACCGGAATTCGAAATGAGAGGATCAGATGAGAAGCCGAGATTTCAGGTGGTTTCGGTCACTTTTTTCAGCATGCGTGGCTTGTCCGGATCTCGACCGAGAACGATCGAAATGCGTTCGGCGCTGCCATAGAACGACTGAATGAGGGAGATAGGATCAAGCGCCGGATGCAAGGTTTCCTTGAACACAGGCCGAAGCACCGCTGCTCCCGCGCGCTTCAACCGCTCCACATTTGCCACTGTCGTGGAAAGTGCAGCGTCCTTCGGAGCGAAAACCAAGATCGGAAATCGCTCCTCTACCAGTTCCATCGGTCCATGCATGACTTCGGCCGCCGAAAAGGCTTCGGCGTGCAGGCCACTAGTTTCCTTGAACTTCAACGCTGCTTCTTGCGCCATAGGCAGCGAGGGGCCGCGCCCGAGAACATAGAGTGAAGTCGCATCTGCAATGACGTCCTCAACTTCGGCCCAGCGATGTTCTTGCGCCTTTTGAAGGTCGGCGGGAAGGCGGTGGATGGCTGCGCTCAATTGCGCATGCCCCGCCAGCGCCGCGATAATCGCTGCCGCCAGACTAGCGGAGGCGATGTAGGTTTTGGTTGCAGCTACGCTCAATTCCGGTCCCGCATGGAGCGGCAGGCAGATGTCAGCCTCCTTGGCAAGCGGCGAATCTGAATCGTTGGTGATTGCGACGGTCGGCACCCCAGCGCGTCGCGCTTCCGCCTGAAAGGAGAGAATATCCGGGCTGCGCCCGGATTGAGATATGGTCAACAGAAGCGTGTCGCGCAGGAAGAGCCGCGCCGAGTAGATCGACACGACCGAAGCGCCGACCGAACAACACGGAATGCCAAGCTCGATTTCCGACAAATACTTGAAATAGGATGCCGCGTGGTCCGAGGAGCCGCGCGCGCACGTCACGAGATAAGATGGCCGGAGTTTGCGAACGAGCTTCGCAAGGTCCGCAATGGCGCTGGCATTTTCCAAAAGCATTCGCTCCACCACCGCCGGCGCTTGCGCCGTCTCCAGCGCCATGCACGTCGGCTGCGCAGGCACACTCATGTGCTGAGGCCGGTTATCATCGAGACGATTTCGTTGTTGTCGGTCTTCGCGGTTTCGCGGATGCCTATCTGTTTGCCACGCCGAAGAACGCAGATGCGGTCCGATAGGCGAAAGACCTGATCGAGGCTGTGGCTGATGAGCAGGATCGGCAGATTGCGCGCCTTCAGGGTCTCGATGATCTTTTCGACTTTGGCGGTTTCGGCGACGCCGAGTGCTGCTGTCGGCTCGTCCATCAGCACGAGCTTGGTGGCCCAATGAGTAGCGCGCGCGATGGCGACACCTTGCCGCTGGCCGCCGGACAGGTCGCGGATCGTCGCTTTCGCTGACGGGATACGGACGTCAAGTTGCTTCACCAGCGTCTCCGTCTCGGCCACCATGCGCTTGCGGTCGAGCCGCCGGAGCGGCCCTTTCACCAATTCCTTGCCGAGGAACATGTTCATGTAGACAGGCTGGTTGTCGGCGAGCGCCAGATCTTGGTAGACGACCTGTATGCCAAGCGCCTGGGAGTCGCTCGGGTCTGACATCGTCACCTCGGCTCCGTCGATCAACACGCGGCCCGCGGATGGCGGATGAAAGCCAGCGATGATCTTGACTAGCGTCGATTTGCCGGCGCCATTGTCCCCGACAAGGGCAACGACCTCGCCGGCGAAGATATCGAGGTCGAAGCGCTCGACCGCGACGATGGCGCCGAAAGCCTTGTGGATGCCCTGGAGCGACAGAACAGGCGTGACGTCGCCGGAAGCGACGGTAGGGATAGAAAGGGCCGGCATGGGGCGCTCCTTTACATTGGCCAGTCGGCCGGGCGGCCGAGCGCATCGTGGATGGTCTCGACAACCGGCTCACCTCTCGACAGACCGGCGACACCAGCGACATAGGCGCGCGTCACAAAGGCCTGCGGACGGAAGCCGAAGACGACGCTGTCACCTATGCGTGGCTTCACCCGACCAGAAGCGTCGATCATACCGTAGTAGTCGATCGAAGCGGGGACCGGTATGTCAACAGGCGCAAGTGCGGCATCCGATACTGTCGGCTCGCGCGAAACGATGGCCCTCACCTGGTAGTCGGGAAACACCGGATCGATATAGAGGCCGCCGCCGAAGCAAAAAGCCTCGCCGCCGATTAGGTGAGACACCTCGCTGAGATAAATCACTGCCGGCAGCTCCGGCAGGTCTTCCATTGCGTGCAGCGGCGTAGTGCCTGTCAAGCCATGGCCTGGTTCGATCTGGGTCGCGCCAGCCTCCGCCAGCATGGGCAGGATCTCCGCCGATGTGGTTCCTGGCGTGTTGATCTCAATGTCTTTTCGCCCCCCCTTGGCAAGCGCCTCAGCGGCGCGCTGCAGCGTCGAGAGGTTCGGCGTCGGTTTCACCTTGCGGCTTCTCGGATCGAAGAGCTGTGAGGGAAATGTGACGATCCCGCCGAAGCGGGCACCTGCGACGGAGTCGAACGCGTCGGCTACCGCAACGATATTATCAGCAGGGAAGCCGCCTTCGTGACCGCGATAGAAGGTATCGCCGTCGGCAACAATCCGAGCCAGGAGGGACTGTGTCCGCCCCAGCTTCGCGGAGGCGGCACCCGCCTCCATCGCCTTTTCCTGGCTGAAGACCGTCCAATTCTCCGGGTGCATTGATGCCGCGGCCTCCGCCTCGAACCGAGGCACTTGCACCAGATGGCCCAAATGACCGAGACCCATGCCAGCGCGTTGCGTGGCGCGCGCGCACTCCATGTCAACGGCAACCGACGTGGTGATGCCACCGCGCATGATCGCCTTACAGTACGACGCGTTGCGACCGATCTGCTTGGTCATCGCGTAAGCCTTCAGTCGGAACTTGGCTGCAACCTCGGCTATGTGCCGGGTGTTCGCCTCCACGGCATCGAGGTCGACAACATAAGTATTGGCCGGAAGCTTACCGATCTGGTGGAGAGCGATAGCTTGTTCAACGAGCGCCGGATTGCGGCGACGGATAAGATCGAGAAACATCGATTTTTCCTCCGTGTCAGCGGTTGGGTTCGCGGAGCGTCGTTGCCACCGCGATCAGGATGATCAGGCCACGGGCAATCATTTGATCGGACGGCTGATATCCCATGAGGATCAGGCCGTTGTTGAGTATTCCCATCAGCAGCGATCCGATCAGCGCGCCAATGATTGTGCCGGAGCCGCCGTTGAGACGCGTGCCGCCGACGATTACAGCCGCGATAACCGTGAGCAGATCTGCCTCGCCAAGGGTGTAGCGCGCGCCGTGCAGCCTGCCCGCGTAGAGCAGCCCGGCGAGGGCCGCGAGCATTCCGCTCAACACCAGCACACTGAAGCGTACTCGCAGCACCTTGATGCCGGTGGCGCGCGCGGCTCGGGCGTTGTCGCCAACCGCGTGGACATGAGCACCGTAGCGTGTTTCGCGATAGACGAAATAGCCGACCGCCACTGCAACCAACGTCCACAGGATGAGCGAAGGCAGGCCGAGCAGGGAACCCGAGCCAAAGAACGCGTTGAAGAAATCGTTTTGGATAGGAACCGATTGCAGGTCAGTCATTCGGCGCGCGACCCCGGCGAAAACGCCCATGGTCGCTAGAGTGACCAGAAAGGACGGTAGCCGCCCGTAGGCGACGAGTGCGCCATTCAGCACGCCAATGGCGGCACCCGCGCCAAGGCCGGCGACCACTGCCACCGGCCACGACCATTCACGCAGCACGACGGCGGCCAGAAGCGCAGAAACCGCGACAATGGAGCCGATCGATAGATCGATTTCACCGGCCGTCAGCACGTAAACCATGCCAATCGCCATGACAGTCACAGGCGCGGTCTGCTGGGCTATATTGAACAGGTTCGACGGCGTTGCGAAGCCATCGTTTCGCAAGAGGACAGCGAAAGTCACAAAGATCAACAAGAAGCCGACATAGATCACGTAGCGGCTTGGCGGAATGGTTTTGAAGACGGCTATCATACGAGCCTCGGAGCGTGTCACGGTTGATGTTAATTTGGATCGCAGGCGGCGCTTTGTGCCGCCTTCGCAGTGGCCGCCTGCGATCCGGCTCGTCTGAAACGGCGGCGGGAGAACCGCCGGCCCTGGCGAGCAAGAATCCCGGCGCGGCGTTAGTTCGCTATGAGCGATGCTGGTGGCTCTTTATGCAGCGACCGGCGATAGCCTTCCGGGATGTTGTCTTTGGTAACCGTGAGGTTGTCGACGGTTAGAAATGGGGGAACCTTCTGACCGAGCAGGGCGAGCGCGCCTGCGCGGGCCGCGGCGACACCGTTACCGTACGCCTCGTCGGCCACGATCGCCGCGACGTTGCCTCCGTTCTTCATATCGAGAGCCAGCGGTTCGGAGAGGTCCATCGTGACGATCTTGGTCTTCGAGTTGCCGGCGTTGCGCAACGCCGCCAGCACGCTCTCAGCCGGCGAGGCCCAAGTGACGTAAATACCCTCGACATCCGGGTTCTTCGCCACGATGGCGTTGGCGATGTCCTCGGCGCGCGTCGGATCGGCAAGACCCTGCTCGGCAACGATTGCGGCGCCCTTGCAGTTGTCGATGATCGTTTGCTTGAAGGCGCCATCGCGTTGATTGGTTACGAAGAAATTGGCGTCATGATAGACGTAGGCGATCTTGCCGTTGCCGCCGATGGCGGCACACATGGCGTCGCCTGCCCGCTTGCCCATCTTGCTGAGGTCGTCGGAAACGAGCGTGACATAGTCCACGCCATACACATAGCCTTTCGGCGGCTGGTCCACAAAGACCAGTTTCGTGCCGGCGTCGCGGGCGATATTGTAGACTTCCGCTGCGGTATCTGGATCGACTGCCTGTGAATAGATGATGCTCGGCTTCTTGGCCATCACCGTCTCTACATCGCTCTTCTGTTTGGCCGCATCGAAGGCAGCGTCGGTCTGGCCGACGACCTCGATGCCGAGCTTGGTGAATTCGTCGATGGCGCCCTGGCTTGCTGCCTTCGAATAATCGGAGGACTCGTGCCAGACGAGCGCGGCAGTGTAGTGCCCTGCCTTGATCTTTGCCGCCTGTTCCGGCGTCAGCGTCACGCTACTGGCGGGCGTGCCGTCCTCGCCATTCGGCCCTTTGGTGGCCTTGAGTTCAGCATGCAGCGGCGTGGCGAAGGCAAGGCCGGCGGCGAAACAAATCGCGGTTAACGTGATCGCTTGGTTTGACATGATGAGCATTCCCCTTGACTGGCGCCCTGATTGCGAAGGTCCCGGCTGGTCGGCGCTTGCCAGCCAGGTTTTAGTCATTTCAATGCGTCCTGGATCGATTGCGGCGCGGCGCGATGCAGCGATTCCTGCCAGCCAGCGATGACGTTGTCCTTCGTCACGGTCAGCGTTGGCGCGACAACAAAGGCTGGCGCTTGCTTGCCGAGGAGGCCGTACCCGGCCGCGGTCGCCATCGCACGACCCAGCTCGTAAGCTTTGTCAGCTGCAATAGCCGCGACGCTGCCGTCCTTGACCATATCCAAGCCGACCGGTTCCGAGAGATCGAGCGTCACGACCTTGGTCCTCGTGTTGCCAGCGGCGCGCAGTGCCGCAAGCACGCCTTCGGCAGGCTCGGCCCAGGTCACGTATATGCCGTCGAGGTCGGGGTTCTTCAGCAGGATCGCGTTGGCCAGATCCTCCGCCCTGGCCGGATCGGAAATACCTTGCGAAGCGACAATTTGAATGTCGGGATAGCTGGTCTCGATCGTCGCCTTGAACGCATTGTCGCGCTGATTGGTCACATAATATTGCGCGTCGTGGTAGATCCATGCGACCTTGCCTTTCTTGCCGATTGCCTCGGCAAGCGCGTCAGCGGCGCGTTTTCCCATTGCAAACAGATCGTCGGTGACTATTGCGACGTAGTCCCTGCCCTGTACGAAATCCTTGGGCTTGTTCGACAAAAGTACGATCTTGACTCCAGACTCGACCGCAGGCTTGAACGCCTCGGCCGCCGTGACTGGATCAAGAGGCAGCGTCAGAATTACATTCGGCTTCTTGGCGAGTATGGTCTCGACGTCGCTCTTCTGCTTTGCTGCGTCGAACCCGGCATCGGCCTCCGCGACCACTGTGATACCCAGCCTGGTGAACTCGTCGCTCGCTCCAGCGGTCACCGCATTCACGAAGTCCGATGACGTGTGCCAGAGCAGCGCGGCCGTGAATTTTCCACCTTTGAGCTTAGCGACTTCTTCGTCAGCAAGCTTAAGCTCGCTCGCAGGTGTCGCTTTCTCGCCATCCGGTCCGACGGTCTCTCCCGCGAAAGCGGACGTTCTCAACAAGGCCATTCCAACTACTGCTAGTGCCGGGATCAAAGTTTTCATAGACATTGCCGGTTTCTCCTTTTTTCGGCGATGAAGATGGTCGGCGCTTGATCTTTCAGTCGCTTACCGTTGGCTGACCCAGGGCGGAAAAGACCACCGGCCATAAGCTGTCGGCTTGCGGGACCGGTGATCCAAAAACGTGACAACGCAAATTCTTCGCAGCAGTCGATACGGCGCCAATCAGGCCAGCGCGACTGCCCAGCGCGCTCGCGGCAATTTGAACCGGCCTGGCGAACACTTTGCCGATCTCAAGCTGCACGCGTTCAACCAATTCGGGTCGGACACCAATGCTCCCGCCCAAGACAATGAGATCGAGATCGAGAATGGCCTGCAAGGCTGTGATCGCGAGTGCCACCGAACGCGCCGTTGCGTCCAAAACCTCTCCCGCGACTGAATCTCCCCCATTCAGCCGCTCGAAGACTTCACGCACAGAGTTCACGCTTGTGTCACCCTTCGACCTGTAGCGCCGGAGCATGGTTATCGAGCCAGCATCGTGCTCGAAAGCGCCGACGCGCAACGCTTCAGGCGACGAGGTGTCCGCTGCGATAGGCAAATAGGCGATCTCGCCAGCTCCGCCCGATGCACCGCGCACCAGTCGGCCATCCAAGACGAGGCCCAGCCCCGTGCCCGTGCCAAGTGCCACAAAAGCAACATCGGTACGGCCTTGTGCACAACCGTTGGCCACTTCGCCGAGCGCAGCAAGATTGACATCATTCTCAACTGCAATAGCGCCGCTGAAGCGATAGGACAGTTCCTTCCGCACGTCGAGACCATCCAGGCCGCGAATATTTGGCACAAGCGCGATACGGTGCGTTACAGGATCGATCGAACCTGGAAAGCCCGCGACTACACTGCGGATGCTGCCTGCCTCACAGCCGGCGGACTCCGTCATGACCTGCGCAAGCCTTCCGATCTGATCGAGAACGTGTGTGCTTCCGCGTGGGTCGGTTGGCTCAGTCCATTCAGCTACGAGCTTGCCCCTTGCATCAGCGAGCGCAGTGGCTACCTTCGTACCGCCTACGTCCACACCGAGTACATAGGCGGTATCGGTCGCAAGCCGAAGCTTGCGACCGGATCCGATCCTCTCGTCAAGAACGATCCAGCCTTCATGCTGCAGTTCCGCGACCGCCACGTCGATATTCCGCTCAGCCATGCCGGTGTGCGCGCCTAGTTCTGACACCGTCATTGGCGAAGCATCCAGCGCGTGGGCGACCAGCCGACGCGTTAATATTTGCAGTGAGGATCCATGATCAAGCGACATTAGAAAGCAACAGTTCGTTTAGTTGACGAATTAATTGGCGCGACAGGCGACGATACGAGAAGTCACTTCATGGCGTCGAGAACTGCCTGTGGCGGATCGCGATGCAGCGACTTGTTCCAACCCTCTTTGACGTTATCGTTGGTCACCGCGAGCGCGGGGACAACTACGTACGGCGGGACCTTTTTGCCCAGAAGACCCAGGGCACCGGCTCTGGCAGCTGCAACACCATAATTGTAGCCTTCATCGCCGATGATCGCTACCACGTTGCCGCCCTTGATCATATCGAGCGCGACCCCTTCAGACAGGTCAATGGTCACGAGCTTCGTGTGCGTGTTGCCGGCGTTGCGAAGCGATGCGAGCACGCTTTCCGCCGGCTGCGCCCAAGTCACATAGATTCCGTCGAGATTGGGATGTTTCAAGAGGAAGCCGTCCGCCACCTCCTCTGCACGCAGAGCGTCAACTATGCCTTGGGAAGCCACGATTTTGATATTCGGATATTTATGCTCAATCGTATATTTGAATGCCTGATCGCGCTGGTTCGGGACATAGAGCTTGGCATCATAATAGATGTAACCAATCTCACCTTTGCCGCCTATGGCCTTAGCAAGTTCATCCGCAGCCTTCTCTCCCATCTGGAACAGGTCGTCCGTCAGCAGCGCCACGTAGTCTTTCCCCTGAACGTAGCCGTCTGGCACCCCCGCGGCGAACACCAGCTTGACGCCTTTGTCGCGCGCCGGTGCGAAAGCAGCCGCTGAGGCCACGGGGTCGATCGGCACCGTCACGATCAGATCAGGGGACTTGGCCATCGCCGTCTCAACGTCATTGCGTTGCTTGGCAACGTCGAGGTTCGCATCAGTTGTTACCACAACCTTGATGCCAAGCCGCGCCAACTCGTCGTTTACACCCTGGTCGACAGCAGTCATCAGGTCCGACTGCACATGCCAAAGTACCGCCGCTTTATAGTTGCCCTGCTTCAGTGCGGCGACATCCTCATCGGTGAGAACGAGGGCGCTGAAGGGCGTGGCGGTCTCACCCTTTGGTCCGATAGTTTGCTGCGCCGTGGCTGCGGTGGAGAACGTCAGACCAGCAAGTACACCAATCAGAAGTCTCGATCGAAGTTGCATCATGATTCTTCTCTCCTCTCTCAATACTGACGGACTTCAAGCGCGAGAAGCGGCCCCCGCCAAATAGGCCGCGAAGGCGATCACACCATCGAGGTAGTCCTGCAAGTTCACGTTCTCATCTGGCGTGTGGCAGACCCGAACATCGCCAGGTGCCCAGTAAACTCCTGGAATACCAACGGCCGATAGGAATGGCAGTTCGGACCATCCCGGGATCGCTTCAATCTCGCCGCGGTCGGGTCGCACGGCTTTAACTGTCTCCATCAACTGGCGCACAGGTTCGATATTCGACGGGGATTCGAATGGGGTGCCGCCGATGGCGTGATCACGTCGGGTTGGATAAGAGAACGCGACCGTAACCTCCGGGTCTTGGATCGCACGGCTGACAGCGGCCTCTATGTCCGATTGGATCGCGTCGAGGCTGTCACCTGGGGGCACTTTGCAGATGTAGCTAAAGGTGCATTCGCCAGGTACCGCAATGGAACCGCCGCCATTGATTGATGTCACCAACACGAAGCCATGCCCGATCAGCGGATGAGCCGGCTTGATTTTGAACTGCTCTGAGTACTGCCAAATGGCGGACAGCATCGCATGGGTCGCCTTCAGCGCATCGACGCCAAGTTCGGGTACACCGAAATAGGCTGGTCGACCGACGACCTTCACGTCGGCAATAAAGAATCCCATGTGGGCCGGACAGATGTTGAGCATTGTGGGTTCAGCATAAATTGCAAAGTCCTGACGTTCGACCTCGCCATTGGCCAGTAACTCAGAAAAAGCCCTAACGCCGGCGCTGATGCCACTTCCCACCTCTCCGCTCTCCTCATCGCCGATGAAGGCGAAAGTAATGGTGGGATCAGGCAATATACCGGCCCGGTCGAGGGTGCGTACGGCCGAAAGTGCCGTACAGATGCCGGCCTTCATATCGCTCGTCCCTCGTCCCCATATCGCGCCATCAACAATGGCAGCGCCGAACGGATTCTCGCGCTCGGTACCGATCCACCGATCGCGCCAACTACGTACATGAACCGTATCAGTGTGCCCTATGACGAGCAGGCGCATGCCTCCTTCCCGGCCGCGTCTCGTGCCCCACACATTCGGTCTTCCGGGCTCGAAATCGCGCATCGTCACGCGCTCGGCGCCAATCGCCCTCATTTCATCTGCCAGTAGGGCCGCGTACGCAGCTTCGTCGCCTGTGATACTGGGGCAACCAACCGAGCGCTGAAGCAATGATATGGCTTCATCTCGATCAAACGAAGCTTTCAAACGCGCTACAAGTGACTGGTCGATCATACCGGTATCCTTTCTTTCCCACTCTTTGGCGCAGGCAGCGGCAAGGCACCAGGAAGCTCGGCCACGCCAAACAGATCCTCGTGCAAGCGGTTCAGCGCCACAGCCAGGGCTCCCACAACGCTGGCACGATTTCCCAATGCGCTGGGGAGGATTTCGACCACGCGGGGAGTGAGTCTCGACAATTCTGCCGAAACCTTTTCCGTGAAGTCCGCCCGGGCACCGATCGAGCCGCCAAGCACTACAAGCTTCGGATCGGCAGTGACCGCGACGATCGCCACCGCCTGCGCGATCAAACGCGCTGTATCGTCGATTGTCTGTGCAGCCAGCTTTTCGCCGTTGTTCATGCGATCGAAAATGGCGCGCACGCCGTCGACCTCTGCACCGCCGGCCTGCCTATAACGGCGCACAATGCCGGCCGCTCCCGCCTCATATTCAAGACAACCCTGCTCGCGCACGGACGATCGCCATGGGTCGCCGCCAATTGGGAAATAGCCGATCTCCCCTGCGGCCCCGTTGTCTCCCCGCACCAACTGCCCGTTGGCACAGAGGCCAAGCCCCAGACCTGTTCCCAACGCGACGAAGGCAACATTTGCTACGTTTTGTGCGCAGCCATGCCACATTTCTCCGAGCAGACCGAGATTGACGTCGTTGTCGACGGTGACCAGCCCGCCCAGTCTTTCTGAAAGAGTACTAATGACATCGACTTCACCTAAATGAGCAATATTTGGTGCCAGTTCGACTGCGCCACTCTTGGGGTTGACCACTCCCGGCGTACCGATTGTGGACGAACGAATGCGGCTGGGATGTATGCCTAAATCGCGGGCCAGGCGCAGCGTCAGCCGCGTAATCTGATCGAGCACTACTGTGCCGCCACGCTGGTCGGTCGGCTCGGTCACTTCGGCCAATACCTTGCCGGATATGTCGGCAATCACCGCAGATAGTTTCGTTCCACCGAGGTCGACGCCTAGGCAGTATCCCCCGTCCGGACTGAGTTCATAGAGCACGGCAGTGCGGCCGACATTGCCGCTGGTGCGGCCGACCGACCGCACTAATCCTTGCTGCTCAAACTTGTCGACAACCTCCGATGTCGTCTGCTTGGACAAGCCCGTGACCTTGGCAAGGTCGGCACGGGAAATCGGACCCTGCAACAATAGGGCCTCGAAAATCTTGCGTTGCGTAAGTTGCCGCGCGACACGTGGTGGCACAATCTGCTGGGCGATGGTCAAGGGTCACCAGATAATTCGTTCTACTGTCGAACTATCTCTGTGCGCCACTGCCGAGTCAAGGGGCATTTTTCCTGACTGGTATTTTCGCGGCTAATCGATTCCGGCGCAGCCGCGACCCGTCAACTCCTGTAGCATGGAGAATCCGGAAACAAGTATCTTGACATTCCGGCCAAGCTGCCTTCAAATTAGTTCGGGTTGTTGACGAATAATTGGAGAGTTTGATGTTTCTACAAAGCCTGCTCCGCACCAATCCAGATTTCGCCGACACCGCCATCGAGTTGCATCAGGCAGGTCGCATCCCATCCAATAGCTATGTGCTGGATCTCGACGCTATAGCGGCGAACGCCGAACATATCATTGCTGCAGCGCGCCGCTATCGCCTCTCGGTCTTTCCGATGACCAAACAGTTTGGCCGCAACCCGGAAGCGCTGAAGGTCATCTCGAAGGCCGGAATCGAACGCTATGTCGCCGTCGACATGGCCTGCGCGCGTGGTGTTACAAATGCCGGCTTCGAAATCGGTCATCTCGGTCACCTGGTGCAGATACCGCGACACGAGACTGAGGAGGCAATCGCCATGGCTCCAGCCTACTGGACGGTGTTCAGCCGTGAACAGGCCGAAGCGGTCAGCCGTCGCCTTCCTAGTGGCCGAAGGCAGAAGATATTGCTGCGTGTCTATGGCCGCGACGATGTTGTGGTGCCGACCCACGCCGGTGGGTTCGCGCTGGAAGCGCTCGACGCCGACATAGATCACGTCGCGGGCCTGCCGGGCCTTATCCTCGCCGGTGTCACCACGTACCCCTCCGCCGGGTTCGATCGTCTATCCCGGAAGGTGGTGCCAACGCCCAATGTCCGTTCCATGCAGTCGGCCGCCGAAAAGCTGCGGAAGCATGGCGTCAACGATGTACAGATCAATATGGCGAGCGAACTATCTGCCGCGACGATACCGCTGGCCGCCGAAGGCGGGGCAACCCA
This sequence comes from Mesorhizobium sp. WSM3224, assembly GCF_000427725.1. Lineage (GTDB taxonomy): Bacteria > Pseudomonadota > Alphaproteobacteria > Rhizobiales > Rhizobiaceae > Mesorhizobium. The sequence goes on along the minus strand of NZ_ATYO01000030.1, from coordinate 16,950 downwards.
AATTGAGCCAGGTCACGCTTTCACTGGAACCAGCCCCTACCAGATCTTCGCTGATGTGCCGGAACGGCAGGCCATGCTTTATCTCAGCGAAGTTTCGCACACGAGTGGCGGTGGCGCGTTCTTTTTTGGCGGCGGCCTCTACGAATGCATCGGCGCGGTCGAACACACGCGCCAAGCACTGGTTGGACGGTGCGGCCCGCACGGACCTCGCTTCGACACCACCTTGCTGACCACGCCGCCAAACGGCGTTATCGACTTCTATGGGCGACTTGACTACCCGGCGGGTACGGACGTCAAAACCGGCGACACCGTAGTCGTTTGCACCAGACCGCAGGCCTTCTTTACCCGCGCTTTCATCGTACCAATCCGAGGCATTGCTTCCGGGTCGCCGGAAGTACTCGGCGTCTGGGATGTAAACGGCTTTTTGGCAGCAGGTGCTCCTGCGCATATGCAGAATTAACTGCCGTAGAACCTGCTCTCCGGAAACTGCCCGACATCCCGGCGGGGCGAGACGGTGGCCGATGTGACCTACAATCCGATGAGTGAAAATCACTGGAGTTTGCCGGAGAGAGAGCAACTGGAGGCGAGACCCCAGGCTAACGGTCGCCGCTCTCGTCTCGCAGGGGTGACAACTGATCGTGGTGAGAGAAAGTGCAATTTGGCGCAGGCGCCTTGATGATACGCTTGAATTTCTGTGTAGAATTCGGCGGAGTTCAACACAACAGGAAATCTGCCAGCATCTACTTTGTCACGCTGAACAATTTGGTGCCACGAACTTGCTGGCAGGACCAATTCCACCGCCTCGTGCCCTAAAGCGTGAGCAGACTTCGCATGTCGTACTCGACGCTTGGCCGGAAGAATGGTCAGAGCGCTATTTTTCAAAGGGCTATCTTTTTCGTGATCCAACAATTCAGCTGGTGTGTCGTGGCTGCGGCCCCTTCCGCTGGTCAGAAGTTGATGGCTTGTGCAAGGTGTCCCCTGCCGGCCGCCGCATCATGGACGAGGCAACCGAGTTCAAATTATGCGAAGGTTTCACAATTCCCTTCGCGACATTGGAAGGACAGGCGGTCGGCTTTTCGGTCGCCGGCGAAAAGGTGGATCCAGACCCTCACGACCGCCTCGCCTTTCAGTTCGTTGCCGCCTGCGCTTTCGGCTGCGCGGCAGTTCTTGCGGATGGCAGACGGAACTCGGAACCAGTGAGTTTGTCTCCACGACAAAAAGACGTCTTGCGCTGGGCCGCCGAAGGCTTCACCGTGGACGAAATTGCTGACCGGCTCGCCATTAGTCGCAACACGGCAGACACTCACCTGCGGGCGGCGCGCGAGAGGCTCGGGGTAGCAAGCACAGTGCATGCTGTCGCGGAAGCCTTTCGTTATGGTTTGATCGCCTAGCTCACGCAATCGCGTGATGCCGCCTTCCTCAGCGAAGGACCATTGGTTGACCTCTAAACTGGAGGACAACCGAGATGCTTCTTATGGTTACATCGCAGAATTCAGAAGAATATCAGGCGGAGCTGGATCAGGCGTTCCGCCTTCGCCACAAGGTCTTTGTCGAAGAAAAGGGCTGGACCGGCCTGCGGCGCGAAGATGGTCGCGAGATCGACCGTTTCGACGACGAGCACGCCGTCCACATGCTCTTTACGGCTGAGGAGCGCGTTGTCGGCTATCAGCGCATGTTGCCTTCGACCCGTCCCCACCTTTTGTCAGAGGTTCTGTCAGACCTTTGCGAAGGCGAACGACCGGTCGGAGAAAACATCTGGGAGTGGACGCGCTATTGCGTCGAGCCGCAATATCGCGAACGGGGACGGATGCTGAGCCCGGTGGCGAATGCGCTTTTGTCAGGCATCGTCGAGTGGGGCTTGGACAGAAGCATCGACACGATCATCATCGAGATGAACCCACTCTGGCTGCTTCGTCTGGTCCAATTGCATTTCAGGGTGACGCCGCTGGGGCTGCCGAAGATCATAGGCGGTGAAGAGACAGTGGCGGTGACGGCGAGCTTCGATGAACGCACACTCGCCAGATTGCATGAAACGCGGAAGGCGACCCCGCCGACTGGTGCGATTGATAATTGAGGCGCTCGCCCCCAAACCGGGGGGCTTTGACCAGGTACTTCAATGGGGCAGATAGGCGGGCGACTGGACAGTTCGCGTGATGGGCGGGGGCCACAATCACTTCCAGGCGGAGGAAGCGCCATGCGGCGACGCGTCCAACTCATCACGCTCGAATGCGCCCTCATCGTATTCGAGGAGGGCAGCTTCCTCGGCGCCTCCCGACGCATGGGCATCCACCATTCCGCACTGAGCCGGCGCATCCGTGGCCTTGAGTACGCGGTGGGAACAATTCTTTTTGAACGCCACGCAGGCGGAGTCCGACCGACCTTGGCCGGCGCACGACTCCTGCGCAATCTTCGCCGCGTTCTGACTGATCTCGACGGCACACTCGCCATGGAGGAAACGGACCGAAGAGAACAGGCCGGCATCCTGCCGGGCGGCTTTGAAACGGCGGTGCATGCTACCGAGCTTCTCGACGCGGTTGCCGATTTCATTCGCAGCAGGCCCGACGTCGCCCTGCGTTTCGTGGAAACGAAGCGCGCCACGACCCGCCTATCCTGATTTCGTGTCGCGTCGGGCCCGGCTGAACGCGCGGTCCGTCGCCATGAACCGCACCAGCATCGGTGCAATCAGCTTTACGGGATCGGCGACCGTCTGGCCCGTCTCGCTGCCCAGCACTTCGGCGTAGGCGACAAGATCGCGATGAACGGCGGCAGGCAACTCGACCGTAATCTTGACTGGCCGATCATCCGGAATTGCAGAGAGTTTCAGCTTGCTCATGACGGTTCCTTCGGCACGCCGTAAGGCGCCAGGACAAGGTCGCGATTGACGATGACACGGACCGGGAACCCTGGTCGGACGGTGAGTGTCGGCTGGACGTTGAGTTGATTTCGCACGATCTGCTGACCGATATTGGAGGCCGAATCCTGCGCGCTCTCGCGGATCGCTTTCGCGATATCGCTTTCGTCGTCGCTGGAGCCAAGCGACGTTCCAATACCAACCAGGGTCGAGAGCGCTGCGGCCCGGAACAACTGGCCCCAGTGATGATCGATCTCGTCCTCAAGTCCGGAGAACCCTTGGGTATCCGCGCCTTGCTGGCGCTCCAGCACGATCGAGGCGCCGTCCGGCATGATGAGCCGGTTCCAGACCAGGAGTACGCGAGACTGACCGAAGGCGACCTGGCTGTCATACTGACCAAACAGTTTTGCGCCCTGGGGTATCAGGAGATATACCCCTGACGGGCTGTCGTAGACGTTCTCCGTGACCTGAGCGGTAATCACGCCGGGCAGGTCGGAGCGGATGCCGGTAAGGAGGGCCGCGGGTATGACCGTGCCGGCCTGGACGACATAGGGCGAAGACTTCGCCTCGAGCCGATCGGGACTAACGGTGCGACGATCCGGCTTGGCGTTGACGAAGGCGAGTTTGCTGTCCTGCGTATCTTGAGTGGACACTGCATCAGGCACCGTCGGTTCGGCCGGCGGCGTCAATCCGGACCTGGTGTCCGCGATGGAGGTTCCAGCGCCGGTACCCTGCCGCAACGGAGCTGTGCGCGCGCTGGTTTCCGTGAAGAGCTTTGCGACGCGCGCGGCCTCGATCTCTGCGAGGCGGCGCTGTTCTTCCGGATCGACGCGAGGCGTTCTGATGTCAGGCGCAATGACGGGCCTGCCCTGCTCCTGCGCGCGCAGGATCGGTCGGCCGAGATCGCCAGGCAGCGCGGGCCCGAGCTTTGGAACTCCAGCATAGTCCTTCGGCAGCGTCTGCAGCCCGTCGGCGGTCGAGCGGTTTTCCGTGGTGAAGAGTTCGGATGTTGGTTCCATGCCGCGCCGCCTGCTGTCGAGGGCCCAGATCAATGTGCCAAGGATGGCAACACTGGCGACCCCGCCCAGACCGATCAGCACCTTGCGCGACAGTCGCGTCACCCTGGCAGGCTCGGGGCGCAGACGCAGTTCAGCGCGGATGTCCCGGTTCAAGCCATTCGTTGGGTCGCTCATCTGAACAATCCTGCGCTATGCCGGGGCCGGCTCCCATCGGAGCGCACGATGCGGACGCGCTTCTCGCTCGTCTTGTCGCCGAGGCGAAGTTCTGCAGCGGCAAACAGCCGGTCGACGACATAGTAGTTCTGCCGGGCGCGGTAGTTGACCAGCTCGGAGCCTCCTGACGGGCCGATGACGAAGAGCGGCGGCATCTCGCCCTGGCCAATGCCAGACGGAAACTCGATGTAGACCTTCGCGCCATCGTCGAAGGCGCGCAGCGGCCTCCAGGGTGCGGCGTCACCCTCGATGCGATAGCGGAAATTGAGTTTCTGGATGTCGACGCTGGCAGCGACTGGCTGTGCTGCGGACGCCTGTGCGTTCTGGCGCCGCAGCGCGATCAACTCATCCTGCGGATACTGCCATGATACCGAGGCCATATAGGTCTTTTCGGTCGATCGCAGCTCGAGATGATAGGTGCGACGGTCGCTGTTGATGACAAGGTTGGTCTGGAGGTCGGGGCGCGTCGGCTTGACGAGAATATGGACCTGTTGCCGTTCCCCTGCCCCACTCTGGGTATCGCCAATGATCCAGCGCACGGTGTCGCCGGCGGCAACGGGGCCGGAGCCGACCAGCTGCTCTCCCGGCTGCAGGGCGATGTCGGTGACCTGGCCGGGTGCGGCATAGATCTGATAGAGCGCGCCTTCGCTCCAGGGATAGAGCTGGATGGCGTTGATAAAGCCGTTGCGGACGGGCTGCATTCGTGCCGCCTCATTGGCCTGACTGATCCGCTGCTTGGGGTCTGTCGGCTCTGCCTTCGCCTTCCTGGTCTCGACTGGCTTCAACTGGCCGGGAAGCGGAAGTGGTTTCGGCAGTTCGACCACCTTCACCGGACTTGGTGGATCGAGCTTCTGCACGGCAGGTATTGCATCGTCATATTGGATCTGCGGCGGAATGTATTTTTTCGAGGCGCAGCCGGCGAGCGCTGTCGCCGACAGCAGTGCCGCGGCAAGCACCCGCGCGTTCATCATGTTGCGACCGGTATGTCCCGTCGTGTTGCGTGTTTGTGCCGCACACATCATGAAAGCTCCTTCGACCAGTTGATGGCATTGATGTAGACGCCGAGCGGATTGGCCTTCAGCCGGTCGGCGTCGTGCGGTTGTTGAATGACGATGGTGAGGATGGCAGTCCAACGCTCGGTGCTGGTCAGACTGCCGTTCCCGTAACGGCGTTCCGTCCATGCGACGCGAAACGAATCTGGCGAAGCACGGATGACGCTGGAGACATCAATGGCGATCTGGACTTTACCGACCTTGGCAAAGGGATCGTTGAGACGCGCATATTCGTTCAATGAGACGGCGCCACGGTCGGTCGTGTAATCGTAGGCGCGAAGCCAGTTTTGCCGAACAATAACAGGATCGTCCGCAATGCTTCTCACTTGCTCGATGAAGCGAGCGAGATGCCATGCGATCTGCGGATCGGTCGGCCGATAGTCGGCAACAGCCGGAGCGACCGCCTGGGCCTCGCCAAGTTTATCGACCTGAACGATCCAGGGAACCACAGTTCCGCGTGTGGATTGCCAGACCAGTGCTGTGGCGAAACCCGCCGCCAGGACGAGAGAGCCGAAGGCCATCAGCCGCCAGTTCTTCGCCTGCACGCGGGCCGAGCCGATGCGCTCGTCCCAGACCTGTGCTGCACGCTGGTAGGGCGTCTCGGGCTGCGGTGTCGTCCCGTATCGAACGGAAGGTCGTCTGAAGAGGTTCATCGGCGGTCATCCTGATTGAGAGAAACATTCATCGAGCCGCCGCCATGATCACCGGAGCGGACGGAGTGGGCTGCCATGCTGGCGCCATGACTCATCGTCTGGCCGCGCTTTATGCGGTTGGCCCATTCCGGCGGCGATCCCGCACTGGCTTCTCCGCCTGAACCAAGCCCTGAAGCAGCTCCCGACGGCTGCTCTCCACCGGTCGCACTCCATGCCGCCGAGCGGCCAGCCTGCTGGCTGGAAGACAGGGCTGACGCCGCGCGCGACATCGCCTGCTTCACGGGCTGGGCAGCGGCACCAGCACCGGCCCTGGCGACCCCAGCAAGGCCGGCGGCGATCGAGCCCGCGCCACTCTGTCCCGATGTTGCGGCGGCGAGGCCAAAAGCCGTCGAAGTACTGCCGGCAAGATGCGCGCCGCCACGGGCAGCGACAGCCGACATCCGCCCCCCAGCACTGACCGCAGCCGCTGCGCTGCCGAATCCGGCACGGGCACCCATTGCGCCGGCGACGCCAAGACCCGCGGCGGCGAGGCTCGTCCCCACAGCGGCACCCGCACCAAGCTGCGGGGCTCCGGAAACAAGGCCCGTTGCAATGCCGGGGCCGAAGATCGACAGCCCCATCAGCGACAGTGCGCCCAGCACCAGCGACAGCGCATCCGTGATTGTTGGCTGTTCGGCGCCGAAGCCGCGAGTGAACTCGCCGAAGAGACCCGAGCCGATGCCGACGATGACAGCGAGGACGAGGATCTTCACGCCGGACGCGACGATGTTGCCGAGCACTTTCTCGGCGAGGAAGGCTGTCCGGCTGAACAGCGCAAACGGGATCAGCACGAAGCCTGCCAGTGTCGTCAGCTTGAACTCGATGAGCGTGACGAAGATCTGGACGGCCAGAATGAAGAACGCGATCAGCACGATCGCCCAGGCGGTCATCAGCACTGCGATCTCGACAAAATTCTCGAAGAACGAGACGTAGCCCATCAGCTGGCTGGCGGCGTCGAGGATCGGATTGCCGGCGTCGATACCGACCTGCGCGACACGGCCCGGCTGAAGGAGGGCGGAGCCCGAAAGTGCCGATCCTCCCGCCTTCAGACCAAGTCCCGAGAAACTCTCGAAGACGATGCCGGCGAGACGATTGAAGTTGCCGATGATGAAGGCGAAGAAGCCGATATAGAGCGTCTTCTTCACCAGCCGGTGCAACATGTCCTCGTCAGCGCCCCATGCCCAGAAAAGGCCGGCAAGGGTGATGTCGATGACGATCAGCGTGGAGGTGAGAAAAGCCACTTCGCCGCCGAGCAGGCCGAATCCGGAATCGATGTAGCGGGTAAAGGTTTCGAGGAAGCGGTCGATTACGCTCGTGTCGTTCATGGCCCCACCGTGTTCGAACGGGGGTCTTTGGTATCGGCCCGGGTCGAAGGGCTCAGCGGCAGCAGGCGGCTCTGATCCTTCTCGATTGGTGGAGCGGCGTATGGTGCCACGCGTCGGGACGGTCGCAGGAAACGCCGGCGGTTCTCGGCCCAGGCCTTCCTGCAGGCCTCGTCTGCAATTGCCGCCATGCCAACTGCCCGGCATCGCTCGAGTTCAACGCTGGCCGGCTCGCCGCCCGGATACGCAGAACGCGGGGAGGACGCGTCCTGCGAGCCGTTGCCGCGCAACGCCATGAAGGCGGCGGTCATGGCGGCGCCAAGGGCAATAACGGCTACTATCCGGGCGGCGATCTTAAGATCCATGACGCGCCTCAGTCGTGGAACATTTTGACGGATGACGCGGTGTATCTGCTGCCCGTCATGAAGCGGCTGAACTGTTCTCGCGCTTGCTCCTGTGCAGCGGCCGTCCTCGCCTGCTCCAGCGCAGCAGCCCTGCCCTGCGCCGCCAGCATTGCGGTGAGGTCGGCGACCTGTCTGGCCTGCACGGCGAGAAGCTGGTTGCCGGCTTGCGTTGCCTGCAGCACGCCGACCGCCGACTGGCTGGCGCCGACGAGCGCGCTGGTCTGCTGCTGCGTCCCGTCGATATTGTCCACGGCAACGGCACCGGCCTTCAATGAATGCTCGAAAGCCGACACCGATGTCCGCCAGCGCTCACGGGCACCGTCGACAAGCTGCTGGCTCGAAAGGTCAGTGCCAAAATTCTCGTAAGCGGACGTAAACTGACTGTCGATGTCCTGGACGTTGTAGGCGAGCTTGTTGGCTTCGCCGAGCAGGCTCTTCATCTGGGAGAAATTGCCCTCGATCCGATCAAGCATCGAGATTGGCAGCGAAGTGAGGCTCTTCGCCTGGTTGATCAGCATCTGCGCCTCGTTCTGAAGCGAGGTGACCTGGTTCTGAATTTGCTCAAGGGCCCGCGAGGCCGAAAGCAGGTTTTCGGCGTAGTTCCTGGGATCGAACACGATGAATGCGAATGTCGGTGCCGATGACAGTGCAACAGCGGCAACAAATGCGCCGGCGGCGGCCATGCGCCGAAAGCGGCGACGTGCAGGAACAGACATCATGAGGAAACCTCCCTTGCGGATTGGTCGATGACATTGGTGAGATCAGGGATGAGGTCGGCCGCCCACGAGAGGCCGCGATCGGCAAGCCAGCCCCTGAGGAACTGATCTGTGCCTCCCTCGGCAATGATCCGGTCGATCACCGCCTGGTCCGACTTCGAGGATGCAGCGCAGAGCGCCAGTGCAATCGGACCGAGGCTCAGCTCGAACAGCCTGTTGCCGCGTCGGGACTGGCAGTAGTAGTCGCGCTTCGGCGTCGCGCGTGCGACGATCTCGATCTGGCGATCGTTGAGACCGAAGCGCCGATAGATCGGGGTGATATGCGGCTCGATGGCGCGCTCGTTCGGCAGGAACAGCCGCGTCGGGCAGCTTTCGACGATGGCTGGCGCGATCCTGCTGCCGTCAATGTCGGAGAGTGATTGCGTGGCAAAGATGACGGAAGCATTCTTCTTCCTCAGCGTCTTCAACCATTCACGCAACTGATCGGCGAACCCGCCATCGTCGAGCGCCAGCCAGCCCTCGTCGATGATCAGCAGTGTCGGCCGGCCATCCATTCTCTGTTCGATGCGATGGAAGAGATAGGCAAGCACGGCCGGAGCCGCACCGGTGCCGATCAGCCCTTCGGTCTCGAACGCCTGTACGGATCTGTCACCAAGACGTTCATGTTCGGCATCGAGCAGCCGGCCATAGGGACCGCCGATGCAATAGGGCCGCAACGCCTGCTTCAGCAACGTGGACTGGAGGAGCACCGTGAGGCCAGTGAGCGTCCGCTCCTGAACCGGTGCGCTGGCCAGTGATGTCAGTGCTGACCAGAGATGTTCCTTCACGTCCGGTGTGATCGGGACGCCTTCGCGCAGAAGAATGTCGACGAGCCAGTCGGCTGCCCAGGCACGCTCCGGAACGTGGTGAATACGGCCAAGCGGCTGAAGCGAAACGGCATCGATGTCGTCCGACAGATCCGCCAGGGTCAAAAGAGCAAGAGGATCTTCCGCTCCCCGGCCACTCGACGCGCTGCTGCCGAGATTGTGCCAGTCGCCGCCCATGGCGAGCATTGCCGCGCGGATCGAGCCACCGAAGTCGAAGGCAAAGATCTGGTTGTTCCTATAGCGCCTGAACTGCAGCGCCATCATCGCCAGCAGGACCGACTTGCCAGCTCCGGTCGGACCCACGACAAGCGTGTGACCGACATCGCCGACATGGAGGCTGAAGCGGAAGGGCGTCGCGCCCTCTGTCCTGGCGAAGAACAGCGGTGGCGCACGAAAATGGTCATCCTCGACGGGTCCCGCCCAGACTGCCGAGAGCGGGATCATGTGAGCGAGATTCAAGGTAGATAGCGGCGGCTGGCGGACGTTGGCATAGACGTGACCGGGAATGCTGCCGAGCCAGGCTTCGATGGCGTTGACCCTCTCGGCGATGCACGTGAAATCCCTTCCCTGGATCACTTTCTCGACCAGCCGGAGTTTCTCGTCTGCGATCGACGGATCGGCATCCCACACCGTCAGTGTGGCCGTGACGTAAGCCTGGCCGATCTGGTCGGAGCCGAGGTCCTGCAGGGCCGCGTCCGCATCAGCTGCCTTGTTGGCCGCGTCTGTGTCGACGAGCACGGATGCCTCATTGGTCATCACCTCCTTGAGGATCGCGGCGACGGACTTCCGCTTTGCAAACCACTGCCGGCGGATCTTCGTCAGCAGCCTGGTCGCATCGGTCTTGTCGAGCAGGATCGCCCGCGTCGACCAGCGATAGGGGAAGGCAAGCGCATTGAGATCGTCGAGGATCCCCGGAAAGGTGGTGGTGGGGAACCCGATGATGGTCAGCGTGCGCAGATGGATGTCGCCCAGTCGCGGCTCCAGTCCTCCGGCAAGCGGCTGGTCGACCAGAAGTGCGTCGAGATGCATCGGTGTTTCCGGAACACGGACACGATGACGCCTGGTCGAGACCGTCGAGTGCAGGTAGGTCAGTGTCTCGCCGTCATCGAGCCAGGCAGCTTCCGGAACGAAGCCTTCGACCAGATCCAGCACGCGGTCGGTACGGTCGACGAAGCTCTTCAGCAGTTCACGGGGATCGACACCGCTCCTTTCCCGGCCTTCGTAAAGCCAGTTCTCCATCCGCGAGACGTCTTCTGCCGGGGGCAGCCAGACGAGGGTGAGAAAATAGCTGCTCTCGAACAGCTCTCCGTTTGGTTGTCCACTCCACAGCAACGATCCCCGGCCGTTCCCACTTTCGAACTGCTCGCGCCGTTCGATGTCGAGAAGCGCCGATGCGGAATCCGGGAACCGGCTGTCGGGATAGGTCGCAGCGGGGTTGCGCTGCGCTTCGACCAAGATCGCCCACCCCGAGCCGAGACGGCGGAGAGCGCCATTCAGCCGGGCGGTTGTGCCGACGAGTTCAGCCGGCGTGGCAGAATCGAGATCGGGACCGCGGAAACGGGCGGTTCTCTGGAAGCTGCCATCCTTGTTGAGCACCACGCCCGGTGCAACCAGTGCCGCCCAGGGCAGATAGTCGGCGAGGCTGGACGGGCGTCTGCGGTATTCGGCGAGGTTCATCATTTCTCAGCAGCCGAAATGGGAGGGATAGCGAAGGTGCCGGCGAACGACGTCGACGAACTGCGCGTCGCGCCTGGCCGCCCAGACGGCGGCGAAATGTCCGATCGCCCAGATGACGAGACCAGCAATCCAGAGACGCAGGCCAAGCCCGACCGCACCGGCGAGCGTGCCGTTGGCGATGGCGACCGCACGCGGCGCGCCGCCGAGCAGGATCGGTTCGGTCAGCGCACGATGCACGGGTGCGAAAAAGCCGCGGACTTCCTCGTCCATCAGATCAGCGCTCCGCCGCCGAAAGAGAAGAACGACAGGAAGAAAGAACTCGCCGCGAAAGCGATCGACAGGCCGAACACGATCTGGATCAGGCGCCTGAAGCCCCCTGACGTGTCGCCGAAGGCGAGCGACAGGCCGGTGACAATGATGATGATCACCGCCACGATCTTGGCGACCGGTCCCTCGACAGATTCGAGAATCTGCTGAAGGGGTTCCTCCCATGGCATGGACGAGCCTGCGGCGCGGGCAGGCACAATCATCATGGCCACGACAGCAGCAGTTACTGCGGCACGCCTGACCAGCACACCGGGCAGAGGGATAGACGATGAAGTGAAGCGGATCGGATTCATTCTTGGGGCTCCATGGAGGACTGGGGATCTGTGGCTCGTGCAGTCTCGAGTCTGGCTTCGAGCGTGCGATAGTCACCGGTGGCGGGATCAAGACCCTCGACCCACGCGATCTCGACGAGACGGCGCGCAGCACCCCGGCCAGCGAGGACAGCAATGAGGTCGATGGTCTCGGCAATGAGCGCGCGCGGGACCGTGACCACGGCCTCCTGCACAAGCTGTTCGAGCCGCAGCAGTGCGCCAGTAGCAGAACCAGCGTGAATGGTGCCGATGCCACCTGGATGGCCGGTGCCCCAGGCCTTCAGCAGATCGAGAGCTTCCGCGCCGCGAACCTCACCGATCGGGATACGGTCGGGCCGAAGCCGCAGCGAGGACTTGACCAGGTCGGACAGCGAGGCAACACCATCCCTGGTGCGCAGCGCCACCAGGTTGGGCGCGGCACATTGCAGTTCGCGCGTATCCTCGATCAGCACGACGCGGTCGGTGGTTCTGGCAACCTCGGCCAGCAGCGCATTGACCAGCGTCGTCTTGCCGGTCGACGTACCACCAGCGACCAGAACATTTTTCCTTTTTTCGACGGCAAGCCGCAGCACGTCGGCCTGGCCCCCGGTCATGATCCCCGCAGTGACGTAGTCCCCGAGGGCAAATACTGCGACTGCCGGCTTCCTGATGGCGAAGGTCGGTGCCATGACGATAGGGGGCAGCAGGCCCTCGAAACGTTCGCCTGTCCCCGGCAGTTCGGCCGACACGCGCGGTGCACCCGCATGCACTTCCGCTCCGACATGGTGGGCCACCACGCGGATGATGCGCTCGCCGTCGGCCGGGACCAGCAGTTCATCGGAAGCACAGAGCCCTTCTCCCAGCCGGTCGACCCAGAGGCGTCCATCCGGGTTCAGCATCACCTCGACGATCTCAGGATCCTCGAGGAAGCGGGCGATGGCCGGTCCAAGCGCCGTGCGCAGCATGCGCGCGCCGCGCGACATCGCTTCCCTGCCAGAATGATGATTGCCTGCCACGATGGTCCCCGTTCGCTGCGGCGAGCCTGTTCGTGCCGCGGTCGGGGATGATTAGAAGAGGCATGAATACCGGCCTTGCAACAGGCAAAACCGGTGAGCGCAACGCGGCGTGCAGAGACTTGCTGAATGCGGTGCGGCGATCTCGCCCGCCTGGCGCTGCCAACTACCGCGACGGTGAATCATCCGCGCCGGCTGGTGGCGCCGGCGGGACGTCATCAGCGATTTCCTGTCTGAGCTTTGGTCCCTTGCTCAGCCTGCGGCCAAGCGCGTCAACGAACGCGTCATACCGCTGCAGACCTTTCGCGCGCGCTTCGGCCTGCGCGGATTCCGGCAATGCCGGGGTCGAGTTGAGCCAGAAGCGGACGAACAGCGCCAGTGTCTCGACCGCGATGCCGACATCGCGCTCGACACGCTGCACGCGCCGGTCGATCTGATCGAGGCGCCGCGTGATCGCTGCCTCCTTCCGCTCCTCGGCGTCCGGCGACAGGAACGAGGCGATCGCGGCCTCGGCTATCAGCGACAAGGATACGTCGCGCCTCGCCGAATAATCAGCAAGCGCATTCATGACGTCAGGATCAAGGTAGGCGGAGAGCCGTTTCTTCTTCGCGTTCTTCACCGGTCAGAGCTCGATGCCGTCATTCGGATCAAGGCTCGCCTGCCGTGCAGTGCGACGCATGGCCTGATCCACTGCGCGCCGCCGCACGGCGTCGTCATCAGCTTCATCGCTGTCGAGGTCGAACTCCTCGTTGCGCATCACTACTCGTTCCGATGTGATATCCTCGTGTTCTGGAACCTCAGGTTCGCGTCGGATGCCGCCATTTGCTGGATTCTCGTCATGCGCGTCCATCGCAGATTTCGCTTGCGGTAGCCCGCCTTCTGACGCCGAGAGGTTCGTTGCGCCTGTCCAATCGTCGGGGCGCGATGGCCTTGAAACCGTTTCGCGCTTAGGAGGAGGCAGGACGCGCTCGGCAAGGCGTGCGTCAGCAAAATAGCGCGCCTTCTTCGCCCTGATCGGGAACAGGCCGGACACCATGACGATGGCATCGGTCGGCGGAAGCTGCATGATCTCGCCGGGCGTCATCAGCGCACGCGCTGTTTCCTGCCGCGAGACCATCAGATGCCCGAGCCAGGGCGACAGTCTGTGACCGGCATAGTTTTTCATGGCCCGCATCTCGGTTCCCGTTCCCAGCGAGTCCGAGACGCGTTTGGCCGTGCGCTCGTCATTGGTGGCAAAGCTCACCCGCACATGGCAGTTGTCAAGGATGGAGTTGTTCGGACCGTACGCCTTTTCGATCTGGTTGAGCGACTGTGCAATCAGGAAGGACTTGATGCCGTAACCCGCCATGAAAGCGAGGGCCGACTCGAAGAAATCGAGCCGGCCGAGCGCAGGAAACTCGTCGAGCATCATAAGCAGACGATGCCGCCGATGCTTCGCATGAAGCTCTTCCGTCAGCCTTCGCCCGATCTGGTTCAGCACGAGCCGGATGAGCGGCTTGGTACGGCTGATGTCGGAGGGTGGCACGACAAGATACAGTGTCGCTGGCCGCTCGTCCTCCACCAGATCAGCGATACGCCAGTCGCAGCGGGACGTCACCTTCGCCACCACCGGATCGCGATAGAGGCCCAGAAAACTCATGGCCGTCGAAAGCACGCCTGACCGCTCGTTCTCCGATTTGTTGAGCAGTTCGCGCGCAGCCGACGCCACCACCGGATGCGGCCCGCAATCGCCCAGGTGCCGCGTCAGCATCATGGTGCGCAGCGTCGTCTCGATCGGCCTTTGGGGATCGGAAAGGAAGTTCGCAACTCCGGCAAGCGTCTTGTCCGTTTCGGAATAGAGAACATGCAGGATCGCGCCGACCAGCAGCGCATGGCTGGTCTTCTCCCAATGGTTCCTGCGTTCCAGCGAGCCTTCGGGATCGACCAGGACGTCGGCAACGTTCTGCACGTCGCGGACCTCCCATTGGCCGCGTCTCACTTCCAACAAAGGGTTGTAGGCGGCAGAGGACGCATTGGTTGGATCGAAGAGCAGAATACGGCCAAAGCACGCCCGCCATCCGGCCGTCAATTCCCAGTTCTCGCCTTTGATGTCGTGAACGATCGCCGAGCCGGGCCAGGTAAGCAGCGACGGAATGACAAGGCCGACGCCCTTGCCGCTTCGCGTCGGCGCGAAACACAGCACATGTTCCGGGCCGTCATGGCGCAGATATTCCCGTTCGAGCCTGCCGAGTACCACGCCGTCCGGGCCAATCAGGCCTCCCGCAGCAATTTCGTCGTGCGTCGCCCAGCGTGCCGAGCCGTACGTGGCCGCGTTCTTCGCCTCACGTGCCCGCCATACCGACATGCCGATGGCAACAGCGATCGCCACGAAGCTGCCGCTTGCCGCGATGAGCGCACCCTCCAGAAAAACCTCTGGGGCATACGCATCGTAGAAGAACCACCACCAGAAAAAAGCCGGCGGCGGGTAAAGGGAATGGCCGGCAAGCTCAAGCCATGGATCTCCGAGTTGCGATTGGAAGCCAAGCCGCCATGCCGTCCACTGCGTCGCACCCCAAGTGGTGACGAGCACGATCAGAAGCACGGCAGCGAGCTGCCCCCACAATATCCTGGTCGCCGGCACGTCTCATCTCTTGGCAGAGGATTGGGGCGCCCAAAGAATACCGAATTTCCAAATATGCAAGCACCCAAGACAATCTTCCGGAGCCGCGGCGTAGCCCGACCTAAACTGACTTGCGGGTTGCAGTCACTCCCCGGTGATCGAGAAGCGGCTGAGCAGACACGGCTATGCCGCCGTATCGGAGTTCGCTATGATGGGAGTTCCGGAATGACCGCAATGGGGCCGAAAACGGTCAGGCAGCTTCCGGCGCCTCGACTGTGGAAGCGGACGCTCACGTATGTACAATCGAATGGTGAGGCCACGCGTCCATCGCTTTCCGGACGCGGCACGAGTAGCGAGTGTCGCCTTAGTAATCCAAAGGAGGCAAAGGAGGCCTCCAGTTGACTCAGCACCGTCACTTACTTTCAAACAATGGTGACGAACCAGCGCTTTTACCGCATGTTACCTCGCCTCACCGCTTGTCACAAAGGGAAGAAGCACCCGAGAGACGAGCACTGACAGAGGTCATGATCGACTCTGTCTATGAACATTATTAATTGCTAAAATTTGTCGGTGACGTATTGGATTCTGCTTACGATTAAGATATCGCTAATATGAGGAAAAAGGTTGGGGACGCTACCCAAATAGGGGCAGCTCCGAAGAGGTCAAATTTGGGCGGGATTCGCCGTCCAAAGCCGGTTTTTATTGCTCAGAGGTGAGTGACCTCTGCGCGTAAGAACTCCGAGCTACCCCCAATCGCCGGGTAACCCCATGAATAACATCAGGGGTATGTCCTATGGCCAACAAGTTGCCCAAAGCTACGCCGCGCAGCTTCAGCGGCTCTGAAGATCATCTCATAACTGTGGCCTTAAGCGGCACGGATCAGGATGGGACGGTCACGGGGTATATCCTGGCCTCGCTACCTTCCAACGGCAGCCTCTACCTCGACGCTGCTCATACGCAGCCTGCCCTCACAAACACTCTCTACTCGACCAATACCTTTTACTTCCTTCCTGCCGCCGATTTTAGCGGTACCGCCTCCTTCAATTTCAATGTCCGCGACAATCAGGGTGGCGTTTCGTCGAGCACCGGATCCATCACGATCAACGTTGCTGCGGTGAATGATGCTCCGGTCGTGGATCTGAACGGGGCGGCCAGCGGCACATCCGCAAGCTTGAACTATTCGCCCGGTAGCTCCGGAGCAAGAATTGCCCCGTCTGCAACCGTTGCCGACATCGACTCGTCGAAATTCGGCGGCGGATCATTGCGCGTTTCGATTACTCAGAACAAGGCGACATCGGACCAACTCACCATTGCCACCGACGCGTCCGTGACGATGTCGAACGGCTCTGTGTTAGTAGGGGGCACCAAGGTTGGAACTCTCTCGGGTGGCAGCAATGGCACCGACCTGGTCATAAGCCTGGCCAATACCGCAACGCCCAGTTTGGTGGCGGTAGTTCTTGAGCACATTTCCTATTCGAATTCGTCGGTCACCCCGCCTTCGTCACCGCGCACGGTGACTTTCACCTTGGTGGATGGTGGCGGAACGGCCAATGGCGGCACCGATACAGGCCTGGCAATAGCCACAATTAACATAATCAATCATGCGCCGACCGGTTCGGTGTCGATCGCCGGCACGGCGACCGAGGACCAGGTGCTGAGCGCCTCGAACACGCTGGCCGACGCCGATGGGCTGGGCACCATCAGCTACCAGTGGCAGCGCAACACCGGCTCCGGCTTCGTCAGCATTGGCGGCGCCACCAATACCACCTACTCACTTGGCGATGCTGATGTCGGCGCGACGGTGCGCGTGGTGGCGAGCTATACGGACGGACACGGCACGCCAGAGTCCGTGGCAAGTGCTGCGACTGCTTCGATCGCCAACGTCAACGACGCCCCGACCGGTTCGGTG
>NZ_ATYO01000029.1 GCF_000427725.1 Mesorhizobium sp. WSM3224 | reverse complement strand
GCCGTCCATCGAATAGACGCTTTCGAACACGATCAGCTTGGCGCGCTCACGGCCTGCCGCCTGCAGCAGGCTTTCCAGATGCGCGACGTCGTTGTGGCGGAAAATCTTCTTTTCGGCGCCCGAGCGGCGCACGCCTTCGATCATCGAGGCGTGGTTCAGCTCGTCCGAGATGATCAGGCAGTTGGGCAAAAGCCGGGCGATGGTCGAGATCGAGGCCTCGTTGGAGACGAAGCCGGAGGTGAACACCAGCGCNGCTTCCTTCTCATGCAGGTCGGCGAGCTCCTGCTCCAGCTCGACCAGCGGGTTGGACGTGCCGGAAATGTTGCGGGTGCCGCCTGCGCCCGAACCCATCTTGCCGGCGGCGGTCTGGAAGGCGGCGATGACGTCCGCGTTCTGGCCCATGCCGAGATAGTCGTTGGAGCACCATACGGTGATTTCCTCGGCGCGGCCGTTGCAACGCCAGATGGCGCGCGGGAACTTGCCCACGATGCGCTCGAGATCGGCGAAAACGCGGTAGCGCCGCTCGGCGTGGAGCTGGTCGATCGCATCCTCGAAGAACCGCTGGTAGTTCATATGGAAATGTCCTGTGCAAGAAGCCGACCGCAGGCTGGGGCGGTTCGGACTCAACCTACGGACTGGGCACGCTCTCCGCTTTGAGCTATGTCAAAACCTACGGGACACGCAGATGCTTCATCGTAGGCAGGTCCCTTCAACTCAAACCGCCCAAAAAACTGATTCAAATCAAAGCGTGGAATAGCGCTTCGGCCCACGCTGGCCGGATGTGGAATCCAATAGCAAGCGCTCCGTTTGGCCGCAGCCTTGAACTAGCCGTTCTGGATGAGGAAGGCTTGCACCCGCTTGTATTTCCCTGCGAAAAAGGCCGGGAGGGCTGGCGGCATGCCGTTACCGGTATCCGCATCGATATTCGGCCGACCCATTGGCGCGACTGGCATCTCCGAGAAGGCAGGGTGGCTTCACTTCGAAACGCGCCTTAGAGCGGCGGTTCCGAGCGGAAAGCCTCTGCGCGTGTGTCTGGGATTGCTCTAATGTTGAGGGCCGGCGATCAGTGCCATGCGTACCAGATGCGAGAGGCTGCCGGCGCCCATCTTGCTCATGACATTGGCGCGATGAATCTCGACCGTGCGCGGGCTGATCCCCAGATCATAGGCAATCGTCTTGTTCGGTAACCCGGAAACAAGCCCTTCCAGCACCTGGCGCTCCCGTTCCGATAGCGTGGCGAGATTCTTCCTGATCTCCGTCGATTGTGGGTGCTCTGCGGCCGGCTGGCTTCGGTGGTCCAGGGCCGAGCGAATGGCATCGATAAGCACCTGATCGTCGAATGGCTTCTCGATGAAATCGGCGGCGCCCTCCTTCATCGCCTGGACGGCCAGGGCGACATCGGCGTGCCCCGTCATCACGATCACCGGCACTTTGAGGCCGCGGCCTTTCAACTGTCGCAGGAACTCGATGCCGTCGATGCCGGGCATGCGCACGTCGCTGACGATGCAGCCGTCGAGTTCCTTTGGTTCCGTTGCCAGGAATGCGGTTGCCGATTCATAGAGGCGCACGGCAAAGTCGGCTGTCGCCAGAAGGAAACCCAGCGACTTGCGAACGTCGACATCGTCGTCGACCACATGAACGATATCATTGGCCACCAGCGACTTCATCCTTCTCCACGGCGCGCAAAGTGAATCGGAACGCTGTTCCGCCACCAGGCATTGCTTCTGCCCAAATATGACCGCCATGCGACTCGACGATAGTGCGGCAAATGGACAGGCCGACACCCATTCCATGTTTTTTGGTCGTGACGAAAGGCTGAAAGAGTTGGGCTGAAACCTCTGGCGCAAGCCCCGGGCCAGTGTCGATCACACCAACTTCAGCCATGCCATCTCGCCGTGCCACGGTAACGACATGCAATTCCCGCCTGGGTGCGCCCTGCATGGCCTCCACGGCGTTTCTCATCAGATTCAGCAATACCTGCTCGATCTGGATTCGATCGGTCAAAACGAGCTCGGCGGCCGGGTCGAGATCGTAACTGACGCGCACGTCTGCTTCCCTGGCGCCGACCAAAGCAAGCGACGAGGCGTCCTCGATGAGCGTTGACAGACGTTCGACCTGACGCTCGCTTTCACCCCTGGCGACAAAATCCCTGAGGCGACGGATCACGTCGCCAGCGCGCAGGGCCTGTTCGGCAGCCTTCTCGACAGCATCCTGCAGCATGGCGGCATTCTCGTCCTTGCTTTTCTCCAGGAGACGACGGCTGCCCTTGAGGTAGTTCGTGATGGCCGTCAGTGGCTGGTTTATCTCATGCGCCAATGTCGAGGCCATTTCGCCAAGCGCGGTGAAGCGCGCCATGTGAAGCAGTTCCTGCTGCTGTTCCTGCATCCTGGCTTCCGTTCTGTGGCGTTCCGTCAGGTCGCGGCAGAAGCCGGTGAAGAAGCGGCCGGTTCCCGGATGCATTTCGCCGACCGCGAGCTCCATCGGAAAGGTCGATCCGTCTTTGCGCGACCCAGTTACCGTTCGGCCAAGTCCGATAATGCGACGTTCTCCCGTCGTCAGGTAACGCTGCATGTATGTGTCATGCTCATCCCGGTACGGCGAGGGCATCAGCATCTTGACGTTGTGCCCGATGACTTCGCCGGCCTTGTAGCCAAACAAAGTCTCGGCCGCCGTGCTGAAGGATTGGATATTGGCGCCTTCGTCGATGACGACCATCGCATCGGGTACCGTCGCTAGGATCGAACGCAGGTGATCCTCACGCAGCTGCAGCGAAGCGTTGGCGAAGGACAGATCGCTGACGTCGGTGCCCTGAACGAAGATAGCAGTGATCCGGCCATCCCTGGCCCTGATGGGCTGGTACACGAAGTCCAGGATACGCTCCTCCCCGACCCCGTTCTCAGCATTGCGGAGGACTACCTTGACGCCGTGTCCGACATAAGGCTCTCCGGTTTCGCTGACACGATCGAGCAATTCGAAGAATCCCTGCCCCTCGAGCTCGGGCAAGGCCTCGCGAACCGACTTGCCGATAACCTGCCGCTGACCGATCAGGCGTTGGTAAGCCGCATTGGTCAGTTGAAAGATGTGGTCCGGTTCGCTGAGCAGGGTCATGAAACCCGGAGCCTGTTCGAACATCAGCGCAAGAAGCTCATGTTCCGGCAACTCGTCATGCCTCCCTTCACGATCCGACGGGGCTGCCGCCTCGGCGATGTCTGGGGAGGCTGGCTGCTGCTGCTTGCTCACATACTATCCTGCTTGTGAAACCTGACGGTCGCTGGTTTAGCACCCGTGCCCGCATTCGCAAACATCTGCGTTTGACCGATATCAAGGCGCCGCGCCTCGCGAGGAAGCAAGCAGGACGTGACCCCGTCGCCCTGAGGTGCCCGCATGTCCTACAAAACTATTGTCGTCAACTTGGCCGTCGATGCGGATCCCGCACCAATCGTGAAGCTTGCGGCAGAAATGGCGCATCGCTTCGATGCTCACCTCATCGGCTTCGCTGCCGCGGACGTTCCGCCTTTGGTGGCCACGGGTGAGGGCCTAGTCTACGAAGGCGAGATCATGCAGGTCAAACGGCAGGAGATCGAGAAGCGCCTTGCCGAACAGCGCGACATTTTCGAAAGCCTCGTCCCGCACTCCACCAGCAGCGAATGGAAACAATATATTTGCGGTCCGACTCGCGCTCTGGGGCTGGTAGCCCGCTCGGCTGATCTCATCGTGACCGTCGATGGCGGCGACGATGTCTTCCGTGCTCTCGATATAGGAAGCTTGGTGCTTGGGGCTGGTCGGCCCGTGCTGGTTGCGGCGGGCAACGCCGAACACCTGGTTGGGAAAACCGTCCTGGTCGCGTGGAAAGACAGCCGGGAAGCAAGACGAGCCTTGTCCGACGCGTTGCCGCTCCTCACCAAGGCTAAAGAGGTTGTAGTCGCCACAATGGAAGCCGCCTCGGGAACCGATGTTCGAGACAGCCTCGCCGACGTCGCGGTGTTTTTGGAGCAGCATGGCATCATGGCGCGAACCGAAGTGATCGTCGGTGACGCGGACGGTGACAGACTTGTGGCGTTTGCGCACTCGATCCATGCCGACTTGATTGTTTCCGGCGCCTACGGCCACAGCAGGCTGAGGGAATGGGCCTTCGGGGGCGTTACGCGTTCGATAATGCACGAGGCGGGTATCAGCCGCTTGCTGTCGAACTGATGGGCCGGCCATGGCGATCAGCAGAATCGGCAAGCCGGAACGACCGACAGCCATCCCAAACGAAGAGCAAGCGATCAGCCGCCTACCCTGGCTCGCCGAGCGCGCGTACTGGTCGCTCGGAACAGATCAGTTGGTGGCGGAACTGGAGACCTCGACGTCCGGTCTTTTGAGCGTCGACGCAGCGATCCGGCTCGCGAAATTCGGTCCAAACGCATTGGCGCCACGCTCCGGCGGGTCGGCGCTGGCAGTCTTTGCCCGCCAGTTTCGCAGCCCGCTGGTACTGATCTTGGTCTTCGCCGCCGCCGTCTCGACGTTTGTCGGCGAAGGCCATGAAGCGGCGATTATCGGCGCGATTGTGCTTGCCAGTTGCGTCCTCAGCTTCACCCAGGAATACGGGGCCTCTCGCGCGATGGAGGCGCTGCAGCAGCATATTTCCCGCAAGGCCTCCGTGCTTCGGGATAGCTCCGAACGGACTGTCGATGTCGAGAACATTGTTCCTGGCGACGTCGTCTGCCTGTCGGCCGGAAATCTCATCCCCGTCGACGGCGTGATCCTGGAGTCGCGGGATTTCAATGTCAGCGAGTCCGTCTTGACCGGCGAGACCTTCCCCGTCGTGAAGTCCGCCGGCCGGTCCGCGCCCGAGGCCAGTATTGCGCAGCGGACCAATGCCGTCTTCACCGGCACCTCAGTTCGCAGTGGAACGGCGAAGGTGCTTGTCGTCGCCACGGGAGCGCGCACCGAGTTCGCGACGATCGCCGAGGCGTTGGAGCGGCGGATTCCGGAAACCGAGTTCGCTCGCGGCATCAGGAAGTTCGGATATCTGATGACCGAAATCATGCTTGTGATCGTCATCCTGGTGTTCTTCGCCAACTTAATGCTGCATCGGCCCTTGATCGAATCGCTGTTGTTTTCGCTTGCTCTCGCCGTTGGGCTGACGCCCGAACTGCTTCCCGCGATCATCAGCGTCACCCTGGCCAGGGGAGCGCGAATGATGGCCGCCAGCGGTGTGATCGTGCGTCGTCTCGATGCGATCGAGAATCTCGGCAGCATGGACCTGCTATGCACCGACAAGACAGGAACGCTGACCGAGGGCGTCATTCACCTCGACGGATCGTTCGATGTCGAGGGCAATGCTTCGGAGGTGGTACTGCTCTGGGCACGGCTGAACGCGACTTTGCAGACCGGGCTGAAGAATCCCTTGGACGAGGCAATAGCGAATGCCCAGCCTGAACAAGAAGAACGGCCCAGTTTCACCAAGATTGATGAGATTCCATATGACTTTGTTCGCAAGCGGTTATCGGTCGCTGTGCGGGACGTGGCTCACCAACAGATCCTGATCACCAAAGGTGCTGTGCAGAACGTTCTCGAAGCCTGTTCCTTTATTCAGGGTACTGATGGCCTGAAATCCTTGGACGCGGCGGAACGCCAAGCCATCGACGAGAAGTTCAGGCGCTGGAGCGCGCAAGGGTATCGCGTTCTCGGCCTGGCGATCCGGCGATTTCAGAGCAAGGCAGGCTTCAGCCGTGACGACGAGACTGAAATGGCGTTCGCGGGGTTCCTGCTGTTCCTCGATCCGCCGAAGGAAGGTGTGCGTGAGACGCTGTCTGCATTTGCGAGTCGGGGTATCGGCGTAAAGGTCATTTCCGGCGACAACCGCTATGTCGCCGCCCATCTTGCTGAAGCTGTGGGTCTCCGGTCCGACAGGATCATGACCGGCGAAGATCTATCGAAACTGACGAAGAATGGGCTTCTGGCAGGTGTCCGCAATACCGATCTCTTTGTCGAGATCGATCCAAATCAGAAAGAGCGCATTGTCGAAGCACTGCGCCGGAGCGGCCACGTCGTTGGCTATCTTGGCGACGGCATCAACGACGCGCCGGCACTTCATGAAGCCGACATCGGCATTTCGGTCGATACCGCTGTCGATGTCGCCCGCGAGGCCGCGGACATCATATTGCTGAAGCGCGATCTGGGCGTGCTGGTGCAGGGCGTCGACGATGGCCGAAAGACGTTCGCCAACACGATGAAATACATCTCCATCACTACCAGCGCCAATTTCGGCAACATGATCAGCATGGCCGCCGCCTCGCTGTACCTGCCGTTCCTGCCGCTGCTGGCAAAGCAGATCCTGCTGAACAACTTCCTCTCCGACATCCCAGCTCTTGCGATCGCGGGTGACAATGTCGATGCCGATCAGGTGCGCAGGCCGCGCCACTGGGACATTCATTTCGTGAGGCGTTTCATGGTGAGCTTCGGACTGTTGAGCTCCCTGTTCGACTTTGCAACCTTCGCGTTCCTTCTGCTGGTCGTTCATGCTACGGCAGCCACGTTTCAGACCGCGTGGTTCGTGGAATCCCTGCTTACCGAACTTGCCATCGTGCTCGTCGTGCGGACCCACAAGAGGCTGTGGCGCAGCCATCCCAGCCATTTGCTCGCGGGCCTTGCCCTCGGCGTCGGCGTGATCGCCATTGCCATCCCTTTTGCCCCGTTCGCCGGCTGGTTCGGATTTGTGCCTCTGGCGGGACCTGTGCTGGCCGGGCTGCTCGCGATCACCGTGCTGTACGTGCTTGTGTCGGAGGTTACCAAGGGTCGGCTCTTCGCCCACGGCGGTCGAGGCAAGCACAGAAGAAAAGCGATTGGCCCATACCTGGATCGAGCCACAAACAGACCAACACGAATCGCAGGCTAGTCAGGAGATGTGGCTCGATGCCGAGCGCGCTGCTCGTACCATGCCCTTCTTGCATGGTGATGGATCGAGGTCGAACGTTGGAAAGGTTACCCTCCGACCGCGGCCTTGGCGACGTTCACGCCAAGGTCGTAAACCAGCTGCCCACCATAATAACCTGTTACTGTGACCAGCGCCGCGCCAGCTATTTCAATCGCGGGAATGGCGAGGGTCAGCTTACCCAGCTCTCGATTTCGCACCCACAGCACGAGCCGGAGCAGGCCCCAGCCCAGAAAGGTCAAGGCACTGATCTCGCCCAAGCCCTCATGGATTTCCGCTATCTCGCTGCTGAAGCCGGCGGCCTCCGCGTGGTCGAGGGCCATGCCG
This sequence comes from Mesorhizobium sp. WSM3224, assembly GCF_000427725.1. Classification (GTDB taxonomy): domain Bacteria; phylum Pseudomonadota; class Alphaproteobacteria; order Rhizobiales; family Rhizobiaceae; genus Mesorhizobium. Next base: position 82,215 of record NZ_ATYO01000029.1, on the reverse strand, counting down.
CCGAAGAACCAGGTGCCGACGGCAAAGAGCCCTGCGGCGACGGCGGCAAAAGTGGAAATCGTCCCCACGCCCGAGCGGGTCGTCACGGCGTTTCGATTGGCGAGCGCGGCAAGATCGATGACTACAAGCGCGTACATGAGCACGATAGGGAAATGCACGAGAATGGGATGGATATGCTGAATTTCAGGCATTGCAAATATTCTCCAGGAAGATTGGGAGTGATGGTCGCTGGACGCCCGATCGACTGTCAGTCGTCGCTGTCTCCTAGCTCCTCGTTTTGCCGCTCGCCGCGGGCGCCGGATACAGGCTTGCCGCCGCCACATTCGTCGTCATCGACACCTTTGACCGACTTGGGACCGGCGGCGCTCATCATGGGGATGGCCTCAAGGTCGATTGTTGCCGAAGAAATGGAGAATGATGCGGTTGCGCATGATCCATGGTCGGATTCCGCGGCGGCGGGTATGACAAGAGCGGTCAGACCTCCCAGGGCGACAAGCAAGACAGGAAAATTGCGCATGGTTTCGTCTCCTTCTCTGCGCACCCATCATCGGGCGCGGCAGCCCTTGATAGAGGCGTGGTCCTTGCCGCCGGCTGACGATAATTGACAGCGGTTTGACAGCTTCCACATGCGACAGCTCTCTCCCATGAAAACCGTGTCGATGAGCCTGGCAGCTCTGGGCGTGGCCGCACTTGTGCTGGCCTTGCCGGCCGCCGCCAGGGCACAGGATGACGACGACGACCACGATCGGGCGCGCGATCTTTATGAGCGCGGCGAAATCGAGGGCCTTGCCGATATCATGGCCATTGTCCGCGCCAAGGCTCCTGGCGAGATCGTCGCGGTCGACCTCATTCGCGCCGAAGGCAAGTGGATCTATCGGTTCCAGGTGGTAGCTGCCGATGGACGGCGTCGGATCGTTGACGTCGATGCTGGCGCGGGCGGTGTTCTGGGCCGCGAAGGCGACCACAGATGAAGATCCTCGTGGCCGAAGACGAACCACGCATAGCGGCCGACATCACGGCGGTTTTGAAGGCGTCGGGCATGGCCGTCGATATCGTGAATGACGGCGAAGCTGCCTGGTTTGCAGGCGACGTTGAGAACTACGATGCAGCGATTCTTGACCTTGGAATGCCGAAGCTCGACGGCCTTACCGTGCTGAAGCGCTGGCGCGCTAACGGCCGCCGCTTTCCCGTCCTCATCCTGACGGCGAGGGGGCTGTGGACCGAGCGGGTGGAAGGCATCAACGCCGGCGCCGACGACTATCTTCCGAAACCTTTTGAAATGGAGGAACTGTTGGCGCGACTGCGAGCCATCCTGCGCCGTTCAGGCGGGCAGGCGGCACCGGTCCTGAAATCGGGTCCCTTGCTGCTCGACACGCGCCAGATGCGCATCTCGCTTCGTGGCATCCCTGTGGCACTTTCACCGCTTGAGTATCGGCTTCTCGCGTTCCTGATGCATCACGCCGGCCGTGTGGTCGCGCCGACCGAGCTCGCGGAACATCTGTACAGTTCCGACAATGAACGCGATCCGAACACTATCGAAGTCATCGTCGCACGTCTGCGGCGCAAACTTGGCAGTGATGTCATCGAGACACGACGCGGCTTCGGATATTTCGTGCCGGACGGACCTGACTGATGCGCAATTCGATCCGCTTCAGGCTTTGGTCGGCCGCAGCCATATCGATTGTGATTGCCCTTGCCATCGCCGGCGTTGGCCTGCGCTATCTGTTTGAGCTCAACGTCGAGCGGCGGGTTGTCAGCGAGTTGACCGTTGACCTCAATGAGCTGATTGCCGCGACGAGCTTCACAGCCGATGGCCGCCTGTCGGTCGCCTCAACGCTGGCAGACCAGCGCTTCGCCAGTCCGTTGTCCGGGCACTACTGGCAAGTGGAAGATCTTGCCAACCACAGCCTTGTTCGATCGCGTTCCCTGTGGGATGCCACGCTCGCCTTGCCCGAGCAGCCCGCTAATGGCGAACTGAGGAAGGAAGAACTCAAGGGGCCGGACGGCGAGCTCACCGTCGCCGTCCTCCGCACGATCACTGACGTCGATGGGCGGTCCTTTCGCGCCGTTGTGGCGGAAGACCATGGCAACGTGGAGGTGTCGGTAGGACAATATGTCAGAGACCTCGCGCCGGCGCTCATGGTGCTCGCATTCGCTCTGATGGGGGCTTTCTTCATCCAGATCACCGTTGGCCTGGCGCCGCTGGAAAGCCTGAGGGTCGCAGTCAAAAACGTGATTGCGCAGCGGACGGCACGGCTTGACGTGGCAGCGCCGAGCGAAGTGCAGCCACTCGCCGACGAGATCAACCGCTTGCTCGACGCCCAGGAGAAAGCCCTCTCTCGGGCGCGCTCGCGCGCCACCGACCTTGCGCACGGCCTCAAGACGCCCCTGCAGGTCCTGTCCGCCGATATCCGGACTTTACGCAAAAAAGGCGAAAGCGAGCTTGCCGACGAAATCGAGAAAAGCGCGAGCGCAATTCGTCGCCACGTCGAGCGGGAGTTGGCACGCGCTCGTCTGGCGCCCGGCGTTCCCGGCGATGCCGCCTGCCATGTCCGAGACGTGGCGAGCGGCGTGGTCGCCGTCGTCAAACGCACCCCAAGAGGCAAGCGGCTCTCATTCGTGATCGATGCCGCCGAGGGTTTCATGGCGCCGGTGGAAGAGGGCGATCTATCCGAGGTCCTCGGCAATCTGGTGGAAAACGCGACGCGCTTCGCGAAATCCCTGGTTCGTGTAACCGCATCCGCGAGCGCTGGCGAGGTGATCATCAAAGTCGTCGATGATGGGCCGGGCATTCCCAAGACCGCCCGGCACGCCGCTTTGTTGCGTGGCGTTCAGCTTGACAGCAAGGGCGGTGGCAGCGGCCTCGGCCTAGCGATCGTTTCGGATATCGTCGAAGCCTACGGGGGCCGCCTCGAAATGGCCAATGCCAATTCCGGTCTGGCGGTGACCATCTACTTGCCGCGGCACGGTTGAGCGGCATTCAGGCAAATCCGGGGAAGTAATCGACCTTGATTCTGGAACGGCGAACGCCCATTGCCAGCAGGCTCTTGCGCACCGCCTTGACCATCGCCTGGGGACCGGAAATGTAAAAGGTGCGTTCGAGGTAGTCGGGCATCGTCAGCCGCACCAGGCGGGCATCGATATAGCCGGGATACTGGCCGCGCTCTGCGCCTTTGGCGATGGCGTGAAATGTCCGGATGCCTAGTTCGCGCCTCGCGAAGCCGAGCACGTCACGATAGGCGATGTCGTCTTGGCTCTCGGTTCCGTAGAGTACGATGATCGGCCGCACTTCCTTGCGATCGACGAGATACTGCAACATCGAACGGAACGGCGTGATGCCAATACCTCCAGCCAGGAAAGCGATTTTGGTCGTCGGATCGGATGGTAGCGTGAAATCGCCGGCCAGTTGTGAAGCGTGGATCGTGGCGCCGGGCTTCATGCCGCCCAGGGCCCGCTTGAAGGCGCTCGACTGCGGGTAGAACTTGACGCCCAGCCGCACCGATTGCTCGGTAGGTGATGAGGCAACCGTGAAGTAGCGTCGGTTGCCGCGGTTGTCGGAACGGTCGAGGCCAAGCGTCCATTCAAGATACTGGCCCGCCTGGAAAGCGAGCTTTCGCTGCGACCTGAAGATGAAGTCGTAGCTGTCGACGGCCGTTTGCTCGATGCGTTCCAGCGTCAACACCGACCGGCCCTTCGGGCTCACGGCGTAAGCGAAGAGGTTACCCGCCAGGAGAGCGAGTTCGGGTGTGAAATAGAACTGGCCGATATGGACGTTAGGTGCGAATAGGAAGCCGACGATGCCAGCGAACGCGATACGCGCCCGGCGTGTTGTAGGCGCCGTCAGCGGCTCGGTCAGCATCACGAAGGCGAAGAACAGCAGCGGCGACGAGCTGAAGGTCTCCGCAATAGCGGCGCCATATTGAGATGGGTTGGTGGTCGCCAGTATCGTCGCCAGCGCCACTCCGAGGAACGTGGCCACGAGATCGAGCCGGCGCAGCTTACGCACCACAAGAGCGCCGCCCACAAGCACCAAGGGGAGCAGCCAGACGCTGCCTCCCACCCACCATGTGGCGGGACGATCGAGCAAGAGCGCTGTCAGCGCAACGCCCAGCGCGGCCGGATTGAACAGGTGCTTCCTGCCGACGGCCAGGATGTATTTCGACGAGATCGCCCAGACCGATGCGAATGCCGCGGCGCCAATGGCCTTGGCATCGGCGGCGGCAACCGGATCGAGGATGAGCGCCAGGATCAGCGCGGTGATGTAGACGGACTCGCTGTTGGCCGGAACCTCGAAGATGCGTGCGAAAACCTTGTTGGCGATCCAACAAGTGGCCAGCACCAGGGCGGTCGTAAAGGCGAGCTCTATCGGACGGTGCGGTACAAGACTCAGGAAGCCCAAGACGAAGGCGGCGCTCAGCAGCGCCACCAGGTAGTAGAGAACCAGCCGATACATGGTGATGTGGTCGAGAAGCCGGTCGAGGGTCTTGATCATGACTGGCAGAAGGCTCCAAAGCCGCTTGTCGGCGTGGCACGGCGGTTGCTGTCGATGAGATATCCTTCGAGCCCGGGTGTCTGCTCGATAAAGAAGATGCCGTCCCGGCCCATCGCAAAGGCAGCGGTGGCGAAGCGATCGGCTTCGAGAACATCGGACCCGATGACCGTCAGACTGACGATGTCGGTAATAGGGTTGCTGAAACCGTGAGGATTGTAGATGTGTTGGCCGCGAGCATAGGTGCCGGACGTGGCGACGCCACGCCCGCGCGGATAGATGACCTTGATGATCTCATCCGTGTTGAAGGGATTGCGGATGCCGACGCTCCAGTCTCCGCCGGACGCATTCTTGCCGGAGGATTGGATGTCGCCGCCCGCCTCGATGAAGAAGTCGCTGATGTCCGCGCGACGGACGATTTCAGCCGCGTTGCGGATGGCCCAGCCCTTGGCGATGCCGGAGGGGTCGAGCGCGCCGTCGGGCCTGTGGATGTCGAAATACCCGGCCGTTTCCCTTCTGGTTTGCTCCGCAATCCTGATCACTTCCATCATCTGCCCGCTCCAGTCGCGGACCGGAATGTCGCCCCGGTTTATGGCCGAGATCTCGCTGTCAGGACGGTAAGTGCTGAAACGCCGGTCGACATCGTCGAAATAGTCGAAGACCCTCCCGATGAGGTCGCCGACCGAGCCGCCGAGGTCGACGGTGATGGGCATGCCCATCATTATTCTCGTCTCGCTCATGGAATTACGACGACGCCTTCTTCAGGGCGCCGCCCAGCGATTGGATAAAGGCCTTGCTGGTCAGCGTGGCGCCCGAGATGATGTCGACATCAGCGCCTTGCGCGCTGATTGCTTCATCGCGCAGCATGGGCAACGCTTGCCGGTTGATGCTGACAGATGTGCGGCGGTCGCTGGGGTATTTGAGTACCTTGAGTGCCGTCAGGCGACCGCCTTGGACGAGCGCCTGGATCTGGATGATGCCGTAGTAGGCGTCGGCTGCGGGACCAGTGTAGACCCCGTCGGCATAGCGGTGGGCCGCGATCTTCATGCCGGTGTGAATGACGCGCGCGGTGGCTTGCGGATAAGCCGGTCGCGGCTGCGGGATCGGAATATAAGCGGCAGGCGTCACCGCGAACGTCGGTGCATCCGGCATCGGCGTACTCGCAGCTGCCGGCGCGGGATTTTGCTTCGGTGGCGGAGGCGCAACCTTCGAGGCCTCCGGCGGGCTGGTGCCAAGCGCCGGCTTTGGAGCCGTCGCAATCGCCGCCGTGTTGTCCGCACCGACGTCGATCGGCCTCTGCGCGGTCGGCTCCCGCCGCGCATTCTGGGGAATTTTGCGCGGGGACGTCGCCGGCACTGCGACCGGATCGGCCGACGCAGGTGGAACGAATGGCTGCGAGGTGCTCTGCGTTGCGGCATTGGCAGCACTATCCGCTTCGATCAAGTCGTTGGCTGGCGGCGTGCCTGCCTGATCCCAGACATAGGCACCCGATGAGGCGATCACGAACAGCGATAAGGCGATCTGTTTCATAAGCATTGCATCCCGGCTTCAGGGCGCGCAACGGCCGGACCATTGCATGCCTTCTTGCTGCAATATCTCATGAGTTAGCTGACAGCTGGCTGTCAGCGCGCCTTGGCCTGCGAAAAGTGTCGCATCTGGCGAATCTGCGCAGCCATTTGACTTGGATCAGGGTATTTGCTCCGATCAGGAAGCAATGAAGCTGCATTCCTGCGCTTGTCGATGTGGAGGCAGTACCATGGCAACATTCAACTATTCATCACCTCAATCATGAGCCGCCTTCACGCTGAAAACCATCTTGTGTCGCGCATTGGCTGGTTACGGGCCGCGGTGCTCGGCGCCAATGACGGTATCGTTTCGACGGCCAGCCTGATCATTGGGGTTGCAAGCGCAAATGCCACCACGGCCAGCGTGCTGGTAGCCGGCGTCGCGGGTCTGGTGGCGGGCGCCATGTCGATGGCCGCCGGCGAATATGTATCCGTCAGCTCCCAGGCCGATACTGAGCACGCGGATCTCGCGCGTGAGCGAAAAGAACTGGTGAGCCAACCCGAATTCGAGAGGCAGGAGCTTGCCCAGATCTACATCGATCGAGGCGTAGAGCCTGAATTGGCGTTGCAGGTGGCTGACCAGTTGATGGCCAAGGACGCGCTCGGCGCCCACGCCCGTGACGAGCTTGGTATTTCCGAGGTTACCGCTGCACGACCGATCCTGGCCGCGCTGGCTTCGGCGGCGGCGTTTTCAATCGGTGCGATCATGCCATTGGCAATGGTGCTGCTTTCGCCACCCGCAAGACTGGTTGCCGTCGTTTCGATTGCATCGCTACTGTTCTTGGCGGTGCTGGGCGCAATGGCGCGCGGGCCGGCGGTGCCAACGTATTGAGGGCCACTGCTCGGGTCACCTTTTGGGGAGCGCTGGCGATGGCTCTGACCGCGGGCATTGGCGCTATGTTCGGCACCGCCGGCTAGGACAGGCTTTACCGAGGCTATCATATGCAGGTGAGCCGCGTTGTATCCAGCGCTGACTGCGCTGGTGTGGCCTTGACGAGAACCCGGCGGAAGCAATTTTCGGGAACGGATGGCCCTCGTTGATCGAGATCAACGTGGCACGCTGCTTGGCATGGCAATGATTGCCGACTGAGGAGTGTGACGACATGAACTTTCTCGAATATCTGATTAGCCTTGACGCTCGAACAGCGTTGATGGGGCGCATGATGCAGAAATTGGGCATCGACAGGCAGCTGAAAGTCGTCGCGGATCACGTCGCTGTCACCAATCGTGCCGTGGACCGGTGCCGGTCCTGCGGCCATCAGGACGAATGCGCGGCCTGGCTTGACGAAACCGAACATGCGGATCACCCGCCGGCCTATTGCCGCAATGGCGACTTGATCGCTCGGTTGCAATCTATCCGTTGATTGAACACCACGGCCGCAGGCTGATCGGCTGCGGCGGTGAGCCGCCCAGGCAGCGGTTCTGGGAGAACGACAAGCATCAAAACAAAGATTAAAAGCGCGTCGCCTGAATCCGTTAAATCCGTTTCGGCGCGATGCCCTTCAAGAGACAAGCACCACCGACAACGGCCCGGCGCAGAAGAGTTTGTCCGTGACTTTCTTGACCCCGGCAACGTTCTCGGCGGCAACGACAGCGGCCTTTCGCTGACGCTCGTCGAAAATCGCGCCACTCAGCTCGACGTCTCCCTTATCGACGGTAACGCCGATAAGGTCGCCGCCGCTCCAGGACTGTCCCTGCAACTCGGCAATGATGTTCCTGCGTATGACCTCGTCATCGGCAGTCGCGGCGCCTGATTTGGGCAGGATCCGGAGCAGGGCGCGCAACAAATCGGAGCGGGTTATGATCCCGACCATTCTGTCCTGATCGAGGATCGGCACATTTTTGATGTCGTGGTTCGCCATCAATTCGACGATCTCGGCTAGCGACGCGCCAGGCGGCGCCGAGATGACGTCCGTCGTCATCACGTCACCAACCCGACGGCCGGTTGTGTGCACATATTCATCGGCGATCTTGCCGGGGCCGGTCAGAAATTCGAGCCAGCGCGGACGAACACGCTGGGTGCCAAGTTCCTTGCGGCGGAGGAAGTCGCCTTCGCTTATGATGCCGACCAAGACACTGTCGCGTGTGACCGGCAGACAGCTTATCTTCCTGGTCAACATCAAGTCGGCCGCGGCGGCGATCGAGGCCGAAGCATCGATCGAGATCACCGGCGTCGTCATGATGTCCTGGGCTTGCATCGATGCCTCCTGCTGCGCTTCGTCAGGCTTTTTCTGGAACGCCGGGAGCGTCGGCGCTTTGACCTGCGTCAGTTTGATCGTGGGCCTTCATTGTCTCGCGCATCGGGCTCGATCAGTATCCGCTCGGCAGCGCCATCGAGATCTTCGTACTGGCCGCTGCGCAAGGCCCACAGGAATCCGGACAAACCGAGCGCTCCCAGGAACAGGGCTACCGGAATGAGATAGACGAGCGTGGTCATGGATGGGCCATCCCTACGACATCGGAACGGCGCCTGGCCAGAGCCGCGTCAGGTGCCGCCTTCGCCGTTGCCTGAAGCCGCAACGCATTTGCGATCACAATCAGCGAGGAAGCGCTCATCGCGATCGCCGCGATGAGCGGCGTCACATGTCCGAGGATGGCGATCGGCACGGCGAATGCGTTGTAGATGATCGCGATAGCGATGTTCTGGCGGATGAGCCGGCCAGCCTTGCGCGAGACATCCAGGGCGAGCGGCACCGCCAGCAGACTCTCGCGCAGGAAGACGAAATCCGCGGCTTTGCGGCCGATGTCGGCCGCGGTCGCCGGAGCCATCGAGACATGCGCGGCGCCAAGCGCCGGCGTGTCGTTGAGGCCATCGCCTACCATCAGCACCTTGTGACCGGCGCGGGCCAACGTCTCGATCCTCTCGACCTTTCCCGAGGGCAGCAAGGCGGGCACAAAGTTCTCTATGCTCACAATTCCGGCCGCCTCGCCACAGGCCCTCGCGGTGTCGCCGGAGAGCATCTCGACCGAGATACCGGCGTCCTTCAATCCTTGCACTGCCGCCTTCGCATCGGCTCGCGTGGCATCCTCGAAGGCGAAGCATGCGACGATCCTGCCATTCTTCGCGAGAACCGTGCCGCCAAAGCCGCCGTATCGTCCTTCACCGCCCGTACGGGCCTTCCACCCGGCCCAGCCGCGCCGGCCAAGGCGCCAGGTATCGCCGTCGGCGAGGGCTTCGATGCCGAAGCCGGGCTCTTCCTGCACGCGGTCGAATTTGGTTCGGCTACGAGCGCTTCCATATGCAACCAGCGCCTTTGAAAACGGGTGCCGGGAATGAGCTGCCATGTCGGCCGCGATCGCCAGCATAGCCGGATCGATCGATGCCGCGTTGAGGAGTCTGGGTAGCCCTAGGGTCAGCGTCCCGGTCTTGTCGAACACAGCCGCGTCGATCGCCGCGAGACGCTCCATAGCCGAACCGTTTTTGACCATGACGCCGGCCTCGAACAGACGCCGGGCCGCCACGACCTGGACAATCGGCACGGCAAGGCCGAGCGCGCAGGGGCAGGTGATGATAAGTACGGCGATGGCGACAGTGATGGCGCGGTGCCAATCGCCGGATGCGACCATCCAGCCGAGGAACGTGGCAAAGGCCGCCAGATGGACCACTGGCGCGTAGAGTGCCGATACCCGGTCCGCAATCCGCCTGTAGCGCGAGCGCCCGCCCTCGGCGGCCTCCATCAGCCGGACCATTTCCGCCAGGAAGGAATCCTTAGCGGCGGCGGTTGCCTGCATCGTCACAGGACCCGTCAGGTTCAGCGTGCCAGCCTGGACATGTGCGCCGGCACTCACGGTTTTGGGCGCGCTCTCGCCGGAGACGATCGAGCAATCCAGGTCGGAATTCCCGCTGATGATATCGCCATCGACCGGTACCCGTTCTCCGGCCGCGATGAGCAGACGCATTCCTGGCGCGAGTTCGGCGACGGGCACGTATTCGCGGGTTTCGTCGTCTCGCAGGACAATGGAACCCCGCACGGCAAGCCGCGACAGGCCATTGACCGCGGTTCGCGCCCGCTCACGCATGACGTGGTCCAGCGTGCGGCCGATCAACAGGAAGAAAAGCAGCGATACCGAAGCGTCGAAATAGGCGTGCTCACCGTGGTTGATGGTCTCATAGAGGCTCATCGCGTAGGCGAGCGAAACACCCACCGCGATCGGCACGTCCATGTTCATCCGGCCATGGCGTAGCGCGTTCGCCGCGGAGCGGAAGTAGATACCGCCGGCGAAGGCGAGGGCTGGAATGGCGATCAGCGCCGACAGCCAATGAAAAAGATCGCGTGTTGGCCCCTCCGCGCCGGACCAGACAGATACCGAGAGCAGCATGATGTTGCCGGCGGCAAACCCCGCCACGGCGACAGCGCGGATCAGCTCCGAGAGCGTCCTGTCCTTCGCGTGAATTTCCGGGTCGAACAGGTGCGCCTGATAGCCGAGCCGGCCGAGCACGGTAAAGAATGGCGGAACGCTGTCTCCGTGCCAGCGAATCGACACACGCTTCGTCGACAGGTTGACGCGAGCGGACTCAACGTTCTCGATCGAGCCGAGCGCAGCCTCGATCGTTTGGATGCAAGCCCCGCAATGAACCGTCGGCACCGACAGGTCGGTTTGGTGAATATCGCCGCCCAGGGAGCGGCTGGCCAGCTTGATCTCCTCGCTCGACGGCGGCACGGCCGCCGGCGTGGCGATCTCCAGCGCCATTTCGGCGCCCGGCGCGCAGCAACTCATTGCAAGGCTCCATGCGAGATCATGACGCGGCGAACGTCACGAAACGACGACGCCAGTCCGGCGTCCGCATCGATCTCCACGATCCAGACGCCGTCCTTCGGCGTGTGCCGGACGGCAAACTCCTGTGTATCGCCCGGAGTGCCTCCGGACACCGCGGCAAGTGTCAGGGCTTCATCCTCGGCCTCATAGGCCGGGTGGCGGAACAGCATCCTGACGCCGTGCAGCGGCACCGGCTTGCCTTTACTGTCGGCAAGGCTGTAGCGAACTTCGCCGGAGGCGACGGTCAGCTTGCCTGTCCAGCCTAGCGCAGCCTGCGCCTTTCCTTTCCGCGCTTCTTCGTTGAACTGCTGGCTTGCGACATAGGTGTTCTCGACAACGAGGCCGGTCCAGCTCGTCTGGGCGAGCGTGGCCATGGTGACGTTGACCCCGATCACCACGGCGAAGAAGCTGACGATGACGAGCAACATGTGCTTGCCGGTGAACTCGCGTGGCTTCCGCATTTCGGCGCTCATTTGTCTTTCTCCGGCGCGTTGAAACTGGCGGTGTATTCGGCGGATTCGGAACTCGCCTTGTCGTCGATGCGGAATTGGAAACTCTGCGCCGGTTTCTTGATTTGGTCCGCCGGTTGCCTGACGAAGATCTTGAGCGTCTTCAGCCGGTCGGGTTCAACCGGAACGGAGAACGAGCGACTTGCGGGCTGGTCGATGCCGACGATGCTCATCTCACCGCCGTCGAGGCCCTGCAGCGTGACCTCGATCGTCCTCGGCTGGGGTATCATGTTGAGCAGCTTGACCGTGTAGCCGTTTCGGATCGAGCCGTCGGAGAGCGTCACGAACTGCGGATTGCGATCATGCAGGACATTCAGCTCCAGCCGCTCGCGCGTCAGCAACGAATAGACGAGCACCAGGCCGATCGCCGACCATGCACCGAGATAGACATAGGTGCGCAACCGGAAGATCTTGCCGAGATGGAAATGTGCCAAGCCGTCGGCGAAGCTGCCGCTCGCCGTTCTTACGAGCGCCGGATCGACCGGGCCGGTGCCGCCGGAAGTGGCCACTGTCATGTTGGCGTTGTAGTCGGCCAGCGTTGCGTACGAAATCAGCCCGCGTTCCCGGCCGAGCTTATCCATGACGCTGTCACAGGCGTCGATGCACAGCGCGCAGGTGATGCATTCCAGCTGCTGGCCGTCACGGATGTCGATGCCCATGGGACAGACGGCGACACAGGCGTTGCAATCGACGCAGTCGCCGACTGTTTGTCCGACGGCCGAAGCCTTTTTGGCATGCCTTGAACGCGGCTCGCCGCGCCAGTCGTTATACGTCACCGTAAGCGAATTTTCATCGAGCATGGCGGCCTGGATGCGCGGCCATGGGCACATGTAGGTGCAGACCTGCTCTCGCATCAGCCCGCCGAACACATAGGTGGTGCCGGTGAGCACGGCGATCGTGACATAGGCGACGGGGGCCGCCATGCCGGCGATGACTTCGCCGAGCAGCTTCGGCGCATCGGCGAAGTAGAAGATCCAGGCGCCGCCCGTGGCCGCCGCGATGACGAGCCAGACGGCGTGCTTGGATATGCGCAGGAAGAGCTTGCGAGCGGTCCACGGGGCGGCGTCGAGCTTGATGCGGGCATTGCGATCGCCTTCGATCGCCCGTTCCACGACAAGGAACAGGTCCACCCAGACGGTCTGCGGGCAGGTGTAGCCGCACCACGCCCGGCCGACCGTCGATGTGATCAGGAAAAGGCCGACGCCCGCCATCATGAGGAGACCGGCGACGTAGTAGAACTCCTGCGGCCAGATCTCGATGAAAAAGAAGTAGAAACGACGGTTCGCCAGGTCGATGAGAACGGCCTGGTCGGGAGCGAAGGACCCGCGGTCCCAGCGAAGCCAGGGGATCAGGTAATAGATACCGAGCGTGATCGCCATCACCAGCCATTTGAACTGGCGAAACCGGCCGGAGGCGCGCTTCGGAAAGATCTTCTTGCGCGCGGCATAAAGCGGCTGTCGCGTCCTTGCGGAATTGACCGCTTCAGCCTCGAGCCGTTCTACTTGCGACTGATCCAGCACGACGATCTCCAATCACGGCGAAATGACGCCGCCCGTGTCCAGCAGTCTTGCAATCGTGCGCGCGCGTCGCGTTGATGCAGGTCAAATTGAGTCATCAAAAGCAAGTCGAGGCCCGGCATGCCGGGCCTCGTCGCTTGAACGGTCGAGGGCCGAGAATAGGCCCCGCTCCTATTCTCCACCGCCAAGCGAATGGACGTAGACAGCCAGTTCCTTGACTGTCGTCTCGCCGAGGCGGCCGACCCAGGCAGGCATCACCCCGTTCTTCGGGGCTCGCACCTGAGAAGCAATCGCGGCTTCGCCGGAACCGTGGAGCCAGATCGCATCGGTCAGATCGGGTGCCCCGAGTTCCCGGTTGCCCTTTGCGTTCTCACCATGGCAGGCGGCACAATTGTCGGCGAAAATCTTGGCGCCGGGCTCGATCAGGGTTTTGTCCCGTACTGGCCCAGAAAGGCTGGCCACGAAAGCGCCGACCTGATCTATCTGCTCGGGCTTGAGCACGTCTACAAAGGCGGGCATCTCCGACTGACGGGTGTCGGCATCCGGGGCAAAGCGGATGCCGTGCGTGATCGTCTGCTGGATCTGCTCTGTCTTGCCGCCCCAAAGCCAATCGTCATCGTTGAGATTCGGAAAACCTGTCGACCCTTGCGCGCCGGAGCCGTGGCACTGCACGCAGTTGACCTTGAATGCCGCGCCGCCGGCCGCGACGGCGAACTCGCGCAACGCGTCGTCCGTGGCAATTTCCGAAACAGTTTTAGACTGTATTGCCGCGACGTACTTGGCCTTGCCGATTTCAGCCGCAGCCATTTCGTTCTTGACGTCATTGCGGCTTGAAAAGCCCAGGACACCCTTGGTGGCGGAGCTTAGCATCGGCCATGCGGGGTAGGCGATCGTGTAGGCCAGCGCCCAGGCTATGGTGACGTAGAAGGTGATCACCCACCAGCGCGGCAGGGGATTGTTGAGCTCCCTGATCCCGTCCCATTCATGGCCGGTCGTCGTCACGCCCGAGATTTCGTCGACATGCTCGCTGCTCATGATCAATCGTCCTTGAGTGGAATCTGTGCGGCTTGATCCGCCTGCGGTTTGCCGCCCGGACGGAGAGCGAAGGCAATGCAACCGACGAAGAACAGGGCCATGGCAAGCAGGCCCCAACTGTCCGCAAATTCCCGCATCAAATTGTAGTCCATCGTTGCCCTCCTCAGCGGTAGCCGGCGGCTTCGTCGTAGTTCTTGAAATCGACGAGCGTCCCGAGCATCTGCAGATAAGCGACCAGCGCATCCATCTCGGTGACTTGTTGCGGATTGCCGTCGAAGTCGCCGACTTTGGCCTTCGGATAACGCTTCTCCAGGCCAGACGTGTCTGCATTGGGATCGGCCTGCGCCATCAGATCGACATTGGCATTGGTGATCATGTCATCGGAGTAGGGGACGCCGACACGCCGGTTGGCGACGAGATGCGTCGAGAAGTTCTTCACCTCGATCGGCGTATCCTTCAGGAAGGCATAGCTCGGCATGATGGATTCCGGCACGACGGAACGCGGGTCGGTAAGATGCTGGACGTGCCAGCTGTTGGAGTAGCGGTCGCCGACGCGCGCGAGATCGGGGCCCGTGCGCTTGGACCCCCACTGGAACGGGTGATCGTACATCGACTCGGCCGCCAGGCTGTAATGGCCGTAGCGTTCCACCTCGTCGCGGAACGGTCTGATCATCTGGCTGTGGCAGAGGTAGCATCCCTCTCGCACATAGATGTTGCGGCCGGCGAGCTCGAGCGGCGCGTAGGGCCGCATGCCCTCGACCTTCTCGATCGTGTTGTCGAGGTAGAAGAGCGGTGCGATCTCGACGATGCCGCCGATGGTCACGACCAGCAGGGATCCGACGAGAAGGAGAGTGGCGTTCTTCTCGATGATCGCGTGTTTGTCCATCAAGCCCATGTGTGGCTCCTTATTCAGCAGGCTGAAGGGCAGGGGCGGAACCGGGCAAAGACTGTTCTTCGCGCTGGTAGCCACGAATGGTCATGGTGACGTTCCAGGCCATGATCAGCATGCCTGTGAGGTACATCGCGCCGCCCGCGGCGCGCATGACATAATAGGGATGCATGGCGGCGACGGTCTCGGCGAAGGAGTAGACGAGGAAGCCCTGCTCATCGTACTCGCGCCACATGAGCCCCTGCATGATGCCCGAGACCCACATCACTGCCGCGTAGACAACAATGCCGAGCGTCGCCAGCCAGAAGTGCCAGGTGACAAGCCGCAGCGAATAGAGCCGCTCGCGGTTCCAGAGCTTGGGCACCATGTGGTAGATGGCGCCGAAGGTGATCAGGCCGACCCAGCCGAGCGCACCCGAATGGACGTGGCCGATTGTCCAATCCGTGTAGTGCGAGAGCGAGTTGACGGTCTTGATCGACATCATCGGACCTTCGAAGGTCGACATGCCGTAGAAGGCGATGGCCGCAACCATCATGCGGACAATCGGATCCGTGCGTATCTTGTCCCAGGCCCCGGAGAGGGTCATGAGGCCGTTGATCATGCCGCCCCAGGAAGGCATCCACAGCATGATCGAGAACACCATGCCCAGCGTCTGAGCCCAATCGGGCAGAGCGGTATAATGGAGATGATGCGGACCCGCCCAGATATACAGGAAGATCAATGCCCAGAAGTGGATGATCGAAAGGCGGTAGGAATAAACCGGCCGGTTCACCTGCTTGGGGACAAAGTAATACATCATGCCCAGGAAACCGGCGGTGAGGAAGAAGCCGACCGCGTTGTGGCCATACCACCACTGGGTGAGCGCGTCCTGAACGCCGGAAAAGGCCGAATAACTCTTCGATCCCAGGAACGAGGCCGGCATCGACAGATTGTTGACGACGTGGAGCATCGCGATGGTCACGATGAAGGAGAGATAGAACCAGTTGGCGACGTAGATGTGCGGTTCCTTGCGCTTCAAGATGGTGCCAAGGAATAGGATCAGGTACGCGACCCAGACGATCGTCAGCCAGATGTCGACATACCATTCCGGCTCCGCATATTCGCGGCTTTCGGTGATGCCCAGCAGATAGCCAGTCGCGGCCATGACGATGAAAAGCTGATATCCCCAGAAGACGAACCAGGCGAGATTGCCGCCGAAGAGGCGCGCCCGGCAGGTGCGTTGGACGACGTAAAGCGAGGTGCAAATCAGCGCGTTGCCGCCGAAGGCAAAGACCACGCCAGAGGTGTGAACCGGCCGCAACCGACCGAAATTGAACCAAGGCTCGATGTTGAGGTGAGGGTATGCAAGCTGTAGCGCAATGATCACGCCGACCAACATGCCGACGACACCCCAGAACACCGTTGCGATGGCCCCGTAGCGGATCGGACCATCCAAGTAGGCGGAGGGATCGATCGGCGCCGCAGGCTTGTGATCCGTGCTGCGCAGCAGGATCGCAGTGAAGCCAGCCACGGCGAAGAACAAAACCCACATGTGCTGGCGAAAAGGTTCATCCACGCCGAAGCCCGCGGCCACAAGGGCGCCAAAAGCAAACAGGCTTAGAAGGACGATCTCTGTGCCAAATTTCATCGCAAGTCCCCGATCTCGTCACGAAAGTTCCGGCGGAAATGTCCGCTCGCGGCACCTTTTCGGGATTTTTCCATCCGCGGCCTTGATTCAGATCAAACGCGTGCTTGTTTGGGGGTCATCCGCGTCCGCCACGGGCTCGCGTACGGACCATTGTGACGCCCTGTGATGAACTAGGCCCGCAATTTGCGTGTTGCTTCGCGCCGCCTTGATCGAAATCAAGGTTTTGCCGTTGTCGTTCAGGCAGCATGACCGTCATGACCCCTCCCGCCGCCACCCATCCCCCGCACCCAACGCCGACTGTGGGCCTTGGTGACAATGTACCGCGCTACACGAGCTATCCGACGGCGCCGCATTTCCATCCGGGCGTTGACGCGGTCACGGTTCGCGGGTGGATGGATGCGCTTGAAGGCGATGACGAGATATCGCTGTATCTGCATATCCCCTATTGCGACCGGCTGTGCTGGTTCTGCGCCTGCCATACGAAGCAGACGCGTCACTATGCGCCCGTGGCTACCTTCCTGGGCTCACTTCATAAGGAGATCGAAACGGTCGGCGGCCTTGTGAGCGGGCGGGGCAGGGTCCGCGCCGTCCATTTCGGTGGCGGTTCCCCGACGATGCTGAAGCCAGACGACATCCTCGTGCTCGGAAGAGGGTTGCGGGATCAATTCGACTTTCTCGACGATGCCGGCCTGAGCGTCGAGATCGATCCGAACGACATGGATGAGGGTCGGCTCGACGCCTTCGCCGCGATCGGCATGACAAGAGCGAGCCTCGGCGTCCAGGATTTCGATCCCAAGGTGCAGAAGGCGATCAATCGCGAACAGAGCTTCGCGCTGACCAAAAGCATTGTCGATGCAGTGCGCGCGCGGGGCGTCGCTTCCGTCAACCTGGATCTGCTCTACGGTCTGCCGCATCAGACCCGCGAGAGTGTCGCGGCGACGGTCGCCCAGGCGCTGACGCTGGCGCCGGACAGGCTTGCCCTGTTCGGCTACGCGCATGTGCCCTGGTTCAAGAAGCATCAGACGATGATCGATGAAGCCTGGCTGCCTGACTCCACCGCACGCCTGGCGCAGTCGCAGCTTGCCGCGCAACTGATTGTCGACGCCGGCTACGAGGCATTGGGATTGGACCATTTCGCAAAGCCGAAGGACACGCTGGCGGTTGCCGCCCGTGTCGGCAAGATCCGACGCAATTTCCAGGGATATACCGAGGACCAGTGCGAAACCCTGATCGGTCTTGGTCCCTCCTCGATCAGCCGGTTTCGCCAAGGCCACGCACAAAACATCGTTGCCACCGGCGAGTACGAAAAGGCCGTGGATTCCGGACAACTGGCGATAGCGCGCGGCATTGAGTTCAGTCTCGATGATCTGGCGCGGGGCTGGGTCATCGAGCGCCTGATGTGCAACTTTACTTTCTCAGCGGGAGATCTTGTCGAACGCTTTGGAGCGGTAGGTCGGACGCTGCTCTGCGAGGCGAGCCGACTGGCCATAAGCGGCGCCGGCCAGCTTCTGCGGCTCGACGGTGAAAACTTCGTCGTGCCGGAGGAAAGCCGCCCCTTCGTCAGGACGGTGGCGGCGAAATTTGACAAATATCTTACCAACGGAACCGGCAGGCACTCGTTAGCGGTCTGAGCGACGGCTCGGTTAGCGGATCAAAAATGCTCGCCCATCCTGAAGGGACCGACGCGGGTGCCGGCCGCGATCAGATAGGCGGTCGACCAGCCAATCAGGAGAAAGCCATTGATGCCCTCGAGGGCCGCAAGCACGCGCCAGCCATGAGCGGGCACCACATCTCCATAGCCGACCGTCGAAAAGGTGATGGTCGAGAAGTAAAGCGCCGTCTCGAAATCCCCCAGGATTCCGAGCAGCCGATAGATTCCGGCCCATAGCCAGACTTCCGCCGTCATGACAGCGAAAAGCCCCATAACCACGCTGATCATGGC
Source organism: Mesorhizobium sp. WSM3224 (assembly GCF_000427725.1). Classification (GTDB taxonomy): domain Bacteria; phylum Pseudomonadota; class Alphaproteobacteria; order Rhizobiales; family Rhizobiaceae; genus Mesorhizobium. The sequence goes on along the minus strand of NZ_ATYO01000029.1, from coordinate 63,884 downwards.
CAGGATCCGGCTGCGCCGCCCATGCATGCGAAAGAGCGCCACGAGACGCGTCATCACGTGAGTGATCGCGATAAGGCCGAAAGTGTGGATCACGACCGTTAGGCTTATGACGATCGTACCGGTGCAAAGATTGAGGATCATCGGCGGAAATTACTAGTCTCGACGGCCACGGTCCTTGCGCATAATCAAACCGGATATCAGCTCAGCAAATTCCACCGCCCCGGCGGGATTTACTGAGCTGGCGCGTTGGTGGCGGGGCCGAGGTGAAAGAACACGGCGAGCTTCAAGCTCGCTGCTATCCTTTCCGCCCGTTCAACGAACACCGCCGCGACCTCGGGGGTGAAGAGTTCGGACGCCGTCTCGCCGAAGAGAGCCAGCCAAATCTCGAAGTCGGCTTCGATGATATTCTTAAGCTTCAGATGAGCCGGCACCGGCCGGCCATGATAGTCACCGCTTTTCAATATGACGGAGCACCAGAAGTCTGTCATCTTCTCCAGATGGGGCTCCCAATCGCCAACGATCTCTCGGGCGAAGATGGGTCCGAGCCGCTCATCCTTTCTCACCCTGGAATAGAATTTGCGGACCAGCGCTCCTATCGAGGTCCGATCGACACCGGGGCGCGCCAAGGGCTGTTCGGCGGCAGGGCGGACCCTGTCGAGCAAGACGGGCTTCGAAGTCATCTATGTTCCTCTTTATCGGGCAATCAGGTGAGGCCGAGGCGGCGAAAAGTGGCCTGCAGAAAGCCACCGGAATCATGGACAAGGCGAAAACCGAGATTGTCGGGCGGCGTGCCGACCGCGCAACCGCCGCTTTTGCCGTCACGGATGAAGTTCGACATGTAAGTGCGGTGGAAACCCTCCACAACATGCACTCCGCAATTGCTGACCGAGTTGGCGATGCGCGCGCCATCGCTGGACATGGTCACATGGGCATAGCAGGTCGATGTCCACTCCCAGACATTGCCGGCAATATCCGCAACGCCCTTTGTATTGGCTCCAAATGCCCCCGGAGGCCGCGGTTCAGGATCTGCTTTGCGACCGAGCGCTGCCTCATTGCGATAGAGCGCAAGCCACCGCCTGGCCGGATCGGCAGGATCGCCTTCACCTGCCTCAATGTCTGCCCGAAATCGTTCGGCGGCGACGTAGGCCCATTCAACGTCGGTCGGCAGCCGCCAAGTTTCACCTGTCTTTTCCGATAGCCAATTCGCGTAAGCCTGCGCATCGAGAAAGCTGACGCCTGTCACCGGAACGTCGCCGACAATGCGCGAGTCGGCAGGTTTGCAGGCGCTATCCGAAACGCAGCGGTCATAATCCGATGCGGTTACCTGGAACTTCATGATTTCCAGCGGGGCATCGATGGTTTCCTTCGCCACGGGTGCGGGTATGGGACGGTTGTCCTTGAGGAATTCGCCTGGCTGCGGGTGTTCATATGACCCGGCCGTCAGGGTGACCAGTTCTGCCGCAGCAACTGGAACCCGGGATCGTGGCGACGTCCCGTCGATCGCATTGCCGACGCCGAGACCGATAAGGGCGGCGGCAGCGATTGTTCCGAATGTGACGACAGGATCGAAGGACATGCTCAAACTCCGCCTGCGGGTGCGTCCCGCCGGCGGTGCCGGCGGGACGCAGGCCAATATGCCTTATGAGGCAATCGCCTTGGGAGGTTCGACCTGCATCATCAGATCGTCGTCCCATTTTCCCTCTACCGTGAAGTGGGCGGTCGCGCCGAGTTCGACTGCCTCGATCAGATTGTGATTGACGTATGCATAGATTCCGGGCTGTCGGAAAGTGTAGAGCGCCGCGCCCGCCGAACCGCCGCGAATGAACCAGGTTTCCAAGTCCTTGGCGGGTGGGTTCGCGAACTTGCCCTGTTCCCAGACGAAGTCACCATGGCCGCCGATCAGGTGCGGACGAGTGTCACGGTTGGCCTGAGAATGGACGATCAAGACCGTTTCCCCGACCTTGGCCTTCATGGCGTTCTCGCCGGTCAGAGATCCGGCTTTGCCGTTGAAGACGACATGCGTCGGGATCAGGCCTCGCATCACCTTCACGGTGTCGTCGTAGTTGTCGCCGGCCGAGTCGTACTTCTTGAATTTGCCCTGCTCGTCACGCGGGATGTAGAAGTCGTTCTCGCCGATATAGTAGATATGGTCGTAGCGGATGGGCTTGCCTTTTTCGTCCTTCAGGCCGTCGCGCGGCAGGACCATCACCGCCCCGCTCATTCCCGATACGACATGCCAGGGGATCATCGCTCCTCCGGGCGCGCAATGGTAGACAAATGTGCCGGAACGGGTCGCCTTGAAGCGCAAGGTCACTTGCTCTCCCGGGTTGATCAGTGTCAGCGCACCGCCGCCGAGCCCGCCGGTCGCCGCATGGAAGTCGATATTGTGGGCGAGCGTATTGGTGTCGGGATTGATCAGCGTGAGCTCGAGATAGTCGCCTTCATGCACGACCATGAGCGGGCCGGGAATGGAGCCGTTATAGGTCATGGCGTTGAGCTGCGTGCCGTTGGCGTCGATGATCGTCGGCTTCTCCTCGATCTTCATGGTGAACTCGACAACCTTGGGGCCACCCTTTGCCACCTGGTCGTGAGCGTGCACGAAAGGCGGCGCGACAAGGGTTACTTTTTCGCGCGGCAGTCCGGCCACATCTTTCGCGGCCGCCATTGCCGGCGCCGGGCCGACGGCGGCAACGGCGACGGCGGTAAGAACAGAACCCAGCAAAGCTTCGCGTCTCGTAAGCATTTTCATCTCCTCGACTTCACGGTTTCGATGAAGCCAGGATAGTGTCTTGGCGCGGCGCGTCTTTGCGTTTGCGCAAATCTGCGCCAAATGAATTTGGACTTGGAGGGAGTTGCCAGCATGTCGTTGCAATGACCGCTGGCCACAGCGGCGTGGCAAACGGCAAAATGAAATTGGCCGGGTCAGACCTCTCCCCAGGTCCGCCCGGCCAGTGCTTCCGGATCGCCATTGCCGGAGGCAGTCTCAGATAATGTCTGATCAGTTCGAAGCGGCTTTGGTCGCTTCGGCGAACAGCTCGGCAAAGACCGGTTTAGCCTTGCCGATCTGCTTGACGGCTTCCGCCGCGTCCAGGTTGACCGGCTTTCCAACGACGATCAGTGCCACCATGCCCATGCCATAGTGGGGGGCGCACTTCACGCCATAGACGCCTTCTTTGGTGAGGGTGACCGTGATCTCCTCGCTCGCCTTGCCCTTGAAGGGCTCGGCGCCGTCCGGAATCATTCCCTTGATGATCTCGGCATTGTGGGTCTTGTCGGTCGGCACGAACTTGACGGTGTCGCCGGGCGCCGCCCTGACGAAATCGGGCTGGAAGACCATCGAACCCTTGTCACCCTTGTTCAGCATCTGGACGACATGTTCCTCGGCATTTGCGGCGCCGGTGATTGAGAGCAACGCGATCGCCGCGGCAATGAGGGGCAGTTTCATTGGAGAATTCCTTTCTTTGTTTCACCACGGCATCAACCGTTGCGCCCTTGTAGACCGTCGGACGACCTGGCGATTTGCGCTGGCGCAAATTGTTTCGACGAAAATGATTGGCGCGGAAGCGGTAAGAAACTGGGCGTTGGCGGAACGTCGCCCGCCAATCTTTCATGGGGCGCTATTGCTGCGCGCTTGCCGGCGTGGTCGCATGAGCATTCCGCCAAAGAGCACGGCGTAGCCGGCGAAGGCGGCAACCCAGAGCGCCGCCGAGATATGCAAGAGAATTGCTGCGGAGGGAGCCATCGCGGCCGCTACGCGCAGAATCGCGGCAATGACGATCGCAGCGAAAATTGCACGTGTTCCGACGCTTGCCGTCAGTTCGCGGCCTGTATGGCCGAGTGAGGCACGGGTCATGACGGCAAGCGTCATGCACGCCACCGCTCCCACAGCCAACGCATGAATGCCGGCGACCGCGGGGACTGTTCCCGGCGCGAACACGGCCAGTCCAGCAAGCGCTAGGCCCAGAGGCACAAAGGCGAACGCGATGTGCAGGATCAGAACCAAAGGGTCGGCCGGCGTCCGGTCGCCCGCCCAGCGGGCAAGCCGAACTGCGTTGAAGACCGCTCCGGCGGTCAGCAATGCTCCGGTTGCAATGCTGTCGGGAAAGAAGGTCCACGCGGCGAGGCCGACTGCAGACAGCGCGATCGTTCCGATATCGAACTTGCCAAATGAAACCGGGAGGCGGCCGGGCTTTTCTCGAACCAGCCAGTTACGGGTGAAGCTCGGAATTATCCGCCCACCGACAATCATGATGAGGACGACAACCGCTCCAAGACCGAGACGCCGGCTGATGTCGGAGATACCCTGATAGTGCGCCTCCAGATGAAACATGACGTTTGCCGCAAAAAGGATCGTGACGGGCAGCAGCACCTTGATGTTTCGCCAGTTTCGGCCGGCAATGATTTCCGTTGCGGCGGCAGCCACCACCGCGAAAAGAAAGGAGCAGTCAATGACCGCGCTCAGCAGCCATCCCGTTTCCGCAGAAAGGAACACGGCCGCCCGACCAGCGACCCATAGCAGCACCAGCACCAGCAGGCGAAGATCCTGAACGGGAAGCCGTCCGGTCCAATTCGGAATTGCAGTCAGCAGGAAGCCGGTCACGACCGCCGGCAGGTAGCCGAAAAGCAATTCATGAATATGCCAGTCCACGGGCAGGAAGGCGCTGAAGGTTTCGAGCTTACCGTAATAGAGGGGCAGCCACAAAACGATTGCAGCAGCGGCTTGCAGGGAGCCTAGCAGAAAGAAGGGCCGGAACCCGTAGGAGAGAATTGCCGGATAGACGCTTGGCCGCGTCCGTGGAATTGCCATGACATGCCTCATTGAAAACCAGGCAAGGCGCCTGCTGGACGCTTCTATCCCAGTCTCGAAGGATGAAATTTGCCACAGCGCAAACAAGCGAGTGATTGGTAGGCGGCAGCCAAGGGAGGCCTCACTTGTCGAGGGGCGGCCGTCCGTGACACAGTCGGGCAGGGGCCTGAGCGCGTTGCACGGTTGAAGTTGGGAGGTAGGCAGTTGGCAAGCCTCGATCGATCATTGATTGCCGGACTGTCCATCTTCGAGGGGATCGGTTCCGGGGACCTCGATCGCATAGTCGGACAGGCAAGGTCCATTCGAATTGCCAAGGATCAGCCGGTGTTCGAGCAGGAGCAGGAAGCTCACTCCTTTTTCCTGCTGCTCGACGGCCATGTGCGCGTGATAAAATCGACCCCGGATGGGCATGAGGTAACAGTGCGATACATCAGCCCGGGCGAACTGATGGGGATCGCCAGCGCGCTGGGCCGGACGACCTATCCGGCAAATGCCATCGCGGCCGTCGATTGCGTAGTGCTTGCCTGGCCAAGCCAGCTTTGGGCCACACTCGCGACGAATTTTCCAAGCCTCAGCGCCAATACCTACAAGGCCGTGGGTACCAGGCTGCAGGACGCCCACACGCGCGTCATCGAGATGTCCACCGAGCAGGTGGAACAGCGGGTTGCGCATGCGTTGCTGAAGCTGATCAAGCAGTCGGGGAAAAAGACTGAGGATGGGATTCTGATCGATTTCCCGATTTCACGCCAGGACGTTGCGGAAATGACGGGCACCACGCTTCATACGGTCAGCCGGCTGCTCTCCGCCTGGGAGGACCAGGGGCTCGTCAAGAGCGGACGGCAGAGGGTGGTCGTGGTCGAGCCGCATCGTCTCCTCGTCATCGCTGAAGGTCGCGCGGCAAAGAGCTAATCCACGTCATTTTCGATGGCCGCCTCCAGATCGTGGCGAAGCTGATCCTCGTCCAGATCATGCTCGCGTGCCGCGTCGGAAACGGTGTGAAAGGAAGCGATCGGGCAGCCGACGCACAGCATGCCGTGCTGAAGAACGACGCGGATTGCTGCCGGCGTCTCGCGCATGATGCCATCCATCGTCGCGTCGTCGTTCAGTTTGCGTTTCATGCCGGTTCTCCGCTTGGAGGCGGGCATGTTGCATCCAATTCCCACGAAGCTCGTTGCGCTGAGACAAAGAGGAAGCAGGTCGATACTGCTGTTCACGTTTGGACGGCGCAGACCGTCGACCGTGTCAGGAACCGCTTCTCCCTCCCATTGTCGAGCGAAAACATACCGCCACGGCCTGGCACCACGTCGATAATGAGATCGGTATGCTTCCAGGCCCCGAATTGCGATGCGCCAATGTAGAAGGGCGCTTCGGCGATATGGCCGAGCAGCACATCCTGGTCGCTCACGATAAAGCCGGTGCGCGGATAGCACATGGGCGAGGAGCCGTCGCAGCAGCCGCCGGATTGGTGGAACAGCACCGGACCATGTTCGGCAACAATCTCGGCGAGCGGTGCAAGGGCCGACGGCGTTGCAGTGACCTTCGCTTGCATCGGCTCCTCCTTTCTTCTCATAGGCGCGGCTCCTGCGGAACCGCGCCTATGCGCCAACGAGGCAATCAGAAGAAGCCGAGCTTCTTCGGGCTATAACTGACCAGCATGTTCTTGGTCTGCTGGTAATGATCGAGCATCATCTTGTGCGTCTCGCGACCGATGCCCGACTGCTTGTAGCCGCCGAAGGCGGCATGCGCCGGATAGGCGTGGTAGCAGTTGGTCCAGACGCGGCCGGCCTGGATGGCGCGGCCGAAGCGGTAGCAGCGGTTCGCATCGCGGCTCCAGACACCGGCGCCAAGACCGTAGAGGGTGTCGTTGGCGATCGAGAGCGCCTCGTCATCGTCCTTGAAGGTCGTCACGGACACAACGGGTCCAAAGATCTCCTCCTGGAAGATGCGCATCTTGTTGTGGCCTTTGAACACGGTCGGCTTGACGTAGTAGCCGCCGGCAAGGTCGCCCGGCAGATGGTTCTGCGCGCCGCCAGTCAGCACCTCGGCTCCTTCCTGGCGGCCGATGTCGATATAGGACAGGATCTTTTCCATCTGCTCCGACGAGGCCTGAGCACCGATCATCGTCGCCGGATCGAGCGGATCACCCTGCACGATCGCCTCGACGCGCTTGAGGGCGCGTTCCATGAACCTGTCATAGATCGATTCATGGATGAGCGCGCGGCTAGGGCAGGTGCAGACCTCGCCCTGGTTCAGCGCGAACATGACGAAGCCTTCGATCGCCTTGTCGAAGAAATCGTCATCTTCGGCGACGACATCCTTGAAGAAGATGTTGGGCGACTTTCCGCCCAGTTCCAGCGTAACGGGTATCAGGTTCTGGCTGGCATACTGCATGATCAGCCGGCCCGTCGTCGTCTCGCCGGTGAAGGCGATCTTGGCAATGCGCGGCGACGACGCGAGCGGCTTTCCGGCCTCAAGGCCGAAGCCGTTGACGATATTGAGCACGCCTGGCGGTAGCAGATCGCCGATAAGATCGACCCAGAGTAAGATGGCAGCTGGCGTCTGCTCGGCAGGCTTCAGCACGACGCAGTTTCCGGCCGCCAGGGCAGGAGCCAGCTTCCAGCATGCCATCAGCAACGGGAAATTCCAGGGGATGATCTGGCCGACCACACCGAGCGGCTCATGGAAATGATAGGCGACGGTATCGTCGTCGATCTGGGAAAGGCTACCTTCCTGGCCACGCACGGCGCCGGCGAAATAGCGGAAATGGTCGATGGCCAGGGGCAGGTCGGCTGCTGTCGTTTCGCGGATCGGCTTGCCGTTGTCCCACGTTTCGGCGCATGCGAGGAGATCGAGGTTTTCCTCCATACGGTCGGCGATGCGGTTGAGGATGAGCGAGCGCTCAGCCACGCTGGTGCGCGCCCAAGCGTCTTTGGCGGCATGCCCTGCATCCAAGGCTGCGTCGATGTCCTGGGCATCCGAACGAGCGACCTCGCACAAAAGTTGGCCGTTCACCGGCGAGTAGTTCTCGAAGTAGCGGCCGGACCGCGGCTCGGCCCATTTGCCGCCGATGAAATTGCCATAGCGCTTGTCGAAGGGCGCCTTGACCGAGCGTGAGAATTCAACCTTGTTCATGTGTGTTCCTCCCAAAGCTGACGTCGCGGGATGCGACGCTTCGAGAGAAACTTGCTATTCCGGACTGCAGTTGTCACCGCACCGGTTACGGCGGTCGGGCACGATGTGTCGCAGAATTGCGACAGTCGTAAGTTGATTCGAGGGATCAGTGAGGCCTGTGAACATCCAGGCGGTTGAGCTTGCGGTGAAGCGTGGCGCGGCTGATGCCGAGCGCCTGGGCCGCGGCCGAGACATTTCCGTCTGCCCGCGCCAGCGCCCGCTGCAGGACACCGCGCTCCGCCTCTGCGAGGACTTCAGGACGGTTCTCCGCCCAGCCGAGCAGATCGCGCGCAGGCATCGGCTTGTCGAGACATTGTTGCGTAAGTCCAAGCGCCAGGCGAGCCGAACGGGTGGCGCCCACCACGAGGTCGTCGGCGTCAACGGCGATCAGCGCGCCGGAACCTTTGTCGGCGACCGGCGCCAGCAGAATTCGCGCCCTGGGGAACGCAATCTTGAAATTTTCCGCTTCGATCCGACGCGCCGCGTCGATTACGGCCACCGAAATGAGATTGGCGAAGGCTTCCGTGAGATCTGCTCGACAGGAAGACACGTCAAGCGCAGCCGCAAGATGGCCCTGGTGATCGTAAATCGGTGCGGTGGTACAGCTCAAATCTGTGTTGCGCGTGTGGAAATGCTGATCGCGATGGATCGTCAGCGCCCGCTGTTCGACCAGACAAGTGCCGATCCCATTGGTGCCCTGGCTTTCCTCATTCCAGACAAAGCCAGTCCACAAACCCCAGGAATGAAACGTTTCGTCATCCACGGGCGCGCCACGCCGTTCGACCGGTACGCCGTCGCGATCGGCGAGCAAGACGCAGCATCCGACCCCGCCAACCGCAAGGTAGAGCCGGTCGAGGCTCGACTGGGCAGCTCGGATGAGCGGCTCAATGCGTTGCCGCGCCTGCCCCAGCTCCGGCTCCGTCAAATAGCGGGCCGGGCTGCAATCGGCTGGATTGAGCCGGTGGAGATTCGAAGATCGTCGCCAGGAGGCAACCAGCGCGGACTTTGCCGCCGCATCCGAAGCAATCGCGGCCTCAACGCGGTCGGCATGATGGCCGAACAAATTCTCGCCCATGCTTATCCTCCCAAGCCCTGTCGGTCTTTCGGTTTCTGATCCGGACCGCTTCAGGGCTGTGTCGTTCCCGCGCCAGTTTCTGCGTTCAATCGGCGCACTCGTCAATTCGACAGAAGACCGAGGAATGTTTTCCATCCGCGCGTCACCGCGACGTTTTGGGTCGACCGTTGGACCTCTTCGGCGGGTACATCGTCGCAAGCATTCCCCATCGCTTCACCCCACATCTACGGGTGCCAAATTGGATGTTCATTGATCGAGAGCAAAGACGATCACAAAAAGGGGCAGTGGTGCCCGCCAATTGCGATGGATCAAAGTTCGATCCTTCATCACCGGATAGATCGATGACGCCTGATCTTGACACCGGCCGGTCATGAACCGGTGGCAGCCTCGATGCGTTGTACTGCAGCCGGATCGGTTTAAACCAGCGAAGGAGTCGGAAATGACCGAGCGTGCCAGCACCAATCGCTTGTCCGCACAGGAACTGCACGACATCGACGCCTACTGGCGTGCCGCCAACTACCTGACGATCGGGCAGATCTATCTGCTCGACAATCCGCTGCTTCGCGAGCCGCTTCGGCTGGAGCACGTCAAGCCCAGGCTGCTTGGCCATTGGGGAACTTCACCAGGGGTTAGCTTCATCTACGCGCATCTCAATCGCGCAATCCGATCGCGCGACGCCAATGTCATCTACATCTGCGGTCCGGGCCATGGCGGGCCTGCCATGGTCGCGAACAGCTACCTCGAAGGCACCTACAGCGAGATCAATCCGGATATTTCTCTGGATGAGTCCGGAATGAAAAAGCTCTTCCGGCAGTTTTCCTTTCCGGGCGGCATCCCAAGCCATGCTGCCCCTGACGTGCCCGGCTCGATCCATGAAGGCGGCGAGCTCGGCTACGCGCTCTCGCATGCCTACGGCGCGGCCTTCGACAACCCGGATCTGATCGTCGCCTGCGTCATTGGCGACGGCGAGGCGGAAACCGGGCCGCTCGCCACCTCCTGGCATTCCAACAAGTTCCTCAACCCGGCATCCGACGGCGCGGTGCTGCCGATCCTCCACCTCAACGGCTACAAGATCGCCAATCCGACCATTCTGGCCCGAATCCCCGAGGAAGAGCTGCGTGCGCTGTTCATCGGCTATGGCTACGAGCCGCTGTTCGTCGAGGGCGACGATCCTGCCTTGATGCATGAGCGGATGGCTGTCGTGCTCGACGATGCGCTCGACCGCATCAAGGCGATTCAGGACACGGCCCGCAACGGCGTGAAGACGGCGCACTCGCGTCCGAAATGGCCGATGATCGTGCTGCGAAGCCCGAAGGGCTGGACCGGCCCCAAGGAGGTCGACGGGCTGAAGACCGAGGGCTTCTGGCGCGCCCATCAGGTTCCGCTCTCCGGCCTCGCCGAAAACCCTGCGCACCTGAAGATGCTCGAGGAATGGCTGAGGAGCTACCGGCCCGAGAAGCTGTTCGATGCCGCCGGCGCTCCCGCGGCCGCGGTCCGCGCCACCGCGCCGGAAGGCGACAGCCGCATGGGCGCCAATCCGCACGCGAATGGAGGCCTGCTGCGCCGAGCTCTCGAACTGCCCGCCCTGGATGAGCACGCCGTCCCGGTTGAGCAGCCCGGTGGCGTGAAAGCGGAGTCCACCCGTATCATGGGCAAATTCCTGCGCGACGTCATGGCTTTGAATCAAGGCGCCCGGAACTTCCGCATCGTTGGCCCGGACGAGACGGCTTCGAACCGGTTGCAGGATGTCTTCGAGGTGACCGAGCGCGCCTGGATGGAAAAGATCCTGCCCGAGGATGTGCATTTGGGCAAAGAGGGCAGGGTTCTGGAAATTCTATCCGAGCACACCTGCCAGGGTTGGCTGGAGGGTTACCTGCTTACCGGGCGCCACGGCTTCTTCTCCTGCTACGAAGCCTTCACGCACATTGTTGATTCCATGTTCAACCAGCATGCGAAATGGCTGGACGCCTGTCGCAAGCTCGCTTGGCGGCGACCGATCGCTTCGCTGAACTATCTGTTGTCCAGCCATGTCTGGCAGCAGGAGCACAATGGCTTCAGCCATCAGGATCCAGGCTTCATCGACGTGGCCTTGAACAAGAAGGCGGACGTCGTGCGCGTCTATCTGCCGGCGGATGCCAACAGCCTGCTTTGCGTGACCGATCATGTGCTGCGGACATGGAACCGCATCAACGTGATCGTTGCCGGCAAGGCCAATTCCTGGCAGTGGCTGTCCATCGAAGAGGCGAAAATCCACTGCAATGCCGGCATCGGCATATGGGAGTGGGCGTCGACAGATCGCGGGACCGAGCCGGATGTGATCATGGCCTGCGCCGGCGACGTGCCGACGCTTGAGACGCTGGCCGCCGTTCAAATCCTGAAGCGCCAAGTTCCCGACCTCAAGATCAGGGTGGTCAATATCGTCGACCTGATGACCCTGCAGCCAAAGGAGCACCACCCGCACGGCCTGTCGGATCGCGAGTTCGACGCGCTTTTCACTACGGATAAGCCCGTCATTTTCGCCTATCACGGCTATCCGTGGACCATCCACCGCCTGACCTATCGGCGGACCAACCACGACAACATCCATGTGCGCGGCTACAATGAGGAAGGGACGACGACGACGCCCTTCGACATGACCGTGCTGAATGGGCTCGACCGCTACCATCTCGTGCTCGGCGTGCTCGACCGCATTCCCGAACCGGTTGGTGCGCATATCCAGCTGAAACAGGCCATGGAAGGGAAGCTGATCGAGCACCGGGCCTATGTCCGCGAGCACGGGCAGGATATGCCCGAGATCCTCGGCTGGAAATGGGAGCGGTAGTCGATGACGAAGAGCCAGGCTAAGAGGATCGCGCCCGCAAAGGCGGCTGGGACCGGGCGGCATGACCGATGAATTTCTCGTTCTCAATGGCGGCTCATCAAGCCTGAAGTTCGCCGTCTTTCAAGCGCGCGACGAACTTCATCTGCTGGCGCGTGGCAGCGTCTCGTCAATCGGCGAGCGGCCCCGACTCCACGTCGCGCCCACGGCAACAACGCCGCCGTTCGACAGGAGCCTTGGCGAGCAAGCGATCTCCATCGGCAAGGCATTCGAAGCCGTTGCGTCCTATCTGGCGGACCGCGGCCTGTTGCGCGGGGTGCGCCGGGTCGGGCATCGCATCGTACATGGCGGTCGGGAGTTTGCCCGCGCAACGTTGCTCGACGAGCGTACGCTCGCTGCCTTGCGCAGACTTGAGCCGCTCGCCCCGATCCATCAGGCGATCAACCTGGAGTTGGTCGACCTGGCCAACCGCCTTCTGCCTGGCGCCATCCAGGTCGGCTGCTTCGATACAGCCTTTCACGCGAGGCAGCCCGAACTCGCAAGGCTTTATGGCCTGCCGCATGAGATGTCGGAGCAAGGCATCGTGTCCTATGGTTTCCATGGGCTCTCCTACAGCCATGTCGCCAGTCAGCTCCGCAAGCGTTACGGGGTCGCCGCCGGAGGCCGAACGATCGTCGCCCATCTCGGCAGCGGTGCGAGCCTGTGCGCGATGAAGGCAGGCGCAAGCCACGCCACCACCATGGGTTTCTCGACGCTTGACGGCCTGGTCATGAGCACGCGTTGCGGCGCCATCGATCCCGGCGTCCTCCTGCATCTCCTGCAGGACCGCAAGCTGTCGTCGGATGAACTTGCCGACCTGCTGTACGAGCGATCCGGCCTGCTGGGGGTATCAGGCATCTCCGGGAACATGCAGACGCTGCTTGCATCGAAAGACCCGGCGGCGGTGCGCGCCGTCGATCTTTTCGTCTACCGTGTCGGACGTGAGATCGGATCACTTGCTGCGGCGATAGGCGGGCTCGACACCCTCGTGTTCACCGCAGGCATCGGCGAGAATGCGCCTGTGATCCGGCGGCGAATATGCGAGGCTGCCGCATGGCTGGGCGTCGCCATGGATGACGGTTTGAATTGCAGTGGCGAAGACCTTGTGAGTGCCACGAATTCCCGTGTCGATGTACTTATCATCCCGGCCGACGAAGAACGCGCGGTGGCCACTGAACTGCTCAGCTTCGAAAGGGTTTGAACCGCACAACCGCCCGCCTGTTGGTGGAACGCCCTTCACATGCCAGAGTTGTCAATTGAGCTGGATGGTCGGTCCCTCAGGGTGCAGCCATTTGCCGGCCCGCGACCAGTCTCCATGACCCTGGTAGCGGGCTCCCGTACGGCTAGAAATGGCACGGTCTTAAATCGCCAACTTGGCACCGAGCTTCCGCTGAACCAGGACGAGCGTCGGGTCGTCGGAGTCCGTTGTGACGGTGAAGCCCATCTCGCGTTCAAGTTCGATCGCGGCGCGGTTTTCGCGGCTCTCGATCGACTCGATCGTCTTGATGCCGTGGTCGTCGGCATAGCGCGCGACATAGCCGAGAAATTCCCAGCTGATGCCGAGATGCTTATGATCCTCGCGAATGCAGATGGCGACTTCGCCACGCCGGTCGGCCGGATCGCTGGCAAGCATCGCCACCGCGATGAGCATTCCCTCGGTCGAGAAGGCGAGAAAATTATGGACGTGCGGATCGTCGGAGCGGGTCATCGCCACAAGCCGCTCATGCGAAACTTCCCTCACTGCCCCGAGGAATCGGAAGCGCAGGTCCTCCGGTGTCACATGGGTGAAGAACTCGGCAACGATCGGCTCATCATCAGGGCGTGCACGACGCACTTCGAAGCGAAATCCGGTGTGAGTCGTAAGCGTGGTTTTCATTTCCGCCCCTTTCAGGATTGATGCGCGGGATTGGCTCGGTTGGCCTCATTCTCCCATTGCCAGCAGCGTATCGCGCTTGAGGATTTCGATGCTGCGCAGGCTGAGCAAGCGGATCACGCCTTTCTCCTTCAGGCGGGTGAAGACTCGCGAGACGGTTTCGATGGTGAGGCCGAGATAGTCGCCGATGTCGTTCCGCGACATTGGCAATTCCACCTGCCGCAAGCCGCCCTGGCGCTCCGACATTTCGACGAGGAATGCCGCGACGCGCTCGATGGCGTTCTGGCAGCCAAGCACCAGGAGATGTTCTTGCGCCCGGGTCAGCCCCCTGAGCGCGAGGGGCAGGAGTTGGCGCGACATGTCCGTGCCCGATGGGGTGCGAAAGACCCGCACACCGGTTGCGTTGATCGCTTCGGCGAAGAAGTGATGGGTGGCGTCGGCCGCGAAACCAAAGGTTTCTCCCGCGAGATGGAACGCGCTTATCTGTCTGCGGCCGTCGGCGAGCAGGCGGTATATGCGGACCGCGCCGAATTCGACCTGGTAGAGGGCGCCCGCCTTTTCACCCTGGGCATATATTTCGGTGCCTGCCGAGAAGAAGCTGACCGGCGTTGCCGGCCCTTCGAAGACGGGCGCAGGGCTCTGATGAGGGAGATAGGACGGCAGTTCGATCTTGGCGGAGGCTTGAGCGTACATGGCTGTGGTCCCGGTGAATTCGTGACAACAGCAATCGCGCAAATCCCGCCATGCCGAAATTCGGTTATGTCCCTACGGGAAACTACTTAGAGCAAGCCCGAAATCATCCGATCGAGCCACTTGGTCGATGCGATTGACCGCGATCAAGGCCGGCATGAACTTGTTCGGCAACTATCTGGTCAGAACCAACCGAGGGAATCTGGCCATGACATCCGATATGATTGAAATCTGGGCTGGGATGTTGCCTATCTTGCCGCCGCGGGCCTTTATTTCTCTGCTGGGAGGCACGGCTATGTTCCAGCGAGCCGTGGCTTCGGTCGTCACGCCCGGCCGTACCCGGTCAAGATCAGGCACCCGCGATAGTGAACCCGTCAGGCGCTGGACGATTTGCGGATGGGCAGGCTGAGCGGCGCCGCTGTTCTGATCCCATGATGCCGCCGCTAAGTTGGCGCCACCCAGTTTGATTTGGCGCAAGGACCGCGGGTGACTGTGGGAGCAGCGTGCATCGGGAGTGTAAGCGCTTGTGCTGCCACACCGATGGAGGATCACCATGAAGACCGTTTCCAAGCTGGGAATTGCCACCGCAATGCTCATGGCCGGCAGTACCGGTTCAGTCTGGGCTGCTTCGCTTGTCCAGGTCTCTCTTTGGGACAAGGGCGCGAGTACGGAGATGCCAATGGGGCTCGCCTATGCGGCGCCAGGACTGGATCTCACCAAGGCAACTATGGGCATCAATGTCTTGCCCGCTGCAGTGAAGGCCGGAAAGGTCACCTTCAAGGTCAAGAATGGTTCCAAGGATACAATTCACGAGATGATCGTGATGTTTCTTGCCGACTCGAAAAAGTCACTCCCTTACATTGACGCCGAGAATCGGGTCGACGAAGACAAGGCTGGCGACAAGGGGGAGGTTTCGGAACTTGATCCGGGCAAATCAGGCGCTTTGACCGTCGATCTGAAAGCCGGAAAATACCTGCTCATCTGTAACGTGCCAGGTCACTATGGTGCCGGCATGTGGGCCGAATTTACCGTCGATCCATAGGCGGTTGGTCGGCTGAATCTGTGACTGTCGCAGCTTGAGCTTGCCGGGATCGACAGTTTGCCAAAATTTGAGCACCGCAACGAGACAAATGGCTCCGGCATTTGTTTGCCGCGGCGGCAATTGCCGGCGCGACTCCGAGTCAGCGCCTCAAAGCCCTCGCTGACCGAGCACGCGCATCTGCCCGATCCATTTCGCCCGCTTTGCGTCGCTGGCGCCCGCCGCCATGCCGAACAAGGTTTCTCGCACCGGCTTGACGCCGACGAAATTGAGGATGCCCCGCCGCATGCCGGCGATGCCGTGACTGAGGAACCAGATCCGGTAGACGGGCGCAGACATTCCCATCGTCACCACGAGGCGCGCAGAGCGTCCGCGCAGCAAGGATACGGCAAAACCCTCACCCTTTTGCGGGTAGGCGAACGCCGTGCCCGGCCGCATCACCTGCTCGAGGAAAGCTTTGAGCAGGGCCGGCATCGTGCCCAGCCAAAGCGGGAAGACAAAGACCAGATGCTCTGCCCAGACCACCGCCTCGGCCGCTTCTTGCAGACTGGCCGGAATGGTTCCGTGCTCGAACTCCTGCGTTGTCCGAAGCATCGGAAAGTTGAGCAACGCCAGGTCGATCTCGCGCACGGTGTGGCCCGCGCGTTCCGCGCTTTCAGCATATGCGGAAGCCAAGGCCCGGCAGAGTCGGTCGGGAGATGGGTCGGGATGGCCGACGAGAACAAGTATGCGGCGCGACATGGCTCCCTCCGGCCAACTGCGAGAGACGGGCTATGGCTGCTCGACCCGAGCCACCTGATAAGTGTGCATGGCCCCGTTGCGCCTGATGGAGACGTACTCGCCGGTGACGAAGCGCTCCTCGCCGAGATGAAAGCCGATCTCGTCGTCACGGTCGCCCTCGGCGTAGTCGAAATACCATTGGCCGCCTGGCTTGCGGCGCAAGCGACCGACAAGATCGTCTTCGCCGGTACGGAAGCGGCGCACACGACAGAAGGCCTTGTGCGATTTCCATTCCTCGGCATCAAGCCGTCCCTCGTCGGTGAGTGGAACCAGCACATCGTAGCCTTCTTCGCGGTCTCCTTCCGGATGACCCTTCTCGCGAGCCAGAAGCAGGCGGATGTTCCTGAATTTCGGGGTGAGGTCGTGCAAAGTGGTCATGGCAAACTCCTTCGAGGCCATTCCTATCGCGGTGACCGAACGTGACCTTGACCAGGATCAAACGAGTCTCCGCTTGGCGAGAGGCTCAGCTGAGGTCGGGCAGCAGATACCCGCGAACCCAGCTAACGATCTGGCTGGTGCTCATCGCCCCCGATGTGCGCGCGATTTCGCGCTGGCGGTGAAACAATATCATCGTGGGGATGCTGCGAATTCCCAATCTCGCCGAGATGGCCTGCTCCTTGTCGGAATTCAGCTTGACCAGCCGAATGTGAGGCTCAAGCGCCTTGGCGGCGGCTTCATAGGCCGGTGCCATCGTCTTGCAGGGACCGCACCATGGGGCCCAGACGTCGACGAGGACGGGCAGGCTGCCGCGTCCAATCTGACGATCGAAATTCGCCGCATCAATGTCCTGCGGGAGCCCTGAAAACAGCAGGGCGCCGCACTTTCCGCATTTGGCGTCGGCGCTGTTGCGGACGAGTGGCAGGCGATTGACCACGCCGCATTTGGTGCAAACCACCAGATTCTCCTGCGTCATGACCTTTCAGTTCTCCTAGTTCCGATTGTGTTTCAAACGCCCGTCGCCAAGCGCACGCAGCGCATTGAGGATGACGGCGACGTCTATGCCCTCTTGAAGAATTGCTCCCGCCACCGGCGTTATGTACCCCATGGCGGCCGCGATCATCGCGGCGCCCGAGAGCGCCAGCCCGACGATGATGCTCTGCAGAGCGATCCCGCGCGTGCGCCTGGAGATTCGCAATGCTTCCGCGACAGGCTGCAGCCTGTCGGTCAGCACAACTACGTCCGCCGCCTCCGACGAAGCCGTCCCGCCACGAGCCCCCATAGCAATGCCCACGGTCGCCGCGGCAAGGGCAGGGGCGTCGTTGATGCCGTCACCCACCATCATCGTCGGCGCCTTGGCCTTCTCGGCCTCGACTGTCGCGACCTTTTCGGCAGGCGTGGCATCGGCAAAGAACTCATCGAGCTGAAGCGAAGCGGAGACCTTTTCGGCTGCCGTGCCATCGTCGCCGGTGAGCATTACAATCCGCGCGACCCCCGCTGAACGCAGAACCCCGAGAGTGTCGGGAGCATCCTCGCGTATGGCGTCTCCGAATGTGAAAATACCGGTAAGCTGGCCATCGATAGCCAGAAACACCCTGAGTACTTGCGCGTTGCGATGCCGTTCCTCTCCACTTTCCGCCCACTTCGGCAGCGGTCTGTTCCCAATGACGAGCGATCTCGACCCTGCCGCGACCGACATCCGATCTACCTGACCCTTCAGGCCTTCTCCACGATGTTCGCGAACATCATGAGGTTGAGAAAGCGTCAGGTTTCTATGGCGAGCGATGCGGACAATCGAATCCGCAAGAATATGATGCGAAGCTTGTTCGAGCGAGGCCAGCAGGCGCAGCAGCTCATCGGCTTGCTGGCCCGGAGCGACGTCGATCTCGATCAGTTCGGTGCCGCCGAGAGTCAAGGTTCCGGTCTTGTCGAAGATCGCGGTGCGTGTCTGGGCGAGCGCCTCGATCGCGGCGCTGCCCTTCATCAGGATGCCGGCGTGGGCGGCGCGCGACACACCGCCGATGAATGCAACGGGGGCCGCGAGGATCAGCGGACAGGGCGTTGCGACCACCAGAACGGCGAGGGCGCGGATCGGATCATTGGAAAGATACCAGGCGATGCCGGCGACCAGCAGAGTGGCCGGAAGCAGCAGCAGGGCGAAGCGATCGGCAATGCGTATGAACGGCGCCTTGGCGGTTTGCGCGGCAGCGACCATGCGCAGGATCGCGGCATAGGTGCTCTTGTCGGCGACAGCGGAAGCCCGCATGAAAAAGGCCTCGCCTGCATTGACCGTGCCGCTTCGCAATCCGTCGCCGGTGCGGCGCCGCTCCGGCAGGGGCTCTCCGGTGACGGTCGACTCATCGAGTTGGGCCGAAGCGTCGATGAGGATGCCGTCCACGGGCAGCAATTCGCCGGCGCGCACCAAAAGCTCGTCGCCGACCGTCACCTGATCGATCGGAACGGTCTCAGTGCCATGTGCGGATCTGCGATGCGCCACGCGCGGAGCCCTGTCGGTCAGAGCCCTCAGATTCCGCTCCGCTCGACCGCGCGCCAGATCTTCAAGCACTGTGCCGCCAGCGTACATGATGGCGACAACCACCGCCGCCAGAGCCTGCCCCAGCAGCAGTGCCGCCGACATTGAAACCAGCGCGATCGCGTCGACGCCGATCCGGCCGATCCAGAAATCCCGCAAGATGGAGATGGCGAGTGTGACAACGACGGGCAGGGTTGCCGCTGCCCAGATTGTGTCACGCGAGATGGGACCAATACCGCTGCGCCAGACGCCGAGCCCTAGCGCCAGACCGACAACGGCTGTGATCAGCAACGCACGCCGCAGCATGGATTCCTTCATGGCGGTCGTCAAAGTTCGCCGATCATTTCCCGCAGCAACAGCCGGACATCCTTTGCCGTTGCGGCAAGTTGCGGGTTGTCGATGGCTCCCATCGCCGCCATCGGATCGACAGCCGCCACCTCGACCTGTCCGGGAGCGGTCTCGGTCACAATCACGTTGCAAGGCAGCATGGCGCCGATCTTGTCCTCGGCCTGCAGCGCGCGCCATGCGAAATGCGGATTGCAGGCGCCGAGGATCATGTATGGCTTGAAGTCGACGCCTAGCTTGACCTTCATCGTGTGCTGGACATCGATCCTGGTCAGAATGCCGAAGCCCTTGCCGGCAAGCTTTTTGATTACATGTTCGATCGCCGCTGCGAACGGCATGTCGAGGCTTTTGCTGAAATAATAGCTCATCGGGTTCTCCTTCGACGGCGATCTTCGCCCGCAGAGACCGGTTGGGGTCGGCGTCGCCGTAGCTAGCCTTAAGGGATCGGATGACGCTTTGATCCAGCGCAATGAATGCCCGGTGCCATCGGCGAATGTGGCGGCAAGGAGTTTGCCGGGATGACAATCCGAAATCTTGAGTACGCGATCTCGCCGAAATCCGTCGTTGTCGTCGGCGCGACCGGGCGCGTTGGCTCAGTCGGTCGCGTTGTCTTCGACAACATCGTGAGCGGCGGCTTCGAGGGAGAGATTTGGCCGGTCAATCCCAAACATTCGCACGTGATCGGCCACCGCTGCTACAGCACGGTCGCCGATCTGCCGGGCGTTCCCGATCTGGCCGTGATCGTGACCCCTCCCGACACCGTTCCCGACATCGTGCGGGAACTGGCCGGGAAGGGAACACGAGCGGCCGTCGTCATAACGGCCGGACTCAACCAGGCGAACGGCTTGCGCCAGGCGATGCTCGACGCAGCCAAGCCCTCGCTTATGCGCATCATCGGGCCGAACACAGTCGGGTTGATGGTCCCTCCAGCAAAGCTCAACGCCAGTTTCGCACATATGGCGGCGAGGCCTGGGAATATCGCTCTGATCTCGCAGTCCGGCGCGATCGCCACATCGCTGATCGACTGGGCGGCCGAGAACAATGTCGGCTTTTCCCGGATCATTTCCCTCGGCGACATGGCGGACGTCGACGTCGGCGACTGCCTCGACATGCTGGCGGGCGATTTTCACACGCGAGCTATCGTGATGTATCTCGAAACCATACCCAATCCGCGCAAGTTCATGTCGGCCGCACGGGCGGCCGCGCGCCTCAAGCCGGTTATCGCAATCAAACCTGGCCGGCACGAACAGGCCGCCAGGGCGGCGGCGACACACACAGGCGCGCTTTCGGGTGCGGACAGGGTGGTGGGCGCCGCCTTGCGCAGGGCAGGGGTGTTGCGCGTGGATGATCTCGCCGAGTTGCTCGATGCGGCCGAGACGGTCGCGCGTCACGCTCCGCTCGAGCAGGCACATGTCGGTATCGTCACCAATGGCGGCGGCGCCGGTGTTCTTGCCGTCGACAAGCTCATCGATCGTGGATGCGAGTTGGCTGAACTTGCGCCATCGACGATCGAGCAGCTCGACCATGTGCTGCCGCCGACATGGTCGCACGCGAACCCGATCGACCTCGTCGGGGACGCGGCGCCGGAGCGCTACGGGGTGGCGCTCGAAGCCTTGGCGGCGGATCCGGGAACGGACGTTATCCTGGTGATGAACTGCCCCACCGGGCTTGGTTCTTCGGAAAACGCGGCAAGGAAGGTGGCCGCGCTTGGCGAAGTGGGCGAGATCGGAGGAAAACCGCTCCTTGCGTGCTGGCTCGGCGAACACACTGCGCGCGAGGGCCGGCGGATCCTGACGGAAGCCGGTATCGCCAGCTTCGAAACGCCGGAGGACGCCGCAGTCGCGGCTTCCTATCTCAGCGAATGGTCGCGGGCCCAGCGGGCGCTCCTGCGTACGCCTTCGAGCCAGGGCGACGACCGGGTCGACGGAAGAGCGTCGGTGCTCGCCATCTTCCAGCAAGTGGCAAGCGAGGGGCGGCGCATGCTGACGGAGCCGGAAGCGAAAGCGGCGATAGCCGCCTATGGCATCCCCGTGCCAAGAACCATTGTAGCTGGATCCATCACGGAGGTGGCGCGGGCAGCCGGCCACCTCCTCGAAAGTTCCGAAAAGGTGGTCGTCAAACTGCTGTCGAAGGCGGTTTCACACAAGTCGGATGTCGGCGGCGTGGTCCTCAACATTGCGACTGCCGAGAAGGCTGCGGAGGCCGCCCAGTCGATCGAGACGCGCCTGCGCACTCAGTCGCCGGAGGCCAAGGTGGACGGCTACACCGTACAGGCCATGGTCATGCGCGAGCATGCGCAGGAGCTCATTTTGGGCGTGAACCTGGACCCAATGTTCGGCCCGGTCATTCTGTTTGGCACCGGCGGCACAGCGGTTGAGGTTGTGAACGATACCGCGATCGCCCTGCCGCCGCTTGACGACGTGCTGGCCGGAGACGCGATCGACGCGACCAGAATAGGCCGCCTGCTTGCCGGCTATCGCGATCGCAAGCCTGCCGATCGAGTCGCGATGATCGCCGCGCTGAATGGCCTGTCGCAGATGATCGTCGACTTCCCTTGCCTGGTCTCCCTCGACATCAACCCGCTGCTGGCCGACGACGAAGGCATCATTGCGCTCGATGCCCGCATCGAAATCGACCCGCGGCGTGTGGAGGAACCGGCGCCGAACCCGGCCCTTTCCATTAGGCCCTATCCGTCAGGATGGGGCCGCGATCTTCTGTCGGAGGGCATGGCCTTTCACATCCGGCCGATCGTCCCGGCGGACGTAGCGCTCTATCCCGCGTTCATGGCGAAGATTTCCCCCGATGACCTGAGGCTGCGGTTCCTGTCACTGCGCAAGAACTTCCCGGACCAGATGCTGAAACGGCTCACGCAGCTCGACTACGATCGCGACATCGCCTTTGTCGCGCTTGAAAAGGACACGGGAGCGCTGGCGGGGATCGGTCGGCTTTCCTGCGATCCCGATCACAGTAGCGGCGAATTTGCGCTGCTCGTGCGATCGGACCTGCAGGGCCATGGCCTGGGATGGGATCTGCTGAACCAGGTAATCGACTATGCGAGGGCTGAACGCATCAGGCGCATCGAGGGCACGATCCTCAACGAAAATCGCAAGATGCTCGCAATGTGCCGGGAGTTTGGGTTCTCGATAGCCCGCCACCCCGGTGAAGCGGGTCTGTCCGTGGCGACCCTGGAGATCAGCCAAGCGCCCGCCAGCTCTATGATCCCGTCTTCCTGAGGCCGACTGCAGATGAAGCGGTGCCCTCAACCAGGGCCGCCATCTCGGCTGTGATTTCAGCTGCCTTGCGGTCCGCCTCGATCTTGCGCCAGATCAATGGACCGACATCGCGCTGCAATTGCCGCGACAGGATGTCGATCGTGGCATCGGACGGGCCGGCCTTGCGCTCGGTGACCCGGCGCCAAAGCACCGACGGATCAGCCGCTAGCCAAAATCCTGCAAACGGAACATCTGCCTCGCTCGCCGCGCGCTCGATCCTGTCGCGATCCTCCAGCTTGTCGAATACGGCATCGGCGACGACGGAGCCCCCTTCGGCAAGGATCAGCTCCGAACGCCAGGCGATCTGGCGATAGACGCGTTCCGACACGCCGGGCCGGTAGGCCTTGTCCGGCAGCTTCGTTTCGGCGGCCACGCCATGCATGGCCTTGCGGATGCGGTCGCTCTCGACGATCCTGGCCCCAGGCGGCGCGCCGATCTGCGGTGCAAGCGCTTCGGCGACCGTCGTCTTGCCCGAGCCGCTCAAACCGCCGATTGCGACGAGCCGAGTGGGTGTTTGGGCAAGCAGGGTTTGCGCGAGTTGGAAATAGGATCGCGCTTCGGCAATCAGCTTTGTGAAGTCCTGGCTGCCCTCCTCGACCTGCGTCGCGGTCACGTGGGCGCGCACCGCCGCCCGCACCGCCATGAAAAAAGACAGGAGAATGAAGCCGTCTTCGTCATCGGCGTCGTCGAGATAGCGATTCATCACCAGATTGGCGAATTGCGGAAAACCGCGATGCCACAGGTCCATCAACAGGAATGCGAGATCGTAGAGGACATCGACGGTGGCGATCTGGTCGTTGAACTCGATGCAATCGAACAGCCGAGGCTCGCTATCGAAGACGCAGATGTTGCGCAGATGCAGGTCGCCATGGCAGCGGCGGACACGGCCTGCCGCCTCCCGCCGGTCAAGCAGGCCGGCGTGGCGGGCGAGGGCGTCGCGAAACGCCGCGTTGAACGTTTCGATTTCCTTTCCGTCGAACACGTGGCTTGTCGCAAACCCGGCCGAATTGATTTCAAGCACGCCGCCGATGTTGGCCGATCCGCTGCCAGCATGGATTACTTCAGCGCTGCGGTGATATTGCGCAATCATGCGCGCCACGCTTATCATCAGCGAGGGTGACAACTTCCCCGCGGCGGCCATGCGATCGAAGAGGTTCGACTGATCGAAGCGAACCATCTCGATAACAGCGTCGACCAGTTCTCCCGATCCATCCATCGCAAGCCGATTTCCCGCACGCGTGATGCGGCGGACATTGAGATAGAGACCGGGTGCCGTTCTGGAATTCAACTCCACTTCCTTTTCGCACGCGGCGACCCGCAACTCCGGTGTCGAAAAATCGACATAAGGCAGCTTGACCGCGCGCTTCATTTTGAATGCGCGTTGCCCGATAAGGAATATCCGGGAAATATGGGTTTCGATCGTCTCGACGGGACCAGCCTCGCAATAGGTGGCAGGGTCCTTCAGCATCTCGACCACGACGTCTTGATTTTGAGCGATCATTGCGTGTGCCCCTTGGCCTGTTGCATGTCGTTCGGTCTTGCCGATTGGAGCCCTGCGAGTCTTACTAGCGCTGGAGCGCCTGGACGTAACCGGCGAGGTTTTGAATGCGTTCCGTGGTTACGGCCTCCCCGCCGTAGGGACCGTACTTCTTGACGTCGTCAGGCAGGAACTGATTGCCCCAGACCGGCATGTCGCGCTCGCCATGCTCCGTCACGAGGCCGCGGCCATCGATTGTCGCGTAGACCCGCCAGTAGGGAAACTCCCCGCCATTGCGCCTTGTCAGCGTGGTCAAATTCGCGGGGCGCTTCCGTAATACGTCGGCCATTGGTCCGTCGCCCCTGCCGTCCACGCCGTGGCAGACGGCGCAGGAATTCAGATATTCCTGCTGTCCATTGCTCATTTGTTGTGCCGTCGCGGCGCTCAGCGTCAGCGCCAGGAAACCGATAGTCGTCCCGAATCTCATTTGATCCGCCTCCAGCCATTAAGGTCAGGCTAGGGCGTGTCGCGCACGCATACGTTGACCGGGATCAATCTTGGGAAGGGATCGGTTTGATTCAGCGCAAGGACGGTTTCCGACCACCTGGCTACGGGTACGTTCTCTGTGAAGTCCCCAAACAAGGAGTCGCCGCCATGCCATTCAAGACATTGCTCACGGTTACAGGGGCCGATCAGGGCGACGGTGATCTGAAGCTTGCAACCGGCCTGTGCGAAGAAATCAATGCCCATCTCTCGGTGCTTGTTCTGGTGATCGCGGCGCCTCCCTCTGGCGGAGCATATGCCGAGGTGGTTTCGCCGGCTTGGCTCGCGGAGCGGGAAGCCGAAATGGAAATGCTGGAGAAGCGGAATTCGGCCGTTTCCAGAATGCTGTCGGCGAGCCCCGTTTCGACGGACCTAAGTGACGACTATCCTGACCATGCCTGGGCAGATGAGGTCATTGGCCGGCGCGCGCGTTACGCCGATATAACCGTCCTTGGGCCGGACTTGCTAGCGAGCCAAACGCTCAAGGAGAAAGTCATTGAAGGCGCGCTGTTTTCGTCTGGGAAGCCAATCCTGCTTGTCCCCGCAGGGGTGTCCGCGACGTTGAAACCGAAACGCGTCCTCGTCGCATGGGACGCCAGCCTGGAAGCGTCGCGCGCTGTGCGAGAGTCGCTCGACATCCTTTCAGGTGCCGACGAGGTGCGCGTCGTCATGATTGATCCTGTCGAGGACGAACGGCACCACGGCGCGGAACCCGGGGCAGACGTGGCGACCTATCTCTCCCGCCACGGTGTGAAGGTAGCCGTGGACCGCCTGCCGAGTTCTAATCATTCGATCGTCGACGTTCTTCGCCAGCACGCGGTCGACACCGGCGCCGAGCTCATGGTCATGGGCGCCTACGGCCATTCCCGGCTGCGCGAGAGGATTTTCGGCGGCGTGAGCAGATCGATGATCGAGAACCCGGGGCTGCCGGTCATCGTGGCTCGTTGAAGGCCGAATCCACCGAGAGGCGAATTTCGAATCCTTATGCTTCGCCGTCCGAGTGGCCTGTATGTTGTCTCGGCTCCGGCAGAGGAGCTATCTGGAACATATTGGCGCTTGTGGGACTGTGAGAGCGCCAAATGACCTCAAGGGCAACTCTGATGTATCGGTATTCGCAGATCATGATCGCAATTCATTGGCTGACGGCGGTGCTCGTGGTGGTCGCGTGGTTCACGGCCGTAGGGGGCCGTCACGCGCGGACGGACCCCTCCTACGTTCACTTTACAGTAGGGCTTGCCGTGTTGCTGCTGGTCATTCCTCGCCTGCTGGCCCGATGGCTGGGTGCCGCGCCCCAGATCGAAGATCCGCAGAAACAATGGCTCGACCTCGCAGCGCGTGCCGGACACACTCTCCTCTACGTTCTCCTCATCGCGCTACCGTTGAGCGGCTGGTACGCCGCCTCCCGGCTCGGCGTGCCGGTCTCCTTTCTTGGTATCGGTCTGCCGAGCCTGACGGAGTCAGTGCAAGGCGCGCCAGGAGAGATTGCAGATTTGCACGAAACCGGCGGAACGCTGATTCTTTGGCTCGTCGGCCTGCACGCGCTTATCGCGCTCTGGCATCAATTCATTCTGAAGGACCGGACGCTCGAGCGTATGAATCCCATGGCGCCGCCCGATTTGACTCAAGATCGCCGGTAGGTTGGAAGCGACCATCGAACTATGTCGCCATTTGCACCGGATGGCACCTCCACGCCCACCTTGCAGCCTTATTGCGCGATACCGTGACGGTACTTTTGGAGACGGGATCATGCGTGGCAGCGATGTGAGATCGGTCAAAACCCAATTGATTTCGATAGGTCCAAGAAACGTCAAGACTATCTTGCGTAAGCCGAAGGGGAGAGTTAACTACCTCTGGCTGCGGACGCCTGTGGCGGAACCGTCTGGGACGATACGAAAAAGCTTCTGATTTTGGCCCACGAAAAACTCAATAAAATCAATAATTTGAATACGTCCTCCGGGCCCACCATTATCGTTGCTTATCGTCTTTCCCGGATCGAGACCACGCTTCGTGTCATGTCGTGCGGCAACGATGCGCTCAAGCTTTTTGTACGAGCGCCGAAACGACTCCCGCAGCCCAGCTTAATTCTGGATAGCAATAGATAATTCTGAACGGCACACTGGTGACGTTCTTCGACCGCCGTCATATCTGGCTAAGACACCTGCCGGCGACATCGGTCGATGCGCGATCACGGCTGCCCAATCTTCAGGCGCTGCGATGATTTTTTTATCATCGACGCGGCGGCGCACGTGAATATGTCGTGCAAACCGCGCCATTCGAACCTGGCACGCAGCTTGCATCTTGTTCTAGGTGCAGAGCGTCTAGGGTTCCGATCGCGATTAGGGCGGTGCTGGTCCAAGAGATGCGACCGCCCAGGATGCATTGAGGCATCCGGCGGAACACGGCGGGCCAAAATCCCGGGAGAACCCTGCACGGGTTTGCTGGCGCGAACCTCTCCCGGATGCGCGCTGTGTAAGCCCCAACAAAAGTCCGGACGCAATCCGGATCGCAAACAGGGGTACGCAATGCTTCGCAAGCTGGCCGCAATCATCCTAGCCGCGTCACTCAGCCTTCCCTTCATCCCGGCCACGCAGGCGGCGCCCAAGAAAGACTTCAAGATCTGTTGGTCGATCTATGTCGGATGGATGCCCTGGGGCTACCTTTCCGACAGCGGCATCATGAAGAAATGGGCCGAAAAATACGGCATCAATGTCGAGATCACCCGCATCAACGACTATGTCGAAAGTATCAATCAGTACACTGCCGGCGGCTTTGACGGTTGCGCTATGACCAATATGGATGCGCTGTCCATTCCGGCCGGCGGCGGCATCGATACGACCGCGCTGATCATCGGCGACTTCTCCAATGGCAACGATGCCGTCATCCTCAAGGACAAGGCCGCACTGAAGGACATTGCCGGCCAGAAGGTCAATCTCGTGGAGCTCTCGGTATCGCACTACCTGCTGGCGCGCGCGCTGGAGACGGTCGGGCTTGCCGAGAAGGACATCACGGTGGTCAACACGTCCGATGCCGACATGGTCGCTGCCTACGGCACCAGCGACGTCACGTCTGTTGTCACATGGAACCCGATGGTGTCGGAAATCGTCGCCATACCCGGCGCCAACAAGGTTTTTGATTCGACGCAGATCCCTGGCGAGATCATCGACATGATGGTCGTCAACACCGAGACGCTGAAGGACAATCCGGCATTGGGCAAGGCGCTGGTCGGCGCATGGTACGAAGCGATGGCGCTGATGACCTCGGGTTCGCCCGAGGGCAAGGCGGCCAAGGAAGAAATGGCCAAGGCGTCGGGTACTGATCTTGCCGGCTTCGACGCGCAGCTTGCGACGACGGCGATGTTCTTCGAGCCGGCCAAGGCGGTCGATTTCACCAAGGGCACCGAATTGCCGAAGACGATGGATCTCGTCCGCAACTTCCTGTTCACCCACGGCATCCTCGGCACAAATGCGCCAAGCGTCGATGTGATCGGCATGAGTTTCCCCGATGGCTCGACCCTGGGCGACGCCAACAACGTCAAACTGCGTTTTGATCCGGCCTTCATGGCCCAGGCGGCGGCCGGAACGCTCTGAGGCTTTCGCGATATGTTGGCCAGAGGAATCGGTGCGGTGAATGCCGGACAGCACGCTGGCCAGGAAGTCGCGCGTGCCGGCCGGCCACGGCCGAAAGTGCGGCTACGCCTCATCAACGCAAGGGTCTCCCGAGGTGGCGCCTTGTTTCTCGGCGTTTTGCCATTTCTGGTCGTAGCGGCCGCCTATCTGATCGCGTCGGGCAAAAGGCTGGCCGCCAACCCTGCCGACAAGCTGCTGCCCTCGCCGGCACAGATGTGGTCGGCTTTCCTGGACCTTGCCACGGTTCCGGACAAGCGCTCAGGCGACCTCATCCTGTGGGTCGACACCTATGCCAGTCTCGTCAGGCTGTTCTCAGGCGTGGGTGTGGCAACGCTCGTCGCGCTTTCACTTGGCATCGCCATCGGCTTCATTCCGCGCGTGCAGGCTTTCTTGCTTCCCTTCATTACCGTGATCTGTGTCATCCCGCCGCTGGCGCTGTTGCCAATCCTGTTCATCACACTCGGCTTGGGAGAAACGGCCAAGATCACGCTGATCGCCCTTGGCGTCGCCCCGGTCATGGTGCGAGACATTGCCAACCGGGTGATGGAGTTGCCGACCGAACTGGTGGCCAAGGCACAGACGCTTGGTGGCAACAGCTGGACCATGGTGCTGCGGCTGGTGCTGCCGCAGGTCATGCCGCGCCTCATCACCTGCGTGCGGCTGGCGCTTGGGCCGGCCTGGCTGTTCCTGATCGCCGCCGAAGCCATCGCCTCCACCGAAGGTCTGGGCTACCGCATCTTCCTCGTCCGCCGCTATCTGTCGATGGACGTCATCCTTCCCTATGTCGCCTGGATCACGCTCCTGGCCGTCATCACCGATTGGCTGCTGGTCCGGCTTTCGCACATCATCTCCCCTTGGGCTCATCCGGTGCAAGACAAATGAGCCGTATCGTCGTCCATGGGCTCGAGAAGAACTACGGCGACGCCTGCGTGCTGGAGCAAGTCAATGTCACCGCAGAGCCCGGCGAATTCCTGTCGTTGGTCGGCGCCAGCGGCTGCGGAAAATCGACGTTCCTGCGCATCCTGCTCGGCCAGGAGCAGCAGAGCGGCGGTGTGGTCATCGTCGGCGATCGGTTGATCGTGCCCGAGCCGACGCCGCAGCGTGGCATCGTCTTCCAGCGCTATTCGGTGTTCCCGCATTTGACCGCCATCCAGAACCTGCTGCTGATCGAAGACTTTCGTTCGGGCGGGCCGTTTGGCCGCGTCTTCGGCGCCAGGCGCAGAAACGCCAGGAAAGAGGCCGAAGCCATGCTGGAGCGGGTTGGCCTTGCCCATGCGCGCGACCTCTATCCCGCCTCGCTCTCGGGCGGCATGCAGCAGCGGCTGGCGATTGCGCAGACTTTGCTCGGCCGGCCGCAAATATTGCTTCTCGACGAGCCGTTCGGTGCGCTCGATCCCGGCATCCGCGTCGAGATGCATGAACTGCTGACCGAGCTGTGGACCGAGCACGGCATGACCGTGGTCATGGTCACCCACGATATCGGCGAGGCCTTCAAGCTCGGCACACGCGTGCTGGTCTTCGACAAGGTGCGCCACGACCCCCAATTCCCGTCCGCCTATGGCGCGACGATCACCTACGATCTGAAGCTCGACCGCAAGAACCGGGCTTCCTCACAAGACGTGGCCAAAGTGGCTGCGATGGTCGGGACGACCCGGCTGGACAGCGCAATTGCGACGACGGCGTCGTAACGGAGGTTTTTCATGCACACGGACATTCCAGAACGCAGTCATCGCCGTGCGGGCCTGGTCGCCCGGGAGCCGGCACGGCATTTGCACCATCCTGATTTTGATGCCCGCGGCACGCAGGGCTGGAAGTCGATCGAGGCCGAGGGGAAGCTGCCGGAAAGCGGCTGGCGCAAGGAGCAGCAATGGGCGCTCGACATGGGCCTGCCCGGATCGGATTCGATCGTCGACAAGTCGATCCCGACATTCGCGCGCGGCGAGCTGCCACATTTCGCCGGCATCAACACCTTTTTGAAGGCGCCCTATGTCGAAAACGTCCGCGATGTCGGCAAATATGATGCGGCCGTCATTGGCATTCCCTTTGACAGCGGCACTACTTACCGGCCGGGAACCCGGTTCGGGCCGCAAGGCATCCGCCGTATCTCGGCGCTCTACACGCCTTACAACTACGAACTCGGCGTCGACCTGCGCGAACAGATGACGCTTTGCGACGCCGGCGACGTCTTCACCATTCCGGCCAACCTCGAAAAGAGCTTTGACCAGATCACCAAGGGCGTCAGCCATGTCGCCTCGTCGGGCGCGCTGCCGATCATGCTGGGTGGCGACCATTCTATCGGTTTCCCTTGCGTGCGCGGCATCGCCGACGTCACCTCCAAGCGCATCGGCATCATCCATTTCGATCGTCATATCGACATCCAGGAAAAGGATCTCGACGAGCGCATGCACACCACGCCCTGGTATTGGGCGACCAATCTGCCGAACGTCTCGGCGACCAATCTCGTGCAGCTCGGAATTGGTGGCTGGCAGGTTCCCCGTTACGGCGTCGCGGAGGCGAGGAAGCGGGGCACCAACGTGCTCACCATTTCCGATATTGAGCAGATGGGACTTGAGAAGGCGGCGGAAGTCGCTCTCGAACTCGCCTGGAAGGACACCGATGCCGTCTACATCTCTTTCGACGTCGACAGCCTCGATTGCGGTTTCGTGCCCGGCACGGGATGGCCAGAGCCTGGCGGTTTCCTGCCGCGCGAAGCGCTCAAGCTGCTTGGGCTGGTGACGGCGCCCGGCATTTGTGGATTGGAAGTGGTCGAGGTCTCTCCGCCCTACGACACGTCCGACATCACGGCGCTATTCGGCGTGCGCGTCGTCGTCGAGGCGCTCGGCTCGATGGTCGCCCACGGCAATCTCGGCAAGCATAAATCCATCATCGACAAGCCGGTGAGTTTTTGATGATGCACGACGATCATCACCACCACGGCCATGACCATGGCGACGGCCACCATCATCATGGGTCGAATGGTCATCACCACGGTCGCCCTCTCGGCCACAACGGGCCCGCGGGCAAGCCGCTGCAATGGCAGACGCCGCATCTGCCTCCTGACCAGGCCCAGGAGTCGCCCGTCGACCCCGCCTCGGTCGATCTCGATCTTGTCGAAACGGCCTTCCTGGAAGGATTCGCGCGGGCACCGGACCCGTCCAGCTTTCTGCGTCTTGCCGGCATACCTTTTGTCGGTGAAATGGAAGACGGCGTGCGGCTTCATCTGCTGCGCGTCGAGACCGAGGATCTGGTCGATGTCGGTGCCGTCATGCCGCTCGTCGGAGGTACTGGTGTCGCCTATCATCCGTTGCCGGCGCGCCTGACGTCGCATCGCCGCCGCCTTGCTTTCATCTATCACGACGGCACCCAGCAAAAACATCTCGGCTTCGCCGCGGCGCGCGCCCTTGCCGACCGTTCCGCTGCCTCGCAATTCGCCGTTCCCGGACATTGAAACTCATTCGTCAACCTCATTCATCGGACAGGCCCAACCATGAAAACGTTTCCAAGACTTGGCATGACTATCCTTTCGGCCTTGGCCGTCTTGACACCCTCGTTGGCGTTCGCCCATCCGGGCGGCGATCACGTCCATGGCTTCCTGGCCGGCGTCGAGCATCCTCTCTTCGGCATCGACCATCTGCTCGCGATGGTAGCTGTCGGCATGATCGCCGCGAGAACCGGCGGGCGCGCCGTTGTTCTCGTTCCGTTGTTCTTCGTCTCCGCTATGGTCGCCGGAGCCCTGTTCGGAGCCGCCGGCCTCGGCTTGCCCTCCCTTGAGACCGGCATCGCACTGTCGCTCGTGGTGTTCGGGGCGATGGTCGGTCTGGCGAAGCCCTTGCCGCTGGCCGTCGCCGTGTCGCTGACGGCCTTGTTCGGATTGTTCCATGGAAACGCCCACGGCCTTGAGATTCCCGAAAGCGACAGTGGCCTCGCTTATGCCGTTGGTTTCGTCCTCGCCACCTCGGTCCTGCATGCGATGGGCGTGTTGTCCGCCACCAAACTTGCCGGTTGGCCGGGAGCCATCCGCACCGCCGGTGTCGCCACTTCGATGGTTGGGATGGTCATGGCCGCGCAGCTCGTCTGAATCAGTCCGCGAAGCGCGTGGCTTTCAATCAGGGACGAAAAAGTGATGAGACAGAAGTGGCTGCTAGCATTTCGCCGCTTTCGCACCATGCTTTATCAACTGATGAAGGCCCGCGCTGAGCGACTTTGACTATCCTCTATTGTATGGCGGTGAGGACACAGATTTGGCGACATGCAGACGCCCGGAATTCCGCGCTGGCTCGGCCTATCCTATATGGCACATCCGAAGGTCTTTGAGGCGGTTGATCTGCCCTTCGGCGGTCGTTGCTCCTGGAGAGTTCGACGGCATTCCCTCACGACTTTCCATATCGCGTCGGCAAGAATGATGTGGCTGGGTCCGCTCCCCAGTCGCGGCCCATTAGAAACCACATCACGCTTCACAATGAGTCCTATGTGAAGGAGGTCCATGGCCGCTTCCACGGCCGCGCCGGCCGCATTCGCACCATGCTGGCGCCATCGGCGCCGCAACGCTGCACCGTCGACCTGATGCTCGCGGCGAACGACCTTGCCAGGGAATGGGGCGTACCGTTCCATACCCATATCGTGGAAACCAAGGTCCAGGGCGTGACCGGCCCCGAATTCCATGGCAAGTCACTGATGGCCTACATGGATGACCTCGGCCTCTTGAACCCGTGGACGACGATTGCCCATTCGATCTGGGTGAACGACGACGATATCGAGCGGATGGGCCGCGCCGGCGTCTCGGTGGCTCACAACGCCATCTCCAACCAAAAGCTCGGCGCTGGCTCGGCGCCGGTGCGCAAGCTCTTGACGGCGGGCGTCAACATTGGCCTAGGCTCCGACGGCATATGCTCCAACGACACGCCACGCATCTTCGATGTGATGAAGGCAGCCGGGCTGATGCACAAGGTCAACAATCCGGACTGGGCCCGCTGGCTGACGGCCTCCGAAGTGCTTCATGCCGGCACGATCGGCGGCGCGCGCACCGCACTGCTGCAGGACGAGATCGGCTCGCTGGAGCCTGGCAAGAGGGCCGATCTCCTGATCCTTGACATGAAAACAGCCAATTTCACGCCGCTCAACGACGTCCGCAACCACCTTGTCTATTGCGAGGAGGGTTCGTCGATCGAGAAGGTCTTCGTCAATGGCGAGGTGGTGGTTGAGAACGGCCGGCTGACGAAGGTCGACGAGAAGGCGCTGCTGGCGGAACTGCGAGCCATGATGCCGGAATTCATCGAATACACGCTGGGTGTCGAAGCGGCCAATGGTGAGTTGGAGCCTGCCTTCACCAAGGTCATCCAGCGCTGCTACGGAATGGACATCGGCATCAACCGCTGGGCGTCCGATGCGTGAGGCGGCGATGACGCGACGAATTCGCCTTGCCGAGATGACCTGGATGGAATTCGACCAGCGGGTGAAGGATGATAATCCGATCATCTTCGTGCCGATCGGCTCGACCGAGCAGCACGGCCCGCATCTGCCGCTGTCGACCGACGTCATCCTACCGGAGGGGATCGCGCTGCTGGTCGCCCCCGAACTCGGCGGCATTGTCGCGCCGCCGATTTCTTATGGCTACAAGTCGCAGCCAAAGACCGGCGGGGGCAACCATTTCCCCGGCACGATCAGCCTCAATGCCGCGACGCTGGTCGCGCTGCTGCGCGATCTCGTCAATGAATTCGCAAGGCACGGCGCCCGCAGGATCGTCTTGTTCGACGGCCATATGGAAAACCAGTGGTTCATCACCGAGGCGGCTGACCTCGCCCTGACCGACCAGCGGCGGGAGGGCGTCAACGACCTCACCGTGGTCAAGCTTCCATATTGGGAATTCATCTCCAAGGCGACCGAAGCAGTGCTTTTTCCCGATGGCCTGATCAGCTGGGCGCTTGAGCATGCCGCTGTGATGGAGACGTCGGTGATGCTGCATCTGCGCCCCGACCTCGTGCGCGTCGACAAGATCCCGGACGACAAGCCGGCCGAGTTACCGCTTTTCGACGTCTATCCCTTTGATCTCCGGCCAATCCCCCCGCATGGTGTGTTGACTTCGGCCGCCGGCGCATCGGTTGAAAAGGGCAAGGCGGTTGTCCAACAGATCGTTCCGGACATCGCAGCCGCCTTGCGGGACTATTTCGCAGCCATGGATGGACTGTAGGGCGATGCGGCGCGTGTGTGTCGATGGTCAGGCCACGTTGTCGCAATGATAGAATTATATCAAAGCCGCTCGCAGTTGCGGTGATGATCTTGCCGTGCGTCAACCGGCCGGTCATTTCTGCAAACGCTACGATGAGCGCGTGAATTTCAACATCGAGACGATCATCAGGCTTGTGAGCAAATAAGACGGGCCGCTCCGTTTCCTGTGCAATTGGTTCGCCACACCAAGTGAAAAGATACGAGAAACATAAGCTGGCGAACAAACCGCTACCATGTTGTTTCTCACGAAACAGTCAGGCGGACTCGGTCACGACTCCTATCCGACGATAGATGAAAGCTTCGTCCGCCGCAGTATCCGCCACGGCGCGCCGCGTTTCATCGATGAGCGTGGCCATGCGAGCGTGGATCGGCGACTTGCTGCAGGCCGGATCCGTAGCCGCGGCGTCACCGGCAATCGCCATCGCCTGACACCTGCAGCCGCCCCAGTCGACCTCGCGGCGCTCGCAGCTTCGGCACGGCTCGCGCATCCACTCGGTGCCGCGGAAGGCATTGAATGCCGGTGAATCGGTCCAGATTTCGGCAAGCGTGCGCTCTCCGAAGCGCTCGAAGCGAAGCGAAGGAATCGTCTGCGCGGCATGGCACGGCAGCACGGTGCCGTCCGGAGCCACCATGAAGGCGTCGCGCGCCCAGCCGCCCATGCATGGCTTGGGATAGATGGCAAAATAATCCGGCGGGACGAAATCGATGTTGATGACGCCGGCAAGCCGTTCCTGCGCCGCCGTGACGATCTCCGCCTGCCGTTCGACCGCGGCACGTTCGGGCATCAGCGCATTGCGATTGGCCAGCGCCCAGCCGGCATACTGCACGTTGGCGATCTCAAGCCGCTCAGCGCCCAACGAAAGGGCCATATCGATGAATTCCGGCACCTCCTCGATGTTGTGACGATGGATCGGCGCGTTGATGGTGAGCGGCAGGCCGGCCGCGCGGGCGCGGCGTGCCGTCTCCAGCTTCTTTTCATGGCTGCCCCGGTGGTTGCCGATACGATCGGTGGTCGCCGGCCGGGCACCCTGAAAGCTCAGCTGCAGGTGGTCGAGCCCGGCTTCGGCAAAGGCCTCGATGCGGCCTTCGGCAATATTGATGCCGGCGGTGATGAGGTTGGTATAGACACCGCGCGCCGAAAGCCCGGCGATCAATTGCTCGAGGTCGCGGCGCAGCGTCGGTTCGCCGCCGGACAGATGCACCTGCAGGACGCCGAGATTGGCGGCCTGCGAGAACAGATCGAGCCAGGTCTGTGTGTCGAGCTCGCGATTGGCCTTCAGCAATTCGAGCGGATTGGAGCAATAGGGGCACTGCAGCGGGCAGCGATGCGTCAATTCCGCCAGCATGCCGATCGGAGGCAGAAGGAGCTCGCTCATAGTTTCACCAGCAGCTTGTCCGACCATTCCTGCAGGAAGGCGATGACGTCGGCCGCCACGGCCTCCTGCTCGGCGTCATATTCGGCGGCAAGACCGGCGATGATGTGGCCGACGGTGGATCGCCCGTCGCAGCGGCGCAGTATGTCGAGACTGATCTCGTTCGGCCAGAATACCTTCTCCGGCGAAAGCACGGCGAAGGCCTGCCGTACGGGGTCGTATTGTATGCGCACATGCTTCGGCAGCGACGGCACCGATCGCAACGACACGATGGTTCTTTCGCGCAGCGCCACCATCAGGCCGCCTCCGGCTGGAAGGCGCCGGGCGGGATGTTTCCCGGCGCGCCATAGGCATGTTGAAGCGCATCGAGCATGGCCCAGAGTATATCGCATTTGAACACCAGCGCATCGATCGCCTGCTGCTGGCGCTCCGCCGTGTCGGCATGGCCGAGCACGTAGGCGAGGGCGAAGTCGGCATCGCGCGATGCCTGTTCTGGCCGCCGGCTGAAATAGGCCAGCGTGTCCTCGGTGATGTAGTCGTATCTGGCCAGCATCGCCGGCACGCGCTCGCCGATGATGAGCGGCGAGAACATCTCGGTCAGCGACGATGCAACCGCCTCGAGCAGCGTGCGGTCCGCGCAGAAGGAAAGGTAGGCGCCGACGACGAAGCGGGTCGCCGGCAGCGCCAGCCTTTCGCTCTTGACGGTTTCGGCATCGAGCCCGAGCGAGGTGGCCAGATGCAGCCAGCGCGCGATGCCGCCGCTCCAGCCGTCCGCGCCGTCGTGGTCCTCGATGCGTTTGCGCCAGGCGGCGCGAAACGCCGGATCCTCCGCACGTGCCAGGATCATAGCGTCCTTGCGCGGAATGACGGCCTGGTAGCAATAGCGGTTCAGCGCCCAGGCCTGCATTTCGGCCTTCGACAGGGCGCCGCTGGTCATCCTGTGATGGAAAGGATGGTGGTTGTGATAGCGCTCGGCACCGACCTGCCGCAGCACGGCCTCGAGCTCGCTGTTGGACAGGCCACCTCTGGCCGCGTCGCGGAAATCGCTCAAAATTCCATCTCCATCCCATCGCCGGCGACTTCCCAGCCAGCCGCCTTGACTGCCGCGTGTTCGGCGGAATTCTCGTCGAGAACAGGATTGGTGTTGTTGATATGGACGAAGATGCGGCGGCCGATCTTCACATCGGCCAATCCCGCGATCGAACCTGCTTCTCCAGACATTGCGATGTGCCCCATGCGCGCGCCGGTTTTCTGGCCGACGCCGGCACCGATCATCTCGTCGTCTGTGTAGACGGTGCCGTCGAATAGTAGGCAGGCGGCATCGGCCAGGCGCGCGCGCAAGGCGGCATCGACGCGCGCGCAGCCCGGGATGTAGAAGACGGCGCCGCGACTGCCGGCCCCGGTGATCCGGACTCCGATCGTGTCGCCGGCGTCTGAGCTGAAATCGGCGTCTGGATGGGCTCTGTCCTCGAGATAGAGCGCGATCTTCCCGGGCACGGGAAAGCTCTCGACGACAACGCCGGTCTCGTGGCCGTGCGCATCGCAGAGCGCAACTTGCTCCTCCGCCGCCAGCAGGCGCCGCGGCACGATTGCCGGATCGAGAACATTGAAGATCGAATTCGCCTCCAGCGTCGCCAGCACCTGTGCCGTTGCATAGATCGCGAAAGGTTGCCGTTCGCGCAGGCTGAGCAGGCCGGCGATATGGTCGACGTCGGCATTGGTCAACACCACCGCCCGGATCGGCGTCGAGCGCAGCGGCGCGTCGGCTGCGGGCTGCAGTTCAGGCGTTTGCGCGATCTGCTGGCGGATATCCGGAGAGGCGTTGAAGAGAACCCAATCGACCCCATTCGCCGATGCGGCAATGCTTGATTGGGTTCGTGACTGCACGCCGGCCATCCCGGCGCGAGCCGCGCGGCTCAGGCGATAGTTGCAGTTCCATTGCGGAAAGCCGCCTCCCGCCGCCGACCCGATGATCTTCACGCGCATGGCAATGCTTGCTCCGCGGCCCATTCGACCCGCAGGAAAATCTCTTCAGCAAACGGCTTCGGCGTCCCGTTTCCCGCGGCAAAGCCCGTCGCGACGACCTTACGCGGCAAGGGGATGCATGCCCCTGTAGCCAGGGACATGCACCGCTGTGGCCTACTTCCTGGGAGGAATTTCAGCAGGCAGATAGCGCGAAATTTCGAAGCCCGCGGCAACCTGGCACATGGTCGGTTTCTTCCAGCTCTTCTTCATGACATTCTCCTTTTCCGCCAGCCCGAAGGGGCCGGTCATGTCGTTGGCGCCATTGCGGGCGATGCAATGGCTCGTCCATCACCTCTCAAAATGGACAAATGAAACACTGGGTTCTCAAACAACCAAAAGCAAACGAGCAAAACCAATAACCTCTGCCTCAAAGATCAGTTCCTTGCCTCCTATCTCGTTTCGCTCCGATCAAGCTCACCCCGGCGTCGAGGTGATCGGGTTGTCATGTTCGTCGATCAGCGGCACGTTGTAGTCGAGCAGAAGCTTGTTGATCTCCGCCTGGTTCTCACGGATCACCTTGTTCAGCGTGCGCTTCCATTCCTGGTCGGATGGACGTACTCCCATGGTGATGCGGTAGGACATGCGCGAGCCGGTCTTTTCCTTGACCAGCGGGACAATATCGACATTGGCCCCGAGTTGCTTGGCATAGTAGCCTGCCATCGGTCCCCACAGGATCGCCGCATCGATCTTGCCGGCCAGCATGTCCTTGATCACAACCTCGCCCATCGACGGGGTGACGCGCGTGTCGACGGCCAGCGGGTAGATCTTTGCCGTTCGCAAGAGTTTGTTGGCGGCCATGTTGGCCGTCGGCGGCGTGCGTTCGACG
Source organism: Mesorhizobium sp. WSM3224 (assembly GCF_000427725.1). Lineage (GTDB taxonomy): Bacteria > Pseudomonadota > Alphaproteobacteria > Rhizobiales > Rhizobiaceae > Mesorhizobium. The sequence goes on along the minus strand of NZ_ATYO01000029.1, from coordinate 25,410 downwards.
ACGCCGATCCTCTTGCCGGCGAGTTTCGGATCCTCGATCGTCTCGACGCCCTCGAGGCCGTCGCCCTTCGGATGCACGAGCACATAGGAAGAGCGGTAGTAGGCATTGGTGTTCTGCACCAGCTCATCGCCTTGGGCATAGCCCATGATGACGTCGCAATGGTTGGCGGCAAGCGTATTGCGCACGAAGCCGATGACGGTTGGAAACCAGGTGTAGGTGACCGACTTCCGCCCTGTCTTGCTGGCAACCAGCTCGGCCAGCTTGTTTTCGAAGCCTTGGCCGCTCTGGTCCGTGAACGGCATGTTCGAAGGATCGGCGCAGACGCGCAGGATGTCCGGATCGACCAGTTCCCCGGCAGCCCCGAGACCAGCGCCCTGCGCCTCGACGTTCGACGGCAACAAAGCGACCGCGCCGAGGATCGGCAGGATGACGCGCAGCTTCGATGCGTCGCGGCCGGTCATGTCATCCACCCATGCAGGACGCTTCCGCGTCTTTCGCCGCCTTGGCCTTGTCTTCGTGCTTGGGCGGCCTGCCGCGGGGCGCAGCGCCATCGGCGCGGGCGCGCAAATAGACGTAGAGATCGTCCATGTAGCAATAGACGTTCTTGTTGTCGCCAAAGGCAGGCATGACGTTTTCCTTGCCGCTGCCGGTATTCTTGCGACCCTGGGCGACGATCGAGAGGAAAGTGGGATAGTCGATGTTTTTCAGGCTGTTGGCCAGGGCCGGCGCATAGCTCGAACCCGTTCCGTCCTGTCCGTGACAGACATGGCAGTCCGAGTGATAGCGGCGGTAACCGCTGAACGTGTACCAATCCACCGTTCCGTTCTCGATCTTGTAGGTTGGGTTTCCATCCGCATCCAAATACTTGCCGCCCTCTTCCTTCACTGCCTTGGCTTTTTCGGCGCTGTCCTCAGCCTGGGCCAGACTTGAGCCGGCCAGAGGCAGAAGAGCCAAAGCGAGGACGGAAATTGCAATGCGAACAGACATTCAGACGCTTCCTTCTTTTGTTAAGGACAAGGGTTTGCCGTCGCGAAGCGGCATCGATCGATGTGCGGGTGCGCGGTGAAATCGAGAGCCCGGCGGGGTTTCGGCGTCCGGGCTCTCTCTTGCTTTCAGGCCTTCTTTAAGGCCGTTCCCGGATATCAGTCCGGAAGACCGAAGACGGTGAGCTGACCGCCGAGCGTCGTGTAGTCGGCAAGTGCTGCGTAGCCGCCGACCGCTCCGAGACCGGCGGTTCCAACGACCGCGGCCTGATCGCCTTGCTGTCGGCCTTGATCGACGGCGCCATGCCAGGCAGCGGCGTTGTCAGGCGACAGCAGTCCGCCTGCCAGACCGATACCGGCCCATCCGCCAACCCCGGACAGAACGGCGATATACTGCTTGCCGTCATGCTCGAAGGGCGTGACGTTGCCGATGATGCCGGACGGGGTCTTGAACTTGTAGAGTTCCTTGCCGTGCTCATCGACCGCCTTGATGTAGCCTTCGAGCGTGCCGTAGAAGATGACGTCGCCAGCGGTCGCCAATGCGCCCGACCACACCGAGAACTGCTCGGGCTTCGACCAGACGATCTCACCCTTGGCGGCATCCCAGGCAATGAAGTTGCCCATTTTGTCGCCGCCGGGGGCCGGATACATCGACACGGTGGCGCCCACATAAGGCTGGCCGGCCGTGTAGCTCACCTTGTAGGGCTCGTAGTCCATGCAGACATGGTTGGTCGGCACGTAGAACAGCCCGGTCTTCGGTGAATAGGCTGCCGGCTGCTGGTCCTTGGTTCCAAGCGCCGCCGGGCAGATGCCCGTCGAGTTGGTGTCTTCACCGTTTTGCTGGGTCGAATATTTCGCCACGACCTGCGGGCGGCCATATTCCTTGCTCTTGGGGTCCATATTGACCTCCGTCGCCCAGTTCACCGCCGGATCGTATTTCTTGGCGACGAGAAGTTCGCCAGTGGCGCGATCCATGGTGTAGGCAAAGCCGTTGCGGTCGAAGTGCACCAGCACGTCGTGCTTTTTGCCTTTGACTTCCATGTCATCGACGAGAATCATCTCGTTGATGCCGTCATAGTCCCATTCGTCATGCGGGGTCATCTGGTAGACCCATTTGGCCATGCCGGTGTCGGCATCGCGGGCGAAGATGGTCATCGACCAGCGATTGTCTCCGGGACGCTGGACCGGATTCCACGTCGAGGGATTGCCGGTGCCGTAATAGACGAGGTTCAGCTTGGGATCATAGGAATACCATCCCCATGTCGTGCCGCCACCCGTCTTCCACTGTTCGCCTTCCCAGGTGTTCGTGCCGGAATCCTTCCCCACCGGCTTGCCGAGTTGCGTGGTCTTGTCGGGATCGAGCAGGGTCTCTGCATCCGGACCTTCCGAATAGGCCTTCCAGGCGAGCTTGCCGTCTTTCAGGTTGTAGGCGGCTAGCCAGCCGCGGACGCCGAATTCCGCGCCGGAGACACCGACGAGAACCTTGTCCTTGACGACCACGGGCGCCGATGTGCCGGATTCGCCCTTTCCGCCATTGATCTCTTCGCCGTTCTTAACCGACCAGACGACCTTGCCGGTCTTGGCATCGAGCGCGACGACGGTGGTGTCGGCCTGGTTGAGAATGATCTTGCCGTCACCGTAGGCGACGCCGCGATTGACCGTGTCGCAGCACATGATCGGAATGACGTTCTCGTCTTGCTTGGGCTCGTACCTCCAGAGGATCTTTCCGTCATTGTTGAGATCCAGAGCATAGACGGTGTTGGGGAACGGCGCGTGGACATACATCACATCGCCGATGATCAGTGGGCCGCCTTCATGGCCGCGCAGCACGCCGGTCGAGAAGGTCCACTTGACCTGCAGGTTCTTCACATTCTCCTTGTTGATCTGCTTGAGCTTGGAATAGCGGGTGTTGGCGTAATCCCCCGTCTGCATCACCCAGTCTTTTGGGTTTTTGGCCATTTTCGCGAGCTCTTCGTTGGCTGACGCCGTATAGAGCGCACCGAACGACAGCAGCGCGGAGGCCGTTACGATGTAAGTAGCTTGGGTAAGTGCGCGCATCAAATCCTCCCAGGTTCACAACGAGAAATCGATCGTTAAGCCCCGCAAGGCTTGTCCAAGCGATTCAGTTTGGGAAGTATTTCCGGCAGCGTGTCACGACCTAGACTAAACCCAGCAGAGGAACATTTCTTTCCTCTACTATAGTTCAACCTAGCCTGCACCCGCCCGATTGGCCTACGAAAGACTGCCGCCGCTCCCTATTCACAGCGACGTCCTTGAAGCCGGAAACGTCGTCAAGGCTATGTCATTGCAAAATGGCAGGCAAGGAAAAACCCCTATGGAGTTTTTGCGCTGCAGCATGCTTGTGATGCAATGCAATATATAGAAGAAAAGCAAAAACAGTTCCCAGTCACGGGGCGCCGAATGGTCGTGCGCGGCTCCTGATATATATAAAATTCTAACCTTATCTGTATTTCCTACGCGATATGGTTTGATCTTATTTCAGCCTATTTTACTCGAAGGTATTGGCGATATCCTCTTTGGTTGCCGGTAGTGATGCGGGTGTGAATATAGCCTGGGAAGACGGGCGTGGGGCAGGCCGTGAGGCTTCCTTGAGGCGTTGCCGTCGGCGGGCAGGGCATTCCTCCTTTGGTCCTATATGGAGACGGTGAGAGGTTGACCGGGCCTGCGGCATGTCGCCAACTGGGCGCGACGACGCTGTCTCGCTGTCTCGCGCCCAGGCAACAGGAGGAATTCTCATGGTCAGATATGCTGGATTTTCGGTCCTGTCGCTCGTCCTTGCATCGACGCCGGTCTATGCAAATCCAGCCGGCGCCGCGGGAGACTACCCGACGGCGACGATCGTCGACTACGTGCTCGGCTGCATGCAGACGAATGGCCAGACGCGTCAGGCGCTGGAGAGTTGTTCCTGCTCGATCGATGTCATCGCCTCGATCCTCCCATACGACCATTATGAGAGGGCCGAGACCTTCAAGAGCATGTCCCTGACGACGGGCGAGAATGCGGGGCTGTTTCGCGAAAGCGCGCCGGCGAAAGCCGCGCGCACGGAGTTGAAGCGTGCGCAGGCGGAAGCCGACGTGCGTTGCTTCTAAAGCGCGTCGCGCTGAAACGGATTCAGGCGACGCGTTTTAAGTCACTGTTTTGATGCATGTCGTTGTTGTCCCAGAACCGCTGCGCACTTCTGGGGCGACATGCATTGATTTTTGATTGTGCCCACAGCAGGGGATCAGATCACACCGGGAAATTTCTGGTGGAATGATCGCAACAGATCGCTGATCGCCTGCGGGCTGCGGTGTTGCCGCGGCAGCCGCACATCAAAAATGCCGAGCACATGCGCAGGCCGCGGCGCGAGCACGATGATGCGGTCCGACAGCGTCAGGGCCTCGGTCAGATTGTGGGTCACCATCAAGGCGGTCGTAGGCCGCGCAGACCACACGGTCAAAAGCAGGCGCCGGAGCTGCTCGGCGGTCCGCCCATCGAGCGAGACAAAGGGTTCGTCCAGAAAAAGCATCGCCGGCTCGGTAGCGAAGGCCCTTGCAAGCGCTGCCCTGCGCGCAAGGCCGAGCGAAAGCTCAGCCGGATAAAACGAGCGCATGCCGGCTAGGCCGAGAGTGTCGAACAGCCCGTCGAGATTTTTGGCCCGCAGGTCTTTCGGCAGCGCCAGCCTGACATTCTGCTCGACTGTTCGCCAGGGCAGCAGGGTGGGTTCCTGGAACACGGCGGCGACGCGGTTCGAACCGCCTTCGGGCAGCTGGAAGGAGCCCGAAAACTGCCTGTCGAGCCCAAGCAGGATGCGCAGCGTCGTGGTCTTGCCGCAGCCCGACGGCCCGAGCAGGCAAGCGAATTCGCCTTGCCGGACCTCGAAGGAAAGATCCTTGAGTGCCGTGACCGAGACGCCTTGCGCGGACCTGAAGGTCTTCTCGGCGATGTCGACCCTAAGCGGGACGGCGGCGCCAACGGGTTGCATGTCGTTCAACGGGCTGCACCAGAAGAAGTTCGATGACAAGCATCACCGCCACGAACGCCAGCGTGTAGGCAAGAATCGCAGCGACGTCGAAAAGCTGGAAATAGAGATAGATCTGGAAGCCGACGCCATTGGAGCGGCCGAGCAGCTCGACCACCAGGACGATCTTCCAGATGAGCGCGATGCCGGAACGCGAGGCCGCGGCCAGATATGGCTGCAGTTGCGGCAGCAGTATATGGCGAACGCGTTCGAGGGGGCCGAACCGGTAGATAGCCGCCATTTCGGCGTATCTTGGGTCCAGCGCCCTGGCGCCCTCGCGCATGGTCACCACGACGTTCGGGATCTTGTTCACGGCAACCGCGCCGATCGCCGCCACTTCGTTGAGGCCGAACCAGATGTAGGCCAGCACGATGACAACCAGCGCGGGGATATTGAGGAACAGGATGACCCAGGGACTGAAGAACCGGTCCGCGCCGCGGTGGCTGCCGAGAAGAATGCCGATCACCGATCCGACAATCATCGCGACGACATATGCCGCGGCAACCCGGCCGAGCGTCGCGCCGAGATGGTAGAAAAGGTCGCCGCTCGCCGCCTCTCTCAGCAATACCTGCCAAACCTGTCCCGGCCCCGGAAAGGCACGGCTCGGCCAGGCATTCGCCGCCAAGCTCCACAGCAGGCAAAGGCCGAGCAGGGAAATCGTCACCGTCAGCACGGGTATCAGCGCCGACGCAGGGCCGGAACGGCTGGAAGTGTCGGCTGTGTCGCCAAGCGTGCGACCACCGGTGCCTCTTGCGGTCATTTCGGGGGCTCCTGCCAGAACGTGCCCGGTGCCATCTCCGGCGCGCTGCCGACCAGCTTTTCACCGCCGATCCCGGCCAGTACCCGATAGAGCCTGCCGGCATCGGCCGCTTCCTCGGCGATCGGCCGCCTGGGGATGCCCTCGCGATAACGGTCGCGCAGCTTTGCCAGTTCCTTGCCTTCTGCCCGGACAATCGGCGCAAGACGCAGCCACTCTTCGTCGGATCTGGCCAGCAGATCCTTGGCCTGCGCGGAAGCCTTGAGGAAGCCGCGCACGGCGTTCGGATTTTCGTTCGCCCATTTGTCATGGAATACATAGCCGAGCGCGGACACCGGGCCCGAAGCTCCGAGCGCCTTCTGCGCGTCGTCGGCGCCGATCAGCCGCCGAAAGCCGTTGGCCTCGAGCCGGGCGCAAAAATGCCAGAAATTGAGCACCGCATCGAGCTCGCCCTGTATGGCCTTTTCCGAAATCAGCGGCGGCGCGCCAAAGACGACATCGCTGGTTGCCGGCAGGTCCAGACCGTGATCGCGCCTGGCCAGCGCCTGTATCAGCAGCCAGCTCTTGTCGAGGGCCCCGCCGGCGACGCCGATCTTCCTTCCCTTGAGATCGGCAATTGTCCGTATCGGCGAAGCCTCCTTCACCATGATCGCCCCGACGGCCGTCGAATAGGGGGCCAATGTGACGTCGCCGCCCTCCGAGCGCTGGCGCGAGACCCACAGCCAATCGGTCACGATCATATCGATCGCACCGGCCAGTATCGCGACATTGGTCGCATCCTCGCCGGCGAAAAAGATGACTTCCAGATCGATCCCGTTGGCCGCGTCGAACTTGTGTTCCTTCAGCGTATGGAGTTCCCAGCTCACTGTGCCGAACTTCAGGACGCCAATGCGGATCTTGGACGCGGCGGAGGCGGCAATGGGGCGTGAGCCAAACATCGCGGCCGTTGCAAGGACTGCCAGACGGAGCGTTTCCCGCCGCGAAACCATGTGCCTCCTCCCGAGACTGCAACAAACCAGGGGCGCCGGTCAGATCTCTCGGTCCTTCTTCGGGAAAGCGCATTTCCAGCGCCTGACCTTGAGGGTCGGATGTTCCTGCGACCACTTCGCGATCTCGCTGGGCGCCAGCATCATGCATTGACAGAGAGCCGCGGCTCTCGAAATAGAGATGCTCGTCTCGGCAATTGCCGGGATTGGCGCTAAGGCAAACCGTCAATATGAGGTCGACCATATTCATCCAGCACCTCTTGCGCGCAAAGACGCCCGCTCTGGCGAAATCCTGCCCGCCCCATTGCCTGGGAAAATATCAGCCTGGACAAAACCCAACCCGACCGGGTTCCCGAGGTGCCCATGGGAAACCAGAATGACTTGAAGCTACGCGCTCGCCCCAAGGCCGTCAACGAAGGCAAAAGTACAGGGTGGCTCTCTCGGGTGGACCTTCGTACGGTTGACTTCGTCAAGGCAATGGCATGCAAATCATCCGGGGCGTCTTGACGATCAATGAGGAAATGCCATGCGCGCTATCGCATTTTTCGCCGTCGTATTCTTCGCAACTTTTATCACGAACCAATCCCGCGCCCAGGATGCTGCGGCGGGTGAGAAGGTCTTCACCAAATGCAAGGTCTGCCATGTCGCGGACAAGGACCAGAACAAAGTCGGTCCTTCATTGAACGGCGTTATCGGCCGCACGGCCGGCACGCATCCGGGGTTCAGCTATTCCCAGGCCATGGTCGCGGCTGGAAAGTCCGGCGTCAAATGGGACGAACCGACGCTGACGACCTATCTCCATGATCCAAGGGCCATGGTGAAAGGCACAAAGATGGCGTTTGCCGGCCTCAAGGACGACAAGGACGTGGCCAACGTCATTGCCTATCTGAAGCAGTTTTCGAAGTAACGGCTTCGCCGGCCGTTCGATTTTACGATCGGCGGCTGGCGACTTGCCTCCGCACTCGAATGCCGGTCAGGCAGCGGCACCCAGCTTTTGCATCGCGGAAAGCAGATCGAGCAAGCTGTCGCAGACAAGGTCTGCGCCAAGCTCTTCGACGGGGACCCGGGTGTAGCCGCCGCGCAGCAGAACGACGGGCATGCCGGCGGCGCGCGCGGCGCCGACGTCGCTGACGCTGTCTCCAACCATCAGCGCCTCATACGGTTCGACCTCAAGCTGGTCGAGCGCCAGAAGCAGAGCGTCGGGCGCTGGTTTCAGGTTCGTCACTGCGTCTCCACCGACGATCGCGCCGAGATATTCCGTCAGCTGGAAGTGCAACAGGATTTCGCGGGTCGCCAATTGCGGCTTGTTGGTGACGACGCCCATGGCTGTTCCGTTCACGTGGAAGTGCGTGAGCGCCTCCCTGACGCCAGGCATCAGCCGCGTCAGGCCGGTCAGGTGTCTGCGGTAGATCGGCGCCATGTCGCGGTTGGCCTCCTCGAGCGCGCTGCCGACAAGCGGTGACCCTGAAGCCGCGAAGGCCCGCTCGACCAGCTTCCCGACGCCGCCGCCGATCATCGCCTTGACCTGATCCACGCCGAGCGGCGGCAGGCCGCGGCCGGCCAGCAGCTCGTTCACGGCCGCCGCGATGTCGGGCGCCGAATCGACCAGCGTGCCGTCGAGATCGAACAGGATCGCCTTCGGAGACCGAAACGGCCTGCTTGCGCCGACATTCATGCCGCCTCCTTCCATTTGATCGAGCAGCCGATCGAAGCGATCTGGTCACGCGGTCCGTTACCGGTTCGGGCAACCTGCTTCATCGCCTCGAACAGATCGCGCCTCAACCCGGGCGTCCCGGCGGCGTCCCGTCGCGATGCGTCCAGCCGGCCACGATATTGCAGCGTCAACTCGCCGTTGAGGCCGAAGAAATCAGGGGTGCACACTGCGCCATAGGCGCGCGCCACCGCCTGCGTCTCGTCGTGGAGATACGGGAAGGTGAAGGCGTTCGCCGTGGCGAAGAGCTTCATGTTGTCGAAGGAATCGTCCGGATAGGCGTCGGCATCGTTGGCGTTGATCGCGACAAAGCCGATCCCTTCGGCCTTGAGGTCGTCGGCGTCACGCACGATGCGCGAAATCACCGCCTTCACATAGGGGCAATGATTACAGATGAAGGCGACGACCAGCCCGTTGGGACCGGCCTGGCCGAAGATCGAATGCGATTTGCCGTCGACGCCGGGCAAGACGGCATCGACGGCTTGCCAGCCGAAATCGCAAACAGGTGGGGTCGCCGCCATATCATCCTCCAACCAAGCGGTTCACGCGGCCCGCCGGATCGCTCCGTCGGCCGCCTGTCTGATCGCGTCGATATTGGCGCGATAGGCAGCCTCGGTGCTGCCCTTGAAAACGGCGGATCCGGCGACGAGCACATTGGCGCCGGCCGCGGTGACAAGAGGGGCTGTCTCGGGCGTGACGCCACCGTCGATCTCGATGTCGATCGGACGTTGGCCGACGAGGGCCTTGATACGCCTGATCTTGTCGATGACCGCCGGAATGAAGGCCTGGCCGCCGAAACCTGGATTGACCGTCATCAGAAGCACCAGATCGAGCCGGTCGAGAACATATTCGATGACGCTTTCCGGCGTCGACGGATTGAGCGACACGCCGGCTTTCTTGCCGAGGTTCCTGATGGCCTGCAGCGAACGGTCGAGATGCGGTCCGGCCTCGGCATGCACCGTGATGATGTCGCAACCGGCATCGGCGAACGCAGCGATATAGGGATCGGCCGGCGCGATCATCAGATGACAGTCGAAGATCTTGTCGGTTCGGTTGCGGATCGCTTTGATCACCGGCGGGCCGAATGTGATGTTGGGCACGAAATGTCCGTCCATCACGTCGAGATGGATCCAGTCGGCGCCCGCCCGCGCGACCGCTTCGACCTCGTCGCCGAGCCGCGAGAAATCCGACGACAGAACGGAAGGGGCGATGATGGTCTTTGCGGTCATTTGCTTTCTCCTTCCCCAGGCTTCAGCGCGAAGACCCGGCTGGCGGTGATGTCCTCGGCCGAGACCGTCGACAGCGCCTTGGCGTCGAGCGGTCCCTTAGCGCTTTCGAACAGGCGGTTGGCCTGCCGCAGCCGGGCACGGTCGAGCGCGTTGCGGATCGAACGGGCATTGGCGAAATGCGGCTGCGCACGGCGGCGCGCGATGTAGTCGGCCATTGCCGCGGTTGCCTTGGTGTCTAACAGGTAGTTTTGCTTTTCGAGCATTTGTTCCGCAATCCTGAGAAGCTCATCGTCGGAATAGTCGGGAAAGTCGATGTGGTGGGCGACGCGTGAACGGAATCCCGGATTGCTTTCGAAGAAGCGATCCATGCGCTGCGCATAGCCGGCGAGGACGACCACGAGATCGTCGCGCTGGTTCTCCATCACCTGCAGCAGGATCTCGATCGCTTCCTGGCCGTAGTCCCGTTCGTTCTCGGGCCGGTAGAGATAATAGGCCTCGTCGATGAACAGCACGCCGCCCATCGCCTTCTTCAGGATTTCCTTGGTCTTGGGCGCAGTGTGGCCGATATACTGGCCGACGAGATCGTCGCGGGTTACCGAAACCAGATGGCCCTTGCGGATATAGCCAAGCCGATGCAGCAGGTCGGCCATCCGCAGCGCGACCGTCGTCTTGCCGGTGCCCGGATTGCCGGTGAAGCTCATATGCAGCGTCGGTGTTTCGTGCGCGAGGCCCATGCGGCGGCGCGCCCGCTCGACCAGCAGGAGCGCCGCGGTCTCGCGGATGCGCCTTTTGACCGGGGCGAGCCCGATCAGATCGCGGTCAAGCTCGGCCAGGACGTCCTTGACGCCGGAAGTTTCGAATTCTTCACGCAGGTCGATCGCCGCCGGTACGGCGTTTTGAGGCATTTCAGTTTCGGCAAAGGCTGGCGCCGACATGGCATTCTCCCTCTCACCCCGATGATCAGCCATACCTCGATCCTGCCGGCTTGTCGGCGGCGTAGGGCTTGGTGGTGTAGCGGATCGTGCGGCCTGCTGCCTCCTGCCGCTCGAGCCGGTAGCCGGGCTCCTCGACCGGACGGTTGACGATGAAGGAGAGCTTCACCGATTCCCAGCCATGCGAGGCATCGAAAGCGACGACGCGGATATAGCGGTCGCCATAGTGCTTGCGGCATGCGTTCAGCTCCAGCATCAGCGCCGCCGCGTCGGGATTGTCGAACATCGGGTGGCCCCACATGTCCCAATAGGTGTTGCGCGGGTGGGGGTCGTCGGTGACCTCGAGGCTGACGGCCCATTTGTTGTCGATGCAATACTGCACCTGGGCGCGGATCTGGTCGTCGGTCAGGTCGGGCAGGAAGGAAAAGGCCCCTTGGGTTATGCGCATTGTCTGTCTCCTTACTCGGCTGCCGTTGCCACCGGGACGAAGTCCGGCGTGTCGGTCGAGGCGTAGTTGAAGCTCACATCCTTCCACGTATCGAGCGCCTGTTTCAGCGGCAGGCAGTTCCTGGCCGCGTTCTCCAGGATCTGCGGTCCTTCCCGCACATAGTCGCGGCCCTCGTTGCGGGCGAGGATCATGCATTCGAGGGCAACGCGATTGGCCGTGGCGCCAGCGGCGATACCCATCGGATGGCCGATGGTGCCGCCGCCGAACTGGAGCACGACGTCTTCGCCGAGCAGATCGATGAGCTGATGCATCTGGCCGGCATGGATGCCGCCGGACGCCACCGGCATGAGCTTGTTGAGCGAGGCCCAGTGCTGGTCGAAGAAGATGCCGTTCTCCAGCTTCATCGGGTTATGGTCCTCGCGGCAGATATCGTAGTAGCCCTTGGTCGTCGCCGGATCGCCTTCCAGCTTGCCAACCACGGTGCCGGCATGGATGTGATCGACACCGGCCAGCCGCATCCATTTAGCGATGACGCGGAAGGAAACGCCGTGGCTCTTCTGGCGCGTGTAGGTCGAATGGCCGGCGCGATGCAGGTGCAGGATCATGTCGTTCCTGCGCGCCCACTTCGCCATGGACTGGATCGCCGTGTAGCCGATCACGAGGTCGATCATGACGATGTTGGAGCCGAGTTCCCTGGCGAAGTCGGCCCGTTCGTACATGTCCTCCATGGTGGCCGCGGTGACGTTGAGATAGGTGCCTTTGATCTCGCCAGTCTCGGCCTGCGCCTTGTTGACGGCCTCCATGCAATAGAGAAAACGCTCGCGCCAATGCATGAAGGGCTGCGAGTTGATGTTCTCGTCGTCCTTGGTGAAATCGAGCCCGCCCTTCAGCGCCTCGTAGACGACACGGCCGTAATTGCGACCGGAAAGGCCGAGCTTCGGCTTGACGGTGGCGCCGAGCAGCGGGCGGCCGAACTTGTCGAGGCGCTCGCGCTCGACGACGATGCCTGTCGCCGGACCCTGGAAGGTCTTCACATAGGCGACGGGAAAACGCATGTCCTCCAGCCGCAACGCCTTCAGCGGCTTGAAGCCGAAGACATTACCGATGATCGATGCCGAAAGGTTGGCGATCGAGCCTGGCTCGAACAGGTCGAGGTCGTAGGCGATGTAGGCGAAGTATTGTCCGGGCGCGTTCGGCACGGGGTCGACCCGATATGCCTTGGCGCGGTATTTTTCGCTCGCCGTCAGCCGGTCGGTCCAGACCACCGTCCAGGTCGCGGTCGAGGATTCGCCGGCGACGGCTGCCGCGGCCTCAATCGGATCGACGCCGTCCTGCGGCGTGATGCGGAACACCGAGATGATGTCGGTGTCCTTGGGCTCGTAGTCGGGCTCCCAATAGCCCATCTTTTTGTATTCCATGACACCGGATCTGTAGCGGTCCTTGCCGGTCACGGTTTCGGATTTGTTGGGCATGGCGCTGGTCCTTTCCTTCTTTGGCGGACCGCCGCTCAGGCGGCTTTCGCGGTTGCGATCTGCGGGTCGAGCTTTCCCGCGGCGTAGCGTTTCGCCATCTCGTCCATGGCGATGACCTTGATCTTCGAAGCCTTGCCCGCGGTACCGAAGCGTTCGAAACGATCGCGGCAAAGGTCGCGCAGGGCATCCATGGCGGGCTTCAGGAATTTGCGCGGATCGAATTCGCGCGGATTCTGTGTCGCGACGCGGCGGAACTGCCCGGCCATGGCCATACGGCAATCGGTGTCGATGTTGACCTTGCGCACGCCGTGGCGGATGCCGCGCTCGATCTCCTCGACCGGGACGCCGAAGGTCTGGGGCATCTCACCGCCATATGTGTTGATGATGTCCTGCAGTTGCTGCGGCACCGAGGACGAACCGTGCATGACCAGATGCGTGTCCGGCAGCTTTTCGTGGATCGCCTCGATCACCTGCATGGCAAGGATGCCGCCGTCCGGCTTGCGGGTGAACTTGTAGGCGCCGTGGGAGGTGCCGCAGGCGATCGCCAACGCATCGACGCGGGTGGCGGTCACGAAATCGACCGCCTGATCGGGATTGGTCAAGAGCTGGTCGTGCGACAGCGCGCCCTCCGCGCCGTGACCGTCCTCCGCTTCGCCATGGCCGGTCTCCAGCGAGCCGAGCACGCCGAGCTCGCCTTCGACGGAAGCGCCGACCCAATGCGCCATGCGCGCGACGCGTTCGGTGATGGCGACGTTGTAGTCGTAGCTCGCCGGGGTCTTGGCGTCCGCCATCAACGACCCATCCATCATCACCGAGGTGAAGCCGTGGCGGATCGCCGAGAGGCAGGTGGCTTCGTTGTTGCCGTGATCCTGGTGGATGCACAACGGAATGGCCGGATGGATCTCGGTCAACGCATCCATCATCCTGGACAGCATGATGTCGCTGGCATAGGCGCGGGCGCCACGCGAGGCCTGGATGATGACAGGCGCGTCGCAGGCCTTGGCCGCCTCCATGATGGCGAGGCCCTGTTCCATGTTGTTGATGTTGAATGCCGGCACGCCGTAACCGTGCTCGGCGGCGTGGTCGAGAAGCTGGCGAAGGGTGATGCGGGCCATTGTCGATCCTCCTAGAAGATGAGCCTCAGCGCCGCCGCGGCGACGGCTTCGGGCGTGATGCCGAAATGCCGGTAGAGGTCCGGCGCGGGCGCACTGGCGCCGAAGCCGGTCATGCCGACAAAAGCGCCGGTGTCGCCGATCCAGCGGTCCCAGCCGAGACGGGCGGCCGCCTCAACGGCGACGCGCGGCGCCGAGCCGAGGACGGACTTGCGGTAGTCGGCATCCTGTTCCTCGAACAATTCCCAGCACGGCATCGAGACGACCGCGGCGGCGATCCCATGCTCGGTTCCCAGCCGCTCGGCGGCGGCGACGGCGATCTCCACCTCCGAGCCGGTGGCGACCAACGTCACGACCCGGTGCGCGGACGGCTCGCGCAAGACGTAGGCACCTCGGCTGGACCGGTTGTCGTGGCAATGTGCCTGGCGCAGCATCGGCAGGTTCTGGCGCGAGAGCACAAGCACGCTCGGCCGCGTCTCGCTCTTCAGCGCCAGCTCCCAGCACTCCGCCGTTTCAATGATGTCGGCCGGACGGAACACGTTGACGTTCGGTGTCGCCCGCAGCATCGCCAGATGCTCGACCGGCTGATGGGTCGGGCCATCCTCGCCGAGACCGATGGAGTCATGCGTCATCACATAGACGACGCGCTGGTTCATGAGCGCGGAGAGCCGCATCGCGCCGCGAGCATAGTCGGCGAAGCACAGAAAGGTGCCGCCGTAGGGCACAAATCCGCCATGCAGCGCGATGCCGTTCATGGCCGCGGCCATGCCATGCTCGCGGATGCCGTAGTGAATGTAGCGGCCTGCATAACCACCCGGCACGATACGATCCATGCCTTTGGTGATCGTCAGGTTCGAATGCGTGAGATCGGCAGAGCCGCCGACCGTCAACTCGTTTGCGTCATTGATCGCGGCAAGCGCCATTTCGGAGGCCTTCCGCGTCGCAACCTTGGTCGCCTTGTCGACGTGCTCCTTGCGGAAGGCGTCCATAGTTTTGAAGACCGCGTCGGGCAGCTTGCCGGAAAGCACGCGCTCGAAGTCCTCGCGCCGCGGCGAGGCGGCAAGCCGCCGCTCCCAGGCGCGCCGTGCCGTCTGGCCGCGTTCGGCAACCTCGCGCCAGGCCGAAAGGATATCGTCCGGCACCTCGAACGGCGCGTGGGCCCAGCCGATGTTTTCGCGGGTCGCAGCGACCTCCGCATCGCCCAGCGGCGCGCCATGCGTCTTTTCCGAACCGCCGAGATTGGGGGCGCCCTTGCCGATCACAGTGCGGCAGGCGATCAGCGACGGCCGATCCGACCGCCGCGCGGCTTCGACCGCCGCGGCGACGGCTTCCATGTCGTGGCCGTCCACGGACTGCACATGCCATCCGGCGGCCTTGAAGCGGGCCGGCTGGTCCATCGATGTCGACAGCGAGGTCGGTCCGTCGATGGAGATCGCGTTGTCGTCCCAAAGCACGATCAGGCGGGAGAGCTTCAGGTGACCCGCGAGGTCGATCGCCTCGTGGCTGATGCCTTCCTGCAGGCAGCCGTCGCCGGCGATCACATAGGTGTAGTGGTCGACGAGATCGGCGCCGTGGCGGGCGGCAAGCATGCGCTCCGCCAGCGCCATGCCGACAGCGGTCGAAATGCCTTGTCCGAGCGGGCCGGTCGTCGTCTCGACACCAAGCGCGTGGCCATGCTCCGGATGTCCGGCGGTACGGCTGCCCAGCTGGCGGAACCGCTGCAATTCCTCGATCGGCATGTCTTCGTAGCCAAGCAGGTGATGCAGCGCATATTGCAGCATCGAGCCGTGCCCGGCCGAAAGCACGAAGCGATCGCGATCGGGCCAGCCCGGCGCTGTCGGGTCGATATTGATGAAGCGGCTGAACAATACCGTCGCGACATCGGCCATGCCCATAGGCATGCCCGGATGTCCGGAATTGGCCTTCTGCACGCTGTCCATGGCCAGCGCGCGGATGGCGTTCGCCATGTCGCGCTCGGAGACGGCGGCGGCGACGGACTTCAATGCTGCCAGGCTGGTCATGGCATCCTCCTCACGACACACGTTTCTTGCGTTCAATCAATTGCAGGATGAGCGGTGTCAGGATCAGCTGCATGGCAAGGTCGAGCTTGTTGCCCGGCACCACTATGGAATTCGGCCGCGACATGAAGGAGTCGTGGATCATTGAAAGCAGGTAAGGGAAATCGATGCCGCGAGGATTGGCGAAGCGGATGACCAGCATCGATTCGTCGGGTGTCGGGATCCAGCGCGCTATGAACGGGTTCGACGTGTCGACGATAGGCACGCGCTGGAAATTGATCGCGGTCTGCGAGAATTGCGGGACGATGTAGCGGACATAGTCCGGCATGCGCCGCAGGATCACGTCCATCACCGCCTCGGTGGAATAGCCGCGCGTGGCGCGGTCGCGATGGATCTTCTGGATCCATTCGAGATTTATGACCGGCACCACGCCGATCCTGAGGTCCGCATGCCTGGCCAGATTGATCTTGTCGGTGACCACGCAGCCATGCAGGCCTTCGTAGAAGAGCAGGTCGCTCGGCGCGAATTCGCGCCATTCCGTGAAATTGCCGGGCGGCGTGCCGTACAGCTTCTCCTCGTCCTCGTCATGAACGTAGGTGCGGGTCCTTCCGCTCCCGCGGCGGCCATATTCCTCGAACACCCCTTCGAGGATCTCGAGCTCGTTGGCCTCGGCATGGAAGTGGGTGAAGTTCGGGTTGCCTGCCCTTTCCTGAGCGGCGACCTCCGCCTTCATCGCAGCACGATCGTAGCGATGAAAGGCGTCGCCTTCGATAAAGGCTGCCTCGATGTTCTCGCGCCGGAAGATCAGCTCGAAGATGCGCTTGACCGAGGTCGTGCCCGCGCCCGACGATCCGGTGATGGTGATGATGGGGTGCTTCGCCGACATGGTTCCCGCTCAAGCCCTGAAGAGTCCGCGGCGGCTGAACAGTGGCGCACGCTCGCCGATGGCGCTGGGTTCGGTGTGGTAGCGGGCGATCCGCGCGACTTCCCGCGCGGATCCGAAGACCACAGGTACGCGCTGGTGCAGGCTCTCGGGTTCGATTTCCAGGATGCGGGTGATCGCATCGGTCGCGGCACCGGCCGCCTGTTCGATCAGATAGGCAATCGGATTGGCCTCATAGACCAGCCGAAGCCGGCCCTGGCTGTAACCCCGACGCTGGTCGCCGGGATACAGAAACACGCCGCCGCGCATCAATATGCGATAGCATTCGGCAACCAATGAGGCGATCCAGCGCATGTTGAAATCCTTCTCTCGTGGGCCTTCGGCGCCTTCCAGGCAGTCGTCGACATAGAGGCGCACGGCCTCGTCCCAGTGGCGGTAGTTGGCGGCGTTGATGGTGAATTCCTGGGTCCGCTCCGGGATGATCCGGCTTTCGTAGGCCTGGACGAAGGTGCCCAGCCTGGTCGAATGCACGAAGACATGCGTGCCGCTGCCGAGCGACAGAACGAGCGCCAGCTGCGGCCCGTAGATGAAGAAGCCGGCGCCTAGCATTTTCGCGCCTGCCTGTAAGAAAGAGGCGGCCGGATCGGCATCCGGCGCGCCAGTTGCAGGGAGGAGCGAGAAAATCGTTCCGACCGACACGTTGGTGTCGATGTTGGAAGAGCCGTCCAGCGGGTCGATGGCGACGGCGAGGGGGGCTTGCCTGTCGAGCAGGACCGGCTGCTCCAGCTCCTCGGAGGCATAGAGCGCGACCGGAGCGCGACGCATGGCGTCGAGGAAGATGTCGTCGGCGAAGACGTCGAGATCCTTCTGGACATCGCCGTCGGCATTGGCGCCGCGGGTCCCTGCAAAAGCGGCGCCGAGCACCCCCTGATTGATGGCATTGCGGACCTTGGTGGCGGCCTGCGTGAACTGACGGATGGTGGCAACGACCGCGGATCGGCGTTCGTCCGGCTGATCGCCGAGATAGGAGTTCAGAAAAGCGTCGAGCGTTGCCGCTGGCATCGTAACCTCCCGGTCCGGCCGTATCCCTCGAGGCCGGATGGAGCGATGAAACCAAACGCTCAAAGCTAAGTAAAATTTAATAACTTTATCTAGACACTAAAATTAATTTAGTATGCCCTATGAGAAACCTCACACTCAAGCAATTCAAGACCGTGCAAGCCATCGTCAGCCACGGGAAAATCGTGAGCGCGGCCAAGGTATTAGGCCTTTCTCCTCCAGCGGTTACGATCCAGCTGCGACAGGTGGAGGAGGAGTTCCAGCTGGCCTTGTTCGACCGAACGTCGGACGGCATGCGTCCCACCGCCGCAGGGCTGGCCTTCGTCGAAGCGGCGCAGGCCATCGAGGAGCGGCTGCGTCTGCTCGAAGACGAGATGGACGCCATCAAGGGCGTGCGCGCCGGCAGCCTGAGGCTCGGCGTCGTTTCCACCGCCAAATATTTCGCGCCGCGGCTCATGGCCGGCTTCATGAAGGAGCATCCCGATATCGACATGCGGCTCGCCATCGGCAATCGGGCGGAAACGATCGACAGGCTGAAGAACCACGACATCGACATCGCGCTGATGGGCCGTCCGCCCAAGGAAGTCTCGGTGCGCGCATCCGTCTTCGGCGACCATCCGCTGGTCATCGTCGCGCCGCCCGCCCACCCGCTGGTTTCGGCACGCGACATTTCCAAGGAAAGGATCGCCGAGGAGCATTTCCTTATTCGCGAGCCAGGCTCGGGCACGCGCATCTCGCTGGAGATATTCCTGAGCGATGTTCCCGGCCGGATCGACGATCTCGGCGTCGAGATGGGTTCGAACGAGACGATCAAGCAGGCGGTGATGGCAGGCCTCGGCATTGCCTTCATCTCCGCCCACACCATCGCCGCGGAGACGGAAGCCGGCCGGCTCGTCATTCTCGACGTGGCCGGCATGCCGATCCGCCGGCAATGGTTTTCGGTGATGCGCACCGATCACGCTATCTCGCCGGCTATGGCGACTTTCAACGATTTTCTGATGCGCAAGGGGGCGACGCACCTGCCCCTGTTCGGCAAGCTGTATCCCTACGCCGAAGCGAATGAAGCCGTGCGAGCGCAACATTCGGGAGCGCCCGGAAAGCGGCGGGGGTGAAACGCCTTACATATCCGCTGTTGAGATTATGCGAAAAGGTCGACAAGGGCGTGGACAATCGGCCACCGCCGATGGTGGCCGGCAAGCTCGCATGTTATGTTGCGACGCGGAAGGGCAGGGGCGCGCTTTCACACTCGCTTCAAGACGGATGGGCAGCCTAACCCTGCAGACAATCGCTATGCGACCCGGGCGTGGGGTCCGGGGATCGAGGGGAAGGGGCAATGCTTTATACAATCGTGATGATGGTCTGCATGACGGCTGTGCCGCAGACCTGTGAGCAACGCGAGGAAATGGCGGACGGGCTGGCCATGAATCCCGGGGTTGCCTTCATGCAGGCGCAGCCGGTGGTCGCCCACTGGCTGGAGACGCATCCCGGCTATTTCGTGCAGCGCTGGCGCGTGCTGCCCGGACGGGGAAGCTGACGGGCGTCTATTTCTTCGCGGCAATCGTTTCCGAGACAGTCTTGGACAACTGATAAAGCCGCTGCTCGATGATCGTCGGCACATCGCAGACGTAGGTCAGCGATTGCGCACGCTCGTTGAAGATTCGCGTCGCGAAATTCAGTTGGTCTGTCCGCCGCTGGACCTCGTCCTGATCCGCATCGGGTTTTGCACGCAACGCATCGACATCCGAGGCTTCCTTACGCAATTCGGCGGCCATTTCGAGCTGCTTGTGGGCGTAACGGGATATGCCGGAAATCACGTGCGAACGCTCGGCGTCCATGTGGTCGAACATGCCCTGCACGAGCATCGCCATCTTCGGTGCAAGCTGCCCGGCCGGCAGGGAGGCCGCAAAATCCCTGATCTTCTTCTGCGCGTCCGCAATCGGCAGCCTGCGGGCCGCCACCTCCTCAACCAGGGCGGAGATGGAAGCGTCCTCCGACCAATCTTTCGCCGCTGGCGGAAGGTCCGGTCCGTTCCAGACCTGGCCGAGCGATAGTTGCGGCACCTTACGCTGCATGCAGGGCCAGTCCGGATCGCTGTTCGCGGCCATGGCGCTGGCGCTTGCCACGAGCATGGCGGCAGCAATCAGGGTGCGGACAAGACTCATCCGTCGCATCAGCCGTTTCCTCCCGCGCCCTGTTTGCGGGTTATCAGGCCGCGCGAAGGGTCATAAGCGACGATGGCGCCTCCCAGAAACAGCAGAGTGCAGCCGGCGACGACACCCAGCGACACCCAATCGACCTGCCCGTAGAAGGCGAAGCGGATCAGCTCGACGGCATAGGTGAAAGGGTTGGCGAGGCAGAGCTTGTAAAGCAGCGGGCTCGCCTCCTGAATGCGCCACAAAGGGTAGAGCGCCGGAGAAGCGAAATAGCCGGGAAAGATGACGAAGTTCATGATGCCGGCGAAGTTTTCGAGCTGCTTGATCATCGAGGACAAAAGCATGCCGAGCGCACAAAGCATCATGCCCGACATGAACAGCGCCGGCAGCACGAACAAATAACCGAGCGGCGGCGCATTGACGCCCCAGAACCAGGCAACGATCAGGAAGGCGTAAACCTGCGCGATCGATACGGAAACGCCGGCGAGCATCTTCGACAGCAGCAGGTACCAGCGGGGAAACGGGCTGACCAGCAGGATGCGCATATTGCCCATCTCGCGGTCATAGACCATCGACAGCGAGGACTGCATGCCCGAGAACAGCAGGATCATGCCGCACAAGCCCGGCGTGATGTAGACCTCGTAGAGCACATAGGTCTTGTAGGGCGGGATGATCGAAACGCCGAGCACCTGCCGGAAACCGGCGGCAAAAATGAACAGCCAGACGAGCGGCCGCACCAGCGACGAGATGAAACGCTCGCGTTGGTGCAGGAAGCGCAGGCATTCGCGTATGACGACGCCTTTGAGGCAGATGAGATAGTGACGAAAGCCGAACGCCCCGGACTTAACCGGCGTGACGACAGCGACCTTTTCCGGCATTGCGGGAGCGCTCATGGCGAGGTCTCCGCAATGCCGGCTGTTTCGCTGCGGCTGAGCCTCGAAAAAGCGTCGCGGATCGAGTCGGCACCGCTTGCTTTGACGACCTCGGCCACCTTGCCCTTGGCCACCAGGTCACCCTGCCGCAGCACGACGACGTGGTCGCCGTCCTCAATCTCGTCGATCAGATGGGTGGCCCAGAGCACGCCGATGCCCTCGGTTTCGACCAGCTTGCGGATGGTGGCAAGAATGCCCGCGCGCGACTGGATGTCGAGACCGACCGTCGCCTCGTCGAGCAGCAGCAGGGACGGGCGGTGGAGCAGCGCTCTGGCGATCTCGATGCGCCGCATCTGGCCGCCGGAAAGGCTGCGTGCCTTGTCATGCTCACGGCCGTGCATGTCGACCGTCGCAAGCAGCGCTGCAATGCGCTGCCGGGCTTCGTGCCGTCCGATGCCATGCAACGAGGCATGATAGGAGAGGTTCTGGTAGACGCTAAGATCGAGGTCGAGCGTGCGTGCCTGGAACACGATGCCGACACGCCTAAGCGCCTCGCCGGAAGCGCGGCTGACGTCATGGCCGAAGATGCGGATTGATCCCCGCCGCGTGTCGTAAAGGTGGCTGATCAACGAGAACAGAGTTGTCTTGCCGGCACCATTGAGGCCGAGCAGGGCAGTGAAAGTCGCCGGCGCGATCGAGAACGAGACGTCGTTGAGCGCCCGCTTCGGACCATAGGAATGGCTGACGCCGGCGACGTCGAGCGCCGCCACCTCATCTCCCGCTCTCCCGGTCCTCGCATGCTGCATGAATGGCTCCTTAATTGGGCGATATGGCAACACCCCAGGGCTGCTGGCCGACCGTAACCGACTGAACCGGCTCGTCCGTCGCCGTATCGATGAAAGTGATGTCGTTGGAATTGCCGTTCGTGGTGATCAGTGTTTTCTGATCGGGGGTGAAGTCCAGATGCCAGACGCGCTGGCCGACGAGGATGTACTTCTCTACCTCGTAGGTTTCGGTGTTTATCACCGCGACATGGTTCGCCGGGCCGAGCGCGACATAGGCTTTCTTGCCGTCGGCGCTGATGGCGATGCCGACCGGCTGGATGGTTTCGGCCCGCAGTCCCGGTATCGCGAACTTGATTTTCTTCACGACCTGGCGCTTGGCGTTGTCGATGACGCTGACGGTGCCGCCGACCTCGGCGCTGACCCAGACCTGCGAGCCGTCGGGCTTGAACGCGGCGAAACGCGGGCGAGTGTCGACCAGCACGTTGTCGGTTACGTCATGGCTCCCGGTATCGATGAAATGCGCCATGCTGGTGGTCTCCGAGGTGTTGACCATGGTTTTTCCGTCGGGGCTGACGGCCATGCCTTCCGGCTCCACGCCGACCGGGATCTCGGTCTTGACTTCCTTGCTGTCGACGTCGATCGCGGTGACCAGATTGTCGTTCTCGTTGGCGACGTAGAGCGTCTTGCCATCGGGTGAGAGCACGAACAATTCGGGATCGTCGCCGGAGGGCAGCGTGCCGACGACCTGCAGCGTCGCGGTGTCGATGATCTGGATCGTATTGTCGTCGCTCGCGCACAGATAGATGAACTTGCCGTCATGCGAGATGGTGATGCCGCGCGGTCTCTGTCCGACGTCGACGGTCTTGACCACCTGCATGGTCGCCGTATCGACGACAGTCATTGTATTGTCCTTCTCATTGGAGACATAGGCGGTGTAGGCCGATGCCGGGCCGGCCATGGTGCCGGTTGCGAGAATGGCGAGTACGCAAGCTCGTCTCTGCACGAATTCCTCCCGATTGGCGCTACTTGAGAACGCATTTCGTTTCCGGTTGATCGATACCGAGGGTGTCGAGCTCGGAGACCTGGTGGAGAAAGCCTTCCTGGGGAGATGTCGAGACGACCGATTTGGTATCGCCAAGCAGGATCGGCTGGCGCAGCTGGAGGTTCCATTTGCGGAAGGTCAGCTTCTGTCCCTTGAAGGCGGCGACCGAGAAATCATCCGAGCGGATGTAGTCGCTGATCTTTTTGGGATCGTCGCCATTGGTGCGTGTGGTGGCTTCGCCGACGGCCCGCACGGCCGTCCACGCCGACATGTCCTTGGACAGCATTCGCCGACCTGTCGCTTTCAGGAAGCGACTCTGCATCTGGATGCCGCCCCACTGCTCACTCGCGGGGTGCCATGACGATGCCACAAGACCGGCCGTGCCTGCGACCAGCCGCGACGTCCAGGTGCGATAGGGTACGTAGGTCCCGAACACCTCGCTTTCATCGGCCACAAGCAGCACGTCATGTTCCGGCAGGTCTTGCGTGAATACCGAAATCTGCTGCTGTATCTGGGTGGCTCCGGTATCGGTGCGGCGCGCCGTGCCGGTATCCTTGAATTCCTTCTCCGCGACGATCTGGCCGCCGAAGCGGGTTGCCGCGCGGCGCAACGCTTCGGCATAGAGGTGGTCCTGCTCATGCGAGCCATAGAGCAGCACCCAGTTCGGCCATTTCTTCACCATGAGGTACTGCGCCAGCGCGTCGGCGAGCATGCTTCGCGTCGGTGCGATGTGGAAGACATTTATGCGGCAGTCCTCTTCGCGCAGGCTGTCGTCGGTGGCGCCGACGTTGAAGATCAGCACACCCTTGTCGCGGGCGATGTCGGCGATCGACAGCAACTGCCTGGCCGAGAGGTCCGCGACCACATAGCGGTCGCCTTTGGCGATCAGATCGTCGAATGCCTGAACCGCGTCCGCGTCAGGCTTTATCTCGGTGACGTCGAGGCTGAATTTCTGCTTGATGAACCTGCCCGTCGTATTGTTGTCGCCGATAGCGACATTGGCGCCGGCGACACCTTCGTCACGCGGCGGCGCGTCGAGCAGGGAAAGCGTCAGCCGCGGCGCGTAGGCTCGCAAATAGCCTATCTTGATTTCGGTTATCTTGTCTTCCGGCTTGATCGCGCCCGCCGATTGCGAGGTCGGTTGCTGGGCTGACGCACCCAGAGCACCAGCGGCCAGGGACAGAAAGCACAAAAGGGCCAAGGTGCCCGGCACCGCGCTTGTCATCGACAGAATTACCCATTCTTGCGCTTGCTCGATCGTTGCCGGACCAGCGCGAAGTCAAGGTGCCCCGAGGGGAGCTTAGTAGACCTGCGAGATTTATCAACCTTGTGAGCGGCTCTCCAGCGTCTGCTTTAGTCCTATTCCCGTGGCAAGGAGGTCAGGGGGGCGCGGTACCTTGGTAGAATAGACTTATGAGGTGGATCGTTCGATTATTGCGACCTCACGGCAACCAGGAAACGGACATTTTGTTGCGAGGCGGGCCTAAGCCCGCCAGAGCGCGGAATTCTTCGATTGCCTTGGGAGGATACCTCAATGAAAACGCGTGCCGCAGTCGCCGTCGGTGCTGGAAAGCCGCTGGAGATCATGGAGGTCGACCTCGAGGGCCCGCGCGACGGCGAGGTTCTGGTCGAGATCAAGGCGACCGGCATTTGCCACACCGACGAGTTCACGCTGTCGGGCGCCGATCCGGAAGGCATCTTTCCGGCGATTCTCGGCCATGAGGGCGCCGGCATCGTCGTCGATGTCGGCAAGGGCGTCACTAGCGTCAGGAAGGGCGACCATGTCATCCCGCTCTATACGCCCGAATGCCGCCAGTGCCCGTCNTGNCTGTCNNGNAANACCAANNTGTGCACCGCCATCCGCGCCACGCAGGGGCAGGGCCTGATGCCCGACGGCACCTCGCGCTTCTCGGTCGGCGGCGAAAAGCTGTTCCACTATATGGGCTGCTCGACCTTCTCCAACTTCACCGTGCTGCCGGAGATCGCGGTGGCCAAGGTCAATCCCGACGCTCCCTTCGACAAGATCTGCTACATCGGCTGCGGGGTGACGACAGGCATCGGCGCCGTGATCAACACCGCCAAGGTAGAGCAAGGCGCGACCGCGGTGGTCTTCGGCCTCGGCGGCATCGGCTTGAACGTCATCCAGGGGCTTCGCCTGGCCGGCGCCGACATGATCATCGGCGTCGATTTGAACAACGACAAGAAGGAATGGGGCGAGAAGTTCGGCATGACGCATTTCGTCAATCCGAAGGAGATCGACGGCGATATCGTGCCTCACCTGGTCAACCTGACCAAGCGCGGCGCCGACCAGATCGGCGGCGCCGACTACACGTTCGACTGCACCGGCAACACCAAGGTGATGCGCCAGGCGCTGGAAGCCTCGCATCGCGGCTGGGGCAAGTCGGTCATCATCGGCGTCGCCGGCGCCGGCCAGGAGATTGCGACCCGGCCGTTCCAGCTGGTCACCGGCCGCACCTGGATGGGCACCGCCTTCGGCGGCGCGCGCGGCCGCACCGACGTGCCGAAGATCGTCGACTGGTACATGGACNNNAAGATCCAGATCGACCCGATGATCACCCANACGCTGAAGCTNGANGACATCAACAAGGGCTTNGACCTCATGCATGAGGGCAAGTCGATCCGCAGTGTCGTGGTTTACTGAAGCAAGAACCACATGCCGCCGGCCAACCGGCCGGCGACTTTTGTGGTTTACAACTGGGAGGAGAAAAGAATGCCTGAGAAGCTGCATCCGAAGATCGACAACGGGCTGCCCAGGGAAAGCGCTTCCTTTGCCGGCGGCACGCTGGTCTGCGCCTGCACCAGCAACCCGGTGAAGGTGAAGGTCAAGGGGCAGATCGCCCACAATCATGCCTGCGGCTGCACCAAATGCTGGAAGCCGGACGGCGCGATATTCTCGGTGGTTGCGGTCGCCGGCACAAGCGATGTC
>NZ_ATYO01000028.1 GCF_000427725.1 Mesorhizobium sp. WSM3224 | reverse complement strand
ATGTCAAAGCGATTTAGAGACGCGACATCGCCGGCAAGTTAGAGATGCGACAGTGACGTGCCGCCTGGCACCGACGCAAGCGCCCGATCGGGCGTCAGCTGGTGGGGGTTGCGCAGCCCGATCGGGGGCGGTTAAGCCAAGCTCCCCGGCTTTAGCTTTGAGAGCCTGTCAACGACATGAATGGGGTCCGGCCCCTTGCGGACATTCGGCCTGCCATGGCAGCTTGCGATGGTGACCCAGCCCATTCCGATACACGTTTTCCGTGCTCGTCAATTCGCCAAGAGCGAGACGGTCGTGACCGCTGCGCCAATTGATCTCGTCGTCTCGGTATTTGGCGGTGGCGGAATGAAAGGCGAGCAGGGGCTTGAAGCTGCCTTTGGAGGCTCGGCTTACTACCGCGATGAAGCGACCGAAGAGGCTTATCTCGCCGTTTGGGGAGCCCGGAACGGTTCGCGCTTCCGGAGGAAGCTGCGTGAGAGCGGGGCAACCCTGCAAACCGTCAGCGGCGAACCGCCAGCCCGCCTTGTCTGGTATAACAGCGGCCAGAAAGGACATCGTCCGAAAGTCCGTTAGCCACCCTTCTGGCGCAAATCTCATTCCGCAGCTTCCAGCCTTGCCAGCGCCTGTTCACGCCGTGCGATGACGGCGGGATCGTTCATGAAATCCGTCCTCTTGCCGGGCTTGCGGCCGCGCTTCACATAACCGTTGCCCTGGCTGCCGTCGGGAATGCCGAACATGTGGTTCGCCTGGCCGGTGCGGCGCGGCCCGTGCTGGCTGCGCTGAAGATCGCGGCCAGCCTGCATCTCGGCCACCATTGCAAGCGCTTCGTCTAGGCGCTTGTTCTCGACAATCTCCGATCTGTGAACCGAGCGCAGCTTGTCAAATGTCCTGTAGGGAAGGGACGTGCTGCCATCCATGATCTCAAGCCGGCCGTCGGGATAATCGCAGACCACCACCTTCTTGCCGGCCAGGCTCTTCGCAAAGGCGCTCGGATCGAGGATGAACAGCACCTTGTCATAGCGCAGCGTCAAGGCTTGCGACAGCGTGCGGAACTCCTTGCGACACATGGCGCTGTCCAGATTCTCATGCTCGGCGAGGGGACGGTGCATGTCCTTCGGATTGCGCGGCTGCTTGCCGAAGCGGAGATTGAAGTCGGCGGCGAACTCCGCCGCATAGGCATTGGCCGCCTCGATCGTGCTGATTCCGCGCAGGCGCAGCTCCTTCACAAGCCGGTCTTGCAGCGTCTGGTTGGCGCGCTCGACGCGGCCCTTGGCCTGCGGGCTGTTGGCGCAAATGATGTCGATGTTCAGTTCGTACAGCGCACGGCCGAACTGCGTCAGGCCAGTCGTTCGATCCTTCTCCGAACCATGCGTCGTGCGGAAGACGCCATGTTTGTCGCTGTAGAAGGAGATCGGTTTGCCCCATTCCTGCAAATACGCCTTCGTGGCGATCAGATAGTCGAACGTGTTCTCGGAACCGGCAAAGCGCAGATGCAGCAGCTTGCCGGTCGCGTCATCGATGTAGACGAGCAGGGCGCATTTGGGACCGCGGTTCTCGAACCACCAATGGTGCGAGCCATCGATCTGCACCAACTCGCCGAGGCAGTCGCGCCGGCCCCGTGGCTGGTGAAGCTGCTTCTTGCGCTCCCGGCGCGATGTCCAGATGCCGGCTTCCGTCATCCATTTGCGTAGCGTCTCGGTGCTGACGGCGATCTGGTGCCACTCAAGCAGCTTCTCGCGGGCAAGCGTCGGGCCGAAGTCCCGGTAGCGATCGCGCACCAGATCCAATGCGGTGTTGCGGAAGTTCTCATCATGGCGGCGATTGCTCGGTCGGCCGCGCTTCTTCGAGGCCAGGCCGCCGGCGCCGTCCTGGCCATAGGCCTGCAACAGCCGGTGAACCTGACTGCGGCTGAGATGAAGGAGCTCAGCCGCCTGGACGACGCTCAGCCGTCGGTCGCGGATCTTCTGGATGGCTTCGAGACGATGCAGCTCTTTTTGCGACAAGGTGACCAAAGGCATGACGGCTCCGCAATGGGCCTGGTCTCACGCCAGGCTCTGTGAAGTCGCCAGCCTTCCTTTCCAGCTTCATGTTGACCAGTCTCGGAAGCAGGAAGTGTCGCATCTCTAACTGGGGCAACTGTCGCATTACTAAATGGCTGCTACAAATAAAAGTCGCATAAGATAGATTATGGAACTTTCACTTGGCGAAATTGATGCGTTGAATCCGAAGCGAATGTAGGATCCGACCTTTTCCTCGCGTCTTAAACGTATTGGAGGGTCCATGATCACGCTTTATGGCTTCGGACGTGTTTATCCTGAGATGCTTGGCTATGGTCGCGATCTGCGTGCCCAATGGGCGCTTGAGGAAATCGGGTTGCCCTATCGATTTCATGCCCTCGACTTCATCGCCGGCGAGCTAGACAGCCCGGCATATAGCCGGGTCAGCGCCTTTCGCCAGGTGCCTGTCATTGATGACGATGGTGTCATCGTTGCCGAGTCAGGCGCGATTGTTCTCTATCTTGCCGAGAAGGCTGGCAGGCTGATTCCCGCCGACTTCACCGGACGTATGCAAGTCCTGCAATGGTGCTTTGCCGCGCTGGCTACCGTCGAGCGGCCGCTGTCTCAGATCGATGGGATCGACGCGGGCATGGGCGGCGTGGGTGCCGTCGAGCGGCGGGCAGTGCTCGTCGAGGAGGCCTGCCGCTGGTTTGCCCGGCTGGAGCACCGGCTCGAAGGCCGCGAGTGGATAGCTTGCGAGACGTTCACCGTGGCCGACATTCTCCTCGCCACCGTCCTGCGCCAAGTCGGCAAGACCGATCTTCTCGAATCCCATCCCCAGCTGAACGCATACTACGCGAGGGCTCTCGCGCGCCCCGCGTGGCAGCGCACGCGTAGCCTTTGCGCCGAGCGCAGCGGAGTGCCCCTTGCAGAAATCCCCGAATGACTCTCACGGCTGAGTGGACGATAAGCTGCACCGTCAACTGAGCAATCTTCGCTATCACTCTGACTCGTAAGGAATTTCAATCACCATGCCGTCATAGGCCGGCACCACATGCTCCGGCGTCTCGGCCATGACGACGGCGTAGTCCAGCGGCACATGCATATGCGTCAGCACGGCCTTCTTCGGAGCCAGTTTCTCGATCCAGCCCAGCGCCTGGCCGAGCGACAGATGGCTGGGATGGGTGTTGTACTGGAGCGCGTCGATCACCAGCATGTCGAGGTCGCCCAAACGCTCGACGCTAGCGTCCGGGAAACCGCTGATATCAGGGCAGTAGGCAAGCCCGCCAATGCGGAAGCCCAGCGAGATGATGTCGCCATGGAATTGCGGCAGCGGCTCGAGGGTGAGGGCGCCCCCCTCGCCTTCGATCACCACCGGCCTGGCGTGATGGATGATATGGGCATCGACGATCGGCGGATACGAGCTGCCGGGCGGCGTCTCGAAGCAATAGCCGAAAGCCTGGCGCAGCCGCAGCATGGTCGGCTCGTCGGCGTGGATGTCGATCCTGTGCCGCTGGTCGTGCACGTAGCCGCGCAAATCGTCGATGCCGTGGATGTGGTCGGCATGCGGATGGGTGTAGACGACGGCGTCGATACGCCTGACCGAAGCCATCAGCATCTGCTGGCGGAAATCCGGCCCGGTGTCGACGACGACCGTGGTGCGCGCGCCGTTGGCGGCAATCCGCTCGACCAAGGCTGCCGTGCGCATGCGCCGGTTCTTCGGATTGCCGGGATCGCAATTGCCCCAGTCGCCGGTGATGCGCGGCGTGCCGGGCGATGAGCCGCAGCCAAGAACGGTGAAGCGCAGCCGGTCGCCCATGCCTCAGCCTGCCGTCATGTCCGGACGCGGCATCTTGGTGAACAGCTGAAAGAAGTTCCCGGTGGTGATATCGGCGATCTCGGCTTCGCTGACGCCGATCGTCTCGGCGAGCACCTTCGCCGTGTTCGCCACATAGGCCGGTTCGTTGCGTTTTCCCCGGTGCGGGATCGGCGCGAGGTAGGGCGCGTCGGTCTCGACCAGCAGCCGGTCGCGCGGCACGCCGGCGGCGATGGCGCGCAGCTCGGCGGAATTCTTGAAGGTCAGGATGCCGGAAAAGGAGACATAGCCTCCCAGCGCCACACCGACTTCGGCAAGCCTGCGTCCGGACGAAAAACAGTGCAGAATGAAGGGGAAGGCGCCCTTCCCTGTTTCGTCCTCGAGGATCGACGCCATGTCGTCGTCGGCATCGCGCGCATGGATGACCAGCGGCAGGCCGGTCCGGCGCGCGGCGGCAATGTGGGTGCGGAAGCTTTCAGCCTGCGCATCGCGCGGCGCATGGTCGTAGAAATAGTCGAGCCCGGCTTCCCCGATCGCCACCACCTTTGGATGACCGGAAAGCCGCACCAGCTCGTCGGCGGTGACGTCAAGCTCTTCCGCGGCATTGTGCGGATGGGTCCCGACCGAGCAATACACCTCGTCGAAAGTTTCAGCGATTTGAAGGATTTGCTCAAAACGCTTCACCCTCGTCGAAATGGTCACCATGCGGCCGATCCCGGCAGCGAGGGCGCGGGCGACGACAGCCGCCCGCTCCTCGGCGAAGTCCGGAAAGTCTAGATGGCAATGGCTGTCGACCAGCATCAGGCGTTGCCATCCTGCTCGACATAACGCGGGAACACGCCCTCGGGCGCCGGCAGCGCGGTGCCCGGCACCAGCGCGTGGTCGGCATGGACGTGCTCGAAAGCGCGCTTGTCCGCCGGCACGGCCAACAGGTCGAGCAGCTTGGCGGCCGACCCGGGAATGAAGGGCTGGCAAAGCACGGTTACCCGACGCACGACCTCGGCTGTCGTCCACAGCACGGTTTCCATGCGCTCCGGATTGGTCTTGCGCAGCGCCCAAGGTTCCTGGGACGCGAAATAACGGTCGGCTTCCGCCACCACGCCGAAGATCGCCGCCAGCGCCAGGTGGATGCCTTGCTCCGCCATCGCCCTGCGGGAGATGGCAAGTGCCTCGACGGCCTGGTCCAGGATCGCCGTGTCGGCTTCGGTAAGGTCGCCGCGCTTCGGCACCTTGCCGCCGCAGTTCTTGGCGATCATCGACAGCGAGCGCTGCGCCAGGTTGCCGAGGCCGTTGGCGAGGTCGGCGTTGGTGCGGTTGACGATCGCTTCATGGCTGTAGTTGCCGTCCTGGCCGAACGGCACCTCGCGCAGGAAGAAATAGCGCACCTGGTCGACACCGTAATGCTCCACCATGGTGAACGGGTCGATGACGTTGCCGACCGACTTCGACATCTTCTCGCCGCGGTTGAACAGGAAACCGTGGCCGAAAACGCGCTTCGGCAACGCAATTCCGGCCGACATCAGAAAGGCCGGCCAATAGATGGCGTGGAAGCGCACGATGTCCTTGCCGATGATGTGCGCATCGGCCGGCCAGAAGCGCCATTTCTCATCTTTTTCATCGGGATAGCCGACGCCGGTGATGTAATTGGTCAAGGCATCGACCCACACATACATCACATGTTTCTCGTCGCCCGGCACCGGCACGCCCCAGTCGAAAGTGGTGCGCGAGACCGACAGGTCCTTCAGCCCCGATTTAACGAACCTCATTACTTCGTTGCGGCGCTCGGCCGGACCGATGAAATCGGGTTGGCCCTCGTAGAGCGCAATCAGCCTGTCCTGGTAGGCCGATAGCCGGAAGAAATAGCTCTCTTCTTCGACCCATTCGACAGGCGTTCCCTGCGGCCCATAGCGCACATTGTCGGCGCGTACCTCGGTCTCTTCCTCGCCGTAATAGGCCTCGTCGCGCACCGAATACCAGCCGGCATAGCCGCCCTTGTAGATGTCGCCATTGGCGGCCATCGCCTTCCAGATCGCCTGCGAGGACGCATAATGCCGCTCCTCGGTGGTGCGGATGAAATCGTCGTTGGAAGTGTTGAACGCGGCGGCCATGCGCTTGAACTCGGCCGAGTTGCGGTCGGCGAGCTCGCGCGCCGTGATCCCTTCCTTGCGCGCCGTCTGCAGCATCTTGATGCCATGCTCGTCGGTGCCGGTCAGGAAGAACACTTGCTTGCCATCGAGCCGCTGGAAGCGGGCAAGCGCGTCGGTGGCGATCAGCTCATAGGCATGGCCTATATGCGGCTTGCCGTTCGGATAGGAAATCGCTGTCGTGATGTAGAATGTGTCGCGTGACATGAATGAACCGTCATGAATGTCTGAATGTGAGTTGTGGCGGTGGATATCGCATCGGGACGGCGATTGCCATCCTGATGAGGCCGTCACATTCGCATCACAGAATTCAGGCGGTCGATCATGGTCAGGGCGTGCTGCTTCTTGTCGAGATTGTAGGTTTCGGCCTCAGATATCGTGTTTAGCGCCTCGTGCCAAGCCTCCGACAAGGTTTTGGCCCTGGCGAGGTCGCCGGCCAGCGCCGCTTCGCTGGCGGCGGCCGAAAGCAGGTCGAGCGCGCGACGGTTGAAGATATCGAACTGGATCGCCTGGTCGCGCCCCGCCACAGCCTCGGCAAGTCGGTGGGCGCCCGCAATGTCCGGCTTTCCGGCCGCCACCAGCGTGTCGAGCGCGCCGGCGATCTCCAGCCCGCCATATTGGGTAAGCAGGATCGCGTTGCGGGCGCTGCCCCCTGCCCGCTCGGCAAGCGCTGCGCGCGCGGCCGGATCGTCCGGCGGCGGCGGCTCGACATTTTCCAGCACCGCCATCAACTCGTCGGCGGCTAAAGGCGCCAGCCGCACCATCTGGCAGCGAGAGCGGATCGTCGGCAACAGGCTGCCCGGCGCGTGCACGACCAGGATGAACAGGGTGCGCGCCGGCGGCTCTTCGAGATTCTTGAGCAAGGCATTGGCGGCATTGGTGTTCATGTCGTCGGCCGGATCAACGATGACGATGCGGTAGCTGCCGTCATGCGAGGTCATCGACAGGAAGCGGCTGACCTTGCGGATCTCGTCGACGGTCAGCACCGTCTTGAAGCTCTTGGTCTTTTCGTTGGCCGGACGGGTGAGATGCAGCACCGAAGGATGCGCGCCTGTGGCAATCTGGCGAGACAGCGAGGAAGCCGGATCGGGAACGGCGAGCGTATCGGGCGCCACCTTGAAATCCGGATTTTTCAGAAGATGGTGCGCCAGGTGGAACGCAAGCGTCGCCTTGCCGATGCCGTGCGGCCCGGCAAAAATCAGCGCATGCGGCAGCTTGCCTGAGCGATAGGCGGCGGCGAGCATGTTTGCCGTCTGGGCATGACCGATGAGCCGCGGCGTTTCGGAGGGCTCCGGCACACCGTCCAGCGTGTCATGCTGTTCTGGGGCGATGCGTTCGAAGATCATGCCGGCGCCGTCTGTTTCCTCTGCGCCGGCGTCCGCTCTTCCAGCGCCGTGAAGACGGCGGCGGTGACGACATTCTCCACCGTATCGGGATCGGCGGAAGCGTCGATGACGATGCACCGTTCCGGTTCCGCCTCGGCGATGGCCAGGAAGGCCTCGCGCCGGCGCCGGTGGATGTCCAAGGTCTCCTTCTCGAAACGGTCGGCGGCATCGCCGGCGCCGCGCCGCGCGGCGGCCCGCTTCAGGCCTTCAACGGGATCGATGTCGAAGATCAGCGTCATGTCCGGCATCATGCCGTTGATGGCCACCGCTTCCAGCGCCTTCATGAAATCGGCATCGAGACCGCCGGTGACGCCCTGGTAGACGCGCGAGGAATCGATGAAGCGGTCGCACAGCACAATCGAACCGCGCTCCACCGCCGGCCGGATGACCTGCTCGACATGATCCGAGCGCGCGGCAGCGAACAGGATAGCCTCCATTTTCGGGCCGAACGGCTCGGCCGCCCCGGACAGAAGCACATGCCTTACCGCCTCGGCGCCGGGCGACCCACCTGGCTCGCGGGTGACCAGCACCTCGTATTTCTTGGCGCGCATGCGCCGCGCCAGCCGCTCGATCTGCGTCGACTTGCCTGCTCCTTCGCCGCCTTCGAAGGTGATGAAAAATCCGCTCGCCAATCGAGACTGCCTCTGCCCGTGCTGGCCGCTGTCATAGCTCCCGTCCGACAAAAGGTCCACGAACTTGCCCGATCACAAATGTTTCTGGCGCAGCCAGCCGACAGCGAGTTCCTTGGCTGCGTCGAGCGCACGCTGCGGCAGCGTGCCCACTTTCACCGACTCGGCGGCATAAAGCGGCGTCTGCTGGCTGAGCGTGTCGCCTATCCAAACGCGCAGTTCCCCGACTGGTTGCCCCTCTTCTACTGGTGCCGCCACCGGACCCTGATAGACGATCCTGGCGGTCAGCTTGTCGCGATTGGCTATCGGCAGGAATATGTCCACCGGACCTTTTGCTTTCAAGGCCAGGCCGGACTTGGCGCCGCCGAAGACCTGCGCTTCGCCGACCACCTCGTCCTTGGCGAAGATCTCGGTCTTCTGGAACGAGCGCGAACCCCACTCGAGCAGCTTGCGCGCCTCCTCGGAGCGTTCGCGGTCGTTCGCCAGGCCGGCGAGCGCCGCGATCACGCGCGTGCCGTTGTGGCTGACGGTGCCGACCAGACCGAAGCCTGCCTGCTCGCTGGCGCCGGCGACGAAGCCGTCGGCTTCGATGCCCATGGCGATCAGCGGATTGCGGTTCCTTTGCGCGATCTTGTTCCAGGTGAAGTCCGGCTGGCCGTAATAATGGAAGAACTCGGGATAGTCGCGCCACAGATGCAGCGCCAGCATGGTCAGCTCCCGCACCGTCGTCTGCTGGCCGTCGGCCGGCAGGCCGGTCGAGTTGACGAAGGTCGATTTTTGGAGGCCGAGCTGACGGGCGCGATCCGTCATCTGCGCGGCGAAATTCGCCTCCGAGCCCGCCATGCCCTCGGCAAGCACGATACAGCCGTCATTGGCGGCCTGCACGGTGACGCCCTGGATCAGATCCTCGACGCGGACCGCGGATTTGAGCTTGGCGAACATGGTCGAGGTCCCGGACGGCGCGCCGCCGGTGCGCCAGGCGTTCTCGCTGACGACAAAAGTGTCGTCGAGTGTCATGCGCTTCGACTTGATGGCGTTGAAGACCATTTCCATCGTCATCAGCTTGGCCATCGATGCCGGCGGGATAGGCTTGTCGGGATCCTTGGCGAAGAGCACCGTGCCGGTATCGGCATCGATCATGAACGCCTGCGTCGCCTTGGTCTCGAAAAGCTGCGCACTCGCCGGAACGGCGCAAAACAGTATCAGCGCCAATCCCAGAAGGCTGGCGAAAGGCGGAAAAATGCGCAATTGCATGAAATCTCGACCCAATCTGAGCAACACCGGAATGTGCCGAGCGGTTTTCCGCCGGAATTGCGCAAAGACTACCCCGCGGTCAAGCTATCAGGGTTTTTCCGACTGGATCAACGGGCAGCGCGAATTTGATCAGTTACGCACAGCCAGCGCGTCCGGCGCGCCATGCGACCAGGCTGCCTGGAGCAGGTCGTCGATGCTGCCGTGCCCGTCCGGATAGACATTGACCGCGTACCAGTCGTTGCCTTCGAGCTCGGTGCGCTGGATCTCGGTCCGGCCGAACGGCTCGAGCGCCGTGGCCACGCGCTTTGCCTCGACTGCTTGGTCGAAGGAACCGGCGGCGACGTAGTCGGATCCGGGCGCCTGTTCCTGGCGGTTGGATTTCTTCCATGACTGCAGGATATCGGCCGGCGACATGCCGCCGGTATCGAGCGCGGCAAAGACATCGGCGCGCCGCACCCGTTCATCCACATAGGACAGCGAAGCCATGGCGAACGGCGAGTTCGGCGGAAGGCCGACGTCCGGCCGTTCCGGCACGATCGGTCCGAAATCGGGCAGCACGACATCGCTGGCGCCCTGCACCGAGAATGCCGCCGGTTGCACTGTCGGCTGCTCCGACAGGCCCGGCTGTGCGGCAAAGGCTTGCCCCGAATTGGTCAACTGGCCGGGAAACGGCACGGCGGCCGGCGGCGCGCCGACCGGTATGCTCGGCGATGGGCCGTTCATGGCCACCATCACGCCGGTCGGCAGGCCGTCCGACGGATCCGGCCGGTTGTTGCCGGGGTGGTAAGAGGCCACCAGATACTGGTCGTCATCGCCGTCGAGCGGCGCGCGCCCGACATATTCCACTTTGACCTTGGCCGTGCCGACCTTGTCATAGTCGAGCATCTGCGCGGCGCGTTCGGAGACGTCGATGATGCGCCCTTCATGGTAGGGACCGCGGTCGTTGACGCGCACGATCACCGAGCTGCCGGTCTCAATATTGGTAACGCGGGCATAGCTCGGCAGAGGCATCGTCGGATGCGCCGCCGTCAGATGCGTCATGTCGTAGACTTCGCCATTGGCGGTCAGACGGCCGTGGAAGGCATCGCCATACCATGAGGCCAGGCCGACCTTGGCGTAGTTCCTGTCTTCCTTGGGATAATACCACTTGCCGCGCACCTGGTAGGGCTTGCCGAGTTGGTCGCGGCCGCCGCCACGGCGCATGAAGTCAACGCGCGGGCTCGCCTTCACGCCATATTCGGATTCGGCGAAATATTCCTTGGAGCGGGTCTTCTTGTGGACCATGCCCTTCGGCTCGGGCTGCGAAGCGCAAGCAGCCAAAAGCAGGCCCGAAAGGGCGCACAAGGCGAAGGCAGAAGCGCGACGGAGACGCGGGCGCGCCGAAGTCTGCATGTTTCGATTGTCCCCTACCGTGCCGCCACCTGACGGAGCCAAGCGTCCGTCAAATGCCAACAACACCTTGATCCCCAATCCCTTTTGCACAGGAATTGTTTATCACGATGTTAATCGATTATGGCCGCAACAGGGCGAGATTATGGCGAGAGGCGCCGAAGCTGGAGGTGCCCACACGAAGTTGGCAATAGCGGCTGGTTTCGAGCACCATGCGCCGCGAGCTATCGAGGCTTCGTGGGAGGCCCAAGCCCCCAGCTTGTTATTGCGGCACCGGCGATGCGGTGGCCACAACGTGCGAAAGCTTCTGGCGCTTCGTCAAAACCGGCTTCTCGTAGATCTTCTTCATAATTTCCCCCTTTGGAACATTGGCAGGTCGAGATTGACGGGGTCTCTGCGGCATTGTCAATGCATCGGACCGGCTTTCTGCCGCTGTCCCGGCCCTCGCAAACAATGATTGAGCCATTTCTTGCGATTGACAGATCTTTGCGCATCGCACTAGAGCATGGGCGCTCTCGATCCTGTCGGCACGGCCTTTGGGCCAAACAGGACGGAGCGCCTCGTGAAGGATCACGATGGAGGGATGGCCGAGCGGTTTAAGGCACCGGTCTTGAAAACCGGCGTGGGCGCAAGTTCACCGTGGGTTCGAATCCCACTCCCTCCGCCAATAAATACAGCCACTTAACCACAGTTCACACAAAGGCATTTCTAAATTTGCGGCTAGCGAAGATCGATCTCCTCCACGTGCGCTCTGCGGCGCTGTTGGTCGGTCAGACCGGCTCGCCGGCTTGAAAAGCCACGATGATCTCGTACAGGCCATGAAGGAGTGCTTGCTGTAGCCGGCCCAAGGGGAAGCGCGGCGTTCGGGTGACGGAACTTGGTCGGCACGTAGATTAGCTGTTTCTAAAATGCTATCTTTGATGCGAGGGGCTTCCATGAGGCTTTCGCAAAATCATATAGCATTGATGTGGCTTGCCCTGGGCGGTCATGCGGACGCCCATGATTGGTATACCGGCAGGACCGATCCCGTTCTTCATTATAACTGCTGCGGCAACAAAGATTGTCATCCAATCAACGCCAGCGACATAAGGCAGACGAAAGACGGCTATTACGTCAGATCGCCTCGCCCCGCCTACATGAATGAGCCACAAGAACCGGAGTGGTTTATCCCGAGAGAGCGTGTCCAGGAGGCGGCCGATGATCGGTATCATATTTGCGAGCGTCTTATGACGTTCTATCGAACGGTCACCCCCCATATGAATTTCGAGACCTATCAGAGATATAGGTGGACGTGTTTCTTCGCACCGATGGGTACCGGTTCAATCGCGCGAAGTCGTTAGACGCATTTAAACAAGGGCCGGGTATAAGGCCGAATACTTTTGTCGAGCCAAAAGAAAAATGTGATGTGAAAGCAACAGCTTGGCCACATCTATTCGACGGCCACTCCCTTCGCCATTTGCCCTCTATTTATCGTCCGATATCGCCGCCGGCCTCCCATTCTTCCGAGTAGCATGGCGAACCGCGCTCATGGCCTTGCGCGGAACCGGATCTGCCGGGGTGACTTCGACCGAAAGCGAGTCTAGGCTGGTATGTCTTTCCGCCAGCATGAGCGCGCGCCACATGCCTCGCTTTCTCGCCGTCTATACCATGAAGCCCGAAGATCTCGCCCGCTTTCGAAACCTGCCCAAATCCGAGCAGGACGCGATAGACGCCATCGGGTTGAAGCAGTGGTCGGACTGGGAGGACAAGAATGCCGCGTCGTTCCCCGATCGCGGGGGGATGGTCGGCAAGACGAAGCGGGTAACCAAGGAAGGCATCGCCGACGCCGTAAACGCCTTTTGCGGCTACATTGTCGTTGAGGCGGAGACGATAGAGGCTGCAGCCCGCCTCTTCGAGAACCACCCACATTTCTCGGTCTTTCCAGGAGACGGCGTGGACATCATGCCCTTCCTCACTGAGCCTGCGTCCTAAGGCATGTCGCCCGGAAGGTGCGCAGCGGTTCTGGGACAACGACATGCATCAAAACAAAGACTCAAAGCGCGTCGCCTGAATCCGTTTCGGCGCGACGCGCTTTAGAGTGTCACCGCGTTTTATGGAAACGCCTTACCGCTCTTTGTTTCTACGCAATTCTGGACGGAAGGCCACGGCGACCCGTCCGGCCGTTTGGGACGGTCCGGTCTCTATTTCGAGGAAAATGGCTGGGACGCGGAACCGCTCGCCAAAACTTTTCCCGACGAATCCATCGCCTTGACGGTGATATTGTAGAAATGGGTTCCGCTGTCCGGGCACGGTCCTTTGTACCGGAACGCCCCATAGGGCAGCGATGCTTGCCCCTTGTAAACGACTGTTCCGCCGCCATGGTCGTAGGACGAGCTGCTGTCCGTCATTCTTATTTGGAGTTTTGCCGTTCCCTGGGGCACGCCGGACACTGTTATCGGCGGCGATTTCGGGTCGAAGCATTTTTTGGTCGGACCCCATGCGAATGAAACGCCCATACCGGAGGCGAATGCATCCGACGCGACGATCGCAAACCCAAGCGCAAGCAACAGTCTTTTCATAATTTCCTCAGTTTTGAACCACGAAAGAAAACGTAACACCGGCGGATACCACAGCCGTTCGAGAGGCACTCCGTCTGCCGCTCTTCGCCAGCGGTTTTTGGAGCAGACCTCTCTGCGCCCCTACCAATTCAGCTTGAAGCCGACATCGCCGCCATAGCTCTGCAAGCCATCGCCGAACTTCCCGTCGAAGGCGGCGAACATTGAGGTGTTGTTGCTCCAGTTCATCTTCAGACCGGCATTGACGGCAACCGCGTCTTCGGCTGCCGAAGCACCCTGGATGACGAAGGAGGTGCCGGGCGCCGCCTGGAAGCTTGGCTTCACCGAGCGGTCCGGCTCGAACTCATGCACCCAGGCCGCGCGGCCCCAGGCCTGCAGCGACTGGCCGTCGCCGATGCCGATCGTGGTGTCGAGCTGCAGGCCGAGCGAGACCGGCAGCGAGGTGATGACGCGGTGATCGAAGCTCAGGCCCAACGCGCCGCCGCCGAGCGACGTTTCGTCGAAAGCGTCCATCGACAGGAATGCGAACTGCAGCCCGGCGAAAGGCGTGATGGCGCCCCCACCCACCTGCTGCCGCCAGCCGGCCTCGATGTTGGTGCCGAAGCCGGCACTCAGGAAATTGCTGCGCCAGTTCTCGGGCGTCACACCGGCCACCGGGTCGATCGGCGAGTCCGAGCCGGGCACGGCCGTGGCGCGGTGGATGTTGTTGTTGTAGAGGCCGAAGGCAAGCGCGCCGTCGATATAGAACTGGTCCCATTTATGCGCGACATAGGCGCCGGCCTGCGCGCCGACGATGTTGCCCGAAGTCTGTCGGTCATCGACGGCAAATGAACCCGCCGAGCCACCCAGGGCGAAGCCCACCAGTGTGTCGGGATCGCCAACGGTCTCCATGCCCGCCGCAAGGTTGCCACCCTTGTAGACGGTGCCGGCACTGCCCACAGCGGCATCGCCGCCGATCTCGCCGCCATTGCCGCCGGCGCTCGCCCAATAACTCCAGCGCCGCTGGTCTGGCTGCATGGCCTTGAACGGATCCTTCTTGGGCTTCGTCGGTTCGTCATAGGCCTGCGGCGGGACCGTCTGGTCCGTCGGGTCGGTGCCGAGGCCGGTGCGCCAGAAATCAGCCTGGCGGCCGATCGAGGCAAAGAAGCTTTCATAGGCACCGAATTCCGGTTGCTCGAACCCGGAAACCCCCTCGCCCGAGATCGAATCGTAGACGGCGCCAAGCTGCTCGACCGTCGGGATGTAGAACAGCGCCTCGGCGATCTTCTTGAAATTCGGCGAGGTCGCGTCGGTCTGAATGGCGTTGACGGCGTTCGCGACCGGGATCTGGTTCTCGGTCAGGCCAGTTGGGGCGAAATTGATGTCGACGCCAAGATAGACATTGTTAAGGTCCGGATATTGCAACTGATATTGCGCGACCGCGCTTGCGATCGAACTCAACTCCAGTCCGGTCTGCGAGACACCGCCATCGGCGTGCAGGATGTGGAACGTTTGGCTTCCGGGTTTCGCCGCGGCCGCGTCCATGATGTTGAGATCGACAGCGCCACCGAGATCCGCCGTGCCCGTGACGTTGATGAGGTCGGCTTGCGGATCGAGGTCGACGTCGAGCTTGTAGGCGCCGCTCGAGGCCTGGTTCCAATTGCCGACGAGATTGCTCGTCATCACATTGTTGTCGCCGCCCGGCGAGAAATAGCCGCTGTCGGCGAAGAGGTTGCCGGCGCCGAGCTTGGCGTCGGCGCCGGCATTGAAGGTGGCGTTGACCGCGTTGGTGAAGCTGTTGGCGCCGGCGCCGAGATCGAAGGAGCCGGTGACCGTGCCGTAATTGGTGACCGCCTCCTTGGCATCGCCGGAAAGGATCGCCCAGCCGCCGGCCGTGCCGCTCGCGGTCGTGATCGTGCCCTTGTTGCTGATCGTGTTGTTGTTGCCGTCGATGATCCAGACGCCGACGCCGACATGGCTTGCGTCGGTGGTGCCGCCCACAACCTTGCCGGTGGCGCTCGTCAAGTTGATGGCAATGTCGCCATTGCCTTCCACGGCCTTGCTCTGTGCAACGATGGCGTCTGTGCCTGCCGCATGGGTGATGACCGAGCCGGTCAAATCTACGGTAACGTTGCCGGCCGTGCCAAGATAGCTCTGTGTCATATCCTTCTTGCCGCCATTGCTCTGGGCGAAGATGCCGATGGAGCTGTCGCCATAGGTGTCGATCGTGCCGGCATAGTTGACGTGAACGATGCCGGAATCGCCGGCATCGCCATTGCTGCCGACGGCCCAGTTCGTGACGGTGTGGATACCCGGGATCAGTTCGTTGCCGAGCGTGCCGAGGATGCCGCCGCCGCCGCCCACCGACTGGGCGAAGATGCCGGCCGAGGACGAGCCATGGGTGATGATCGCCCCGTTGCCCTCGACGGTGACATCCTTGCCCGAGCCGCCATTGCCGCCGCCCTGGCCGAAAGCCAAGCCGATGCCGA
Organism: Mesorhizobium sp. WSM3224; assembly: GCF_000427725.1. GTDB lineage: Bacteria > Pseudomonadota > Alphaproteobacteria > Rhizobiales > Rhizobiaceae > Mesorhizobium. Next base: position 73,944 of record NZ_ATYO01000028.1, on the reverse strand, counting down.
GGTTGAGTGCCGGGACCGGCCCCAGTCCGTTCGCCAGCACGCGATCGACATTGCCGGCGACGCCGCCGCCGCCGCCCACCGACTGCGCGAAGATGCCGTTGGAGGCCGCGCCGAAGGTCTCGATCTTGCCGTTGCCATTGTTGATGACGTGGACGATGCCGCCGTCGCCGCCGCTGGCGCCCTTGCCGCCGACACCGACCGTACCGGTGGCGCCGATATTGGCCTTGCCGCCGACGCCGCCGCCGCCGCCCACCGACTGGGCGAAGATGCCGTTGGAATTACTGCCCTTCGTGGTGATGTTGCCGGCATTGGTGACCTCGACAAGGCCGCCAATGCCCGACCCGCCGCCATTGCCGCCAACGGCTGCACCGAGAGAGCTGTAAATCTTGGTCTTGCCGAACAGCACGTTGGCGATCAGCGCCGCTGGGACCGGGATCAGCTCGTCCGTGCCGAGGATGCCGTTGCCACCCGCGCCACCGCCGCCACCCACGCTCTGCGCATAGATGCCGTCGGCAAGCGAACCGTTGGTCGTGATGCTGCCATCATTGGTGACGCTCACGTGTCCGCCGTCACCGGCCGCGCCGCCCTGACCGCCGACCGCGACCGACATGGCGACGTTTATCAGCGCATCCTTGGGAGCCTCGCCCTTGCCGACCAGCACGTTGATCGAATTGGCGCGGCCGCCAATGCCACCGCCGCCGCCGATCGATTGCGCGAAGATGCCATAGGCGCTGTTACCGGTGGTCACCGTATCGCCGGCGATATCAGTGTTGGTGGTGATGCGGCCGGTCTCGATGTTTCCGTGATTGTTGACGGTGACGTCCTTGCCGTCGCCCGCCAGGGCGCCATTGCCGCCGATAGCCACGGAGATGTTGGTATTCTGTGCGCTCGAGCTGGTCGCGTTGGCCCAGCTTCCGACCGCCGTGATCGCGTTGCCGCCATCGCCGCCGCCGCCGCCAGCGCTCTGCGCGTAGATGCCGGCCGAATTGTCGCCATAGGTCCGGATGACGGACCAGTTGTTGACCGTCGCGCTCGAACCGTCGCCGCCAAGCGCGCCCTGGCCACCCACCGTGACGCCGATCGACGCGAGCGGCAGGTTGCTGTTGTTGATGCCTAGGTTGACACCAATCGCGAAGCCGCCGTCGCCGCCACCGCCGCCAATCGATTGTGCCCTGATGCCGTCGGCGCCAAGGCCCCAAGTGGTGATGGTAGAGCCGGCGACGGTCGCCCCGAGCGCGTCCTTGCCTGCATCGACGATGACGGCGCCGCCGTTCCCGCCTGTCCCGCCCGTGCCGCCGACGGCGACCGATATGTTGGCGCCTGGCCCCATTGAGCCGGAGCCCGATCCGGCGTAGCCGCCGGTGCCGCCGCCGCCGCCGACAGATTGCGCCCAGATGCCGTGGGCTTCGGTGCCGTGGGTGGTAATGTTGCCGCCATTGGTGACATGCACGGTGTCGCCGATGCTGCCTGCGCCGCCGCTGCCGCCGACCGCGACCGAAACGGCGACCGCCGGAATCTCTTCAGGATCGGGCGAAACCGCGAGCGAGAAAGCGATCGCCCCGCCGCCATTGCCGCCGCCGCCGCCGACAGACTGCGCGAAGATGCCGTAAGCCTTGATACCCGTGGTGCTGATGTCACCCTGGTTGCTGACCGTGACGGTGCCGCCGCTGCTGCCGTCGCCGGCATCGCCACCGATAGCGGCCGATATCGCGCCGACCGCGAGCGCGCCGGCAATGGAGAAGCCGCCATTGCCGCCGCCGCCGCCGAGGCTTTGCGCGTTGATGCCGATCGAGCCGTCTGCATGGGTGATGATCGTCGAGGCGTTGTTGACGGTAACAGCCTTGGCGAGACCACCCTCGGCACCCTTGCCGCCGAGGGTAACGGTCAGCGCAACCGCGCCGATCGTGCCGCCGCCGGCAAAGCCGCCATTGCCGCCACCGCCGCCGACCGACTGCGCGAAGATGCCATAGGCCTGGAGGCCGTAGGTCTCGATCGTGCCGCCCGTGGTGTTGACGTTTACGATGTCGCCGATGCCTCCGACGCCGGCAGCGCCACCCATGGCGAGACCGAAACTGAACGCGCCGCCGCCACTCACCGCGACTGCGCCGCCGCCATCGCCGCCGCCGCCGCCGACGCTCTGCGCGAAAATGCCGTAGGCGCCGTCGCCTTGGGTGGTGATGTCGCCCTTGTAGTTGACGGTTACGTCCTTGCCATCGCCGCCGGGACCGCCCTTGCCGCCGAGCGCGAAACTTGCGCCGGCGCCGGAGGTGCCGTTCGCGACCGAGACCGCAAGACCTCCCCTGCCGCCGCCGCCGCCGACCGACTGCGCAAAGACGCCATAGGCCTGGGCGCCGGTGACGATGGTTTGGCCCTGGCCGTTGGTGGTGCGCGTGCCGGTGCTGATGTCGGAGGCGAGGAGGCCGCTGAGATTGCCCGGCGTCGCCACGTGGTTGACCTCGACCGATCCGCCGTCGCCGCCCTTGTCGCCGGCACCGCCGATGGCGATCGAGATCGGTGCCCCCACAGAATACGAGCCGCCGCCATTGCCGCCGCCGCCGCCCAGCGACTGCGCGAGGATGCCGACGGAATTGTCGCCGCTTGTGGTCAGGTAACCTGAGGAATTGACGGTGACCTTGAGGCCGTCGCCGCCGCCGCCGCCCGAACCGCCGATGGAGAAAAGGCCGCCGCTGGAGCCGCCGTCGCCGCCGCCGCCGCCGATCGATTCCGCCTGGATAGCAGTGCCGACGGTGGTGATGCGGCCGGTATTGTTGACCGTGACGGTACCGCCATTGCTGGTGGCGCTGCCGGCGCCGCCGATGGCAACGAGGCCGCCGCTGTCGCCGCCATTGCCGCCGCCGCCGCCGACCGACTGGGCGAAGATACCGCGTGCCTTCGGGCCTATGGTGATGAGCGTGCCGTCATTGGTGACGGTGACGGAGCCGCCGATGCCGCCAGCGGAACCGTCGCCGCCGATGGCGACGAGGCCGCCGCCACTCGAACCCGAGCCGCCGCCGCCGCCGATCGACTGAGCCACGATCGCGTCGGCGCCGACGTCATGGGCGTCGGGATTGGTGCCACCATAGGTTATGATGGTGGTCCCGGCCGCATTGTTGACGACGACGGTGCCGCCATCACCACCTGCCGCGCCTGTGCCGCCGATAGCGACGAGGCCGCCGACATCGCCTGCCGCGCCGCCCCCGCCGCCGATCGATTGGGCGAAAATGCCATAGGCGCCGGTGCCATGGGTGGTGATGTCGCCGCCGGCGTTGTTGTTCACCGTGACGGTGGAACCGGTGCCGCCCCCGCCGCCGAGCTTGCCGCCAAGCGCGACGATACCGCCGGCATCGCCGGCATTACCGCCGCTGCCGCCGAGCGACTGCGCCCAGATGCCGTGCGATTCCTTCTGCGACGTTTCGATGACGCCGCTGTTGGTGACGGTGACCGTGCCGCCATTACCCCCCGAGGTCGCCGAACCGGGCAGGCCGACGATGCCGAAGCTGTCGCCGCCGGTGCCGCCGGCGCCGCCGATCGACTGGGCGAGGATGCCGGGCGACTTCTGGCCGGTCGTGATGATGTGGCCGCTGTTGACGACGGTGACCGGGCCACCGGTCGTTGCCGGGCCGCCCGAACCGCTCGGGCTGAGGATATAGCCATCGCCGCCGTTGCCGCCCTTGCCGCCCTTGCTGAGCGCAAAGATGCCCGGCGAGTTGGTGCCGCCGGTGGTCAGGTTCACCGAATTGTTCAGCGTGACTGTCCCGCCGGCGCCTGCCGCGCCACCATCATAGGGGCCGAGCGCGCCATAGGCATCGCCGCCATTGCCACCATTGCCGCCGATGCTGGCGACGGTGACGGCGGGCGTGTTGTCGGTGTTGTTGCCATAGGGACCATTGACGCCGCCGACCAGCGTGACGTCGACGGTCGGGCCGTTGCCGCCGGGGCTGCCATCGGAGCCGTCATAGCCGATGGTGATGCTGCCGAGGATTCCCAGGTCGATATGGACGCCATAGCCATTGCTGCCGCCCGAGCCTTGGGTGCCGACCTGCCGGTTGACATAGACTGCGCCATCGGCGTTGCTGCTGCTGCCGCCATTGCCGGCGGTGCCGGCTGCCCCGCTATTGTCGAAAATATTCGGCTTGAAAGCGTCTACAACCGACGTCGGATGGTTCGAATCCGTCTGATTGGTGACGTTGATCCCGGTGATGAGATTGGTGGTCGAGTTCAGGATATAGCTGTCGACTTTGTAGGTTGCGCCACCCGACACATAGGTGGAGTTAAGGGCTGGTGGGTCGACCAGGATCGCATTGTATTCGGTAACCGAACCGACGGTGATCGACGTTAGCGCCCAGCCAGAACCGAGATCCTTGACCACCGTTTCCAGCGCGTCGGTGTCAGGGTTATGTACCTGACTGCCCACGACGACCGCGGCCAGCGTGGCCTCTGGGGCGAACAACAGCAACGAGGCCGCGACGGCGGCAACTGCAGTTGGGACGGGGCCATAGGCGCGCAACGTCCGTCCAAGGCCGAACCTCGACCTGTTGGCCGTCTCGATCTTCGCCATTGCCGCCAGTCCCCCCGGGCCGTCCAGCCCGTCCCCGTCTGGCCATGGCGTGACCCAAGGGAAGCGCCTTGTCAACTTCGCTGCAACTGCCAGCCAGCGGTCGAGCTCGCGGATTTGTTATAGCCGCCAAGTAATGCGGTGTGTGTTCCATCGCCGCGGAAAGTATTGAATCATTTGGATTTTCCGGCTTTTCCTGCCACGGAATTCGAAATGACGATGGGTGGGCCGGCCCTGCCATGCAACCGAATGCCACTCCGCGCAGGTACATCGGAGGCAGGCCATCGGGCTGACTTTTTCTGGGCATATCGTGGCCCTGCTGCAGAAAGCACGCCGTGACGACCCCAACGGCGACACGAACATTCCACGCTTGCTGGCGATTCTGCAAATCGTAGCCGCCAGTGGTGCATGGCGGCTGTGTTCGGTCGGAACTGATATGGCGCCCCACGCAGCACTCGCGGTTCAACGATCGGTGAAGCAGCGTTTATTTGATTTCTCGGACAAAACATGCTGCTTCTCGCGCCCATGAAAAAACTCAGCCTGATGGTTCTGGCGTCGCTGGCGCTGGTTTGGCCGGCCAAGGCGATGGACAATGCATTGCGCGCCGGCCTGTTGAAACTCGACCCGCAGACTCGCCTTGAGCAGCGGTGTGATGCCGAGGTGCTCGACCGCATCAGTCACGACGATCGCAACTACAAGGCCGACCGCGTCGTGGCCTACGCCTTCGCCACGCCGCAGATGAGCGCCGACGCCATCAAGAGCTCCGGCGCCGCCTTCCGCAGCAAGGGCCAATGGTACCGGCTGAAGTTCAAGTGCCAGACCGGGCCGGACCACATGCAGGTGCTGCAGTTTCGCTACAAGATCGGCGACGAGATCCCGGAATCCGACTGGGCCAGATATAATCTCTACGACTAATGCATGTCGCCCAGAAGTGTGCAGCGGCTCTGGGACAACGACATGCATCAAAACAAGGACGTAAAGCGCGTCGCCTGAATCCGTTTCAGCGCGACGCGCGTTAGGTTTTCGGCCTTGCCCCTTGCCGGCAACCACCCGAAATCCTTGGGGCTTGTGCCGGCAGTGTTGTTTTCCGGCGATGTCCAAGCCTGTGTCTTGACGCCGGTGGACCATGCCTTTAGGCCCGTCGGGCAAAGGGCTACGCTCATTTCAGGCAAGGATTTCTAGTCGATGGAAATATTAACTGCCGCAGGCCTTTCAGCTCTCCTCCAGGTAGTCGCAATCGATCTCGCCCTCGCCGGTGACAACGCGATTGTGATCGGCCTCGCGGCAGCCGGCCTTCCTGCGGATCAGCGCAAGCGCGCCATCCTTGTCGGCATCGCGGCGGCCACCGTCCTGCGCATCGGCTTTGCCCTGATCACGCAATGGCTGCTGAGCATCGGCCCGATGCTGCTCATCGCTGGCGGACTGCTGCTTCTGTGGGTGTGCTGGAAGATGTGGCGCGAACTGCGCGTCAGCCACGAGGATGAGCGCGACGCGACCGAAGCGCTGTCTAACGGCGACTACGATAAGGATGGCAAAATCGCCGGCAAAGCGCGGCGCAAGACCTTCTCTCAGGCGGCCTGGCAGATCGTGATTGCCGACGTCTCGATGTCGCTCGACAATGTGCTCGCCGTCGCGGGTGCCGCTATGAACCATCCGACCGTGCTGATCATCGGACTGGCTTTGTCTATCGCTCTGATGGGCTTTGCCGCGTCCTTCGTCGCGCGCCTGCTGCACAAATACCGCTGGATCGCCTATATCGGCCTCGCGATCATCCTCTACGTCGCCGTGAACATGCTTCTGGGAGGCGCCGTGCAGCAGTTTCCCGACCATTTCGCTTTCCTGGCGCCCTGGTTCGGTTCGGGCGGCCACTAGAGCAATTCCAGGAAAAGTGTGTAACGGTTTTCCGTCCGGAATTGCGTCAAAACAAAGAGATAGAGCGGTTCGCCGTTTCCGTGAAACGGTGAAACGCTCTAGCATTCTTTCAGGGCGAACGGCCGCCGCATCGCCCCGTCCTGGCCGAGAGGCAGGTTTGCTTCTCTGCCGAAGCATGCTATTGCGCCGCGAAACGGCTCAAAGCCGCACCGCAGATCGATCTTCAGAGCCTGAGGCTCAAATCCTCGATCTCACTATCACCTCTTGGAAAACAAGTTTATGTCCGCCCCACGCGTCAGCTTCGTCAGTCTTGGATGCCCGAAAGCGCTCGTCGATTCCGAGCGCATCATCACGCGGCTGCGCGCCGAGGGCTACGAGATCGCGCGCAAGCATGATGGCGCCGACCTTGTCGTGGTCAACACCTGCGGCTTCCTCGATTCCGCGCGTGACGAGTCGCTCAACGCCATCGGCTCGGCCCTTTCGGAGAACGGCCGCGTCATCGTCACCGGCTGCCTCGGCGCCGAGCCGGAGGTCATTCGCGAAAAGCACCCCAATGTGCTGGCGATCACCGGCCCGCAGGCTTATGAGAGCGTGATGGCGGCGGTGCATGAGGCGGCTCCGCCGAGCCATGATCCCTATGTCGACCTGCTGCCGCCGCAAGGCGTGAAGCTGACCCCGCGCCACTACGCCTATCTGAAGATTTCCGAGGGCTGCAACAACCGCTGCACCTTCTGCATCATCCCGGCGCTGCGTGGCGATCTCGTCTCGCGGCCGGCGGCGGATGTGCTGCGCGAAGCCGAAAAGCTCGCCAAGGCAGGGGTCAAGGAAATCCTTGTTATCTCGCAGGACACCAGCGCCTACGGCATCGACATCAAGTACCAGACGTCGATGTTCGGCGATCGCGAGGTGCGGGCGAAATTCCTCGACCTCGCCGAGGAGCTCGGCAAGCTAGGCATCTGGATACGCATGCACTACGTGTATCCCTACCCGCATGTCGCCGACGTCATTCCGCTGATGGCGGAGGGCAGGATCCTTCCCTATCTCGACATCCCGTTCCAGCATGCCTCGCCGCAGGTGCTGAAGAACATGCGCCGTCCCGCCCATGGCGAAAAGACGCTGGAGCGCATCCGCGGCTGGCGCGAAGTCTGCCCCGATCTCGCGATCCGCTCGACCTTCATCGTCGGCTTCCCCGGCGAGACGGAAGACGATTTCCAGATGCTGCTCGACTGGTTGGACGAGGCGAAAATCGACCGCGCCGGCTGCTTCAAATACGAGCCGGTCAAGGGCGCGCGTTCCAACGATCTCGGCCTTGAGCAGGTGCCGCAGGAGGTCAAGGAAGCGCGCTGGCACCGTTTCATGCAGCGCCAACAGAAGATTTCTGCTGCGCAGTTGGCCAAAAAAGTCGGCAAGCGCCTGCCGGTGCTGATCGACGAGGCACATGGCATATCGGCCAAGGGCCGCACCAAATATGACGCGCCGGAGATCGACGGCTCGGTGCACATCCAGTCGCGGCGGCCGCTGCGCGCCGGCGAGATCGTGACGGTCAAGATCGACCGCGCCGACGCTTACGACCTCTACGGATCGGCCGTCTGAGCGTTCTCGCGAAGAAAAGCACCGCGAATAAAAAGGGCGCCGCGCGGCGCCCTTTTTGCGTTTTCGTTTCGCGACCTGTCGCTTACTGCGGCAGCTTGTCGTCGATGCCCTTGACGTAAAAATTCATGCCGAGCAGCGTGCCGTCGTCCGCGACCTCGCCGTCCTTCAGCCACGGCGAGCCATCCTGCTTGGACACGGGACCGGTGAAGGGGTTCCAGCCGCTGGCGATCTTCTTCTCGGTGGCTTCGGCCATCGCCTTCACGTCGTCGGGCATGTTGGTGAACGGCGCGAGCTTGACGGCGCCGTCCTTGATGCCGAGCCAGACATTGTCCGGCTTCCAGGTGCCGTCGAGAGCGGCCTGGACGCGGCTGATGTAATACGGACCCCACTCGTCGGTCAGCGAGGTCAGCTGCGCGTTCGGCGCGAACTTGATCATGTCGGACGACTGGCCGAAGCCATGCAGCTTGCGCTCCTCGGCGACCTGCAGCGCGGCGGTCGAGTCCGTGTGCTGGACGATGATGTCGGCGCCCTGGTCGAACAGCGCCTTGGCGGCGTCGGCTTCCTTGCCCGGATCGAACCAGGAGTTCACCCATACGATCTTCACCTTGAAGTCGGGATTGACCGACTGCGCGCCGAGGATGAAGGAGTTGATGCCCATCACCACTTCCGGGATCGGGAAGGAGACGATGTAGCCGGCAAGGCCCTTCTTCGATTCCTTGGCCGCGATCTGGCCGAGCACATAGCGGCCTTCATAGAAACGGGCGTTGTAGATGCCGAGATTGTCGCCGGTCTTGTAGCCGGTGGCATGCTCGAACATCACCTTGGGAAACTTCTTGGCGACCTTCACTTCGGCATCCATGAAGCCGAACGAGGTGCCGAAGATGATCTTGCACTTCTCGCGCGCCAGGCGCTCGAAGGCGCGGTCGGCGTCGGGGCCTTCCGAGACGTTCTCGAGATAAGCGGTCTCGACCTTGTCGCCGAGCGCCTTTTCCACCTCGAGGCGGCCCTGGTCGTGCTGGTAGGAATAGCCGAAGTCGCCGATCGGACCGGTATAGACCCAGCAGGCCTTCAGCTTGTCGGCGGCCTCGGCGTTTGCCGCCAGCGACAGGGCCGCGGCCGTGGTCATCAACGCAATAAGCAATTTTTTCATTGTGTTACCTCTCTGAGTTAAGCCTTGGAGCTTCCCGTCTTTTTGTTGTCGTCAACGATCCGGAACGAATGGCTGCCCCAACGAAGCCGGCGTGTTCATCATCGTTAGCCGCTTGTTGCGCGAGATTAGAACGAGAACCACGATGGTTGCCAGATAGGGCAGCGAAGAAAGAAACTGCGAAGGCACGGGAATGCCAAAAGCCTGTGCATGAAGCTGGCCGATCCACACCGCGCCGAAGATGTAGGCGCCGGCCAGCACCCGCCACGGGCGCCACGAAGCGAACACCACCAGCGCAAGCGCGATCCAGCCGCGGCCCGCGCTCATATTCTCCACCCATTGCGGCGTGTAGACCAGCGACAGGTGCCCGCCGGCAAGGCCGGCGCAGGCGCCGCCGAAGATCACGGAGAGATAGCGGTAGCGAATGACCTTGATGCCGAGCGCATGCGCGGAGCTGTGGCTGTCGCCGATCGAACGCAGCGTCAGGCCAGTGCGCGTCTTGAACAGGAACCACATCACGGCCGCGGTCAGCGCGATCGAGATGTAGAACACCGGATCCTGGCCGAAGATCAGCCTGCCGATCACAGGAATGTCCGTGAGGACCGGAATGTAGAGATTCGGCAGTCTCTCGCCGGGTTGGCCGACGAAGCTCGTTCCCATCATCCCGGACAGACCAAGCCCAAGCAGCGTCAGCGACAGGCCGGTCGCCACCTGGTTGGTCGCGAGCGACAGCGTCATGACGGCGAACAGCAGCGAGAACAGCGCGCCAACGATCACAGCGGCAAGCAGGCCGATCCAGGGCGATCCCGTAAGGTAGCCGGCGCCGAAGCCGCCGACGGCGCCCATGATCATCATGCCCTCGACGCCCAGATTGAGCACGCCGGAGCGCTCGACCACCAGTTCGCCGATCGCCGCGATCAGAAGCGGCGTCGCGGCGGTCGCGATGGTCAAAAGGATGTTGACGGTGATGTCCATCAGCGGGCCTCCTCGAGCTTGGGCGCTGCTTCGAGTTTCGCCGCGTCGTTCGGCTTCGTCAGCGCCATGCCGATTAGGCGGATGCGGTAATGGATGAGCGTGTCGCAGCCGAGCACGAAGAACAAAAGCATGCCCTGGAAGACGCGCGCCACCTTGTCGGAGATGCCAAGCGCGCTCTGCACCGCCTCGCCGCCGAGATAGGTCAGCGCCAGCACCAGCCCCGCGGCCACGATCCCCAGCGGATTGAGCCTGCCGAGGAAGGCGACGATGATGGCGGTGAAGCCATAGCCGGGCGAAATCACCGGCTGCAGCTGGCCGATGGCGCCGGAGACTTCCGAGATGCCCGCCAGGCCAGCCAGCGCCCCGGACAGAAGGAAGGCGAAGAACACCATCCGGTTGAAGCCGAAGCCGGCAAAGCGCCCCGCCCTCGGGCTCGAACCCATCACACGCACCTCGAACCCTTTCAGCATGCGGCCCATCATCAGCCAGGCCAGCACGGCGGCAACCAGGGCGAAGACGAAACCCCAGTTGGCGCGGCCGGCGTCGGGCATCAGTTCCGGCAGCACGGCCGAATCGCCGAACTGGATGGTCTGCGGGAAGCCGTGGCTTTGCGGGTCGCGCCACGGGCCGCGCACCGTCCAGTCGAGGAAGAGCTGCGCGACATAGACCAGCATCAGGCTGGTCAGGATCTCATTGGTGCCGAAGCGCGTCTTGAGCAGCGCCGGGATGGACGCATAGAGAGCCCCGCCGACCATGCCGAACAGGAGCATCAGCGGCAGCACCAGCGGGCCTTCGAATCCGGGAAACAGCACCGGGATGATCGAGCCGAAGATAGCGCCGAAAATGAACTGGCCTTCGGCGCCGATGTTCCAGATGTTGGCCCTGTAGCAGACCGAAAGGCCGACCGCGATCAGGATCAGCGGCGCCGCCTTGATCGCCAGTTCGTGCAGCTGCCAGACCTGGCTGATCGGCTCGACGAAATAGATCTCGAAGGCATTGAGCGGATTGACGCCGAGCAAGGCGAACATGATGGCGCCGGCAATGATAGTCAGCGCGAAGGCGATAAAGGGCGACAGCACCGAAAACAGCGCCGAGCGCTGCGGACGTTTGACCAGTTCGATGCGCATCATGCCACCTCCAGGCTGTGTTCGGCGTGGCCGGGCTCGGCGCCGCCCATCAACAGGCCGACCTTCTCGAAAGTCGCCTCGGCGATCGGCAGCGGCGTCGACAGTTCTCCGTTGTGCATGACGGCGATCGCATCCGACAGTTCGAACAATTCGTCGAGGTCCTGGCTGATGACAAGGACCGCGGAGCCGCTGCGGGCAAGCTCGATCAGCGCCTGGCGGATGTGTGCGGCCGCACCGGCGTCGACGCCCCAGGTCGGCTGGTTGACGATCATGACGCTCGGCTTGCGGTCGAGCTCGCGGCCGACGATGAATTTCTGCAGATTGCCGCCCGATAGCGCGGCCGCCTCCGGATCCGGCGCGCTCTTGCGCACATCCATGGCTGTGATGATGCGCTGGGCGGCGCTGTAGACGGCGCCGTTCTTGACCATGCCGCCCGAGCCGACGAATGCTTTGCCGTCGGTGGCGTGGCGGGAAAGCAGCAGGTTCTCCGAAAGCTTCATGCGCGGCGCAGCGCCATGGCCGAGGCGCTCTTCCGGCACGAAGGCAGCTCCCATCAGGCGGCGGCCGGTGATCGACAGGCCTCCGGCGTCCTTGCCGCGAATGCGAACGGAACCGGCATCCTGCTGCAGCACTTCGCCGGAGACGGATTCGAAAAATTCGCCCTGGCCGTTGCCGGCGACGCCGGCGATGCCGATCACCTCGCCGGCGCGCACGGTGAGGTTGATGTTCTTGAGCGGGATGGCGAAGGGCGTTGCCGGCTTGCGGGTAAGGCCGCGGATCTCCAGCAGTGCCGGTGCGGTCTCGATGCCTTCCGCCGGCGCGCGCACCACCGCCTTCACCTCGCTGCCGACCATCATGCGGGCCAGCGAAGACGCCGTCTCCTGGCGCGGATTGCAATGGCCGACAACCTTGCCGTGGCGCAGCACCGTGGCGCGGTCGCAGATGCGTTTGACCTCTTCCAGCCGGTGCGAAATGTAGAGGATCGATTTGCCTTCCGCGCGCAGCCTTTCCAGCGTTTCGAACAGCTTGTCGGCTTCCTGCGGCGTCAGCACCGAAGTCGGCTCGTCGAGGATGATCAGTTGCGGGGTCTGCAACAGGCAGCGGATGATCTCGATGCGCTGGCGTTCGCCGACGGAGAGGTCGCCGACCAGCGAATCCGGATCGAGCGGCAGGCCGTAGCTGAAGGAAAGCGCCCTCGCCTTCGCGGCAATCGTGCTGATCGGCGAACCGTCATTCAGCGAAAGCGCGATGTTCTCTGCCGCCGTCAGCGCCTCGAACAGCGAGAAATGCTGGAACACCATCCCGATGCCAAGCTTCTTGGCGACGCCCGGGCTGGTGATCGTGACCGGTTTGCCGTCCCAGAAGATCTCGCCCGAGTTCGGCTCGAGCGATCCGAACAGCATCTTGACCAGCGTCGATTTGCCGGCGCCGTTCTCGCCCAGCAGCGCGTGGATTTCGCCCTTTGCGATATTGAGATCGATGTGATCGCACGCCGTCAGCGTGCCAAAAATCTTGGTAAGGCCACGAACCTCGAGCAGGTTCGCCCTGTCATGATTTGCACTCACGGTGCCTCCCATCCAGTTGCCCGGACATGTTCTGTGTTCCCGAAAGCATGGTATGCGCGGCCGGCTCCCGTCGGAAAGCAGCACCCAACTTGAAAGAGCTTCAAGAATTTCAGCGGAAACTCAAGGGTTAAGATAAGCCTGTTGAGAATGCTGGCAAATCCGGGGCGGTTTTCAGGCAAGCCGTGCCTCCGGGTACGGCAAGTCGCTGAAAAACAAGGCAGCCGGCTAGGGCATGACACCCGAAAACCGTGAAGCGGTTTTCGGGCGACACCACACTCTACGGAATGAGGATGGTCGTTCCCGTCGTCTTGCGGGCTTCGAGATCCGCTTGCGCCTTGCCCGCGCCCTTCAGCCCATAGCGCTGGTTGATCTTGATCTCGACGGCGCCGCTCTTAACCACGTCGAAAAGAGCTTCAGCCGACTTCACCAGATCCTCGCGCCTTGCGTTGTAGACGAAGAGCGTCGGCCGGGTCGTGTAGAGCGAGCCCTTCTGTGCCAGCAGCGACATCGAGAAAGGCGGGATCGGCCCTGACGACTGACCGAAGCTGACGAACATGCCGAGCGGCCGCAGGCAGTCGAGCGATGCCGGGAAAGTGTCGGCGCCGACGGAATCGTAGACGACATCGCATTTTTTCCCGCCGGTAAGCGCCGCAACGCCCGCGACGAAATCCTGCTCCTTGTAGTTGATGACGTGATCGAAGCCATGCGCCCTGGCGAGCTCGACCTTGTCGGCGGAACTCGCGGTGCCGATCACGGTCGCGCCGAGATGCTTTGCCCATTGGCCGAGGATCAGCCCGACGCCGCCGGCGGCGGCGTGGTAAAGGATCGTGTCGCCGGCCTTCACGGGAAAGGTGCGGCGCAAGAGATATTCGGCCGTCATTCCCTTCAGCATCATCGCCGCCGCCTGCTCGTCGCTGATGCCGTCCGGCACTTTGACCACACGGTCGGCAGCGATCACCCGTTGCTCGCAATAGGCGCCGACATTGACGGCATAGGCGATGCGGTCGCCGGGCTTCAGCCAGTCGACGCCGGTGCCGAGCGCAAGGACGACGCCCGCCGCCTCGCCGCCCGGGATCAGCGGAAAACCGCCGGGTGGCGGATAAAGCCCCGAACGGTGGTAGACGTCGATGAAGTTGAGGCCGATCGCGGTGTGCCGGACCAGGATCTGGCCTTCGCCAGGCCGGCCGGGATCGGCGTCCTCATAAGTCAGGACCTCAGGGCCGCCATGGGCGTGAATGCGGATTGCCTTGGACATCGCTCAACTCTCTGAAGGGTACGGACAGGATCCGGGGCATGATCCCGAAAAAAGGCAGAACCGATTTTCGGAAAAGATCATGGCTCCGGTAGACAGCTAGGTCAGGATGACGATGCAATCAAAAATTATCCTGATCCAGGGTCAGGACTTCTTGGCGCCCAGATTGGGAAACATCTGCATGACGCCCCCGATGCTGGCGAGATAGAGGCCGGTGATCGTGATGCCGATCTTGGTGAAGTCGCTGACCTGCTCGCCGAGCACGCCGATCTTGTCATAGAAGGCGGCAAGCGCCGCCTGCGCCAGCGCCAGCGCGCCGAAGGCGCACCACAAGAGCGTCATGCCGAGATTGAGCGGCCTCAACCTCACGACGCGCACCGGATGAATGAAATTGATCGGCAGGAAGGTCAAAATGCCGGCAACAACCACCACGGCGAAAGACACCCATTGCCCCGGCTCGATGACAAAGAGCGTGAACACCACCATGTTCCAGACGACCGGGAATCCCTTGAAGAAGTTCTCCTTCGTCTTCATGCCGGTATCTGCATAATAGATCGCGCTCGACACCACGATGATGGCAGCCGACAGGAACGACAGCCTCTCGCCCATGAAGCCGCGCTGATAGAGCGCGAAGGCCGGGATAAGGACGTAAGTGACGTAGTCGATGATGTTGTCGAGAAGCTCGCCCGACCATGTCGGCAGGATCTCCTTGACCTCGAGCTTTCTCGCGATCGGCCCGTCGATGCCGTCGACGAAGAGCGCCAGCCCGAGCCACCAGAACATCGCCGTCCAGCGTTCTTCGCTCGCCGCCACCAGCGACAGGAAGGCGAGGAACGAACCGGACGCAGTCAGCAGATGCACCGAGAACGCGCGCGCCTGCGGCCATGTCACTTTCTTCTTCGGTCGCGGAATCCGCTCCGCGATTTTCTTGGCCGCTTTCCTGGCCGTCTTCCCGGGCGTTGTGTTCTTGCTCACGGTCCGCGCCAGTCCAGCTTGCAGATTTCGGCCGAGCGGCCGGCGAAATTCCAGTTGCGGCCGAAGGCGCGCATCTTGCTCTTGTCGGACTTCGCCACGATGATTTCCGGCGCGATCCAATATTCGGAATTGGTGATCACCGTATCCTTTTCCCGATCCTTGCCAGGGATTGGCGTGACCGCGCCGTCGATAATCCGCGGTATCTGGAAGACGCGCGTCTTGTCGCGCGTCTCATAGGTGATCGGCACCTGCTCGACGCCGAGGAATTTCCCGACGAGGATCGACAGCAGCGAGGTGGTGCCGCCGGCCTTGCCGGTGAAGATTTTGGTCAGCGCCTTCGTCGCATAGACCGAGGCGCGCTTGTCGATGAACAGGCCGGCCGTCCAGTTGCCGCGGCTCATATAGCCCGGGATTTCCATGATCAGGCCGAGATTGAGGCCTGAAAGGTCGACCTCGCCGAAATGGCCGGCATCGATACGGAAGCCCGCCCAGGTCTGGCAGTAGCCCTCCGTCGGCGGATGGCTGCCGAGCGACAGCACGCAAGGACAAAAAACCGTGCAATTGCAGGAGAGTACCAGCTCCCCTTTCATTGCCCAGCTTTGGTCGGTCATCGAATTCTCCCCTCACGCCGAAACTAATAGCAGGGCAGCCGCCCACACAAGCAGTATCGCACCGGCAATCCGGCTGGCCACCCTGCCGGTGGTCTGTTTTTCGATCAGGGTGAACAGGCCGATCAGAGCCATCCAGAAGACGTTCATCGCGCCGACGGCAAACATCACCAGCATCAGCGCCCAGCAGCAACCGAGACACCAGGCGCCCTGCTCCAGCCCCAAACGGAAGATGCGGCCCGGCTTCGCGCTCCAGTTGGCGAACAGGATCGAGAACGGGTTGCGGCATTTTTCCAGGCATGCCTGTTTCAGGCCGCTGAATTGATAGAGCCCGGCGACGAGCAGCGCGGCGGCGCCGGCAAGGCCAACGGCCGGATCGAGCATCTGCCCGGAATTGGCAAAGGCGTAGATCGCAAGCGTCAACACGGTGAAAGCCGCCGATGCGCCAAGCCATGTGGTGAGGTATCCGCCGACAAGCACCAGCGGGTGAACGGCAGGCTCGCCTTTGATCTTCGCCGTGTCGGCGATTTCGCAATAGGTGCGGATCAACGGCGCCGCCGAAGGCAGCATCGTTGCCACGGCCATCAGAAACCACATCACCACAAGCGCCGGCGCCTGCAGGCCGGCCGGGTCGGAAAGCGGCGCCGGCGCAAGGCAGAGAGCGAAGAACCGGTCCAGAAAATCTGGCAACGGTGGGCTCGGCAGATTTTTGAGCAGCACGTCGCCGGGCGCCCCGACAAGGCGGCTTTCAGCCCCGCGGATCGCCATCGCGCCGAGAAGGAACCACGCAAGGGCGACGCCAATACCGATCGTGAGCATGACGGCGAGACGCGGGCTGCGCGCCACGCCCGCCGTTGCGCGGCCGGCGCGGTCGAGATGGCTGAAATCGTGCTCCTGGCCGCTCATGGCAATCGAATGGGCTGAATCGCCGCGTTGATCAAGCCGGCTGATCTGACCTATATTCGGATAAAGGCCCGACGGGTCGCCTCTCATTGTGGAAGCCTGGTGTGGAACACAACGACAAAGCCCGCATTCTGGTTGCCGGCAGTGGTCCCGCCGGCCTGATCGCTGCGCTCGGCTTCGCCGAGGCGGGCTTTGACGTGACGCTGGTCGGCCCGGAAGCCAACGGCGCCGACGGCCGCACCACGGCTCTCATGAATCCGGCGCTGAAAGTTCTCGACCGGCTGGGCGTTCTTGGCGAACTGACACCACAGGCCGCGGCGCTCAAGGTGATGCGCATCGTCGATGCTACCCGGCGGCTGATCCGCAGTCCAACCGTGACCTTTCGTGCCAGCGAGATCGGCGAGGAACAGTTCGGGGTCAATCTGCCGAATAAGGTTCTTATCCCTATCCTCGCCCAGGCCGTTTCATCCCATGGCGGCATTCAATGGCTGAAATCGATCGTCGAGTCATGGCGCCTTGACGCCGATCGGGCCCATGCCCGGCTGACCGATGGCAGCGAAGTCTCGGCGTGCCTGGCAGTCGCCGCCGACGGGCGCCTGTCTCCGGCACGGGAGGCCGCCGGCATTCGCGCCTCCGCTCGGCCCTATCTGCAATCGGCGCTTGTCCTCAATTTCGGCCACCGCAGCGAGCACGGTTTCGTTTCGACCGAGTTCCACACCGAAACAGGACCGTTCACGCAGGTGCCGCTGCCCGGCAGGCGCTCGAGCCTTGTCTGGGTGGTCAAACCTGAGACGGCAAAAGAGCTTGCGTCACTCGACGACGCAACTCTGTCGGCGCGTATCGAGGAGCAGATGCAATCGATGCTTGGCCGGGTCTCGGTCGAGCCGGGCCGCCAAGTCTATCCTTTGTCGTCGGCCTCGCCCGGCCGCTTCGCGCAAAATCGCGTCGCGCTTGTCGGCGAGGCGGCGCATGTGTTTCCGCCAATCGGCGCCCAAGGCCTCAACCTTGGCATCAGGGACATCGACGATCTGATTGGAATCGCCGGTGAAAACCGCGACGATCCTGGGTCGCGCAGGGTTCTCGCCGCCTATGACATCAGGCGCCGGCCCGACATATGGGCACGCAGCGGAGCGGTGAACCTGCTCAACATGTCGCTGCTGTCCGACATGCTGCCGGCCCAGCTGGCGCGTAGCGCCGGCCTCAACGCGCTGGGCGGTTTCGCGCCACTGCGCGCCTTCTTCATGCGTGAGGGACTGCGGCCCGGCAGCGGTTTTCGCGCGATTGCCGGCGGCCTGCGCAAACAGCCCGGACGTTAGAACGTTTCAGGAAAGTGCGCAGCGGTCTTCCGTCCGGAATTGCGCAACGCTAAACCACTTAGCGAGGCTCACACGCCACGACTTTCGACACCGGCGACGAAACCTTGCGCCCAGCCACCCGTAGCTAATGCGCCCAGAAGTGTGCAGCGGTTCTGGGACAACGACATGCATCAAAACAAAGACTTAAAGCGCGTCGCCTGAATCCGTTTCAGCGCGACGCGCTTTAGCAGCATAGGGCTGCGGCATTGAATTGACGCAGCGTTTGCGCCAAATAGGCCACAGCCGAAAGTTGGGGTCGATTTTTGGCAGCGCAGCGCGTAATTTCAAGATGTTATGGGCGTTTTGCGTCGAGCAAGGAGCCCGATGGTGAGTGCGATGAAAACGGCCAAATTCTCGATTGGGCAAGTGGTTCGCCATCGGCTCTTTCCGTTCCGTGGCGTGATCTTCGACGTCGATCCCGAATTCGCCAACACCGAGGAATGGTACGAAGCTATTCCCGCCGACGTTCGTCCACGCAGGGATCAGCCTTTCTATCATCTTCTGGCGGAGAATTCGGACACCGAATACGTCGCCTATGTGTCCGAGCAGAACCTGCTCGAGGACCGCTCAGGCGAGCCGGTGCGGCATCCGCAGATCGGCGAGATGTTCGACAAGCTGCCGGACGGCCGCTACGAGCCGAAACGCCACTCGAAGCATTGAAGCGCACAGGCTCGGCAACTTCGCCATGCAGCGGCGAAAACAAAAAAGCGGGACAAATTGCCCCGCTTTTTTCCGAGAAACGCTCGTCAATCAGTTCGCGGTCTTGGCCTTGTCCTGCTCATCCTTGAGCTTCTTGGCGAAGTCCTGGTTGTTCTTGGCAACGAAGTCCTGCAGCTTCTTCTGCCGGTCCTCGATGTCCGACTGCTGGAGCGGCGGACCGTCATAGGCGCCGCTGAAGCCGGTCAGCGCGACCTTGATCGGGTTCGGCTGGTTCTGGAAGTTGATCGACGTGAGCGTGATCTGCTGGCCCTTCTTGAAGGAGGCGACGAGCTGGTCGCTCAGCGGCACTTCCGCCACGCAACGGTCGGGGAAGCAGATCACATAGTCGAGCTTCTGCGCCTTGCCGGTATCGATCTGCAGGGCGATGCCCGGAGGGACGAGGCGGCCGGTCGGGACCGTGACCTGGAAGACCTTGCGGTTCACCTTGCCCTTGAGTTCGATCAGGCTGACACCGGTGACGAGCTGGCCGTTGCCCGCGGTGACGATGTTCTGCACATTGCAGATGTCGACGTCTTCCTGCTTGGTGCAGGCCTTGAACCAGCCCTGCGGGATCTGCGGCTGCTGTTGAGCCGAGGCGGTGAAAAGCCCGGCGCCCAGAACGCCGACCACGCCTGCAGCCAGCACCGAAAGGCGGTACGCGTTGATCGTCATATGGTGCACTTTCCTCTCAAATGATCCCGGGGACCGGCTTCTTCGTGCCGTGGTACAGCTACCTGTTGCCCAAATGAGGCAACAGGATGACTTCGGAGCGCGTGTTACACTGCCAGCGGCGTCGAATCCAGCCCGGTTTCCGCGATTTCTCGTGGTTTCGTGTCTCACGGGCGAGCATCGATTGGCGATGGAGCGGCAGAACCCGATTCCCATCGGCGCACCGATTCAATCGGGTAACGAAATGCTCTAGGGTGCATGGCGAATCACAAAACCGCCCGGCAAGGAGACGGTCATGGACCGCATTCTCGTTCGGCTGATCGCCGCGACCTCGTTTCTGGCCTTTACGCTCCTTCCGGCACAGTCGGAGCCGAAGCACGGCATAGCCATGCAAGGCGAGCCGGCGCTGCCGCCCGATTACCGGCATTTCGACTACGTCAATCCGGACGCGCCGAAAGGCGGAAACGTCACCTATTGCGTCGTCGGCTCCTTCGACAACCTCAACCCGTTCATCCTGAAAAGCCTGCGCACCACGGCGCGCGGCATGATCGATACTGTTTACGGCAATCTGGTCTTCGAGCCGCTGATGCAGCGCAATTATAACGAGCCCTTCAGCCTTTACGGACTGCTTGCCGACAGCGCCGACATGGATCCGGAACGCAAGAGCATCGAGTTCCATCTCAATCCCAAAGCCAAATGGTCGGACGGCCAGCCGGTGACACCGGAGGACGTGCTGTTCACCTATGACGTTTTCAAGGACAGGGGCCGCCCGCCCTACAGTGATCGCATGAGCATGATCGCCAAACTGGAGAAGACCGGCGAGCACAGCGTGAAATTCACCTTCAACGACAAGGCCAATCGTGAATTTCCGCTGATCGTGGCGCTGACGCCGATCGTCCCCAAGCACGCCTTCGACAAGAACACTTTCGACAAGACCACGCTGAAGCCGCTCATCGGCAGCGGCCCCTACACCGTCGACAAGGTGCTGCCGGGGCAGCGCATCGTCTTCAAGCGCAACCCGGACTATTGGGGCAAGGACGTCCCGTCGAAGCGTGGCTTCGACAATTTCGACCAGATCACCATCGAGTATTTTCTCAACGCCAACGCCAAGACGGAAGCGTTCAAGAAGGGCATCTGTGCCCTCGACGATGAGTCCGATCCGGTCAAGCGAGAGCGCGACGTCGACTTTCCGGCCTTTCGCAAGGGGGACGTCAAGCAGGAATATTTCGACACCGGCATTCCGCCCGTGATGACGGGCTTCCTGTTCAACACCAGGCTGCCGAAGTTTTCCAATCCAACCGTGCGGCGTGCGCTTGGCATGCTCTACGACTTCGAGTGGGCCAACAAGAACCTGTTCGCCGGCAAGTTCAACCGGACAATCAGCTATTGGCAGAATTCCCAGTTGTCCGCGCTCGGCCATCCGGCTGACGATCGCGAAAAGGCGCTGCTGGCCCCCTACCCCGGCCGCGTGCCGCCTGACGTGATGGACGGCACCTGGCGCCCACCGGTGACGGATGGCTCGGGCCAGGATCGCAAGGTGCTCAAAGCTGCCTTCGAACTGCTGAAAGGTGCAGGCTTCCACGTGCAGGACGGCAGGATGCTCGACCCGCAGGGAAACCCTTTCGGTTTCGAGATCATGACCTCATCCCAGGATGAAGAGCGGCTGGCAGCCGTCTACCAGCGCACGCTGGAAAAGATCGGCATCGACGTCGGCATCCGTACTCTCGACGGCGACCAGATCCAGTCGCGCAAGCAGCGTTTCGACTTCGAGGTCCTGATCGGCGCAAGCGGCTTCAGCAACTCGTTGTCGCCCGGCAGCGAGCAGCTCGGACGCTGGGGATCGGTCGCCGCGAAAACGGAAGGATCGTTCAATCTCGCCGGCGTTGCGGATCCGGCGATCGACGCCGCGATCGACGCGATGCTGAATGCACGCGCCAAGGACGACTACGTCGCTGCCGTCCGTGTTCTCGACCGGTTGCTGATCTCAGGCAACTACATCGTGCCGATGCAATACAACACCCAGCAGTGGCTCGCTTATTGGGGTTATCTGGAACATCCGCAAAAGACCCCCATATTCGGCTATCAGCTGCCGGCCTGGTGGCGAAAGCCCAACTGACGCAATCCCAACCCGATCGGAACCAGACAGGAGACGAGCATGAGCGCCGAGAACTCCATCACCGTCGATGTGGTGTCCGACGTCGTCTGCCCCTGGTGCTTCATCGGCCAGAAGCGGCTGGACAAGGCCATCGCCGCAGCCGACGTCGAAGTCCAGGTCCGCTGGCGGCCATTCCAGCTCGATCCGACCATCCCGCCGGGCGGCATGGATCGCCGCCAATACATGCTCGGCAAGTTCGGCAGCGAGGAACGCATCCAACAGATCCACGCGCGCATCGAACCGCTCGGCGAAGCCGAGGGAATCCATTTTGCGTTCGGCGCCATCAAGGTCGCCGCCAACACGCTGGACGCCCATCGCCTCATCCGCTGGGCCGGCGCCGCGGGTGAAGACGTGCAGAACCGGCTGGTCCGCCGCCTGTTCCAGTTGAATTTCGAGGAAGGCGCCAATCTCGGTGACCATGCCGTGCTGGCGAAAGCCGCCGGCGAAGCCCGCATGGATGCATCGGTGGTCGAGACGCTGCTGCCGACCGACGCCGATGTCGACGCCGTCCGCAACGAGATCGCCACCGCCTCGCGCATGGGCATCACCGGTGTGCCCTGCTTCCTGCTTGAGGGCAAATATGCCGTCATGGGCGCGCAGGATGCCGACACGCTTGCCGACGCCATACGCCAGGTCGCCCAGGCCAAGGCGCGCGGCGAGCTGGAAACCACAGGCTGAGCCGGAGTTACTTCGCGATCGCCTTGGTCGCCCGGCGAATTCCACCCTCGGCCGCAGCGCTGCCAATCCGGTCTGCCCACGCTGGTGAAACACGATCTGGTGAATCGCCTTCGACGCAGCGCTGATCTAGAGCAATTCCAGGAAAAGTGTGAGCGGTCAGGCTCGGCGGCTTCGCCGTAGCCTTCCGTCCGGAATTGCGTCAGGACAAAGAGATAGAGCGGTTCGCCGTTTCCGTGAAACGATGAAACGCTCTAGAGTTGGCAAGGCTGATTTGAGGGCAAGGGCATATGGCAGTCAGGCGTCGCGTATTGCTGCTGCTGTCTTTGCCTTTCGCCCTGGCGCTCCCATTGTCATTGCAACGCGTGTCCGCCGAGGAAGCCGTCATGTCGGCGACCTTCGACGGCAACCCCTGGACGGCGTCTTTCACCTTGGCCCAGACGATGCAAATGGCCGGCAAGCCGGTCTTGAACCTGTCAGGGACCGAGCAGGGCTCGCCGACCGGGACTTTCAATTCGATGCTGGAGTTGAAGGATCCGAACGACCTTGCCGGCAGCTATTCGCTCAAGGCCGGCTCCCCCGCGAACAGCGCCAACTTCAACATTCTCGAAGCCGGCGCCACGGTCGGCCATGTCCGCTTCAGCAACGGCGAGATCGTCATCGACAAGTACGACGCCGACAGCAAGACGACTTACGGCCATTTCAGCGCCTCCGGAAAAGACGAATCGGGGAAGCCTGAAGCGCTCACGGACGGTAGATTTTCGGGCATTCCGGCCACCGCGCAGTAGCCATTTCCGCTGACCGACACGCCTTTTCCGGTCACAAACCCGTGTTTTCCGCTTCCCTAAGGGAAGCTTTCCGCCGGCTGGCGCAATCACGTTTAACGGTCTGGAATAAAAGGCGAAATCCGCGCGATCGGCGGCCCCTCCGCATAGGCCTTCTGTTGCTCTCGCGCCACGGCAGGTAACCCTGTTCACATTCACCGGTAGAAAATTAATGGAAAATGATCAATTGGTGTTACTCTATGTAACAAAACTAAAAAAGGTTTGGGCGGGATCGTGATTGGGGTCGGTAGACCGCGACGTACAGTACCGGAGCAAACATCCAACGAGGCAAAGACCTCGTTCCTGACACCGGTATCGTCGATGCGTACATTCTGGGGGCTGATGCGAGCCTACTGGTTGTCCGACCGGTGGAAGGAAGCCTGGACGCTTACCATCGTCATCGCGCTGCTGACGGCGTTATCCAGCAAGGCTGGCGTCTGGTTTGCAATGGCGTTGGGTGAGTTGGGCAATTCGATCGCCTTCCTCCATGATGCCGCAAACCCTCACCCGCTGCAGACCATCCTGACCAATGCCGGCATATTGGTGCTGCTGGTGGCGCTGAAGGATGCCGGCTTCACCGGCGTGCGCAATCTCGTTTCAACGACTCTGCACCGCAAGTGGCGAGGCTGGCTGAACGGCCAGTTTAACCAAGCCCTGCTCGACGACAACCACACCCATTTCCATGCCCAGCATGGTTCGCCCGTAGGCGGCATTGTCGCTCCGGACAACATCGACCAGCGCATCCAGGAATCGATCAAGGACATGACCGGCGGTGCCATCGGGCTCGCCATGGGCGTGCTTGGCGTGGCGACTTCGCTCTATTTCATCGGCGAAAACCTGATTGGGTCCTCGGTCGAGGTCAAGGGCCTGGAATTCCTTGGCAGCTACGGCACCGCGGTGCTGGCTTTCCTTGCCGTCGCCTTCTATGTGCCGCTGAACACCTGGATCGCGGTCAAGCTCGGGCGCCTGCTTGAGCGACTCAATGTCCGCATGCAGCAGGCCGAGGGCAGCTACCGCAGCGAACTGACGACATTCCTGCGCCGCAGCTTCCACGTCGCCGCGTCGCATGGCGAGGGCGTGCAAAAGTCGATGCATGACAGGCTCTATGTCGATATCGACAAAACATGGGGGCGGCTCAATGTCGTCAACACCAGCTACACGTCGTTCGAGCTGATCTACAATTTCATCGGCGCCCGTATTGTCGCCTACGCACCGGGCCTCGTGTCGTTCATCCACAACCGCCTTGACTACAAAGGCTACATCACCGGCTCCGAGATGGTCGCCCAGTTGATCAGCCAGTGTTCGTGGTTCATCCATGTGATGCCGGCGATCGCGACGCTCAGAGCCAACAGCCAGCGCGTGACCGAACTCGCCGACGCCATCGAGAATGTCCAGCACCCGCGGGAATTCTATCAGCAGACCGGCCGCTCCGACTTCAGCTATGGCAGCCAAAACCCCGTCTTCGGTCTCACCATCCAGAAGCTGGAACTTGCGCACCAGGGCGAGGACGCGACGCCTTTCCTCAGCGCCGCGAACCTGCGCTTCCGCCGTGGCGAGTGGACCTTCCTCAAAGGCGAGTCCGGCTGCGGCAAGACCTCGCTGATCAAAGCGATCAACGGCCTGTGGCCTTATGGCCGTGGCACCATCGTATTCCCCGAGGGTGTGACGAATTTCTATGCCGCCCAGGAGGTCAAGCTGCAGCAGGTGTCGCTGAAGCAGCTCGTTTGCCTGCCGGGTTCCGAGAGCGATCACACCGACGCGCAAGTGGCTGCCGCGCTGCACAAGGCCGGCCTCGGCGACTTTATCGAACACCTGGGCGACGAGAGCCGCGAAGGCAAGGTCTGGGATCAGGTGCTTTCCGGCGGCCAGAAGCAGAAGCTGGTGGTCGCGCGCATCGTCCTGCAGCAGCCGGGACTGCTCTTCCTCGACGAGGCGACCGGCGCGCTCGATCCCGAGGGCAAGATAGCTTTCCACCAGGCGATCAAGGACAATTGTCCGAACGTCACCGTGATCAGCGTCATGCACGAGGCGGTGCCGCCACGCTCGCTTTCCGGCGAGGAATTCTACCATAGCGTGGTCGCGATCGCCGACGGCGTCGCCACCAAGAAGCCGCTCGCCCCCAGCCTGCCGCGCGAGCTCACCACCATTCTCGCCCAGCCTCAAAGGCCGGTCGAGGACAAATGGCTGCGCTTCCGCCGGCTGAAGCAGAAATAGCAGTCATATCAAGCCTTTGACCGGTCGCGCCGGCTCAGCTCAGGCTGCCCTCGATCACAGTCTCGCGATCGGCCTCCCCGCATTCATTTTCAGTTCTCTTCGCGATTGACTCGCAAAAATGGGCGCCTATGTTGCGCCCGCTCGCAGAATTCAAAACTCGAACCCGGCGAGCAGAAAGGTCACGCGCCATGCCTGGCGACAGTCACAGTCGAACGCAACCGCCGTCCGCTCTGACGTGACCTGAAGGCTCACGTCCTGCCGGACGGCAAGGAGTGAGCCATGAACGAATTCGCACCCGTATTGGACGACGAGGCGGTCGCCGTCGCCCGTGTCCTTGCCAACGATCACGCCGCCGACGTGGTCGAAGCCCTCAACCACGAACCCCGCGAGACGGCCATCGAGCTGCTCTGCGCCGTGCCGTTCGAGCGGCTGGTCGAGATTTTCGACCAGCCTGAACTCGAAGCCGCGCCTGAGCTCGCGGAAGCCCTGCCGCGTCCGAAGGCGAGCAAGCTTTTGACCGCCATGTCGGTCGACCGCGCGGCCGACATTCTGCGCGAGCTGGATGAACCGGCCCGCTCGGAGCTGCTCGGCGCGCTGGCCCCGCCGCTGCGCGCGACACTGCTTTCCATCCTGGGATATCCGGAGGGCAGCGCCGCGTCGATCATGACGACGGAATTCGTCAGCGTGCCCTCGGATTGGACCGTCGGGCGCACGCTCGACTACATCCGCAAGGTCGAGCGCACGCGTGAAACCATCTATGCCATCTACATCGTCGATCCGGAGACCCAGCTCCTGCTGCGCGCCACCGGACTGCGCCGGCTGATCACCGGCAATTCGGACGATTCGATCCTGTCGGTGGCGCCCGATCGCACGCCGGTGACGGTTACGCCGCTCACTGATCGCGAGAACCTGGCGCAGACCATCTCCAAATACGATCTGCTCGCCCTGCCCGTGGTGGACCACGGCAGAATCCTCGGCATCGTCACTGTCGACGACATCATCGACACGATGATCGAGGAGACGACCGAGGACGTGCATCGTTTCGGCGGCATGGAGGCGCTCGACGAGCCCTATATGAAGATGAGCTTCCTCGCCATGATCCAGAAGCGGGCCGGCTGGCTCTGCGCGCTGTTCCTCAGCGAGATGCTGACGGCCAACGCCATGCAGAGCTACGAAGGCGAGCTGGAGAAGGCGATCGTGCTGACGCTGTTCATCCCGCTGATCATGAGCTCCGGCGGCAATTCCGGCTCGCAGGCGACCTCGCTGGTCATCCGCGCGCTGGCGCTGCGCGAGATCGGCCTGCGCGACTGGTGGCGGGTGGCCTTGCGCGAGCTGCCGACCGGCCTGGTACTCGGCTCGATCCTCGGTGTCGTCGGCATATGCCGCATCGCACTCTGGCAGTATTTCCGCCTTTACGACTACGGCCCGCACTGGATGCTGATCGCGGCAACGGTCGGAGCGACGCTGGTCGGCATCGTCACCTTCGGCTCGCTGTCGGGATCGATGCTGCCTTTCGCCCTAAAGCGCATCGGCTTCGACCCGGCGAGCGCCTCGGCGCCGTTTGTCGCCACGCTTGTCGATGTCACCGGGCTGGTCATCTATTTTTCGGTGGCGCTGGTGATCCTGCGCGGCACGCTGCTTTGACCTTGGACACCGTCGCCGGCCTTGCGGCGACGGTGCCCGGTCCACGGTTTAGACGCGTTCGCCGTTCTTCACCCGGTAAGTCGGCTTGTACATGGTCACCAGCTCCTCGGCCGCCGTCGGGTGCACGGCCATGGTGCGGTCGAAATCGTCCTTGGTCAGTCCCGCCTTCAGCGGAATACCGAGAAGCTGCGCCATCTCGCCGGCGTCCGGCCCGAGGATATGGGCGCCGATCACCTTTCTGCTGGCGCCGTCGACCACCAGTTTGATCAGCATCTTCTCGTCGCGGCCCGACAGCGTGTGCCGCATTGGACGGAAGGATGCGCGATAGATCTCGACATCCGGATAGCGCTTGATCGCGTCGTCTTCCGACAGGCCGACGGTGCCGATCTCCGGCTGCGAGAACACCGCCGTCGGAATGGTGTCGTGATCCGGCGCCGTGGGATTGTCCTTGAAGGCAGTCTCGATGAAGCATATCGCCTCATGGATCGCGACCGGCGTCAGCTGGACGCGATGGGTGACGTCGCCGATCGCCCAGATATTATCGATGTTGGTGCGCGAATATTGGTCGACCACGATCGCGCCCGTCTTACCGAGTTCTATGCCGACGCCTTCGAGCCCCATATTTTCCGTGTTGGGGATGCGACCGATCGCCAGCATCACCTGGTCGGCCGTCAGTGTCTGGCCGGTGTTGAGCTGCACGTCCAGCCTGCCCTCTGCTGTCTTGCGCACAGATTCCGAAACCGCATGGCAGAGAATCCTGATCCCCTTCTTCTCCATCGTCTCGTGCAGAGAGCGGCGCAGATCAATGTCGAAGCGGCTGAGGATCTCCTGGCCGCGATAAACCAGCGTGGTATCGACGCCCAGGCCATGGAAGATGTTGGCGAACTCGACGGCGATGTAGCCGCCGCCTTCGATCACGATCGCTTTCGGCAGTTCCTTGAGATCGAAGGCCTCGTTGGAGAAGATGCAATATTCATGGCCGCTCAGCGCCGGGTGCGGCGCAGGCCGGCCGCCGGTGGCGATCAGGATCTGGTCGGCGCTGACGGTGCGGTCTTCGGCAACCAGATAGATGGAATGCCGATCGACCAGCACGGCACGCGAGTGAAAGGTCTCGCCGCCTGAGCCCTCGACATTCCTCTTGTAGATCGCTTCGAGCCGCGCGATCTCCTTGTCCTTGTTGGCGACCAGCGTCTGCCAGTCGAAGCTCGCCTCCGGCACCGTCCAGCCATAGCCGGCCGCGTCGGCGAAATGCTCGGGAAATTGCGAGGCATAGACATAGAGCTTCTTCGGCACGCAACCGCGGATGACGCAGGTGCCGCCGAAGCGGTACTCCTCCGCGATGGCGACGCGCTTGCCGAGGGCCGCCGCCACCCGGGCCGCCCTCACGCCGCCGGAGCCGCCGCCGATGACGAACAGATCATAGTCATAACCGGCCATCGTAGCGGGCTCCTGGGGATGAGAAAGACGCGTCACAGGTAGGCTGCAAAGCGGCAAAAGAAAAGCCCGGGCAAACCCGGGCTTTGTGGTCCAGCGGCCGTCGGCCGAATGAATAGGGTTCAGTTCTGCGAATCGTCCGCCGGGGCCGAATTGTCGGCCGGTGCGGAACCATCCGCCGGTGCGGCAGCGTCTGGAGCCGGTGCTGCCGGCGCGGCGGCCTTGGCCGCGGCGGCGATCGTTTCGCCGACCTGCTGGGCGAGATCGCGGGCAACGCCGTTCTGCCAGATGTCGGCGGCCTTCACGAGATCACGCGTCACCGCGGGGCCGCTGTCCAGCAGCTTCTTGCCGGCCTCCGAGCTGTAGAAAGCGGCGATGTCGTTGAGGTCCTTTTCGGAAAACACCTTGGCGTAGGCCATCGCGGCTTCCTTTTCGAGGTCGGCGCGCCGCGAAGCAAGGCCAATCGCCTTCTCGGACACGGTCTTGCCGATCAGCTCCTGCATATCGGGGTTCTTCTGGATGAGCTGCGCCTCAAGCGCGCCGGCCGCCTGCGGCAGGATGTTGTCGAACGAGTCCGTGGCATGGATCGCGGCGACTGCCGCGCGCGCGGCCTTCAGGTGCGATTCGCTCACATCCTGCGCAAACACCGGCGAGGACAGCGCAAGGACGGCCGAGGCCGCCAGAAGCATCGAAAGGCGGCGAACTCGTTTATGCAACATCATAGTCGGTAGAACTCCCTGGTTTCAGGCTGCATGGACGGTTTCGATACCGTCGCCGCTGGCGATGATGGCCGTTGACGCCAGCCCGATGAATAGACCGTGCTCGACGACGCCTGGAATGGCGAAGAGAGCATTCGATAGCGCTCTTGTATCCGGAATGCGGCCAAAAGATGCATCGAGGATAAAGTGGCCGCCGTCTGTAACAAATGGCTGGCTTCCCGTCATCCTCAATGTAACCGGGCCGGAAAGGCCGAGCTTTGCGGCGGCAGCGCCGATCGCGATCTCCGTGGCGCGCAGGCCGAATTTGTTGACCTCGATCGGCAATGGGAACCGGCCGAGGGTCCCGACCATCTTGGACTTGTCGGCAATGACGATCATGCGATCGGATGCCGCCGCGACGATCTTTTCGCGCAGCAGCGCGCCGCCGCCGCCCTTGATCAGGGTCAGGTCCGGATCGACTTCGTCGGCGCCGTCGATGGTGAGGTCGAGTTCGGGTGTCTCGTCGAGCGTCGACAGCGGCACGCCGAGTTCGCGGCAGAGCGCCGCGGTGCGCTCGGAGGTCGGCACGCCGATGACCTTGAGGCCGGTCGCGACCTTCTCGGCCAGCAGCCGCACGAATTCTTCCGCCGTAGTGCCGGTGCCGATACCGAGCCGCATGCCGCTGCCGATATGGGCGAGCGCTGCCCGCGCGGCTTCGACCTTCAACTGCCTTGCATCCATGGGGAGCCCCGATTTCGCCGGTTTCGCGCGCCTCCTATTGCATGTCGCCCAAAAGTGCGCAGCGGTTTTGGGAGAACGACATGCATCAAAACACTGACCTGAAGCGCGTCACTTGGATCCGTTTCAACGCGACGCGCTTTAGCATTTTTGCCTGTCCCGTCAAAGGCTCCTCCCTGAAGACTGTGGACCGATCGAGGCTTCTTGCTTGAACCCGGGCCAGCCTGTATCGGCTGCGGCAACGCAATTGCCGCAGGACCGCCCATGACCCGCCCGATCATTGTCTTCGACCTCGACGGAACGCTGGTCGATACGGCGCCGGACCTGCTTGACAGCCTCAACCACAGCCTGGCGGCGAGCGATCTCGCCGCCGTCGATGAAGCCGGCTTCAGGCGCTTCGTCGGCCATGGCGGCCGCGTCATGATCGAGCGCGCGCATGCCGCGCAGAACAAGGCCCTGGTGGCAGAGGAGCACGACCGGCTGCTGAAACTGTTCCTCGACCATTACACGTTGAACATTCCCGGCAAGTCCCGCCCCTACCCCGGCGTCATTGCCGCGCTCGACCGCTTTGAGGCCGCCGGCTACCTGATGGCGGTCTGCACCAACAAATATGAAGCCAACTCCGTGGCGCTGATCGGCGCACTCAGCATGTCAAAGTATTTTGCCGCGATCTGCGGCCAGGACACTTTCGCTTTCCGCAAGCCCGACCCGCGCCATCTCACCGAGACGATCAAACTGGCCGGCGGCGATCCGGACAGCGCGGTGATGGTCGGCGATTCGCAGACCGACATCGACACCGCCAAGGCCGCCGGCATTCCGGTGGTCGCGGTCGATTTCGGCTACACCGACCGCCATGTGCGCGAATTCGAGCCGACCCTGGTGATCTCGCATTTCGACACGCTGACACCGCCACTGGCCGAGCGGCTGATCGCGGCGGCGCGCTAGGCTTGCAAGCATTAAACTAAATTGGTGGAACTCGTGAGATCATCCAACCTTTTCAGCAGGTTGGATGGTGGGCGATGCAGGGATTGAACCTGCGACCCCACCCGTGTGAAGGGTGTGCTCTCCCGCTGAGCTAATCGCCCGCTCGTCGCCCGAAGGCCAAGCGAGCCGCGATATAAGGGAGGCAGGCTCTCGAAGTCAAGGCGATCTGCCGACGATCTTCCAAAGCCGCCAAGCCTCGATCACGCGAGAGCTAAATCAGCCCTCGTCTCACATTCAACCGCGTCACCGCCGTCACCAGAACAGCGCCGGTCATGAAATAGAGCGTGGCGATGATGTGGCCTTGGTGGAAATGCAGCCCGGCAAACAAAAGGGCCATGACTACGGCAAGGAAGGCGATGATGCGGGAGAATGCATCGGGCATGGGGCGACCTTGTGCAATGTGTTGAGCGGCCGCCCTCATTCAGCCGATCGCTCCATAGAGCGGTTTTCTATTTTTCGCAATCGGCTCAGTGGCGAACTCTCAGGCCAAGTCCACCTCGACCCACAGTCCACCCGTTCCGCGAGCCGCATCACGCGGCACACTGCGCACTGCCTGGATCGAGCCGGACGGCGCGGCAAAAGCCGGCTTTCCGTTCTTGTCGGCCAGCCACGCATCATCGGCGCGGATGACGCGGCCCTTGGTCTTTGTCTCGAGCGCGGTCAGGATGCCGTCATATGGCATCTCGCCCCAATGCACTTTCAAGGCGTCGACCTTGTTGGTGGGGATGAAGGCCGACAGGTCGGCGCTGGTCAGCAGATCGAACCCCTGTTTCTGCGGCGTGGCGTTCTGGCTGCCGTGATGGGCGACCTTGAGATAGACTATGCGCGCCAGGAGATCGGCCGATGTGACGGTGCCCTGCCCCACCGGCCATTTCAGGTCTTTCCAGCTCAGCCAGTTGCCGATCTGGGCGTCACCCGGGAACAGCAGCACCCGGCCCGAGTCGATGAATTCGAAGGCAAGCACCAGGCTGGTGTTGTTGACGCCGCGGTCGAGCTGCAAGGCAAGGTCGGCGGCGATCCCCATCCAGTCGGCATCGACGCGCCGCCAGGACTGGTCACGGTCTTCCATGGATGCCGCGGCCGAAACCGGCCCGGAATAATGCTTGCGGACATAGGTGCCGACGTCGATCGCGGGGTCGCTGCCCTTGTCGCCGGTGAGCGCCGCGGAAAGCGGCGTGCCGACATTGCGTTCGAACGGACTGAGCTCGTCGACATAACCGGCGTCGGCCGCGTCGTTCATCTTGAGGCCGCTCGTCAGCGCCCGTGCGAACGGACCGCCGCTGGCCAGCGGGAACATCTCGCTCGCCCTCTCCTCCAGCCGCAGCGCCGCCTTGTCGCGCGGCGGGCCAAGCACATAGATCCGCAGGTTGGGCAACGCATCGATCGACACCGGCGGCCCGCAGGGTTCGAAATAGGTCGGTGACGGTTTTTGCGACAGCTTGGCCGCTGCGTCGCGGGCCGAGCGCACCCGCTCGCCGGCGGCGCCGAACTGGAAGCCGAGCACCGATTGCAGACCGTCGCGGACGCCGGCCATGTATGAGCTGAGCTGCTGCATGCCGTCGAGTTTTTGACCCACGCCTTGCAGCGCCGCGAGCGCCTGGCCCTTGAACTTGTCCAGTTCCACGGCCTCGGCGTCGGCGGGATTCTCAGTCCATGCCATCCAGACATCGGCGACGGCAAAGTCCTTGAAAAGGTCCTTTGCAGTCAGAAACCCGGAGACATGGTCCCAGTGTTCGTGGGTGACGACAAGAATGTCGATCTTGCCGCCGGTCTCTTTCCTGAGGTCGGCGACGATGTCGGCGACCAGCGCCGGGCCGCCCGCGATCGAAACATGGATGCCGCAATCGATGAGCATGCGGAAAGGCTTTCCATCCGCCTTCTTGAACGTAAGCAGATGGCAATCGCCGATACCCTGGCAGTAATGCCGAACGGTCACGGCCGATGCCTGTGCCGCCGCGGGAGCCGCTTTCGCCCGCCTTGTCCTTGCCGCTGGCTTTCTAGACATGGTCGTCGTCCCCGTCGCTGGCATGCAGCAAGGCAAAGGGCTCCGACACCTCGCCGCCGAAATAGAGCGCTCGCAGCGGTGACAAATAGTTGGCCGCCATCGTCCCGGCCTGGCGCTTCTGCCGGTCGGCGCTGCCGGTGTTCTTGATGATCGAGTAGCGGATCTCCTCGAAGCCCTCGCGCGGGTCGATAATGATCGTGGCGCCGCCGCGGAACCAGAAGAAGCCGTCGCCCTTGGTGATGCCCTGCGGCATCGCCGTGCCGTCGAGCGCGACCGGAATGCGCTGCTGGATGACAGCCACGACCTCGACGCGGAACGAGCCGTCCGGCTCGACGCGCCGCGTCGGGCGCACGCTGTAGATGTCGAAGGTCGTCTCGCCTTTCTTCGGCGCATGCATGACCGTGCCGTCCTCATTGTAGCGCGGCAGATCGGGCAGCAGGCCGAACTGCTTGTAGACGTCCGGATTGGAGGCGAAAGCCTTGTGCATCGCCTTCCACAGCGCATAACGGTTCTTGTCGTTGAGCGCGAAGATCTCTGCCCGCTTCAGTTTCTGGTTCCAGCCGAGGTCGATCTTGCTGAGCAACCCCTCCAGCCAGGTCGGCGACGGGTCCTCGGGCGCGCTCCAGGCAAGCGTCTCCTCCGAGATGGTGCGAACGTCGCGCGGCAGAAGCTTCCATTTGCGGAACGATTCCAGGAAGGCCAGGCGATAGTGGAGCGGGTCGTCGGGGTAGGCGTCGCGATCGGCGGTGATCAGCGCGCGCAGATATTCGCCGAAGGTGATGTCGACCGCCGGGCAATAGTCGAGCGCGCGGAGGCACATGGTCAGCATCTGCCGCGCGGTCTTGGCGACCTCGTCGGTCAGGCGCTCGACCAGGCTAGGGTGCAAGGTTCCCGCCGGCAGGATGCCGGAGCCGCCGGTCGCAAGCTGGATCAGGTCGTCGGTCCGCCGATCGGTGATCGCGAGGAAAGCCTGATAGACGGCGAAGACCAGGATCGAGCCGCGGTCATGGGCCTCAAAGGTCTTGTCGTAGTCGAGATCGGCCATGGCGGCGC
Source organism: Mesorhizobium sp. WSM3224 (assembly GCF_000427725.1). GTDB lineage: Bacteria > Pseudomonadota > Alphaproteobacteria > Rhizobiales > Rhizobiaceae > Mesorhizobium. The sequence goes on along the minus strand of NZ_ATYO01000028.1, from coordinate 40,225 downwards.
CGCCATATTCGCGCAACGGCCCGGCCCGGCCGCTGCCTTCGCCGAACTGCTTGGCAATACCGGAAAGCAGCGAGGCGGCCGACAATTCGCCCCTCGCCTTGCCGATTTCGAAGCTGACCAGTTCCTTCAGCGTAAAATGCTGGAACAGCGCAACGATGTCGGCGAAAGCCTCGTGGAACGCCGGCACATCTGGATTGGACGCTTCCTGGAAGCGGCGATGCAGCCCGTCGAGCAGCGCGTGCGACATCTCATGCGCGACGATGTCGCTGGACAGGCAAGAGAACACCGTCGTTCCAGGTGTGGTGACGTCGCCCTGGTTGCTGGTCGCCGGGAAATAGCCGAACAGCAGCGCCTTCTTTTCCGGGCTGTAATAGGCATTCTCGGCGCGCAGCGCATGCGGATAGATACGCAGGCGCGGCACATAATGCGCCTTCACCGTCATGTCCCCGCTCCGGCCGGGAGCCTCGACGTAGTGCGGCGCCCACAATGCGCGCCGGCCAAGCGCACGCTCGAAATGGCCGATCGTGGTCATGGCGACAGCGTAGACCATCTGCTGGTGGAATTTCGGATTGCCCTCCGAAGGCGGCAGGCCGTCCTGCGCCAAGAGCACTTTGTCGTTGAGGTCGACCGGGTCGTAGACGCGGTCGGACGCCGGGTCGATATCGACCACCTCGAGATATTCGCCGATCGGGCCAGGCAGCAGCGGCCTGTCTGTCGCAGGCTCGTCATCCCACGGCACGGAAAGCGTCGCCTGGTAGACCGAGACCGAATCCAGCCGCTTGGCCACCGACGGATCGAGGGCATAGATGCGCAGGCGCCGTTGCGGCGGCGGCAGCGGCCGCGGCTTGCGCCTGATGGCCGGCGCAGGGCCCATGACCGGCGCCGGAACGGCGGCGCTGGCGCCTGGCCGGCCGAGCCACCCTTCCAGAAAGGCCTTGAGCGGCTTTGACGGATTGCCCTGGTCGAGCGCCGCTTCGAGATAGCGGTTGCGTGCCGCGGCCGAGACCTTGTCCGGATCGCCATCCGGGTCGGCGATTGTCTGTTCGATTGCCGCAGTTGCTTGCGCCATCTGCGTCAGTTCCAGCGCAAACATCATTCGCTGCCGAAGTGTCGCTGGCGGTGGCGGAGCCAACGAATTCCCTCCGGTCAAAAGGTCCAGCCAGCTCCACGTGTAGGTGGTGGGCGCAAGCTTCGTGAGGCTTGCCGCCGCCGGCGGCGCAAAGTCCAGCGCATCGAGGGCGCGCAACACGCCCTGCCCGATCTTCTCCTTCGTCTGCGCCGCGTTCATTTTGGCTGTCGATTTCGAGGCTTTGGCGAACAACGCCTTGCGTACCGCCTCGATGCGCATCCACGGCTGGGGATAGTTCTTCACCACGTCCCAATGCTCGGCCAGCCAGAGAGCGGCCGCGGCAGCGACCTGCGGGGTCGCGGCCGAAGTGCCGCTGCCGTCCATGTCGACGATCTTGCGACAATCGATCTCGGCCCAGGGCACGTTCGGCGTGTAGGCTCCGAGCGCGGTGTCCATCTTCGACGGCGGCCCGTAATTGCCTTGCATGGTGCCGAAATCGAGCCCGGCATAGGCGCGCCCGTCGCCCATCACGCCGCATGCCGCAAGCACCCGGTTGTAGCGCGCGGGATAGACGATGCTGCGCGGCGTGATGGTAAAATTGTTGCCCGCCGCCGTGACCATCACCAGGCCGTGGTCATAGGCAAGGTTGACGGCGTCGACCAGAGCCTGCGAGGTGAGACCGCCCATGCTCATCGACAACACCTGCGCGCCTTGCTGGCGTGCGTAGTCGATGCCTTGCACCATGGTGCCGGTGGTCAGCCGCACCACCCAGTCGGCGATCCGCACCGGCAGGATTTTCGTCAATGGCGCGCCGCCGACGAAATCGGTGAAGCCCGGCCAGTGCGGCGAGCTGCCGTCGAGCTTGTTGCCGGCAAGCAGGCTGAGCGTGCCGGTTCCATGGCCGCGGTTGCTGGTCAGCGTGCCGGCCGGAGCGTGGTCGGTCGCATTGTTCGGACCGGTTCCGTCGCCGACGAAATTGCGCTGCTGCGCTGTAAGAAGCGCGGCCGGAAGGGTTTGGTGGCCCGGATCGAAACCGGTATCGAGATGGGCGATGGTGATGTTGGCCTGCTTGGCGCCCACCCTGTTGCGCGCCGCCGCGAATTGGCTGAAGTCCGGCGCGGCATTCCAGGCGACGCGACCTGCGACCACCGCCTGTCGGCCATGCGGGTCCTGGTCATCGAAAGCGCAGACGGGACTGCCACTCGCCGCCATGCCGCGATCGCCGCCGCTGTCCCTGTAATCCCATTGCTGCAGGATATCGGGCTCGACCGCGAGCACTTCCGCGCCCGCGGCCGCCAAGGTCGGATTCCGGGCGACAAGATCGTGGGCGTGGTCCCAGGGATTGTCCGAATCGGCGGCCTCCGCCGCCAACCGCAGCCAGGTGGCGCCGCGATCCCCGGCCGCGGCCGGACTTGCGCTGCCGGCGCCAGGCGGAAGAGTGAGGATCGGTTCGGCTTCGATCCCGCCAATCCGGGGCGGTCCGCCTCGCACCGAAAGCCCGGCGCCGCCGCCGCGAACCTTTACAAGGAGTCCCTTCGCGGCTGCCATGGCGTGCCCCTCACCATATATCTATAAAATAACAATCGCTCTGCCCGACCAGCATATCTGTGATCGCCTTCACATACGTCAAACTGGGTTCGCGCGCAGATATGGCAACGGCGGCATCAACGGCCTCAGCTGATCTACAGCATCCGAAGACGGCTTCCGGACTGCAATGTATGCGGTTTCTCAAGAAGGAATTTTGATCACCTAGCCATTTTCAGATTTGCTGTCTGCGCGCTGGGTACCTCCCACCCAAGCGCGCGGACGGCGTTCTCAGAGCATGATGCCGAAAAGTGTGAAGCGGTTTTCGGACGACATCATGCTCTGTCTCTTGGATTAGAGGCGGATTCAGATTTCAGGTCGATCCGACCTGAAATCATCCGGCTCTAGGATCGGCTCGCAACCGCCAGTGCGCCCGGTCTCCTTACAGTTTGCCGGCTTATCCAATTTCGACGCGACAGGCGTGACATTCGAACTTCTGTCAGCCACCGCCGAACTCGGTTAGCCACCACAGAAGGAGACGACACTTTGATCGAGCACGCACTTGTCATACAATTTCCGCTCAACGAGAGGCGGAATCGCATCATGGTTGCAAACGGCGCGGACGACAGGAACCTGCCGCGCCTGGCGCGCATTGACCCGCGCCAGTTCGACCTGCTGTTCGGCGGCTGTAAGCTGGAGCGCTATGCCGCCGGCCAGCATTTGTTTGTCCAGGAGGACGCGTCCGACCGCATCTATGGCGTGATGAGCGGCACCGTCGAGATTTCGATCTATTCGCCGGGCGGGCAGAAGCTGGTGGCCAATATCGAGCTGTCGCGCAGCCTTGTCGGTGAGATCGGGGCGCTGGACGGTCGCCCGCGCACGGCAACCGCCATCTGCCTCACGGCATGCGAGCTGGTTTCGCTGAGCCGGACACAACTCTTTGACCGCATTGAGAAAAACCCGCTTCTTGCACGCGCGATGATCGAATTGCTGTGCACCCGGCTGCGCTGGGTCAGCGGCGAGCTAGGCGACCAGGCCTTTTTCGGCATCGAGGCCCGACTGGCGAAGCGGTTGGTGTTCCTGAGCGGCGTCATGGCCGACTCCGCCGGCTGGATTCCGATTTCCCAATCGGAGCTCGGCGAGTTCCTCGGCGCGACGCGCGAATCGGTCAACAAGACGCTCAACGACTGGCGCAGCCGGCAGATGATCGCCATCAAGCGCGGCGGGCTGCGCATCACCAACGCCGCCGCGCTGAACCAGCTCGCCGATTCGCAGGACGACGACTGAGCAAGCTCGGCGACTTCGCCGTAGCTTTCTCGACGACTTCGCCGCCTTCCATCGGTTCGTCATTTCCACAAAACGATGAACTGCCTTCAGCGCCCTCGATCACAGCCGCGAGATCAGAAAGCGCAGCGCCGAGCGGCTCGGCATGAAGAAATAGCCGCCGCCTTTGGTGGTGACGAATTGCGGCACATCCTTGAGCACGGTGACCTTTTCCCAGGACGGAATCGAGAACCGGCCGCCGCCGCCGCGCGAGCCGATCGTCGGATCCGTCTCGCCCACAAGGCCCTGGAAGGAATTCGACGAGACCCAGGTCTGCTGGATGAACTCATATTGGCGCTCGATATCGGCGTTGAGACACATGAAGAGCAGGCCCTTCTCGGTCTTTCCGCCCCTGTCCTTCTTCTCATAGGTGCGGCCGACGCGCAGGATGCGGTGGCGCTTGCCGATCCGGATCTGCGTATCGCGGTCCTCGCCGAGTGAATCGCGCGGGTTGGAACGGCGGACGTGGGAGCCGAGTGGACAGGCGTGCCCTTGCGGATCCTCGGAGCCGAGCGCGAAATCATTGTCGACGCCGCGGCCCGGGCGCCCGTTCGGATTGCGCACCAGCGAGCTGCCGTCCTGCCAGCGGCCGAGCATCTTTGCCGCCACCCAGCGTGGCGTGATGGCCGCATCGCCGGTCTCGCCTGCGGCCTGAACGGCAGCCTTCTTGCAGTAATCGTCGAACCTATCGACATGCTGCTCGAACTGACGCACGACCAGGAACGTGCCGTTGCGGCCGAAATCGCGCGGCGGAGGCGGCTGCCCCGGTATCTGGCGGTTGCGCCGCACCTGCGACAGGATGCCGGTTCGGTCCAGCGCCGCCTCGACCGACGGCGAAGCCGGGTAGAAGCCATGCTCGTCGCGATAGCCGAACAGGAACTCGCCCGGTGCGAGCACATGCATGGGCGCGGCTCCCTTGCTGGCGCGCGCCGTGCCCCGAACGATCGGCTGCGAGACGCCGTCGACGAAGCCGAAATGCTCGACCGCCCGTTTGCCGTCGCGCCGCACCATCAGCGGCAGCTCGGCGGCCACGGACATGCCGGCGCCGGTCGTCTGTCGCTTCATGGCCGCGATTTCGGCCTTCAACGCTGCCGGCGTCTCGGCGTAGCAGACGATGACGAGGTCGACGGGCTTGGCGGGCGAACCCCACTGCCATTTGTCGGGAGCGTCGGGGCCGGTGTCGTTGAGGATGCGGCTGCGCTCGGGCGTGCCCATGCCTTGGCGGAAGGCGACCGGGAACGTGTCCAGCGGTTCATCGTCGACGCCGCCTTCCAGTCCGAGTCGGCGCAGGCCGTTGGGGCCGAACGCCACGGTCATGGCGCGACCGGCCGGCACGCCGTCGCCGAAGCTGGTTTTGTCGATGACGAAGTCGAGCCACGCCTTGCGCTTCGTTGAAGACAAACCTTCCGGCACCTGGATCGCAAGCATATGCGCATGGCCGAGCGCGCCGAACGGTCCGAAGAAGATGGATTGGATTTCCCCGGATTCCAACTCCTCCAGGGGCGAGGACGCAGGCTCTGGCAGGCTGGTCGCGTCCGCGGGCCGTGCTTGCGGGCGCGGCAGGGAACCGAACAGGCTAAGCCAATCGCGCGCTTCGTTGCCGGTGGCCGACGCGAGGCCGCGCCTGATCCTGGAATTGATGCGGATGCGCGTGGTGTTGAGGTGCGGATAAGCGGTGTACCAGAACAGCGTCGGCACCTGCTGGCGCCGTGCCCAGCGCTTGAAGCGATCTCCGTCGCGCGCCCCGTCGAGGAACAGCCAGCGTGTACGCGGATAGCCTTCGGTGTTGCTCCACACGCCGGTCAGGCCGGCCGAGGCCTTGGCAATGAAATCCTCAAGATAGCTTTCCCAGCTGCCTCCGTAGTTGGAGAAGAACATCAGCCTGTCGGTGCCGGGCAACAGCACCCAGCGGGCGAAATGAATGGTGTTGATGGTGGCGAGAAAGCCCGGCTTGAACACTTTCTGCGCCGATATCGAGATCAGATAGAAGGAGAGCCTCAGCGCCAGCCGCCGCAAGATGCCCGCCTTCATCGTCGAAATCGCCGTCAGATTGTTCTGCGCGGTGTGGTCTTCATGGGCGAGGATCTTTTCCAGCGCGCCGATGTCGACGGGCGTGTTCGCCGGCCGGTCCTTGTCCTCGAGCCGCCGCAGCGCCAGGAAGCAAAGGCCCACGAGCAGGGCGAGAATGGCCAGCAGGCCCATCACCGAAAGCAGAAGCGCGGCGCCGGCGATGGCGATGTTTGCGAAGGTAACGCCATGCGGGTTTCCGAATACCAGCACATAAGTCATGCGCCAGAAGGCCAGAATGACGATCGCGACTGTGGCGAACATAGCCGGCGTCAGCAGCGTCGTCGTCAGCGCACGCGACCAGTGGCCCGGCGGCCTTTCCAGCAGGCTTTCGGCAGGCTCGAACGCCCAGCCGAATTGCCCAAGGCACCGGACATGCCGGCGCGCCTCGGCAAGCACGTCCATGGCATTGCCGTTGCCCGCGCGCGGCTTTTCGGCGATCTCGCGCACGCTGTCGGCGAGCCTGGCCTCGGCCAGGATGCGGCGCACGGAATGCCCCGGCGTGCCGGAGAAAACCAGCCCCGCGGCGCTGCCGAAGGATGGCGATATCTCGATGTGGTGCTTCTTCAGGAAGTCGTCCAGCGAGCCGCCATCCGGCAGGCCGCACACATCCCTGAAGATCGGCCGCAGCCGGTGGCCGATTGATTGCGCCACGGCGGCAATGACATCGTCGGTGTTGCCGTCGCCGGAAATTTCGAACACCAGCGCACCGGTCTCGAGCCCCGATTTTTCGTCCTTGCCGGTCGGAGCGACGGCCAGGCTGGTGAAATGAATGGTCCCGACCTTGTCGAGCGCGGCGCGGAGCTCGCCAATGCACGGGTTGCCGAGGCCGGCGACCTTGTCACGCACGGCATCAAGCGGCATCGGACGGGTGATCGGGCAGACCACCGTCACCATCGACTGGTCGGCGGTGCGGCAAAGCGGCGAGCGTTCGAAATCGATCTTGAGGCTTGCCGGATAGGCGCCGATATTGACCAATCTGCCGGCCCTGCCCCGCGCGCGAGCAAGCTTCGGTTTGCTGAACAGGGCGCGGATGCATTCGCCGATCTGGATACGGGCGATCTCGGCGCCGATGCACAGGTGGATGCCGTGGCCGAAAACCATGTAGTCGCGATGCGGGCGCGAGGTATCGAACTCGTTCGGCCGCTGCACGATCTCCGGATCGAACATCGCCGAAAGCGTCGCCGGCATCACCACCGTTCCGGCCTTGACCAGGCGCTCGCGGCGGGTGCCCTTGCCGATGACCGCGTCGCGCCTTGTGTAGCGCCAGGGCCCGATCCAGATCGGCTTGAAGCGCATGGCTTCCATGATCGCCCGGTCGAGCTTGCCGGTATCGCTGGCGGCGACAGCCTCATCCACGGCCCGCCGCGCATCGGTTCGCGACAGGATCAAGTCCAGGCAATTGCTGGCGGCAAGCACATTGGTCGGCACAAAGCCGGCGATCATGCCGAGCATGATGGAATGAATGTCCGCCAGCGACAGGCGCTCCTGGTCCATCAGCGCGACGAGACGGGCCAGCGGCCGGTCGTCCTTGCCTGCCTTTTCCCGGACCGCGGCGATCGAGCGGTCTATGATCTTGATCAGCCGGTCGCCAGCGACCACCGCAAGCTGGCGCGTGGTGGGATTTGCCGTCGGATCGGAAAAGAACAGCGCGCTGAGCGCGATCGACCAGTCGGCGAACTCGCTTTCGTCATCGATCTCGAGGCCGAAATAATCGCGGCAGATGCGCACCGGCACGATCTTCATCAATCCGGCGATCGCATCGAAGCCGGGGCTGGCGCGGGTCATGATATCGCGCGAATGGCGCTCCGCGATCGGCCTGACGGCGGCTTCGACTTCCGCCGGCGGGAAAGCGCTCAGCACCGCCGATTTCATCTGCCGGTACGCGGCGCCGTCCTGCATGCCGAGAATGAAGTTAGAGCCCCGGGCCAGCTCGGTCATTTCCGGCCCGTACGGAGTCTCGAACTCGTCGCCGCGTTCCAGTATGTCGCGCACATCCACGCCCTTGGTGACGAGCAGGAAATTGCCGAAGCCGAGATTCGGCCAGAAATGGCGCAGCAGCGTCAGCAGCCAGCGCGGATCGCCGAGAAGAAAGCCGGCGATGCGGGAAGCAATGCCGTCCTTTGAACGCAGCCGACCGATGTCGAACGGCGGCATCTCTCCAACCGGACGCTGGCTCTTCTGGGCGGCCCGGACAGCGGCGAAGTACTTCAATGTGATCATGCGCGTTCAAGCCCCCCGGCTGTCCACGTCGATGCGATGCCGGCATCATCTGGCCTAGGTTTGCATCGGTCCGGCGTATGTGAATTCGTTCACAGTCATATGTTGTCGGTCCCGGCGATCATGCGGCTGACTTGGCCAGATCGAAATTGGCGATCAGAAAATTGTTCTTGGCCGGGTCGACGAACGGTATCCAGCGTATCCTCTGTTCGGAAAAGTCGGGATGCCTGGTCATGAAAATGGCGAGTTCCCGCGCCGCCTCGTCGCGCCTGCCGCTTCTCATCAGGGCGCCGATCTTCAGGAACCTGGCGTAAAAGTAACCTGGCGACAGGTTGAGCGAACGCTCGGCGGTGGCAATCGCGGCCGGCCAGTCCTCGACAAAGCAATAGGCCGCCGCCAGTTCCCCCAGATTGTGGAAGCGGTAGAGGTCGAACGGGCTCAACCGATCGGTATCGAGGAAGAACGGTATCGCGCCGGTCGCGTCGCCGAGCAGCAGATGCGCGCTGCCCATGGCCGAGCGAGCGAAGGCGAAGCTCGGATTGATGTGGATGGCCTCGGCGAGGTGCTCGGCCGCCAATGCCGGAAGGCCGCGCATGATGTCGGCCGCACCGAGATAGGCGTGCGGGCGCGCATCGAGGCTGTCCATCAGAAGCGCCTTGCGCGCAAGCGTCTCGACTTTCTCCAGGTCGTCGCTGTCGCCGAAACGCAGCCAGGCCCGCCAGAAGTACCACCAGGCGAGCTCGTTCAGCACGGCGCTCGAATTCGGATCGTCGCGGTAGCCCTTGTCGAAGAAATCGAGGGCGATTTCGGTGTCGCGGCGCGTGCGCCTGTTCATGTGCCAGCGGCCGCGTCGGACCAGTTGCCAGGTCTCCAGGCTTTCCCACGGCACCTGGAACGTACGCGCCTGCTCAGCGCGGTCGACCTCCTTGTCGAGGATGGAAACGATCTCGCTGCCGATCTGGTCGCGCAGGCTGAAGATGTCGACGAGGTCGCGGTCGAAGCGCTGCGACCAGACCAGGCGTCCGTTCGACGTGTCGGTGAGCGACGTGTTGAGACGGATCTGCCTGTCGGAGCGCGCCAACGTGCCGCTGACGATATAGCGCGCGCCAAGCGCGTTGCCGATGAGCCTTGTGCCCAGGCTGTCGTCGCGAAACTGGAAGCTGGACCCCTTGGCGATGACCGAAAGCCAGCGCGTGTTGGAAAGACCGTAGATGATGTCCTCGGCAATACCGTCCGCCATATAGCCGACGTCGGGTTCGCTGCCATTGCTCTGGAACGGCAGCACTGCGATTGCCGGGGGACCCTTTGGGGCCGGCCTGTGGTGGCCGGGCGCGGCGGGGATAGAAGCGAAGGAAGCCGCCCCGGCGGGCCCGTTGCCGCCGCGGCCGGCGATCAGGACCTGCACCGGCAGGGCGATGTTCTTCAGGCTGAACTCGCCGAGATCGGTGAAGACCGCCGCCGTCTTGTCCTTCACGTGGTGCCATGTCGTCGCCGAGATGGCGACGCCGTCATGCGGTGCGAACTCCTGAAGCCGGGCGGCGATATTGACGTCGTCGCCGTAGAGACGGCCTTCACGGACAATGACATCGCCGGTGTTGATCCCGGCACGAAACGGCATGCGCATATTTTCGGCGACCGAGGCATTCAGCGCCACGATCCGGGCCTGGAAATCGAAGGCCGCCCGCAAGGCTTCGATCGGATTGCCGAATTCGGCCATGATGCTGTCGCCGGCATCGCCGAAGGTGCGCCCGCCAAATGCGCCGCAACTGCTGGCGATGATGTCGCGCCTCTCCTCGAAGGCAGCGACAGCCAACTCGTCGTCGATACCCATCAACCGAGAGAATCCAACTGCGTCGATTGAAATGATTGTCGCAAGCTGACGGGTATAATTCCGTTCAGCCATGATTGAGCCCCCAGTCCCGCTGCACTCCTGAACGGGCGACCTGCGCTCAAAAAAACGCGTCGCCGTCTGCCGACGGAAATCCTCGGCAGGCCCGGCGCACCGTTGCCACCCTGTTATGTCCGGAATTCTATCAGGGTCTTGCTGAAAGCTCTACCACGAACAGCTAATATGACGAACTCGGCGTCCGGCGCATGGTTAGTCATTCGTTACATCGAGGGACACATTCGCATCACGCTTCTACCCTTTGAAATCACATACTCTTTCGTTCTCGGAAACACTGAATTTCTTGCTGCCTGGCGAAGTTCGGCCGCAACGGGGTGGGCGCATTGAGAGGCGTTTTTTTACGCTGCGGAACCAATCCGCCCGCATACGAGTTTCTCACCGCGTCCATGCCTACGAGATTTGAGGGGCTCTCATGCGCACTGTTCTTCTGGCAACCGGTATCGTGGTCTTCCTTGCCGGCGGAGCGGCCTTCGCGGCAGACGACCAGCCACTGCCGCCGCAAAACGCCAAGAAACTCTCGGAGATCATCGCCAAGGTCGAGCAGCGCAAGGACTTCCGCTATGTGAAGGAGGTCGATTGGGATAGCGACGGTTATACCGTCACCTACTACACGACGGACAAGGCCAAGGTAGAAATCACCTACGACCCTGTGACCGGCGAGCCCAAATAGGCCGCGCGCGGCCCGACGACGGCCTGCAAAGCCCAGGGGCGCACCTCTACGCCTCGGCCCCCTTGCATCGTTACAACTTTGGTGGCTGACTGCCCGCCATGATTGCGGGCACGGGGGGTGCATGGCAATGATTGGCTACGTCCTGAAGCGTATCCTCATGGTGCTTGTCGGCTATCTGGTCGCGGTGCTTGTAGGGTTGATCGCAGTGGCGGTGATCTACGCGATATTGAGCGCGCTGCCCAATGCGCCGGGTTACTTCGATCTCATGGCAATCACGCCCATCGCCGTGCTTGCGGTGCCGCCGCTCGGCATGTTCGTCTACTTCCTGACGATCATCTTGACAGGGATGCAGACGCTGGTCTTCGCCCTGATCGCAGAGTTCTTTTCGCTGCGAAGCTTTTGGCTGCACATGCTGTTCGGCTCTGCCGCGGCGGCTGCCGGTTTCATGCTGATCTGGCCCGACGCCGCCGACGATCCGGAACGCTGGGCCGACACGGGCATCATCGCCGGCGCCGGCCTCGTGGCCGGCCTGGTCTATTGGCTGATCGCCGGGCGCGACGCCGGCTTCCGCCAGCCGCTCATCAAAGCAATTCCAGGAAAAGTGTAAAGCGGTTTTCCGTCCGGAATTGCGTCAAAACAACAGCCTTCAGCTTGATGGGGTGCGCACCGCTTCAGTCGCGTCGAGCGCCTGCATCAGCTTGGAATCGCGGTCATAGACGTCGTCGAAATACTCGACCTTGCCGGACATGTCCGGCCAGGCGGTGAAATAGGCGACATAGACCGGGATGACGCGCGTGACGTTCTCGGTCGAATGCCCGTGCTTCAGCTTCTCGGCGATATCGTCGACCGAGGTGCCGAGCACCGCGGCGGCCATGCCGCGCGGATCCTGCAGCCGGACGCAGCCATGGCTGAGCGCGCGCATGTCGCGCGCGAAGAACGATTTCTGCGGCGTGTCATGCATGTAGATGGCGTGCTTGTTGGGGAAGAGTATCTTCAACTCGCCCAGCGCATTGGCCTCGCTCGGCTGCTGGCGCACGCTGAACGGGATGTTGGCGCCATAGGCGCCCCAATTGACCGCCGAGGACGGGATGCGCTTGCCGCGCGCATCCGTCACCTCGTAGCCGGCGCGGTCAAGATAGCCTGGATCGCCGCGCAGCCTCGGCAGCATCTCGTTGACGATGATCGACTGCGGCACGCCCCAATAAGGATGGAAATCGACCTGCTTGATCTGGTTGTAGAAAAAGGCGGTCTGGTTGGCGACCCGGCCGATGACCGCACGGGTCTTCAGCTTCTCCTCGCCATCGTCGATATAGCTGGCGGTAAAGGCCGGCTGGTTGATGAAGACGCGCGGACTGCCGAGATCCGACGGCATCCAGCGCAACTCCTCCAGCGCGACCTTGACCTTCTCGATCTTGTCGGCCTTCGACGTACCGGCCAGTAAAGCCACCGTCCGCGGGCCGATGACGCCGTCGCCCTTCATGCCTTCCCGTTGCTGCACTGCCTTGATCACCGGCACCAGTTCGGGATCGTAGAGCTCGCTCTTGCCTAGCCTGGCGAGCACTTCGCCATAGTTGCCACCCATCTCGTCATCGAGATTGCGGGAGATAAGCGTCAACAGCTTCGGCAATTCAGGGCTGCTTTCGCCGGGTTTCAGCAGCAGCTTCGGATCGACGACGATCTCGTTTTCCTCGCTCGCCTCGAGCGCTTCCAACTCGACGCGCAGCGCCTGGTACTCGGGATTCTGCGGATGCCGCGATTCGAGATAAGTACGCACTTCCTGGGTATGAGCCAGCGTTTTCAGCGCGCCTTCCAGGTCGAACGGCTTGGCCGGAAAATCGTAATAGGCGGTCATGCGGTTGGGCTCGACGCGGCCGCTTTGCGCATCCTGCGCGTAGCGCAGCACGCGTGCCGACAGCGCCATTTCGAAGCGGACCAATTCCTTGGTGCGCTCTTGCGGGGTGACGGTGGCCGCAGCCGCCGGGACATCGACGTTGTAGTCGGCCGGTGTCAGCCCGTAGCTTGCCGCCTCGCCCAGCACCCGCACCGCATCCTGCGCCCTGCTGTTGGGCGCGTTGTCGCTCACCCATATGAAATCCGGATTGGCCGAATAGTAGGCGATCAGCGCCTTGGCGATGTCAGGCTCGGCAAAGAGTTCGTAATCGGTGAGGCCGGCCAGTGCGTCGCGAAAAGCGCCATTGCCGGTTACGGACGGCACATAGGCCGCGTCCTGCGCCGCGGCCGCGACGGGTTGAGGCGCCGGCAGCAGCGACTTGAAGTCGACACGAACAAGCTTGTCGGCCCGGTAGGTGTTGTAGGTCGGGCTGCTGATCCTGACGCTGCCACCACCCTCTCCAGCCAGCGCGTCTGGCCGTATCTTGCGTGGCTTCGGCGGTGGCGGAAATTCGCCTTGCGGGTTGTGCCGGACGCCGCCTCCGAACAGCATGTCGAACAGCCCCTGCGCGCTTGCCGGCTGCTGCCCGAAGGCAAGCGTGGCCGCGATCGCAATAGGCATGACAGCCTTTTTGTTCCCGAGGATTTTCATGCTTCACCCGCACCGGTTGTGACCGGTTCCCGTTCCGCGCCGCTGGACGGTCCCGCCTTCCGCATGGCGGATGTATGACGTGACTATACCGATTCATACCGATTTCGTTAAGCTTCCATAAATTTTCGAAGCCGTGTTGCAGAACAGTTTCACATCATTGTGAGACCCGAGGCAGCGATTGCTCCGGGCCTCACGCGCTCGCCAGCGTTGAAAAACAATCAGGCATTGGCGCCGCCGTCTATCGTCAACGAGGCTCCCGCGACGAAGCGGCCTTCAGGGCTTGCCAGCCAGGCTACCATCCCCGCAATCTCCTCGGCCTCGCCGAAGCGCGGTGTCGCCATCTTGCGGCGCTGGTGCTCGGCATGCGGCCCGTTGGCCGGGTTCATGTCGGTGTCGGTGGAACCCGGATGGACGATGTTGGCGGTGATGCCGCGCGGGCCGAGATCGCGCGCCAGGGCTTTCGTCAATCCGATCAGCGCCGCCTTGCTGGTCGAATAGGCGCTGAGACCCGTATCCGTCACGCGCTCAGCCAGGTTGCTGCCGATCGAGATGATCCTGCCGCCATCCGCCATATGCCGGGCCGCGGCCTTCGAAGCGACGAAAGGCGCTCGCAGATTGACCTCCATGCTCTCGTCGAAATCGGCGAGCGACAAGGCATCGATCAGCGCCGCGCGCCAGATGCCGGCGCTGTTGACCAGGATGTCGAGCCGTCCGAAAGCATACATCGCCCGGTCGACGGCGCTCTCGATCGCCTGGGCATCGCGACCGTCGGCCTTGATGGCGACGGCACGCCCGCCGGCCGCCTCGATCTCATCGACGACGATGCGCGCCTGCGCCTCGCCATTCACATAGGTCAGGGCGACGCTCGCGCCGTCACGCGCCAGTCTTTTCGCGACAGCCGCGCCGATACCGCGGCTGCCGCCGGTCACGAATGCGGCCTTGCCGTGCAATTGCTTGGAAGACATCGGTTTTCTCCTTTATGTAACGATCGATACACAAATCCCTGCCAAGCTTGCCGGATGCCGTCAAGTGAATTATGTATCGATCAACACAGAAAGGATGCCCAACTGAAGGATACCATGTCGGAGAGAGGCCGCCCGCGAAGCTTTGATCGAGCGTCCGCCCTGCATCGGGCAATGGAGGTTTTCTGGGCCAAGGGTTATGAAGGCGCGTCGCTCAGCGACCTGACCGCGGCCATGGGCATCAATTCGCCCAGCCTCTACGCCGCCTTCGGCAGCAAGGAGGCGCTGTTCCTTGAAGCGACCGATCTCTACACGCGCAGCGAGGGCACCGATATCTGGTCGACGCTGGAAGAAGCCCCGACCGCGGAGCTTGCGATCGAAGGATTTTTGACCCAGACGGCCAAGGCCTATTCGCAAGCCGACCGGCCGCAAGGCTGTCTCATTGCCCTTGGAGCCCTGCACCAGGACTCGACCCAGGGGCTGATCTGCCAGGATCTGCGCCGCCGCCGCGCCGAAAATCAGGCAGCGCTCGAAAGGCGTTTGGAGCGCGCCGTGGCCGAAGGCGAATTGCCCGCGGATTTCGACTGCCGGACCGCGGCCACTTTTTTCGCCACCGTCCAGCATGGCATGTCGATCCAGGCGCGTGACGGCGCAACATATGCCGCCCTGATGGCGACCGCTGCAGGCGCCATGGCGGCCTGGGCGACGATGGCCGGCGTCCGCGCCTGACCCCCGTGACAAACGCAAGGCTTTGTGATCGAAATTTCGGCGGCCGCAACAACCGTGGCCGGGAGGATTTGCCGTGAAGAAAGGTTATCGCCAGCTTCTCGACGAGGCGAATGCCGAGATCGAGGTCGTGTCACCGGAGGAGGCAGCCGGGCTGCTGGAGCACGACGACACGATCTTCGTGGACCTGCGCGATCCTCGAGAGGTCGAGCGTGACGGCAAGATCCCCGGCGCCAGGCACGTGACGCGCGGCATGCTGGAATTCTGGATCGGTCCCGAAAGCCCCTACCACAAGCCGTTCTTCGCCTCGGGCAAGACCTTCGTCTTCTTTTGCGCCGGCGGCTGGCGCTCGGCGCTCGCCACCAAGACGGCGCAGGACATGGGCCTGACGCCGGTCAAGCACATCCTCGGCGGCTACACCGCCTGGAAGGCGGCCGGCCTGCCCGTCGAGCCGGGGCAGAAGAAAAGGGCCGACTGATCCCGGTTTTCCCCAACGTCTGGAATCGATCGACGTCAATGGTTTTCTGGATAGCGAGTGCGGTTGGATTGGCGATCGCGTACCTCCTCGGCTCCACGCCCACCGGCTATCTGGCCGGCAAACTGCTCAAGGGCATCGACATAAGGGAGCACGGCTCCAAATCCACCGGCGCTACGAACGTGCTCAGAACCTTGGGCAAATGGCCCGCGCTGGCGGTGCTGGTGGTCGATGTGCTGAAAGGCGTGGCTGCGATCGTCTTTGCCCGCTGGTTTTATCCCTGGTGCTGCACGCTATCGTCCGCCGCAACGCCGACGGCGCCTGACCTGCAAACCTTGGTGCCTTGGGCCGTTTGCCTTGCGGGACTTGCCGTCTTGCTGGGGCATGGCCGGTCGATCTGGCTGAATTTTACAGGCGGAAAATCCGCAGCGACGGGCCTGGGTGTGCTGCTGGCGATGTCATGGCCGGTAGGGTTGGGGGCCGCGACGGCATTTGTCGTCACGCTCGCTCTTTTCCGGATGGTTTCCTTGAGTTCGATGCTGGCGGCGCTGACGGCGGTCGCGCTTGTCTGCGGGCTGGAGCAACCGCTGCCCTATCGGTTGCTGGTGATCGCCGGCAGCCTCTACGTGATTGTGCGCCATCGCGCCAACATCCAGCGACTGCTGGTCGGGACAGAGCCGCGCCTTGGCCGCAGCCTAGGTAGCACCTAGTGCAGGATCGATTCTCGCTGCCCGGTCACGAAACTGACCGCGCGCGCAACGACATCTCTATCGGCGAGGATACGGCGGTGCCCAAGCCCATCGGCCCAGTGCAGGTGGACATGCTCGCCAGCGCCCGCATAGCGCTTCGCATGGTCGGCGTGAACCTCGCGATCGTCCGGCGCATGGATGATCAGCGTCGGCACGGGCGCTGCCGCAAGCTGGCGATCGCCGGTAAATTCGCTGAGCGGCCGGCCCGACAATTGCTTCACCCGATCCGCCATGGCGACGCGGGAGCGCGGCCCGACATTCATCATGCGACTGAAGTCGTCGAAGATTGCCGGCAGCGAGCTCGGCGCTGCGATCAGCACCAGCTTTTGCGCCGCCAGCGGCGGCATGCCCTTGACCGATGCCGCGACGGCATTGGCGGCAATCGCACCGCCGAAGGAATGGCCGACGACGGCAGCAAACGGACCGAACCATTCGCCGGCAACGCGCGCCGCGTCCACGGCATTCACCATGTTGAGATGGCGGCCGAGCGAATGGCCATGCCCGGGCAGGTCGAGCGAGACGACCTTGTAGCCGGCGCCACGAAAACCTTCGATCAGGGTGCGCATATATTCGGTGCGCGAGCGCCAGCCGTGGATGACGAGCACCGTGCCACGCAACTCCCTGCCCGGCTCCGGCCGGAACTCATGCACCGCGACGCAATCTCTCTTCGTCTTGAGCCGATGATGGCGTGCCTCGGCCATGAAGGCTGAGGCACGTTCGACGGCACGGCGTTCGCCATCGCTCAAGGCCTTGGCGCTCGGCGTGCGGCAAAACAATTCGAAGGCGGCGCGGCCGCTGAGGCGCGGCGCAACATGCTCAGCCGCGCCAAAAACGCCCCGGATGACCTTCATTCCAAATGATGCCATATTGGCAGTCCATCCATTCGTTCAAGCATGAACATAATAGTTCAAACATGAACATTAAACAAGAGCTGCCCTGGGACAACCCGCGCTTCCGCAACTGGGTTGCGGTGGCGCGCGCCTGCCATGTGCTGGAGCGCACGCTGGCGGTGAAGCTTGCCCCGCTCGACCTCAAGCCGGCGCAGCTCGACGTGCTGATGAACCTCTACCGGCATCCCGGCATGTCGCAGCACGACCTCGCCCGCAAGCTCCTGGTCGGCCGCTCCAACATCACGATGCTGTTGCCGCAGCTCGAGGCGCGCGGCCTGCTGCGCCGCGAGGGCGACGAGAAGGACAAGCGCGTGCTGCGGCTGAACCTCACCGAGGCGGGCGAGGCTCTGCTGATGAAGGCGCTGAAGGTTCACATGGCGCTGATCGAGAAGGCCATGAGCCAATCGACGCCGGAACAGTGCGACATGATCGGCGAGCAGATGCGCAAGATCGCCGATGTCCTGAAGGAAGCCTGAGGCGGGAACCCGCGTCGCAAGGCGTATTGAGATTCAGGTCAGGCCGAGTCGAAAACGATGGTTTCCGAGAACCGGAGCGGAGCGTACTTAAAGTACGTGAGCACCGGAAGCGCAGGAAACCATCGTTTGCAGGCCGGCCTCAGCTGAATATCAATACGCCTACCACATCGTCTTCTTTGCTCTTTCCGGCCATTCCTTGTCATAGGTCTCGGCGTCGATGTTCCTGCGGCTGGTGACCTCGAGGATCTGGCCGGGCGTTGGCAGCGACTTTGGGTCGACATGCCTCGCCGGGTTCCAGAGATCGGAGCGGATGATGGCGCGGGCGCATTGGAAATAGACGGTGTCGACATCGACAACGGTGACCGAGCGCGCCGGCTTGCCGTCGACCATGAAGGAGGCGCAAAGCTCGGCATCAGTTGTGATGCGGGCGCGGCCGTTGACGCGCAGCGTGGTGCCCGAGCCAGGCACAAGAAAGAGCAGCCCGACGCGCGGATCGCGGATGATGTTCTTCAGCGAATCGGCGCGGTTGTTGCCGCGCCGGTCCGGCATCATCAGCGTTTTCTCATCGACGAGGCGCACGAAGCCGGCAAGATCGCCGCGCGGCGAGCAGTCGAGACCTTCCGGTCCGCTCGTCGCCAGGGCGACAAAGGGCGAGGCCTCGATGAAGGCGGCATATTCGGGGATGATATGGTCGAGTTCCTTGACCGTCGACGCTTCGCCGGGCAGGCCGTACAGCGCTTCGAGTTGTTCAACCGATGTGATCTCAGTCATCTTCCCGTCTCCGAACCTTTGCCGGCGTTACCCCAACTCTATGACGTCCTCGCGACGCGCACAGCCTGACAATCAGGAAACGGGTGTCGATGCAACGATTTCAGGGGCAGACTGTGGTGACCGTACAAAACGGACACGGAGATCGAAATGGACAAAGCACTTGAACCGCGAAGCACCGCCATGGAACTTCTCGAAAACATGTTCGATGCCGAAATGCGCTTCCTGCAATCGAGATCGGGCAACGTCGACATGCTGACCGGCGCCTTCCACCGGGACGTCATCGTGCATGAGCCACAATCACTCCCCTATGCCGGGGACTGGAGCGGTCTTGAAGGCATCGCAGCCCTTTTCCGCAAGATGCAGGAAAGCTGGAGCAATGTGGCGGTAGAGAACCTTGAGGCGGCGCAAAACAATGACATCGTCTTCATGAGCTGCACGCTTTCGCTGACGTCACGAGCCAACGGCATGACAATCAAGCAGCCTTTTACTGAAGTGCTGCGCTTTAAAGATGGCCGATTGTTTGATGGCACACCCTTCTACTACGACACCAGCGAGATCCTGACGGCTCTGGCTAAGCCGACACCTGCGAGCAGGACGGCTTAACGGTCGCGGCTCAGCCCCTTCTCCTGGAGTTCCGCGAGATAGGCGTTCCAGCGCTCGTCTTTTTCGTGGCCGAGCGTATGCAGGTAATTCCAGGTGAAGATGCCGGTATCGTGGAGATCGTCGAAGGTGATGCGCACCGCGTAGTTGCCGACCGGCTCGATCTTGAGGATCGCAACATTGCGCTTGCCGGGTACCGTCACCCGCTGCTCCGGCGAATGGCCCTGCACCTCGGCCGATGGCGAGGCCACACGCAAAAACTCGGCCGGCAGTTCGAATGGCTGGTGACCTGGAAAGGTCACGGTCAGCAGTTTGCGGTCCTTCGAGACCCTGAGTTCCTTTGGCGCGGTCATGGCTGGTCCTGCGTGAGATGGCGCCCTTCCCTACGCCGCTTCGCGCGATGCGGAAAGGCCATGCGAAGCAGCCGACATTGAATGTCGGTCGGGGAATGTTACCAAAGATCAAGACCTTCTATCTTGAATGCGCGGTTGGATCGTATCACATAGCCATATATAACGACGTCGTTCAGGCTACGGGAAACGCTTTGCAAATGGACATGATCGACCCCTTCGGTCGCACGATCAGCTACCTGCGCGTGTCGGTCACCGACCGCTGCGATTTCCGCTGTACCTATTGCATGGCCGAGGACATGACCTTCCTGCCCAAGAAGGATCTGCTATCGCTCGAGGAGCTTGATCGGCTCTGCACCGTTTTCATCGACAAAGGCGTGAAGAAACTGCGGCTGACCGGCGGCGAGCCGCTGGTGCGCAAGAACATCATGCATTTGATGCGCCAGCTGTCGCGGCACCTCGAGAGCGGCGCGCTGGAAGAGCTGACGCTGACCACCAACGGCTCGCAGCTCTCACGCTTCGCCTCAGAGCTCGCCGACTGCGGCGTCAGGCGCATCAATGTCTCGCTCGACACGCTCGATGCCGACAAATTCCACCAGATCACGCGCTGGGGCAACCTCGGCAAGGTCATGGAAGGCATCGATGCCGCGCAGAAGGCCGGGCTGAAGATCAAGCTCAATGCGGTTGCGCTGCGCGACTTCAACGATGCCGAAATCCCTGAGCTGATGCGCTGGGCGCATGGCCGCGGCATGGACCTCACCCTCATCGAGACGATGCCGATGGGCGAGATCGACGCCGACCGCACCGACCAGTATTTGCCGCTGTCGCTGCTGCGTGCCTCCCTGGAGCGCCAGTTCACGCTTTCCGACATCCCCTACAAGACCGGCGGCCCTGCCCGCTATGTCCACGTCGCGGAGACCGGCGGCCGGCTCGGCTTCATCACGCCGATGACGCATAATTTCTGCGAAAGCTGCAATCGTGTCCGGCTGACCTGCACCGGCACGCTCTATATGTGCCTTGGCCAGGAGGACGCGGCCGATCTCCGGGCGCCGTTGCGTGCGTCCGAAGGCAACGAACTGGTCGGCGAGGCGATCGACGAGGCGATCGGCCGCAAGCCCAAGGGCCATGATTTCATCATCGACCGCCGCACCAGCCGCCCCGCGGTATCGCGTCATATGAGCGTCACCGGCGGCTGATTTTTTCTCTGTGTTGATGCATGATCGCCTCTGGTCAAAATCCAGGGGGCACGATGCTACGTCTTCGCTCTATCGCTGCGTCGTTGGCGATCGCTTTCTCCTTGTCGGTGATCGCCATGACAGCCGCAATTGCCAAGCCGTTCACTTACGTGAACGCCCGCTTTGGCCAGTCGTGCACCTTCCCTGACGAGATTTTCAACAACCCGATGCCCGAGCCGGAAAATGGCGACGGACAGCAATGGCTTAGCGCCGACGGCGCCAGCCTGACCTGTTCCGGCATCTACAATGTCGACAATGACACTCCGCAGGGTTTCGTCGCCGCAGAGAAAGCAAGCACCGAGCCGGGCTACAAGGTCACCTACGGCATGACGGGCAAGAACTGGGCAGTGCTTTCCGGCACCAGGGACGGCAAGATCTTCTACGAACGGCGCCTTTTCGGAAAGGACGACGTCATCCGCACCATCTGGATCGAATATCCCGCCGCGCTGAAGACGAAATACGACCCGCTGGCCGGCGCCATCGCCAAGAGCCTGCGCGGCCCTTGAGGCAGCCTGGCTGCATCGAAAATAAAGCGCTCGCGCCACCTTCCGCCTGATTTACCGCCAGCCTTTTCCAGCCTAGCCTCCGAGTGCGATTTTCGCTCTTAGGGGGAGTGCCATGCGCACATTCATGCTTTCACTTGCCATGCTTGGGCTTGCCTCGCTACCGGTGGCGGCCCAGTCGATCGGCGGCACCTACACCGTCGCCGGCACCAATTTCGACGGCTCGAAATATAGCGGCGAAGCGACCATCACGCTGACCAGCGACACGACCTGCACGATCCACTGGGAAACCGGCGGCTCGACCTCGGACGGCATCTGCATGCGTAACGACGATGCCTTTTCCGCCGGCTATGCGATGGGCAAGGAAATCGGTCTCGTCGTCTACAAGATGGAGAAAGATGGCTCGCTGCACGGGCTGTGGACCATCGCCGGCCAGAACGGCAACGGCACCGAAGTGCTGACGCCGAAGTAAGCCTTCGAATCCTTTGTAAAATCGATCTCATGGGCCGCGCGGAAATTCGTGGCCCATTTCTTTGGCGTTGCTGGTTCCCGGCTGCCTGCTACAGGCTCAGTCCAAAATAGAATCCGGAAACGCCTTTTGCCCCTCTCGCCAAATCTGCGCGGCGCGCTGTTCATGATCGTGGCCATGGTCGGCTTCACCTTGAACGACGCGATCACCAAATTCTCTTCCGAATCGATGAACATGGCGCAGGTCATGCTGGTGCGCGGCGCCTTCGCGTCTCTCTTCGTCGGCCTGCTTGCCTGGCGGCGCGGCGCGCTTGCCAATCCGGCCGCCATGCTGCAGCCGATGGTGGCGATGCGTGTCGCGGGCGAAGCCGGCGCCACGGTGTCGTTCCTGATAGCCCTTGCGCAACTGCCGATCGCCAATGTCTCGGCCGTGCTTCAGGCGTTGCCGCTGGCGGTCACGATGGGCGCGGCATTGGTGTTCGGCGAAGGCGTCGGCTGGCGGCGCTGGATCGCTATTGCCGCCGGTTTCGTCGGCGTGCTGATCATCGTACGGCCGGGTTTCGAAGGGTTCAGCGTCTATTCGCTGGTGGCATTGACCAGCGTTGCCTGCTGCGCGGTGCGCGACCTCTCCACCAAGCGTATCCCGCAAGCGATCCCGACCATGCTGGTGTCGACGGCGACCGCGCTTGCCATGACGGTCCTGGGCGCGCTGCTTTTGTCGCCGATGGGAGGCTGGACACCGATGAGCGGCCGGGCGACCGCGCTGCTCGCGCTGGCGGCGGTGCTGGTGCTGATCGGCTATCAGTTCATCATCATGGCGATGCGCTCGGGCGACATCTCCTTCATCGCGCCGTTCCGCTACACCGCGCTGCTGTGGTCGATCCTGCTCGGCCTCGTCATTTTCGGCGATGTCCCCGACCTGCCGATGATCGTCGGCGCCGCTATTATCATCGGCTCCGGTCTCTATGCGCTCTACCGCGAGCGCGTCGTGGGTCGCAGACAGCCTGCGGCGGAAAGCGCTGGACCCGATATGGCGCCAGACGGCATATAAGTGCGATGGAGCGAAGTGTTGCAGGGATAATTCTGGCGGGAGGCCAGTCGCGCCGGATGGGCGGCGGCGACAAGCCGCTGCTTTCCTTGGGCAATGTCAGGCTGATCGATCATGTCGCCGCGCGCCTGAAGCCGCACGTCGCGACCCTGGGGCTCAACGCGAACGGCGATCCGGCGCGATTTGCCGGCATCGACCTGCCGGTGATCGAAGACACGGTACCGGGCCACGCCGGGCCGCTGGCGGGCATTCTCGCCGGTCTTGAATGGGCCGCGACGCAAACTGGCCGCCGGTCGCTGGTAAGCGCGGCCGGCGATACGCCGTTCTTTCCCGATAACCTCGTTGAGCGCCTGAGCGCAGCAGCTCACGATCAACCGGGCGCGATTGCGGTCGCCAGTTCGGACGGCAGACGACATCCAACCTTCGCGCTCTGGCCGCTTGGCCTTCGCGATGCCTTGCACCATTTTCTGGTCAATGAGGACAACCGGCGGGTTTCCGACTTTATGCAGCGCCAGGGTTATGTTGAGGTCGAGTTCCCGATGATGGAGGCTGGCGGCCAAAGGATCGACCCGTTCTTCAACATCAACACGCCGGACGACCTTGCGGCGGCGAAAAGTCTGTTGCAAAGCCTCAGGCCATGAGACGCGTGTTCGGCATCACCGGCTGGAAGAATTCCGGCAAGACGACTTTGACGGAAAAGCTGGTCGCCGAACTGGTGGCGCGCGGCTGGACGGTCTCGACGGTGAAGCACGCCCACCATGACTTCGACATCGACAAGCCGGGCGCCGACAGCTTTCGCCACCGGCAGGCGGGTGCGACGGAGGTCGCGATCGTGTCCGGCCGGCGCTGGGCGCTGATGCACGAGTTGCGCAGCGAGGACGAGCCGTCGCTGGACGATATACTGGCGCGGCTGTCGCCCTCGGATATCGTGCTCGTCGAAGGCTACAAGCGCGAAGCGCATAAGAAGATCGAGGCCAGACGTCTCGAAGCCAAGGACCGGACGCCGCTTTCGACCAGCGATCCCAACATTATCGCGGTCGCCGCAGACTTTCCGGTCGAAGGCGAGAAGCTGCCGGTCTTTGACCTCGACGACACGAAATCGATAGCCGACTTTGTCGAGCGCAACACAGGTCTCGCAGCTCAAACCAACTAACGCTGCGGCAGATCGTGATTGTCGTTTGCCGTTGATTTGCGGTTGCTTTTTTCTCGCAAAGAGTGGGAGTATCCGCTCTAGCGGGCGGTCAGGAAACGACCGCCCACAAGAGCCGCACGGGACAGCGGCCATGACAATATGAGAGGATTATCATGCGTATTGCACTGCGTATCGCGCTTGCCGCTTCGGCGGCGCTGCTGACACTTGGCGTCGCCCAGGCTCAGGAAAAGACCCTGAGGATCGGCACCGAAGGCGCGTACCCGCCCTTCAACAATCTGACCTCGGACGGCCAGTTGGTCGGCTTCGACATCGATATCGCCAAGGCTCTCTGCGACGAAATGAAGGTGAAGTGCACCTTCGTCGCGCAGGATTGGGACGGTATCATCCCGGCGCTCCAGGCCGGCAAGTTCGACGCCATTGTCGCCTCGATGTCGATCACGCCCGAGCGCGCCGAGAAGGTCGACTTCACCCACAAATATTACAACACCCCGTCGGCCATCGCCGTGCCGAAGGACTCGCCGCTCAAGGGCGTGACCAAGGAAGACCTCGCCGGCAAGAACATCGGCGTCGCCACCACGACTACGCACTACAACTATGCTTCCAAGACCTACACGGACAGCACCATCAAGGGCTATCCGAGCAGCCCCGAGGAACAGGCTGACTTGGCCAACGGCCGTCTCGATGCGATCGAGGACGACATCGTCGTGCTCCAGCAGTGGCTGGATACGCCGGACGGCGCCTGCTGCAAGATCCTCGGCCAACCTTCGCCGCAGCCGGTCGAGATCTTCGGACCGGGCGCCGGCATTGCCGTGCGCAAGGGCGAAACCGATCTGGTCAACAAGCTGAATACCGCGATCGACACCATTCGCAAGAACGGAAAGTACAAGGAAATCAACGACAAGTACTTCAAGTTCGACGTCTACGGCGCCGAATCCTGATCGATAGCCAAGGGCGGCGAGGAACCCCTCGCCGTCCTTAAATTCTTCCGGGATCGCCACGGAGACACCACCCGTCAATGCCGGCCCAAAGCATTTGGACACTTCTCAGCTGGGGACCGGATGGCTGGAGTGACGACATTGCGTCTGGCGTTCTGGTCACCATCGCGCTGGCGCTGGCCACATTGCCGATCGGCCTGGTGATCGGCTTTTTCGTCGCCTTCGCCAAGCAGCAAGAAGAGCCCGCGCTGCGGTTGGCCGGCAACATCTACACCACCGTCTTTCGCGGCCTGCCCGAACTGGTGACGCTGTTCCTGTTTTTCTTCGGCATGCCGCTCCTGCTGCAGCACCTCGTCCGGCTGTTCAATCCTGACGCGACGATCGACGTGAACGGCTTCGTCGCCGGTATGATCGTGCTGTCGCTGATCTTCTCGTCCTATGCCAGCGAGGTCTTCCTCTCCGCCTTTCGCGCCATCCCGAAAGGCCAGTATGAGGGCGGCTACGCCATTGGCCTGTCGAAATGGCAGACGATGCGGCTGGTTGTCCTGCCGCAGCTGATACGCATAGCTTTTCCCGGCCTGGAGAATTGCTGGCTAAGCCTGCTCAAGGACACTTCGCTGGTCTCGGTGGTCAATCTCGCGGAGACCTTGCGCCAATCCGGTGTCGCGGCGCGCGTCACCAAGCATTCCTTCCTCTTCTACAGCGTTGCGGCGCTGATCTTCCTGCTGCTGGCCGTCCTGTCGTCGATCGCCACGAGCTACATCCTGCGCCACCTCGGCCGGAGGGAAGCGCGATGACCGTCAGCCAGGCTATCGCCATCGACAAGCCGCCTCCGCAAGCGCGCGGCTGGCCGCGAGCCCGCATCCTCGGCTACGCGCTGGTCGGCATCTGGGTGCTGTTCGGTGCCGGCATCGTTGCCTACCTGGTCTATGCGTGGAACGCCGAGTTCTTCGCCAGATATGCTCCAGCCTATCTTCAGGGCCTGGGAACCACGCTCTCGCTGGTGAGCATTTCAATGGTCCTCGGCGCCATCTTCTCGCTGCCGGTCGCCTATGGCCGCATGTCGAAGAACCGGATCCTGTCGGGGCTTGCCTATTGCTATGTCTATTTCTTCCGCGGCACGCCGCTGCTCGTGCAGACCTATCTGGTCTATTACGGCGTCGGCTCGTTCCGGCCCGAGCTTGAAACGGTCGGGCTGTGGTGGTTCTTCCGCGAAGCCTTCTATTGCGGTGTCTTCGCCTTCTCGCTCAACACGGCCGCCTATCAGGCCGAAATCCTGCGCGGCGCCATCGAAAGCGTGCCGCGCGGCCAATGGGAAGGTGCAGCCTCGCTTGGCCTGCACAAATTGCAGACGCTGCGCAAAGTGGTCCTGCCACAGGCGATCATCGTCGCGCTCAGGCCCTACGGCAACGAGCTTATCCTGATGATCAAGGCATCCGCCATCGTCGCCATCATCACCGTCTACGACCTGATGGGCAACGCCAAGCTCGCCTACGCAAAATCCTTCGACATCCAGGCCTATATCTGGGTGGCGATCGTCTATCTGGTGATGGTCGAGATCCTGCGCCACGGCGTCGAATGGATCGAGCGCCGGATCACCATCCACCTGCACCGATAAGCCCCGCACATCGCCCTGCACCAGTCAATGCGGCGCTGCATTGCCTTGACGAATTTTTCGCATGGCCTAGACCTTCCGGCACTGAAATCTCTAATTTTGTTGGAAGGCAGGCTTTATGGCATCGGTTGCATTTCTTGGTCTTGGCGTCATGGGCTACCCGATGGCCGGGCATCTCAGGAACAAGGGCGGTCATGACGTCACCGTCTATAACCGCACCAAGGCAAAGGCCGAGCAGTGGGTCGCCCAGCATGGCGGAAAGCTGGCGCTGACGCCGGCGGAAGCGGCAGAGGGCAAGGATTTCGTCTTCTGCTGCGTCGGCAATGACGATGATTTACGCTCGGTCACGACCGGTGCGAACGGCGCCTTCGCAGCGATGAAGAAGGGCGCAGTCTTCATCGACAACACCACCGCCTCGGCCGAGGTCGCGCGCGAGCTCGACGAGGCCGCGCGCAAAGCCGGCTTCTCCTCCCTCGACGCGCCGGTGTCCGGTGGCCAGGCCGGCGCCGAGAACGGCGTGCTGACCGTCATGGTCGGCGGCGAGCAGGCCGCCTTCGACAAAGCCAGGCCGGTCATCGACGCCTATGCCCGCATGGTCGGCCTGATGGGGTCGGCCGGCGCCGGCCAACTGACGAAGATGATCAACCAGATCGCCATTGCCGGTCTCGTCCAGGGGTTGGCCGAAGGCATCCATTTCGGCAAGAAGGCCGGCCTCGACATCGAAAAGGTGATCGAGGTGATCTCCAAGGGCGCCGCCGGCTCCTGGCAGATGGAAAACCGCCACAAGACGATGATCGCCGGCAAATATGATTTCGGCTTCGCCGTCGACTGGATGCGCAAGGATCTCGGCATCTGCCTGGCGGAAGCCAACCGCAACGGCGCCAAGCTGCCGGTGACGGCGCTTATCGACCAGTTCTACAAGGATGTGCAGGACATGGGCGGCAAGCGCTGGGACACGTCCTCGCTGCTTGCCCGTCTCGAAAAATAGGCGTCGCGATGCCCCTGCCCGATCCGAGCTGGAGCGCCGACGACATCGTCGCGCACTTGCGCTCGATCGGCACGCAGGAGAACCGCGCCGGAATGGCACGCTTTGGCATCAACACCGTGAGCGCGCTCGGGGTCGGCAATTCCGACCTGCGGCCGCTGGCGCGCAAGCTGAAGAAGAACCATGAGCGGTCGCTTCTGCTGTGGGACAGCGGTGTCCGCGAAGCCCGGCTGATGGCGGTCTTCACGGGCGAGCCGAAGAAGGTCGACATCGATCAGTGCCGGCGCTGGGCCGCGGATTTCGACAGCTGGGAGATCGTCGACACCGTTGCCGATCTGTTTGCCGAAACACCGTTCTGGCGCGAGTTGATCGACGAGTTCGCCGAAGACGAGCGCGAATTCGTGCGCCGCACCGCCTTTGCCATGCTGGCCTGGAGCGCGGTGCATCGCAAGAAAGAGCCGGACGCGACCTTCCTTGCCTATTTGCCACTGATCGAAAAACATGCCGGCGATCCGCGCAATTTCGTCCGCAAGGCGGTCAATTGGGCGCTGCGGCAGATCGGCAAGCGATCGATGAGCTTGCACGCCCCTGCCCTTGCGCTGGCCGAGAAACTGGCGGCCTCATCCGGCAAGACGGCGCGCTGGATCGGCAAGGATGCGGTCAAGGAACTGACGGATGCCAAACAGCTTGAAAGGCTCGCGGCCGCAAGGGCCTGACCTTGCCGGCATTCGCTTCGTCGAGGTGACGCAAAAGACGCGCGGCCGTTTCGAGGCGCTGTTCGAACAGCCCGGCGCGCCGAAATATTGCTGGTGCATGGCCTGGCGCCATTCCAGCCGCGAGCACATCCAGAACGACGAGAAGAAGCGCATGATGATGGCGCGCATCGATGCCGGCAGGCCTGTCGGTATCGTTGCCGAGTTGGACGGCAGGACAGTCGGCTGGTGCTCGGTCGCGCCGCGCGAGACCTATCGAAAACTTTCAAAGCAGCAGGACGACACCGAAACCGGCATATGGTCGATCGTCTGCTTCTATGTGCCGAGGGCTATGCGCGGTGGCGGGTTGGCCTCCGCCCTGCTTGACGCGGCGATCGAGCATGCTTTCGCCAAGGGCGCGCGCATCGTCGAGGCCTATCCCGTCGACGAGGCCGCGCCGAGCTATCGCTTCATGGGTTTTCGCGCCATGTTCGTCGCGCGTGGCTTCCGTGAGATCGGCACCGCCGGCACGCGCCGGCATGTGATGCGGCTGGAACGTTGATTCCGGTCTGGGTGAATTGTCACGACACGGACACCGAGGTTGCTATCGGCGCAGATCGTGAACGCCGAGCTCCTTCCACATCCACTCGAAGCTGTAGGTCGCCATCGGATGGGTCGGATCCGGCTGCTTGGCAGTCTGATTTTCGAGGTATTTCAGCCAATCGGCAACCTTTTGGCGCCCGGCCGCGGTTTTGGCAGCCTGACGCGGCGTCTTGTTCCCCAACGCCTTGACCGGTTGGTCGAGCGTCTCCCGATAGTGCCGATCCAGGTACTCGCGGATGCCCTGTTCGGCGATTTCTGGCGGGATGTTCGATCGCGACGTTTCTGCACCTTTGCGTGGCCGTTCGGCCTTCATCTGCTCGACCGTGCGAATCTCGGTAAGCGGTGTCCGGACAAGATCGCCGAGGGCCTGCCGGATCAAGGCAGTCCCCTTTTCCACCCGCGCAGCGGAATTGGCCGACAGATGCAGGAAACGGCCCTTCAACTCGACGTTGCCTAGCACGAGCGGACCACTATCCATATTGGTATCAATGACAGGACCGGTAGCCGCTTTTGCTTTGTTGCCGCTTTTCGGGGTCTCCTCCAGCCAGTTCCAGAATTTCGCGTCCGCCTGCGACAAGGCTGGAATATCGTTCAATAGGGCAGCGATGTCCTCCTGTTTCGCGCCTGCTGCAAGCGGAAAGCGGACGCTATGGAATACGATTTCGTCACCATCGGTGTTCTGCAACCTTGGTCCCGCTACCCTTCCAAGGGTGTCGAACAGCCATGAGAGCGTGAACATGAATGCTGCAGCCTGCAGCTCATCATCCTTGATGGCCGGTAGCTTTTTCGCGTTTCTTTTGCCGAACAGGCCCCGCAGCCCATCGAACAACTTTTCGGTGGCCTGAGGGGCAAAGGGCAAGACACCGCCGGCCATGACGTTTTTGCCCATGACGGGGACGATCCTCGCGGCAAGCTTGTCCCACTGCTTCAAAGTCTTGGTGGCGCTGCCCTCGCTGACGGCGATCGGCTCGTCACCGCGGATAAGGTCGCGCGCCATGAAAGATACTCCCGGAACGACGTCGCTCACCTCATACAAACTCATGACGGAGCTGCGCAGCGCCGTCATATAGGCCCTTGCTTGCGCGCTTTCTTTCCAGCCACGGCGCTTCAGATACTCATCAACCATATTGCTGGGTTCGCCCTCGAAATCCTGCGTCAGGAAATCCTCGAAAGCGCAGCCCCAAAGAGCGTTCGTCCAATGGTCGCCGAGGACTTCGGCAAGGTCTTCAAAATCCCCTCCGCCGTCGAGGACCGGGCCGAAATGTTCGTTGAAAACTTCCTCGAAGCATTCGCGCCATTCGTCACGAGCTAGAAATTTCATCAGCCCCTTGAGATCATGACTGGTCGGCATGGAACTTCTCCAGGTACTTGTGCGCTGGGGATCGCGCGACACTGGCGCGCTGCCATCGTATCGTCGGGTATTTTCAGCGCCGTTCGCACGACCAGGCAAGACGTGGACGACGATTTCCCGCTGTTTCTTCAGCGCGGCGTTCCGCCAGAGCGCTTCGGTGGCTGCTGACCATTCCATCGGGCTGGAAAATGCTTCGAGATCACGGCAGTCTTACTCTCTCGCAATCACGGATCAGCCCCAATGCAGCCCATGAACAACCGTCTCGGTACAGGCGCGATTATCGCTGCAGTACTTGGCCTCGCCGTCAGTCACGCTTCAGCGGAAACCGCGCATATCTTCTGGAAGGATCTGCGCCCCGCCAAGCAAGCCGTCGCGGAAGACGCGAACCTGCCGATGATCGCGGCAAAACTTCCCGATCACGGCGAGACCTTGTCGCTCACTTTGCGGGACAGAAACATACAATTAGCCGGCTATGCATTGCCGGTCGATCGCGAGGGCGATCTCGTCTACCAGTTCCTGCTGGTGCCATGGACCGGCGCCTGCAGCCACATGCCGACACCGCCGCCGAACCAGATCGTGCTGGTCACGCCAGCACATCCCTACAAGATGACGGAAGCGTACGAGCCGGTCTCGGTCACCGGCGTGCTGAAGCCAGGCATGGAAAAGAGCCAGCTCTTCATTCTCGACGGCGTCTCGATCGTCCAGTCGGGCTACACGGTGCGCAGGGCCGAGGTGGCGAGCGTCGCCATCGTGCCGGACACGGTCACGCTGCCGGTCAACTCGCCGTGGAATTTCCTCAACAAATAAAAACTAACTCTCGTCGCTTCGCGCACAACGGGAAGCGGCGAGCGCCCGAGGGTCAGGCCGCATTGGCGCCCGACTCCTTGTCCAGCATCATGTAGTCGAGCGGGATCTCCGTCGTGTACTTGATCTGCTCCATGGCGAAGGACGACGACACGTCGCGGATCTCGATCTTGGCGATCAGCCGCTTGTAGAAGGCATCGTAAGCGGCAATGTCGGGCACCACCACGCGCAGCAGGTAATCGACGTCGCCGCTCATGCGGTAGAATTCGACCACCTCCGGGAATTCCTGGATCACCTCGGAGAAGCGCCGCAGCCATTCATGGCTGTGCGAATTGGTGCGGATCGACACGAAGACGGTGACGCGCACATTGACCTTCTCATGGTCGAGAATGGCAACGCGACGCTTGATGACGCCCTCTTCCTCGAGCTTCTGGATGCGCCGCCAGCAAGGCGTGGTCGACAGGCCGACTTTCTTGGCGACATCGGCGACCGCGAGCGTCGCGTCCTCCTGCAGGAGGCGGAGAATTTTTCTGTCGAGGCGATCCATAGGGGGAGCTCCAGGGGAATAGTTTGGCCATAATCCCTTTTATCGGAGCCTTTCACAAGAAAGAAATTCTGCCGATGACGGCAAAAGCGAGTGATTTCTTGCAAGATGCCTAATCGACGCGATAGCGGATTTCCGACCTCAGGAAGGGCAGCAATTCCATTTCAAACCAGGGATTCTTCCTCAGCCAGCCGGTGTTTCGCCAGGATGGATGCGGCAGCGGCAGCACTTTCGGCTTCGTCGGTCCATCCCATATGGCGCGCCAATTTCTGACCGTCTCGGTCAGCGACGGCAGGCGCGTCGTGCCCATATGCCATGCCTGTGCGTAGCCGCCGATGGTCAGCACCAGGTCGATCCGGGGCATCAGCGCCATCAATTGCGCGCGCCAGGCCGGCGCGCACTCGCGGCGCGGCGGCAGGTCGCCGCCTTTGGCGTCCTGTCCAGGGAAACAAAAGCCCATCGGGACGATGGAGAATTTTTCTGTGTCGTAGAATTCTTGCGCGCTGACGCCGAGCCAGCTTCTCAGCCGATCTCCCGAGGCATCGGTGAACGGCATGCCCGACAGATGCACCTTGGTGCCGGGCGCCTGGCCGGCAAGCAGGATCCGTGCGGTGGAGGACGGCTGCAGCACCGGCCGCGGCTCATGCGGCAGGGGCCGGCCGAGCGGCTGGTCGACGCAGATGCGGCAGGCCCGCACCCTCGCGGTCAGGCGCTCCAATGCTTCGCTCATATCGGGCGGATTGTCCAATTGCTGCCGCTCAGGCCGTCGCGCTCGGCCGGCCTGTAAGCGCCGCATACCAGCGCAGCACGTTCGTGCATTCCTCCGGCACCTTGATGCGGGCTGGTTTCATGAAATCGATGGCGATCATCCCGGTGATGTCGGCGACCGAATAGGCATCGCCGGCGGCGAACTCCCGCTCCGCCAGTTCATGGTCCAGGAGGCGCAGGAATTCGATTGCCTTCGGCTTGTTGGCCTCGCCCCATTCCGGAATTTGCGGCACTTCCCACTCCTTCATCGCCGGATGAATATGCCGGAACGCGGCGGTGACACTGCTCATCAGGTTCAACTCCATGCGTCGTTGCCACATCTCGACCATGGCTTTGCCGAGCGCGCCTTTGCCGAACAGCGCGGGTTCGGGATGCAACTCCTCGAAATAGCGGCAGATGGCGATCGATTCGGTGATGACAGTGCCATCATCGAGCTCAAGCACCGGCAGACGCCGCAGCGGATTGCGCCGCGCCACCTGCTCGCCGCGATGCTCCAGCGCGCCCATGTCGACAGGCACCAGCGGGACCGTCAGCCCCTTCTCGGCAAGGAAGACACGCACGCGCCGGGGATTGGGCGCGCGACCGCCATCGAACAGCTTCATTCCATCCTCCAGTTTCCCATCCTTCCTGCTTCTTGGCCGATCATAGGGCGCGGGTCCGCCCATCACCAGAAGCGAAAAATTTCGCGCACTGCATCGCCGAATGAGGCCAGCGTGCCATGCCTCCGCTCGACCGGCGCATCATGATGGCTGTCGCGCCAGTCTTGCGGCTCCTCGAAGGTTCCGGCCCAGATGCCGACCTTGGCCGCTCTCGCTACCGCTTCCTCGGTCTCGAAGTCGCCGAAGGCAACCGCCCATCCGGCCTGCACCTGGGCAAGGTTGAGATCGGTGTCTCCTGCCTTGCAATCGCCGAGCAGACGGCCGTAGCGGTCGCGCTGCCAGCCGCTGCAGGAAACAGGCCTGCCCGCGATCAGGCGCGCCAGCGACTGCCGGGCCAGCTTGCCGCAGGGATAGTCGGCGCCGGCCTTCCGGCAAGTCTGCTGATATTCGGGAGCATCAATGCCGCGCATGCGGATGCGCTCGGCCCCCAGCGTGATCGAATCGCCGTCGTTGACGATCGCCGTGCCTTGCTTCTTACGCGTCTCGAAGCGGTCGAGCCGCGCCGCCACCAGGATCAGCAGCCCAAGCAGAACAATGGCCAGTCCGTAGTCCAGCAGCTTGCGCAACAGGCTTCGCGGCGGGCTTGCCGCATAGCGCCGGCGCGGTCCTCGCGGCCCGAAACGGCTCATATGGCAAACAGTCTCTTAATCATTCGAACGTAGCTTAACGAACTGAAAATCGCTGCGCGCAGAAATTGAAGTCCGTATGCCTTTGCTACGCTCGAACACAGCGGATAAATTCATTGTGGACCGCCGTAAACCGCACCGCAACAGCGATGTGGCGCGCGCGGTGCGCAAGACGCGCGACCGCCTTTCGCAACAGGCCGGCAGCCTCGACTTCGACCGTGAACTCCTGAAACTGCACGCGCGCGCCATGGTGGTCAGCGCGGTCGCGATCCCGCTGCTCGTGCTTGCCGTGACGGCCATCGGCCGGCTGGCGGGCTTGGACAACCAAATCACCATCTGGGCTCTGTCGACGCTGCTTTGCTACACGATCGTCGCTTTCATGTCGCGGCGCGTGGAGCGAACCGAGGCAGCCGAGCTCGATCCGGTGCAGACGCGTCGCGACTTCCTGATCGGCCATTTCCTGTGCGGCCTTGGCTGGGCGTGGTTCGCATGGATCGGCTGCGACACATGCCAGGTCGACCAGTTCCATGTCGCCAAGGCCATGGTGCTGCTGGTCGCCATGGCGACGACCGCCGTGATGACCTCCTCGCTTGGCGGCGCCCTGTTCGCTACCTTTGCCATCCCCGTTGCCGTCTACGTCTACACCGTCGTGCGCCTGTGGACGCCGATCGAAGCCACTATGGCGGCGCTGCTGATCGTGGCACTTCCGTTCTTCGGTTACGTCGCGCGTCATCTCAATCGGGCCTCGTTGATGCTGCTGTCGTTCCGTTCGGAAAAGGACGCGCTGATTGCCGAGCTGGAGACGGCAAAATCGATGTCGGACGAGGCAAGGCGGCGCGCCGAGGACGCCAATCTGGCGAAATCGCGCTTTCTCGCCTCGATGAGCCACGAGCTCAGGACGCCGCTCAACGCCATCCTCGGGTTCTCCGAGGTGATGGCCAATGAAGTGTTGGGGCCGATGAGCAATCCGACCTACCGTGACTATGCCCATGACGTGCATGAGTCCGGCCAGCATCTGCTCGACCTGATCAACGAGATCCTCGACCTGTCGCGCATCGAGGCCGGCCGCTACCAGCTCAACGAGGAGCCGGTGGTACTGCTGACGATCGTCGAGGACTGCTGCCACATGATGGAGCTGCGCGTCCGCAACAAGGACATCCGCGTCATCCAGGAATTCGAGGAGACCCTGCCGCGCCTCTTCGCCGACGAGCGCGCGGTCAGGCAGATCACGCTCAACCTTCTGTCCAATTCGATCAAGTTCACGCCGTCCGGCGGTGAAGTGCGCGTACGCGTCGGCTGGACTGCGGGCGGCGGCCAGTACATTTCGATCAAGGACAACGGCCCCGGCATACCAGAAGAGGAAATCCCGGTGGTGCTCTCCGCCTTCGGCCAGGGCTCGATCGCCATCAAGAGCGCCGAACAGGGAACCGGCCTAGGCCTGCCGATCGTGCAGGGCCTGCTCGCCATGCATGGCGGCGAGTTCGAGCTCCATTCCAAGCTGCGCGAAGGAACCGAGGCGATTGCCATCTTCCCGCTCAGCCGGGTGATGGAGGAACTGCCGGCCCTACCGACCAAGACGGTCGTCGCGCGTGGTCGCCGCTGAGGCAATTTCCGTCGGCTCTAAAGCCGGACAGCCATCGCCATGCCGGAACTGGTCAACGCCGCGGCCTTGACGATACCGGCGGCGAGAGCGGCCCCTACCCCTTCGCCATGGCCGATGCCAAAATCGAGCAGCGGCCGCAGTCCGAGCTCTTCGGCCGCTTTGGCGTGGCCAGGCTCGGGTGACAGGCTGGCAAGCAGACAATGATCGAGCGTGCCCGGGTTGGCCGCATGCAGAACAGCGGCTGCCGCGGTCGCCGCGAAGCCATCGAGCAACACGGGGATCTTCTCCATGCGGGCTGCAAGAATGGCGCCGCAAATCGCCGCGAACTCGCGCCCGCCCACCCGTCGCAAGGCCTCGAGCGGATCGCCGAGGCCGGACCCATGAAATGCCAGCGCCCGATCCACGACCTCGGCTTTGCGCGCCATCATCGCCGCATCGGCGCCTGACCCCGGCCCGACCCAGTCTGCTCCCTTGCCGCCGAACAGCGCGGCGCAAAGGGCGGCAGCGATCGTTGAATTGCCGACCCCGAGGTCGCCCAAGCACAGGAGATCGGCGCCGCCTGCGACCGCCTCCATGCCGAAGGCCATGGTCGCGGCGCAGCCGCGCTCGTCGAGCGCGGCCTCTTCGGTGATGTCGCCCGTGGGAATGTCCAATGCAAGGTCGAAGACCTTCAGGCCGAGATCGTTGGCGATGCAGACCTGGTTGATCGCGGCCCCGCCGGCGGCGCAGAGCTCGACTTCATTGGCGGTCGCCGCCACCGGCCGCGGCGAAATGCCGTGCCTGACGGCGCCATGATTGCCGGCGAAGATCGCCACCAGCGGACGATTGATCGCCGGCGGCGCGCGCCCGCTCCAGGAAGCAAGCCAGGCCCCGATGTCCTCGATGCGCCCCAGCGAGGCCTTCGGCTTTTCCGCTTTGTCAAAAAGCGCACTGACACGGGAGCTCGCCGCGTGATCGGCGGGCGGCAACGCCGCCAGAAGGCTTCGGAAATCGTCAAAGGGCGTTGCGGTCATTTATGTCGGTCGCGGCTCGTTGCTGAAGTCGCGAGCGGCATAGCCGCCTTCTCCAGCCGGCACAACCGCCTGCGATGCCGCGAAAGCGCTGCCTTTCGGCGCATTGCGAAGGGCTTGCATTCCTCCGGCGGTTGCACCATGTGGAATGAACGCGAGAGAACAGCATGACCGCCATCGAATCCCCCTGCATCCTGGTCTGTTCGATCGATATGAAAACCGGCTTCTGCTTTGGCTGTGGCCGCACACGCGACGAGATTTCCGGCTGGCTCACGATGACCCCTGAAGTTCGCCGGGCGGTGATGGCCGAACTGCCGGCACGGCTGGAAACGGTCGAGCGTCGGCCGCGCCGGGAAACCCGGCGAACCCGCATGGCGCGCGAACGCGGCGTTTTGTGAGAAAGAACCGATGAACCGGCTGCTCTGGATCGTGATGGCGGTGATCGGCGTCGGGGTCGTTCTGCTCATGCTCAACAATTCGGCCGGCCGCACTTTCGGCATGGCCAACAACGACTTCGGCCGGCTGATCTGGGTCGGCGTGCTGGTGATGGTCATCGGTGCGAGCCTGCTCCGCTCGGGCCGGCCGATGGGCGACATGGCGCGCAATCTCGGCGTCTGGGCTGCCTTCGTACTCGTGCTGATCGCCGGCTACCAATATCGCTACGAGTTGCAGGACGTAGCGAGCCGCGTGACCGCAGGCCTTGTCCCGGGCAGTCCGCTGGCGCTCGGCGTGGAGAATGGCCGCCCGACCGTCACCCTCGACAAAGCCGACAACGGCCATTTCGAAGCGCGAATCCTGGTCAACGGCACGCCGGTGCGAGCCGTGGTCGACACCGGCGCGACCAGCACGGTGCTGACGTCCGAGGATGCGCAAGCCGCGGGTTTCAACCCGGCGGCGCTCAGCTACAGCGTGGGCGTTTCCACCGCCAACGGCATGGCGCGCGCGGCCACGGTGACGACCAACCAGGTGGCGATCGGCGGTATCGTGCGCAAGGACATGCCGGTGATGGTCGCCGCACCCGGCATGCTGGACCAAAGCCTGCTCGGCATGAACTTCATCAGCTCATTGTCGGGCTTCGACGTGCGCGGCGACCGTATGATCCTGCGGGACTAACCAATGCATGTCGCCCAAAGTGCGCAGCGGTTTGGGGGATCGACATGCATCAAAACAAAGACTTAAAGCGCGTAGATTGAATCCGTTTCAACGCGACGCGCTTTAGAAGTCAGGCTGCTTCGGCTTCCGCCGCCGCGAAATCGATTGCCGAAAATGCAGTCTTCAACACCTCCGGCCCAGCTCCGGGTTTATTGGCGTCGGTAGAGAGAATCTGTCGGAAGCGGCGCGCGCCGGGCAGGCCGTGGAACAATCCCACCATATGGCGGGTAATGTGGCCGAGCCGCCCGCCATGCTCGATATGGCGCGCGGCATAGCCGGCCATGGCGTCAATCAGCGCCGCGTAGTCGAAGGCGGCGGCTGCCTCGCCATAGAAGGCGGCATCGACGCCGGCGAGGATGCCTGGCGTATGATAGGCCGCGCGGCCGAGCATCGCGCCGTCGACATGCCCGAGATGCGCCAACGCCTCGCCGAGCGATTGAATGCCGCCATTGATGCCGATGAATTCATTCGGCTTTCTAGCCTTCAACCGATAGACGCGCGGATAGTCGAGCGGTGGGATATCGCGGTTCTCCCTGGGGCTCAGCCCCTCCAGCCAGGCCTTGCGGGCATGCACCCAGAGCGCGTCGGCGCCGGCGGCGAATACGCCGTCGGCGAGCGTGTCGAGAGCAGGCTCCGGGTCTTGGTCGTCGACACCAATGCGGCATTTGACCGTGACGGGGATTTTCACCGTGGCCTTCATCGCCGACACGCACTCGGCCACCAGAACCGGCGTCTTCATCAGGCACGCGCCGAACGTTCCCGACTGGACGCGGTCGGAGGGACAGCCGACATTGAGGTTGATCTCGTCATAGCCGAAGGATTCGCCGATCCGCGCCGCTTCGGCGAGCTTTCCGGGATTCGATCCGCCAAGCTGCAGCGCCACCGGATGCTCGACATCGTCGAAACCGAGCAACCGTTCGCGCGCGCCATGGATGACGGCGTCGGCCACAACCATCTCGGTGTAGAGCAGCGCCCGACGCGTCAACTGGCGGTGGAAGAACCGGCAATGCCGATCTGTCCAGTCCATCATGGGTGCTATGGCAAGCGTCGTCCGCATAGGCCTATTCATTCATTGCCGCAGGTCTCACAGCCCAAATCCACTGGCACGATCTATCTTATTTTCTTTTACTTTCAAGCAGTTCGAATGGCGAGGGGACAAAAGTCCCCACCCTAGAGGGACCATTTCCCGATTCACACTTTGTGTTAAAAAGCAATAGTTCGATTTGAACATTCCACAAATAAGCGTAAACTTTTTGCGCTCATGTTGAGCGGGAGACGTACAGGCAATCAATGCCTGCTGGAAGAGGGGCGGGTTGAGTATGCCCTCATCATTGATCCTTGGTGACCGCCATTGGTGGGTCCCCGATGCGCCCAGGACGCATCCCCCCAGAAATGCCTGACGGGGCATGGAGCGGGGGAGCGGCGGCCCTCTCAACACCCTCTACCCCTAAAGCCAAAGCATCACTCCAGTTTCCTTTAACGATGGCGCTCAGCGCTGGCCTGTCCAGTGCATGCGCGCCCATGCGGCCGGTTGCCAGCGTTGGCGCTGATATCGCGCCTGTCGCATTGAAACCAAGGAGAATTTGCAATGACGATCAGCTTCATTCTCAACGACGAGGCCGTCAACGATCAGACCGCTGATTTGCAAACCGGCGACAGCGGCGACGGTTTTACCGATACCGATGTGGCGTACTCTAGTCTGCCGGCTTCGTTCCGGACCTATCTGGAGACCACTCTCGGGTTGAACTCCGCGTTCCCGACCAATGTGGGCGTCGCGACCAAGACGAACTCGGTCACCGTCAACGCCACCGCCGGTTCCCAGCTCGCTGGCACCACCTTTACGGACGGTAGCGGCGGCGCCCTCGACGGCGACGACAGCTTGCTCAAAACCGCCGATGGCAAGGAAATCTTCCTCTACGCCGACGGAAGCGACACCGTAATCGGCAAATATGACAGCGATGGCGTCGGCGGCGTTGATTCGATCGCCTTCGTCATCTTCAAGCAGGACGTGTTGAATGCCGGCGGGACCAGCGACCAGGTAACGTTCAATATTGTCACCTACGTGCCGATCTTCCATAGCAACACCGGCGACGCGGATGACGCAGTCGATCTTGGCAACACCCTCAAGCTCGCGGCGACCGAGACGCTCAACTTCGGCTTTGCCGGAGCACCCTCCGGCAGCAATCTGTTCATGATGTTCGGCAGTCCGACCTCCGCCCAGATCGTGGTGATCGGCAAGGACCCGTTGAACCAGTCCCAAGGCGGAAACATCACCACCAAGGATGTGCTCAACATCAGCCAGGCCGGCAGCACCACCTCCTTCGGCGTCAACGGCAACCAGATCAATCCCGCCGAGGGCGCGTTCATCACCTATGTCACCGGCGCGGATACGAACTTCCTCGTGCCCAATCTGGACCAGAACGAGGCCGACGTCGAAGCCAACATTGCCTTCACGAACGTCGTCAATGCAACGGGGGCGTCCTTCACGGTCAACCAGACCAACCCGGGCGTCGGACCCGTCACCGTCAAGATAACGGCCTTCAACACCGCTGCAGAACCGGGGGTGAATTTCGTCGACGGGCTCACCAACGACACGCAGGTCAAAATCACATCGGCCTCGGTCACCGACTTCGTCGTCAAGACCGGCAATACGCAATTTACTCCGGTCGCCACGGTCAACGCCGACGGCACCTTGACGATCACCGGCCTGAGCACCGGCGACAAGGTGTCGTGGACGACCAGCGGAATCCACGACCGCGTGCTGATCGAAAACATCAGCGACGCAGACGGCGTTAGCGGCAACGACAACAATACTTTCGACATCGGCGGCTTCGGCATCGTGTCTTCCAGCGGCTCCTCGACGTTCGTAGGCCAACAGATCGTGATCGAGGACGACGGCCCGACGGCGAGCCAAGCCCAGCAGACCGGCACGGTCGACGAGGACGGGGTGCCCGGGGGCATTGCCGGCGGCATCGGCGACGTGGCCGGCGAGGCCACCCAGGCCACCGGCAGCGTGACGCCGCTGTTCAACTCCGGCGCCGATGCGCCACTGACCTTCAGCCTCAATAGCATCACCAGCGGACTGCCCGCGCTGACCTCAGGCGGGGTGACGGTGACCTACTCCGTCGTCGGCAACACGCTGACGGCTTCG
>NZ_ATYO01000027.1 GCF_000427725.1 Mesorhizobium sp. WSM3224 | reverse complement strand
CTTTTCGGCGCCCGAGCGGCGCACGCCTTCGATCATCGAGGCGTGGTTCAGCTCGTCCGAGATGATCAGGCAGTTGGGCAAAAGCCGGGCGATGGTCGAGATCGAGGCCTC
The DNA here is from genome assembly GCF_000427725.1 of Mesorhizobium sp. WSM3224. GTDB lineage: Bacteria > Pseudomonadota > Alphaproteobacteria > Rhizobiales > Rhizobiaceae > Mesorhizobium. Next base: position 90,064 of record NZ_ATYO01000027.1, on the reverse strand, counting down.
GTTGGAGACGAAGCCGGAGGTGAACACCAGCGCNGCTTCCTTCTCATGCAGGTCGGCGAGCTCCTGCTCCAGCTCGACCANNGGGTTGGACGTGCCGGAAATGTTGCGGGTGCCGCCTGCGCCCGAACCCATCTTGCCGGCGGCGGTCTGGAAGGCGGCGATGACGTCCGCGTTCTGGCCCATGCCGAGATAGTCGTTGGAGCACCATACGGTGATTTCCTCGGCGCGGCCGTTGCAACGCCAGATGGCGCGCGGGAACTTGCCCACGATGCGCTCGAGATCGGCGAAAACGCGGTAGCGCCGCTCGGCGTGGAGCTGGTCGATCGCATCCTCGAAGAACCGCTGGTAGTTCATGTCGACTTCCCGATTTTTGGGTCGGATCATAATCACTGCCCCATTCCGCGTCCACCGGACCCCACCGGTCAAAATGCCACGCCCCGGCCCTGTTCCTAACGATGCCGGATCGTGGCCTATTCCCGGCTGTCTGAAGCAGTTTTGTTTCAGTACGATGCCTCAGGCGGAAGGAACTGTTACGGACTTAACATTTGGGAGGGTAATGGGCTTGCGGCGGGGTTTCCAGCGCGGTGGCTGTTGAGACAGTTTCCGATAAATCTTGATCAGCGAGGTAGGTGATGACGGTTTTGGTGACAGGCGGTGCCGGTTATATCGGCAGCCACATGGTCTGGGAGCTGCTCGACGCCGGCGAAAGCGTGGTTGTCCTGGACCGGCTTTCCACCGGCTTCGAATGGGCGGTCGCCCCGGAAGCAAAGCTCGTCGTCGGCGATGTCGCCGACCGCGAGCTGGTCGGCCGGATCATCCGCGAGAACAAGGTCGACGCCATCATCCACTTCGCCGGCTCGATCGTCGTGCCGGAATCGGTCGCCGATCCGCTCGGCTACTACGAGAACAACACCTGCAAGACCCGCACGCTGATCGAAACCGCGGTGCGCGAGGGCGTGCCGCATTTCATCTTCTCCTCCACTGCCGCCGTCTATGGCGGCGCCGGGCTGGAGCCGGTGCGCGAGGATGCGCGGCTGGCGCCGGAATCGCCCTACGGCCTTTCCAAGCTGATGAGCGAATGGATGCTGCGCGATGCGGCGCGGGCGCACGACATCCGCTATACGGCGCTGCGCTATTTCAACGTCGCCGGCGCCGATCCAAGGGGCCGCACCGGCCAGTCGACGCCCGGCGCCACGCATCTGATCAAGGTCGCCTGCGAGACCGCGCTCGGCAAGCGCCCGTTCATGCAGGTCTTCGGCAAGGATTATCCGACGCCGGACGGCACCTGCATGCGCGATTACATCCATGTCAGCGATCTGGCGGCTGCGCACCGGCTGGCGCTGCAGCGGCTGCGCGACGGCGGCGGAAGCCTCGTCGCCAATTGCGGCTACAGCCACGGCTATTCCGTGCTCGAAGTCATCGACAGTGTGCGCCGCGCCTTCGGTCACGATTTCGACGTTCGCATGGGCGACCGCCGGCCCGGCGACGCCGCCGCCGTGGTCGCCAATTCCGACCTTGCGCGCAAGGAGCTCGGCTGGACGCCGCAGCGCGACGATCTCGACCAGATCGTCAACGATGCGCTGGCCTGGGAGCGTATCCTGACCGGCAAGAACTCGGCGCGGAGCTAGTCACAGCGAGCTGTTGGGCCAAGGGCTCGTCCGGCGCGTTCATAAGCGGTATTGAGGCTCATTCAGCGGTGCACAAAGCGCGCCGCAGACATGATCCTTGAGGGGAAGGCATGAAGGTCCTGGTTCTCGGCGCCGGCGCGGTTGGCACGGCGGCCGCCTACTATCTGGCTAAAGACGGTCACGAGGTGACGGTGATCGAGCGCCACGAGGCGGCGGCGCGCGGCACCAGCCAGTCGAATGCCGGCCTTGTGTCGCCGGGCGACGCCACTGCCTGGGCCTCGCCCGCCGCGCTGAAGACTTTCCTACGCGCGCTCTGGAACCACGACCTCGGCATCAAGGTCAGGCTGCGCCTCGATCCCTATTTTTATGCCTGGAGCCTGCGTTTCCTGCGCGAGTGCACGGTGGCAAGGCTTCGCGCCAACACCGACGTCAAGCTGAGGCTGGCGCTCTATTCGCGCGACTGCATCAATGCGTTGTCGGATGCGACCGGCATCCATTACGACGAGCGCCGGAAAGGCATCCTCTACTTCTTCCGCTCGCAGAAGAGCCTCGACACCGGCACCGACAATTACCGCTATCTCGGCGAGCATGGCCTGCCGATCGAGATCGTCGGCCGCGAGCGTCTGGTCGAGCTGGAGCCCGGCTTGGCCGGCGTGAAGGAAAAGATCGCCGGCGGCATCTATTCGCCGATCGACCAGACCGGCGATTCCAAGCAATTCGTCGACAAGCTCGCCGCCTATGCGGCCGAGAAGCTCGGCGTGAAATTCCTGTTCGGCACGACAATCCAGGGCCTCGACATCGAAGGCGATCGGGTGCGCGCCGTCATGACCTCGGCCGGGCCGGTGAAGGGTGATGCCGTCGTCATCTCCATGGGGCCGGAAAGCGGCCTGCTCGGACGCCGTTACGGCATCGACCTGCCTGTCTACCCGGTGAAGGGCTACACTGCGACGATTCCCTTGGAGGATGAGAGCAAAGGGCCGACCATGGGCGGCGCCGACGAGGACCGGCTGATCGGCTATTCGAGGCTGGGCAATCGCCTGCGGATGTCCTCGACGGCCGAATTCACCGGCTTCGACCGCAGCTTCAAGCCCGGCGATTTCAGAACCATCCTGGAGACCGGCAAGGACCTTTTCCCGGGCGCCTTCGACGAGAAGAAGGCTGTGCTATGGGCGGGTCTGCGGCCGATGATGCCGAGTTCTGTGCCTGTCTTCGGTCAGGCGAAATACCGCAATCTCTATCTCGACACCGGCCACGGCCACCTCGGCTGGACCATGGCCTGCGGCTCCGGCAAATTCCTGGCCGACATCGTCGCCGGCCGCAAGCCGGAGATCGATCCGCAGGGATTGCTTTACGGGAATTGATCAATCGTCGTGTCGGGCCAGTATCCACTCGTCAGTCACCCATTCGGCGAGCCACCCTGGCTCAAGATCGGCAATCTGCGTTAAGTTGCCCTGTCTGGCGGCAAGATGTCCGAAGCCGACGACTTGGAAATCAGAACAGTCAGCGGGATGGTCATATTCCCCACACGTCAATTGCCATTCGCCGTCGAAATGTCGAACGGCTAAAGTTACCGGGCGCTCAGTGCGAAAGACGTGCGCACATACAATAGCTCTTGTTTCCGGCTTTGAAGCTGCCACGGCGGATTGCCCTATCGATTGGGTCCTTGCCGACTCTTAATCGCACGGACCGATCAGGTCGCGCCACGCCCCAGCGTAATCGCGCCAACTTTGATCGGCTGGAGGCTCGGTTCGCTCGCCCTTGCTCGTAACCGTAGCGCCATCCGAGGCCAGCAGCGCGGCGCCGATGCTGGTCCCGGTCGACGTCTCCGACGCGACGACCGGCCGTCCGGTCGCCGCTACCAGCATGCGGATGAAAAGTGGATTCCGCGCGAAAGGTCCCTCGACCGTCGTCGGCCCGTCGCCGCCGACCAGCTCCAGGCAGGTTGCGGTCATCAGCGCGAGATAGAACGAGATGGCGGCGAAACGCTGGCCGGAGCTCAAGTTCTCGGCATTGACCCACTGTGCACCGCGATGCGGGAATGGCCCAGATCCCTGTTGGGTGGAAGGCAGCAGCAAGGCCTGGCGTGCCAGAACGGCGGCAACATCGGCTTCGCTCCATTGCTGTGGCTGGCCCTCGGTCAGCAGCGAGAATTCGCGCCCGCCCATGAAACGCGCCGAGGGCACCGGATCGCCGAGCGCATTGACGTTGACCAGCGTGTCGCGCGCCGGGTCGAGTTGCACCTTCTTGCCGCCAACCGCCATCGACACCACCCATGTACCGGTCGATACGACGGAGAAGGGCGGTGTATCGGACAGCAGGTGCGGCAGCAGCGAGGCGTTGGAATCGTGCAACCCGCAGAATACCGGTGTCTGCGGGTTGAGCCCCGTCCGTTGCACGATCGCCGGCAGGATCGGCCCTAGCCGATCCTTCGCTGGCCGCACCGGGGCCATCAGCCGGCGCCAGTCCATCCTGTCGACCAGCGAGGAATAGTCGGACGTCCAGGGGTTCCACAAATCGGTGTGGCAACCGAGCGACGTCACCTCATTGGCGGCGACGCCCGTCAATCGCAAGGCCCAGTACTGCGCATACATCAGGATAGTGGCGGCCCCGGCAAATTCGGCGGGAAAGCGCTTCTGCTGAAAGAAGAGCTGCGCGCCGACGTTGAGGCCGGCAGGCAGGCGCGGCGTGCCCGTCTCGGCAAAAGGGGGACGGACGGCGTCATAGTCCGGCGCCAATTCGTCGACGCCGCCAAACTCATAGTCGATCACCGGCAGCGCTAGCTCGCCTTGGGCAGCGACCAGCACTGCGGTGGCGCCATGGGTGGTGATCGAGATCGCGTCGACGCGTTGCTCGCGATGAAGCGCCGCTACGCTTTCGAGGATGAAGGCCCATAGCCGTTCGACATCGTGATGCGGATAGGGACCATCCGTGGAGGCAGCGTTGGCTGCGCGGCGGACTGCCGCTTCGCGCATGCTCTCCAGGTCGACCAGCGCCACCTTGGCGTTGGTCTTGCCGATGTCGATAACAGCGACGTGGCGGATCATGCCATATGGAACATAGTTTCCAGCGGCATCGCCACCGGTTCGTTGTCGACCTTGGTTTGCATCACATCGGCCATATGCGCCCACCAGCGCTGCATGACCGGATGTTTGGGCAGGTCGGCCATGCCGTGGTCGTCCAGCCGCCACAGCACGCCGAACTGGATGTTGGTCTCCTCGTCGAGATGGATCGAATAGTCGGAGACGCCCGCCTGCTTCAAAAGTGCCACCAGCGACGGCCAGATCTCGTCATGACGGCGCTTGTATTCGGCCTCCATGCCGGGATCGAGCTTCATCTTGAAGGCGTATTTTTCCATCAGGCGAAGCGACCTTCGCGCAGCCGCCGCCAGACGATCGGCAGCGCAATCACGATGATCAGCAAGAGGCCGATGAAGATCGACATGACGATGCCCGGCACGTTAAGCAGGCCGAGGCCGAAGGTCACCAGTCCCATGATGAAGGCTGCGAGCACGACGCCAAGGATGCTGCCGGCGCCACCGAGGATCGAGACGCCGCCCAGCACTACCATGGTGATGGCTTCGAGCTCGTAGCCCTGGGCGATGGACGGCCGGGTCGAGCCCAGCCGCGAGGTGATCAGCACCGAGGCGATGCCCGACATCAGCCCGGTCAGGCAGAACAATGTGAACTTGATACGGTCGACGCGCACGCCGGAAAACTGGCAGGCGACGGGATTGTTGCCGATGGCGAAGACGCGGCGGCCGAAGCTCGTCCGATGCAGGATGAACCAGTAGATCAAAGCCGCGACGAGGAACAGCGCCAGCTCGAACGAGAACACCCACCAGACATAACCCTGGCCGAAGAAAGCGAAACTCTCCGGATAGCCCTTGTAGGCCTGGTCGCCGAGGATGATGAAGGCGATGCCACGAAACAGGCTCATCGTGCCGATGGTGACAACGATGGATGGCAGGCCAAGCCGGGTGACGAGCAGCCCGTTGAAAGCGCCGCAGCCGAGTCCCACGATGATGCCGATCGCGACCAGCACCGGCGTGCCGGCGCCGGCCTGCAAAGCCATGCCCATCATCGTCGAGGCTAAAGCCACGATCGCGGCGACCGACAGGTCGATCTCGCCGGAGATGATCAGCAACGCCATGGCAAGCGCGATCAGGCCCTTTTCGGTGAAGTTGAAGGTCAGGTCCGACAGCGACCACGGATCGAGGAAATAGGGCGAAGCGAAGCTGTTCACCGCGAAGATAAGGATCGCGATGATGACCAGCAGCGCTTCCCAGGAGAAGATCGCCGAGGACAGCGGCTTGTCGAGCCGGTCGGGGATATGGCGCGGGGCAGGAGTATCGGTCATACCGCTTCCGCCTTTCTCAGGATGATGCGGCCCTGCCGGCGCTCGCCGCGCGCGTTGAGCACCACGGCCAGGATGATGGCGCTGCCCGAGATCGCCATCTGCCAGAAGGGCGAGATGTTGATGACCGGCAGCGCGTTGGAGATGATGCCGAGGAACAGCGCACCGAGCACAGCGCCGCCGACCGAGCCGATGCCGCCGGCGATCGAGATGCCGCCGATGACGCAGGCGGCGATGATGTTGAGCTCGTAGCCATTGGCGACCTCGACCGATGCGATCACGTAGCGCGAGATCCACAGATAGCCGGCGAGCCCGCCGATCATGCCGGAAATGCAGAAGACGATGAACTTGGTGCGGCCGACATCGATGCCGGCATAGATCGAGGCGGTCGGATTGACGCCGATCGCGTAGATCGAGCGTCCAATGGCGGTGCGCGTCATCACCAGGAAGAACAGCGCGATGACTGCGATCGCGATCCAGGACAGCACCGGCAGGCCGAGGAAGGCGGCGCGCTGGAAGTTGATGAAGTCGGGGCTCATCTGGTCGGCATTGACCCAGGCGCCGCCGGAGATGACGAATGTGGCGCCGCGATAGATGGTGAGCGTGCCCAGCGTCACCACGATCGAGGGAATGTTCAGCCGCCACACCAGTAGACCGTTGATGGCGCCGAGCGCGAGGCCGACGGCGAGAGCGACGACGATCAGTACCGGTATGGGGATCGCCGGATGCGCGGCGTTGAGCATGGCCACCACCATGCCGGTGAAGCAGAGGTTGGACGCCATCGACAGATCGATCGAGCGCGTCAGGATCACCGCCATCTGACCGAGCGCCAGTATCATCAGGATCGAGGTGTCGTTGAACACCTGGCGCAGGTTGGCCGGATCGGCGAAGCCCGGGAAGCGCGTCGAGATCAGGCCGATCAGAACGACGATGCCGGCGAGCAGCCAGATCTCGCGGTTTTTGAGGAAGCTCTTCATGCCGCGATCCCCGCTGCCGTCCGAACCAGCGTTTCGGCGTTCAGGTCTTTGTTGTCGTAGATCGCCGCGATACGGCCTTCGCGCATGACCACCACCCGGTCCGACATGCCGAGGATTTCGGGCAGTTCGGACGACACCATGATCACCGACAGGCCTTGCGCTACCAGCTCGGCCATGAAGCCGTGCACGGCCGCCTTGGAGCCGATGTCGATGCCCTTGGTCGGCTCGTCGAGGATAATCACCTTGGGCGTCGTCGCCAGCCATTTGGCGATGACCACCTTCTGCTGGTTGCCGCCGGAAAGCGTGCCGACATCCTGGCTGAGCGAGGAGGCGCGCAGGTCGAGCCGCTCGGTATAGGAGCGGGCGAGCGAGAACTCTTCCGCGAGCTTGAGCACGCCGGATTTCGAGGTGCGCGCAAGCGACGGCAGCGAAACGTTCTGGAAGATCGGCAGGCCGATCACCACGCCCTGCTTGCCGCGCTCTTCCGGCACATAGACGATGCCGGCCTCGATGGAGTCCGCGGCCGATTTCGGCGCGATCGTCTGGCCGTCCAGCGAAATAGCGCCTCGGCTGGTGCGCGTGATGCCGGCGATCGCCTGCATCACCTCGCTGCGCCCGGCGCCGACCAGGCCGTAGAAACCCAGGATCTCGCCCTTGCGCAGTTCAAAGCCGATGTCGTCGAATTCGGTCGGATGCGACAGGCCGGAGACGGAAAGCACCGGCGCGCCGATCTTCGGCTCGCGCTGCGGGAAGATGTGGTCGACATTGCGGCCGACCATCATGCGCACGATGTCGTTCTGGCCGGTGTCCTTGAGCAGGCCCTCGCCCACCATCTCGCCATCGCGGAAGACAGTATAGCGGTCGGCGATACGATAGATCTCGTCGAACTTGTGGCTGATGAAGAGCACGGCCTTGCCTTCGCTCTTCAGGAATTCGATCAGGAGGAAAAGCTCCTCGATCTCCTTCATCGAGAGTGCGGCGGTCGGCTCGTCCATGATGACGATGCGCGCGTCGATCGACATCGCGCGGGCAACGGCGACGAGGTGCTTGTTGGCGATGCCGAGGTCCTTCAGCCGCGTGTCGGCGTCGATATGGCTGGCGCGCATCGTTTCCAGCACCTCGCGAGCATTCTTGCGCATGGTACGCCAGTCGATGGTGCCGAAGCGGGTGCGCGGCGCATGGCCGAGGAAGATGTTTTCGGCGACCGAAAGATCGTCGAACAGCACCGTTTCCTGGTGGATGGCGGTGATGCCGTGGCCGAAGGCGGCATGCGCGCTGGGCAGCGTGGTGGCCTGGCCGTCGATCCCGATCTCGCCTGAATCGGGCTGGTAGATGCCGGTCATGATCTTGACCAGCGTCGACTTGCCGGCGCCGTTCTCACCGATCAGCGCCGTCACCTGTCCCGGATAGAGCGACAGGCTGACATCGTGCAGGGCGCGGACACCCGGGAAACTCTTGGAGATGCCTGAGAGCGTCAGGCGGGGAGAGGCGCTCGGAGCCGCGCCTGAAGGCTCGGGCAGCTGCGTCGCCATTTTGTGCTGGGCTGTCGTGTCCATATCCGTATCAGGCCCTGAGAGAGTCTGGTTGAAGATGCGGCGGGACAATTGTCCCGCCGCATGGGCTTGAAGTCGATCCGGATCAGTAGATCTTGGAGAACTTCTCGATGTTGGTCTTGTCGAACTGGAAGGGCGGAGCCATCGCAGCCGAGTTGGTGTCGTCGAGCGTCACCTTGCCGACGCGGCCGATCGACAGCGTGGCGCCGGGCTTGGCTTCGTCCTTCTTCACCGCCAGGTCATGGGCGAGGTAGATCGCCGAGTAGCCGAGGTCGATCGGGTTCCACAACGCGACCGCCTGGCTGGCGCCGTTGTCGATGAACTTCTTGAACTCCGACGGCAGCGCCAGGCCGGTGACATTGACCTTGCCGATCAGGTTCGCATCGGTGACGACCTGCGCGGCGGCGACGACGCCCACCGTGGTCGGCGCGATGATCGCCTTGAGGTTCGGATAGGACTTCAGCAGGCCCTTGGCTTCGTCGGTGCTCTTGGCCGAATCGTCATCGCCATAGACGGTGGCGACCAGCTTGATCTTCGGGAACTTCTCCGGCAGCACCTTCTTGGCCGCTTCGATCCAGGCGTTCTGGTTGGTCGCGGTCGAGGAGGCCGACAGGATCGCGACCTCGCCGCCTTCCGGCAGGTAGTCGGCGGCGAGCTTGATGATCGTCTCGCCGATCAGGCCGGTGTCGGACGGGTTGAGGTGGAGCTGGCGGCCTTCCTTGGCGACGCCGGAATCCCACGAAATGACGGTGATGCCGCGATCCATCGCCTTCTTCAGCACCGGCACCAGCGCGTCGGCGTCGTTGGCCGAAACGGCGATGGCGTTGACCTTCTGCGCGATCAGCGAGTTGATCACCTCGATCTGCGCCTCGGCGGTCGCCTTGGTCGGGCCGGTGTAGATGACGTCGACGTCGCCCAGTTCCTTGGCGGCTTCCTCAGCGCCCTTGTTGGCGGCGTCGAAGAAGCCATTGCCGAGCGACTTCACGACCAGCGCGATCTTGACGTTCTCGGCATAGGCGGCATTCACGAACATGGCGGCGGAAAAGGCCGCCGTAACCAGCAGTTTCTTCAAAAAGCTCATCGAATATCCTCCCTTGAGCGTTGCATTCCATCGCCGCTGCGGGCGCGAGTTTTCCCTCAGGCCTGCAGTGAAGATTCTTCCTTGTCGCTTGACTGTTTGCGGGCGACGATCAGTGCTACGCCCGCTGTTTCCAGCATCTTGGCCTCGCGGTCCTCGATACCGTCGTCTGTGATCACGGTTGCGATGCGCGACAGCCCGCACAGGATCAGGCTGGAACGCATGCGGAATTTCGAGGAGTCGACCAGCACCACCAGTTCGTCGGCCTGGTCGATCAGCTTCTGCTCCGCCTGGATCAGCAGCGGATCGCCCTCCATCAGTCCGAGCGGCCCCAACCCCTGCGCGCCCATGAACATGCGCCGCGCATAGAAGTTGCGCGTCACGTCATTGTCGAAGGGCGACAGGATGATGTTCTGCTCGCGGTAGATCGTGCCGCCCGACAGCATCACCGTGTTCTTCGAGTGCTTGAGCAGGTGCTCGGCGATCGGGAAGGAGTTGGTGAAGATCGGCATGCGGCGGCCGGTCAGGAAATGCACCATCTGGAAGGTCGTGGTGCCGCCATTGATGATGATCGGTTCGCCGTCCGTGCACAGGTTCACCGCTTCGCGGGCGATCGCCCGCTTCTGCGCGGCGTTGAGCGTTTCGTTGACGGAGAACGGCCGGCCGGCAAGGCCGATGAACTGCGGCGGCGAGATCGCCTCGGCGCCGCCGCGCACGCGCCGCAGGCGCTTCTGGACATGCAGCGCCGCGATGTCGCGCCGGATCGTCGCTTCGGAAGAATCCGTCAGCTCGACCATCTCCTGCACCGTCACCACAGGCTTTTCCTGGACGGCGGACAGAATGATCCTGTGGCGCTCTTTTTCGTGCATGGTTCCTCCCTGCCCGAGCATCTGGCCTTAGAAAACGCGCAGTGTCAATCATTTCCGATCATATATTTTCATTGTGCAGTGCAATATGATCGATGTTGATCGTTTCTGATTGACAAGCGGAGCGCTTGCGTAGACATTCCCCGGCGAGAAATGAGGGGTGCGGCGTTCGCGCTCCAAGGGAGGATACCTATGCTCGACAAGCGCTCCGGCTCGCGCCTCGCCAATCTGTGGGACGACGCAAAAGCCGAAGGGATGAGCGGTCCCGAGCTCCTGGTCTATCGCTCGAACACGCTGGGTTCCGACAAGCGCGTTACCAACTATGGCGGCGGCAACACCTCGTCAAAGGTCTGGCAGAAAGACCCGCTGACCGGCGAGGACGTCGAGATTCTGTGGGTGAAAGGCTCGGGCGGCGACAGCGCCTCGATCAAGCTGGACGGTTTCGCTACCCTTTACATGGACAAGCTGCGCGCCCTGAAGGGGCTCTATCGCGGCGTCGAGCACGAAGACGAGATGGTGGGCTATCTGCCCCACTGCACCTTCAACCTCAATCCGCGAGCGGCCTCTATCGACACGCCGCTGCATGCCTACGTGCCGAAGGCTTGCGTCGACCACATGCATCCCGACGCCATCATCGCCATTGCCGCGGCGAAGGACTCCAAGGCGATCACCAAGGAGGTCTTCGGCGATGCCATCGGCTGGCTGCCCTGGAAGCGGCCGGGCTTCGAGCTCGGCCTGTGGCTGGAGAAATTCTGCCTCGATAATCCCGAGGCCAAGGGCGTGGTTCTGGAAAGCCATGGCTTGTTCACCTGGGGCGACACGCCGAAGGAGTGCTACGAGACGACGATCTCTGTGATCAACCAGGCGATCGACTGGTTCGAGCGCAAGTCGCAAGGCAAGGCGATCTTCGGCGGCGAGGTGGTGAAGTCGCTCGACGCCCCGGCGCGCCGCGCCGTCGCCGCGAAGCTGATGCCGAGGATCCGCGGCTTGATCTCGCAGAAGAGCCACAAGCTCGGCCATTTCGACGACCAGCCGGCGGTGCTGGAGTTCGTCAATTCGAAAGACCTGCGGCCTCTGGCGGCGCTTGGCACGTCATGCCCGGATCATTTCCTGCGCACCAAGATCCGGCCGCTGGTCATCGAGTTCGATCCGGCAAATCCGGATGTCGACGCCGTCATTACGCGGCTCGCCGATGACATCGCCGCCTATCGTGTCGGCTACCAGGCTTACTACGACAGCTGCAGGCACCCGGACTCGCCGGCCATCCGCGACCCCAATGCCGTGGTCTATCTGATGCCCGGCGTCGGCATGTTCACCTTCGCCGGCGACAAGGCGACGGCGCGCATCTCCGGCGAATTCTACGTCAACGCCATCAACGTCATGCGCGGCGCCTCGACCGTCTCGTCCTATGTCGGCCTGCCCGCGCAAGAGGCCTTCGACATCGAATACTGGCAGCTCGAGGAAGCCAAGCTCCAGCGCCTGCCGAAGCCGAAGGCGCTGGCCGGCCAGATCGCGCTGGTCACCGGCGGCGCCGGCGGCATCGGCCGCGCCACCGCCGACCGGCTGCTGCGCGAAGGCGCCTGCGTGGTGCTCGCCGATATCGACGAGGCGGCGCTTGCCGCCGCCAACGAAGAGCTATCTAAAGCCTTCGGAAAAGACTTCGTCCGTCCGGTGCGGATCGATGTGACGTCAGAAGACCAGGTGACTGCCGGTTTCACCGAAACGTCGGTCGAATTCGGCGGCATCGACATCCTGGTCTCCAATGCCGGCCTGGCGTCCTCCGCGCCGATCGAGGAGACGACACTGGCGCTGTGGAACAAGAACATGGACATCCTGTCCACCGGCTATTTCCTGGTTTCCCGCGAGGCCTTCCGGCTGTTCCGCGCCCAGAAGATCGGCGGCAACATCGTCTTCGTCGCCTCCAAGAACGGGCTCGCCGCTTCGCCGAATGCGTCCGCTTACTGCACGGCCAAGGCCGCCGAGATCCATCTTGCCCGTTGCCTCGCGCTGGAGGGCGCGGAAGCGCAGATCAGGGTCAATGTCGTCAATCCGGACGCGGTGCTGCGCGGCTCCAAGATCTGGACCGGCGAGTGGAAGGAACAGCGCGCCGCCGCCTACAAGATGTCGACCGACGATCTCGAGGAGCACTATCGTTCGCGCTCGATGCTGAAGCGCTCGGTCTTCCCGGAAGACATCGCCGAAGCGATCTACTTCTTCGCCTCCGACATGTCGGCCAAGTCGACCGGCAACATCGTCAATGTCGACGCCGGCAACGCGCAAAGTTTTACGCGCTAACTGGAGCGCTTTCCTTCTCCCCGTTCACGGGGAGAAGGCGCCGGCAGCCGGATGAGGGGCAGCGCCGGCCGAATGTAGTCTTGGGAGGAACAGCACTTGTCCGAAACCATCATCTCCGCCGACGTCGTCGCCGGCCATAACGCCAAGCGCAAGGCAGACCTCGAGCGCGACTACGCCTCGCTTGGCGAGCGCCTCGACCGCCGCGGCATCGCTATCGACGCGATCCTGGGCAAAGTGGAAAAATTCGGCGTGGCGATCCCGTCCTGGGGCGTCGGCACCGGCGGCACGCGCTTTGCCCGCTTCCCCGGCGCCGGCGAGCCGCGCGATATCTTCGACAAGATCGAGGATTGCGCCGTCATCAGCCAGCTGACGCAGGCGACGCCGACCGTCTCGCTGCACATACCGTGGGATAAAGCCGATCCGAACCGGCTGAAGCAGGCGGCCTCGCGCTTCGGCCTCGGCTTCGACGCCATGAACTCCAACACGTTCTCCGATGCCAAGGACCAGGAACGTTCCTACAAGTTCGGCTCGTTGTCACATGCCGATGCCGGCACGCGCCGGCAGGCGGTCGAGCACAATCTCGAATGCATCGAGATCGGCAAGACGCTCGGTTCCAAGGCGCTGACGGTGTGGATCGGCGACGGCTCGAATTTCCCCGGCCAGGTCAATTTCGCAAAAGCCTTCGAGCGCTATCTCGACGCCATGCGCGAAATCTATGCCGGCCTGCCGGACGACTGGCGGCTGTTCACCGAGCACAAGATGTACGAGCCGGCCTTCTATTCGACGGTCGTGCAGGACTGGGGCACCAACTACATCATCGCGAAAGAACTCGGCGACAAGGCCTTCTGTCTGGTCGACCTCGGTCACCATGCGCCCAACGTCAACATCGAGATGATCGTGTCGCGGCTGATCCAGTTCGGCAAGCTCGGCGGCTTCCACTTCAACGATTCCAAATATGGCGACGACGACCTCGATGCTGGGTCGATCGATCCCTACCGGCTGTTCCTCGTCTTCAACGAGCTGGTCGATGCCGAGCTGTCCGGTGCCAAGGGCTTCAATCCCGCCCATATGCTCGACCAGAGCCACAACGTCACCGATCCGATCGAGAGCCTGATGCTGTCGGCGGTCGAGGTGCAGCGCGCCTATGCGCAGGCGTTGTTGGTCGACCGCAAGGCGCTGGAAGGTTTCCAGGAAGCCAACGACGCGCTGATGGCGACGCAGACGCTGAAAACGGCCTACCGCACCGATGTCGAGCCGATCCTCGCCATGGCGCGGCTGAGGACAGGCGGCGCCATCGATCCGGTCGCCGCCTATCGGGCAGCGGGCTATCGCGCCAAGGCCGCGGCGGAGCGTCCGGCGGTCGCCGGAGGCGGCGGCGGCATCGTCTGAGGTTAGCTGATCTCCCTCCTTGTAGGGGAGCTTGGCAACTCCAACCTCACCGCGCGGCGCGGAAATGCTTGGAGAGCTTCAGACCCTGCGCCTGGTAGTTCGAGCCGAGATCGGTACCGTAAAGCGCCTGCGGGCGCTTCAGCATGTGCTCGTAGACGAGGCGGCCGACGATCTGGCCGTGGTCGAGGATGAACGGCACTTCGTGGCTGCGTACTTCGAGCACGGCGCGGCTGCCGCTGCCGCCGGCGGCGGAGTGGCCGAAACCCGGATCGAAGAAGCCGGCATAGTGGACGCGAAACTCACCGACCAGCGGATCGAACGGCGTCATCTCTGCGGCGTAGAGCGGCGGCACGTGCACTGCCTCGCGGCTGACCAGTATGTAGAATTCGTCCGGATCGAGGACGAGTTCGCCGGCGCCGCTCTTGTAGATCGGCTCCCAGAAATCGACGACGTCCTGCGCGGCGCGCTTGTCGACGTCGACGAGGCCGGTGTGATGCTTGCCGCGGTAGCCGACAAGGCCGTCCTTGTCGCCGTCGAGGTCGATGGACAAGGCGATGCCGCCGCCGGAAATGTTGGGCGGCTCGGTGGCGACCAGCATCTCGGCGCGGTGGAGATCACGCAGCTCGCTTTCCGAAAGCACCGCATTGCCCGTACGGAAACGTATCTGCGACAGGCGTGAGCCGGCGCGCACCACGATCGGGAAAGTGCGCGGGCTGACCTCGAGATAGAGCGGTCCGTGATAGCCGGCGGCGATCTTGTCGAACTCGTGGCCGCGATCGGTCATGACGCGCGTGAATATGTCGAGGCGCCCGGTCGAGCTCTTCGGATTGGCCGAGGCGGATACGTTCGAGGGCAGCGCCAGGCTTTCGAGCAGCGGCACGATGTAGACGCAGCCCGTTTCCAGCACCGCGCTCTCGGTAAGATTGATCTCGTGCAGCTTCAGCCGCTCGAGCTTGTCGGCGACCAGATGATCCGGTCCGGGCAGGAAGGAGGCGCGCACGCGAAACGCCGTGTCGCCGAGCCTCAGATCGAGGCTGGCCGGCTGGATCTGGTCGGCATCCAGAGCGCGCGGCGACCTCAGCGCCTTCGCCTCGAACAGCGCCGCGATATCCTGATCCGGAAGAATGCCTGTCTGCCGCAAAGGCTGGCTCCGTTAAGGCCGGTCTCTTTGTGGCGGGTTCTTGCTGCAAAACCGCTGGACACTTTTGCCGAACCTGCCTGGTACAAACCTCTTAATGAAGCCGGCAATTGACGCAAGCGCGGCGCGGGTCTAAAGGGTCGTTATCCCGTGGTGATTTGGCCGGTCGGCTTGCAGCCACGTTAAACAAGTCGCTAAAGGACCGTCGGGCCGCAAGGCCGTATGGACCGGTTGCGACTTTCGCGGCCGGTTTTTTTGTGTCTGGAAGCAGGGCTATGAGCACCAAGAAGCGCAACTGGAAACCTCAGACGGCACTCGTGCATGGCGGAACACTGCGTTCCCAATTCGGCGAGACCTCCGAGGCAATGTACCTCACCCAGGGCTACGTCTACGAGACGGCGCAAGCCGCCGAGGCCCGCTTCAAGGGCGAGGAGCCCGGCTTCATCTATTCGCGCTACGCCAACCCGACGGTCGACATGTTCGAAAAGCGCATGTGCGCGCTCGAAGGCGCCGAGGATGCTCGCGCCACTGCATCCGGAATGGCGGCGGTGACCGCGGCACTGCTTTGTAGTGCCAAGGCCGGCGACCATATCGTGGCGGCGCGCGCCCTGTTCGGCTCCTGCCGCTGGGTGGTCGAGACGCTGGCGCCGCGCTACGGCATTCAGGCGACGCTGGTCGACGGCACCGACATTTCCAATTGGGAAAAGGCGGTCAGGCCGAACACCAAGCTGTTCTTCCTGGAAAGCCCGACCAACCCCACGCTGGAAGTTGTCGACATCGCCGCGGTCGCCGCTTTGGCCAACTCCATCGGCGCGCGCCTGATCGTCGACAACGTCTTTGCCACGCCGCTGCAGCAGAAGCCCTTGCAGCTCGGCGCCCATATCGTCGTCTACTCGGCGACCAAGCATATTGACGGCCAGGGCCGCTGCCTCGGCGGCGTCGTCCTGTCCGACAAGAAGTGGATCGATGAGAACCTGCACGACTATTTCCGCCATACCGGCCCGAGCCTGTCGCCTTTCAATGCCTGGACGCTGCTGAAAGGCCTGGAGACGCTGCCGCTGCGCGTGCGCCAGCAGACCGAGAGCGCCGGCAAGATCGCGGATTTCCTGGCCGAACGGCCGGAGATCGCCCGCGTCATCTATCCCGGACGCGCCGACCACCCGCAGGCCGATGTGGTCAGGAAGCAGATGTCGGGCGGCTCGACGCTGATCTGCCTCGACGTCAAGGGCGGCAAGCAGGCGGCCTTCGCCTTGCAGAACGCGCTCGGCATCGTGCTGATCTCCAACAATCTCGGCGACGCCAAGAGCCTGATTACCCATCCGGCGACGACGACGCACAAGAACCTGAGCGACGAGGCCCGTGCCGAGCTCGGCATCGGGCCTGGCACGCTCAGGCTTTCGGTGGGGCTGGAGGACACCGACGACCTGCTGGAGGACATCGAACAGGCGCTGAAGGCGGCGAAATAGGGGGCGGCAAGCCGAGCAAGAGAACGCGCGAGCCGGCTCAGGCGCCCTCTTCCAGTTCGGTCATCGCCTTGGTGCGGATGGTCATGGCATTGCCGCGCCATTCGACGGCGCCGCCGAACCAGGCGCGCGCCCAGATGACGGGGAGCAAAGCGTCGCGCACGATCATCGCTGTGATGCTGCGCGGCGACAGATACCAGCCCTTGGACCAGGCGAGCAGGCATTCCGGCAGGTAGGCGATCACCATGACGCAAAGCGCCGTTATCGGCAGGCTGAAGCCGGCGCTTGCCGCGGCGATCAGCGCCAGCAACAGGGGCATCGCCACGCCCGTCAGCATCTCGGGCGCGAAGAACAACGGGAAGGTGACCCGCCGCAGCCGTGCCCAGCGCGTCTGGCGCGACCATATCTCGGCGAGCGAACGCTGGCCGAGCGGCTGCTCGAAGGGCGAGGCGACCAGATTGACCTTGAGGTCGAGCCCGTTGACCAGCTTGGTGGCGGCCGCGTCCTCGGCGATCTCGGCGGCTAAAGCGTGGATGCCGCCATTGGCGTCCAGCATCGGCTTGTTCCACAGCATGCTCTTGCCCTGGGCAAAGCCGAGGCCAAGCGCCTCGCCGGCATACTGCCAGCGCGCCTGCAAGGTGTTGAGGAAGGCGCATTCGACTTCGGCCGAGAAACCGTCCGGCCGCGAGCCTATCGGCGTCGAGCAGACAAGCCCGGTGTCGGGCCGCCACGCCACCATCAGATGCTGCACGTAATCTTTCGGCATCAGCACGTTGGAATCGGCGAGGACCACCCAATCGTGCCGCGCCGCCTGCCAGCCCTTGACGCAATTGTTGAGCTTGGGGTTGGCGCTGATGCGATCCTCGCCGATCAGAAGCCGCGCCGAAACCGTCGCGTGGCGAGCGATCGCCGCATCGATGAGCCTGACCACCGGGTCTTCGGCGTGGGCAACACAGAAGATCAGCTCATAGTGCGGCCAGTCGAGCGAAAAGGCTCTCCGCAAGGTCTCTTGCGTGAACGGCTCGACGCCGCGCGACGGCACGACGATCGAGACCGGCGGCTGCGCGCCGTCGGGCGGCGCGATTGCGCGCCGCCGTTTCAGCCGCGACGCGGCGAGCACGATGCTGGTGAGATTGGAGAGGAGAAGGGCTGACGAGGCGAGCGCGGCTGCGATAGTCAGTTCCATCGAGATCTGGTCACTCCCGATAGGACGTTTCACCGTTTCAGGGAAACGGCGAACCGCTCTATCTCTTTGTTTTCACGCAATTCCGGCCGGAAAACCGCTCACACTTTTCCTGGAATTGCTCTAGGCCGCATGCGGCCGTTTCATCAGTCGACAGAGCGCCCGAGTCGCCCGGCACGGTTCGTGCACACCAACATTGTCGTGTGTCACTTAAATGACATTGTTTTTCGGCACTTGCGCTTAAAGCTGGCGGGATGGCCGGCGCTTCGCCTACTTTAAGAGTGAGCGTGACGAATGTCCCGCGGCGGCAACCGGAGTAGTCCATGTATCGCGCCGTGACGCGCAACATCGAAGTGCTGGTCAGGCCCTTCTATCTGGAGGACCGCTCCGATCCGTCCGAGAACCGCTATGTCTGGGGCTATCAGATAACGATCGACAACCGTTCCGACGAATTCGTGCAGCTTGTGTCGCGCTACTGGCATATCACCGACGGTCGAGGCCGTGTCGAGGAGGTGCGCGGCGCCGGCGTCGTCGGCGACCAGCCGGAACTCAACCCCGGCGACAGCTATCAATACACCTCAGGTTGCCCGCTCTCGACACCGTCGGGCATCATGGTCGGCCATTACACGATGCGCAACGGCCGCGGCGAGACGTTCGATATCGCCATTCCCGCCTTCTCGCTCGACATGCCGGGGACAAGGCGGACCGTGAATTAGACGTCGGCGACAGCCTCTTTCTCCCCGTTTACGGGGAGAAAGAGGCAGGGCAATGAGGGGCAGCGCCAAGCTTCTGAGATTTTCCTTGAGGCAGACGACAGCGTTGGGGTGCCGGCGCAACCTCTACATGCGTTCGCGCCGCCCCCTCATCCGCCCTTCGGCACCTTCTCCCCGTGAACGGGGAGAAGGAAGAAGAAGCCTTACTTCGCCGCGAATTCCGCGGGATCGAAGGCGTACTGCGTCGAGCAGAACTCACAGGCGACATGAATGCCGCCGTCCTCGGTCGAGTCCTTGATCTCCTCAGCCGAAAAGCCTTCGAGGATGCCGCGGATCTTGTCGCGCGAGCAGGAACACTGGTCGGCGACCGGCACGCCGCGGAAAACCCGCACGCCGTGCTCGTGGAACAGCCGGTAAAGCAGCCGCTCGGCGCCGACCGTCGGGTCGATCAGCTCGGTCGGCTCGATCGTGCCGAGCAGCGCCAGCAATTCCTGCCAGGAATTGTCGGAGGGGTGCTCCGTCACCTCGCGATGGTCGCCGTCGCCGCCTGAAATATCGGGAATGCGCATGCGCTCCGGCGCCTGCGGCAGGAACTGCGCCAGGATGCCGCCGGCGCGCCACTGCTCGCGGGCACCGGCCGGGCCGGGCGTGACCAGCTTGGCGACCGACATCTTGATGTCGGTCGGGATTTGCTCCGACTGCCGGAAATAGGTGCGCGCGGCATCCTCCAGCGAGTTGCCGTCGAGCTGGACGATGCCCTGATAGCGCTGCGTATGCGCGCCCTGGTCGATGGTTAAAGCCAGCACGCCGTTGCCGAGCAGCGTCTGCTGCGAAGTCTCGCCGGCGGCGATCAGCGCCTGCAGCCGGTCGGCATCGAAGCGCGCATAGGCGCGCAGCGCATGCGGTGTGGTGAAATCAGCCACCAGCATGTCGACCGGGCCGTCGGTGCGGGTCTGCAGGATGAACTTGCCTTCGAATTTCAGCGAGGTGCCGAGCAGGACGGTGAGCACGCAGGCTTCCGCCAGGAGGCGGGCGACCGGCTCCGGATAATTGTGGCGGTTCAAGATAGCGTCGAGCATCGGCCCGAGCTGCACGGTGCGGCCGCGCACATCGAGCGGCGCGACCTCGTAAGGCACGACATGATCGTCGCCGGCGAAGCCGAATTCGCCGAGTTGGGGTTTATGTTCAGCCAAGGTCTGGGTTTCCAACATGACAATACTCCGGGGCGCAACCGTGCAACCCGATGAGCCGCATGCGTCGAAGCGCGTTCAATTTACGTGATGGCCCGCAAATAGGCATCACATATCCCCGGATCAAGTCGACATTTCCCCTGCCTGTCGCGTCGAATCAAGCGCCCAGGCACCAGGCCAGCACCGCCTTCTGGGCATGCAGCCGGTTTTCGGCCTCGTCGAAGACCACCGAATGCGGCCCGTCGATCACCTCGTCGGTGACTTCTTCGCCGCGATGCGCCGGCAGGCAGTGCATGAACAATGCATCGGGCTTGGCCTTGGCCATGAGCGCGGCATTGACCTGATAGGGCAGGAAGACGTTGTGGCCGCGGGCGCGGTGCTCCTGGCCCATCGAGACCCAACTGTCGGTGACGACGCAATCGGCCTGGTCGACAGCGTCTTCGGCGGACCTGGAAAAGCGAACCTTGCCGCCGTTGGCCTTCGACCAGTCGACATATTTCACGAAAGGCTCGCTGCCTTCCGGCACCGCGACATTGAGGTTGAAACGGAACCGCGCCGAGGCTTCCAGCAGCGAATGCAGCACATTGTTGCCATCGCCGGTCCAGGCGAAGGTCTTGCCCGCCACCGGACCGCGATGCTCCTCAAAGGTCATGATGTCGGCCATGAGCTGGCAGGGATGCGTGTCGTCGGTCAGCCCGTTGATGACCGGAACGGTGGCGTTCTCGGTGAGTTCCAGCAGCCGGTCATGCGATGTGGTGCGGATCATGATGGCGTCGACATAACGCGACAGCACTTTAGCCGTGTCGGCGATGGTTTCCGAGCGGCCGAGCTGCATCTCGGTGCCAGTCAGCATGATGGTCTCGCCGCCGAGCTGGCGCATGCCGACGTCGAAGGACACGCGCGTGCGTGTCGACGGCTTGTCGAAGATCATCGCCAGCACCTTGCCATCGAGC
Organism: Mesorhizobium sp. WSM3224; assembly: GCF_000427725.1. Taxonomy (GTDB): domain Bacteria; phylum Pseudomonadota; class Alphaproteobacteria; order Rhizobiales; family Rhizobiaceae; genus Mesorhizobium. Next base: position 69,285 of record NZ_ATYO01000027.1, on the reverse strand, counting down.
GGCTTTGAACGCTCACCGGCCTTGAGCCTGGTCTTTCGCGCCACCGCATCGTCGAGCATGACGCGCAGGTCGCCTGCGGAAACGGCGGATAGATCGGTGAAGTGGCGAACACTCATCGGCAGGGGTTCCAGAATTATTTCGCGGCTTCGGCCGCTATCGCGTCGGTCAGGCCCTTGGCGCCGCCGCGGATGCGCTCCAGCGCCTCGCCGATCTCCTCGTCGCTGACAGTGAGCGGCGGCAGGAGACGGATGACGTTGTCGCCCGCCGGCACGGCAAGCAGGTGCTGGTCGCGCAGCGCCATGTTTACCTTGGTGTTGGGCATGGCGCATTTCAGGCCGAGCATCAGGCCGGTTCCCCTGATGCCTTCGATGACATCGGGAAATTCGTCGGCAACCCCGGCCAGACCCTGCTTCAAAAGGAGCGCCTTGCGCTGCACGTCCTCGAGGAAGCCGTCGGCGAGCACCACGTCGAGCACGGCGTTGCCGACCGCCATAGCCAGCGGATTGCCGCCAAAGGTGGTGCCGTGCACCCCGGCCGTCATGCCGGTCGCCGCATCGTCGGTGGCAAGGCAGGCACCCATCGGAAAGCCGCCGCCAATGCCCTTGGCGATCGCCATCAGATCGGGCGTGACGCCTGTCCATTCATGCGCGAACAGCTTGCCGGTGCGGCCGATGCCGCACTGGACCTCGTCGAAGATCAAAAGCAAGCCGTGCTTGTCGCAGAGCTGGCGCAGCCGCTTCAGCGAGTGCGTCGGCACCGGACGTATGCCGCCCTCGCCCTGCACCGGCTCGATCAGGATCGCCGCGGTCTCCGGCGTGATCGCCTTTTCGGCGGCGTCGATGTCGTCAAAAGCCACCTGGTCGAAGCCCTCGACCTTCGGGCCGAAGCCTTCGAGATATTTATACTGGCCGCCGGCGGCGATCGTCGCCAGCGTGCGGCCGTGGAAGGCGCCCTCGAATGTGATGATGCGGAAGCGCTCGGGATGGTCCTTGACGAACTGATAGCGACGCGCCGTCTTGATCGCGCATTCCAGCGCCTCGGCGCCCGAATTGGTGAAGAATACCTTGTCGGCAAAGGTGGCGTCGGCCAGCCGCTCGCCCAGCCGGCGCTGTTCAGGGATCTCATAGAGATTGGAGACGTGCCAAAGCTTGGCGGCCTGCTCGGTGAGCGCCGCGACCAGATGCGGATGGCTGTGGCCCAGCGAATTCACCGCGATGCCGCCCGCGAAGTCGAGATATCGCTCGCCCTTGTCGGTGACCAGCCAGGTCCCCTCCCCGCGGTCGAAAGCCAGGGGAGCGCGAGCAAAGGTCTCGTAAAGCGCCGAACCGCTCATTATATGCGTCTCCGGAACCGGAAATCAAAAAAGCCGCCAATGCGGCGGCCTTTGCGGCTTATGATGTTTTTCGGCCATGAAGTCAACGAAAACGTCACGCAGAAGCGCGTGGCAAGCCCCTGACGCCACGCCGGGTCATGAATAGACTCGGCAAGTTGGGGAAAACCTAAAAAACCGAATCGTGTTGCCCTGGGGACTCTTGTCACCGAGTCAGCGCATAAGGTATTTGTAGTCGAGAAATAACTAGATTTCGTGCGGCGGACCTAGATCACCCGGTATATGTGGTGTTGTTTGCCCGGCGAGAGCCGGGTCGGGAACGGATTCTGACTACCGCACGGCTCACAGGAGCGCGGCCCCATGAACTGGACTGACGAGCGGGTAGAACTTCTCAGGAAACTGTGGTCGGAGGGTCTGAGCGCGAGCCAGATCGCCGCGCAGCTTGGCGGAGTGAGCCGCAACGCCGTCATCGGCAAGGTGCATCGCCTGAAATTGTCGGGCCGCGGCCGCGCGACGGCCGCGCCGGCACGGCAGAAAAAGACGGTGCAGGGCGCCTCGATGCAGAAATCGGTATCCCGCGCCGCAAGCGCTTCTCGCCATGTGACGTCCTCCGTCGGTGCTACGGCGCTGCAGATACAGTTCGACGCCGAACCGGTGGCGCGGCACTACATCCGCCCGGTCGAGAACGTCGTCGTGCCGATCTCGCGCAGACTGCAGCTCGTCGAACTGACCGAGCGCACATGCAAATGGCCGAACGGCGATCCGCTGTCGGAAGATTTCAACTTCTGCGGCAACGACGCCGGCGAAACGGGACCGTACTGCAAATACCACTCCCGCGTGGCGTTCCAGCCGGCGGGGGATCGGCGCAGGAGCCGCTAAGGAGTGAGTAGTGAGTAGGAAAATGGGCGCACAGAGCGCTGTTTCACTACTCACTAATTTCCACCGACTCTCTTACAGCCACCCGTTCTTCTTGAACCGCCAGTACAGGAACGTGCAGATCAGCGCGATCGCCACCAGCACGGCGGGATAGCCATATTCCATCTTCAGTTCCGGCATGTCGGAGAAGTTCATGCCGTAGATGCCGGCGAAGGCCGTGGGCACCGCCAGAATGGCGGCCCATGAGGCGAGCTTCTTGGAGATCGCGGTTTCCTGGCTCTGCCCGACAAGAAGGCTGGCTTCGAAAGCGAAGGCCAGAACCTCGCGTAGACTGTCGATCTTTTCCTGTACCGTGCGGATGTGGTCGGTCACGTCGCGAAACAGCGGATGCATGGCGGCATGGATCTGCGGCAGATCGGCGCTGGTCAGCCGACGGCAGACCTCTACCAGCGGCAAGGCCGCATTGCGCAGCCGCAACAGATCCCGGCGCAACATGTAAAGCCGCTCGATATCGGAACCGGTCATCGGCTTTAGAAGCACCTTGTCCTCGATCGCCTCGACCTCGTCCTCGATCTGCTCCAGCACCGGCATGTAGTTGTCGACGATGAAATCGAGGATGGCGTAAAGAACAAAGTCCTCGCCTTTGGCGAGCGAATGCGGGCAGCTTTCCCAATGCTGGCGCACGGCGGCGTAGGAGGTCGACGGGCCGTGCCGGACGCTGACAATGTAGCCGGTGCCGACGAACAGATGCGTTTCGCCGAAAGTGACGCGGCCGTCGATCAATTGCGCAGTGCGGGCGACGATGAACAGGGCGTCGCCATATTGCTCGATCTTCGGGCGCGCATGCGGATGCTCGGCATCCTCGATCGCCAGGTCATGCAGGTGGAATTGCGCCTGCACCCTGAGCAGAAGGTTGCGATCGGGCTCGAGCAGGCCGATCCAGACGACATGGCCGGGTCTTGCCGCCCATTCGCCGGCCTGTTCGACCTCGATGTCGGCGACGCGCTTGCCTCCCGAATAGACGCTGGACGCTATGATGCCCGACACTGGCTGTGGGGCCGGGGTCAGGTTTCGAACTTGTTCCATCGCAAACCTCCCGAGACTGCGACTGACAAATCGCCGTGCCTGGAAGAGCTTAGCCTAAATCAGAAAACCGTTCGAGTGGCCTGAATTCACTTAGCCGATACGATGCCCGGGAGAACGACCTTGTCGGTCTTGTCGCCCTTCGGCCGGTCAGCGGGCATCTGGTCGCCGGTGACGATGTAGTAGATAGTCTCGGCGATGTTGGTCGCATGGTCGCCGATGCGCTCGATGTTCTTGGCGCAGAACAGAAGATGCGTGCAAGGCGTAATGTTGCGCGGATCTTCCATCATGTAGGTCAAAAGCTCGCGGAACAGCGAGGTGTACATGGCGTCGATCTGGTCGTCCCGGTCGCGCACGAAGCCGATCCTCTCGACCGAGCGCGAGGCATAGACGTCAAGCACTTCCTTGAGCTGCGTCAGCGCCAGGTCGGCAAGGGCCTCCAGACCGCGGAAAAGGCTGTTCGGCTGGCGGCCGCCGACAGAGGCCACGCGCTTGGCGACGTTCTTGCCGAGGTCGCCGACACGCTCGATATCGGCCGAGATGCGGATGGCGCCGACGATCTCGCGAAGATCCGTCGCCATCGGCTGGCGCCTGGCGATGATGATGATGGCCTTGTCGTCGATCTCGCGCTGTCCCTCGTCGAGGACGAGATCGTCCTGGATGACCTTCTGGGCGAGGCCATGGTCGGCGTTCACCAGGGCCGCGACCGCCTGCTCGACCATGCGCTCGGCATGGCCACCCATCACCGCGATGCGCTTCGTCAGGAATTTCAGCTCTTCATCATAGGCACTGACGATATGGACGGACTGCATGGACATGCCTTCCCGGTTTGTGCCGGCTGGTGCGTTCCCTCGATCTGTCGCTGATACGCGAACCGCGTGACAGAAAGAAGAAAATCCCGGTTGGCAACCGGTACACGATCAGCGAGCCGGCAAATGAACCGTGAACGCCGCGCCCTTACCGACTTCCGACTTGATCGACAATCTTGCGTTATGACGGGTCAATATATGCTTGACGATCGAAAGGCCAAGCCCGGTGCCTTTCTGGGTGCGGCTGTTTTCGACGTCGACGCGGTAGAAGCGTTCGGTGATGCGCGGGATATGTTCCTCGGCGATGCCCGGGCCGTAGTCCCTGATCGTGACGTCGAAGCCCGGCTGCTGAGCGTCCTCTGCGCCGGCAATCGATACGGTGACGTGCCCGCCCGACTGACCGTATTTGCAGGCGTTCTCCAGGAGGTTCTCGAAGACCTGGAACAGTTCGTCGCGGTCGCCGGGAACGACAAGCCGCCCATTGGCGAACTCCCGTTCGATGACGACGCCGTTCTCTCTGGCCAGCGGCCCGAGCGAATCGATGACGCTGTCGATCGTCTGGCGAAGATCGACCTCCGTGCCCGGACTCAGATAGGGTTTCATCTCCAGTCGCGACAGCGACAGCAGGTCGTCGATCAGGCGGGCCATGCGGCCGGTCTGGTTCTGCATGATCTGCAGGAACTGGTCGCGGGCCGCCGGGTCATTGCGCGCCGGCCCGCGCAGCGTCTCGATAAAGCCGGCGATCGAGGCGAGCGGCGTACGCAGCTCGTGGCTGGCATTGGCAATGAAGTCGGCCCGCATGCGATCGATGCGGCGCGTCTCGCTCTGATCCTTGAACACCAGCACATAGAGGCCGGTGGCATGGCCGACCGTGGACGCGCTGACCCGGTATGTCCGCTCCACCGGCAGCTTCTCGGTGTAGTCGACCGCATCGGCGGCGACCCGCCCCGACAGGATGCTGTCGAGCAGCGACTGCATTTCCGGCGCGCGGAACTTCAACGCCAAAGACATGCCCGGCGCCAGCCCGCCGAAGGCGGCGAAGGCGGCGGCGTTGGCGTGAACCATAGTGGCGGAATGGTCGAAGATGATCAGCGGATCGGCGACAGCGGCCGCCAGATACTCGCCGGAAAGCCTTTGCAGCCCGCTGGCCTCGATCGCGGCAGCCGTATCGGCTGACCGGCGCTCGGCATCGGCAGGCAGCATTGCCGCGATCGCCAATGCGGCCAGGGCCAGCAGCGGCACATAGGCGGAGGCGCCGGCGAAATAATAGACGGCAACGACCGCGACAACGCCAGCGGCAAGTAGCCAGCGATTGCGCCAAAGCCGCGCCGCCAGGGCCTGCCCCTTGCTTTCTTGCCCCGCGCCCGTCTCTGCCATAGGCCCGCGCTACCCCGCATCCCGTCGACCAGTCAGCGACCGGCTGGACTGGCCTGGCGCATGAGGCCCTGAAAATCAGGATCGATTTTCGCGAAGGTTCATGCGCAAAATCAAAATGCTACGGCGTCTTTGCGCCCGGATGGGCGCGCTACGCTGCACAGGCTCCATAGCATGAGTCCGCAAACTGGAAAGGTTCGTCTGGATGAAAAAAGCCAAGGAAACGGCTGAAGCATTGCCGGCCACGGCACCGATCAAGATCAGGATCGGCGGCAAGGAGCGTGAGTTCGACATCGACAATCCGGTGCTTCCGGACTGGATCGAAGACAACAAGCTGACCGCCGGCGGCTATCCGTACGACAAGAAGATGAAAAGCGAGGACTACGAAAAGGAGCTCGAGCGGCTGCAGATCGAACTGGTCAAGGCGCAGGCCTGGCTGCAGGCGAGCGGCAAGCGGGTGATGGCGCTGTTCGAGGGGCGTGACGCGGCCGGCAAGGGCGGCACGATCTTCGTGCTGCGGCAGTACATGAACCCGCGCACGGCGCGCAACGTGGCGCTGACCAAGCCGACGCCGACCGAGACAGGGCAGTGGTATTACCAGCGCTATGTAGATCATTTCCCAACCTCGGGCGAGTTCGTCACCTTCGACCGCTCCTGGTACAACCGCGCCGGTGTCGAGCCGGTCATGGGTTTCTGCACGCCGGAACAGCACGAGAAATTCCTCGACGAGACGCCGCATTTCGAGCGCATGATCTGCAACGAGGGGATTCACTTCTTCAAATTCTGGCTGAACATCGGCCGCGAGACGCAGCTCGAACGGTTCCATGACCGCCGTTGGTCGCCGCTGAAGAACTGGAAGTTCTCGCCGATCGATATCGCCGGCGTCGGCAAATGGGACGACTACACCAAGGCACGCGACCACATGATCGAGCGCACGCACAAGGAGTTCTCGCCCTGGATCGTCGTGCGCGCCAACGACAAGCGTCGCGCCCGGCTTGCGGTGATCCAGCGTATCCTTCTGTCGCTGCCCTATGACGGCCGCGATCTAGATGCCGTCGGCAAGGCCGACAAGAAGATCATCGGCGAAGGGCCGGAGTTCCTGAAGGACTAGAGCGCGGATTGCAGCGCCGCGCGTTTCGGCCCGCGCGGCGCTGAGATTGTCATGCCGGCCGGTCAGGCGGCCAGGCGAGCGATCCGCTGCAGCCGCTTCAGCGTGGCGTCATCCTGAAGCGCCTGCTGGAACAGGGTGATCTCGTGGTCGATGCGGTCGCATAACACGTCCGTATCGCCCTTGAGCAGGCTCCGCGTCTGCAGCAGCGCGGCGACCGGCTTCTTGGCGAGCTGTTTCGCTCTCGCCAAGGTAGCCTCCTCCGCGCTGCCTTCCGTCACGATTTCGCCCACCAGTCCGAGTGCCCTGGCGTCCTCGACCCCGAGCGTGTCGCCCAGGCAGAAGAAGCGGAAGGCGCCGGCATAGCCGAGCTTCTGGGGCGCCAGGATGCTGGTCGCCGCGTCCGGCACCAGGCCGAAGTCGACAAACGGCACCCTGAAGGTGCTGCCCTTCGAAGCGATCACCATGTCGCAGTGGAACAGGATGGTGCAGCCGACGCCGACGGCGTCGCCGTCGACACAGGCGAGCACCGGCTTGGGGAAGGTCGCCAGCATTCGGAACATGTCGGTGACGGCGGCGATCAGTTCCCGGTGCTTGGTGGCGTCGAGGAACTCCGAGAAGTCGCCACCAAGGCAGAAACATCCGGCGAGGCCACGCAGCATGACGACGCGGACGTCGTCATTGACGGCGGCTTCGTGGAAGGTCCTGGCAAGGCTCGCATAGGCGTGCCTGTCGAGCACCGGCCGGCCGTCATGCGAGGACACCGTGACGACCAGCGTATGGCCGCGCAGTTCAGGTTCGGGATGGAAACTCATGACCGCCTCCATCACGAAGCCTGCTTCAGGCCGAGCAGACCGGGATAGCCCCGGTTCAGCACCGGCAGGAAGTGGTTGCGGCGGGCCCGCACGGTATCGAGCGTATGCTCGGTGAAGGTGAGCAGCGTCGCCACGACCTGCTGGTTGCCGTAGGTGCGCTGGTAGCCAAGCGGCTGTGCCAGGAAGTGCAGTTGCAGCGCCCGCAACACCCACATCGGCTCGAACTCGATGATGACCTGGTTGACGTTGCGCTTCAGGCCCCATTCGACGAAGCCAGCGATCAGTTCGGTGCCGACAGTCGAGACGCCCCGCTTGCCGTCGCGAAAACCCGGCGCCACCGCGTAGCGGGTCAGCTCCCAGACATTCGGCCCCGAGGGGGACTGCCCCTCGCAGAGATCCGACAACACGTCCGTCAGAAGGTGCGGCCGTGTCGTCGGCAGCATGCGCTGGTAGCCGGCAAGCTCGCCATTGCGGATGACGAGGTGGTGTTCTGCCTCGTCATGGTCGAACTGGTCGATCTCGAGCTGGTCCGGCCGATCGAGATCGGTCCATCCCATCTCCTCGACGAAGATCTTATGACGCAGGCGATGAACCGCTTCCCAAAGGTCGGGGCGTTCCATCAATTCCTGAGTGGTAAGGGAAAAAAGCATTAGCCGTCTCCTGGGCTTAAGAGGAAGATACGGCCGGGCTTTCCCGAAAACATTACGCGATCGCGTAGGCAAGAATTTCTAGGTCGGCACCGGCCGACCGAGCTAATATAGCCGCGCATAATCGCCTCCGCGACTACCTGTACGCAGTTGGCAACGCCCCGTTGCTTTTGGCGTTAAGAAAGCATTAGCCGTCTTGAGGCTTAAGAGGAAGATACGTCGGATTTTCTGAAAATTTTATGCAATCGCGTGGGCAAAGAATTCTAGGCCGCACGCCGACCTAGCTAATATAGCCGCGCCGAATCGCCTCCGCGACTGCCTGCACCCTGTTGGCGGCGCCGAGTTTGCTCTTGGCGTTAAGAAGGTGTTTCTCGGAAGTATGTTCCGAGATGCCGAGGATCTGAGAGATCTCCCATTCGGACTTGCCGACGGCCGCCCATCGCAGGCATTCCCGCTCACGCGCCGTCAATTCTATGTGATCGATGATGTTGTCGGCCTTGGTGTGCAGCTGCATGGCGCGGCCGATCGCGTAGGTCGACGCCAGCGAGACCATTCCGAATTCGGCATCCGACAGTTCGACGGACTCGCCGCCCAGCGAGACCATGACGATCTGGCCGTCGAGCGTGACCAGCGGAAACGCCAGGCCGTCGCGCAGCTTGAACTCGCGCGCGTCGCCCATGACTTCGTCGCTGCTCTTGTCGATCACGGCGTTCTTGGAAGCATCCCGCCATTGGAACGGTGCCTGAAGTTGCTTCATGTGGCTGACAACCGGATCGTGGTCGACATAGTTGCGCGCCACGTAACGCTCGAGCCAATCACCGGGCCAATCGCAAAGCAGAACGTGCTGCTTCTGCCGGCCGCGTGGCGTGCCCGGCTGCGGCACGGTTCCCGCCATCAGGGCCGTCAGCCCGAAGTTCGAAGTGACGCCCAGCAGCCTCTCGCAAACCGCTGCCGCGGTGCCAGCGTCCTGCAACTGGTCTATGTATTCCAGAGTTCTGTCGAACAGGCCCATGGCAACATCTACCCCATGTTGCTTCTGCTTTTTCGTTACCGACGGTAGATGCCCGAACCGCTCTTCGTCATCAACCCCCGGATCGCAATCTCCTCTGCAAAGCCGGTAGCTTCCCCCTCTTCCGGCGCGCGAGGTCACATGCAAACGCGCTAAACCATACGCCTAATTTGGCCGCTTGAAATCAAAAACCGTTGTGCCTGCCCCGTTTTCATACGAAAAGCCAAGGAAGCTGTCTGGGCGGAGCTATATCGTGATGTTGCGGTGGATATTTCTGGCCCTGATGTCCGTACTGACCGGCGCGTTGCCTTTTGCCGGCGCGACTCAGGCAGCGGAGCCGCAGGTGCCGGTGCTGTGGGATGCCAAGGAGCGGCTGCCGAAACCCGACCTCTCCGCGCTGCCGCGGCTCAGATTCCTCACCACCACCGATTTTCCACCCTTCAACTTCCTCGACGGCTCGGGCCGCCTGTCCGGTTTCCACATCGATCTGGCGCGCGCGATCTGCGCGGAATTGGGCGTCGCCGAGAAATGCCAGGTGCAGGCGCTGCCGTGGAACGAGTTGGAGGATGCCCTCCAGAAGGGCGAGGGCGAGGCGATTATCGCCGGCATCGCCGCGACGCCGGAGAGCCGCGAGAAATACGCCTTCTCGCGCTCCTATATGCAATTCCCTGCGCGCTTCATCATGCCGAAGGCGAAGGCCTTCGCAGAGCCGATCCTCGACAAGCTGCGCAGCAAGCGGGTCGGCGTCGTCGCCGGCTCCGCGCATGAAAAAATGCTGCGCGACTATTTCAACACCGTGCAGGTCGTGACCTTCGACAGGCCCGAGGGCCTTTATGCCGATCTCAAGGCCGGCAAGATCGACGCCGCCTTCGGCGACGGCATGCGCTTCGCCTTCTGGCTGGGCGGCTCCGATGCCGCCGGCTGCTGCCGCTTTGCCGGCGGTCCGTATCTGGCGCCGGAATATCTGGGCGCGGGCATGGCGATCGCCACCCGCAAGAGCGACACCGCACTTGCCGCGGCCTTCGACTACGCGCTGCAGGAAATCTCGATCAAAGGCACCTTCGCCGAGTTCTATCTGCGCTATTTCCCCGTCAGCTTCTTTTAGGCCTGTCAGCTTCTTTAGGTCAGCGTGCGCAGGCGCGCCTTGGCCGCGCGCGCGATAGCGGCCACCGTCAGCGTGTCGAGATCGAGCTTGAGCCGGATCAGTTGCAGCACCCTGACCTCCTCCATGCGCATTTCGAGATCGACGGCGGCGACCTCGAAAGCAGCGGCGTAAGCGGTGTCGCGCAGCCGCTCCGGCAGCGCTTCGGCGACGTGCGCCAGCACGCCTTCCAGCCCGTCCTTCTCATGCAGCGCCTTCTGGCAGGCCTGCGCCACTTGAACCAGCCTATCCTGGTTGAAGTCGACGAACACCGGCCAGGAGCGGACGACGTCGCCGATCCGCGTCAGCTCGACATCGGTCATGTCGCGATCGGACGCCGACGTGATGACCATCAGGTGGATCAGTGCTTCGTGCGGGCTCAGCAAAGGCATTCAAAACTCCTGGAAGCGTGCATGTCGTTTCCCCAAAACCGCGAGGCACTTTTTGGGGTGACATGCACAGGATAATCGCGCTCCAACGTAGGAACACCATTATGACGCCGCAAGGAAAACCACCGCAAATCGTTGACGCTCCGGTCTCGCGCGCCTAGAGACCGGTTGAAAATCATATCCGCCGCGAAGACGGCCATGACTGGAATTTTGACATGACGGGATCAAACATCATCGATCTCAATCCCGAGATGCTTGCCGCGGCGGCCGAGAGCAAGGCCTGGCCGTTCGAGGAAGCAAAGAAGATCATCGCGCGATACAAGGGCAAAGACTTTCCCGAGACCGTCCTGTTCGAAACCGGCTACGGACCGTCCGGCCTGCCGCATATCGGCACCTTCGGCGAGGTGGCACGCACGACCATGGTGCGCCATGCCTTCCGGGTGCTGACCGGAGACAAGGTCAAGACCAAGCTTTTGTGTTTCTCCGACGACATGGACGGCATGCGCAAGATCCCCGAAAGCGTCCCGGATCGCGCGGCGCTTGAACCCTATCTGCATATGCCGCTAACGTCGGTGCCCAATCCGTTCGGCGGCGACTATACGAACTTCGCCGACCACAACAATGCGATGCTGTGCCGCTTCCTCGACACGTTCGGCTTCGACTACGAGTTCGCCAGCGCGACGGAGTACTACAAGGCCGGCCGTTTCGACGAGGTGCTGTTGCGCGCCGCCGACCGTTACGATGAGATCATGGGCGTGATGCTGCCGACGCTTGGGCCGGAGCGCCAGGCGACCTACAGCCCGTTCCTGCCGATCTCACCGAAGAGCGGGCGCGTGCTCTACGTGCCGATGAAGCATGTCGACGCCAAGGCCGGCACCGTCACCTTCGACGATGACGGCACCGAGACGACGCTGCCCGTGACCGGCGGCCATGTGAAACTGCAGTGGAAGCCGGACTTCGGCATGCGCTGGGCAGCGCTCGGCGTCGATTTCGAGATGTTCGGCAAGGACCATCAGACCAACGCCGTGATCTATGACCGCATCTGCAACATCCTCGGCGGACGCGCGCCGGAGCATTTCGTCTACGAACTGTTCCTCGATGAGGAAGGCCAAAAGATCTCGAAGTCGAAGGGCAATGGCCTGACCATCGACGAATGGCTGACCTACGCGCCGACGGAAAGCCTCGGCCTCTATATGTACCAGCGGCCGCGGCAGGCGAAGAAGCTCTATTTCGACGTCATCCCGAAGGCGGTGGACGAATATTATTCCTTCCTCTCTGCCTATCGGCGCCAGGACTGGAAGGAACGGCTCGGCAATCCGGTCTGGCACATGCATGACGGCAACCCACCGGCCATCGACCTGCCGGTGCCGTTCGCGCTGCTGCTCAACCTGGTCAGCGCTTCCAACGCGCATGACAAGGCGGTGCTGTGGGGCTTCATCTCGCGGCATGCGCCGGGCGTGACGCCGAAGACGCATCCGGAGCTCGACCGTCTCACCGGCTACGCCATCCGCTATTTCGACGACTTCGTGAAGCCGACCAAGGTGTACCGCGCCGCCGACGAGGTGGAACGCGAGGCGCTAGGCAAGCTCTCCGAGGCGCTCGGCGCGCTGCCGCAAGGCGCCGACAGCGAGGCGATCCAGAACGCCGCGCTCAATGTCGCGCGCCGCATCGAACGCTACCAGGACCATTCCAAGCAGAGCCCGGAAGGCGGGCCCGGCGTGTCGGTCGCCTTCTTCCAGATGATCTACCAGGTGCTGATCGGCCAGGAGCGCGGGCCGCGCTTCGGCTCGTTTGCGGCGCTCTACGGCATTGCCGAGACGCGCGCGCTTATTGGGCGGGCGCTGGCTGGTCAGTTGGCGGCGTAACGGCGCCGCCTTCCGCCGGCAGGATCGAATCCGGCGCCACAGGCGCCGGTTGCGATGCGGCCGGCAGCGCCGGCAAGCCGTCGAGGTCAGGCACCTGGCCGAAAATGCCCTTCTTTGCGGTACGGGCCTTGTTCTCGGCCTCGACATAGGGGCCGCCTTGCGCGGCGCGCGCCCAGCCGTTCTCGACAAGCCACTGGCCGATGTCCTGGTTGCCGATATGGCACTCGGCGGAAATGGTGTCGCGGTCGCCCTCGGGCGGCACCTTGCAGGCGACCGCCCGTCCGCGCAGGAAGGCGCGGAAGGCTGTCCTGGCGCGCGCGCCGCAAGCCCAGGTCTTGCCCTCGTCGCCGCAGGTTTCATCCGCCTTGACGACATCCACCCCGGACACGGCGACAGCGTAGCCCTTTGCCTCGATCAGCCCGGCGGCCGTGGCGACCGGCTGGAAGAGCTTGGTGCCGTTCCAGTCGCCCGGCATCTTCACTTTCGGCGGCTTGGGCGGCCCGGCCAGCGCCAGATCGCCGAGTGGCGCACGCGGTTCCACCCGTTCAAGCTCATTGTCTGTAATAGCAGGGGGCGCCACCATTTCGGGATCGATGGCCCTCGAGTGGACAGGCGGCTTCGGTGGCTGCGGAACGGCGGGCGCGGGAATGGCCGAGGTCGCCGGCTCCTCCAGCGGCGTGTCGGCCCCCGGATCGGCGATCGCGGCCGAATCGATCTGGTCCACGGCGATCACGTTCTCATGGCCTTTGACCACGCGGCCGCCGGCCATCACGAGCGCCGCCATGACCGGAATCGCCAGAACCGCCAGGGCTGTTTGAAGAAGCCGCACCAGCCCGGACCTACTGGCTCGCCCAGACGATGCGCGCCACCCATTCGATATCGCGCGTCGGGATGTCCCGGTCCGGGTGAGCGGGGTTGAGCGAAACCAGCACGATCGATTTCACCGTTTGCCGGTCGAGCACCTTCGCCATGACCTCGCCGGCGGTGGTCTTTACGACGACGCGGTCGCCCTTGCGCGTCGGCGCGCCGGGTTCGACGATCAGCACATCGCCATTGCGGTAGAGCGGCAGCATGGAATCGCCTTGCACCTGCAGCGCGTATGACGTCTCGGTCGCCCGCGCCGGAAGCTCGACCAGATCCCAGCCCTGCCCTGCCGGATAACCGGCATCGTCGAAGAACCCCCCCGCGCCGGCCTGGGCGAAGCCAAGCAACGGGACGGCGCTGCGCTGTCGGGCGATAGCGGCGCCGACGCGCCCTTCGACCAGCCCGGTGAATTCCTCGAGCGAAGCGCCGGTGGCCTCGATGATCTTGGCCAGCGATTCCGTCGAGGGCCAGCGCGGCCGGCCGTCCGACGACAGACGCTTCGACTTGTTGAACGCCGTCGAATCCAGGCCCGCGCGCCGGGCAAGGCCGGAAGCCGACAGCGAATAGCGCTCGGCGAGAGCGTCGATTGCGGCCCAGACGCGGTCGTGTGAAAGCACGCGCACTCTCCTTCAAAACAGGAAAAAATGCCTCAACCTGTCTAGCGCGCGACCACAGCGTTGTCCACCGGTAGCGATGGACCGAAAAATAGAAGTGATCCGCTCGCGCAAACGGGTGAGCCTTGTCATGTATGGCCAATTGACCGGGTAGACCGAATGAATTTATGGTCGAAACGCGGTGCAGGCCGCATCCGGGTCCGCGGGAAGGGTTGAACCCACTTGCTTCGATGAGCTGACAGCCAAACCTTTGTGCAGCCGATTTGCGGACCTTCGGCGAACAACGCACGGAGGTTTTCATGAACCAACTCCCCAACCGTCCCAATCTCGACCTGTTGAAGAAACAGGCCAAGGACCTGCTTGCGGCCTATCGGCGCGGCGAGCCGGACGCGCTCACCCGCTTTCGCGAAAGCCTGCCCTCGGCGGCCGGCAAAGACGATGCGGCAGTCGCGGCGCTCGCCCTGCGCCTGCATGACGCCCAGTCCTGCCTGGCGCGCGAATATGGCTTCCCGTCCTGGCGCGACCTGAGCAGCTTCGTCGCCGCGCAGCGCGCTTACGGCGCCGATCGCGCCGCTTCGATCCGTAACTGGGCGGGGCTCGTCTATGCCGGAGACATAAGCGGCGGCACCGATCGGGCGAGCCCGGCTGCCGCCGCACGCTTGATCGAACAACATCCCGATATAGTCCGAGGCGACTGGTATGCGGCCTGCGCGGTTGGCGACGGAGCGATCCTGCGGGAGGCGACAAAGCGGGACGCCGGCTGGGTCAACCGCCCGGGCGGCCCACTCGACCTGCCGCCGCTGGTGGCGGTGACCCATTCCAGCCTGGCGCGGCTGCCGCGCTTTCGCGACGCGCTTCACACCGCCGCCAGATTGCTGCTCGAGGCCGGCGCCGATCCCAATCAGGCGGTGGGCAGCCGCTGGCCGCCGGCCTCGCTGGAGAAACCCTCGTACAGGCTGTCGGCGCTCTACGGCGCGGCCGGCCAGAACCACGATCCGGTTATGACGAAGCTGTTGCTCGACGCCGGCGCCGATCCGAACGATGGCGAGTCGCTCTATCACTCGCTCGAGAACCCGGCCTGCACGCGGCTGCTGCTCGCGGCTGGGGCCCGTGTCACGGGTTCGAACGCGCTTTATCGTGTCCTGGATCTCGACAGCCTGGACGCGCTGAGACTGCTGCTCGCCGCGCCGGATGCCGATCCGAACGAGCCGGCCGGAAGCCAGCCGACCTCTGATTGGGGCAGGCCGCTCCTGTGGGCAATCCGCCGCCGCCGCTCGCCGGCGCATATCGAAGCCCTGCTTGCGGCCGGCGCCGATGCGTCGGCGCGGACGCCTGAAGGCCTAAGCGCCTACCGGGTCGCACTGCGCTTCGGCCTGCCGGACGTCGCTGCGCTGCTGCGGCAACCGGGAGACCACGACCCGCTGCCCGACGAGGAGCGGTTCGTCGCCGCCTGCGCGGCCGGCGACGAGGCGACGGCCAGCAAGATCAAGGCCCGCAGGCCCCACCTGCCGGAGTCGCTGTCGGATCAGCAGTTGCGGCTGCTACCCGTGCTTGCCGCACAGGGCTGCCGAGACGCGGTGAAGGTGATGGTCAGGCTCGGCTGGCCGGTTGCCCGGCGCGGCGGCGACTGGGACGCCTCGGCGCTGAACCATGCCGTCTTTCGCGGCGACGCCGACCTCACGCGTTTCCTGCTCGAACATGGCGCGGATTGGAAAGAGCAGCATGGCTTCGGCGGCGATGTGCGTGGGACGCTCGGCTGGGCTTCCGTCAACGAGCCCGAAAGCGATGGCGACTGGGTCGGTTGCGCCGAGGCGCTTTTGGCGTACGGAATGCCGTCCGGGCGGCCGGATCCCCAAGGCAGGCGGGCCGTCGCCTTTGAAGACGGGCTGATGGTCTTTTCGGATGAGGTGACCGACTTTCTGCTCGGCAGGCCGGCCTGACCCGATCAGACCTCTTTGGCCTGCTCGCGCAAATTCCGGTGCGACAGCATGAACGCCCGCTCGGCCTCGGTCGGCGGGCGGGGACTGGCGGCGTGGCCGAGCGCCACAACGACCTCGTCGATGCCGAGGAAGCGGCGGCCGCCGCGGTCATAGACGCCGCCGGTGGTCAGGATCAGCGCCGCCGTCTCGCCGCCATCTAGGACGAAACGGTGCCTGCCGATGACGGACGTGCCTTCCCAGGTCTCGATCGACGAGACCACCTCGAAGCGGCGCCACAGCTTGATCTCGCGTGCGTAGGCCACCTGCAGCCCACCGATCATCGGCGCCCAGCCATTCGTGCGCGCCAGCGCGATGAGACCGACGCGCAGGAAGATGTCTATGCGGCCAAGATCAGCCAGCATCATGTAGCGGGCGTTGTTCAGATGCAGGTTGAAGTCGATGTCGATCGGCAGGCAGCGAAAGGCCAGCCGGCTTTCATCGCCCACCCGATAAGGGCCACGGCTGGGCGCCGTGGCCATGGTGCGGGCCATTCGCCCCCAGACATACATCCCGGGTTCGTTCGTCAGGCCGCCTGCTTGACCTCACCCTTCTGGTAGGGGTCGAAGCGCTGGTAGAAGGTCTCGTCCTTCTCGGCCATGTCGAGCAGAAGCTTCGGCGCCTTGAACTCGGCGCCATACTTCTTCTGCAGCCCCTTGGCGATCTTGACGAAGCGCTTGGCGCCGATGCCGTCGATGTAGGACAGCGCGCCGCCGGTGAAAGGCGCGAAGCCGAAAGCCAGGATCGAGCCGACATCGGCTTCGCGCGGATCGGTGACGATGCCTTCTTCCATCACCCGTGCCGCCTCCAGCGCGATTGTGACCAGCAGGCGCTCCTTCAGCTCCTCATAGTCGACCTTCTCGGGCTCCAACTGCGGATAGAGGTCCTTCAGGCCCGGCCAGAGCTTCTTTTTCGCGGGTTTCGCCGGATAGTCGTAGAAACCCTTGCCGTTCTTGCGGCCGAAGCGGCCATGCGTGTCGACCATGGTGTTGATCAGCGCCATCTGCTTGGGGTCGACAGCCTTCTCGCCGAGATCCCTGATGGTCTGCTTCATGATCTTCTGGGCAAGGTCGACGGCCGTCTCGTCGGTCAGCGCCAGTGGGCCGACCGGCATGCCGGCGGCCTTGGCGGCATTCTCGATCATCGCCGCCGGGACGCCCTCGATCAGCATCTTGTAGGCTTCCGACATGTAGCGCAGCACGCAACGGTTGACATAGAAGCCGCGCGTGTCGTTGACGACGATCGGCGTCTTCTTGATGGCGCGCACGAAGTCGAAGGCGACGGCCAAGGCCTTGTCGCCTGTCTTCTTGCCGAGGATGATCTCGACCAGCATCATCTTGTCGACCGGCGAGAAGAAGTGGATGCCGATGAAGTTCTTCGGCCGCGCCGAGTTCTTCGCCAGTGCGGAGATGGGAATCGTCGAGGTGTTGGAAGCGAAGATCGCCGACGACTTCAGCACCGCCTCCGCCTTCTCGGTGGCTTCCTTCTTGACGCCGGAATCCTCGAAGACAGCCTCGACGACGAGATCGCAGCCGGCAAGGTCGGCATAGTCCGCCGTTGGCGTGATCAGCGACAGGAGCTTGTCCTTGTCCTCGGGTTTGGCACGCCCTTTCTTGACCTGATCGGCCATCAGGCTGTCGGAATGCGCCTTGCCTTTCTCGGCCGACGGCAGATCGCGGTCGAGCAGCACCACCGGAATGCCGGCCCTGGCCGTGACATAGGCGATGCCGGCACCCATGAAGCCGGCGCCGAGAATGCCGATCTTCTTGAATTTGGTGTCCGGCACGCCGGCCGGGCGACGCGCGCCTTTGTTCAACTCCTGCAGCGACAGGAACAGCGAGCGGATCATGGCCGCCGCTTCCTTCGACTGCATGATCTCGGTGAAATAGCGCTGCTCGATCCTGAGCGCCGTGTCGAAAGGCACCAGCAGGCCTTCATAGACGCATTTCAAGATCGCGGCCGCCGCCGGATAATTGCCGTAGGTCTCGCGGCGCAGGATGGCGATCGCCGGCGGCCAGAGATTGGCGCCGGCCGCCGAATAGATCGGCCCGCCCGGGAGCCTGAAGCCCTTCTCGTCCCAAGGCGCCACCGGCTTCAGGCCGTTCCTGATCATCGCCTTGGCGGTCTCGACGAGCTTCGAGGGCTCGGCGATCTCGTGGATCAGGCCCATCTGCTTCGCCTTCTGTGGCGTCAGGTTCTGGCCGCTGGTCAGCATCTGCAGCGCCTGCTGCTGGTCGGTCAGCCGCGGCACGCGCTGGGTGCCGCCGGCGCCGGGGAAGATGCCGATCTTCACCTCGGGAAGCGCCATCTTGACCTTGTCGGAATCGGCGGCGACGCGGCCATGGCAGGCGAGCGACATCTCGAACGCGCCGCCCATGCAGGTGCCGTTGATCGCCGACACAAACGGCTTGCCGCACGTCTCGATCTTGCGGAACAGGCCGGTCATATAGCCGGCATTCTCGAACAGCGCCCTGGTCGCCTTGTCGAGATCCTTCTCCTTGTCGGCGGCGAAGGTGGCCAGCATCTTCTGCAGCATGGTGATGTCGGCGCCGCCGGAGAAGCTGTCCTTGCCGGAGGTGATGACCGCGCCCTTGATGGCCGCATCGCCGGCCACATGATCGACGATGGCGTTCAACTCGCGCATCGCCTCTTCGGTGAACACGTTCATCGAGCGGTCCGGCATGTCCCAGGTGACCAGCGCGATGCCGTCGGCGTCCACGTCGAGGGTAAAATTGGTGTAGCTCATCTCGTTCTCTCCCCGTCAGACGCGTTCGATGATGGTGGCAGTGCCCATGCCGGCGCCGATGCAGAGCGTAACCAGCGCGGTGTTCAGGTCGCGTCGCTCCAGCTCGTCCAGCACCGTGCCCAGGATCATGGCGCCGGTGGCGCCGAGCGGATGGCCCATGGCGATCGCCCCGCCATTGACGTTGATCTTGTCGTGCGGGATGTCGAAGGCCTGCATGTAGCGCAGCACGACGGAAGCAAACGCTTCGTTGAGCTCGAACAGGTCGATGTCCGACAGCTTCATCTTGGCGCGCTTCAGGAGCTTTTCGGTGACGTCGACCGGACCGGTCAGCATCAGCACCGGCTCGGAGCCGATATTGGCGAAAGCGCGGATGCGCGCGCGCGGCTTGATACCCATTGTCTTGCCGGCCTTTTTCGAGCCGAGCAGCACGGCGGCCGCGCCGTCGACGATGCCGGAGGAATTGCCGGCGTGATGGACGTGGTTGACCTCCTCGACTTCCGGATGCTTCTGCACGGCGACCGCGTCGAAGCCGCCCATTTCGCCGGGCATGACGAAGGACGGATTGAGCGAAGCCAGCGACTGCATATCGGTCGAAGGCCGCATGTGCTCGTCATGATCGAGGATGGTCAGGCCGTTCTGGTCCTTGATCGGGATCACCGAATTCTTGAAGCGGCCGTCAGCCCAGGATTTTGCGGCGCGCTTCTGACTCTCGACCGCATAGGCATCGACATCGTCGCGGCTGAACCCGTATTTGGTGGCGATCAGGTCGGCCGAGATGCCCTGCGGCACGAACCAGCCGGGCAGGCCGACGGACGGGTCCATGAACCACGAACCGCCTGACATGCCCATGCCGACGCGCGACATGGATTCAACGCCACCGGCAATCACGATCTCATCCGCCCCTTGCGCGATCTTGGCGGCGCCGAAATTGATGGCGTCGAGACCGGAGGCGCAGAAGCGCGATATCTGCATGCCCGGCGCCGAGGTCGCGTAGCCGGCCTCGAAGGCGGCGGCGCGCGGAATGACGGAGCCCGCCTCGCCGACGGGATCGACGCAGCCGAAGATGATGTCGTCGACATTGCCGGTGTCGAGCCCGTTGCGGTCGCGCAACGCTTCGAGCGTTCTTGCGGCCAACCGCACCGCCGGCACCTCGTGCAGCGAGCCATCCTTCTTGCCCTTGCCGCGCGGCGTGCGCACGGCGTCATAGACATAAGCCTCAGTCATTTTCGTGCTCCTTGGCTTTGCCGGCCGTCGCGCTCAGAGAGAGCGCCCGATCAGCAATTTCATGATCTCGTTGGTGCCGCCGTAGATGCGCTGGACGCGGGCGTCGCGGTACATGCGGGCGATCGGATATTCATTCATGTAGCCATAGCCGCCATGCAATTGAAGGCATTCGTCGACGACTTTGCCCTGCAGGTCGCTGAGCCAGTATTTGGCCATCGAGGCGGTCACCGGGTCGAGACCGCCATCGATATGGCGGGCGACGCAGTCATTGTAGAAGACGCGGCCGATCGTGGCCTCGGTCTTCAGTTCGGCAAGCTTGAACTGGGTGTTCTGGAAATCGATGACCGCCTTGCCGAAGGCCTTGCGTTCCTTGACGTAGTCGATGGTGATTGCCAGCGCCCGTTCGATCATGGCGATGGCGCCGGTGCCGATCTGCAGCCGCTCCTGCGGCAATTGCTGCATCAACTGGACGAAGCCCTTGCCCTCCTCGTGGCCAAGCAGGTTCGAGGTCGGCACGCGCACGTCGTTGAAGAACAGCTCGGACGTGTCGTTGGCCTTGAGCCCGATCTTGTCGAGGTTGCGGCCGCGCTCGAAACCCTCGACCTCGTCGGTCTCGACAACGATCAGCGAGGTGCCCTTGGCGCCCTGTTCCGGATCGGTCTTGGTGACGACGATGACCAGGTTGGCGAGCTGGCCATTGGTGATGAAGGTCTTGGAACCGCTGATCTTGTAATGGTTGCCGTCCTTCTCGGCGCGGGTCTTGACGCCCTGCAAGTCGGAACCGGCGCCGGGCTCGGTCATCGCGATGGCGCCGATCAGCTCGCCGGTCGCGAGCTTGGGCAGCCATTTCTCTTTCTGCTCCTCGGAGCCGTAATGGAGGATGTAGGGCGCAACGATCGAATTGTGCAGACCGATGCCGAAGCCGTCGACGCCGACATGGCCGATCGCCTCGATGATGGCGCTCTCATGCGCGAAGGTACCGCCGGAGCCGCCGTATTTTTCCGGCATGGAAGCGCAGAGCAGGCCGGCAGCGCCGGCCTTCAGCCAGCTCTCGCGGTCGAACATCTCGTTCTTCTCGAACTCATCGTAGCGCGGCGCGATCTCTTCCGCCATGAAGCGGGACGCCATGTCGTAGAGCATGCCGACCTCGTCCGCCGCCCAGGCGGGCTTCGGAAGGCCAAGAACTTCGGCTGGATTTGTCGCCACGATTTCCTCCGCGTTCCGACAATTATGGGGGCCGGCCTGGGGCCGACCCGCCAAACCTAGAACGCTTCGGCCGGCAGCGCCATTAGCGTGTCCGCGCCACTCGAAATGCGGGCCAGACGCGTCGCCGTTTCCGGCATGATGCGCTCCATGAAGAAGCGCGCCGTCACCAGCTTGGTGTCGTAGAACACGCTGGTGCCATTGGCGCCTTCGGCGAGCTTTGCCTGCGCGGATTTCGCCATCTGCGCCCACATATAGCCCAGCGCCACAAGGCCGAAGAGATGCATATAGTCGGTCGAGGCCGCGCCTGCATTGTCGGGCTTGGCCACCGCGTTCTGCACCAGCCACATGGTGGCAGCCTGCAGGTCGTTGAGGCCCTTCTTCAGCGCCTTGGTGAAGGTCGTCATCTTCTCGTCGGCACGGCTCTCCTCGCAGAACTCGCCAACCTCCTTGAAGAAGGCCTGGACGGCGCGGCCGCCATTCTGCGCCAGCTTGCGTCCCACGAGGTCGAGCGCCTGGATGCCGTTGGCGCCTTCATAGATCATGGCGATGCGGGCATCGCGCACGAACTGGCTCATGCCATACTCTTCGATGTAGCCGTGGCCGCCGAACAGCTGCTGCGCCATCACCGCGTGATCGAAACCCTTGTCGGTGAGCACGCCTTTGACCACCGGCGTCATCAGGCCGGTGTAGTCGTCGGCCGCCTGGCGGTCCTTGTCGTCACCGGAGCGATGCGCGACATCGGACTTGATCGCCGTCCACAGCGCCAGAGCGCGGCCGGCCTCGTTGAAGGCCTTCATGGTCATCAGCGAGCGGCGGATATCGGGATGGACGATGATCGGGTCCGCCTTCTTGTCCGGCGCCTTGGTGCCCGACAGCGAACGGCCCTGCAGGCGGTCCTTGGCGTAGGAAACAGCATTCTGATAGGCGATCTCGGAGACCGAAAGACCCTGCAGGCCGACGCCGAGGCGGGCCTCGTTCATCATCGTGAACATGGCCTTCAGGCCGCCGTTCAACTCGCCAAGCAGCGCGCCCTCCGCCTCGTCATAATTCATGACGCAGGTCGAATTGCCGTGAATGCCCATCTTCTCCTCGATCGAGCCGCAGGAGAGCGTGTTGCGCTGGTTGGGATTGCCCGCGGCATCGAGCTTGAACTTCGGCACGATGAACAGCGAGATGCCCTTGACGCCTTCCGGCGCGCCCTCGGCGCGGGCAAGCACCAGATGGACGATGTTGTCCGACATGTCGTGCTCGCCGGCTGAGATGAAGATCTTCTGGCCGGAAATCCTGTAGGTGCCGTCGCCGTTGGGAACGGCCTTGGTGCGCAGCAGGCCGAGGTCGGTGCCGCAATGCGGCTCGGTTAGGTTCATGGTGCCGGTCCAGACGCCTTCGATCAGCCTGGGCAGCCAGGTGGCCTTCTGCTCGTCCGTGCCGTGGGTGACGATGGCCGCGATCGCGCCTTGCGTCAGGCCGGGATACATCATCAGCGCCATGTTGGCGGAGATCATGTATTCGGAGACGGCGGTATGAACGGCGTAGGGCAGGCCCTGGCCGCCGAACTCGGCAGGTGCTGCGAGCCCCATCCAGCCGCCTTCGCGATACTGGGCGTAAGCATCCTTGAAGCCCTTGGGCGTCGTCACCGAGCCGTCGTCATGGCGCACGCAGCCTTCCATGTCGCCGACGCGGTTCAGCGGATGCATGACGTTTTCGGCAAGCCTGGCACCCTCCGCGAGGATCGCCTCGAGCACGTCAGGCGTCGCGTCCGAAAAGCCCGGAAGGTTGGAATAGCGCTGATAGCCGAGCACATCGTTGAGCACGAACAACGTGTCCTGGATCGGCGCCCTGTAGATCGTCATGCCTTCCTCCACGCTTATAGTCCCGGCCGGCCAGCAAGTTGCCTGTCCACGTCCTGGATGGGAGGCCGGGCCAATGTCGATGCTCCGATAGCAAATATTGACGTTTGCGTAAACGTCAACTTCGTCGCAGTGGAAAATTTTGTGAGCGGTCCGGCATTGTGGCGACAAAAAAGCCGCGCGGCTATAGCCACGCGGCTCTTGATTCTGGGTCGCAGTTGAACGCGAGCGTTTAGCCTGCGGCGCTGGCCTGCGGCGCCGTGGTGCGCTCGACGAGCATCTGGCGAACGACAGACATCGAGTTGCTCAACTCGTTGATGGCGTCATCGATCAGCGCCCGCTGCTTCTGCAGGCGGGCGAGCTGCTTCTCCGATTTGTCGAGCGCCAGCCGCAACTGTTTGGTGTTGGTGCCGGTCGGATCGTAGAGATCCATCATCTGCTTGACGTCGCGCAGCGAGAACCCGACCTTGCGGCCGAGCAGGATCAGCTTCAGCCGAGCCTTGTCACGACGCGTATAGAGACGGGTCGAGCCGTCGCGATGCGGATTGAGCAGGCCCTTGTCTTCATAGAAGCGCAGCGTGCGCAAGGTCACGCCGTATTTCTTGGCCATCTCGCCGATGCGGACGAATTCCTCGCCGGCTTCGGCCGGAATGTCATTGGTATTGGCCGCGGCTTCGCCGGGCGAAACAAGTTTCATGGTCACTGGCTTTCCCCTGGTGGCGTCGCGGTCGCGGACCAAGCGTCGCCTGAATGGAAGCGGGGGCGTGCTTCCAATCGTGGTTGCAACAAGTCAATCGCAAGAGGCACGGCTTCGCACCTTTTACGTTTACGTCAATCCTATACCGACAGCCGCAGGGTGACGCAAGGGCGTTGTCAACACGAACCTTTATGCCGCACCCGGCAAGCGGCTCATGATTTATACGCGACTTCTTAAGCTTGGTTAACGCCTTGTTTACCACGTTGGGCGAAATGTGCGCATGTCGGTCACCCGTGTTTATCCTGTAGCGAATTTTTCACGGTTTTCGAAGCGTGGGTGAAAACCCGGAAGCCCGTCTTCCTCCGCAGCAAAACCGCTCGGCTCGCTTCGTTCCCGGCAGGACTCTGGGAAACCGGTCTTCGGCCGGCCATTCTGAACACGGGCGCATCGATGAACAGCAAGCGGTCCTATCTCGATACACTCAACGCCGGCAGGCAACGCCGGCCGCACGCCTCGCTCGAAGACCTGAACCGCTCGCTCGAAACGCTGGAGCAGCGGCTGGACCGCACGCGCGCCGACATGCCCGATCGTCCCGACCTGCGGCGGCCGCCTGTCGAGCCGCGTTATCCAAGCACGCAGCCCTACGGCCAGCCGCGCTGGTACGAAGACACCCATTCCGCGCAAAGGCCTCTGGACCGGCCGCCGCAAGATCCGGCGCCGCAGAGTCCACGGCCGCAAAATCGCGCTCCGCAAAACCCAGCGCCCGCCGCACCTGCCTTCGGCCAGAGCTATCAGGCGATCGCGCGTGACATCGATCGCGTGCGCGGCCAGGAAGACGGCGTCGCGATGGTCGGCAAGATCGCCGTCGAGCTGCGCGGGCTGCGCGAGGAACTGCGCCACCAGATGACCGTCGGCCTGCAGCGCGAATTCGAAGCGTTTCGCCAGGACATCGACCGCGCCATGCAGGCCAACAGCCAGCGTGGCGCCAACGGCCTGCCGGACAAGAGCAGCGCCGAGCTCGGTCTCGAATTCGAGCGGCTTTCGGGCGCCATCCAGACGCTCGCCGAGAAGAGCGACGACCGCAGCGTCAACCTGCTGAGGCTGGAACTGGAGCAGGTGAAGGGTGCGCTGGACACGCTGGCGCGCGAGGAAAGCCTACAGAAGGTCGATCGGCGCTGGGACGATTTCGACCGCCGCTGGAGCGCCTTCGAGGACCGCGTCGACGCTGACCAGCGCAAGCGCGCCGAAGGCCCGAGCCTTTCGGTGCTGACCGACCGGCTCGAACAGATCAGCAGCGCAGTCAGCAACCTGCCGGAATCGCTTTCGCTGCGCTCGCTGGAGGAAAAGGTGCGCACGCTTGCCGGCGCGGTCGACCGTTTCGCCGGCCAGCAGACCGTGCGCGGCGGCGAAACGCTCGCCATGATAGACGAGCGGCTGGACGAGATTTCCCGCGCCATCGTCGCCTCGACCGTGGCCGCGCAGGCCAATGCCTTCGATCCCGAGACCTTCGGCCGGATCGAGAAGCGCATCGCTTCCCTGGCGATGCAGATCGAAGAAGTCGCGCAGTCGCGGCCGGGGGCGGAGGTTCTCGACCACCTCAACCTTTTGTCCAGCCGGGTAGACCAGTTGGCCGGCAGGGCCGACCTGCCCGAGCAGGCCATGGAGCGGCTCGGCAAGCAGATCGCCTTGATCACCGACAAGATGGACAGGGTGCCGGCCATGCCCGACGCCGATCATATCTTCCAGGGCCTGGAGCAGCGCTTCGACGCGCTGTCCATGCTGATCGAGCGTCGCCAGGGCGATGCGATGGAACAGGGCAATATCCTGTTCCGTGACCTCGAGCGGCGGCTGGACGAGGTCGCGGACAGGCTCGACCAGCGCATGCGCCAGGACGACAGCGCCGGCATCATGGAAGCGATCGACGCCCGCTTCACCGCGCTTGCCAAGCGCATCGAGACACGCGCGTCGGATCCCGCCAACGACATGGCGATCCGCGGGCTGGAAAGCCGGCTCGAGGATATTTCCAGCCGGTTGGAATCGTCGGCGCAGCAGGTCGCGGGCATCGATCCGGCCCTGATCCGCAGCCTGGAGGCGCAGGTCGCCGGCCTCTCGGCGCATCTCTCCAAGCCCGGCACGCCGCTGCCGGAATTCGAGGACATAAGCCCGCGTCTCAACGAGATCGAGAAGTCGCTGGCCGGCACGCGCGATTCCATCCTGAGCGTGGCACGAGAGGCGGCCGAGGGCGCCGTCAGATCGCTCGCCGAGTCGACGTCCAGCACTGCCCAGACCAACGCGACCGCCGTTGCCGGCCTCGCCCAGGACCTGAAGACGCTCGAAGCGCTCACCCGCCGCTCCGACGAGCGCAACTCTCGGACATTCGAGGCGATCCACGACACGCTGCTGAAGATCGTCGACCGGCTCGGCTCGATTGAAGCAACCGAGACCAGCGAAGCGGTCAGCGAACTGGTCGATCCGCAACCGGCCGGCAAGCGCGGCGGCCGCGGCGGCAAGATCGCGGTGCAGGACGCGCCTTCGATGGACATCGACCAGCCACTGCCGCTCACGGGAGACATGGCCAGCCTTGAGGGCCGCGCCGCGGCGATCATGCGCGACGAGCCGGACGCGCCGCGCTCGCCCGCCGAGGCTGCGGCTGCAGCGGCCATGGCTGCGCTCGGACCGGATGCGATTGGCGAGAAGAGCGAGACGGCCGGCCGCAAGAAATCCATGTTCAGCGGCCTGGCTCGCGCCTTCAAGGGCAAGAAGGATGCGGACACGCAGCCGCTTGCCGGCTCGGCGCCGGTCGGCGACGTGCCGAGCGTCGACATAGACGAGCCGCTCGACCCCAGGGCCGCCAACCGGCCATTGGAACCCGGGTCCGGCGCGCCGGACCTCAACGCCATCATGAAGCGCGTGCGTGACGAGCGCGGCAGCCAGCCGGTCAGGCGCAACGAGGGCGATGCCGCGAAGTCCGACTTCATCGCGGCTGCCCGCCGCGCAGCCCAGGCGGCTGCCGCGGAAGCCGACACGCTGAAGCGGCAATCGACCATGACCGGCCCGGTGAAGGCGCTGAGGATCGGCGACCTGCTCAAGGCGCGGCGCAAGCCGATCCTGATGGCGGCGGCCGCGATCATGATGGCACTGGCCGGCCTGCAGTTGGGCAAGGCCTTCCTGTCCGATCCCGTCGAAACGGCCGCCCACCAGCCCGCTCCGATCGTCTCCACGCAGACGGTCGATGCGGCCTCGCTCAACGCCACCGCCGCGCCGACGACCGGCGCGCGGAAGACCGACATGGGGACCGCACAGGCCGAAGGCGCGCCGGTCCGCCCCGTCAGGCAGGCGGAGCCCGCCCAAGACACGGCACCGGCCGCCTCTGTCCCCTCCAGTCCCGAAAACGCCGCCGCCATGCCGGCCGAACCGTCGCCCGCGCCGGTAGCGCTTGCGGCGCCTGCCGAGCCGGCGCCGATGGCTTCCGCGACGCCAGCCGAACCTGCCACCACTGCGACGGACGCGGATGGCGACGCGCAGCCGATGGTCAAGGAACAGGCGACGACCAATCCGGCGGCTGAAAGCGCAGACAACGCGCCGGCAGCGACCACCGCCGACACGACAGGCGCCGTGCCGCCGGCGAGCAGCCAGACGGCCGCGGCCAAATTCGATATTCCTTCCGAAATCGGCCCGGTGGCGCTGCGCGACGCGGCCACCGGCGGTGACGCCAAGGCGCTATTCGAGATCGGCTCGCGCTACGCGGAATCGCGCGGCGTGAAGGAGGACATGAAGGCAGCCGCCAAATGGTATGAGCAGTCGGCCGAGCTCGGCTTCGCGCCGGCCGAATACCGCATCGGCAATTTCTACGAAAAGGGCATCGGCGTCGCGCGCGACATCAAGAAGGCCAAGACCTACTACCAGCTCGCCGCTGAACAGGGCAACGCCAGCGCGATGCACAATCTGGCTGTGCTGTTCGCCATGGCGGCGGACGGCGTGACCGACAATGAATCGGCGACGCACTGGTTCCAGGAAGCCGCGGATCTCGGCGTCAAGGACAGCCAGTTCAACCTCGGCATCCTCGCCGCCAAGGGCGTCGGCATGAAGCAGAACCTGGAGGAATCCTACAAGTGGTTCGCGCTGGTTGCCAAGACCGGCGACAAGGACGCCGCCGCCAAGCGCGACGAGATCGCCAATGCGCTGCGGCCCGAGCAGCTCGAGCGGGCGCGCGCCGCAACGGAATTGTGGAAGGCCAAGCCGCTCAACGCGGCCACCAACTCGGCCGACGTTCCGGAGTCCTGGCAGGACAGCGCGCCACAGACCACCGCCGGCATCGACATGAAGAAGGCGGTGAAAAACATCCAGCTGATCCTCAACAAGAACGGCTATGATGCCGGCGGCGCCGATGGCGTGATGGGCGGCAAGACCAAGGACGCCATCATGGCCTTCCAGACCGACAACAAGATGAAGGCGACCGGCGAGATCGACGCGCCGCTCGTCAAGGCGCTGCTGGCGCACAAATAACGGCAGGCGCGTCGCATACGCGACGCCTTGCCACATATTTGCCTGTTAACTGATTGAGATGGTTTTTGTTTCGGCGCGGCGGCGGGGGNTCGGCCCCGCCGCCGCGCCGGTGCAAGAAAAAATTGGCTTTTCGGTGCTTTACTGTCCGGGGACGGCACAATGGGCCGACACGCAAACTGATCGAGACAGCCGGGTGGGCATCTATCTCCCGATCGCGGAAATTTCCGTCAACGTCTTCGTGCTGCTGGCAATGGGCGCGGCGGTGGGCTTCCTGTCGGGCATGTTCGGGGTCGGCGGCGGCTTCCTGATCACGCCGCTGTTGATCTTCTACAACATCCCGCCGGCGATCGCCGTCGCCACCGGCGCCAACCAGGTCATCGCCTCCTCTTTCTCCGGCGCGCTCTCGCACTTCAAGCGCGGCACGCTCGACTTCAAGCTGGGCGGCGTGCTCCTGGCCGGCGGCATCGTCGGCTCGACGGCCGGCATCTTCGTCTTTGCGCTCTTGCGCCGACTCGGCCAGCTCGACCTGTTCATCTCGCTGCTTTACGTCGTGCTGCTCGGCACGGTCGGCGGGCTGATGCTGGTCGAAAGCGTCAATGCGCTGCGCGCCAGCCGCAGCGGCGCGGCGCCCGTGCTCAAGAAATCCGGCCAGCACAACTGGATCCACCGGCTGCCGTTCAAGATGCGCTTCCGCGCCTCGAAGCTGTTCGTCAGCGTCATCCCGGTGCTTGGGCTCGGCGCCGGGATCGGCTTCCTGTCGTCGATCATGGGCGTCGGCGGCGGCTTCATCATGGTGCCGGCGCTGATCTACCTGCTTAAGGTGCCGACCAACGTCGTTATCGGCACCTCGCTGTTCCAGATCATCTTCACCTCGGCCTACACGACCCTGGTGCACGCCACGACCAATCAGACGGTCGACGTGATCCTGGCCTTCCTGTTGATGGCCGGCGGCGTCGCCGGCGCGCAATATGGCGCCAAGGCCGGCCAAAGGCTGCGCGGCGAACAGCTGCGGGCGCTGCTGGCGATGCTGGTGCTGGCCGTGGCCATACGCCTTGCCGTCGATCTCTTCGTGACGCCGCCCAATCTCTATTCGTTGTCCGCCGCGGGCCTCAACTGATGGCGGATTTGAGAGCATTTGCAGCCGCCGTCCCGTTGTCGATGCTCTTTGCCCTTGCTCCGGCAACGGCGCAGACGCCGCCCACCGAAAGCATCCAGATCGGCCTGTCGACCGACGCCGTCTCCATCACGGCAGGTTTCTCCGGCGCCGACCTGACGATCTTCGGATCGCTGGAAAATCCCGATCCGCTGGTCGCGCGCCAAGGGCGCTATGACGTGGTCGTGGTGCTCGAAGGCCCACCGCGGCCGGTAGTGGTCCGGCGCAAGGACCGGGTGCTCGGCGTATGGGTCAACCTGGAATCGGAGACGTTCGAGAACGTGCCGGTCTCCTATTCCGTCGCCACGACGAGGCCGCTGCAAGACGTCGCCGAGCCCAGCAAATACAAGCAGCTCTCGCTTGGCGCGCAGAACCTCTACATGAAGCCCGCCGACGAGACCGAGAGCCCTGCCACCATCGAGGAATTCACCGCCGCGCTTCGCGACCGCAAGGCGGCGACGGGGCTCTACAGCGAGAATGTCGGCGGCGTGCAATTCCTGTCGCAGAACCTGTTTCGCGCCACGGTGCGCCTGGCGCCCAATGTTCCGGTCGGCACGCACAAGGCGCGCGCGTTCCTGTTCAAGAGCGGCCTGTTCATCAAGGAGAGCTCGGCACAGCTCGAAATCCGCAAGTCCGGCTTCGAGCAGTCGGTCTTTCGCGTCGCGCATGACTATTCCTTCCTCTATGGCGTGTTCGCCGTATCGCTCGCCATGCTGACCGGCTGGCTGGGCCGGCTCATCTTCCGCAAGGATTGAAGCCACGGGAAAAATGGAAGCCCATTTTCCCGGAAGGGGTTTCCCTTCGGGCGATCATGCGATAAACCGCCGCCTCCCAGCCCAAGGGTAAACACGCACAATCAATTCGGCAGAGCGGTCCGGCCATCCGGACGACGGCGCGCTAGAGCCGGATGATTTCAGGTCGAGTCGACCTGAAATCTGAATCCGGCTCTAAATCAAAGAGATAGAGCATGATGTCGTCCGAAGACCGCTTCACACTTTTCGGCATCGTGCTCTAGGCGTCGTTGGCAATCCTGCCACAAGGCAACGACAGGAGGCTGCGATGCAATCGGCATTCGGCGGCATCGATTTCGGCACGTCCAATTCCACGGTGGGCGTGATCCGCGACGGCCGGGCGCGACTGGTGGCATTGGAGGGCGAACAGCCCACCTTGCCGAGCGCCGTGTTCTTCAATTTCGAGGACGGCTACACCTATTTCGGCCGTCGCGCGATCAGCGACTACACCGACAGCATCGAAGGCCGGCTGATGCGCTCGCTGAAGAGCGTGCTCGGCAGCACGCTTGCCAATGAGAAGACGCGCATCAAGGCGCGCCAGATCGGCTTCATCGACATCATCGGCCTGTTCATCGATCATCTCAAGAAGCGGCTGGAGGAAGATGCAGGCGGTCCGGTCGAAAGCGTCGTGCTTGGCCGGCCCGTGCAGTTCGTCGACGACGACATGGCTGCCGATGCGAAAGCGCAAGGCGAATTGGAAAAGGCCGCCCGCGCGCAAGGCTTCAAGCACATCGCCTTCCAGTTCGAGCCGATCGCGGCGGCGCTCGACTACGAGCAGAAGGTCGCCCGCGAGGAGCTGGCCCTGATCGTCGACATGGGCGGCGGCACCTCCGACTTCTCGATCGTACGGGTCTCGCCGGAGCGCGTCCGCTCGACCGACCGCAAAGCTGACATCCTCGCCAACCGGGGCGTCCATATCGGCGGCACCGATTTCGACCGGCTCCTCAGCATCGCCCATGTCATGCCCGAGCTCGGTTACCTGACACGGACCAAGGACCACAAGCGCAACCTGCCCGCGGCCTATTTCATCGATCTCGCGACATGGCAGCGCATCAACCTCGTCTACACCGCAAAGGCGATGAACGACCTAAGACAGATCCGCTACGAGGCCGAGCGGGCCGACCTTGTCGACCGCTTCATCGATGTCGTCGGGCATCGCTACGGCCATGCCATGGCCGGACTGGTCGAAAGGGCCAAGATCGCGCTCACCGACCAGCCATCGGCAGAGGTAAAGGTGTCGCTGCCCGGCGCGCGCTTCGTGGCCGAGATCACGCGCGCTGGCCTCGAGGACACGATCAGCGGCGACATCGAACGCGTGGCCGCCACAGTCAGACAGACGATCGCCGACGCCGGCGTTGCCGCTTCGGCCATCACCGCCGTGTTCCTCACCGGCGGTTCGACCGCCATCCCGCTGGCGAAGCGGCAAATCCTTTCGCTGGTGCCGCAGGCCTCGGTCATCGAAGGCGACATGTTCGGCTCGGTCGGCCTCGGCCTGGCGCTCGACGCGCAGCGCAAATACGCGTGATTATTCCGCGCTTGCCGTCGCTTCCGCCTTTCCCGTGAGATGCGCCTTCAGCGCCATCTGGGCGAGGCTCGCCTGGCGATCGCGGTGCGTGATCATGGCGAAGTCGCGCTTCGGCAATTCGACCGGCACGGCCCTGAGGCTGCCCTCCGCCAGGGAGCGCGCGACCACGAGTTCCGAGATGATCGTGGCTCCCGCGCCGGCTTCGACCGCCTGACGCACGGCCTCGTTGCTGGGCAGGACGAGGAAAATCTGCAGCTCCGTCGGCGGAACCCCCTGGCTGTGCGCGAAATCCTCCAGCATCTCGCGCGTGCCCGAGCCGCCTTCCCTGATGATCCAGCGCAATGCCCTGATGTCGAGGTTGCCCGCGCGTGTCATCGGAATCTCGGGATGCGAGCGCGCCACCACCAGCATCGGCCGGTCCTCGTCGACCGTGGCGCGGCGCAGGATGTCGGACTCGGTGCGGCCCTCGACCAGGCCGAAATCGGCGCGGCCGTCCAGCACATTGGTCTCGACCTGCCGCGTGTTGCCGATCGTCACGCTCAGCTTCACGGCAGGATAGGCTTCATGGAAGGACGCCAGGCGACGCGGCAGCCAGTAGCTGGCGATCGTCTGGCTGGCCGCGATCGAAAGGCTGCCGGCGACGGTCTGCGAGACATCCTCCAGCACGCCGCGCGCCGCCGCGGCACGATCCAGAACCGCCTTCGCCTCCGGCAGGAAGCGATGGCCGGTCTGGGCCAATTCGATGTTGCGGCCGACCCGGTTGAACAGGCGCACGCCGTGCTGGCTTTCGAGCGCGCGGATGGCGGCGGAGGCCGCCGACTGCGAGATGCCGAGCCGCTCGGCGGCCTTGGTCATGTGGCCGTGCTCGGCGACGGCGACGAATATGCGCAACTGATCGAGGGTCATGCACCAACTAAGAAGCAAAATCGATCGGAATTACAAGAGCCGCTTGTTAGACGGATCAATTGCTTTGTTCTAAGTTTTTGCCTGAAGTTGGAAAAAATTGGCCGCGATACGCCAAGAGTTGGAAATGGTGGGGCGCTTCAAATCCCTTTTTGCGCATTGGAGCCGCCGGCTGAAGCGGCAGCTCGCCGGCGAGCGCTACCATCCCGAGCTCCACTATATGCGCGGCCCGGGACCTAAGACGAAGGCCAGGATGGCGAGCGGCAAGAGCGTTCGCGGATCATGAGCAAAACTGCGCCGCGCGCCGCCAATTGCGCACCTTCGCAGCGGCCGCTGGCCGACACACACGCACCGAATGAAGGCGACGGCGTCGAGACCTCGCCATCGGTCTCCGACCGCATCGCCAAGACCACCTGCTATATGTGCGCCTGCCGCTGCGGCATCGACGTCCATATCAAGGACGGCAAGGTCCGCTACATCGACGGCAACAAGGACCATCCGGTGAACCGCGGCGTGATCTGCGGCAAGGGCAGCGCCGGCATCATGCAGCATTACAGCCCGGCGCGGCTCAAGAAACCGCTGCTGAGGACGGGACCGCGCGGCGCGGGCGAGTTCCGCGAGATCGAGTGGGACGAGGCGCTGACCATCGCCACCGATCGGCTTTCTGCGATCCGCAGCGCCGACCCGAGGAAACTCGCCTTCTTCACCGGACGCGACCAGTCGCAATCGCTGACCGGCTGGTGGGCAGGCCAGTTCGGCACGCCGAACTTCGCTGCCCATGGCGGCTTCTGCTCGGTCAACATGGCGGCGG
This sequence comes from Mesorhizobium sp. WSM3224, assembly GCF_000427725.1. Taxonomy (GTDB): domain Bacteria; phylum Pseudomonadota; class Alphaproteobacteria; order Rhizobiales; family Rhizobiaceae; genus Mesorhizobium. The sequence goes on along the minus strand of NZ_ATYO01000027.1, from coordinate 35,973 downwards.
GCGGGCTCTACACGATCGGCGGCTCGTTTTGGGAGTTCGGCGAGCCCGACTGGGACAACACGAAGTACTTCATGCTGTTCGGCGTCGCCGAGGACCATGATTCCAACCCGATCAAGATCGGTCTCGGCAAGCTGAAGGCGCGCGGCGCCAAGGTGGTTTCGATCAATCCCTGCCGCACGGGCTACAATGCGATCGCCGACGACTGGATCGGCATCAGGCCGGGCACGGACGGACTGTTCGTGCTGGCGCTCGTCCATGAATTGCTGAAGGCCGGCCGCGTCGATCTCGACTATCTGCTGCGCTACACCAACGCGCCGGTGCTGGTCGTGCAGGAGCCTGGGACCGCCGATGACGGGCTGTTCGTTCGCGACGCCGATGGCAATCCGCTTGCCTGGGACAGGGTGGCGAAACGGCCGGTCAGCGCGGCCGACCCCGAAGCAAAGCCGGCGCTGACCGGCAGCTATGACGTCGGCGGACAGCGCTGCGTGCCTGTCTTCCAGATCATCGCCGAGCGCTATCTCGGCGAGACCTATTCGCCGGATGCCGTGGCGGAGCGCTGTGGCGTCGACGCCGGAACGATCCGGCGCATCGCGGCGGAACTGGCGCATGTCGCCTTCGAGCAGACGGTCGAACTGCCGGTCGCCTGGACCGACTGGGCAGGCCGGCGGCACGAGACGATCAAGGGCCGGCCTGTCTCGATGCATGCCATGCGCGGCATCTCCGCCCATTCCAACGGCTTTCACACCTGCCGTGCCATCCACCTGTTGCAAGTGCTGCTCGGTACCGTCGATGTGCCCGGCGGTTTCCGTTTCAAGCCGCCCTACCCGCGATCGGCGCCGCCTGGACCGAAGCCCGCCGGCAAGGATGTCCGCCCGATGACGCCGCTGGACGGCATGCCGCTCGGCTTCGTCTGCGGCCCGGATGATCTTCTCGTCGACGAGGCCGGCCGGCCCACGCGCATCGACAAGGCCTATTCCTGGGAAGCGCCCCTCGCCGCGCACGGGCTGATGCACAGCGTCATCCGCAACGCCTGGGCCGGCGATCCTTATCCGATCGACACGCTGATGATGTACATGTCGAACATGGCATGGAACTCTTCGATGAATACCGTCGAGACGATGGCCATGCTGACCGACAAGGATGAGGCGGGTGCCTACAAGATCCCCTTCATCATCTATTCCGACGCCTATTATTCCGAGACGGTGGCTTTCGCCGATCTGGTGCTGCCCGACACCACCTATCTCGAGCGGCATGACTGCATCAGTCTGCTCGACCGGCCGATCAGCCATGCGGACGGGCCGGGCGACGCCATTCGCCATCCCGTGGTGCAGCCGGACCGCGATGTGCGGCCCTTCCAGTCGGTGCTGATCGAGCTCGGCGCGCGGCTCGGATTGCCCGGCTTCGTCGAGAAGGATGGCTCGCCGAAATATCGCGACTATGCCGATTACATCGTCAATCACGAGCGCATGCCCGGCATCGGCCCACTTGCCGGCTGGCGCGGCAAGGGCGGGGGCTCGATCGGCAGGGGCGAGGTCAATCCGGACCAGTTGCAGCGCTACATCGACAATGGCGGCTTCTGGCACCACGATTTTTCCGACGACCAGCGCTATTACAAGATGGGCAACCGCGCCTATCTCGACTTCGCCGTCGAGATGGGCTTCATCCCCAAGGCGGAGCCCATCGTTTTCCAACTCTACTCGGAGCCGATGCAGCGGTTCAGGCTTGCCGCGCGGGGCCATGGAGATGTCCAGCCGCCCGATGCCGAGCGCAGCCGCATCGAGGCCTATATGGACCCGCTGCCCTTCTGGTATGCGCCCTTCGAGGATGACACCGTCGACCTCGACAAATACCCGCTGCATGCGCTGACGCAGCGGCCGATGCATATGTATCATTCCTGGGGCTCGCAGAATGCGTGGCTGAGGCAGATCACCAGCCAGAACCGGCTGTTCGTGCACCACCAGACCGCAGCCAAGCTTGCCCTTGCCGACGACGATTGGGTGTGGATCGAAAGCATCAACGGCCGGGTCAAGGGCCAGATCAAGCTGATCGACGGGGTGAACCCCGACACGGTCTGGACCTGGAATGCGATCGGCAAGCGGCGGGGCAGCTGGGGGCTGAAGGATGATGCGGCGGAGAGCAATCGCGGCTTCCTGCTGAACCACATCATCGGCGACCAGACAGCGGCGGACGCCAACGGCAAGCGCTATTCGAATTCCGATCCCGTGACCGGACAGGCGGCATGGTTCGACGTGCGCGCGCGGATCGTCAAATGCGCGGCCGAGGAAGCCGGCTTCACCGAGCCGCAATTCGAACGTTTCCAACAGCCGCCAAATGTCGAGGCCGCGCCCGACAAGCTCAGCTTCGGCGCCGCGTTCCGCATGAAGAGGGAAGCCGCCGAATGACCTGCCTTCCCGCCCGGACTGATAAGAAACTCGGCCTCGTCATCGACCTCGACACCTGCGTCGGCTGCCAGGCCTGCGTTACAGCCTGCAAGGAATGGAACACCGGCGGCCATATGGCGCCGTTGACCGACATCGACCCCTATGGCGGGCATGTCGATGGCGTCTGGTTCAACCGCGTGCACGCTTACGAGCACACGACGGAACTCGGCGGCCGCACGGTGAACTTCCCGCGCTCGTGCCTGCATTGCGAGCAGCCTGCCTGCGTCACCGTCTGCCCGACCGGCGCCTCCTACAAGCGCGCCTCGGACGGCATCGTGCTGGTCGACGAGGACAAGTGCATCGGCTGCAAGCTGTGCAGCTGGGCCTGCCCCTATGGCGCGCGGGAGTTCGATACGGATGTCGGCGTGATGAAGAAATGCACGCTCTGCATCGACCGCATCTACAACGACAATCTGGCCGAGGAAGATCGCGTGCCGGCCTGCGTCGCCGCCTGCCCGACAAGCGCCCGGCATTTCGGTGATCTCGGCGATCCAGCTTCGGCGATCTCGCAGCTTGTCGAGGAACGTGGCGGCGTCGCCCTGATGCCGGAGCTCGGCTACAAGCCGACCAACAGATATTTGCCGCCGCGTGCCCACAGCAATCGCGCGGCGAAGGTGGACGCGCCGGCGCTGGAGCCGATCCGGGCCGAGGGCGGTTTCCTCGGCTGGATCGACCGCATGCTTTCGAACTAGCCGATCATGCATCCAGCTTTCTCCGTCGTCTTCTTCACCACCGCCACCGGGGCCGGCTACGGTCTTTTGGCGCTACTCGGCCTGCTTGGCGGGTTTGGTGTGATCCCGGCCGATTTCTGGCTTGGTCTCGTCGGCATGGCGCTTGCTCTCGGCCTAATCGTCGCCGGCCTGCTTTCGTCCACCGGTCATCTCGGCCGCCCCGAGCGCGCCTGGCGCGCCTTCTCGCAATGGCGCAGCTCCTGGCTGTCGCGCGAAGGCGTGGCCTCGGTCGCGACCTTCATTCCCGCCGGGCTGTTCAGCATCGGCTGGGTGTTTCTCGGCCGCAGCGGCGGTTGGGTCGCGGTTGCCGGCCTGCTGACGGCGGCAGGCGCGGTCGTGACAATCTGCACGACCGGCATGATCTACGCATCGCTGAAGCCGATCGCGCAATGGCACAGCCGCTACACTTTGCCGGCTTATCTTATCTTTTCAGCGATGACGGGAAGCGTTCTTGGCAACGCTGTGCTTCAGGAGTTCAAGCTGGGTTCGACTGCGATGCTGACCTGGGCCCTGCTCGCCACGCTCGCCGGGTGGGGCTGGAAGCTTGCGACCTGGCGCTACAATGACCGGCTGGAAATCCCGACCACCGCCAACACGGCGACAGGTCTCGTCGGCGGCACCGTGCGCTCGATCGAATGGCCGCACACGGAAGAAAATTACCTGCTCAAGGAAATGGGATTCCGCATCGCGCGCAAGCACAGTGCCAAGCTTAGGCAGATCACACAGGCGCTGGCATTCGCAGCACCCGCTGTCCTGCTGGCCACCGTGTTCGTCCTGCCATCGCCGCTCGGCGCAATCGCATCCGTGCTTGCAGCCATCGCGCAGCTTGCCGGCATGCTGGTGGAGCGCTGGCTGTTCTTCGCCGAGGCGAAGCATACGATCAGGCTCTACTATGGACTGGAGTAGCGTCTCAGCCGGGCCGCAGCATCGACCCTGAAATGGCGAAGATCCGCTCGGCGCCGAGCATATAGGCTACGAGCGTTTCCAGGCGGAACAGGCCGGCATAGGCGCGGTCGAGCACGTTAAGCGAGCCGGTATAGGCGCCGAAGGCCGGCATTATCATGCGGCCGCCATCGCCGGCGAAGCATCGCCGCCTGACCGAGCGGCCGCGCTGGACGATGCGCGCGCAGGGGTGGAGATGGCCCGATATCTCGCCCTCGACCCGCGTCTTCGACGGCTCGTGCCGGAAGGCCAGCGCGCCGATGGCGAGTTCCCGCACCGTCTCGCCCGGCAGGTCGGCGGGCGCTTCCGGGTCATGGTTGCCGGCGACCCAGAACCAGTCTCGGCCGGCCATCATCGCCTCCAGCCGCTCCCTGAAGCTCAGATGCATGCGCTCGGCACCGCCGCCGTCATGAAAGGAATCGCCGAGGCTGACGACGATCCGCGGCTGATAGTCGGCGATCACCGCCTGAAGCTGAAGTAAGGTTGCGCCGGTGTCATAGGGCGGGATCAGCGCGCCGCGCCTGGCGAAGGACGAGCCCTTTTCGAGATGCAGATCGGAGACGCAGAGCAGCCGCAGATCGGGGAAATAGAGAACGCCGCGCCGGTCGCAGACCGCGCGCTCGCCGGCGATGCCGACAAGATCGGCCTCGGCGATCAGCGTTGCGCGCGACAGCGAAAAATTCATCCCCTCCTGACCTCTCTCAACTCGTCATGCCCGGCCGCCCATGGCTTCCTCGACCAGGTCGGCGGCTTCCATCAACAGCGTGTCGTTGGCGCCGCCATTGACCGATTCCTTGCCGATCTCCAGCATCACCGGCACCGCCAGCGGCGAGATCTGGTCGAGATGCTTATGCACGATTCGACCGCGCACACGCGAGAGCATCTCGCCAAGTCTGCTGACATCGAGCAATCCGGCCGAGGCGTCGGTGCGCGTTGCCTGCAGCAGGATATGGTCCGGTTCATGGCTGCGCAGCACGTCGTAGATCAGGTCCGCCGAGACCGTCACCTGGCGGCCGCTCTTTTCCTGCCCAGGAAAGCGCTTCTCGATCAGCCCGGCGATGACGGCGCAGGTGCGGAAAGTGCGCTTCAGCATCCAGCTGTCGTTCAACCAGGCCTCGAGATCGTCGCCCAGCATATCTTCATCGAAGAGCTGACCAAGAGACGGCTTCTTGGCCTTGAAAAGCGTCGCCATATCGTCCAGCGCCCACACCGCCAGCGAGTAATCTGTGGCGACGAAGCCGAGCGGCCTCGCATGCGCGCGCTCCAGCCGGCGAGTCAAAAGCATGCCCAGCGTCTGGTGCGCCAGCCGTCCTTCGAAGGGATAGGCGACCATGTAATGGCGGTTGCCGCGCGGAAAGGTCTCGACCAGAAGGTCGCCGCGCTTCGGCAGCACCGACTTTTCTTGCTGGATCCGAAGCCAGTCGGCCACCTGTTCGGGCAAGAGCTTCCAGCGGTCGCTGTCGGCCAGCATGCCGCGCACCTGTTCGGCGAGATAGGTCGATAGCGGGAATTTGCCGCCGGCATAGGACGGCACGATGATGTTGGCGCCGGCGCCGTTGGAGACGACGCACTCGTTCTCGCGGATACCTTCGAAGCGCAGCACCTTGCCGGCGAACAGGAAATTGTCGCCCGGACGCAGCGTCTCGGCGAAATACTCCTCGATCTTGCCGAGCACCGGCCCGCCTCGGCCGGCCATGCCACGGCCCTGCCGGACATAGCGGATATTGAGTTCCGGCATTTCGACGATGGTGCCGACATTCAGCCGGTATTGCTGAGCGACCCTGGGGTGCGAGACGCGCCAGAGCCCGTCCGTGTTGCGGCGGATGCGAGCATAGCGCTCGTAGTTCTTCAGCGCGTAGCCGCCGGTGGCGACGAAATCGATGACGCGATCGAAGGTCTCGCGCTCCAGCGCCGCATAAGGGGCAGCACTGCGCACTTCCTCGAACAGGCGATCGGCATCGAACGGTCCGCCGCAGGCGACGCCCAGCACGTGCTGCGACAGCACGTCGAGCGCGCCCTTGATCAAAGGCGGCGTGTCCTGCGCGCCGAGATAGTTGGCGTCGAGCGCGGCGCGGCATTCCAGCACTTCGAAGCGGTTGGCCGGGATCAGGATCGCCTTCGACGGCTCGTCCATGCGGTGGTTGGCGCGGCCGATGCGCTGCGCCAGGCGGCTGGCACCCTTCGGCGCGCCGACATGCACCACCAGATCGACATCGCCCCAGTCGATGCCGAGATCGAGCGTCGAGGTGGCGACGATGGCGCGCAGCGCGTTGTCGGCCATCGCCTTCTCGACGCGGCGGCGCTGGCCGACGTCGAGCGAGCCATGGTGGAGTGCTATGGGAAGGGAGTCTTCGTTCGCCCGCCAAAGCTCCTGGAACAAAAGCTCGGCCTGGCTGCGGGTGTTGACGAAGAGAAGCGTCGTGCGGTGCTCTTTGATCGCCTCGTAGATTTCGGGAATGGCGTAGCGGGCCGAATGTCCCGACCACGGCACGCGCTCACGCGAGTCGAGGATCGAGATATCGGGCTTGGCGCCGCCGGCGACCGTGATCAGCCCGGCCATCTCGCCGGGTGGATTTTGCGCGACCAGCCAGCGCCGTAATTCGTCTGGCTCGGCCACGGTTGCCGACAGGCCTATGGTCTGCAACCCGGGGACAAAGGAACGCAATCGCGCCAGGCCGAGCGCCAGCAAGTGTCCACGCTTCGAAGTGACGAGCGAATGCAGCTCGTCGAGAACGACGTAGCGCAGGTCCTCGAAGAAGCGCTTCGCGTCGTTGCCGGCGATCAGCAGCGCAAGCTGCTCGGGCGTGGTGAGCAGGACGTCGGGCGGCACCAATTTCTGCCGCTGGCGCTTGTGCGACGGCGTGTCGCCAGTGCGCGTCTCGATGGTGACGGGCAGTCCGATCTCCTCGACCGGCTTGCCGAGATTGCGCTCGATGTCGACGGCCAATGCCTTGAGCGGCGAGATGTAGAGCGTGTGGATGCCGCGATGGGCCTGGCCGGGCTTGCGGCGCGGCCGGTTGGCGAGTTCGGTCAGCGACGGCAGGAAGCCGGCCAGCGTCTTGCCGGCGCCGGTCGGCGCGATCAGCAGCACCGATTGCCCACGTTGAGCCTTCGCCAGCAGCTCGAGTTGATGGACGCGCGGCGACCAGCCCTTTTCGCCGAACCACTTGACGAACGGCTCAGGCAACAGGACGGCGGCATTCTGTTCGGCAAGGCGCGGCTGCTCGGTCACACGCAAGAGGTAGCGCGACGGCGAACAATCGCCAAGAAAAATCGGAACAAAAGGGGATCGAAGAGAGCGCCCCTCTCCCCGTCACTATACGGGGAGAGGATGCCGGCAGGCAGGTGAGGGACAGCGCCAGCTATTCATTAGGTCGGCTATCGGCGCAAACTACCGCAGGGTCGCGCTGCCCCTCATCCGCCCTTCGGGCACCTTCTCCCCGTGAAACGGTGAGAAGGAAAGATCATCATGGCCTCCTGAACCCCGTCGGGCCGCCATAGAGATAGCCGATGCGCTCGACCGCCTCTTTCAGCCCCTCGCGCGACACCAGCATGGTGTGGCCATTGGCGTGGATCATGTCGCGGGCGTCGGTCATGATCGCGACGTGGCCTTTCCAGAAGACGAGGTCGCCGCGCCGAAGGCCGGAATAATCGGGACCCGGCTCGATTGGCGTGCCGATCGATGCCGCCTGCATGTCGGAGTCGCGCAGCACTTGCCTGTCGGTCATGCGCATCGACAATTGCACGAGGCCGGAGCAGTCGATGCCGAAGCCGGAGACACCGCCCCAGAGATACGGTGTACCCAGGAAGCTCTCCGCGACGGTGGCGTAATCCTCGGCCAGTTCGCCGATCGGCCGCAAATGGCCGGCGATGATCGCCTCGCCGGAGGGCAGCAACGCATAGTGCGTGCCGCGCGTGTCAGCCGAGCCGATCACCGCGACGGTCGAGCCCATCGACAGCTGCCCACCTATCGGAAAGCGCAGATCCGGTCCCGGGTAGAGGAAGGTGCGCGGCACGCAAACGATGTGCGTGGGCGCATGTTCGCGCCGACCAAGGAGATTGTCGGCCACGTAGCCGACATAGCCGTCGCGCTCCGCCTGCACCCAGGCCCAGCCTTCGGCATCCTCGAAGACGAGCACGTCGTCGCCAAACAGCGCCTGCGTGTTCACGCCCGCATCGGGGCGCGGCGCCTTGCGCAGGTCGGCGACCGACGCCATGATCCGCGCCGGACGGCCGGTGACGAAGCGGTCGGCGGCGACCTCGCCTTTCAGCCTTGCATCGGCAAGGTCGGAGCGGAAGGCATGAAGGCGGGCATCCCTGGCGGTCAAATCGATAATCCAGTCATTCAGCAACGAAGGTCAGATGGCAGCAACGAAGGTGGCGATGAGGTCAGATGGGCAGGTCATGCGCCCTGGCGACGATACCATCGCCGAAGCGCTCGACAAAGAGCGCGCCTTCCACCGTGCGCCGGATCAGCACGTTGCGCTTGTCGAGCTCGTCGCGATGGCGCGAGACCAGCTTCAGCGCGCCCATCGTATCGAGGGCGCGGGTGATCACCGGCTTGGTGACGTTTAGCTTGGCGGCCAGCCCGCGCACCGTATGCGGCGGCGGATCGAGATAGATGGTGAACAGGATCGTCGTCTGGCGCATGGTGAGATCGGGCGCGCCGTCGCGCACCTGAGCCAGCATCACCTGCTGCCATAGTCGCAAGGCCTGACTCGGACGCATCGAGATCGACATCGGCCAAGCATGCCGGCAAATTGTTTCGGTTCCGTTTCAGTGACGGCTTTTCCGCCGACCTGCTCTCCTGATCTCAGGCAAATCGCTCAGCAATTATCCGCTCCAGCGCGCGAATGCCTTGCGCCTCGCCGCCGGTCAGGCCGTAGGGGCGATCGGCCGGGTTCCAGGCGAAGATGTCGAAATGCGCCCATCTGGGCGTCTTCTCGACGAAGCGCTTGAGGAAAAGTGCTGCGGTAATCGATCCGGCAAAACCGTCGGCGGTGACGTTGTTGATGTCGGCAATCTTCGAAGAGAGCTTCGCATCGTAGGGACGCCACAGCGGCATGCGCCACAGCGGATCCTCGACCGCAACAGATGCGGCGGCCAGATCGGCGGCAAGCGTCTCGTCGTCGGTGTAGAAAGGCGGCAGATCAGGCCCCAGCGCAACGCGAGCAGCGCCGGTCAGGGTCGCCATGTCGATCAGCAAAGCGGGCTGCTCTTCATCGGCTAGCGCCAGCGCATCGGCCAGGACCAGCCGCCCCTCGGCATCCGTGTTGCCGATCTCGACAGTGATGCCCTTGCGGCTGCGCAGCACGTCGCCGGGCCGGAAGGCATTGCCGGCGATCGAATTCTCGACCGCGGGGATCAGCACGCGCAACCGGACATTCAGTTTCGCCGCCATGATCATGGCAGCGAGGCCCAGCACATTGGCCGCGCCGCCCATGTCCTTCTTCATCAAAAGCATGCCCGATGACGGCTTGATGTCGAGGCCGCCGGTGTCGAAGCAGACGCCCTTGCCGACCAGCGTCACCTTCGGCGCTTCGCTCGCTCCCCAGGTCATGTCGATCAGCCGCGGCGCACCGGTGGAGGCGCGGCCGACGGCGTGGATCATTGGGAAATTCCGCGCCAAAAGATCGTCGCCATGGATCACGGAGATATCGCCGCCATGGGCGGCGGCCAGTTTCCGGGCAGCTTCCTCCAGCTCGACCGGGCCAAGGTCGCTGGTCGGCGTGTTGACGAGGTCACGGGTCAGGAACACGCTGTCGGCGATGCGGCTGACATGCGCGCCGTCTGCGCCTTCCGGAAGCGCAAAACGCAATGCCTTGCCAGGCTTCTTGCCATAGCGGGTGAAGACATAGCCGCCGAGGACCAGCGCAAGCGCAGCCAGATCGGGCTGCCGCAAGTCGGAAGCAAAATGCCAGTCGCCTTCCGGCAGCGCCCTTGCAAGCGCGCCGAGGGCAAGTGTGCTTTCGCCGTCGCCGGTACCGAACAATGCGCCGGAAAGGCCACCGCCCTCGCCCGGCAGGACCAGCGTGCGCCCCGCCTCGCCGGAAAAAGCGTTGGCCCTTGCCCAGGCGATGGCGGGCGGCGGCAGCGCCGCGGCTTCAAGGGTGTCCTTGCCTACCAGATAGACAGGCAAGGCGGCTTCCGGCTTTTGTTCGACGAGTTCGACAGGCATGCGATGATCTCCGGCCGAACACGACGAGTCGGCTTCTTAACGGTCCGTTAGGGTTAACAGAATATTTCTGCGGGAGGGAAGACGGCCAGCCAATGGCCGCACAGGAATGGAGACCGGGCGCCGATGCCGATCAAAGCGTTGAACCTTACAGCCAAGCGTCTGATCAGCACGGCCTTCATGGCGGCACTGGCAGCCAGCGTGGCCGGTTGCGGTAGCACCAGCCAATTGACCACCGGCTCCATATCGCGTTCCAACAGCAGGCCGCTGGAAACGATGTCGACCAGCGAATTGCACGCCGCCACATCCAGGCTCGGTGAATCCTACGCCCGCAATCCGAGCGACAAGCGCATAGCGATAAATTTCGCGGCGGCCCTGCAGATGGATGGCGATGCCGACCAATCGCTGGCCGTGATGCGCAAGCTGGCGATCGCCTACCCCAAGGATCGTGAGGTACTTGCCGCCTATGGCAAGGCGCTCGCCGCCAACGGCCAGTTCGAACCCGCGCTCGACGCCGTGCGCCGCGCGCAGACGCCCGAATATCCGGACTGGAAGCTGGTGTCGGCGGAAGCCGCCATTCTCGACCAGATGGGGCAGAAAGACGAAGCTAGGCAGAACTACAGGAAGGCGCTGGAACTCAAGCCTAACGAGCCTTCGGTGCTGTCCAATCTCGGCATGTCCTATGTGCTCGAAGGCGACCTGCGCACGGCCGAGACCTATATGCGCTCAGCCGCGCAACAGCCCGGCGCCGACAGCCGCGTGCGGCAGAACCTCGCGCTTGTAGTGGGCCTGCAGGGCCGCTTCGACGAGGCTGAGAAGATCGCCTCGCAGGAGCTTTCGGCCGAGCAGGCACAGGCCAACGTCGCCTATCTACGCCAGATGCTTGCCCAGCAGAACGCCTGGAGCCAGCTGAAGGATCAGGACAAGAACAAGGCGAAAGTCGCCACGAACTGACCGACGGGTGGCGCTGCCAGGCGCCGACCACTGCATCAATCAAAAAGCCGCGCGGACCACGCGCGGCTTTTGATTGATGCGAACGGGCTCGCCTACTGGCTCGAGGAGCTGTGCTGGTCGCCGAAGATGCCGCGCTGGCTGACCTGGATGCCGGCCGGGCCCAGGATGATGGCAAACAGCACCGGCAGGAAGAACAGGATCATCGGCACGGTGAGCTTCGGCGGCAGCGCCGCGGCCTTCTTCTCGGCCGCATTCATGCGCATGTCGCGGCTTTCCGAGGCGAGCACGCGCAGCGCGTGCGCCACCGGCGTGCCGTAGCGTTCGGCCTGGACCAGGGCCTGTGACACCGACTTCACCGATTCCAGGCCGGTGCGGCTTGCCAGGTTCTCATAGGCGACCTTGCGATCCTGCAGATAGGACAGCTCGGCATTGGTGAGCACGAATTCTTCGGCAAGCGGCACCGACTGCGAGCCGATTTCGTCGGCAACCCTGCGCAAGGCCGCCTCCACCGACATGCCGGATTCGACGCAGATCAGCATCAGATCGAGCGCGTCCGGCCACGCCAGCTGAATCGACTGCTTGCGCTTGGCCGCGCGGTTGTTGACGTAGAGGATCGGCGCGTAGAAGCCGCCATAGGCGACAACGACACAGACGAACAGCTTGATGAAAGCCGGTTGCTGCGGCAGGCCGCCGAGCACGAACAGATAGATGGCCGCCAACGCAAAACCGACGAATGGCAGGACAAGGCGGAAGAAGAGGAAACGCGTCATCGGGTTCTGGCCGCGGAAACCCGCGACCTTGAGTTTCTGGATCGTGCTTTCATCGACAAGCGCACGCCTGAGATTGAGGCGATCGACGATGTTGCGCATGCCGATGGACTGTTCCTCGCGCAGGCCCTTGCGACGGCGGTCGGCCTCGTTGGCCAGCCGCGCACGCTGCTCGGCGCGCAATTTGTCGCGTTCGAGCGCCACGCTCTTCATGCGCGACTTGAGCGACGTGCCGCCGAACGCCGGCATGAGCGTGAAGACGGTCGCAAACACGGCAATGCCGACCAGCATCGCGATCAGGAAAGAAGGGTCAGTGAGTGTTTTGACGACCTGCTCTGTCACTGGATCCGCGCCTCTATACTTCGAAATTCATCATCTTGCGCATCACCAGGATGCCGATCGACATCCACACACCCGCGCAGCCGAGGATCAGGTTGCCGACATTGGTAGTGAACAGCGGCATGATGTAGTTCGGGCTCGACAGATAGACGAGGAAGGCGACGACGAAAGGCAAGGCGCCGATGATGACGGCGGATGCCTTGGCTTCCATCGACAGCGCCTGGACCTTGGCCTTCATCTTCTTGCGGTCGCGCAGGACGCGCGAAAGGTTGCCCAGCGCCTCGGACAGGTTGCCGCCTGCCTGCGACTGGATCTGGATGACGATGCCGAAGAAGCCGGCCTCGCTGCACGGCATGGTCTCGGACATGCGCAGGGCGGCGTCGGGAACCGACATGCCCACCTGCTGGGAATCGACGATGCGGCGGAACTCTGAACGGACCGGTTCGGGCGATTCGTTGGCGATCAGGCGGATCGCGTCGTTGAGCGGCAGGCCGGACTTGACCGCGCGCACGATGATGTCGAGCGCGTTCGGAAACTCTTCCAGGAAGGCTTTGACGCGACGTGTGCGGCGAAACGAAACGAACCAGCGCGGCAGGCCGAGGCCGCCCACCAGCAGGGCGCCGGGCAGAGCCCACAGAGGCGCGCGGAGGAAAAAGAGAAGGGCCGTGAGCACGATGCCACAGACAGCGGAGTAGATGTAGAAACGCTCGATCGAAACCTGCATGCCGGCCTGGCGGATCTGGACCTTCAACGGTGGCTTCTTGAGGTTGCGATCGTTGGTTTTCTGCTTCTCGTCGAGCTGCTTGAGCGAATCCTGGAGGCTTTTGCGCCGCTTGACCGCTTCCGCGGCGCGGTCACGCGTGGCCGCCACCACGGACCGGTCGGTTTCGGCCGTCTTGATGGTCTGGAGCCGCTTGCCGCTCTGCTTCTCGTTGTCGATGCGCGAGAACAGGAACGCATAGGCCACCGCGCCGGCGCTGAAGCCGGCGAGCACGACGAACGCTAGTACGGTGGTGTCAATTCCGAACATCGACCGGAATCCCCAGGGCGGTTGGCCGCTTTAAAGAAACGGCGAACCGCTCTACCTCTCTGTTTTGACGCAATTCCGGACGGAAAGTTACGGCGAAGTCGCCGAACCCGACCGCTTCACACTTTTCCTGGAATTGCTTCAGACCTCCAAATGCATCAGTCAGCGCGTTTCTCCATCGCCTCAAGCGCGTTGGCGAGGCGCTGCTCCTCGCCATAATAACGGGCGCGGTCCCAGAAATGCGGGCGGCCGATGCCGGTCGAGACATGCTCGCCGACCAGCCGTCCGCCGGCGTCTTCGCCCTTGATGTTGTAGAGCACAAGATCCTGGGTGATGACGACGTCGCCTTCCATGCCGACCACCTCGGTGATGTGGGTGATACGACGCGAGCCGTCGCGCAGGCGGGCCGCCTGGATGATCACGTCCACCGAGCCGACGATGATCTCGCGCACCGTGCGCTGCGGCAGTGAATAGCCGCCCATGGCGATCATCGATTCCATACGGTTGAGGCATTCGCGCGGGCTGTTCGAGTGGATCGTTCCCATCGAGCCGTCGTGACCGGTGTTCATCGCCTGCAGCAGGTCGAACACTTCCGGTCCGCGCACCTCGCCGACGATGATCCGCTCCGGCCGCATGCGCAGGCAGTTCTTGACCAGATCGCGCATTGTCACCTCGCCCTCGCCCTCGAGATTGGGCGGCCGGGTTTCGAGACGGACCACATGCGGCTGCTGCAGCTGCAGTTCCGCCGAATCCTCGCAGGTGATGACGCGCTCCTCGCGGTCGATATAGTTGGTCAGACAGTTGAGCAGCGTCGTCTTGCCGGAGCCGGTACCGCCCGAGATGACGATGTTGCAGCGGACACGCCCTATAATCTTGAGGACCTCCGCGCCTTGCGGCGAGATGGCGCCGAACTTGACCAATTGGTCCAGCGTCAGCTTATCCTTCTTGAATTTGCGGATGGTGAGCGCGGCGCCGTCGATCGAGAGCGGCGGGGCGATGACGTTGACGCGCGAGCCGTCGGGAAGGCGCGCGTCGCAGATCGGGCTCGATTCATCGACGCGGCGGCCAACCTGGCTGACGATGCGCTGGCAGATGTTGAGCAGTTGCTGGTTGTCGCGGAAGCGGACGCCGGTCTGCTCGACCTTGCCGTTGACTTCGATGTAGACGTTCTTGGAGCCATTGACCATGATGTCGGCTATGTCGTCGCGGGCAAGCAACGGCTCTAGCGGTCCATAGCCCAGAACGTCGTTGCAGATGTCTTCGAGCAGCTCTTCCTGCTCGGAGATCGACATGGCGAAGTTCTTGATCGCGATGATGTCGTTGACGATGTCGCGGATTTCCTCGCGCGCGCTCTCGGGATCGAGCTTGGCGAGCTGCGACAGGTCGATCGTATCGATGAGCGCGGAAAAAACCTGGCTCTTGGTGTCGTAGTAGGCCTCGCTGCGCTCGCGCTGGACCTTTCTTGGCGGCTCCGGCGCCATCGGCGGCGGCTCGACTGGGCGACGGGCCGGCGGCGCGACTGGCGCGCTGGAGGCCGGCGTGGCCGGCCGCTCGGCCGTCATCGTCCCCGTCGAACCGGGAGCGGCGGGAGCGGATGCCGGCGGACGGAATTCGGGCGTTGCCCGGTTGCCGTCGTCTTTGCCTCTTTTACCAAACATGATCGACTACCCGATGCCGCTTAACCAGCGTCACTTCTTGTTGCGCGAGAGCTTGCCGAGGATCGAGCCCAGGCCCGCCTTCTTCCTTGCCTTGATTTCGCTGCGTCCGGTCAGCACATGCGCTATCTCGTTGATGGTGGTGACGATGGGGCTCTTGGCGTCCATCTCGGAGAGCATGCGGCCGTTGTTGGCGGCATTGCCGAACAACAACGGTTCGAAGTTGATCACCGCCATCGGCGTGATGCCGAGCGGCTCGGCGAAATCGGAAGCCGCGATCTCCGGCCTTTTCGGCACACCGGCCTGGTTGATGATCAGCTTCGGCGGCGGATCGTTTGGACGCAGCCGTTTCAGCATGTCCACCATGTTCTTGGTGTTGCGAAGATTTGCGAGCTCGGGCGTGGCCGTGATGACGATCTCGTCGGCCTTGATCAGCGTGCTCTTCGTCCACCCGGTCCAGACGTGAGGCATATCGAGAACCAAGAGGGGCGCGCTGCGCTGCGCCGTCTCGATGATCTGCGAGAAGGCCTCGGCGTCGAAATCATAGACGCGCTCCAGCGTGGATGGAGCCGCGAGCAGCGACAGATGTTCGGCGCATTGCGCGAGCAGGCGGTCGAGATAAACCTCGTCGACCCGTTCGGGCGAAAACACCGCCTCGGCGATGCCTTGCGCCGGGTCCTGGTCGAAATTGATGTTGGCGGTGCCGAAGGCGAGATCGAGATCGGCGATGACGACTTCGGATTTGAACAATGACGACATTGCCCAGGCGACATTGTGAGCGATGGTCGAGGAGCCGACGCCGCCCTTGGCGCCGATGAAGGCGATCGAGCGGCCGATCGGCTCCGATTCCGGATCGACGAAGATCGACGAGACGACGCTGACGATGTCGGTCATCGAGACCGGCGCGATGACATATTCGGAAATGCCCGACCGGATCAGCTCGCGGTAGAGCCCGACATCGTTGTAGTGGCCGATGACGACGACCTTGGAGGACGGATCGCAATATTCCGAGAGCTGGGCGAGTTGTTCGAGCAGCTGCTTCGGTTCGCTGCGCGATTCCAGCAGGATCAGGTTCGGTGTCGGCGCGGACTGGTAGAACTCGATCGCGGTCGGCACGCCGCCCATATGGACCTTGAGATGGGCCTTGGCCATCCGGCGATCCTCGCCGGCGCGCTCGACGGGGTTGGCGACGCCTTCGGTCTCGCAGAAGGCCTGGATCGAAATGCGCGGCACCGGACGCAGCGCCTGCATGGCGGCAATGTCCTGCTGCGAAAGGTCGCCGGTTTCCGCGGGCGTGTCGTAGGCAAGATTGCTCATCGTCATGCTCTTTCCGTGACTGCTCTCTTCGTCGTCCGGCGCGGCTTAGTAAGTGACTTCCGAGTTGCCGAGGAACTCTTCCGAGATGCCTCTTGCCCGGTAGGTGTCGATCACCGCGCCACGGTTTTCGGCGTCGATGTCGGACTGCTTGCGCGGCCCGATCAGATCGTTGGGATTGGCCACCTGGGCCGCGAGGTTGTTCTGATAGGAGCAGCCGAAGTCGGCATAGTGCTTGTTCTCCGACGTCTCCGTCAGGTCGTCGGGCCAACGCCCGCATTTGTCGGTCTGGGCCCGCACCGCGACGAAGGCGACGCGCACCGGGGCGGACGCTTCCGGCACAGCCGACTGATAGGACGTCAAGACGATCCGGTTGCGCTTGACGCCGGCCGCCATGGCGAGCCTGGCGAAATCGCGGCCGGCCGATCGGGCGGCAGCCTCGTTGGCCGACCCGGCCGGCATGGCGATGGTCAGCGTCGGCGCGGCGCTTTTGTCGTAGCCGTCGAGAAAGCCGAGCAGCGTATCGCGCTGGGCACCTGTCATACCGCGATCGCCGGCGCCGACCGGCAGATCCATCTTCTGGTTCTTTTCGGCGATAACGATCGGATGGGTCGTGCGGTAGTCATCCGGGACCGATCCTACCGTGATGCTGTCGCGATTGGCGCATCCGGCGAGCGACGCCGCAAGGGCGACCGCCAGTGTCGGGACCACCTGCCGACTGAGCCTTGCGATACCGGATGCTGCCCGGACCGTCATGACCTTCGATGCTGACTTGGACATATCCGCATTCCCACTCATTTGTAGATGAAGCCGACGACGCCGTGGTAACGGCCGGCCGGCTTGTCGGTCTGCATGGTGCCGTAGACGCGATTGACCTTACCGAGGAACATGCCGGCGCCGTCGCTCGCAGGATTGAAGTTGTCGTCCGGCTTGGCCAGGTCGTTGCGCGCCACGGGCCGTGACAGATAGGGCGTGATGATGATGACGAGCTCGCTTTCGTTGCGGACGAAATCGCGGCTGCGGAACAGCGTGCCGAGCACGGGGATCTTAGTCAGGCCGGGTAATCCAGTGACAGCCTGCCTGACATCGTCGCGCACGAGGCCTGCGATCATCATCGAACCACCGGATGGCAGTTCCACCGTCGTATCCGCCAGGCGCTTGCGAAGCGACAAAGCGTTCATGCCGATACTCCTATTGTCCGTGGATGCCGACGCGGATCCTTCGGTTGTCGGTTCGGAAACCGAGGTTCTGACTTTCAGGCTTATGCGACCCGGCGACAGAACCACCGGCTGGAATTCCAGGCCGATGCCGTACTCGATCTTGTTGATCGAATAGGTCTTCAGACCGGTCTGATTGTCGGTGGACACGTTGGCGGAAACACCAGTCACAATATTGTATTCGCCGCCGACTTTGAAGGTCGCCTTTTCCCCGGACACGGCGGTCAAAGTCGGCTCGGCCAAGGTCTTCATGACCCCCGACTGCTCCATCGCGTTGATGTAGGACTGCAACCCTGACGAACTGGTAGCGAGGCCCGCGTTCGACAGCGGTTTGCCAAGACCCGTGTAAGGGTCGCTGAGTGCGCTCCAGGAAATACCGTTGCTGACGCCGCTGGCGAGCATGTTGACGCCGAGCTGCTTCATCACCGAGCGGCTGACTTCGGCGACGGTCACCTTGAGCGTCACCTGGTCGTCGCCGATGATCTGCAGAAGGTTGACGATCTTGGAGGTCCGGCGCTCCTGGTCGGGATTGTTGATGTCGACGCCGCCATTGACCGAACCGCCGGCGGCGGTCTGCGAATATTGACCCGTCGTCGCTTCGCCGCCGGACACGAAGATGGTTGCCAGGTCGACGGCGCGCTTGGAATCGAGAGGCGTGTCGACCATGCCCGTCAGGACGACGTTGTCGTTGAGAAGCTCGACCTTGATCTGCGAAGACGGGATGAAACGCTTCAGATAGTCCTCCAGCCCGGCGACGTCGCGCTCGACGGCCAGATCCAGGCTGACGATCTGCTCGCCATTGGGGCCGAAGACGAAGATGTTGGTTTCGCCGACCGTCTTGCCGAACAGGTAGATGCGCCGCGCGGTGCGGGTCACGGCATCGGCAACCGCCGGATTGGCGACAAGGATATCATAGGCGTCGCTCGGCAGGTCGATGACCACGGATTTGTTAAGGCCGAGCTTGACGCGCTGCGTGGCGACGGAAGCCGATACGCCGGCGCTCGCGGCCCTGGCTTCGGCCAAGCCCAACGCGTTGGTGCCGAGCAGGAACAGGCCGACCGCAGCAGTCGCCAGGAAGGGCAGCAGTTTACCGTTTAGCCTCATTTCCTTGCTCCCACCTCGGAAACCTCGCCCGACTTGATCAGACGCACCGTTCCGCGTCGGCCATTGCCGGTGACCAGATAGTCGGCTTCGTCCGAAACCTTTTCATGGATGTCGGTGATCGGACGCAACGCCAGCGTCAGGCGATCCGCCATCTGCTGCGCCACGGTGATGATCTCGGCCTGCTGCGGCGTCAGCTCCAGCGTTGCGGTCTGGCCGACCCTGGTCTTCTTGCCTTCCTCGTCTTCCTGGATGGTCTGGTCGATGGCCAGGACGCGGATGTTCTTGAGGATCGTCTCGGTGTTGAAGCCGCTGCCGCCGTTGCCGGTGTCGGCGCGGCGGGTCATGATGACGTCGACGAAGTCGTTGGGCAGGATGAAGCCGCCGGCGGACGTATCGGCCGATATCGCGGTGGCGACAGCGCGCATCCCGGAAGGCAGGATCGACGACATGAAGCTCTGCCCCTCGCCGACAAGCTTGGAGCGCCGCAGCGGCTCGCCGGTATACATACCGACGCGTGCTACCGAGCCCTTGAGCTTTTCGACTGCGTCAGGTTCAGCGGCGCGCGTGATGAAATTGGCATTGACGCCGTCGGCCGGCCATTGTTCCCAACTGATGTTGTTGGCCAGCTGGCTGCCCATCGGCACGTCGCCGGAAAGCACCAGCACATCCTGCAATGCGATCGCCGGCTGCTTTGGCGCATTGACAATGACCTGAGGCGCCGGCGCGACCATGTTCTTCGCGACATAGCCCGCGCCACCCGCCGCGACCGCAGCCACGCCCAGAATAATCAATCGGGATGCTGGCATTCGTCCGAAACCCTTCGCCTCATGGCAAACCACCTCGCCAGGCCGGACTTTGCAGCTCCAATCGTCAAAACAAGGTTAATGTAATGCTTACGATCGTGATTAATTTAAGGTTTACTCAAATTGGATGGAACGGCCCCGCCGTTAACAAAAAGGCGGCCAGGCCGCCTTTTATCGTCGACATCGGTGCCGCCTGACTAAAGCGCGTCGCGCTGAAGCGGATTCAGGCGACACGCTTTTAAGTGTTTTTTTTATGCATGTCGTTGTCCCAGAACCGCTGCACACTTCTGGGCGACATCCATCAAGTCGCAAGCCTTCCCAGCGCCCAGACCATCAGCGGCGAATCCGGGAAAGTGATCAGCCCTCCCGCGCCAAGCGCGACAGCGTATGGGATGCCCACGCTCTCGTCGGCGAAATAGCGAAGAAATCGGCTGTGGCCGGTATACATGGCCAGCGGCGATTTCCGGTAAGCCAGGATTGCGATGGTCAGCAAGCCGCCGATGAAAGCCGACGTCAGCAGATAGCCGATCAGGTTGATGTTGAGGCCCATCCACAGAGCCGTCGCGGCAAGAAGCTTGGCGTCGCCGCCGCCCATGCCGCCGAGTGCAAAGAGACCGAACGTCACCGCAAGCACGAGGGCGCCGGCAGCGAAGTGCCAGCCATAGGTCGCCCAGTCCATACCGGTGAGCGGCGCCACAAGCGCGAAGGTCGCCACCAGCAGCACGGGAACGCGGTTGGCGATCGTCATCGACAACGTGTCCGAGATCGCAGCAAACAGCATGCAGAAAGGAAAGACGACGAAGATCACGGCTTCAAGCATGGATGTGGACCCGCGGGGAATCGACTGCCAGGCTAGGCTCGGCAAATTAACGATTGATGAGACCGGCCACTCAAATCGTCTGGCTGAATAAGTTAAGGGCCGCCAAGGCGGCCCTTAACAATCGAACGCGCGACCTTATCAATCGCCCGGCTGGCCTGCTTTTAGTTGCCGGCGCCGTTAAGCGTGTCGGCAATGTTCTGGAACTTGGCGTTCAGCGAGGTGCCGAGCGCGCCAGCGCCGATCATGATGGCGAGCGCGATGAGAGCGGCGATCAGACCGTATTCGATGGCGGTCGCGCCGGATTCGTCCTTCACGAAGCGTGCAATGAGGTTAGACATTCGAGAGCTCCTACTCCACGTGTTACAGCACTTCCGTCAACTTCTCTTTCGGTTGATCGGATGCTGCAAATCTAGGGAGAAGCCCTTTCAATCGGCTTAATAAACAGCCTTACCGATTCCTTTCCGGCGGCGAACGCGTTGCGTGGTTAACCGTGGCCTAAACACTGCCAGCCAACATGGTACGCCACGAAAACAGCGGAAACCGGCGGCTCGTGCAATATTGCTAAAACAGCGGGTACCATTGATGCCTGAGGCATGCGCAAGCCGATCATCCATCGTGGCAGGCTCGGTTTAACCGTTGGTTCACCAATCTCGTTCATGTTCCGTTGAAGAATCTGCCCGCCGGGAGCGCTTCAATGACCTTGTCCAGATCGCTGTTTCCAGTCGCCGCGCTGCTGGCAACTGCCTTGGTCATGCCGGCCAGCGCCGGCGCGGGGATAGAAGTAACCATGAACCAGGCGAAGATCGTCAAATTGTCACGCGCGGCCGACACGGTCGTCATCGGCAATCCGGCGATCGCCGACGCCTCCGTGCAGGACGCCTCGACCATCGTTCTCACCGGCAAAGGTTTTGGTGTCACCAATCTGGTCGTGCTCGACACGGACGGCAGCCCGATCATCGATGAACAGGTGACCGTCGTGCGACAGGCCGCCTCCTCGGTACGCATCTACAGGCGCTCCGACATTCAGACCATGTCCTGCACGCCCTATTGCGAGAGTGCGTTCAAGACCGAGGCCGAGAAGACTTCCGAATCCGAAATGAGCGCCGCGCACTGAGCCCCAACGAGGGCGGTCCTGCAGCCGTTAAAGACAGCTTAAGGCTCGCCCGCCGAATTTAACGATCATCCAAACCGGACTTCAACGGGTTTTCGCTAACCCTGCCGTCGGTACCGCTATGGGGATCGGCAGGAACACAAAATGAGCAAGGACGCCACATCCGGCGATGGCATGGACAGCAAGGCGCGCGCCAAATCCCGCCCCGGCTTCTTCAGCGACAGACGCGGCAGCACGGCGATGGAATTTGCGATGCTGGCCATCCCGTTCGCGCTTCTCGTCTTCGCTATCCTTGAGAGCTGCATCTCGTTCGCCGGCCAGGAGGTGATGGCCAACGTCACCGACGATGTCGCCCGCCAGTTGCGAACCGGACAGTTGCAGAAGACGAACGTCACCGAGGCCTCCGTCAAGCAGCTGATCTGCAGCAGGCTGGAGATCATGGTGGCCAAGAACTGTCCTGGACTGCTGGTCGATCTGCGCGAATATTCGAGCTTCGCGGACGCCGCCGCCGCAGGCTTCAGAATAGACGGCGACCACATCGTGCTGACGCAAGACGGAGGCGACGAGACCCCCACAATTTCGCCCGGGCTGGCCGAATCGATCAACATGCTGCGGGTGTTCTACAAATGGCCGGTGATGACGGATCTCCTGGCCAAGATGCAGAATTTCACTGATGGCACCACGCTGCATTTCGCGTCCGTGACCTGGCAGAACGAACCATTCGACGACAACTGACGCTGCTGGACGCTGAGACTGCGGCGACTTGGAGGATAGGATGTACCGTGCGGGGGCACATTGGGGAATTTCGGCCATGGTGGCGCGAGCGAGGCGGTTTGGCCGCGATCGCAGCGGGGTCGCGGCGATCGAGTTCGCGTTCATCGTGCCGGTGCTGCTGATCATGTATTTCATCACGATGGAGGCCTCGCAGGCCATCGAGACCAGCAAGAAAGTCAGCCGCATCGGCAGCATGGTGGCGGATCTCGTCACACAGCAGCAGCAGGTGGCGAAGGCCGACCTCGATGCGATGATGAAGATCGGCAGTACAACGCTTCTGCCCTACAACCGTTCGTTACCGACGATCATCATCACAGGCATACAGATGTCGGATGAAGCCGCGCCGACAGTGAAGGTGCTGTGGTCGCGCAAGCTCGTGGGCAAGTCCTATAGCGTCGATGCCAAGTCCGGAGACACCACGACCGTCCCGGCGACCCTGAGAATCCGCAACACCTTCCTGATCCGGGTGGAAAGCGACCTCGGCTATACACCGGTCATCGCTTGGGACGGGAACGCGCAGCAGAAATCGGCCGGATTGCTGTCGACCTTCAGCCACATAAACATGAGCGAGACCTATTACCTGCGCCCGCGCCGGATTGCGACGATCCTTTGCAAGGATTGCTGACAGGCTATTCTTTTCCGGCCGTTTCCCGCCGCACGATCGCCAGAGCCATCGCGTAGTCGTTCTGCGCGGCCGGCGCAAAACCCCCGGAATGGGTCGCTTCCAGCAGATCGTATACATCAGGCGTCTGGGACTTGAGATTGGTCAGGAAAACCGTCAGCCGTCGCTTTGCCTCCGGATCGAGATCGCTGCGGACTGCGTGCGGGCCGTAGCGCAACAGGCCCGAGGTCCATAACACCCGAAGCGATGCTCCGGGGATGCCTGCAGCCTCCAGCCGCGCGACCGTGCCGTCGAAATGGGCGGACTGGCCATCTGCATCGGCCGGCTCCCAGCCGAACAGGCCGTCCGCCTCACCGCCGCTCAGCATCGTCTCGGCCGCGGTGGCCGAAGCTGCGCGCGCCAGGAAGGGCGCATCCTGCGCGATCTTGACGCCTTCGGCGGAAAGAGCCGCCAGCGGCAGCAGCGCGCCGCCGACATTTCCGGCCGGCGCTATCGCGATCCGATGCGAAGCCAAGGAAGCAATATCCGGAAGCTTGCCGTCGCGTGTCACCAGGATCGAGCGGATGCCGACGGCGCCGTCGGCATCGACCGGCGCCACGAGCGGTTCGACACAGCCGCAGCGCTCCGAAGCCGTGGCATAAGCGAGGGCGGAGTAGACCGCGTATTGCACACGTCCGCTCGCCTGCGCTTCGATCAGCGCTGCGTAGTCGCGCGCAACCACGAACTCGACCTTCATGCCGAGCGCATTGGCATAGGCCTCCGTCAGGCGAGCGAGCCCCGGGACGGTGTTGCCGCCGCCCGGCTCGGCAACGACGCCGATGCGGAACGTGCCGATGTCGTCACGCCAGTCGGCGCGTGCCGGCCATGAGGCGGCGCCGAACGCCGCGAGAGCGGCCGTGCACACCTTCACGGCCCGCCATGCCGCGGTTTTGCCGCGCCTCGCCATACTTGCTTTGCTCCCGCCGGATCCGCGCCTTGCCGCAACTATGGCGCGAAGCCGTTGCGGTTTGGTTTCCGATTTGCCAACGCTGCCGGGGAACCTTATGTCTGGCAGCCAGGGCTGACAACAATGATACCCATGGCGCGCGCTTTCCTGTTCGTTCTCGATTCTTTCGGCATCGGCGGCGCGGCCGACGCAGGACGCTATGGCGATGCCGGCGCCGACACGTTCGGACATATCCTCAAAGCCTGCGCCGAAGGCCGCGCCGACCGGGAAGGTCTGCGTAAAGGGCAACTCGCCGTGCCCAACATGATGTCGCTCGGGCTTGGCCGGGCGGCGCAAACCTCGACGGGGCTGAGACCTGGCATCGACGCGCCGCTGATTGCCTCAGCCTTCCATGGCGCAGCCCAGGAAGTGTCGAGCGGCAAGGACACGCCGTCGGGCCATTGGGAGATCGCCGGCCTGCCCGTGCGCTTCGACTGGGGTTATTTTCCCGACACCGTGCCGGCCTTCCCGGCCGAGCTGACCGAAGCGATCATCCGCGAAGGCAAGCTGCCGGGAATCCTCGGCAACTGCCATGCGTCCGGAACCGAGATCATCGAGCGGCTCGGCGAAGAGCATATCCGTACGGCCAAGCCGATCTGCTACACATCGGTCGATTCCGTGCTGCAGATCGCCGCGCATGAGACGCATTTCGGCCTCGAAAGGCTTTATGCGCTCTGCCTGACGGTGCGCCGGCTGGTCGACCCCTTGAAGATCGGACGGGTGATCGCGCGACCTTTCGTGGGCGAGACACCCGCCACGTTCCAGCGCACCCACAACCGCCGCGACTATGCGGTGCCGCCGCCGGAGGAGACCCTGCTCGACCGGCTTGCCGGCCGCGGCAGCAAGGTCGTCGCCGTCGGCAAGATCGGCGACATCTTCGCCCATCGCGGCATCTTCGAGGTGCGCAAGGCCGGCGGCAACATGGCGATGTTCGACAAGGCGCTCGGCGCCATGGACGACGCCGGCGAAGGCGATCTGGTCTTTGCCAATTTCGTCGATTTCGACACCGACTTCGGTCACCGGCGCGACGTCGCCGGCTATGCGGCCGCGCTTGAAGCCTTCGACCGCCGGCTGCCCGAGGCGTTGTCGCGCATAAGGCCTGGCGACCTTCTCATCCTGACCGCCGACCACGGCAACGACCCGACGTGGCGCGGCACCGACCATACGCGCGAGCGCGTTCCGGTGATCGGCATCGGGCCGGGGCTGAAGGGCGGCGACATCGGGCTCAGGCCGACCTTCGCCGATATCGGCGAAACCGTAGCGGAACACCTTGGCCTGGCCGCCGGCCGCCACGGAACATCATTCCTCGCAACGATAGGCGGCCATGCCTGAACTGCCTGAAGTCGAGACCGTCCGGCGCGGACTGCAGCCGGTGCTGGAAGGGGCGCGGCTCGTCAAGGTCGAGGCGCGCAGGCCCGACCTTCGCTTTCCTTTTCCCGAACGCTTTTCGGAGCGGCTTGCCGGCAAGACCGTGACGGCGCTTGGCCGGCGCGCCAAATATCTGACGATGCATATCGAAAACGGTCCCGTGCTGATCTGCCATCTCGGCATGTCGGGATCGTTCCGGGTCGAAGCCGCCGGAAGCAACGACATCCCCGGCACCTTCCATCACGAGCGCTCGAAAAGCGCCGCGCACGACCATGTCGTGTTCGACGTTGCCTCGCCGAAGGACGAGCGCTCGCGCATCATCTTCAACGACCCGCGCCGCTTCGGCTTCATGCTGTTTGCCGAAGGCGCGCCGGACACGCATCCGATGCTGGCCGGACTGGGCGTGGAACCGACCGGCAACGCGCTCGACGGGGCGCTGCTCGCGTCGCTGCTCGATGGCCGCAGATCGCCGCTCAAGGCGGCGCTGCTCGATCAGCGGCTGATCGCCGGGCTTGGCAATATATATGTGGCGGAGGCCTTGTGGCGCGCCGGCCTCTCGCCGCTGCGCGAAGCCGGCTCCATCGCCGGGCCGGCCAAGAAGGCGAAAGAGCAAAGTGGGCGCCTTGCCGAGGCGATCCGCTCGGTCATCGCCGATGCCATCGCTGCCGGAGGCTCCTCGCTTCGCGACTATGTCCAGGCCGATGGATCGCTTGGCTACTTCCAGCATTCCTTCGCGGTCTACGATCGCGAAGGGGAGCCATGCCCGAAGCCTGGCTGCCGCGGCCACATCGAGCGCATCGTGCAAAGCGGCCGCTCGACCTTCTATTGCCGGACCTGTCAGCGGTAAGCTAGGAACAGCTACCGATCATCCCACTGCCGCGGAAGGAAGCGAAACCATGGCTTATGAAACCATTCTCGTCGAGACGCGTGGCAAGGTCGGGCTGATCACGCTGAACCGGCCCAAGGCGCTCAATGCGCTGAATTCGCAAGTCCTTGCGGAGGTCGTGGCGGCGGCGAGCGCGTTCAACGCCGATGCCGGGATCGGCGCGATGGTGCTTACCGGCTCGGAAAAGGCGTTTGCCGCCGGCGCCGACATCAAGGAAATGCAGGCGTTGTCCTTTGCCGACGCCTACACGCAGGACTTCTTCGTCGGCTGGGAGGAATTCACGCGCACACGCAAGCCCATCATCGCGGCGGTCGCGGGCTACGCGCTCGGCGGCGGCTGCGAGCTGGCCATGATGTGTGACTTCATCATCGCCGGCGACAACGCCAAGTTCGGCCAGCCCGAAATCACGCTCGGCGTCATGCCGGGCATGGGCGGATCGCAGCGGCTGACCCGCTTCGTCGGCAAGTCGAAGGCGATGGACATGTGCCTGACCGGACGCATGATGGATGCGGCCGAGGCCGAGCGCTGCGGACTGGTATCACGGGTGGTCCCGGTGGCCGAGTTGCTCGAGGAAACGCTGAAGGCGGCGGCGAAGATCGCCGAGTTCTCACTGCCGTCGGTGATGATGACCAAGGAGGCCGTCAACCGCGCCTACGAGACGACTCTGACAGAGGGGCTTCGCTTCGAGCGCCGCCTGTTCCATTCGCTGTTTGCCCTCGACGACCAGAAAGAAGGCATGACCGCCTTCGTCGAGAAACGGAAGCCCAATTTCAGCAATCGCTGAAGTGCGTCGCGCGGACGTGGATACCAGCAACGCACTTCAGCTTTTTTCTTTATGCATGTCGTTGTCCCAAAACCGCTGCGCACTTTTGGGCGACATGCATTGGAGCTTCTCCAAAAAGACCGCAAAGTGGCGTTGACGCGCCGGAAAAGCTGAACTATAAGCCGCACCAACCGAGGCGGCCCTATGGCTGCCCGTTTGTTTTTTGCGCCCTGCGGCACCCCGCTGGCGCCCACCAGATCAGAAGAGAGGCATCATGGCCAATACGTCTTCGGCCAAAAAGGCAACGCGCAAGATCGCCCGCCGCGCTGCGGTCAACAAGAACCGCCGCTCGCGTGTCCGCACCTATGTGCGCCAGGTCGAAGAGGCGCTGGCCGCCGGCGACAAGGCCGCGGCGGTGGAAGCCTTCAAAGTGGCGGAGCCGGAATTGATGCGCGCCGCCACCAAGGGCGTCGTCCACAAGAACACGGCTTCCCGCAAGGTTTCGCGGCTGGCCCAGCGGGTCAAGACGCTGTCGGCCTGACCGATTTAATCCTCGACCCATCGACGTTGAACCCGGCCGAACAGGCCGGGTTTTTTCGTTTGCCGGCAAGTACTTAAAAAAATCACCCGCGAATGGCCGCCGGAATGGACTTGCAATGGCGTGAATGCTTTGCCGGCATATACAGTGCCGCTGATAGTGACGCGACTGCTCCGTGGCAGGCTGCCAAATTTCGCCTGTCAAAGAATCTGTTGCTTTTTCAGTGACTTACAGCGGGTCATCCACAGCTTGTTCAACTCACGGTCGAGCGGCGGGGGAGAAGTCGCTGTCAAGAGAATTATTTCAGAATATTTCGTTTCGGGCGGCCTTTTTCATATTCGCCGGAAAAGGGTTTGAATCACAATGGCTTTGTCAAAACGTGCCGCCGCGGCACCGGATTTCAAGCTCCGTCCGGTAACCAGATTCGTTAAAAAACCGTTAGATGTGGCCTTGCCCTATCCACAACGATTTCGGTAATGTCCATCCATCGAAGGGACGGGCTTTTGCCCCTGACCCAGCCTGAATTGGCCAGCACAAAATGGCAGAATTCATGACGTGGAGCAATTCCGCGTGCGGCTTGGTTTTGCCTCTTCGGTGCGGGTAGGGGACTGGCGTAATTGTACATGGCGGTCGATGTCTCGCCGGCGTTTTCGCCGGAGGGTGATGTATTGCCTTGTCGTTGTCGGAGGCCGGCGTGCGGAGCCGGCAGCCTGTCCCTTGCGCGAGTTGCGACGATCATTGCCGGCGGCGGCAGTGGCGGCGCAGCGAAATGAGGGTCGCTGGACCAAGGATGCAGGAGGCGCATCCCCGGCGGGAAAAGGGTACGAGAAAGACAAGGGACCATGATCATGCAAAGCGGCATCGAGAGGGAGATAGCGGGCGAGCTCCCGTTTCCAGCAACTTTTGTCGGGGGGGAGCACGTGGCGGCATCCAACGACGCGGAACAGAAATTCGAGCGGGTCAAGACCCAGCTGAAGGCGCGTCTCGGAGTCGAGGTCTATTCGAGCTGGTTCGGTCGCATGAAGGTCGCAGAGGCCTCCCGCGGCATTGTCCGCATCTCCGTGCCCACGGCCTTCCTGCGGTCATGGATCAACGGCCATTACCTCGAGCTTATCGCCGAGCTGTGGCGGCATGAGGACCCCAACATCCTCAAGATCGAGATCGTCGTGCGCACCGCGACGCGCCAGGGGCGCAACCATGTCGAGCCGGAAATCGCGCCAGCGCGCAAGATGACCAAGCAGACGCATACCGCGCTCGCCAACGGCACTGCGGGCGCCGGACGGGTGGAACAACGAGCGCCGGCGCCCCGCCAGGGCGCGTCCGTGGAAACGGAGTTCCGCCACAATGTGTTGGGCTCGCCGCTTGACCCACGCTACACGTTCACCTCCTTCATCGAGGGACCGTCGAACAGGGTGGCCTTCGCCGCAGCCAAGGCGGTGGCGGAATCGCAGTCGAGCGCGGTGCGCTTCAATCCGCTTTTCCTGCATGCCACCGTCGGGCTCGGCAAGACGCACCTCCTGCAGGCGATCGCCGCGGAATCGCTGCGGCACAATCCGAAGTCGCGCGTCGTCTATCTGACGGCGGAGTATTTCATGTGGCGCTTCGCCACCGCGATCCGCGACAACAACGCGCTGACGCTGAAGGAGCAGCTGCGCGACATCGATCTCCTGATCATCGACGATATGCAGTTCCTGCAGGGCAAATCGATCCAGCACGAGTTCTGCCACCTGATCAACATGCTGCTCGACAGCGCCAAGCAGGTGGTGGTCGCGGCCGACCGGCCGCCGTCGGAACTGGAATCGCTGGAGCCGCGCGTGCGTTCGCGCCTCAATGGCGGCGTGGCGCTCGAAATGTCGGCGCCGGATTTCACCATGCGGCTCGGCATGCTGAAGCTGCGGCGCGCCACCGCCAAGACCGACGACACCTCGCTCGATATCTCGGACGAAATTCTGGACCATGTCGCGCGCACGGTTACCGGCAGCGGGCGCGAGCTTGAAGGCGCCTTCAACCAGCTTCTGTTCCGCCAGTCCTTCGAGCCGCAGATCACGATCGACCGCATCGACGAGATCCTCGGCCACATCTACCGCTCGGGCGAGCCGAAGCGGGTGCGCATCGAGGACATCCAGCGCATCGTGGCGCGCCACTACAACGTGTCGAAGACGGAGCTCCTGTCCAACCGGCGCACGCGCACCATCGTCAAGCCGCGGCAGGTCGCGATGTATCTGTCGAAGGTGATGACGCCGCGCTCACTGCCGGAGATCGGGCGGCGTTTCGGCGGCCGCGACCACACGACCGTGCTCCATGCCGTGCGCAAGATCGAAGACCTTTCAGGCGCCGACAACACGCTGGCGCAGGAGCTCGAACTGCTCAGAAGGCTGATCAACGACCAGGCCTGAGGCAGCTCAAAAATCGTAAAGCGCGTCGCGTCGAAACGGATTGGCGACGCGCTTTAAGTACTTGTTTTCATGCATGTCGTTTTCCCAAAACCGTTGCGCACTTTTGGGCGACACGCTTCTGTTTCATGCATGTCGTTTTTCCCAAAACCGCTGCGCACTTTTGGGCGACGTGCTTCTGTTTCGTGCATGTCGTTTTTCCCAAAACCGCTGCGCACTTTTGGGCGACATGCATTGCACGACGCGCTTCGCCGGCTTTATCCCCAGAAAGCCCGCGCAACCGGCCGGAACCGGTGCCGCGGGCTTGCGTTCGCAGGCTTTTTACTGTCAGCTTACACAGATTCTGAAAGCCTTTCAGGGCTTTCCCGGGATGCCGCCTGCCGGTGACCCGTTCATTCATTGAAGCGAGCCTGTTTTCGTCATGCGTGTTATCCTGGAACGGTCAAACCTCTTGAAGTCCCTCAACCACGTCCACCGCGTGGTCGAGCGGCGCAACACCATACCGATCCTGTCCAACGTGCTGCTCAGCGCCGAGGGCGCCAGCCTCGAGATGAAGGCGACCGACCTCGACCTCGAAGTAACGGAGGCGACGCCCGCCAAGGTCGAACGCGGCGGCGCCACGACGGTACCGGCGCATCTGCTCTACGATATCGTGCGCAAGCTTTCCGACGGCGCCGAGGTGATGCTGAAGACGGACGAAGACGGCAACGCGATGACCGTCACCTCCGGGCGCTCGAGCTTCCGCCTGCAGTGCCTGCCGCAATCCGACTTCCCGGAGCTTTCGGCCGGCTCGTTCTCGCATATCTTCCGTCTGGAATCGGCGGCGCTCAAGGGACTGATCGACAAGACCCAATTCGCCATCTCCACCGAAGAGACCCGCTATTATCTCAACGGCATCTTCCTGCACACGCATGAGGTGGGCGGCAAGTTGAAGCTGCGCTCGGTGGCGACCGACGGACACCGCCTGGCGCGCGCCGAGATCGACGCGCCGGCCGGTTCGGAAGGCATGCCGGGCATCATCATTCCGCGCAAGACGGTGAGCGAGCTGCAGAAGCTGGTCGACGATCCCGACGTCGCGGTGACCACGGAATTGTCGGACACCAAGATCCGCTTCACCATCGGCAGCGTCGTTTTGACCTCGAAGCTGATCGACGGCACCTTCCCCGACTACCAGCGCGTCATTCCGACCGGCAACGACAAGCAGCTGATCATCGACCGCCAGAGCTTTGCCGCGGCCGTCGACCGGGTTTCGACCATTTCCTCCGAACGCGGCCGGGCCGTGAAGCTTTCGATCAATGACGGCCAGGTCACGCTCGCAGTCAACAACCCGGATTCGGGCAGCGCCACCGAGGAACTGGCGGCTGACTATTCGTCGGACCCGATCGAGATCGGCTTCAACGCCAAATACCTGCTCGACGTCGCGGCCCAGCTCACGGGTACGGAAGCCAAATTCATGCTGGCCGACGCCGGTTCGCCGACGCTGATCCACGACATGGCCGACGAAACAGCGCTCTACGTGCTGATGCCGATGCGAGTTTAGGCCTTTTTTGTCGACGCGATTCCGGACGGAAAACCGTGCCACACTTTTCCTGGAATTGCGCTTTTGCCTGTCGCAATTCCGGACGGAAAACAGTGCCACACTTTTCTTGGAATTGCGCTTTTGCCTGTCGCAATTCCGGACGGAAAACCGCCGTGCACTTTTCCTGGAATTGCTCTAGCGGACCTGATGTGCAACCGTGATCGCGGACGCGAAACAGCTTCGGCAGCAAAGTTATATAAGTAAGCTAACCCTTACGAATTTCCGCAATTATGCGGCGCTGTCGCTTGAGCTTGCGCCCGGTGCGGTGGTGTTGTCGGGCGACAATGGCGCCGGCAAGACCAATCTCCTGGAAGCAATCTCGTTCCTGACGCCGGGGCGTGGGCTGCGCCGCGCGCCCTATACGGATGTGGCGCGCGAACGTGGCGACGGCGGCTTTGCGTTGCACGCGCGCATCGAGGGACCCGAAGGCCAAGTCGAGATCGGCACCGGCATTTCCGGCGGAGACGCCGCTGGAGAAGGCGGCAGACGCGTGCGGATCAACGCTGCGCCTGCCCGATCGGCCGCAGACATGCTGGAATGGCTGCGGGTCATCTGGCTGACGCCGGCGATGGACGGGCTGTTTCCCGGGCCGGCGATGGACCGCCGCCGCTTCCTCGACCGGCTGGTCCTGGCGATCGACCCCGGTCACGGCCAGCGCGCTCTCGACTACGAGAAAGCCATGCGCGGCCGTAACCGTTTGCTTACCGAAGGCTCGCGCAACGGCGCCTGGTTCGACGCGATCGAGACGCAGATGGCCGAGACCGGCGTGGCGATCGCCGCGGCGCGGGTCGAGTTGGTGCGGCTGCTTGCCGCCATGATCGACAGGCTGCCGGGCAGCGGGCCGTTTCCGCAGGCCGATATCAGCCTTGCCGGCGACCTGGAGAGCGCTCTGGGCAGCGCACCCGCGGTCGACGTCGAGGAGCGGTACCGCGCAGCACTTGCCAATGGCCGCGAGCGCGACCGCGCCGCCGGCCGCACGCTGGACGGTCCGCATCGTTCCGATCTCGTGGTGCGGCATCGGCCGAAGTCGATGTCGGCCGAGCTTTGCTCGACCGGCGAGCAGAAGGCACTGCTGGTCGGCATCGTGCTGTCGCATGCCAGGCTGACCGGCGAGATGTCGGGCCTGACGCCAATCCTCCTGCTGGACGAGATCGCCGCGCATCTCGATGCAGGCCGGCGCGCGGCATTGTTCTCCATACTCGAGGAGCTGAATTGCCAGACCTTCATGACAGGCACGGATGCCGCCTTGTTTTCGAGCCTTGAGGGCCGCGCGCAGTTCCTGACGGTCGATCACGGCAGCGTCGGCGCGACCGGCTGATGTCAGCGCTCATCCTGCGGGACAAGGCTTCGCCTTGCCCGTGCTTGCCCGGCGGGACAAGGCTTCGCCTTGCCCGTGCTTGCCCGGCGGGACAAAGCTTCGCTTTGCCCGTACATGACAAGGTTTTCTGCCCGCGATATGGTCCGGCCATGACCAGTGCTGCCCTGACCGACGAAGAGCTCGAACGCTACGCCCGCCACATCGTGCTGCCCGAGATAGGCGGGCCGGGCCAGCAGAAGCTGAAACGGGCGCGGGTGCTGGTGATCGGCGCCGGCGGGCTCGGCGCACCGGTGCTCGAATATCTGGCCGCCGCCGGCGTCGGAACGCTCGGCATCGTCGACGACGACACGGTCTCGTTGTCCAACCTGCAGCGGCAGGTGATCCATGGCGGCGACACGATCGGCATGGCCAAGACCGACAGCGCACGGGAAGCGATCATGCGCATCAACCCCAATGTCACGGTGGAATCGCACCGCCTGAGGCTGACGGCGCAGAACGCCCCTGCCCTCGTCGCCCGCTACGACATCGTTGTCGACGGCTCCGACAATTTCGAGACGCGCTACGCTGTCGCCGATGCCTGCGCCGGTGAAAGGAAACCCCTCGTCACAGCCGCCGTCGGGCGCTTCGACGGCTCGGTGACGGTGCTGAAGCCGTTCGAGACCGGCGCCGACGGCAAGCGCAATCCGAGCTATCGCGATCTGTTCCCGGAAGCGCCGCCCGAAGGGCTGGTGCCGTCCTGCGCCGTTGCCGGCATCGTCGGCGCGCTGACGGGCGTCATCGGCACGCTGGAAGCGATGGAAGCGATCAAGCTGATCACCGGCATAGGCGAGCCGCTGATCGGGCGGCTGCTGCTCTATGACGGGCTCACGGCCCGCTTCGACACCATCCGCTACAAGGCCGTCTGAGCGCATGGACCAGACCGTCGGCATCTCCATAGTCGGCCTTCCCGCGGATTTCGACCGATGGGACGACTTGCTCGCGCTGATCCGGCGCGCCTTCGCCTATATGGACGGCATCATCGACCCGCCGTCATCGGCGCATCTTCTGACAGCCGGCAGCCTTGGCGAGAAGGCAAAGCGGGAGACCGTATTTCTGGCCGTCGAGAACGGCCGCATCGTCGGTTGCGTCTTCGCGCTGGAACGGACGCGGGATTTCTATGTCGGCAAGCTCGCGGTCGAGCCACGGCTCCAGGGCCAAGGCATCGGAACCCGGCTGATGCGGGCGGTCGAGGGTCTTGCCCGTGAACGCGGCAAGGATGCGATCGAGCTTCAGACCCGTATCGAACTGGCCGCAAACCATGCAGCCTTCGCCCGGCTCGGCTTTCGCGAGACCGGGCGCACGGCGCATCAGGGCTATGACAGACCAACCTCCATCACCATGCGCAAGGTGCTGTCTTGAGCCTCGCACTCAGCCCGGAAGAACAGGCGATCGCCGCCGGCCAGGATGGCGCGGGCATGGCGATGCGCATCGTCGCCGAAAGCGCCCGCCTGCTCGGCGCGCCGCGGCTCATCCCGATCGCGTCCACTCATATCGACGGGGCGCTTTACCATGGCGATTCCGGCACGTTGTTTGCCGAGAGGCTGGTCGAAGGCGGCGCAAAGGTCGCGGTGCGCTCGACGCTCAATGTCGGAGCGCTCGACCTGATGGGATGCTCGCGCATTCGCCTGGAAGAGCCGCAACGCGGCATGGCGCGGCGGATGATGGAGGCCTATCGCAAGCTCGGCTGCGAGCAGAGCTGGACCTGCGCACCCTATCAGGCCGGACACAGGCCCGCGCCTGGCAGCGACGTGGCCTGGGGCGAGTCCAACGCGGTCGTCTTCTGCAATTCGGTGCTGGGCGCGCGCACCAATCGCTACGGCGATTTTCTGGACATTGCCTGCGCCATCACCGGCCGCTCGCCGGATTACGGTCTGCACCGGCCCGATAATCGCCGGGCGCGGCTCATTTTCGATGTCTCGGGCCTGTCGCCATCTTTCCTTGCCTCGGAGATCGCCTGGCCTGTTCTTGGCAGCCTCTATGGCCGCGAGGTGGGTGACGCGGTCGGTGTCGTCACCGGTGTGGCCAATCATCCGGGCGAGGACGCGCTGAAGGCCTTCGGCGCGGCGGCTGCGTCGTCCGGCGCGGTCGGCCTGTTCCACATCGCCGGCGTGACGCCCGAGGCTCCCGACGTCGAAACCATCCTGGCCGGACCGGAACCGGAGGCGGTGATCCGCGTGACGCCCCAGATGGTCGCGAAGGCGCGCGCCGGCCTGTCGACCACCGCCGCGGGCAAAGCCATCGATGCGGTGGCGATTGGCAGCCCGCATTTGTCGCACGCCGAGTTCGACAGCCTGGAGCGGCTGATCGCCGGTCGGCGGCTCACGGTACCGGTATACGCCTGCACCGGCCGCCACGCGCTTGCCTTGCTGGAGCAGGACGGCCGGCGAAAGCGGCTCGAAGCCAGCGGTGTCGTCATCGTCGCCGATACCTGCGTGGTGGTGACGCCGATCATGCCGGAGCTCAGCAACGGCGTGCTGATGACCAATTCCGGCAAGTTCGCGCATTACGCGCCGGGCAATACCGGCTATGCGGTGCTCTACGCGTCGCTCGCCGACTGCGTCGAAAGCGCGGTCCTCGGCAAGCCGGTCTTCACGGATATCGCCGCATGAGCACTCCGCCAGAGATCCTGGTGCCGGGCAAGGCAGGCGAAGGCGAAGCGCTGGTGCTGACGGCGCCGATCAGCTTCTGGGGCGGCGTCGATCCCAAGACCGGACGCATCGCCGACGTCCGCCACCCGCAGCATGGCGAGGTCATTGCCGGCCGGGTGCTGTTCCTGCCGGGCACGATCGGCTCGTCATCCGCTTCGGCGGTGCTGATGGAGCTCGTCCACAACGGACGGGCGCCGGCGGCGCTGGTGCTGCACGAGCCGGACGCCATCCTGCTGCTCGGGCTGATCGTCGCCCGGGAAATGGGCTGGGAAACGCCGATCGCGGTGCGGCTCGAGCGCGGCCAGTTCGATACCTACCGTGGAACCGCCGTAACAGTCGCCGCAGACGGTGCCGTCAGCGTGGCCGTTTAAAGCGCGTCGCGTCGAAACGGATTCCACGGTACACGACTCAGGCGTTTTTTGAGCTTATCATCGATCTTCGGGGTGGTTTTTCGAGCCACGCGTGGGCGGCTGCTTTGGGGCAGTTGACGATCCAGTCTCTGAGTGCGTCGAGACCGATGCGGAACCAGGATTTTTCGCGGCGGCCGTGGCTTTTGCGGGGTATGGCCTTCATGCCCATGGTCTGGGTGGCGCATCGGTAGGCCCATGTGATGGCGAGCATCACGATGACGATGAGGCTTGCGAGCTTCTCGGGATTGGT
>NZ_ATYO01000026.1 GCF_000427725.1 Mesorhizobium sp. WSM3224 | reverse complement strand
CACTCCACAGATGGTCTTGTTCACGGTAACCTGCCTTGTGCGTACGATTGGAGCCAAGCGACTATTCGGTCGTGCGTGACGAAGGCGAAGATCCCAGGCTCATCCACGGTTGTGGCCGCAGGGGTGTCGGGCGACTTCGCCAAGCCTCGAATCGGATGGCCATCCGGTTCGAGGCTCAGTCGCTTTCCTTGCACAAATCTCTGTCCGTGCAGATACAAGGGGTGCTCCAGCGGAGCGCGCCCTTGAAAATTGAGGGTTCCCGGGCACTTAATTCTGCTGCGCCGAGATCCTTCCAACACCCCTCATCCGGCCGCTTCGCGGCCACCTTCTCCCACAAGGGGAGAAGGGGAAGCTGGCGCTACTTCAGCACCTTCCCATCCGCCCCGAACCTATACGTCTTGGCCGCATCCGGCGTCGCATAGAGCGCCGCCCCCGGCTCGGAATTGTAGACGCCGAAGATACGCACGGTGATCAGTCCCGCCTTCTCGCAGTCGAGATAGAGGTTGGTGTCGGCGCCGAGATGCTCGGCATGCACCACCGTGCCTTTCCAGGCGCCGGAATTCGCATCGACCGTCAAATGCTCCGGCCGCACGCCGATGCTCTTGGCTGTCTCGCCAAGCCGCGCGCCATCGATGAAATTCATTTTCGGCGAACCGATGAAGCCGGCGACGAATTCATTGGCCGGCGAATTGTAGAGCTCCATCGGACTACCGATCTGCTCGATCTTGCCGGCATTGAGCACCACGATCTTGTCGGCCAGCGTCATCGCCTCGACCTGGTCGTGGGTGACGTAGATCATCGTCGCCTTCAGCCGGCGGTGCAACTGCGCGATCTCAAGCCTTGTGTTGACGCGCAAGGCGGCATCGAGGTTCGACAGCGGCTCGTCGAAGAGGAAGAGCTTTGGCTCGCGCACCACGGCGCGGCCGATGGCGACGCGCTGGCGCTGGCCGCCCGACAGCTCCGCCGGCCGGCGTTCGAGATAGGGCTCGAGCGATAGCATGGCAGAAGCGATCTTGATGCGCCGCTCGATCTCAGCCCCCGGCGTGCCGGCCTGCTTCAGGCCGAGGCCCATATTGTTCTTCACCGTCAGATGCGGGTAGAGCGCGTAGGTCTGGAACACCATCGCGATGCCGCGTTTTGCGGGCGGCGTTATCGAGACGTCGGCGCCATCGATCAGCACGCGGCCGGAGGTCGAGTCCTCCAATCCGGCGATCACGCGCAGCAGCGTCGATTTTCCGCAGCCGGATGGGCCGACGAAGACGACGAATTCGCCGTCCGTCACCTCGAGGTCGATGCCCTTCAACACCTCGACCGGCCCAAAAGCCTTCTTCACATTCTCGATCTTCAGCGAGCCCACGGCGTCGTCCTTGTCCTAGAGTTTTACGGCCTTCCCGCTGCGCACGCTCTCGTCGGCGGCAAGGCAGACGGCGAGCGACTTCACGGCATCGTCCATGTGGCGGGTGAGGTCGATGTTTTCGCGGATGGCCTTGAGCAGGAAGGCCTGCTCCAGGTCGCAGAGCTCCTGGTGCCCCGGCTCGCCCTCCATCGACAGCAGCTCGTCTTCTTTAGCGAACCTGCCGTCTGGCCCGGTCTCAGCGCTGTGCAGGCGGATGGTTGAGGTCTTGGTGTGAGTGTCGATGTCGTCGGACTTCACACCCTCCTTCATCACGATCGACACGCAGCCCTTGGGCGACATCACGTCCTTCACGAAGAAGGCCGTCTCCGAGATCATCGGACCCCAGCCGGCCTCGTACCAGCCGACCGAACCGTCATCGAACAGCACCTGCAGATGGCCGTAATTGTACATCGACAGCGCGACTTCGTCGCTGAGCCGCACACCCATGCCACGTACCTCGACCGGCCTGGCGTCGGTGATCTGCAGCATCACGTCGAGATAATGCACGCCGCAGTCGACGATCGGCGAGGTCGTCTGCATCAGCTGCTTGTGCGTCCCCCAGGTGTGGCCGGAGGATTGCTGGTTGAGGTTCATGCGGAACACGTAAGGACCGCCGAGCTTGCGCGCCTCGGCGATCAGCCGCACCCAGGACGGATGGTGGCGCAGGATATAGCCGATCACCAGCTTCCTGCCATTGGCCTTGGCGGCATCGACGACGCGCTGTGCATCGGCGGCGGTCGTCGCCAGCGGCTTCTCGACGAAGACATGGCAGCCGGCCTCGAAGGCCCGCACCGCGTAGTCGGCATGGCTGTCGGAATAGGTGGCGATGGCGGCGACATCCGGCTTCTCGTCGCGCAAAGCGTCCTCGAAGGAGCGTCGGATGCCGTAGCCGCCAAGCTCGTCCGGCAGCGGCACGTCGGAACGGTTGACGAGCGCGGCGATCTCGAAGCCCGGATTGGTGTGATAGGCCAGCGCATGGCTGCGGCCCATATTGCCGAGGCCAGCCACGACGACGCGAAGGGGTGTTCTGTCGTTCACCTGACTGCTCCATCTCCTGAGAGGGTGTCACCCCACCCGGCGCTTCGCGCCGACCTCCCCATCGAGGGGAGGTAGGGCGTTGGCGTGAACATCCCCACCACCGAAGAAGCTGCTCTGAATTGGGAACCCAAGCGGTCGACCATAAAGCGGCGACCTCCTACCTCCCCTCGATGGGGAGGTCGGCGCGAAGCGCCGGGTGGGGTGGAGGCGCCGGCGGAGATCTGTAGGGCTCCGCTCACTTCACCGCTCCCGACGTGATGCCGCGGATCAGCTGCCGCGAGAAGATGACATAGAGGATCAGCACCGGCAGGATCGCCAGCGACAGCGCGGCCAGGATCGCGTTCCAGTTGGTGACGAACTGGCCGAGGAAGAGCTGCGCGCCGAGCGTCACCGTCTTGGTCTCTTCCGACGGCGCCAGGATCAGCGGGAACCACAGATCGTTCCAGATCGGGATCATGGTGAAGACGGCGACCGTCGCCATGGAGGGCCGCACCAGCGGTAGCACCAGCCGGAAGAAGATCGTGTATTCCGACAGCCCGTCGATCCTGCCCGCGTTCTTCAGATCGTCGGACACCTGCTTCATGAATTCCGACAGGATGAAGATGGCGAGCGGCAGGCCTTGCGCGGTGTAGACCAGGATCAGCGACGTCAGCGTGTTGACCAGCCCGCTCGCCACCATCAATTGCAGGATGGCGACGGTGCCGAGGCGGATCGGGATCATGATGCCGAGCGCCAGGTAAAGCCCCATCAGCGTGTTGCCGCGAAAGCGGTATTCCGACAGCGCGAAAGCGGCCATCGCCCCGAATAAAAGCACGAAGAACAGCGAGGCGACGGTGACGACGAGGCTGTTCTGGAAATAGTGGATGAAGTCGCCCTGGCCGATCACCGTGGTGTAGCCGATCAGGTCGAAGGTCTTCGGCGTCGGCGGCGTCAGCGGCGCGCCGAAGATGCCGGCACGAGACTTGAACGAGTTCATGATCACCAGGATCACTGGAAACAGGGCGATCGCGGTGTAGGTCAGAAGGACCGCGTGGGCGCCGATGGTGCGGGGAAGCGAACGGGTTGCTGTGCTCATTGGGAAGTCTCCTGAACAATCGCGATCCGTGAGGTCGACGCCAAGGCACCCCCCTCTGTCCTGCCGGACATCTCCCCCGCAAGGGGGGAGATCAGATGTCGCGCAGGCTTTCGCCAATCACCAACGCTGCAAGACGGGCGGCAGGGCCAAAGCTGCCAATCTCCCCCCTTGCGGGGGAGATGGCCGGCAGGCCAGAGGGGGGTGTTCAAGCTCGACATCTCCAACCCTCTAGAACTGATACCGACGCAGGCGCGTCTGCACGAGGAACAGGTAGACGCAGACGCCGCCGAGGATGATCAGGAACATCATCGTGGCGATCGCCGCGCCCATATTGGGGTCGCCGACCTGCAGCTGGAAGCCGAAGAAGGCGCGATAGAGGAAGGTGCCGAGGATGTCGGTCGAATAGTTCGGACCGGCGAGCGCGCCTTGCGCCGTGTAGATCAGGTCGAAGGCGTTGAAATTGCCAACGAAGGTCAGGATCGAGATGATGCCTATCGAAGGCAGGATCAGCGGCAGCTTGATCTTCCAGAACTGCGCCATGCCGGTGATGCCGTCGCATTCGGCCGCCTCGATCACTTCCTCGGGGATCGACAAAAGGGCTGCGTAGATCAGCATCATCGGGATACCGACGAACTGCCACACCGAAACCAGGCTGAGCGCCGTCAGCGCATATTGCTCCTTGCCCAGCCATGGCGTGAACAGGCTCTTCAATCCGACGAAATCCATCAGATGCGGCGCCACGCCCCACAGCGGCGACAGGATCAGCTTCCAGGCGAAGCCGACGATGACGAAGGACAGGATCGTCGGGACGAAGATCGCCGTGCGGTAGAAGACGGCGAAACGCAGCCGGGGGCTGGAGAGAAGCGCCGCCAAAAGCACGCCGATCGGGTTCTGCACCAGCATGTGGATGATGAAGAACCAGACATTGTTGCGCAGCGCATTCCAGAAATTGACCGACCAGTTGGGGTCGCCGAACAGGGTGCGGAAATTGTCGAAACCGACGAACACCTGGTGCTGTTCGACGTTGCGGAACAATGAGAGTTGAAGCGTGCCGGCGAGC
Organism: Mesorhizobium sp. WSM3224; assembly: GCF_000427725.1. Lineage (GTDB taxonomy): Bacteria > Pseudomonadota > Alphaproteobacteria > Rhizobiales > Rhizobiaceae > Mesorhizobium. Next base: position 95,498 of record NZ_ATYO01000026.1, on the reverse strand, counting down.
GGCAGGATCATGATCGCCGTGTAGACCAGCACCGCCGGCGCCAGGAAGACGCCGACATGCCAGCGGATCGGTCTTTTCGGTCGTGTCTGTGCGGCCATGAGTTCGGTCCCCGCCGTCTCTCTGTTCCAGGTCGGATGATGCTAGATGATGCCTCGATGCGCGGCCCGAACGTCCCCTTCAGGGGGGAAGACAAGGCCAGCGACAGATCGGCTCCGTCTTCCCCGCAAGGTGAGGGTAAGACCGTGAGGCGGCGCCGACAATCGCTATCTGGAACTGTTTGGATGCCGGCCGGGATCGCGCCCGGCCGGCATCGCAATCGGTGCTCTTACTTCGCCGGCTTGTACCAGCTGTCGAGGCCGTCCTGCAGTTTCTTGGCCGCTGCCTCCGGCGTGTCGGTGCCGTTGATCACGTTGGCCGATTCAACCCAGGTCTCGTTCTCGAGGTTCGGCGTGCCGCGCGACAGGATCTGGTAGGTCGAGCGGATCGTCGACTTGCACTTGCCGCGCCAGGAGACGAATTCCTGCGCCAGCGGGTCTTCCATCTTCACCGGCGAGGAGTTCAGGCTGAAGAAGCCCGGCAGCGCGTTGGCGTAGATGGTGGCGAAGTCCGGCGAGGCAACCCACGACAGGAACTTCTTGGCCTCTTCCGCGTGCTTCGAGGCCGCGTTCAGGCCCATGCCGATATCGGTATGGTCGGAGATGTAGCAGGTGTCGCCGGCCTTCTCGACCGGCGGCGGGAAGGCGCCCATCTTGAACTGCGCCTGGGTGTTGAACAGGCCGATTTCCCACGAGCCGGCCGGGTAGATGGCGGCGCGGCCGAGCGTGAACAGGTTCTGGCTGTCCGGATAGGTCTGCGCCTCGAAGCCGTCGCCGAGATACGGCTTCCACTTGGCCAGTTCCTCATACGGCGCGACCCAGTCCTTGTCGGTCAGCTTCTGCTCGCCCTTGATCAGGGCTGCGCGGCCTTCCTCGCCCTTCCAGTAGTTCGGGCCGATGTTCTGGTAGCCCATGGTCGCGGCTTCCCACAGATCCTTGGTGCCCATCGCCATCGGGATGTAGGTGCCGTCGGCCTTGATCTTGTCGAGCGCCGCGAAGAACTCCTCGCGGGTCTGCGGCACCTTGATGCCCAGCTTGTCGAAGGCGTCCTTGTTGTAGATGAAGCCGTGGATGACCGAAGCCATCGGCACGCAGAAGCTCGACTTGCCATCGTCGGTCTGCCAGGCGGCCTTGGCGACGGGCGAGAAGTTCTCCATGCCCGGCAGCGCGGTAAGGTCGCCGAGGTTGCCCTTCTTGAACAACTCGAGCGACTTGTCGAAGGGGCGGCAGGTGATCAGGTCGCCGGCCGATCCGGCGGCGAGCTTGGCGCCGAGGGCAGCGTCATACTCCGTCGGGGCCGAAGGCGCGAACACCACCTTGATCCCGGGGTTCTTGGCTTCGAAGGCCGGGATCAGCTTGTCCTTCCAGATGGTCAGGTCGTCGCCGCGCCAGCTTTCGATGTTGAGCGTCACGTCCTCGGCCAGAGCCATCCCGGTCGTGCCGAGGATGCTTGTGCCGAGCAGAAGGGCCGTCAGTAGTTTGGTCTTCATCTTCAGTCTCCCTGTTGACCTTTTTCAGGTTCGGTTTTGATGAGAACAGAGGCTCAGCGCCCCTTGCTCCCCTCGATCGCGGAAAGCGCCGGCCGGAGCTTCTGGCCGGTTCCTTCCAGTATCTTCTCGGCCGCGTCGGCGCTGGCGGCGCCTGCGGCGAGCAGAATGGCTGTTTTGACAACGCCGCCGCTTTCCTCGAGCAGGCGGGCGGCGTCGTCGCGGCTGCGGCCGCTGATGGCGGCGACCATGCGTACGGCACGGTCACGCAGCTTGATGTTGTCGGCGGTAAGGTTGACCATGTAGCCGTCATGGACATGGCCGAGATGGATGGCGGTGAGCGTCGAGAGCATGTTGAGCGCGACCTTCTGCGCGGTGCCGGCGCCCATGCGCGTCGAGCCGGCGATCAGCTCCGGCGGCGTTTCGAGCAGGATGGCGACGTCGGCTTGCTTGAACAGCGCGGCGCCCCTGTTGTTGGCGATCGCGACGGTTGCCGCGCCGCGGTGCCGCGCGTCCTGGAGCGCCTGGACAGCATAAGGGGTCGAGCCGCTGGCCGAGATGGCGATCAGGCAATCGCCCTTGCCGATATTGGCCGCGGCAACAGCCGCCGTAGCTTCCTCGGTGTCATCCTCCGGTCCGCCGGCCAGCGTGCGGAACGCTTCGTCGCCGCCGGCGATCAGGATGGCGATGCGGTCGCGTGCGATGCCGAAAGTGCCGGGCAGTTCCAGCGCATCGGCAACCGCCATCAGGCCGGAGCTGCCGGCCGCCGCATAGGCGAGCTTGCCGCCGCTCTTCAATTGCCTGGCGATGAGTTCGGCGGCGGCGGCGATTGCCGGGATGGCGCCGTGCACGGCCTTGGCGGCCTCGATCTGGGCGTTGGCCAGGAACGACAGGATGGCTTCAGGGGCTTGGACATCCAGCCCCTCGGCATTCTGGTGGAGCGCTTCCGTGCGCGTCTCGGCCATCCATTTTCCTCCGATTGAAGAAACAATACCAAAAAAATACCACTTGTCCACACGCATTAACACTTTTCAGAATGCGGAGCTCGCTTGCCGGCAAATTATCGTGGGGTTTCAATAAAATACGGCTTAATCTTTTTTGAACCTGAAATTAACTCTTGGCTATTGGTATTTTATTGGTATTATCCAGATCGAGGAGAAATCGCGTGAATTTCGTGCTTGGCATCGATGGCGGCGGCACCAGCTGCAGGGCGGCCCTTGCGACCGCCGACGGCGTTGTCGTCGGCCGTGCCAAGAGCGGCGCCGCCAACATCCGAACCGACCTCACCGGCGCCCGCGCCAACATCGTCGAGGCGGCCAGGCAGGCATTTCTGGCCGCCGGAAAGGATCCGGAGCTGATCCCGAGGACGCCGGCCATTCTCGGCCTCGCCGGCGCCAATGTCGGCACCTACCGGCAGCAGCTCGAGGCTATCCTGCCCTTCAGTGAGAGCCGCGTCGAGACCGACGCCGAGATCGCGCTCGAGGGCGCGGTCGGTTCGGGCGACGGCGCCATGGCCATCCTGGGCACCGGCACTGCCTATATGGCGCGTAAAGGCGGCAAGTCGCGCGCCATCGGCGGCTGGGGATTTCAGGTCGGCGACCAGGGCAGCGGCGCCCGCATCGGCCGCGACCTGCTGGAACAGACGCTGCTTGCCTATGACGGCATCCGTCCGGGCTCGCCCTTGACGGACGCCATGCTCGCCGTCTTCCGCAACAATCCCGAGGACGTGGTCGAATTCACCACCAACGCCAAGCCGGGCGATTTCGGCGGCTTCGCGCCAAAGGTCTTCGAGCATGCCGAAAAGGGCGACCTCGTCGCCAACTGGATCCTCGACAAGGCGGTGGCCGATGTCGAGGCGTCGCTCGGCGCGCTCGATCTTGCAGACGATGCGCCGCTTTGCCTGCTCGGGGGCCTTGCGCCGCTCTATGCGCCGCGCCTGTCGGCACGCTATCAGGCGCTGCTCAAAGCCCCGCTCGACGATGCGCTCGGCGGCGCGGTGCAGATGGCCGTGCGCGTCTTCGCCAAGGGTCCGGAGGCCGCCCGATGAGCGCCGCCGACCAGATCTTCGCCATGCTTAAAGAATCCTCGCAGAGCGGCGCGCCGCTCTACCTGCAGCTCAGGCGCAGCATCGAGGAAGCGGTCAATCGCGGCCTGATCGGCCCCGGCGACGCGTTGCCGTCGGAGCGAGATATCGCCAGCAAGGCCGACATCTCGCGCGTCACCGTGCGCAAGGCGGTGCAGGACTTGGTCAAGGGCGGCATCCTCGTCCAGCGCCATGGCTCAGGCACCTTCGTCGCGCCGCGCATGGAGCGCGTCGAGCAGTCGCTGTCGAGGCTCACCTCCTTCACCGAGGACATGGCGCGCCGCGGCATGACAGTGCGCTCGGTCTGGCTCGACCGCGGCCTCTATGCGCCGTCGCCGGACGAGATGATGGTGCTCGGCCTGTCCTCGACCGAGCTGGTGGCGCGTGTCGCGCGCCTGCGCATCGCCAACGATACGCCGCTGGCGATCGAACGCGCGGCGCTCTCGGCTAGCGTGCTGCCCGACCCCGAGGCGATCGGCTCCTCGCTTTATGCGGCGCTGGGCATGACTGGTAATCGGCCGGTGCGCGCGGTGCAGCGCATCTCCGCCACCAATCTTGGCGATGCCGATGCGCGCCTCCTGGAAGTGCCGCCGGGGGTTGCCGGCCTGCAGATCGAGCGCATTTCCTATCTGGCGAGCGGCAAGGTGATCGAGTTCACCCGCTCGGTCTACAGGGGCGACGCCTATGATTTCGTCGCGGAACTCCGGCTGACCGGGCCGGGAGAGGAGATCCGGGCATGAGCGCAACCACCACCCATATGCGGCGCGAGATCGACGAGATCCCGGAAGCCGCCGCTCGGCTTCTCGACGGCTCGGCTTCGGTGCTGGCAGAGGCAGGGCGCGGCATTCGCGAGCGCGACCCGCATTTCGTCGTCACCGTGGCGCGCGGCTCGTCCGACCATGCCGCGACCTTCATGAAATATGCCGTCGAGCTGACGGCAGGCCTCGCCGTCGCCTCGGTCGGACCGTCGATCGCTTCCATCTATGGCGCCAAGCTCCGGCTGCGCGGCTCCGCCTGCCTGGCGGTCTCGCAGTCGGGCAAGAGCCCCGACATCGTCGCCATGGCCGAAACGGCAAGGGCCGGAGGGGCGCTCACCGTCGCCATCACCAACACGGCGGACTCGCCGCTGGCGCGCGTCTCCGACTATGCCATCGACATTTTGGCAGGGCCGGAACGGTCCGTCGCGGCCACCAAGACCTTCGTCAATTCGGCCGTCGCCGGCCTTGCGCTGATGGCGCACGCGACCGACGACCAGCCATTGCTTCGGGCGCTCGCCGGCCTGCCCGGCCACTTCGAGAAGGCGATCGCCTGCGACTGGATGGCGCTCGCCGGTGCTTTGGAGAACCCGCAATCGCTGTTCATCCTCGGGCGCGGCCCATCCTTCGCGATCGCCAGCGAGGCGGCCCTGAAATTCAAGGAAACCTGCGCCATGCATGCCGAGGCCTATAGCGCCGCCGAGGTCATGCATGGGCCGCTGGCGCTGGTCGGGCCGGATTTCCCGGTTCTGGCGCTCGCCGCGCGCGATGCGTCCGAACCCTCGGTCGCCGAGGCGGCTGACGGCCTGACGGCCAAGGGCGCGGCCGCCTTCGTCACGTCCGACAAGGCGAAGGCCGCGAGGCTGCTGCCGTATGTCGCCACCGGCCATCCGCTGACCGATCCGCTGCCGCTGATCGTGTCCTTCTATGGCTTCGTCGAGGCCTTTGCGCGCCATCGCGGCCTCGACCCCGATACGCCGCGCAACCTGCGCAAAGTGACGGAAACCGTATGAGCGACCGTTTCGCACTCACCGGCGCCCGCATCTTCGACGGCGCCGACTGGCACGACGATGCCGCCCTTGTCATCAATGGCGACGCGGTCGAGGCCATCCTGCCCGCCGGCGCCGTTCCGGCCGGCGTTTCGGCGATCGAAACCGGCGGTGGCCTGCTGGTGCCGGGTTTCGTCGACATCCAGGTCAATGGCGGCGGCGGCGTCATGCTCAACGACGATCCCGACGTCGCCTCGATTGCAACCATCTGCCGGGCGCATGCTCCCTTCGGCACCACGGCACTGCTGGTGACATTGATCACCGATACGCCATCGATCACCGCCGCCGCCATCGGCGCCGGCGCCGAGGCAACCAGGGAAAAGGTGCCGGGCTTCCTCGGCCTGCATTTGGAAGGACCGCATCTCTCCGTAGCCCGCAAGGGCGCGCATGATCCGGCGCTGATCCGGCCGATGACCGACGCCGACGAGGCGGCGCTTATCGCGGCGCGTCGCGACCTGCCGGTGCTGCTCACCACCATCGCGCCGGAATCGGTCGAACCGGCCCGTGTCACGGCGCTGGCCAAGGCCGGCGTCATCGTGAGCCTCGGCCACAGCGACACCGACTATTCGACCGCCAGCGCCTTCGCCGCCGCCGGCGCCACGGTGGTCACGCACCTGTTCAACGCCATGAGCCAGATCGGCAACCGCGAGCCAGGCCTGGCCGGCGCGGCGATCGACACCGGCGGCTTGTACGCCGGCATCATCGCCGACGGCATCCATGTCCATCCGGCAACGATGATCCTTGCGCTGCGCGGCAAGCAGGGACCTGGCAAGATCCTGCTGGTCACCGACGCCATGGCGACGATCGGCACCGACATGACCTCGTTCACGCTCAACGGCCGCACCATCTACCGTGGGGATGGCAGTCTGCGGCTGGCGGATGGGACGCTGGCCGGCGCCGACCTCGACATGATTTCCGCCATTCGCTACGTCCACCGCGTCGTCGGGCTGGAGCTCGACGAGGCCTTGCGCATGGCCTCGCTCTACCCGGCCGAGGCAATCGGCCAGGCCCATCGCCTCGGCCGCTTCGCCAACGGCACCGCCGCCGACATTGTCGGGTTATCGGATGAGCTGGATGTGAAGGATGTTTGGATCGGCGGCGAGAAAGTGTTTGCCGCCTGAGACTTCCCAGCCTTGCGGCGGCGGAGAAACTTTGAGGCGCAGGCGGGACAGCGCCCCCCTCTGTCCTGCCGGACATCTCCCCCACAAGGGGGGAGATCAGACTTCACCCCGGCTTTCGCCAATCGCCAACGTCTCAGGATGAGCGGGGCGCCGAAGCTGCCAATCTCCCCCCAAGTGGGGGAGATGTCCGGCAGGACAGGGGGGGGCGCGAAGGATCACGGCCGATTTCACCCTTGCAGCACTGCGTCGTGTCGGCCGTTAGCCGGCTTTGGCATAGATATCCTTATGCGCCTCGCGCAAAACGTTCTTCTGCACCTTGCCCATCGTGTTGCGCGGCAATTCGTCGACGAATATCACCTGCTTCGGATGCTTGTACTTCGCCAACCGTCCGGCGATGGCGTTTACAATGTCGGCGGCGCTGATCGCCGATCCCGGCTTGCGCACCACCACCGCCGTGACGCCTTCGCCGAAATCGGGATGCGCGATGCCGATCACCGCGCTTTCGCTGACGCCGTCGAGCGCGTCGATCTCGCTCTCGATCTCCTTCGGATAGACGTTGAAGCCGCCCGAGATGATCAGGTCCTTGCCGCGTCCGACGATGTGGACATAGCCCTCGGCGTCGATCAGGCCAAGGTCGCCGGTGATGAAGAAGCCGTCGCCGCGGAATTCCGCCCTGGTCTTCTCCGGCATGCGCCAATAGCCGGCAAAGACGTTCGGTCCCTTGACCTCGATCATGCCGATTTCGCCCTGTGCCTGCGGCTTGGCCGTCTCGGGATCGGTGATGCGCAGCGCCACGCCGGGCAAGGGGAATCCGACCGTCCCGGCGCGCCGCTCGCCGTCATAGGGGTTGGACGTGTTCATGTTGGTCTCGGTCATGCCGTAGCGCTCGAGGATGGCGTGGCCGGTCCGCTCGCGCCAGGCCTTGTGCGTCTCGGCCAGCAGCGGCGCCGAGCCGGAGATGAAGACCCGGATAGCCTTGGCCGTCTCCCGCGTCAGGCCGTCCTGCTGCAGCAGCCGCACATAGAAGGTCGGCACGCCCATCAAAGCCGTCGCGCGCGGCATCAGCGCCAGGATGCGCGCCGGGTCGAATTTCTGCTCGAACAGCATTTTTGCGCCGGCCATCAGGATGACGTTGGTGGCGACGAACAGGCCGTGCGTGTGGAAGATCGGCAGCGCGTGGATCAGAACATCGTCGGTGCTGAAGCGCCACTGCTCGACCAGCACGCGGGCATTCGAAGCGAGGTTCTCGTGGCTGAGCATCGCGCCCTTGGAGCGGCCGGTCGTGCCGGAGGTGTAGAGGATGGCGGCAAGGTCATCGGGTCCGCGCGCCACATCGCTGAAATCCGTCGCCTGCCGCGAAGCCTGGCTGGCCAGCGTTCCTTGCCCGTCGCGGCCAAGCGTGAGCACCGTCGCGCCGATCGACGCAGCCAGCGGTTCGACGCCGGACAGACGATCGGGATCGCACACGATCAGCCGTGGCTCGGCGTCGCGGAAGAAATAGTCGAGCTCCGGCAGCGTGTAGGCCGTGTTGAGCGGCAGGGACACCGCGCCGGCGCGTACGGACGCGAGATAGAGCAGTGCGGCCTCCGGGCTCTTATCGACCTGGACGGCTATGCGGTCGCCGGGTTCGACGCCCGCCTGCGCCAGCGCATACGCCAGTTGCGCGGACTTCACCAGCATGTCGCCATAGGTGATGAAACGGCCATCATCCGTCTCCATCAGCAGCCGGCTGGGCGCCGGCATGCGGGAACGGAAAGCGCCGAAGAGATGATTGGTCATGAAACGTCCTCAAGGCGCGCTGAAGCCCAATGACACCAGCGTTCGCCCGAGCGAATACCAGATTTGGCGGCTGGAGCAAAAACTGCGCAGCGGTCAGGCTCGGCGACTTCGCCGTAGCCTTCCGTCCGCTATTTGCGGCTGCGTTGGGACTTGCCTGAACCGGCCCTCGGGTCATAGCCCTGCGCGAAGCGTTCCATGCACATCGCCGCGGTGAGGCGGTAATGATTGAGAAGCGCCTCCACCGCGCCATCGGCATCGCCATCCAGGGTGCGCTCGGCAATTATGCGATGCTCGCCAAGATCGTCGCGTCCCATCCCCGGCACGTTTTGCGAGATCAGGCGGTAGCGCGAGGCCTGGTCGGAAAGCTGATCGCAGAAGCCGACCAGCCAGTGCGACCGGCACGCGGTGATCAACGCCCGGTGGAAGGCCCGGTGCAGCTTCTCCCATTCCGGATTGTTGCTTGCCGGATCGTCCGGCAGGCGACGCTCGGCGCGCGCCAGGCGGTGCAGGGCCAGCACCAGCTGTTCCTCCCATTCGGCCGTGCGGTGAGCAATGGATTCGCGCAGCGCCCGTTCTTCCAGCCAGCATCGCGTCCGCGTCAACTCCTCCAGTTCCGCGGCGCTGACCGGCATCAGGAAGAAACCGCGCTGGTCGTGACGACCGAGCAGGCCCTCGGCGGCCAAACGGTTGAGCGCCTCGCGCACGGGAGAAGCGCCGGCGCCGTAGCGGGAAACGACCCACTCGACACGCAGCTTGGTCTCGGCCTCCAGGGCTCCGCGCAGCAGGTCGTCGCGGAGCTGCTGGTAGACCGAGCTGGCCAGCGTGCTTTTGGCACCCTTGCCTTCACCCGGCTCGGCGTTTCCGTTTGTCAATCGAGCTCCTGTTGCTTGCCCCTGCTCTGTCAGGGCCCCTCGGCGAAGCAATCCTCCCGTACATGTATCATACAGCCGGGCAATGGCGTCTCAAGCGGAAAGATGACGATATTCGACTTTAAAACAAGGTCACCAGTCTATTTGGGCTGTAAAGTAAGTCCGAGCAGAAAAAGCTGACGTCTGCAGGCAACCTGATATATTGAACGCCTGTTCAACAGGGGGTCCAATTGCACAACTCCTGCGAGAAGTGTAGCAGCTATGCGTTTTAACTGGCGGCCCTGTCGGCCGCTGAACGGATCGCTTCGATATTTGCCCTGTAGGCCTCGACGCTGCCGCCCTTGAACACGGCGGCGCCTGCCACCAGCACATTGGCGCCGGCCGCGGTCACCAGCGGCGCCGTTTCCGCCGAGACGCCGCCGTCGATCTCGATGTGGATCGGCCGATTGCCGATCAGCGCCTTCACCCGTTTCACCTTGTCGACGATCGCCGGGATGAATGCCTGGCCGCCGAAGCCCGGATTGACGGTCATGATCAGGATTAGGTCGAGCCGGTCGAGCACATATTCGATCACCGTTTCCGGCGTCGCGGGGTTCAGCGAGACACCGGCCTTCTTGCCTAAGCTCTTGATGGTCTGCAGCGAGCGGTCGAGATGCGGTCCAGCTTCGGCATGCACCGTCATCCCGTCGCAGCCGGCTTCGGCGAAGGCCGCCAGGTAAGGATCGGCCGGCGCAATCATCAGATGGCAGTCGAAGAAGGCCTTGGTGCGGTTGCGGATCGCCTTGATCACCGGCGGCCCGAAGGTGATGTTGGGCACGAAATGGCCGTCCATCACGTCGAGATGGATCCAGTCGGCGCCTGCGGCCACGACAGCCTCGACCTCATCGCCGAGCTTGGAGAAATCCGATGCCAGCACCGACGGCGCAATCAGGGTCTTCTTGCTCATGGCGCAAATTCTCCCGGCAGTCTTGTGCGCTTAGCGCGCCTGTCAGGCCGATTGCCTAGACCATGAACCAGCCGAGGGGAAGCACGTTTTCGACGAGTGCATCGGCCCACTTGCCCCCGTAGCCATCTTCGATGTGGAAAAGAAAACCCGCCGGATCGCTCCGGCGGGTCTGGGTCTTCAGCCACAGGATTACGGCTTGAAGTTCTGGATGTTGGCGCCCGCCGGATCCTGCAGCACGCGCCGTGGCTGGCGTTGCGGTACCAGTTGCTGCAGCACGTTCGGGTTGAGCAAAATGCCGGGGTTGATCTCGATGCCCGGCCGCCTGCGGATCGGCGTGCAGTCCGGGAACCGTCCGGTCGTGCCGACCGGGCAGCGCCGCTTGGTCAGCACCGGCTGGCACTGGCCATCGATGAAGCGCGAGCCCGGCGCGCACTCCTGCTGCGGCTTGCGGCAGGCGCCGTCGCGGATTTCGGTCCCGCGCGGGCAGACGCAGTCGCCCCGCTTGTTGTGGACCTGGCCGCGGATGGTGCACTGCTCCTGGCCCGGCTTCGGCCGCTGGCAGGCCTTGCCCCGCACCTCCAGGCCGTCCGGGCAGGCGCAGTTGCCGTTGGCGTCGCGCACCTGCCCGCGGACCGGGCACTGCTTCGACACGATCGGCCGGCAGGCGCCGTCACGGACCTCCGTGCGGCTCGGGCAGACGCAATCGCCGTCGGCGTTGCGGGACTGGCCGCGGATACGGCACTGGGCGGGCGGCTGCCTGTCAGGCACGCAAGCCTTGGCCGCGCGGTCGAGATGCGTGCCGTCTGGGCAGGTGCAGCCATTGCCGTTCGAAGTCGGCACCGCGCCACGGATCGTGCACTTCGGCCCAACGACCTGGCACACACCGTTCACCAACTCGCCGCGGCGGCAGACGCAATTGCCGTCCTGGTCGCGGTACTGGCCGGGACGCAGCGTGCACTGCGGCTCCTGCGGCTCTTCGCCCCGCACGCACTTGCCGTTTTCCAGCTCCGTGCCACGCGGGCAGACGCAACGCCCGTCCGCCGTCCGGATCTGGCCCTGCAGCAGGACGCAGCGCGGCGGCACCGGTAGCGGCTTGGTGCCGCCGCCAGAGCACTGACCGTTGCGGAAAATGGTGCCGTCTGGGCAGGCGCAGCGGCCGGCCGAATTGAGCACCAGCCCATCCGAGCACTGGTTCTTCACCTCATGCCTGATGGTGAAGGGATGGCACGCATAGGCCTTGCCGCGATCGCCCTGGACGTTGGTCAGGTGGTGCGGCAGCACGTCGCCAGCGCCTTGCACGGGTGTGTTCGGAGAGAGCACGCCGACGCAGTTCTGTCCGTTGACCGAACCCCGCAGATCGGCAAGACGGCCATCCCCGGGAAGGATCACGGTGACGTGGTGGGTGTGGCTTTCGCCGGCCCCCAGCGTCAGATTGGCGATGCAGGATGCGGGCAGCGTCGTCGGTTCCGGCGAGCAGCCGAAGGGCGGGTCGATCGAGTCGATCGCGACGCCTTCCAGCCGGCCGAGACCTTCCACGCCGATCGCATCGCCGATGCGGACCGGACCGGAGAAGGGGGTCGGCCCGTCATTCGTGATGGTGATCTCGAACGAGCAGGGTTCTCCCGGCTGGCACTCTGCATCGCCGGTCTTCTCGACACGGATGACGGAAGTGCCGCCGCCCTTCGCGCAGGCCTGGCCGATCGGGTAGACGATGTCGTCGCCCGGCGCCGGCCCATAGGAGCCGCGCGCGCAGTTCTCGAACGCGCCGTTGCCGCTCACCGTCACGTCGAAGTGCCGGCTGGTTCCAGGCGTCATCACGGCGCCGGGAATCTGGCAGGACAGCGAATTGGCAGGCACGGGTCCGCAAGTCCAGTCCGCACCATCGGGGGTGACGGTCTGAATCTGGACAGGCGCTCCGCCCGACACCAGCGTTGCGGCATCGCTCACCCTCACCGGACCGGTGGGGGCGGCAGTGCCGGCATTGGTGACGGTTATGCGGCAGGAAACAGCCGCGGCACCGGCCAGCGAGCCGTCGCAGGTCTTGGTGATGCGCAGGCCGGGCTGGCCGCCATTCGGATGGCGGATGCGCTCGGTCGCGCAGGCCTTGTTGTTGGCGAGGTTAACCTCGCCGGGAATGCCCCTCACCTCGGCGCAGTTCTCCACTGTGTCCGGCCGGTAGTTGGCCGGCATCACCGCCTTGACGACGATCGGCGTCGAGGCGCCCGGAGGCAGCGAGATGCCGGCATTATCGCAGCGGAACTGGCCGGGGCCGTTCGGGCCGCAGGTCCAGGGCGGGCTTGGTCCGAAGGTCGACGAGGCCGGCGCGCCGCTGGGGTAGTTGTCGGTCACCGTCAACGGCCCGTTATAGGTGCTGGTGCCGTTGTTGATGATGTCGATCACGAAGTAGCAGACGCCGTCCGGCGTGCAGACCGGGATGCGGGCGCGCTTCTTCAGGATCAGGTCGACCTTCTTTTCGACCGGTGGGTTGCACTGCGGATCGCGATCGCCACGGCGGCAGATCGGGATCGAGGCGCAGCCGCGGTCGTTGAGCTGGCTGCCGAACAGCGGCTTGCCGCTCGCCTGGTAGTCGTAGGCGGCGCAGTTGCGCAGCACGCTGCCTTGCCATCCGCCCGCCGGCTTGAAGCCGAGCTTGAGGTTGATGGAAGCGCCGGGGTTGAGCGTCGTCACCGGATAGGTGCAGGTCATCGGCGTCGTTGCGGGCACGCAGACCCAGGGCGCGTTCGGTCCCGATGTCAGCACGGAGCCTGCTGGCAGCGTCACCTCGTCGAGCACGATCTTGCCGTTGTACGGCGCGCCGCCGACATTGGTGACCGTGATGGTGAAGTCGCAGCCGCCGGCCATCGTGCAACGCGGCACGTCGGCTCTCTTCTCGACCTTGAGGTCGGGCTGCCGTTCAGGCGGACATCTCAAGTCGCGTGGAATGACGATGTCTATCGTCTGCGTGCAGCACAGTCCCCAGCCTTCCTTCGGGCCGGCATAGGTCTCGATGCCGGTGACGACCAGATGGATGACATCGCCCGGCGAGGCGCCGATGATCTTCCAGTTCAGCACGCCGCCGCCCGCCGGCACCAGTTGCGTGTCGGGAACGATGCTGATGCCGGGCGTCGTCGTCGACACCTGCACCCATTTGCCGCCCATCTCCGGGCCGACCGGCATGTGGTAGATGAAAGCGCCGCCGCCGGGCACGCAGTCGACGGTGCCACGCTCGAGCTTGAAGCATTCCTTGCCGGGAGGTGGAGGCGGGTTGCATTTGGTGACGTCGATGTGGATCGTCGTCTTTGCACCGGTCAGGAAATCGCCGTCATCCGGCTTGCTCGGATCCTGCGACGGGATAATGGTCCCGGTGCCGGCCCCGATCTTGATCAGACCCTGGTTGTCGACATTGGTCGGCGCGGGAAACGCCGCCTGGTCGATCTTGGCCAGGATCCGGAAAGTGATGACGCGTTCGTTCGGCGCGCCTGAGCCGTCGAGGTCGGAAGCGGAGATCCGGAAATCGGAAACCGTCGCCGTGTCGTCGGGGTTGGCCGAACTGCTGATCGTGGCCGCCGGCAGCGGTCCGCCGGCAGCGTCCGTGCCGTCGCCGCTCACATGCACGCTGACGACCTTCAGGCCATGCGCAAGCTGATCCTTGAACTCGATCCTGGCGTTCTTCAGCGCATTGACAAAAGCCGGATTGCCGAAGGCCTGCTCATTGCCGCGCAGGCCGAAGTTCAAGGTGTAATAAACATAGTCGCAGCTGCGTTGGCCGCCCGTCTTGGTGAAGAAGGGCACGATGCGGCCGGGTTCGGGGTTGATGACGCGCGGATGCTCCAGGTCGAGTCTGGGTTCCGGTCCGGCGACTTCGGTGAGCTTCGCCGGAGCGGTGTCTTCGGCAAGCGCCGGCAAAGCTGGCATCATGGCGACCGCGATACCGGCCGCCATCAGCCAGCGCGCGCCGCGCCTGGCGTATGACAGGGGTTTCATGATCGTCTCCATGACGGTTTTGGGATTGCTCGAAACGAAACGGGAAAGGGCGAGATTATCCATCTGTCCCTCCCTCAACGTTCGCAGCTGACGGCTGGCGTTCTGAGCGGCAGCGTCATCTTGCAGCAAGGGTAGTAGCCACCCTTGTCCTGGTCGGACTTGCGATAGAAGCAGAGCCCGACATTGACGGTGTCGCCAGGGTAATGGCCGGTGATGTCGATCGTGTAGGGCTTGCCCGGGACATGCGACATCGGGGTTGTCACCCCGACGCCGGGTGTCCTGGACTGCGCCTTGATCGAATCGCCGCCAAAGCCGGCATGGTCATGGAGATAGAGATCGGCCTGAAGCCCGCGCGGCGTGCAGTAATAATGCACGTCCTCGACATCGACGCAGGGCGGCAGGTTGCCGGGCGGCGGGAAGTCGGGCGGATAGAATGGAGGCAGGTAGCCGCCGGGGATTTCCTCATAATAGCCGGCGCCGCCCTCGCAGGGGCGCCAGACCCTTACGTCGCCGACATGGCCTTCGACCTCAGGGTCTTCGAAATAGCCGTCGAAGTCGACGAACCAGGAGCCGAAAGGCGGCACGTTGGCCGGCTTGACCAAGGCGCTCGGCGTCAGCTGCACACCGTGCACGGCAAGCGGCCCGCCGGCGGCGAGCCGCTCGGCAAGTTCCGGGTTGTCACGCAACTTGTCGCCGGTGTTGACGACGGTGTCGGTGCAGACGCTCGTGTCGAGATTGCCGTCGGCATCATAGCCATACTGGAGATCGACGCCGCCGGCCGACTGCCGGTTGTCCTGCGGGAAGCCGACCGCATATTCCTGCGGCACTTCCACCCAAACCGATTCCGTCGCCGGATCGTCCGGGTCCTCGCGCCAGTAGCGGATCAGCTCGGCTTTGCCGGAATCGGCGAAGCGGCTGTAATCGTAACGGTTTTCGACCGGGCCGCGCTGGGCGAGATACATGAAGCCCTTGTTGTCGAAGGCGATGTCGGTGACGGCGTAATCCTTGTCAGCCTTGACCGTCAGTTCCCAGCGCGGATCGCCGGCGAAGCTGCCGTCGCGCGCGATGCCGACCGACCAGATCTCGGATTTTTCACCGACCGAATAATAGAGCCGGCCGCCGTGATAGGAGACCGCCCAGACGCGGCGCTCGTCCTGCGTATAGCCCCAGGTCTCCGGGTCTTCCGTGTCGAAGGCGGCGCCCTGGATATCCATGACGGCGCCGTCGTCGGCGACCGGGGCAAGCCCATGCGCCGGGCGCCCGGCGACGCCATGGTCGTACGTGTCGATCAGGCGGCCATTGGCGTCGATGCGATGGATCAGGCCAGTGTCGAGATCGGACGCGAAGAATTCACGGTGGATGGGGTCGAAGGCGAGGTTGCCGATGCCGGGTCCGCTGTTGGTGTCGATGTCGGCGAATTTGGAGACGGCGCCGGTGATGCCGTCGATCTTCCAGATCGTGCCCGGCCCGCCGCCATTTTCGGTGCCGAACTGGCCGTCCATGAAGGTGGCGCCGGCGGCGCCGCGGCGCTGCCGTTCCGGGCGCCCGTCGCTGTCGGCGTCCGGCGTCACGATCTCGACGCCATGCAGCGAGGTCGCCGCCGCGTAGAGATTGGGGATGCCCGACGGCACGCCATCGCGCACGCCGTCGTCATAGGTCAGGCCGAAAACCTCGCCGATCTGCCCCGCCGTCACCTCGAAGGGCGGCGGCGTGAAGACGAGCTGGCCCGAGGCCGGGCCGCCGAGATGCGAGACGTCGAAAATGCGTAGCGTGGCGCGCGAGGTGTCGATGAAGGTCTCGTCGACCGGGTCGACGCCGGGCGGCAAGCCCCCCTTTTCGGAATCGGCGGTGTCAAAGCCGGGAATTATGGTACCCGGGAAGCCGGTCACCGCTATCGAGCCGGGATAGATGATCTGGGTCTCCTGCGCCTGGGCGCCGCCGAGCCAGAGGCCGGCACTCAATGCCAGGGCGAGAATTCCGCTTGTCGCTTTGATTGTGCTGCGCAAACGGTTTGCGCGCGAAGGCACGAACGAGCCGTGACCGCCAGACATTGAACTCCCCCCGAAGCCGCTGGAAGCAACGTCCGGTCTTACCGCGCCAACCAGGGCAAGGCGCGGCGTTGCGGCACGTTCTTCCCTGATCGAATTGTCTGCTTTCCTCTGCCTGACGATACGCCTGCTCCTGGGCAGGGTCAACGGAATCAGCCGGAAGCCCAGCGCGTCGACCCCTTCCCGAAGGCGGTGATCGCGCTGGACTTTCGCTGTTCCCGGAGACCGCGGAGTCTCTGGGTTTCTGGTCATGGGGCTTCCCTTTCCGGGCCGCACCATTGCGGCGCCTGGCCATCAGTCGCTGGCTGGCGAGGAAAGGTTCATGGCAGGATGGCGAAGTGGAAAGCGCCTCCGGCCGTCAGGGGCGTTACCAGGTCCAGTCGGCTCGGCCGAGCGCCGATACAGCCTCGACGATGCGCGTGAAGCTCGCCCGGGCCCGGCCGACCATGTGCCGGGCCCTGAGGTAACCGTGCACCAGCCCTGGCTCCTCGAACCAATATGCATGCCCGCCGGCCGCGACGACACGGTCGCGATAGGCCTCGCCGTCGGAGGATAGCGGGTCGCATTCGGCGGTGATCAGCACGGTCGGCGGCAAATAGGCGAAATCGGCGTCGGCGAGCGGATACAGCGTGATATCGCCGGTCCGGTCGACGCCGCCGGTCCGGATATGCTTGTAGAAGTCGAGGTCGCGCACGGTCAGCATCGGTGCCTCGGCATGGGTCACGTAGGAGCCGCGCGAGTGGTCGCCGCCAAGGCTGGGATAGATCAGCACCTGGCCGGCCGGCTTCTTGACGTGACCGCGCGTCGCGTGGGCGACTGCGGCGCACAGATTGCCGCCGGCGCTGTCGCCGCAGAGCACGACCGGGCAATCGTAATTCTTTGCCGCCCATTCGAAGGCGTCCATGGCGTCGTCGAAGGCCGCCGGATGCAGATGTTCCGGCGCCAGCCGATAGTCGACCGAGACCACCTCATAACCGGTGCGGGCGCAGAGCTCGGCGCAGACATCGTCATGGCTGTCCAGCCCGCCAAGAATGAAGCCGCCGCCATGGATATAGAGCACCATCGCGGCATTGTTCGGCGTTGCACTGCGATAGATGCGGATGGGAATGCCGTTGGTGGGGGAGGCGATGGCTGTCGTCTCGGTGGTCACGCCCTGCGGATAGCCGGCAAAGAACTCTCGGCACATCCGGTCGTAGATCGCCCGCTGCTGGGTGATCGTGTAGTCGATCGTATCCGGCGGATAGTAGGAGTTGGTCTTCTCGATGAAGGCCCAGGTCTCGGCGTCGATGAGGGTTTTGTAGTCGGTCATGTAGGACCAACTTTAGGTGACGGTGCCCAGGCCCCCCTCTCTGTCCTACCGGACATCTCCCCCTCAAGGGGGGAGATCAGCAGCTTCGGCCGCATCGCGCCTTCTGCAATGCCGGAGATTGGCGAAACCCTTCGCGACGTCCAATCTCCCCCCTTGAGGGGGAGATGCCCGGCAGGGCAGAGAGGGGGGCCTGGCGCCGTCATTTCCGCGGAATCACTTCCCCTTCCACACCGGGTCGCGCTTCTCCGCAAACGCCCGGAACCCTTCCATGTTATCTTCCGAGCCGTAGAGGATATCGACCGTCGGCAACTGCCGGCGCGTCACCTTGTTCATGGCCTCCTGGAAGGTCAGCGCCTCGGCGACCCGCGCCGTCTCCTTGATCGCCGCAAAGACCAGCGGTGGGCCGCTGGCCAAGAGCCGCGCGATCTCCCAGACGCGCTCTTCGAGCTTGTCCTTAGGCAGCACCTCGTTGACCAGGCCCCAGCGATGCGCCTCGGCGACATCCATCCAGCGGCCGGTAAACAGAAGGTCCATGGCGATGTGGTAGGGAATGCGCTTCGGCAGCTTGATGGTGGCTGCGTCGGCCAGCGTGCCGGCGCGGATCTCGGGCAGCGCGAACGAGGAATGGTCCGAGGCGTAGATGAGGTCGCAGGACAGCGCCAATTCGAAGCCGCCGCCCACCGCCATGCCGTTGACGCAAGCGATTACCGGCTTGTTCAGGTCGCGCAGTTCCTGCAGCCCTGCAAAGCCGCCGACGCCATAGTCGCCGTCCACCGCATCGCCGCCAGCCGCCGCCTTGAGGTCCCAGCCGCCGCTGAAGAACTTGTCGCCGGCCGTCTTGACGATAGCGACGCGAAGCCCCGTATCGTCGCGGAACGCCTTGAAGGTCTCGCCCATCAGCCGCGACGTCTTCAGGTCGATGGCATTGGCCTTCGGCCGGTCGAGCGTGACCTCGAGGATGGCGCCCTCGCGGCGCGTGGTGATGACGTCAGCCATTCTTCTTTTCTCCAAGCACCAGCAGGGCATCCGCGATCCACGCGCCCTTACCTTCGGCGCAGACGATCAGCGGATTGATGTCGAGTTCCTCGATCTCGCCTTCGTTCTTCTGCACGAAGTCGGCAATGCCCGCGATGGCGTCGATGGCAGCCGCGACATCGGCTTTGGGTCTGCCGCGATAGCCTTCCAACAATGGATAGAGCTTCAACCCACGCAAGGCTGCTTCGATGTCGTCGCGCGTCGCCGGCAGCATCAAGGTCACGCTGTCGCGCAACAGCTCGACCAGCACGCCGCCGGTGCCGAGCGTCATCACCACGCCGAACATCGGATCGCGGGTGAAGCCGACGATCAGCTCAGCGACGCCGTCGCGTACCATGCGCTCCGCATAAAGCCCGGTGCCGAGCGGCAAAAGGTCATGCGCGGCGGCGCTGACGGATTCGGCGTCCTTGAGGTTAAGCCGCACCGCCCCGACTTCCGACTTGTGCGTGACACCGAGCGCTTTTAGCGCCACCGGGAAGCCCAGCGTCATGGACGAGATCACCGCCTCGACCGCATTGGAAGCGCGCTCGCCCTTCGGCACCGGCAAGCCGGCCGTGATCAGCCTTTCCTTGGCTTCGGCTTCGTCCGGCGTCACGCGCTTGGCTTCGGATGCGCCTGCCGCCGTGGTGTCGACCGGCTGCGCCTGCGGCTCGCGCCAGGCCCAGCCGATGAAGGCGGCAGCCTGGGCGGCGTCCAGCGCTTCCGAGATGCCGAACAACGGCACCATGCCGCACGCCATCAGGCCGGCGGTATATTCTTCCGGCAGGTTCTCCGGCAGCGAGGACACGATCGCGCCTTGCGCCTTGTTGGTCTTCAGCGCCGCCTCGAAAGCGCGCAGCGTCGCCCACCAGTCGACGTCCGAGCAGCGGTCGGGACGCGGGAAGTCGAGCACCAGCATATTGAGATCGAAGCCGCCCGACACCATGGCGGTGAAGGTTGCGGTCATCGCCGGCTCGTTGTTCCAGATGAAGGTGTGGTAGTCGAGCGGATTGGCGACCGCGACCAGCGGTCCGAGCGTCGATTTCACATGCGCGCGGTGCTCGGCGCCCAGCGCCGGGAAATGCACCCAGCGCCCTTCGGCACTGTCGGCCATCACGGAGGCCTCGCCGCCCGAGCAGCTCATCGACGACAGCTTGTAGCCGGGCAATGGCCCGGTGACATGCAGCAGCTTCAGCGCCTCGATGAAGGCCGGAATGGAATCGACGCGCGCGATGCCGAGCCGCTTCAGGAAGGCGCCGGAAGCAGCATCCGAACCGGCTAGCGAGGCGGTGTGCGAGACAGTCGCCTGCCGTGCCTGTTCCGAGCGGCCGACCTTCATGGCGATGATCGGTTTTTTCAATTCGCGCGCCCGCGCGGCGAGCCTTTCGAAGCCGGCTACCGAATCGAAAGCCTCGATATGCAGGCCGAGTGACGTGATGCGCTCGTCCTCGATCAGGCCGAGCGCCATTTCGGACAGGCCGGTCTGCGCCTGGTTGCCGGCCGTCATCAGGAAGGCGATCGGCAGGCCGCGCTTCTGCATCGTCATGTTGATGGCGATGTTGGACGATTGCGTGATGATGGCGACGCCCTTGCCGCCCTCCGCAAGCCGGATGCCGCCATGCTGGTCGGGCCACAACAGCGCGCCGTCGGCATAATTGATCAGGCCGTAGCAGTTCGGGCCGATGATCGGCATCTCACCGGCGGCGGCGACGAGCTCGGCCTGCAGCCGCTCGCCGTCCTCGTCATAGGCCTCGGTCTCCAGGAAGCCGGCGGCAAAGCAGACGGCGCCGCCGGCGCCGCGCTCGGCCAGCGCCTTGATCACCTCGATGGTGAGATGCCGGTTCACGCCGACAAAGGCGGCGTCCGGCGCGCCGGGCAGGTCGCCGACGGACCGGTAAGCCTTGCGGCCAGCGACCTCGTCCTTGGTCGGATGCACCGGCCAGATCTCGCCGGCAAAGCCCATCTTGATCGACTGCGCCACGACGGCGGCGGCCTGCGCCCCGCCGAACATGGCGATCGATTTCGGGCGCAGGAGACGTTCGAGTTTATGCATGGCCATCTTTTCGTTTGAGCGCGATCTTGTCCAAAGCCGGATCCTGGCTTCGGTACATCATGCTCTAAGCGCCGAACGGGCGCAGCAGCGCCCGCGAAATAATATGTCGCTGAATCTCCGAAGTGCCTTCCCAGATGCGCTCGACGCGCGCGTCGCGCCAGATGCGCTCCAGCGGCAGGTCGTCCATCAGCCCCATGCCGCCATGGATCTGGATCGCTTCGTCGGCGACGAAAGCCAGCATTTCGGTGGCCTTCAGCTTGGCCATCGCCATGTCCTGGTCGGTGACGGTGCCCTGATCGTACTTCCAGCCGGCCTCGAACACCATCAGGTCGGCGGCCTTCAGTTCCGTCGCCATGTCGGCAAGCTTGAAGGATACGCCCTGGAACTTGCCGATCTGCTGGCCGAACTGCTGGCGCTGCGCGGCATATTCGATGGCATGCGACAGCGCGCGCTCGGCGCGGCCGAGACAGGTGGCGCCGACCTGCAGGCGCGTGGCGCCGAGCCAGGAATTGGCAACGTCGAAACCCTTGTGCACCTCGCCCAGAACCTGGGAGGCCGGCAATCGGCAATCGTCGAATTCCAGGATCGAATTGGTGTAGCCGCGATGCGAGACGTTGCGGTAGCCGTCGCGCACCGAAAAACCCTTGGTGCCCTTGTCGACGAAGAAGGCGGTGATCTTCTTGCGCTTGCCGCGCGGCGAATCCTCTTCGCCCGACGCCATGAACACGATGGCGAAGTCGGCGATGTCGGCATGGGAGATAAAATGCTTGGTGCCGTTGAGCACCCAGTCCGAACCGTCCTGCACGGCGGTCGCTTTCATGCCGCGCAGGTCGGAGCCGGCGCCCGGCTCGGTCATCGCCAGGCAGTCCGACTTCTCGCCGCGGATGCAGGGGAAGAGGTATTTCTCGCGCTGCTCCGGTGTGCCGGCAAGCAGGATGTTGGACGGACGCGCCACGCAGGTCCAGTGCAGCGCGTAATTGGCGCGGCCAAGCTCCTTCTCGTAGAGCAGCCAGCTGACGGTATCGAGGCCCGCGCCGCCGACATCGGCCGGCATGTTGGCGGCATAGAGCCCGGCGTCGATGGCTTTCGCCTTCAATTCGTCGATGAGCTCGCGGCGCAGCACGCCGGTGCGCTCCACCTCGCGCTCATGCGGGTAGAGCTCGTTCTCGACGAAGGCGCGCGTCGTCTCGACGATGAGTTTTTGTTCTTCCGAAAGACCGAAATGCATCGCCTCAGCCCTTCTTCTTGCTCTTTTTTGCCTTATCGGCCCTAGCGGGTTTTTCAGCCTTTGCCGGCTTGGCGGCCTTCGCCTTCTCGGCGGCCTTGGAGACTGGCTTCTTGGCCGCCAGCTTGGCAAGCTGCCTGGTGTAGTCCTTGTGCAGCGCGCCGGCGCCCCAGCCCTTGCCCTTGTTCTGCTTCGACAGCGCTTCCATGATCGCGACCAGATTGTCGTCGCGGATCTTCTCCAGCTCGCGGATCGACAGGCCGTGCGCTTGCTCGTCCGACTGCGTGGCGATCAGGTCGACCAGCTCGTCGTTGAATTCCGGCACGTCCATCAGCTTGGTCCATGGCCATTTCAGGCAAGGCCCGAACTGCGCCATGAAGTGGCGCATGCCGGCCTCGCCGCCGGCGACGCGATAGACCTGGAACATGCCCATCTGCGCCCAGCGCAGGCCGAAGGAATAGCGCATGATGTCGTCGAGTTCCTCGACGGTGCAGATGCCGTCCTTGACCAACCACAGCGCCTCGCGCCAGGCGGCTTCGAGCAGGCGGTCGCCGACGAAGGCCTCGATCTCCTTGCGCACCACCACCGGCTTCATGCCGATCGAGGCGTAGAGCTCCTTGGCGACCTCGATCGCCTCGGGGAAAGTCTGCTGGCCGCCGACGATCTCGACCAGCGGCAGGAGATAGACCGGGTTGAACGGATGGCCGACGACCAGCCGCTCCGGGTGCTTCTTCATCGCCACCTGCATGTCGGTCGGCTTGATGCCGGAGGTCGACGAGCCGACGATGGCGTTGGCCGGCGCATGCTGGTCGATCTCGGCCAGCACCTTGTGCTTGAGGTCGAGCCGCTCCGGCACGCTCTCCTGGATGAAATCGGCATCGGCAACCGCCTCGGCGATGGTCCTGGCGAAGGTGAGCTTGCCTTCCTTGGGCAGGCCGCCGGGCAGCATCTGCTTATAGGCGCGGCGCGCGCCCTTCATCACCTCGCCGACTTTACGCGACGCCTCGGGATCGGGATCGAAGATCGAGACGTCGATGCCGTTCAAGAGCAGTCGGGCCACCCAGCCGGCGCCGATGACACCGCCGCCGATGGCGGCCGCCTTGTTGATGATGCTCATGGTCAGGCTCCGGTTCTTGTCTTGGCTGTTTTGGGGTCGGTAAGCGCGACACGCTCGCCGGCGCGGATCACCGCCGGGTCGCAGGCCCTGCGCGCGAAGACTTCGAGCACGAAGGGCCGGAAGAACTCGACCGGCAGCGTCTCGTAGCCGGGATCGAAGCTCGACTGGTCCCAGCGCTCGCAGAACTGGTCGCAATCGTCGAAATAGAGGTGGCCAGCGAAGCGGTCGCGGGCATGCCGGTTGCCGCCGAGATGATGCGCGTAATAGAGGCGCTGGAAATCGCCATGCTTTTCCACGACCCAGGTGCATTGCTCGCGCACGAAAGGTTTCAGGATCGAAGCGGCATATTCGTCATGGTTGTAGGGCGCGTAGATGTCCCCGATGTCATGCAGCAGCGCGGAGACAATCCAGTCGGTATCGGCGCCATCTTGCCAGGCGCGCGTCGCGGCCTGCAGCGAATGGCCGAGCCGGGTGATCTTGTAGCCGGAAAGACCCTCGTCGAGTTGCACGAGCGCATCGAGCAGCCGGTCGCCGGTCTTGGCGGCATAGTCGATCTCGTGAGCGGTCAGGAACTCGTAATCCGCCCGGTCGCCATCCTTCATCGCGGTGAATTTGACGGTAGCCATTTCCGACTCCCTCAAATCATGCCGCGAGCGGCGCCCGTTTGATCAGGTTGAGCTTCTGGCGCACTTCCTCCGGCCCAAGCACCCGCGCACCGAGATTGGTGACGATGCTCGCGGCGCGCTCAACCAGCTGCGCGTTGGTGGCCAGCACGCCCTTGTCGAGCCACAGATTGTCCTCCAGGCCGACGCGGACATTGCCGCCGGCAAGCACTGCCGCCGCGGCATAGGCCATTTGGTTGCGGCCGATCGAGAAGGCCGACCAGGTCCATGTCGAGGGCACGTTGTTGACCATCGCCATGAAGGTGTTGAGGTCGTCCGGCGCGCCCCACGGCACGCCCATGCAGAGCTGCACCAGCGCGTCGGGGTTCAGCACCTTCTCCTCGACCAGTTGCTTGGCGAACCACAGATGCCCGGTGTCGAAGGCCTCGATCTCGGGCTTGACGCCCAGCGCCGTCATCATGCCGCCCATGGCGCGCAGCATGCCGGGCGTGTTGGTCATCACATAGTCGGCCTCGGCGAAGTTCATCGTGCCGCAATCCAGCGTGCAGATTTCCGGCAGGCACTGGCGCACATGTTCCATGCGGTTGGTGGCGCCGCCCATGTCGGTGCCCTTCTCGTTGAGCGGCAGCGGCGCTTCCGGCGAGCCGAACACCATGTCGCCGCCCATGCCGGCGGTCAGATTGAGCACCACGTCGACATTCGCCTCGCGGATGCGCTCGGTCACTTCGCGGTAGAGATGCACGTCGCGCCTGGGCTTGCCGGTCTCGGGATCGCGCACATGGCAGTGGACGATCGCGGCGCCCGCTTTGGCCGCGTCGATCGCCGAATCGGCGATCTGCTTGGGCGAGCGCGGCACATGCAGGCTGCGATCCTGCGTGCCGCCGGAGCCGGTCACGGCACAGGTAATGAAAACCTCACGGTTCATCGCGAGCGGCATCGTCGTTCCTCCCAATTCGATCAGCCATCCATGTCGAGCAAAAAGCCGGAACCGGCTTTGCTATGACGACACGCGCCGAAGCTGGCCAACAATGCCCGACTTGCCGGAAACTGTTTTGCGTTTTACGAAGTCCGCATGATTAAAAGCGAAAAGCCGACTATCTTTCGTTCCGAGCGCGAGACGCTCAGGGTGACGTTCCTGGTGTTTTCGGGTTCGTCCATCATGTGCGTCGCCTCGGCGGTCGATCCGTTGCGTGCCGCCAACCGCATCTCCGGCGAGACCCTGTTTGATTTCAAGCTGGTCTCGGTCACCGGAGAGGCGCCGGTCACCACTTGCGGCCTGCCGGTTGCCGTCAGCGGCCGCTTCGACGCCGCCGAGCCGACCGATATGCTGGTCGTCGTTGCCGGCTTCGGCACGCAGAACTATGCCACGTCGGCACTACTTGCCGGCCTGCGGCGCGCAGCACGTGCGGCTCGTGCCTGCGGTGGGATCGAGGCCGGCACCTGGCTGGTGGCGCGGGCTGGCCTGCTCGAAGGCCGCAGCGCCACCACGCATTGGGAGGACATGGAGGATTTCTCCGCCGCTTTTCCCGGCGTCGACGTGCGGCCGGACCGCTATGTCATCGACGGACCTGTGTTCACCTCCGGCGGCGCCTCGCCGACCTTCGACCTGATGCTGCATCTGGTCCGCACCCGGCTCGGCATGGCGGCGGCGCTCGATGTGGCGAGCGTTTTCATCTACGACCAGGCGCGCGCCGCGACCGACGCGCAGCCGCTGGTCTCGCTCGGCCGGCTCGACGGCTACGATCCGCGCCTGGCGCAGGCGATCCGGCTGATGGAAGCGCATGTCGATCAGCCGCTCACCATCGACGCGGTGGCCAAGCGCGCCGGCGTCACGGCAAGAACGCTGGAAAGCATTTTTCGCAAATCGATTGGCGAGACGCCCGGCGCCTACTATCTGAGGCTGCGCCTCAGCGCCGCCCGGCGCCTGGTGGTCGATACCCGCATCGCCATGGCCGACATTGCCGGGCGAACCGGCTTTTCATCGGCTGCGGCATTTTCCAGGGCGTTTTCCAGGGCTTTCGGCGAAGCGCCGGTCAGGCTGCGGCGTGGCTGATTATCCAGTCCGTCGCGGCGGCGAGGTCGTCGACAAGCGCCGTGGGCGCCGGATCGAAGCGCGTTTCATCGCCAGGGCGGTACTTGCCCGTCCGCACGAGCAGCGCCGCGCCAAGTCCGGCGCTGAGCGCGCCGGCGACGTCGCTTTCCGCGTCATCGCCGACCATGACCGCGTCGGCTGCCGGGCAGTTCAAATCGGCAAGCGCCGAACGAAAGAAATTCGGCGACGGCTTGCCGAGCACGACAGGGCTACGCCCGCTGGCGAATTCCAGCGCCGCAACGAAAGCGCCGGTGTCGAGGCTGAGCAGGCCGTCGGCATCCTTGAAGGTGCGGTTGATGGCCAAAGCCAGGAAATCGGCGCCCGCAATCAGCTCGCGGAAGGCGCGGTTGAGGCTGGCATGGTTGAAAGCTTCGCCGGCATCGCCGACGACGACAGCGCGCCCGCTCCCGCCCTCCAGCCCGGAAAACTCGACCTCGAGGTCGGGATGGACGAGCAGATGTGGCTGGCGGCCATGCCTGCGCAACCAGTCGACCGCGGCGCGCGCCGGCGTCAGCAATTCCTCGTCCGCTACCTTGATGCCCATCCCGGCAAGCTGCGCGATGATCGCCCTGCGGGTCGAGCGTGTCGTGTTGCTGACGAAACGGAGCGGCAAGCCGGCCTGTCGCAGCCGTTCGACCGCAGCCGCTGCGCCTGCGATCTGGGTGTCGCCGTCGTAGACGACACCCAGAAGATCCAGGAGCACCGCGCGTATCATCGATGCAGGATGGAGAAACGGTCTTCGTTCGTCAAATCAAGGAAGAATCAGTCGCGGAAGAATTAAGTCGCCGAAGAATCAGGCAGCGTCCCGGCCTTCGCCGACGATGCGCGAGCGCATGCTCCTGGCCAGCGCCGTTTCGAGACGCGCGGCGACCGCACGATCCCATTCATTAGTCTTGGGGCCGCCATCCTTCGGATGCGGCAGCGCCATCAGCCGATCGATGATCGATCCGGCCTCGCTTGGGGAGAGCAGGGCGTCGATTTCACGTTCGTGCTGCATACGTTTCGCCTCCTTCTTTCCTTCCCGCCACATGTCCACACTATAGGAAGTCCGTGACGGCTGTTTGAAGGCAAGAGCTGGGCGATTGATGGGCAGCGCGGGGCAAAACCTTGTCGTCCGGTTTCACCCCGCGCGGAAAGCAATTTCAGGCTCGGCAGCTCCCGATTGGGCGCCGCAGGAGGCCTCAGACGTAGCGGTTGACGATGTTCTCGAGCAGTTCCTGCCGGCCGGAGCGCGGCTGCGGCTCGATCTTCTCCTTCACCACGCGTTCGGCGATCTCCTCCAGCGTGCGCTTGCCCGAAAGCATCGCCTTGCCTTCGGCGCTGTTCCAGCCGGCATAGCGCTCGGCGAGCGGGCCGGACAGCGCCTTGTCCTCGACCATCTTCGCCGCCGCCTTGAGGCCGCGCGCGCAGGCATCCATGCCGCCGACATGGCCGATCAAGAGGTCTTCTGGATCGAGTGACTGGCGCCGCAGCTTGGCGTCGAAATTGGTGCCGCCGGTCTCGAAGCCGCCGGCCTGCAGGACCTGATAATAGGCCAGCGCCATTTCCGGCACGTTGTTCGGGAACTGGTCGGTGTCCCAGCCCGACTGGTAGTCGTTGCGGTTCATGTCGATGGAACCGAAGATGCCCAGCGCATTGGCCAAAGCCAGCTCATGCTCGAAGGAATGGCCGGCAAGGATCGCATGGCCCTGCTCGATGTTGAGCTTGACTTCCTTCTCCAGGCCGAAGCGTTTCAGGAAGCCGTAGACGGTCGCGACATCGTAATCATACTGGTGCTTGGTCGGCTCCTGCGGCTTCGGCTCGATCAGGATCGTGCCTTTGAAGCCTATTTTGTGCTTGTAATCGACGACGAGGTTGAGGAAGCGGCCGGCCTGCTCCTGCTCGCGGGCAAGGTCGGTGTTGAGCAGCGTCTCATAGCCCTCGCGCCCGCCCCACAGCACATAGTTTTCGCCCTTCAGCCGTTTGGTGACGTCGATGCAGCTCTTCACGGTCGCTGCCGCATAGGCAAAGACATCCGGATCGGGATTGGTGGCGGCGCCCGACATGAAGCGGCGATTGGAGAACATGTTCGCCGTGCCCCAGAGCAGCTTGACGCCGGTCTCTTTCATCTTGGCCGCGAAATAGTCGGCGATCTCGTCGAGCCGTGCGGCGCTTTCGGAAAAATCCTTGCCCTCCGGGCGGACATCGGCGTCGTGGAAGCAGAAATAGGGCGCCCCGAGCAGCGAGAACATCTCGAAGGCGACGTCGGCCTTGAGCTTGGCCAGTTCCATCGTGTCGATGCCGCCGGCCTTGGGGAACCAGGGGCGGTCGAAGGTCTGGCCGCCGAACGGGTCGCCGCCGGGCCAGGCGAAGGAATGCCAGTAGGCGACGGCGAAGCGTAGATGGTCTTCCAGCCGCTTGCCGGCGACGACCTCGTCCGGATTGTAGAACCGGTAGGCCAGCGGATTGGTCGAATCCGGTCCTTCATATTTGATCTTCTTGATGTCGCCGAAAAATCCGCTGCTCATGGTTTCCTTCCTCTCCGAAATGGTTTCGCCCGATTACCTCAGGCGTAATTGGTTTCACTCTTTTGCGGGGCGAAAAGGCTCATGTCGAAACGATCCAACGAAGGATGAAGACCATGACCGACCTCAACACGATCGCCCGCAACTACATCACCGCCTGGAACGAGAGCGATGCGACCCGCCGCAAGGCGCTGCTCGAAGCGGCCTTCACCAGCGATGTCAGCTATCGCGACCCGGTCATGCAGGGCGATGGCCATGACGGCATCGCCGCGCTGATCGACGGCGTGCAGCAGCGCTTTGCCGGCTTCCGCTTCTCGCTGAAGGGTGAGCCCGACGGTTTCGCCGACCATATCCGCTTCTCGTGGAATCTCGGACCGGAAGGCACGGAGTCCGTCATCGAAGGCACCGACATCGGCGTCATCGAGAACGGCCGCCTGAAGAGCGTCACCGGCTTCCTCGACAAGGTGCCGGCGCAGTGAGGTCAATTTCGTAGGGGCGGTGCGAGGCACCCCCCTCTGGCCTGCCGGCCATCTCCCCCGCAAGGAGGGAGATTGGCTGTCACGGAGACCTTCGCCAACTACCAACGTCGAAAGAAATGCGGCAACGCTGAAGCTGCTGATCTCCCCCCTTGCGGGGGAGATGGCCGGCAGGCCAGAGAGGGGCGCCTCGCGCCTGCTCACGCGGTTGCGCCCCTGATCGCCGGATAAAGCGCACGATAGCGCTGATAGGCGTCGGCGAAGGCGCCGCCGAGGCCGGCGTCCGGCTCGATCGTGGCATCGGTGTCCGGCGCCGTGCAGACGGCAAGCGGATCGGCGCCGGTCGCGGCGATCAGGCCGAGCCGCGCCGCGCCGAAGGCGGCGCCGAAATCGCCGTCGGCGGGGATATCGACCGGAACCTGCAGCGCGGTGGCGATCGCCTTCAGCCAATAGCGTGAACGCGAGCCGCCGCCGATCGCGGTCACTCGGGTCAGCGTCGTGCCGGCCTTCTTCAACGCTTCGAGACTATCGCGGAAGGCGAAGGCGACGCCCTCGAGCACGGCCTGTGTAAGCACGACCCGGCCCGATTCATGCGCCAGCCCGGTGAAGGAGCCGCGGATGGCGGAATCATTGTGCGGCGTGCGCTCGCCCGAGAGATAGGGCAGGAAGGTGGCGCCCGTCGGCGCCTTCAGCGTATCGCCGAGCTCGCCGGTCAGGTCGCCGGCGCTCCTTCCGGTGATTTCCGACAGCCAGTTGAGCGAATCGGTGGCCGACAGGATCACGCCCATCTGGTGCCAGGTGTCGGGCAGCGCATGGCAGAATGTGTGGACGGCGCTTTCCGGGTTGGGCAGGTAGGATGCGTTCGCCGCAAACAGCACGCCGGACGTGCCGAGCGACACGAAGGCGTGGCCAGCGCCGACCGTGCCCATGCCGCAGGCGGAGGCCGCATTGTCGCCGGCGCCGCCAGCAACCGGAATGCCTGCCGCGATACCCCATTTCGATGCGAGCTCGCCGCGCAAGGCGCCGGCCTTGGCCGTGCCTTCGGTAAGCACCGGCATGTGCTTCTCGTCGAGCGATGTCGCCGCCAGCAATTCGGGCGCCCAGCGACGCTTGCCGACATCGAGCCAGGAGGTGCCGGCAGAATCCGACATTTCCGAAATATGCTCGCCGGTCAGCCAGAGCCGCAGATAATCCTTCGGCAAAAGCACCTTGGCGACGGCGGCAAAGATCTTGGCTTCGTGTTCCTTCACCCAGGCGAGCTTCGGCGCGGTGAAGCCCGGGAAAACGATATTGCCCGTGAGCTTGCGGAAGCGCGGATCGGCATCGAGCGCCGCCGCCTCGACATGGCTGCGCGTGTCGTTCCACAGGATGCAAGGGCGCAGAACCTTGTCCGAGGCATCGAGCAGGGTGGCGCCATGCATCTGGCCGGAAAGGCCGATGCCCCTGACCGCCGCAAGCTCCCTCGGGTGCGAAGCCTTGAGCTCGGAAATCGCCGTCTCGCAGGCCTCTATCCAATGCGCCGGATCCTGCTCGGACCACCCGGGATGCGGCCGCGAGACGTCGAGCGAACCATTGCCGGAGCCGATGACCTTTTGGTCGTCATCGATCAGCAGCGCCTTGACGCCTGAGGTGCCCAGGTCGAGGCCGAGAAACATGATTTCCTCCCATTGCCATTAATTTTTTCGGATCTCGAAAAAATCTGGCTCGCCAGTTTTTAAGACAAGATCCGCTTCGGGTCAATTCTCAGACAAATTGGATGCGCGACGCGAGAACAGCGCCGATAGCGGACTGTCGGGCCGGGCCATCTGCCGTTCGGCGGCCAACGCCCGCGCCAGCGCCGTATCGCCGGCGCGCAACGCCGCCTCGATCAGCGTCAGGTCGATCACGTCGCGCTGCGCGTGGCTGCCGCCGAAGCGATGCGCGATCGAGCGGATCGGCCGGATGAGGCGCACCGCCTCGCCGTAGTTGCTCTCGCCGAAGGCCTTGATCGCAAGCGTCAGCGGGTGGCCGACATCGCGCGTGAAGGCGGCGTTGTCGTCATCACCGCGCATGGCTTCACGCTGCGCCTCGATCAGCGTTCTCGCCGGCGCCTCCAGCCCGGCGCCTACAAAGGCCATCATCGCATGCGCATCGTTGAAGGCATAATTGCCGTCGGCGGCCTTCGGGATCCAGTTGGCGGCAAGTGCCGCCCAGCGGTCGCCGACATCGACGCCACCGAGATTGAGGCGCCACAGGATCGCGGAGGCGTCGACCATGTTGAGGGCCAATGTCGAGCGCGACCCATAGATAGGCTCGTCATAGAACTCGAGCACCTCGCCGTTTTCGCCGAGATCGTAATGGAACAGCGCCAGATGCCACCAATTGTGGACCTGCAGGAAACTCTCCTTCGTCCATGCGTCCGGGTTGGCGCGCATCCAGGCAATGCCGTCTCTTTGCCGGCTTTGCATTTCCATGACATGCGCGACCGCGTGCTGCGCCCAGCCGTCGCGCGGTTCGATCTCGATGGCTTGCCGGCCAAAGGATTCGGCGCGCGCATAATCGCCCATTTCCTCCAGCCCGAAGGCCTGCATGCCAAGAATGGCGTGGTAGCCCGGCATGTCCTTGTGCCAGGCGGGCAGCGCCCGGCCGATGCGGTCGCGCAGCATGCGCGCATTGCCGGTAAAGAAATCGATCTGATGCCCGGCCTGCAGCGCCAGCGCATCGCGCGGATTGTCGATCGCGATATCCTCGAGGATGCGGGCGGCCTCATGCCATCGCCCCGTGGCGAGATGGCCAAGTGCGGCGACATGCGCCTCTTCGCGCGGGGTGGCGGCAAGCGGCAGCGCCGCCTGATGGCTTGACCGGGCAATCGCCGTTGCCTCCCGCTCGGTGGCGAGGCCGAACAGATAGCCCTTGAAGACATGCGCCATGACGAAGGCCGGGTCATCGGCAATGGCTCGGTCGATCGATCCGACCGGATCGCCGATGAAGCATTGCAGCTCACGGGTGGCGCGGACGTAGGACGAGAATCCGGCTTCGGTCGCCCCGGAATAGGTGAGGCCAAACGCATCCTTCAGCGCCATTGGATGTCCCTCGATGATCGCAATTCGGCCATTCCGGGCCCGATCCTAAAGCATCGGCGCCGGGCGCGCCAACGGCTGCCTGGATCAATCAATACTCGGGGCTATCCGGCAGGCACCGCAGTTTATCAACCATACGGTGCAGAATAGGCTTTGAAAAACGAAACGAATTATGACTTTATTGCGGCAGGGGTGGACGGGCTTAAATCGCGATTTGCGAGGACGCGATGAAGCACTCTGAAAACTACCTTCCGAGACTGGCCTCGGAAGGTATAGTTATATCAGCAACTCCTGATCGACATAGAAGAGGTTTGGATCATCCTTGGGTGATCGGCCTTTTCGCCTCGACCGCACTCACATTTCTGCCTGGCGCGCCAGCCTTCGCGGCATGCATATTTGCCCCTACGGCCGGCAACGACACCTTTGTTTGCGACAGTGGCGATTCGGGCGGCAGCCTTACCGATACCGGAGGCGACAATACGCTGACCTTCCCGGCCGGCGGCACCGGCCAGATCAGCGGCAACGTCACTTTCGGTGCCGGCGTCGACCGTGTCGACATGCAGTCCGGCACGGTCACGGGCAATGTCCAGCAGGGTGCGGGCATCGACGATTTCAACATGAGCGGCGGCCTGATCGGCTCGCTCAACCAGGGCGATGGGCTCGACACATTCACCATGAGCGGCGGCCGCATCGTCGATTTCTTCGACGACGGCGACCGTGCCGTGATGACCGGCGGCCGCATTGGCCGCGTCAACATGAAGCTCGACAAGAACTTCTTCAACATGTCCGGCGGCACCATCGACCGTAATCTCGTCACCGGCTTCGACCAGGACACGATCATCCTCTCCGGCGGCATCATCGGCGGCAACATCAGCGTCAGCGGCGGCGCCGATAGTGTCACGATCACCGGCGGCACCGTCGGCGGCGACGTGCTGATGAGCGTTGGGTCCGATAGCTTCGTCTGGGACGGCGGCGGCATCATCTATGGCAGCGTCGATCTTGGCGCCGACAACGACACTGCCAAGCTCAGCAACCTCACCAAGGCCAATCTCGGCGGCGCCGACGCGTTGAATGGCGGTCTCGGCACCGATACGCTGACATTCGACAATGTCGACTTGGATGGCATTGCCAGAGTCCAGAATTGGGAAACCATCAACGCCACCAACGACACCGAGTTGACGCTGGACGGCAACCTCTTGCTCGGCGACAGCGGCACGGGCACCGGCTCGCTCAATGTCGACCAGGCAAGCACGCTTTACGGCGGCGGTTTCAACGCGTCGATCCAGGCCTTCACGTCCGGCCAACTGGCCAATGTGATCAATGCCGGCCGCATCGACCTGACCAATGGCGGCACCGGTGCCACTGACCGGTTGACCATCAACGGCAACTACACCGGGCTCGGCGGCCTGCTGCTGATCCAGACCGAGCTTGGCGACGATTCCTCCGCTTCCGATCGGCTCGTCTTGTCGGGCGGCGCGGCCTCCGGCTCGACCGGCATCGCGGTGATCAATGCCGGCGGCGCCGGTGCCGAGACAACGGCCGACGGCATCATGGTCGTCCAGGCGATCAACGGCGCCACGTCCGGCGCCAGCGCCTTTGCGCTCGACGCGCCGGTCGCCGCCGGCGCCTTCGAATATTACCTCTTCAAGGGTGGCGTCAGCGCCGGCAGCGCGGAGAACTGGTATCTGCGTTCGACGCTGATAACGCCGACATCGCCTGCGGCGGCCCCGCCGGAAGCCGAGCCTTCGCCGGCACTGGAGCCTGTGCCTCCCGAAACCGAGCCGCCGCCGCCGCCGTCCGATTTGCCGCCGGTGCCGGTGCCGACCGAGGGCGACATCAACAACCCGCCGGTCGATCCGACGCCGCCGGTGCAAGCCGGCGATGACGCCCCCGAAGCGCCGCCCGCACCGGTGGAAGCGCCTCCCGCCGACCCGCCGCCACCGCCGCCACCGGTGCCGACCGCCGTGCCGGACCTGCCGACGCCGGCGCCTGGCCAGCAGATCCTGCTCTACCGCGTCGAGGTGCCGGTCTATTCGGCCGTGCCGCCGGTGGCCGACCACCTGACGATGGCGACGCTCGGCACCTTCCATGAACGGCGCGGCGAGCAGAGCCTGTTGTCGTCGGACACCGATTTGCAGCCCGTCTGGGGCCGCATCTTCGGCCAGGACGCCAAGATGGACTGGTCGGGAACAGTCTCGCCATCCTTTGACGGCACGTTGTTCGGCCTCCAGGCCGGCTTCGATCTTGTCGGCCGCGAGACCGCCTCGGGCTCGGTCGACCGCGCCGGCCTGTTCCTTGCCTATGGCAGCATGAATGGCGACGTGCGCGGCCAGGCGCTGGGACAGGATGGCCTCGCCGTCGGCAGCCTCGACGTCACCGGCACCAGCGTCGGCGGCTACTGGACCCGCATCGGCAAGGCCGGCTGGTACCTGGACGGCGTGCTGATGGCGACGTTCTTCGGCGGCTCGGCCACGTCGTCGCGGGATATCGGCATCGATGTCGGCGGAACCGGGGTCACCGCTTCGCTTGAAGGCGGCTATCCGGTCGCGCTCGCCCAGGGTTGGACGTTGGAGCCACAGGCGCAACTGGTCTGGCAGCATCTGTCGCTTGACGATGCCAAGGACCGGTTCTCCTCGGTGTCGTTCGATTCCGACGACAATATCACCGGCAGGATCGGACTGAGGCTGCAAGGCGAGACGCTGCTCAATGGCATGGCGTTGCAGCCATATCTCAAAGCCAACCTCTGGCACGATTTCGGCGGCACCGACCGCGTCGATTTCGAAGGCACCGACATCTCGACCGAGAGCAGGTCCACCTCCTTCGAATTCGGCGGCGGCGTGGTCGCCAAGGTGACGGACAAGGTGAGAGTCTTCGCCACCGGCGACTACACGACCAACCTCGGTGGCGACAAACGCCGCGTGCTGGAAGGCAATCTGGGTCTCAGTGTCAAATGGTGATCGTCCTTCTCCCCGTCCACGGGGAGAAGGTGGCGGCAGCCGGATGAGGGGCAGCGCAAACGCCCGGCAAAAGAGCGGTTAGCACGAGCTACCTGCTCTTGACCCTCAATTCCCCGACCGCATCGCCACCGTGGCGATGCCGGCACCGACCAGCAATGTCCCGCCGGTGCGGTTGAAGATGCGGATCGCCTTCGGGTTGCGCACGATCGCGCGGGCCCTGGATGCGACCAGCGCGTAGCCGAAGGCGTTGAGGAAGGCCAAAGTCAGGAAAGTCGTCTCGAAGATCAGCATCTGCGTCCAGAAATCCGCATGCCGGTCGAGGAACTGCGGCAGGAAGGCGACGAAGAAGGTGATGCTCTTCGGGTTGAGCGCCGTCACCAGCCAGGCATGCGCCATCATCCTTGCCGCCGACACCGCATCGGTGCGCGGCTCGGCCTTCAGCGCGCCGCCGGCGCGGAAGAGTTTTATGCCGAGATAGATCAGGTAGCCGGCGCCGATAACCTTGAGCACCGTGAACACCGTCGCCGAAGCCGCGAGCAGCGCGCCGATGCCGAGCATCGACAGCGTCATGGCGGTGAAGTCGCCGAGCGCCACGCCCACAGCCATCGGCAGCGCGGTGCGCCATCCCTGTCCGAGCGCATAGGAGACGACCAGCAGGATCGTCGGACCCGGAATGACGAGAAGGATGGAAGAGGCGGCGGCAAAGGCAGCCCAGTTTTCGAAGGACATTTCCCCACTCCTTGAGCGCAAAGAAAAGGATAAATCCTTGGGTCGCCGGAAATGTAAAGAGCCCTTTGAAAAATCCTCAATGCCTGGGCGGCCCATCTGCCGGCGCAACGATCCGTTAGGGTTAAGCCGGACCCCACTGCTTTCACGCTTTTTCAACCATGAATGGCGAAAATGCCTGCGATCCGGCCGGACCGTGCTTCCCGCCGGCAGCGTAGGATCTGGTGTATGCGCGAGTTGCCGCAAAGTCTGACGCCGTCTTCCAACGGCGCCGCGATCGATACCGAAATTCAGCTTTCCCGCCGCGCCGTGCTTTCGGGCGCAGCCATGGCGCTGCTCGGCCTGGCCGGCTGCAGCACCACAGAGACGCTCGACCTGCCGCAAATGCAGCTCGACAACACCGTCACCGGTTCCGTGCCGCCCATGCGGCCGGCGATCAGCGTCGACAAGAATATCACCGGCCCGGACATCATGTACGCCTCGCTCACCGATGGCGGTTTCCAGGTGCCGGAGGTGCCCTGGAAGAAGGTCAAGCCGCAGTTCCGCCGCCAGATCGTCGTCGACAAGACCGGCGAGGCGCCCGGCACCATCGTCGTCCATCTGCAGGAGCGCATGCTCTACCTGGTCCAGCCGGGCGGCGACGCCATCCGCTACGGCGTCGGCATCGGCAAGGACGGCTTCCGCTGGTCGGGCCGCGCCAACATCCAATACGGCAAGGAGTGGCCGGTGTGGACGCCGCCGCCGGAAATGATCCAGCGCAAGCCCGAATTGGTGAAATGGCAGGGCGGCCAGCCCGGCGGCCTCACCAACCCGCTCGGGGCGCGGGCGCTCTACATCTACCAGGACGGCAAGGACACCGGTTACCGCATCCACGGCTCGCCCGAATGGTGGAGCATCGGCCAGGCGATGTCATCGGGCTGCGTGCGGCTGATCAACCAGGACATTATCGACCTCTACAGCCGCGTTTCGAAGAAGAACCCGGTCGTCGTCGTCTGATCTCTTTCTCCAGTCCATTCACCCGTTGCGCGATGCCGCAAGACAGGCCAAGGTGCCCTGAAAACCCTCGCCTCGGGAGAGAAAGAACATGGCCGGAACCTTCGTCATCGCGCAGGGCGGCGGCCCGACCGCCGTCATCAACCAGACCGTCGTCGGCGCCACACTGGAGATCCGCAAGCGCCATCCCGGCGCCAAGGTGCTGGGCTCGATCCACGGCGTGCGCGGCATCCGCGACGGCAACTATGTCGATCTCTCCGCCATCCCCGAGGACCAGCTGCGGCTGATCGCTGGCACGCCGAGCGCAGCACTCGGCTCGACCCGCGACAAGCCGGACGCCGCCTATTGCGAAGTCATCCTCAACGGCTTGAAAAAGGCCGGCGCTGACGCCTTCATCTATATCGGCGGCAACGATACCTCGGGTACCCAGCAGATCCTGACCGATGCCGCCGGCGGCTCGATCGCCTTCGTGCATGCGCCAAAGACCATCGACAACGACCTCGAGGAGAACGACCATACGCCGGGCTTCATCTCGGCGGCCGAATTCGTCGCCGGCGCCTTCCTGTCGGTCGATCTCGATTTCCGCGCCCTGCCCGGCATCTATGTCGGCATCGTCATGGGCCGGCATGCCGGCTTCCTCACCGCCGCCTCGGCCGCCTGGCAGCTCGATCCCGACAGCGGCCCGCATTTGATCTATGTGCCGGAGCGGGCCTTCTCGGCCAAGCGCTTCATCGACGACGTGCGCAAGACGCTCGACCGCCACAATCGTTGCATCGTCGCCGTCTCCGAAGGCGTCAGCACCGCCGACGGCAAGGCGCTGGTCGAGAGCCTTGTGCCGCCGGAAAAGCTCGAGCGCGACCAGCATGGCAACGTCAAATTGTCGGGCAGCGACCTGCCGGCGGCGCTTGAACGGGCCTTGGCCGAAGGCCTGCCGGGCAAGCGCGCGCGGGTTGACGCGCTTGGCTATATGCCGCGCGGCTATGTCGGCGCGATCAGTGCCGTCGACGCCAGGGAAGCCTTCGATGCCGGTGCCTTCGCGGTTGCCGTCGCAGGGGAAGGCGGCGGCTCGGTCGCGATCCAATATGACGGGTCGAAGATCGTGCTGAAGAAGGTGCCGCTGAAGGCGGTGGCCGGCAAGACGCGCCACATGCCCGACGATTTCATGAAGCCGGACGTCAACCAGCTTTCAGAAGCCGGCATGGCTTACCTCAAGCGGCTGGTGCCGGAAAAATACAAGATCGGCAAGCCGTTCGTCTGATGGGCGAGCTTGTGGTGGGCGACTGGTTCGGCAAGGCTATAGTCGATGCCGGCACGACGATGCTGACCGAACCCTTCGTGCATGATTTCGTGCGCGCCAACATATGGCATCTCAGGGGTCGCGATGCCGACCTTCTGGTCGATACCGGCATGGGCATCTGCCCGCTGGCGCCGGAGATCGACACGCCGGCCGGCAAGCCGCTCATCGTCGTCGCCACCCACATCCATCTCGACCATGTCGGCTCGCTGCACGAATTTCCGTTGCGCATGGGGCCGAAGATGAGCGCGGCGCAGTTCGACGGCATGGACGATGCCGTCACCTATGCCTACATGTTCCATAATCTCGATGGCGCCGTGTCCAAATTGCCGGCGCCCGGCTGGAAGGCGGCCGACTATCGGATTCCGCCTGCGCAGCTGACGCGCGCGCTCGACGAGGGCGACATCGTCGATCTCGGCGACCGAAAATTCCGCGTGTTGCATCTGCCCGGACATTCGCCGGATTCGATCGCGCTTTTCGATGAGGCCGACGGCTTATTCCTCGCTGGCGACGCCATCTATGACGGCATGCTGATCGACGATCTGCCGGATTCGGACCGTGCTGCCTATTGCCGCACCATGCAGCGCCTGCTCGACCTGCCGATCCGCATCGGCCATGGCGGCCACGGCCCGAGCTTCGACGGCGCGAGGATGCGCGAGATCGCGTCCGCCTACCTGCGCCGGAGGGAGCGGTTTGTAAGCGTTCTCTGAATTAAATCTTCGTAAGGTCGACCCAAAACCCTAAATCGGGCCATTCCCCGCCCTAAATGCTTCATTGTCGATCCGGCCGGCTGCCATGCCCGGCGAGACAGGCAGTCCGGTCGCCGACACGCCGACGGGTGATTCGTTCGAAAAATGCCCGCGGCGCAGGATCAACTCTCGCCCGGACAGAAACGACCATGTCACCATCAAGCATACTTCGCAGACATCGCGTCGCGGCCCTGCTGGGCGCTGCGCTGATCGTCACCCCGGTCGTCATCTCCTTTGCGCAAAATGAGGGCAACAGCGGCTTGAGCACCGTGGCTGCGACGACCCAGACCCCGGTTGCCGGAATAATGGCGCCAAACGGCTCGTTCGCTCCCATAGTCGCGGCCGACAAGCCGGCGGTGGTGACCGTCACCACCGTCACGAAGGCGCAGCCGCAAGGCTCCGCCGACGCCTCTCCCTTCGACGGCAATTCACCTTTCGATGAATATATGCGCCGGTTCTTCGGCGAGCAGGGGATACCCCAGACACCGCCGCAGCAACAGGCGCCGCGTGCCGAGGCGCTCGGCTCAGGCTTCATCGTTGCCTCGGACGGCACTATAGTCACCAACAATCACGTCGTCGACGGCGCGACCTCCATCAAGGTGACGCTCGACGACGGCACCGAGCTTCCCGCCAAGCTTGTCGGCAGTGACACCAAGAACGATCTCGCCGTCATCAAGGTCGAGTCCCACAGGCCTCTGCCGACCGTCAAATGGGGCGATTCCGACAAGCTCATGCCGGGCGACCAGATACTGGCGTTCGGC
Organism: Mesorhizobium sp. WSM3224; assembly: GCF_000427725.1. GTDB lineage: Bacteria > Pseudomonadota > Alphaproteobacteria > Rhizobiales > Rhizobiaceae > Mesorhizobium. Next base: position 56,330 of record NZ_ATYO01000026.1, on the reverse strand, counting down.
AACCCGTTCGGCATCGGCACCACGGTCACGGCCGGCATCGTTTCGGCGCGTGGCCGCGACCTGCACAGCGGCCCGTTCGACGATTTCATCCAGATCGATGCGCCGATCAACCGCGGCAATTCCGGCGGCCCGCTTGTCGATGTCTCCGGCAACGTCATCGGCATCAACACCGCCATCTTTTCACCGAATGGCGGCAGTGTCGGCGTCGGCTTCGCGATTCCGTCCGATCAGGCCCAGAAGGTGGTCGCCAAGCTGATGAAGGGCGGCAACATCGAATACGGCTATCTCGGTGTGCAGATCCAGCCCGTCACACCGGATGTCGCCAGCGCCATGGGCCTCGATCACCCGGGCGGCGCGCTGGTCGCCGCGGTCACCGATGGCTCGCCCGCGGCCAAGGCCGGCATCGAGATCGGCGACGTGATCACCGGCTTCGGTGGCCACGAGATCAAGGATCCGAAGGACCTGTCGCGCGCCGTGGCCGATGTCGCGCCTGGCGCCAAGGAGACAGTCAATGTCTGGCGCAAGGGCAAGGCGCTCCAGATCGCGGCTGATGTCGGGCGCAACACTGAGGATGCGCAGACCGCTTCCACTGGCGAGCAGGGCAAGCCGTCTGTCGGACAGGGCGTGCCGTCGCTCGGCCTTGGCCTGACCGACCTTACGCCCGACATCCGCCAGCAGCTTAACCTCGCTGACAATCAGCGCGGCGCGGTGGTCGAGCAGGTCAATCCGGACAAGGCGGCCTCGGCCGCCGGCATCCAGCCCGGCGATGTCATCGTCGGTGTCGACCAGACGCCGGTAAAGACAGCCAGGCAGGCCAACCAGGCGATCGCCCAGGCCGGCAAGTCCGGCAAGAAGTCGGTGCTCTTGCTGATCGATCGCGGCGACGCGCAGATCTTCGTCGCCGTGCCCTTCGCCGCAGGCTGAGCAACGCTTCGGGCAGAGCCCGCCGGCGTCTCCGGTGGGCTTTGCCTGCAAGATTCCTGTTGCCCCCCGAGGCGTATTCGAGAACACTCCCCGCGGTCGGCCAACCCGGCGTAAGGCTAAATCCAACGCAAGGCCAAATCTGGCGTAAGGGATGTCTCGATGGTCACCCGCGGCTTCTTTTCCGGACGGCGTCCTCCTTCCGACACCGACACGCGCATCCCGCCGGGCCAATATCTGGAACAGGGTTTCCCGGTTCTCTCGGCGGGGCCGACGCCGCGCCTGCGCCCCGAGGATTGGTCCTTCACGCTCAAGCAGGGGCCAAAGCCGCTCAAGAAATGGAACTGGGCCGAATTCAACGCCTTGCCGCAAAGCAAGATGACGCGCGACATCCATTGCGTCACGGCCTGGACCAAGTTCAACACGCCTTGGCAAGGCGTGATGATCGACGACATCCTTGCCGACGCCGGCATCGAACCGCCGACCGCCTACACGCTGGCGCTGTCCTTCGACGGCTATTCCACCAATGTGCCGACCAGGGACCTTGTTTCCGGCAAGGCGATGGTGGCGCTGCTCTATGAGGGCAAGCCGATAGCGCCCGACCATGGCGGGCCGGCGCGGCTTCTGGTGCCGCATCTCTATTTCTGGAAATCGGCCAAATGGGTGAACGGGCTGCAGTTCACCGAGCGTGACGAGCCGGGCTTCTGGGAGCTGCGCGGCTATCACATGTATGGCGACCCGTGGCGCGAGCAGCGCTATTCGAGCGATCCGTGAGGAGCGGCCCTGTGAGTGGCGAACCATGAGCGCTGGGCCGTCGCCGCAATCGCCCTGGCAGGCAGCCAAGATCACCCGCATCGAAAAGCGCACCCCGCGCGTCACCAGCTTCTGGTTCCAGCCGTCGCGGCCGTTCACCCATCTGGCGGGGCAGCATGTCGACATCAGGCTGACGGCGCCGGACGGCTATCAGGCGCGCCGCTCCTATTCCATTGCTTCTGCGCCGGAGGCCGGTGCGGGCATCGAGGTCGCGATCGAGCGCCTCGACGACGGCGAGGTTTCGCCGTTCTTCCACGACGTGGCGGCGGTCGGCGACGAGATCGAGCTGCGCGGACCGCTGGGCGGCCATTTCATCTGGGAGGAGAGCGACGGCGGGCCGATCCTTCTGGTCGGCGGCGGATCGGGTGTCGTGCCGCTGATGGCGATGGTGCGTCATCGCACGCTGCGCAACAAGGCGGTGCCCGTTGCGCTGGTGTTCTCGGCGCGGGTCTGGGACGAGGTGATCTTCCGCGATGAGCTGATCGACCTCGACGATCGCCGCGATGGGTTCGATCTGGTGCTGACGCTGACCCGCGAACCGGCCAGGCGGCCCTCCGACTATTCCCGGCGCGTCGACCCCCGGATGATGGTGCAGGCCATCGAGCGGCTGCCGAAGGCGCCGAGGCTCGCCTATGTCTGCGGCTCGAACGCGTTCGTCTCGGCCGCTGCCGAGGCGCTGATCGGTGCCGGCGTTCCGGCAAGGATTATCCGCACCGAGCGTTATGGCGTTTGAACGCCGATTTAAGGCAAGTCGGCGCCAATTTCGACCTTTTGGGATTGATTCGCGGTTCAGGCCTCAATTTCCAGCGCCGACAATGGTTTCGAGCAGCAGGCCAGGATGAAGCCATCCTCGATCTCGTGGTCGAGGATGCCGCCATTGTGGTCCATCGCGACCTCGCCCGCAGCCTTCCTGACCTTGCAGGTTCCGCAAAGGCCGAATTCGCAAGCTGCCGGGATCCTGACACCGGCGGCGCGTGCCGTCTGCAGCACGGTCTGTCCGCCAACGCATTCGGCGTCGACGCCAGAAAGCGAGAAGCGGACGGGTGTCGCCGCGTCGACGGATACATGTGCGCCATCCGCCGGTGCGAAGGGTGCCACAATTTCCTCGACAAGGGGCGCGGCGAAGCTCTCCTGATGGTAGCGGCTCATGTCGAAGCCTGAAGCGTCCAGCATCTGGCGCACGGCGCGCATGAAAGGATCGGGACCGCAGCAGAAAATCTCGCGTTCGCGGAAATCGGGCGCCAGCAGCGGCAGCCGGATGGCGTCGATGCGGCCCATATGGCCGAACCAGCCTTCGCGGCTCGATCGCTCCTCGATCATGAAGCCGAGCGAGAGGCCGGGCATGCGGGTGCCGAGCAATTCGAGTTCCCTGCGGAAGATGATCTCCTCGGGCCGCCGCGCGCAATTGACGAAGCCGACATCGGTCCACGGCGCGCAGTCGTTCAGCCAACGCAGCATCGACATCATCGGCGTGACACCCGAACCGGCCGAAACGAACAGATACTTTGCCGCCGGGTGGCTGTGCAGCGAGAAATCGCCCGCGGGCCCGTAGGCTTTGACGAGCGCCCCCGGCTTCAGGTTGTCGAACATCCAGCGCGTGCCGATGCTGCCGCCCTGGGCCTTCACCGTCACCGCGAGCGAGAATGGCCGCGACGGCGACGACGACAGCGTATAGGTGCGCATCAGCGGCCCGTTGGCGGTCGGCAATTCCAGCGTGATGAACTGGCCCGGTCTGTAGCGGAACCAGGTCTGGTTGTCGGAGCGGAAGGCAAAGGTCTTCACGTCGGGCGCCTCGTCGCTGACGCCGATCACCTCCAGCACCTGCAGCCGGTCGTTCCAGGGCGTCATCTCGTCGAGATGGCGGTAGAGGCCGAGTTCGGTCATGGCGTTCATCTCCCAGCCCTCAGGCGACGCTGCGCAGCGTCGGCCGGTCCCGCTCGCCAAGGCGCGGTCCGATGAAGGACGCGTACCAGTCGACGAACTGGATGACGCCGCCCTCGTGCAGCTCCGAATAGGGGCCGGGTTCGTAGGCCGGCGACAGGATGCCGAAGGCGTTTTCCTCGACGATGCGCCGGTCCTGGTCGTTGGTCTCGGTCCAGACATGGATGAGCTCGGCGAGGTCATAGTCGACGCCCTCGACCGCATCCTTGTGCACCAGCCATTTGGTCGTCACGGCGGTTTCGGTGGCGCTGATCGGCAGCACGCGGAAGGTGACCGCGTGGTCGATGAGGATGTGGTTCCACGTCGCCGGGTAATGGTAATGCATCAACGTGCCGATACGGTCGGCGCTGACATTGGCCGAGAGATCCTTACGGACCGCGCGCTTGCCGTTCATCGTATAGCTGACCGCATCGCGCAGCAGCGGCGCGCGGGTGGCGCGATACTGGCCGGCCGGATCGATGCGGAAGCGGCTGGGCAGGCCCTCCGCCTCGCATTTCGCCCAATGCGCCTGCATTTCCGGATCGCTTTCGGCACCGTGCACGCCGGTCACCGTGGGTGCTTCCGGGAAAGTCTTGCAGAGTTCGGGATGGTTGCCGGCGCAGTGATAGCACTCGCGGTTGTTCTCCCAGACCAGCTTCCAGTTGCCCTTCTCGATGATGGTCGACTCGAAAGCGATCTTCGCCTCGCTGAGGCGGTGCGGCAGAAGATACGGCTCGATCATGGCGCGCATCGGCGCGAAGTCGGCCGGCTCGCTGGCGAGGCAAATGAAAATGTAGCCGCCGACGCTTTCGCAGGCGACCGGCTTCAGTCCGAACCGGCTCTTGTCGAACCCTTCGGCCATCTGGCGGGCAAAGAGCAGCCGGCCGTCGAGCTCGTAAGTCCACTGATGGTAGGGGCAGACCAGCTTGGCGGCCATGCCCTTGTCGGTGTTGCACACCCGGCTGCCGCGATGCCGGCAGGAATTGTGGAAGGCGTTGATCTTGCCCTGCTGGTCGCGCACCAGAACCACCGGATAATCGCCGATCTGCACGGTGACGAAGCTGCCCGGCTTAGGCAGCTCGCAGTCATGGCCGATGAAAAGCCAGTCGCGGTACCAGATGAGCTCCATGTCGAGCCTGAAGAAGCCGGGGTCCGTGTAGAAGGGCTGCTCCAGCGAGTAGCCCGGCTTGCGGCTCTGCAAGAGCCTCAGCATGTCGTTGCGCGCATCCATGTCCTGTCCTCATGTCAAGGACTGAACTGGTGGAGATGGAGAAGAACGGCTGCCGCCGGCTGACCGGCATGCGCTATCCGCCCCTTGATCGCCCACCGCGATCAGTCGAGTTCAAAAATGTCCCTGGCTGGTTTCCGGGCTCTGGAGTTGCCCTTGCGGGCGGTCGCGACACCTTCCCAGGCCAAGGCCCAGTGGTCTCCCGTTGCGACTTCACTCCACCACCGTTGCGGGGGCAGCGCCGGATTTCGACCGGCTTCCCAATTCTCCACCCCGTCACGACGCGGCGGCACCTGAGATGGCCTGATCTAATCACGGAGCAAGCAGCGCCGTCGGCATGAAAGCGACATCGCATCCATGCGGCGCGACACGGGCGGCTTGTGAGGCGACATCCGCTCGCCCCGGTCTGGATCCTGGCCCCAGAGCCAGTCGAATCGATCGTCGCAATGGGGGCAAAATGGTTAACAGTATCAAAAAGTGACTATTAGCGGACTCTAAAATCGAACCGAACGGTTCGTTTTCGTTGACGGTGCGTGCAAGACGGGGTGAACGCTGTCGCTATGACACACTCGGTGAGCCAAGCGGCCAATTCACATAACTTATTGAATCAAAAAGAGAAAAATATAATGATAGGCATGCTTATGACAATTTCAAGGTGTGGATTCATGGTCCAGCCGGAAAAACTTCGTGATTGGAATCCAGCGGTCGGCTCACCCAAATCAGCGCTGTCCGAACGACGCGATTTCATTCCCAAGACACGCCGCTAGACGGACTGAATAAAAATACTGGAGTAGCAAAAATGAAAAAGATTGTTCTCGCTGCCGCGGCCCTTCTGGCAATTTCCGGCAACGCCTTTGCTGGTAGCGACCATTACAACCGGAATGAAGGCAACCAGGCGGCCGCTTCGGTCGACTCGTCCTATACTGCCTCGGTCCGCAAGGCGGAGCCGGCCGCGCAGAACCCCGTTAAGACGGGCGCCGACCACAACCTCTTCGGCAACAACTAACAGCCGATTCCGGACCGGCGGCGGGTGCGCCCGCCGTCTTGGCCCGACAGGAAATTCAGGAGTACTGAAAATGAAGAAGATCCTTCTTGCCACCGCGGCCCTGATGGCCGTTTCTACGGCTGCTTTTGCGGGCAGCGACAATTACAACAACAGCGGCGTCAACCAGCCGGCTCCGGCCGTCGACACCACGCGCACCTCGTCGATCCGCGACGACTCGACGGTTTACAAGCTGCTGAACTCGTCGCGTGACGTGCAGAAGTCGGCTCCGCAGGGTGCCGACCGCGACCACTTCGGCAACCGTTAACAGCCGACTGCGATTAAAATAGAAGCGGCGGCCATGGCCGCCGCTTCTTCCGCTGCGGCAGGGGCTTTGCGCGCTCAGGCCGCCTTCGCTTCCTCGCGATGCAGCGTGAAGGAGTGGCCGTCCGTGTCGAAGATGTGCAGATCGCCGGCGCCGGCGTTGAGCCGCAGCGTTTCGCCGCGCTTGACCTCGACATTGCCTGGCAGCTTGGTCACCAGCGGCAGGTCGGTGCGGCCGATATCGACATAGACGAGCTGAACCTCGCCGAGCTGCTCGATATAGTCCACCTTGCCTTCGAACAGATAGTCCGCGCCGGTCGCTATCGCGAGATCCTCCGGCCGCACGCCAAAGCTGACCGCGGCACCGTTTGCCGAAGCCGGCGTCGCGATCGGCACCGTCGCCTTGCGGCCGCCGACATGGGAGACCACGGTTGGGTTGCCGGCCTTCTCGATCTTGGCCGGCAATATGTTCATGGCCGGCGAGCCGATGAACTGGGCCACAAACAGGTTCCCGGGCCGTTTGTACAGCTCCATCGGCGTGCCGACCTGTTCGACGACGCCTTCCTTCAGCACTACGATGCGGTCCGCCAGCGTCATCGCCTCGACCTGGTCGTGCGTGACGTAGATCATCGTCGTGTTCGGCATCGATTCCTTGAGCTTGGCGATCTCGATGCGGGTGGCGACGCGAAGTGCTGCGTCGAGGTTCGACAGCGGCTCGTCGAACAGGAACACTTTCGGGTTGCGCACGATGGCGCGGCCGATGGCGACGCGCTGGCGCTGGCCGCCCGACATCGCCTTGGGCAGGCGGTCGAGATATTTGGTCAGCTGCAGGATTTCGGCCGCCTGCCGCACCCGCTTGTCGATCTCCGCCTTGCTTTCCTTGCCGATCTTCATCGAGAAGGCCATGTTGTCGTAGACCGTCATATGCGGATAGAGCGCATAGGACTGGAACACCATGGCGATGCCCCGCTTCGACGGCGGCACGTCGTTCACCACCTCGCCGTCGATCTTCAGCTCGCCCGAGGTGATCTCCTCAAGACCGGCGATCGACCGTAGCAAGGTCGACTTGCCGCAACCCGACGGCCCGACGAAGACGATGAATTCGCCCGATTTGATGTCGAGGTCGATGCCATGGAGAATGTTGAGGTTGCCGTATGATTTCTTCACCTGGTTGAGCGTGACATCGGCCATGATTTTCTCCTCCCGTTAAAATCTGTCTGCAAGTTCAGTCGATGCGCCCGAACCAGGCGCCGTATCCGCCGAGGCGGACCGGCCCGCTGCCAGTCTGTCCCGAAAAGCCATGTCCGGGCAAGGGTTGCAGCGCGCCTTGGCCAAGATTGACCACGGCGGGCTTGCTGCCGAGATTGAAAGCGCAGACGATCCGCTCGTTGCCCTCGCGGCGAGTGAAGGCGACGGTGTCGCCATCGCTTTCGATAAAGTCGATGTCGCCCTTGGCCAGCGCCGGATGCTGGCGCCGGAAGGCGAGGAAGCGACGGTAATGCTCGAGCAGCGAGCTTGCATCGCCCTGTTGCACATTGACGGCTTGCGAAAGGTGCTTGCCTGGCACCGGCAGCCAGGGTTTGGCGGTCGAGAAGCCTCCATTCTTGGCCGCGGCTTCCCACACCATCGGCGTGCGGCAGCCGTCGCGGCCCTTGAATTCCGGCCAGAAGCGGATGCCGTAGGGGTCTTGCAGGTCTTCGAATTTCAGCTCCGCCTCGCCAAGGCCGAGCTCTTCGCCTTGATAGATGCAGACCGAGCCGCGCAGCGACATCAACAGCGCCGAGATCACCTTGAGATAGGCGGTCGGATCGGCCTCGTTGGCGGCCCAGCGCGAGGCCACGCGCATCACGTCATGGTTGGAGAACGCCCAGCACGACCAGCCGTCGCTGGCGACCGTGCCGAAAGCCTCCAGCACCGCGCGCGCTTTCGCGGCGCTGATCTTCTCCGGCGCCAGGAAGTCGAAGGAATAGCACATATGCACGCGCTTGCCGTCGGCGGTGTAGGCGGCGACCACTTCAAGGCCGCGTTGTGAATCGCCGACCTCGCCGACGGCAGCCTGCGCCGGATATTCGTCGAGCAGCGCGCGAAAACGCTCAAGGAAGCCGAGGTTCTCCGGCCGGCTCTTGTCGTAGATATGGTCCTGGTAGTTGTAGGGATTGACCGCGGGCGCGGTCTGGTCGTTGCGCTGTTCCGGCGGCAGTGGCGGATTGTCCTCCAGCCCCCGGCTGTGGAAGTAGAAATTGATCGTGTCGAGGCGGAAGCCGTCGACGCCGCGCTCAAGCCAGAAGCGGGTGATGTCGAGCAGCGCGTCCTGGACTTCTGCGTTGTGGAAGTTGAGGTCGGGCTGCTCGGCCAGGAAATTGTGCATGTAGTATTGCTGGCGGCTGGTGTCCCACTGCCAGGCCGAGCCGCCGAAGATCGACAGCCAGTTGTTGGGCGGCGTGCCGTCGGGCTTGGCGTCGGCCCACACATACCAGTCGGCTTTCGGATTGCCGCGGCTCGAGCGGCTTTCCTTGAACCAGGGGTGGATGTCGGCGGTGTGCGACAGCACCTCGTCGATCATCACCTTGAGGCCCAGCCGATGGGCTTCCGCCACCAGCGCGTCGAAATCGGCCAGCGTGCCGAACATCGGGTCGACGTCGCAATAATCAGACACGTCGTAGCCGAAATCCTTCATCGGCGACTTGAAGAAGGGCGAGATCCAGATGGCGTCGACGCCGAGCGAGGCGATGTAGGGCAGGCGCCGCACGATGCCTTTCAGGTCGCCGATGCCGTCGTCGTTCGAGTCCTGGTAGGAGCGCGGATAGATCTGGTAGATCACCGCGCCCCGCCACCAGTCGCGGTCGACGGCGGGGTCTGGTCTCGAAGTCGCCTTCAAAGCCGTTTGCATGTCTTCAACCTCCTTTCACCGAGCCGGCAAGCAGCCCGCGGACGAAATAGCGCTGCAGCGAGAAGAACACGGCCAGCGGCACGATGATGGTGATGAATGCCGATGTCGTCAGGATCTCCCAGTTGCCGCCGCGCGAGCCGAGCAGCGCGTTGAGCTTGGCCGTCAGCACGATCTGATCGGGTGCCGTACCGAGGAAAACCATCGCCACCAGGAGATCGTTCCATACCCACAGGAACTGGAAGATGGCGAAGGAGGCAAGCACCGGGAAGGACAGCGGCAGCACGATCTTGACGAAGATCTCGAAGTCGCTGGCGCCGTCGATGCGCGCCGATTCCATGATCTCGCGCGGCAGGCCGGCAATGTAGCTCCTGAGCAGGTAGATGGCGAAAGGCAGGCCGAAGCCGGTATGCGCCAGCCAGATGCCGAGATAGGTCTTGGACGGCACGCCGAAGAAGGTGCCGACGCCATTGTAGAGCTTGAGCAGCGGGATCAGCGACATCTGCAGCGGCACGACCAGCAGGCCGATGATGACGGCAATCAACAGCGCCCGACCCGGAAAGCGCATCCAGGCCAATGCATAGGCCGCGAAGGCCGCGATCAGTATGGGGATGATCGTTGCCGGGATGGTCACCGTCAGCGAGTTCATGAACGAGCGGCCGATGCCTTCGGAAAACAGCACGGCGTTGTAGTTCTCCGAGGTGAATTTCGGCGGCGCGGAGGAGGCGAAATAGACGCGTTGGCCGCGATCGCCCTCGAAGGCCTTCGGCGAGGCGAGCACGAAGCCGCCATCCGCATTCACCTGCAAGGTGACGCCGTCGCCAAGATCGGCCGCTGTGCCGGCCTTGTATTGTGTCGGTGTCGCCGCCTTGAAGCCGAAGGCGCTTATGTCGCGCTTGGCGCCATCGCCGAAGATGTTGCCTTCGATGACATACTTGCCGTCCTTCTGCACCTGCGCCGAGGCGGCCGGCAGCCGCCCAGCCTCGGTTTGGCTGGAACTGGCGAAGGAATTCCACCAGCCCGACGCGACGATCTGGTCCTTGTCGCGCAGCGATGAGACGAGAATGCCGAGCGTCGGGATGGTCCAGATCACCACAAAGACGAGCACGGCGATATGGACGCCGAACCGGCCGGCGAAGGACTTTCCGCGGGTCGCAGCCATCTCAATGCCCTCCCGTCTCTTTGTTGGCCTGGCGGATGTTCCAGATCATGATCGGGATGACCGCGATCATGATGATGATTGCGATTGTCGCCCCGCGGCCGAAATCGCCGCCGCCGCGGAACATCCAGTCGAACATCAGGTTGGCGAGCACCTGGCTGTTCCATTGGCCGTTGGTCATGGTCAGCACGATGTCGAACACCTTCAGCACCAGGATGGTGATGGTGGTCCAGACAACGGCGATCGTGCCCCAGATTTGCGGCACCATGATCTTCCAGAAGATCTGGAACGGGTTGGCGCCGTCGATGACCGCCGCTTCCAGCGTCTCTTCCGGAATACCGCGCAGCGCCGACGACAGGATCACCATGGCAAAGCCGGTCTGGATCCAGATCAGGATGATCATCAGGAAGAAATTGTTCCAGAACGGCAGCGATATCCACACCTGCGGCTGGCCGCCGAAATACTGGATGATGGCGTTGAGCAGGCCGATCTGTACCTGGCCCTCGCCGCGATACTCGTAGATGAACTTCCAGATCACGCTGGCGCCGACGAAGGAGATGGCCAGGGGCAGGAAGATCAGGCTCTTGGCGATCGTGCCCCACCAGATCTTGTCGGTGAGCACGGCAATGATCAGCCCGAGGAAGGTGCAGGCCGCCGGCACCACCGCCAGCCAAAGAACATTGTTCAGGATCGAGTTGCGGAAATCGTGATCGCCGAACGCCCATTCGTAGTTGGCCAGTCCGACGAAATTCGCGCCGCCGCGATCGAGGAAGGAGAGCCTCAGCGTCTCGATCACGGGATAGATCAGATAGATGGTGAGGATAATCATCGCCGGGCCGACGAACAGCCACGGCCGCACCAGTCCCTGTCGGCGGAGGTTGTCGACGGCGGCCGCGCCGGAGACGCCGCGCGACGGAAAGACAAGATCGAGCAGTTTGTTGGCGCCCCAGAAATAGGCGACACAGCCGCCGACGCCGATGATGATGACGAATATGGCCGAGAAAATCTGAGTCGCCATGGGTCCCTCTCCCTGCGCATGACCGGTCAGGCAAGGCTGACGACCGGATGCACCGACTTTCGGTTATTCGAAACGCGGAGGCTTCCGGCGTGGACCGCCGGTCGGACCCGGGCCGTAGCCCGGATCCAGTAGGAGGATGAGGAGGATATCAGGGCAATTCCAAGAAAAGGCTCGGCGACTTCGCTATAGCCTCCGCCCGGAATTGCGTCCAAACGCGGGCCGCGCGCGGCCCGTTTGCCGGATGCTTACTTGATTGCATCCCAGCTTTTCTGGATGCCGTCGGCGACGTCCTGCGCGGACTTGCCACCGACCAGATCGATCATGCCGGTCCAGAACGAGCCCGCGCCAACCTTGCCCGGCATCAGGTCGGAGCCGTCGAACCGGACGGTCGTGGCCCCGACGAGGATCTCGCCCTGCTTCTTCAGCGCGTCGCTGCCATAGGCGTCCTTGTTGGCCCCCTTGAACGGGGTGACGAAGCTCTTCTGCGCCATCCACAATTCATGCGCGAGCGGCATTTCCAGGAACTTGATGAACTCACGCGAGGCCTTGGAGTCCTTGGTGATCATCACCAGCGTCCCGGCCACTTCCAGCGGCGTGCCCAGTTCCGGCTTGGAGGCGTAAGCCGGGTAGGGGAAGAAGTCCGCATCCTGGCCGAGCTTCACGTTCTCGGGGAAGAAGGAGGGGATGAACGAGGCCTGATGGTGCATGTAGCACTTGGGCGGCACGGTGAAGAGGCCCTTCGGGCTGTCGCGGAAGTCGGTCGCCGCGACCGCTTTGGCGCCGCCGTCCACCATCTTGTCGTCAGTGGCGATCTTGCCGAAGATGTCGATGGCGTTGACCACCGCCGGGTCGGTGAACGGGATCTCGTTCTTCACCCACTTGTCGTAGACTTCCGGCGGCTGCGTGCGCAGCATGATGTCCTCGACCCAGTCGGTCGCAGGCCAGCCGGTTGCGCCGCCCGAGCCGAGCCCGATACACCAGGGCTTGCCGCCGTCGGCGACGATCTTCTTTTCAAGATCGGCGAGCTCTTCCTGGGTCTTCGGCACCTTGTAGCCGGCCTCGTCGAAATTGTCGGGCGAGTACCAGACCAGCCCCTTCACGTCGATCTTGTAGGGGAAGGCGTAGAAGCCGGGCTTGCCGTCCTTGCCATTATAGGTGCCGAGCTTGGCCCAGGAATCGCCGGCGGCGTAGTTTTCCTTGATCCAGGCGGCGACGTCGTCGCCGAGCGGGGTCAGCACGCCCTTGGAAGCAAGATCCTGGATGAGGCCGGGCTGCGGCAGGACGGCGATGTTAGGCGGGCTGCCGGCCTGGGTGTCGATGACGATCTGCTGCTCATAGTTTTCGGACGAGGAATATTTCACCTCCGCGCCAGTCGCTTCCTGGAAATAGTCGAGAACGGAACGAACAAGCGTCTCGTCCTCGCCGCGCCACGGTCCGAAGATCGTCAGCGTCTCGCCCTTGAGGTCGACCTTCTTGAGGTCGTCGTAGTTCGCCCAGTGAAACTTCGGGTCCTCGCCCGGCTTGAACTTCAAATCGGCTTGCGCCGGCAGGCTGAGGGTGAGCGCCGCGAACGCCGCGCCCAAGAGAAGCATTTTCTTCATCGCAAGTCCTCCCAATGGTCACAAACAGGACGAAACCTCCATTTCGTCCGCCGACGCCCGCGGAACTGTGACTCAGCGAAAGGATAACCGCAACCTTTCGAAGAGACTTCCAAAGCGCTTTGGCTATTCTGATCTCGCCATTGAATCATCTGGAAGTCAAGGGGTGAGTTCATCAATCGATTTAAATCCTGAAGGATTAGACAAGGAAAGTGCGCTGCAGCATGGTTTTTTGGCGCTGCAGCAGCAATTTTGCTTCAAACCGCGCCGGTCGACCTCTAAGCTCATCAGACTTGGCGATTTCGTCAACAATCATCGGATCGATTCGAATTGAAAGCGCTTTGAGGCTGGAGGCCTCCGATGAACCTCAAGCAACTCTCGCATATGCTGTCGCTCTCGCAGACCACCGTGAGCCGGGCGCTGAACGGCTATCCCGAGGTCAGCGAGGAAACCCGGCGCCGGGTGATGGATGCCGCCAAGCGGCACGGCTACCGGCCGAACCCCAGCGCGCGCCGCCTCGCCACCGGCAAGTCGGGCATGATCGGCTATGTGTTGCCGACGGGCGCGGCCGTCGACATCGATCCGCATTTCGTCGAGTTCCTCTCCGGCCTCGGCGACTATGCCCGTTCGCATGAGCTCGACCTCGTGCTTTCGCCCGCCGATGCCGACGACGAGGAGACGACCTACCGGCGCATCGTCGCCAACCGGCAGGTCGACGCCGTCTACCTTTCCTCGCCGCGTCCGGCCGACAAGCGGCTGGCGCTGGTCAACACGCTGGGCATTCCCTTCATCGTCCATGGCCGCAGCGAGGGCTTCGATTTCGACTACCCCTATCTCGACATCGACAATGAGGGCGCCTTCCACGAAGCGGCGCGGCTTCTGGTCCAGCTCGGCCACAAGCGCCTGGCGCTGATCAACGGCAACGACCGCGAGACCTTCGCCATCCACCGCGAGCGCGGCATGCGTCGTGCGCTTGCCGCGAGCGGGCTGGCGCTCGGCGAGCGTCATATCCGCTCGGCCACCATGACCGAGGAGAACGGCTATCGCGCCGCCCGTCGCCTGCTCGAGGACAGCGAGCCGCCGACGGCGATCGTCTGCTCGAGCCTGATCATGGCGCTGGGCGTCGTGCGCGCCGTGCGCGATCTCGGCCTGACCATCCCGGGCGACCTGTCGCTGGTCGCGCATGACGACGTCTTCCCCTGGCTGCGGCCGGAGAATTTCCCGGTGCCGCTGTCGACGACACGCTCCTCGATCCGCCTCGCCGGCGCCCGCGTCGCAGAACGGCTCGCGGCGCGGATTTCGGGGTTGGAAGAGGGGGCGCGAGGCGAGGTCTGGCCTGTCGATCTGGTGGTCAGGGGGTCAGTAGCTGGGGCGCCGGGGTAGGTCACGATCCAACAGCTTCCCCCACCACCTCCTCCCGGGCATCCTTGCTGTCCGTGGGACAACGGTCCGCCTTCGGCTGCTCCTGATGTCGGACGGTGACAACCGGTAAGCCAGACCGTCAACCAGCTCTTCAGAGTGCACCATTGCCGACATTCCCGTTCACCGCAGCGGATCCAATCCAGTACCCTGGGCCGCCGCCGAAGACTTCGGAGGTGGTGATCGTTGGTGGCGGTGTTATCGGCGTAACGACGGCCCTTTTTCTTGCGGCCCGAAACATTCCGGTGACGCTGCTGGAAAAAGGCCGCGTTGCGGCCGAACAGTCCTCCCGAAATTGGGGGTGGATCAGAAAACAGGGACGAGACGCGGATGAACTGCCGATCGTCATCGAGGCTATTCGCCTGTGGCGGCAACTGGCTGAGGAATGTGGCGAAGACATCGGGCTGAACCAAACGGGCGTAACCTACCTGGCGAACTCCGACAAGGACATGGCCGGCTTCGAAACGTTCATGAAGATCGCCTCGACCCATCAGCTCGACACGCGCCTCCTGGACGGAGACGAAACCGCGAAGCTCATCAAAGGTATGTCGCGCAGGTTCAAGGGCGCGATGACGACGCCCTCCGACATGCGCGCGGAGCCTTGGCTGGCGGTGCCGGCACTTGCCCGGCTTGCCGTGCGAAAAGGCGTCAAAATCGTGGAGAATTGCGCAGCGAGAACCCTCGAAATCTCAGGTGGCAAAATCAAGGGCGTGTGGACCGAGGCGGGATACATCGAGACCTCCAGCGTATTGGTCGCGGGTGGCGCGTGGTCGTCCCTGTTCTTGCGCAGACATGGCGTCTCCATCCCCCAACTCAGCGTCAGGGTAACCGTAGCCGCAACGGAACCCCTGCCTGAAATCTATGCAGGTGCGGCGACTGACGAACGCATCGCTTTCAGGCGCCGGCAGGATGGCGGCTACACGCTCGCCGCAGGCGGTAGCCATCTGCATTACCTGGGACCTGACGCCTTCCGGCACGCCACCAAATATCTTCCCGCCCTCAGGGACAATCCGCTGGGAACACGCTATTTCCTGCTCGCGCCATCAGGCTACCCCGATGCATGGTCGACCCCGCGCGATTGGGCGCCGGATTCGCGGAGCCCTTTTGAGAGAATGCGAGTGCTCAGCCCAGCTCCTGAACCGGCCCGTCTGCGTTCGATAGAACGCAGGTTCAAACGTCTTTTTCCGCAATTCGAGACGGTTCGCCTAAATGCCGGCTGGGGCGGCATGATCGACGCGATGCCCGACGTCGTCCCCGTCGTCGATCGCGTGGCGGCGGTCGGCGGTCTTTTCGTCGCGACGGGAATGAGCGGCCACGGCTTCGGCATCGGGCCTGGCATAGGCCGCGTCGTCTCCGACATGATCCAGGGACATGAACCCGGGCACGATCTCAGCCGCTTTCGGCTGTCGCGCTTCTATGATGGAAGTCCTGTCCGGCTAGGTCCGGCTCTTTAAAGGGGCGACTGGTTGCTCCCATCCCGGCATTTTGAAGCCGACTGCCTGGACTCACTCCTTCGTCGCCCCGGCTGCCTTGATATCCAGCAGCCCATAACCAAAGTCATTGTCCCGTCCCTTGGGGCCAAGATCCCTGGCCGTGGCCGCCAGCGCCTTCTCGATGTCGTCGGCCGCGCGGTCCGGCGCGGCATGGATGAGGTTGGCGATGGCGCCAGAAACGATCGCTGCCGCGAACGAGGTGCCGGTCACCACGTCGGAGCCGGCGCCGCTCGGCGCCACCATCTCGACGCCCGGCGCCGAGATGAAGACGTAGGCGCCGCGATTGGCCTGCGGCATCAGCCCGTCCTTGGCGTCGGTGGCGGTCACGGCGATGACGCCGTCGAAGGCGGCCGGATAGCCATAGGGCGCCTTCGGGCCGTTGTTGCCGGCGGCCGCGACCAGCACGATGCCGAGCGCCCGCGCATTTCGGCAGGCGGTGCCGAGCAGGTCGTTCTTCGGGCCGACGAAGCTCATATTGATGATGCGAACGTTCTGCTCCGCAGCCCAGTCGAGCGCCGAGAGGATGACGTCCATCGTCGACTTGCCGCCTTCGAAGGCGCGTGCGTGATAGATCCTGGCGCCCGGCGCCATGCCTTCCAGCGGGCCGACGCCGGCGATCAGCCCGTCGACCGAGGTGCCGTGGTCGCGCTTGTCGATCGGCACGTTCGGCATGGCGTCATATTGCCCGGCGATGACGCCGGCGAGAGCCGGATTGGTGTCGTCGATGCCGGTGTCGATGACCGCGACACGCACATTCTCGCCGCTCGCCTGCGTCGAATCGAGCGCGATGCGCTCGAACGCGTAGTTCACGATGCCGGCCGCCTGCTGCAGCGAATAGATATGGTTGGGTTCGCGCCGCTGCGTGCGGCCATCGGCTGCCAATTGCGCCAGCACCACGCCGACCGGACGCCCGTCGGTGATCCCGAAGCGCACCAAAGTGGTGCCGAGCAGAAGCGACTGGCGCTGCGAGCGAACCTGCAGGCCGAAGGAATTGGCGATCTGCTGGACAACGCCGGCATCGCCGTCCACCGTCACCAGCACCTCGTCGGGCACGAATTCACCCGTGATCGCGCGCGGCGGTTCGGCCAGGTTGAGACCTTGAGGCGCCGTCACGGGGCCGCTCGGCGCCGGCGCGGGTGCAGGTGTATTGGCGGAACCGTTCGCTGACGATGTTCCATTCGAGGGCGCCGGCGTTTGCGGGGCGGCACCCGCCGGCGGATTGGGGAACAAATCGACGATCAGCGCCGGCAGGAACACCGCGCCGCCCGTGGTCGTGCCTGTGCCCGGCGTTCCGCCGCCATTCTTGGCGCCGCCGTCCTTGTCGCAGCCGGCTCCGGCCGCCTTTGTGCGGTCCAGGCAGTCGACCTGTTTTTGTGTCAGGTTGGGGTCATTGGTCTGCGCAAACGCAGGCGCGGCGACAAAGGCCGCCGCGAGGATTGCCGCGTGAAGAATGGCCGCCTTAGCCGCCATCGACCGGTTTCCTTCCCTGCATCACAGTGTCCGCGAAAGGCTGGGCGGCAATAAGGCCGACAAGCCTGTCATAGTCGGCCGCTGTGCTGGCCGGGATCGTCAGGTGGAAAACGCCGTCCGCGGTCGGGCCGCCGGCGATCTTCAATCCGTTCTGGCCGAGGAAGGCGGCGATGTCGGCCATCTTGGCGTCAGGCTTGAACTTGACCAGCGCGAAAGGCAGCTTCGCCAGATCGTCCTGGGCGCCGGCCACCTCGAAATCGTTGCCCTTGCCGCCCGGCTGTTCGAAGGACTGCACCACGACGAGCGCAAGCAGCGCCGCGGCCGCCGCCCATGCGACGCCGGCTGGCATCGCCGTCACCCGGCCGAACAGGCTGGCAAGCCAAGACCGGCCGGCCGGCGCGCGCGCCGGGCCCGCTTCGGCGTCGAGCGCCTTGGCAAAGCGCGAGAGCGCGTCGGCAGGCGGCCGGATCGCCTCGTTGGCGGCGGCGGTGCCGGAGAACTCGGCCTCCGCTTCGCTAAGCGCGGCAAGCGCCGCAGGATCGGTGGCCAGCCATTCCTCGACGGCCTCCAGCTCGGCGCCTTCCAGCGAGCCGTTCAGGTAGAACGGCAGCAGCGTTTCCATCTCGTCGCGGCGCGACATCTTTTCAGCGGCGCTCATGGCCACCCCCTGTCGTAACCGGCGGCCTTGAGGGCTTCACCGAGTTTCTTGCGGGCGTAGAACATCCTGGTCTTGACGGTCGCGACCGGAATGCCGAGCACTTCGCCGATCTCGGTCACCGATTGCCCGTGGTAGTAGGCAAGGTCGATCACCGTGCGGTGTTCCTCCGCCAAGGCATCGATAAAGCGGCGCAAGGCAGCGGCCTTGTCCTCCTTCATGGTCACGACTTCCGGCGTGTCGGCGCCGTCGGGAACTTGCGCCGCGTCGTCGTCGTCGATCCAGTCTTCCTTCTTCTTGCGCAGCGAGGACAGCGCTTTGAAGCGGGCGATGCCGAGCAGCCACGTGGAAACTTCAGAGCGTCCCTCGAAGCTGGGCGCCTGCTTCCACAGCTCCAGAAAGACCTCGTTTGCGATATCGTCGGCCATCAATTCCGATCCCGTCTGGCGCGCCACGAAGCGGTAGATCCGCGCGTGGTGACGCATGAACAGGAGCCGAACGGCGGCCCTGTCGCCTTTCGCGACCCGGTCTACAAGCGCGCGATCGGTTTCCGTCGCCGCATTCATGGCCGGTCGAGCCGCCTGGCTCCTCGTAGCTCTGTCGCTGATCGGTCCAAAAAGGTTCATCCTCCGCCAAGGAATTTTCGGAAGCTAACCGAAGAGCGGGGAGGTTGCCAGTAGGCTCTCCCTTCTCCCCTTGTGGGAGAAGGTGTCGCTGAAGGCGACGGATGAGGGGTGCTCCAGGGAATGCCAGCGTCTCACTCCGCTGGAACACCCCTCATCCGTCTCGGCGCTAACGCGCCGATCCACCTTCTCCCACAAGGGGAGAAGGCAAGGCCGTACTCACCCCAAAAACACCTTCGCCTTCATCGTCTCGGGTATCGCCACCCCAAGCCGGCTCAGCACCGTCGGCGCCAGCTGCAGCTGGTCGAGCAGCGCGTCGGCCTCGGGGCCCTTCGCAGGTCCGAAATAATACAGCGCGAAATCCTGCATCTCGTCGTTATGGCCGCCATGGTGGCCGCGGTCCGTCTGGCCATGGTCGGCCGTCACCATCACCTCATAGCCCGCCTGGCGCCACAAAGGCAGGAAGGCGGCGAGCATCGCATCCATGGCGTAGCAGGCATGATCCATCTCGTGGCAGTCATGGCCGAAGCGATGGCCCATCGAATCCAGCGTGCAGGTGTGCAGGATGCCGTAGTCGATGCCGTGGCGCTTCGTCAGCATGGTCAGCGTCGCGAACAGGTCGACGTCGCTCGGCGTCATCTGGTTCTTGAGATTGTAGCCGGTCATGGTGTGGAAGCGGCCATGCGTGATCGGCCCGCCGGGCTCGTCGAACTCCATGTCCTCGACAAGCTCGAACGGGAAGCTGCGGAAGAATTCCGACCAGTAGGAATGGGTCACGGCACCCGTCTTGCCGCCGGCCTTGCTCACTTCCGAGAAGATATCCGGCTGCGTGACGCGAAAGCGGTTCTCGTTGGAAAGGATGCCGTGCACCTGCGGCGCGACCCCGGTGTGGATCGAGGCGTAGCAGCAGGCCGAGGTCGACGGCAGCACCGAGCGCATCTTCCAAACCTGCGCCTCGCCGGACTGCGCCCAGCCTTCGAGATTGCCCATCAGCCGGCGCCAGTTCCGGTAAGGCACGCCGTCGAGGATGATGAGCAACAGTTTGGATTTGAGCGCCACGGCGGTTCCATGCGGTCTTGCGGGAGAGATCAGCATCGAGGGCTTGGCCGGCCAAACCCGTCGATGCGGAGAGAAGAGGAAGCCAGCTTAAAGCGCGTCACGCTGAAACGGATTCAGGCGACGTGCTTTAGGTCTTTGTTTAGATGCATGTCGTTGTCCCAGAACCGCTGCACACTTCTGGGCGACATGCATTAGTTGCCGGCGCTCGCCATGCGCCGGCCCTTGATCGCCTTCTCCAGCCAGCCGATCTCCATCTCGGGCACGGAGGACAAAAGCAGATCCGTATAGGCGTCGAAGGGTGGCGTCAGCACCTTGCTCTTGGCGCCGTAGCGCACCACTTCGCCGCGATACATCACCGCGATCGAATCGGCGATCGACTTCACCGTCGCCAGGTCATGAGTGATGAATAGGTAGGCGACGCTCTCCTCTTTCTGCAGCTCGAGCAAAAGCTTCAGGATGCCGTTCGCCACCAGCGGGTCGAGCGCCGAGGTCACCTCGTCGCAGATGATCAGCTTCGGCTTGGCGGCAAGCGAGCGGGCGATGCAGACGCGCTGCTTCTGGCCGCCGGACAATTCGGCCGGGTAGCGGTCGGAAAAGCCCTTGCCCATCTCGATCTTGTCGAGCAGTTCGGCGACCCGCTTGTCGCGCTCGCGGCCGCGTATGCCGAAATAGAATTCCAGCGGCCGGCCGATGATGGTGCCGACGGTCTGGCGCGGGTTCATCGCCACGTCGGCCATCTGGTAGATCATCTGCAACTGGCGCAGATCCTCCTTCGGCCGGTCGGCAAGCCTGTTGGCAAGCGGTCGCCCATCGAAAGTGACCGTCCCTTCCTCCGGCGGCAAAAGCCCGGTTATGGCGCGCGCCAGCGTCGACTTGCCGGAGCCGGACTCGCCGACGACAGCCAGCGTCTGGCCGGGATAGATGTCGACCGAGACGTTCTTCAGCACCTTGATGTGGCTGCGGCCATAGGCGGCGGTGACGTTCTTGACCGACAGGAATGGTGTCGTGCCGGGTTTCTGTTCGGCATGCTCGATCTCGTGCACCGACACAAGCGCGTTGGTGTATTCCTGGCGCGGCTCCTTGATGATCTGCCTTGTGCCGCCCCATTCGACCAGCCGGCCGTGGCGCAGCACCATGATCTCGTCCGACACCTGGGCGACGACGGCGAGGTCATGGGTGATGTACAAAGCCGCCACATGCGTGTCGCGGATAGCATCCTTGATCGCTGCAAGCACGTCGATCTGCGTCGTCACGTCGAGCGCCGTGGTCGGCTCGTCGAAGACGATAAGGTCGGGCTCGGAACAGAGCGCCATCGCCGTCATCACCCGCTGCAGCTGGCCGCCCGACACCTGGTGCGGGAAGCGCTCGCCAATGGTTTCGGGATTGGGCAGGCTGAGCTTCTTGAACAGCGCGATGGCGCGTTTCTCGGCTTCGGCGCGTGTCGCCGTGCCGTGCAGCAGCGTGGCTTCCACCACCTGGTCCATCAGTCTGTGCGCCGGGTTGAAGGCCGCCGCCGCCGATTGCGCGACATAGCAGACCTCGCGGCCGCGCAGCCTGCGGAACCCTTCCTTGCCACCTTTGAGGATGTCGCGGCCGTTGAGGATCACCTCGCCGCCGGTGATGCGTACGCCACCGCGGCCATAGCCCATCGACGACAGGCCGATAGTCGATTTGCCGGCGCCGGACTCGCCGATCAGGCCGAGCACCTTGCCCTTCTCCAGCGTCAGCGAGACGTCGTGGACGAGCACAATGTTCCTCGGCGCCTCGCCAGGCGGGAACACCGTCGCCTCGATGCGCAGATTGCGGATGTCGAGCAGCAGGCCGGATTTTGCTTTGCTGTCAGCCATCACCCACGCCCTCCCTTCAGGCTGGTCGTGCGGTTGAGCACCCAGTCGGCGACCAGATTGACCGAGATTGCCAGCATTGCGATCGCCGCCGCCGGGATCAGTGCGGCTGCTATGCCGAAGACGATGCCGTCCTTGTTCTCCTTGACCATGCCGCCCCAGTCGGCGTCCGGCGGTTGCACGCCGAGACCGAGGAAGGATAGCGTCGACAGGAACAGCACCGCATAGATGAAGCGCAGGCCGAGCTCGGAAACCAGCGGCGACAGCGCATTCGGCAGGATCTCGCGGAAGATGATCCAGCCTTCGCCTTCGCCGCGCAGCTTCGCCGCCTCGACGTAATCCATGACGTTGATGTCGACGGCAACCGCGCGCGACAGGCGATAGACGCGGGTCGAGTCGAGAACGCCCATGACCAGGATCAGAGTCACCAGATTGGTTGGCAGCACCGAGAGCACGACAAGGCCCATGATCAGCGTCGGGATCGACATCAGGAGATCGACGAGGCGCGACAACAGCGTGTCGAACCAGCCGCCGAACACTGCCGCCGAGAAGCCGAGGATGGCGCCGAGCGAGAAGGACAGCGCGGTCGCCAGCACCGCGATGAACAAGGTGATGCGGGCGCCATAGATCATACGCGACAACAAATCGCGGCCGAGATTGTCGGTGCCCAGCCAATGCGTTGCCGACATCGGCTCCCAGACGTCACCGACGATCTCGCCATTGCCGTGCGGCGCGATCCACGGCGCGAAGACCGCGGCCAGCACGAACATGGCCGTCAGCACGATACCGATCAATGCGGGGATGGGGATGCGTCTGATATCGAGCATGCCCGCCCCCTCACTTCGGATGTCTGAGACGCGGATTGGCGACGATCGCCGCAATGTCCGCGATGATGTTCAGGCTGATATAGACGGCGGCGAAGATCAGGCCGACCGCCTGCACCACCGGCACGTCGCGCTTGGTGACGTGGTCGACGAGATACTGACCCATGCCGGGGTAGACGAAGATCACTTCGACCACGACGACGCCGACGATCAGGTAGGCCAGGTTAAGCATGACCACGTTGATGATCGGCGCAATGGCGTTGGGAAAGGCGTGCTTGCGGATGACGGAGAAGGCCGAAAGCCCCTTGAGTTCCGCCGTCTCGACATAGGCTGACTGCATGACGTTCAGGATCGCGGCGCGCGTCATGCGCATCATGTGGGCCAGCACCACCAGCGTCAGCGCCGTCGCCGGCAGCGCGATCGCCTGCACGCGCTCGCCGAACGGCATGCCCTCATAGACCGTCGAGATGCCGGGGAAGATCTGGTACTTCACGGCGAAGAAATAGACGAGCACATAGCCGATGAAGAACTCGGGGAACGATGTCGAGGCGAGCGCCAGTCCCGAGATCAACTTATCGACCCAGCCATTGCGGTAGCGCACCGCGATCAAGCCGAGGATAATTGCCAGCGGCACGGCCACGATCGCCGCCCAGAAGGCGAGGAACAGCGTGTTCCACAACCGCCCCTTGATCGACGTCGCGATATCCTGGCCGCTTGACATCGCCGTACCGAGGTCGCCGGTCAGCACGCCGCCCAGCCAATGGAAATAGCGTAGGTAAGCCGGCTGATTGAGACCAAGTTGCTCGCGCAGATTGGCGAGCGACTCCGGCGTCGCCGATTGTCCGAGAATGGCTTGCGCGACATCGCCGGGCAAGATCTGGGTGCCGGCGAAGATCAGGACCGAAACGGCCAGCAGGAGGAGGATGCCCAGCGCAATGCGCTGGGCCACCAGTTTCACGACGGGTGAGGACATATCCGCAAGGCCAAGCTCAGGCTTCGAGCCAGCACTTCGCGAGCGCGTAGCCGTTCATCAGCTCCTGATGCGGATCGTCGACCCAGCCGCCGACCTTGGCGCCGGTGGCGTCGATGAACTGGTTGAACATCGGCAGGATCAGGCCGCCCTCATCGCGCACCATGACGGCCATGTCGTGGTACATCGCCTTGCGCTTGGCCTCGTCGAGCTCGGCGCGCGCCGCCAGCACCATCTTGTCGAAATCCGGACGCTTGAACCGCGTGTCGTTCCAGTCGGCGGTCGACAGATAGGCGGTCGAGTACATCTGGTCCTGCGTCGAGCGGCCGCCCCAGTAGGAGGCGCAGAAGGGCTGCTTGTTCCAGACTTCGTTCCAGTAGCCGTCACCGGGCTCACGCTTGAGCTCGATCTTGATGCCGGCCTTGGCGGCGCTCTGCTGGAACAGCTGCGAGGCATCGACCGCGCCCGGGAAGGCGACGTCCGAGGTCCTCAGCAGCACGGTGCCGTCATGGCCCGACTTCTTGTAGTGGAACTTGGCCTTGTCCGGATCGTACTTGCGCTGCTCGATTTCGCTGAACAGCGGATAGGACGCGTTGATCGGGAAGTCGTTGCCGAGCGAGCCGTAGCCGCGCAGGATCTTGTCCAGCATCTCCTCGCGGTCGATAGCCAGCTTCAACGCCATCCTGAGGTCGTTGTTGTCGAACGGCGCCGTATTGCAATGCATGATGAAGACATAGTGACCAGGGCCGGCATGATTGCGGATGGTGACGCCTGGCAGACGCTTGATCAGATCGACGATCTTCGGCTCGACGCGATTGATCATGTTGACCTGGCCGCCCTGCAGGGCTGCCGTGCGCGCCGTCGCGTCGTTGATGACGATGACCTCGACCTGGTCGGCATGGCCCATCTTGTCACCCTGCCAGTAATTGGCGAAGCGCTCGCCGCCATGGCGCACGCCAGGCTCGTTGGTGACGATCTTGTACGGGCCGGCCGAGATGCCGGCATCGGGCTTGTCCTTGCCGCCGTTCGGCTGCACGATCAGGTGATAGTCGCTGAGCAGATAGGGAAGGTCGGCGTTGGCCTCCTTCAGCGTCAGCACCACTTCCTTGCCGCTGGCCTTGATGGTCTCGATGCCCTTCATGTAGCCGAGCGCGCCGGACTTCGACTTCTCGTCGGAATGGCGCTCGAGCGTCGCGGCGACGTCCTCCGCGGTCACGGTCTTGCCGTTGTGGAATTCGACGCCGTCGCGGATCTTCAGCGTCCACACCTTGGCGTCGTCGGACGAGCCGATCTCCTCGGCGATGCGGTTTTCGAGCTTGCCCTCCGGCGACAGCTCGACGATCATTTCGCCCCAGCACTTGCCGAAGGCGAACGGCACCTGCGTCATCATCAGTGCCGGGTCGAGGCTGTTGGTGGATTCACCGCCGACCAGGCCGGCCTTAAGCGCGCCGCCCTTGACCGGGCCGGCGGCGCGGGCCGCACTCGAAAGCAGCGAATTGGCGAAAGTGGCGGAGACGCCGAGCGCCGCCGCTCGGCCGAGAAAGTCACGGCGGCTGAGCTTGCCGGACGCAACGCGGCGGCTGAGATAGTCCAGTTCGTTCGACATTGTAAGTTCCTCACTCTGATGGTTCGACCTTGCGGTCGTTTCTTTTCTTGTGAGGGATAATGACCGTAAGGGAAAGCGACAGGCAAGACCGAATGCGACATGCCGTGGCGTAAATCGTACGTCGCGGTTGGACCAATCTTGCCAGCGCTCAGACGAGGGCGCGGGGAATCGTCTGTTCGAAGTTACGCTCGAAAACCAGCTTCTCGCCCTCATAGGCCTCTATTCTGGCGCTGAGGATGAAGTTTTGCGCGTCTGAGCGCATATCGGCGAAGGTTTCGGTCCGCACCGACCATTCATTTCGCGAAAAGGTCTGCGTCCAGTGGGTGCTGCCCGTGGCCGCCAGCGGATCGTCGGGGTGGATCGTCCATGTCTCCCTGACAATGCTGCCGTGGACGAGCCCGTGCTCCAGGTCGCGCACCTCGCCGAAATCGTCGGTTATGGAGAGCGTGACGACGCCGGTCTTCTCATTGCGATCGATGTGGCGTTCCGAGTTGGCCGGCCTGATTTCCTCGGTTGCCCATGGAGTCGCGCCTTCCGGCTCGGGGAACGAAACCTCGTCGCCTTTCGCCAGCGGGCGCAGCGGCAGCTTCAGCGTCGCCTTTGCAAGATCAAGCCTTACCGGCTCCGGCGAGGGCCAGATCATCGGCCAGTAAGCGGTCGAAACGGCGATGCGCAGTTTGTGCCCGGCCGGCACCCGGTACGCGCATTGGTCGAGCACGACGCGCGCCGAAACTGTTTCGCCCGGCACCAGCGCTTGCGGGAATTCATGCGAATTGCGGTGGGTGAGGTTGAGCACGCCGTAGGAGATCAGCTCCGAGGCGCCGTCGGGATGCACGTCGCACAGCCGCACCGCGATGTTAGCCTGGGGCCGGTCGGACGCAATCCGGATATCAAGCTCCGGCGCCCCGACAATGTCGATCGCCTCGCCAAGCTCTGGCTGGTCGAAACACACCGACAGCGCGTCGTCGGGGCGCTGGTCGCCCGGGAGTTCCGGCCCGAAGGTGAAGGGAAAATACTCGCCGCCGGCAAATCCGCAGGTCTGCGGCGAAGCGACGATCGAGGGCTTGGCGCCGTCGGGGATGAGCTCGATCGCCTCAGGCTTGATGTCGGCCGAGGGCCACGTCTGCTCCGCCACCCAGCGGCCTGGCCGCTCCGGATGCCAGCGCGCCGGCCGCACGCTGTCCATCACATAGGCGCGGTAATCGGGATCGGCCTCGACGCCGGTCTCGGCGCCCTTCAGCCAGCGGTCCCACCAGCGCAACGCTTCCTGCAGGAAGCCGATCGCCGGATTGGGTCCGGCGTAATGCGGGTATTTGTGGATCCACGGGCCGACGATGCCTTTGACCGGCGACCGGATGCTGGCGACGAGGTTGGAGATCGTGTTGCGGTAGCCGTCGTGCCAGCCGCCGATCGACAGCACGGCCGCCTTGACGGCGGAAAAATCCTCGCAGATCGAGCCGCGTTTCCAATAGGCGTCGCGATGCTGGTGGCTGAGCCAGAGCGGCAACAGGAAAGGCTGGTTCTCCAGCCGGCTGAGCCACAGGTCGCGCCAGCGGTTGCCGCCGGCAATCGCCGGATCCGGCGGCCGCGACGAATAGGACAGCATCGTCGAGGCCCAGCCGAAATTCTCGAGCAGCAGGCAGCCGCCCTTGTAGTGGATGTCGTCGGCATAGCGGTCGACGGTCGAGCACAGGCTGATCACCGCCTTCAGCGCCGGCGGCTGCTTGGCCGCCACCTGCAGGCAGTTGAAGCCGCCCCAGGAAATGCCGATCATGCCGACATTGCCGTTGCACCAGGGCTGCGCCGCCGCCCAGGCAATCACATCGCAGGCGTCCTGCAATTCCTGCTCGGAATATTCGTCGTCCATCAGCCCTTCGGAATCGCCATTGCCGCGCATATCGACGCGGATCGAGGCGTAGCCGTGCCCGGCGAAATAGGGATGGGTGAGCTGGTCGCGGAAGATGGTGCCGTCGCGCTTGCGATAGGGCAGGTGCTCGAGGATCGCGGGCACCGGATTTCCGGTCGCATCCTCGGGCATCCATATGCGCGCCGACAGCCGGCAACCGTCCGGCATGACGATGCCCATGTCAGGAAATTCGACAACCTTGCGGGGAAATTCGGTGACGGTTTTCATGGCGGCGCATAACGCTCCGCGGCGCGGCGACTTTCAATCGCCAATCGCGACTGGAGCATCAAAAAATGCGACCTGGGCTGCTAACGCAATTCGTCCAGCAATTCGGGATGCTTTTCCAGCAACGTCATCAGCTGAATGGTCGGACCGCTCGGCTCGATCAACCCTCTTTCATATTTGTCGAAGGCGTTCTCGCCGACCTTGAACAGGGAACCCGCCTCGCGCTGCGACAGCTTGAGCTTTGCGCGCATGCGCCGGATGGTTTCTGGCGCCGGGACACCATCGACCTTCTCCTTGAGGAGGCGGAGTGCCGCATCGACGGCAATCATGTCGTCCCCGACATGCACGCTCTCGCCATCCGAAGCCGGATAGTAGCCGGGCAGGTCGACCGTCATGCTCTCGCCCTTGTAGGTCACCGCGAATGGACGCACCCCGCGCGTCAGCGTCTCTCCTGTTTCCGGGGAGGTCATCGTTTCAGGGCTCTCTTTTTTTGCCATGGCTATTTTTCCTTGAATGCCACAACCGTGAATTCAGTCACGACATCCGCCTGAAATTTCACATAGAGGATCATGTCGCGCGCTGGGACATGGTAGACATCTTGCCAGACCCGATGATCCGCGAAGGTGGTCATTGATTTGACGAACATCTTTTGTGTCATGGTGCCAATCACCTCGACTACACTCGTGCGATCGAAGCCGAGACCAATGGCATCGCGCAGCGCTGATATCGTGATTGCTAGCGTATCGGCAGACCCAAATGTCGTCTTGATCGCTTCAAGATCGTAAGTGGGCCTGCGCTTCTCCATAATTCTATATGCCACCATAAAGGTGGCAATTCAAGGTGGAGAAGTTCAGTTCAGCGGAATGTCATTCTCGCCCTTGCTTGCCTGGTAGGCGCTTGACAGCTCGTTATAGAGCGCCGCAATCCTGCCGATGCGAGCCTCCAGCCGTTTGCGCTCGACCTCGGGCAAAGCGCGCACCAGCCGGCGGATGGAAAAGCTTTTCCAGTAGGCGTTTTCGGCGTTATAGCCGCCGGGATCGAGAGTAAAGACCTCTTTCAGGATCTTCAGATCGTGCGGGATGGCGAAGCTGTCGCGCGAATCCTCGTGGCTGAAGAGGTAGTAGAAATTGTCGAAGCCGGTCCAGGTTATCGCCGACAGGCAGAGCGAGCAGGGCTCGTGCGTGGCTATGAACAGCGCATCCTTGGTGTCGACGCGCTCGGCCTTGGGCATCTCGTAAAAACGCTTCAGGCAGTGCACCTCGCCATGCCACAGCGGATTTTCCATCTCGTTGTTGGTTTCGGCCAGCACCAGCGACCGGTCGTCCTTCCTGAGAATGGCGGCGCCGAACAGCTTGTTGCCGTGGGCAACGCCGTCGGCGGTTTTCGGCACGATATCATGCTCGATGACGTCGAGCAGGCGGTCGATCAGCGAAACGTCGGTCATGGAAATCGCAAGCTTTCAGGGAAGGTGGATCTCGTAAGGATGCGAGAAATGAAACTCTTCGAGATTGGAGCCGTCGCCGACGCGGTCGACGATGAGGAAATCCTGTTCCTCGCCGATCGGCGTCAGCACGCCGTGCCAGAGGTTGCGGCGGTAGTTGATGCCTTGTCCGGGCCCGGCGAGAAAGGCATGCGGTTCACCCGGGCCGTCCTTGGTGTCATGGCAGACGACGACCAGGAATGGCCGTGGCGACAGCGGAATGAAAGCCTGGCTGCCGAGCGGATGGCGCTCGACCATGGCGAGCTTCAGCGGCATCTCGTAGGGCGTTGCGCGCACCATCGAGATCAGCACCCGCGCATTCGGCCCCGTCGCCTCGGCAGTGGCGAGGTCGTGGTAGCGCATCGCCTTGCCGCCATTGATCGGGTAGCGGTTGTCGCCGCCCATGTCGATGACGTCGCCGAAAGGCGCGAAGTTTTCGCGGGTCAGCGGTCGGGCAACGATGCGGCTCACCGCGCCTTGCCTCCAAGATAGCCGCCGAGCCTGGCGTGCCGGTTGACGTCCTTGTAGAGCAGATAGCGGAAGTTGCCGGGGCCGCCGGCATAGCAGGCCTGCGGGCAGAAGGCGCGCAGCCACATGAAGTCGCCCGCCTCAACCTCGACCCAGTCCTGGTTGAGGCGGTAGACGGCCTTGCCTTCCAGCACATAGAGCCCGTGCTCCATGACATGGGTTTCGGCGAAGGGGATGACCGCGCCCGGTTCGAGCGTGACGATGGTGACGTGCATGTCATGGCGCATGTCGGCCGGGTCGACGAAACGGGTCGTTGCCCAGCGCCCTTCCGTGCCCGGCATCGGGCTCGGCGTCACCTGCTGGTCGCTCGAGAAGAAGGCTTCCGGCACGTCGATGCCTTCGACGGCCTCGTAGGCCTTGCGAATCCAGTGGAAGCGGGCAGCAGTGCCGCTCTCGTTGCGCACCGTCCAGCCGCTCGCCGGCGGCAGGAAGGCGAAGCCGCCGGGGGCGAGCGCATGTCTTTTGCCGGCTAGCGATACCGTGATCTCGCCCTCGACGACGAACAGCACGCCCTCGGCGCCGGCATCCAGTTCCGGCCGTTCGCTGCCGCCGCCGGGCAGGACCTCGACGATGTATTGCGAAAACGTCTCGGCGAAGCCCGAGAGTGGGCGGGCGATGATCCAGGCCCTCGTCTCGTCCCAGAACGGCAGCGGACTGGTGACGATGTCCTGCATTACGCCCCTGGGGATGACCGCATAGGCCTCGGTGAAGACGGCCCTGCCGGTCAAAAGCTCATTCTGGCCGGGATGGCCGCCACGTGGGGCGTAATAGGTTCGCTCGGCAGTCTTGATCATATCCATGGGGGTCCCTGGCGTTATTGCGGGAGCATGTCTTTCAGTCGAAGCAGCGCTATGCGTTCGACCTGTTTGCAGGCGGTTTCCAGCTCGACGCCGCGGCTGTTGCCGATCCGCGCCTCGAACTCCGCCAGGATTTCCTCCTTGGTCTTGCCCTTGACCGCGATGATGAAAGGAAAGCCGAAGGTGGTGACATAGGCGGCGTTCAGTTTCGAGAACAGCTCGCGCTCCTCGTCGGTCAGCGCGTCGAGCCCGGCGGAGGTTTGTTCCTTTGCCGATTCCGGCGTTAGGCGCTCGGCCTTGGCCAGCTTGCCGGCGAGGTCCGGATGGGCGTTGAGCACAGAAAGCCGTTCAGCTTCCGTTGCTGCGCGGAAGATGCGGCAGAGCGCATTGTGCAGGCCGCCCGCGCTGTCGTGCGCAGGCCCGAGTTCCAATTCGTAGGCGCGCTCGGCGATCCACGGCGAATGCTCGAACACGCCGCCGAAGGCATGCACGAATTCTTCAAATTCCATCCGCGACGGGCGCAGCGCCGGCGCCTCGTAAGGGTGCGTTTCTCGCCAGTGCCTGGCGATGTCGATGCGCCGCGTAAGCCACACCTTGTCATGCGATTTCACATAGTCGATGAAACGCTTCAATGCCGCGACCCGTCCGGGACGGCCGACCAGCCGGCAATGCAGGCCGATATTCATCATCCGCGGCCGCCCCGCTTTGCCCTCGGCATAGAGCGTGTCGAAACTGTCCTTCAAATAGGCGAAGAACTGGTCGCCGGAGTTGAAGCCCTGCGGTGTCGCAAAGCGCATGTCGTTGGCGTCGAGCGTGTAAGGGATGATGAGCTGCGGCTTCTCCAGCTCACCGCGGTCGAACCAATAGGGCAGTTCGTCGTCATAGGTGTCGGAGACGTAGTCGAAGCCGCCTTCCTCGGCGACGAGCCGCACCGTGTTGACGGACGTGCGGCCGGTGTACCAACCCGTTGGCCGCGCGCCGGTCACCTCGTAATGCAGCCGGATCGTCGCTTCGAGGTCGCGTCGCTCGTCCTCAGGCGCATGGTCGCGGTAGTCGATCCATTTCAACCCGTGCGAAGCGATCTCCCAGCCCGCCTCCTGCATCGCCGCGACCTGGTCGGGCGAGCGCGCCAGCGCCGTGGCGACGCCGTAGCAGGTCACCGGCACCTGCGCTTCGGTGAACAGCCGGTGGAGCCGCCAGAAGCCGGCGCGGGCGCCGTATTCATAGATCGATTCCATGTTCCAGTGGCGCTGGCCGACCCAGGGAGCCGCCCCGACGATCTCCGAAAGGAACGCCTCCGAAGCCTTGTCGCCATGCAGCATGCAGTTCTCGCCGCCCTCTTCATAGTTGACGACGAACTGCACCGCGACATACGCGCCGCCGGGCCACTTGGGATCCGGCGGATTTGCCCCGTAACCGCGCATGTCCCTGTCGTAACGCATCGCCGCTCCTGCCCGATTGTTGCGTTGAAGATATCGAAAGGAGTGCGCATGCATTCCCCCGAAAATTTTTGAAAGTGCTTTTTGCCGCACTCCGCTCGACCCGGGCTTATGCATCGCCTTTAATTGGCGCACAATTGACTTGAAAACGTCGGACTGTACCGAGATGGGAGGCGGCCAGTGGCAGAAACGTCGAAAGCCGATGGCGGGCGCCTGACGACCCATGTGCTCGACACCGCGACCGGCAGGCCGGCAAAGGGCCTGTCGATCGAGCTTTTTCGCATCGAGCGGCAAACCCGCACGCATCTGAAAACCGTCACCACCAACGATGACGGCCGCTGTGACGCGCCGCTGCTGGCCGGCACCGACTTCCGCACCGGCGAATATGAGCTGGTCTTCGCCGCCGGCGACTATCTGCGCGGGCAAGGGACAAGCCTGCCGCAGCCCGCTTTCCTCGATATCGTGCCGATCCGCTTCGGCATGGCGGAAGAGCGCCACTATCATGTGCCGCTCTTGATTTCGCCTTATGGCTACTCGACCTATCGGGGGAGCTGAGAGATGGCAGAGACCCGCAACGCGATACGTTTCATCCTGAACGGCAGCGACGTGGCTTTGAAAGACGTCGCGCCCGATGCGACGCTGCTTGACTGGCTGCGCCTCAACCGTTCGCTGCGCGGCACCAAGGAAGGCTGCGCCGAGGGCGACTGTGGCGCCTGTACGGTGCTGGTCGGCAAGCTTTCCTCTGAAGGTCTCGTCTACGAAAGCGTCAATGCCTGCATCCGCTTCATGGGCTCGCTCGACGGCACCCATGTTGTGACTGTGGAGCATCTGCGCGGCGATGGTGAGAAGTTGCACCCGGTGCAGCAGGCGATGGTCGATTTCCACGGCTCGCAATGCGGCTTCTGCACGCCCGGCTTCATCATGTCGCTCTACGCGCTCTGGATGAGGACGCCCGATCCTTCCAACGCGGCGATCGAAAAGGCGCTGCAGGGCAATCTCTGCCGCTGCACCGGCTATGAGGCGATCATGCGCGCCGCGCACGCCATTTCGAGCTACGGCAAGGCGGCGAAGGATCCTCTGGCCGTGGAGCGCAAGGACATCACCGCGCGGCTGAAGGCGTTGCGCGACGGCGCCAGGGTCGAGATCGGATCGGGCAAGCAGCGGCTGATCGTGCCGGCCGATGTCGACGATTTCGCCGCCATGCTCGAAAAGGAGCCGGGCGCTACCGTCGTCGCCGGTTCGACCGATGTCGGCCTGTGGGTCACCAAGCACATGCGCGACATCTCGCCGGCGATCTTCATCGGCGGGGTCGATGGCCTGCGCACGATGTCCGAGGCCGACGGTGTGATAACGATCGGCGCTGGCGTAACCTACACCGAGGCTTTCGAGAAGCTGTCGAAGCGCATTCCGGCCTTGGGGCCGCTGGTCGACCGCATCGGCGGCGAGCAGGTGCGCAACATGGGCACCGTCGGCGGCAACATCGCCAACGGCTCGCCGATCGGCGACATGCCGCCGCCGCTGATCGCGCTCGGCGCGCAACTCACCTTGCGCAAGGGTAGCGCGCGCCGCACGATTCCGCTGGAAACCTTCTTCATCGCCTACGGCAAGCAGGACCGTCAACCCGGCGAGTTCGTCGAGGCGGTGCATGTTCCGGCGCCGGCAAAGGGCACGAAATTTGCGGTCTACAAGGTCACCAAGCGCCGTGACGAAGACATTACCGCGACGCTCGGCGCGTTCTATCTGACGCTGGCCAAGGACGGCGCGGTGGCCGATATTCGCATCGCCTATGGCGGCATGGCCGCGACGCCGAAGCGCGCCACGGCGGTCGAGAAGGCGCTGATCGGCAAAATCTGGAACGAAGCGACGGTGGAGGTGGCGATGGCCGAATACGCCAGCGACTTCACACCGCTGACCGACATGCGCGCGTCCGCCGAATATCGGGCTTTGGCTGCAAGGAACCTGTTGCTGCGCTTCTATATCGAGACGACGGGAACGAAAGCGCCACTTCAAGTGTCACGCGACGAGGCGGCCTGATGAACAAGCACGCCAACCTCAAGGCCGAAAAGATCACCGGCGGCGTCGCTACCGACCAGCGGCACGATTCCGCTCACAAGCATGTCAGCGGCACCGCCGTCTATATCGACGACATGCCGGAGCCTGCCGGCACGCTGCATGTCGGGTTGGGCCTTTCCAAGGTCGCGCACGGCACCTTGAAGAGCGTCGATCTGTCGGCTGTGCGGTCAGCGCCCGGCGTGGTCGACGTGCTGACCTATGCCGACATTCCCGGTGAGAACGATGTTTCGCCAAGCAGCATGCATGACGATCCTGTGCTGGCCGAAAGCGAGGTGCAGTTTTACGGACAGCCGATCTTCGCCGTCGTCGCCGAGACGCGCGAGGAGGCGCGCCGCGCCGCGCGCCTTGCCAGGATCGAATATGACGAGCTTCCGGCCGTCGTCGACATCTGGGATCTCGATCCGGTCAAGGACAAGCAGGTCACCACGCCTCTCGTCTTGAAGCGCGGCGATGCGGCGGCGGCCATTGCAGCCGCTCCCCGCCGCATCAAGAACCGCATGTGGCTCGGCGGCCAGGACCATTTCTATCTCGAAGGACAGGTTTCGTTGGCCATCCCCGGCGAGGACGACGAGGTGATCGTCTATTGCTCGACCCAGGGGCCGAGCGAAACGCAGCATCTGGTCGCGCACACGCTCGGCGTGCCGAGCCATGCGGTGACGGTCGAAGTGCGCCGCATGGGCGGCGGCTTCGGCGGCAAGGAAACGCAGGCCAACCAGTGCGCGGCGCTCGCCGCGATCGCCGCCAAGAAATTGAAGCGCGCTGTCAAGATCAGGCTCGACCGCGACGAGGACATGACTGCCACCGGCAAGCGGCATGATTTCGCCATCGACTACGAGGTCGGCTTCGACGACGAGGGCAACATCCTTGGCGTCGACTTCACCTATGCGCTGCGTTGCGGGTTTTCCGCCGACCTCTCAGGTCCGGTTGGCGACCGCGCGCTGTTCCACTGCGACAACGCCTATTTCTACCCGGCGGTGCATGCCAGGTCGGTGCCGCTTTACACCAACACCGTCTCCAACACCGCGTTCCGTGGCTTCGGCGGCCCACAAGGGATGGTCGGCGCCGAACGCGTCATCGACGAGGTGGCCTTCGCGGTCGGCAAGGATCCGCTCGAAATCCGCAAGCTGAACTTTTATGACCCGATGGAGGCCATCGGCGAGCGCTGCTTCACGCCCTATCACCAGAGGGTCGAGGACAACATCATCCAGCGCATCGTGGTGGAGCTGGAGGAAAGCGCGAACTACGCGCGGCGGCGCCGCGAGATCAGCGCGTTCAACAACAACAGCCGCTTCATAAAGCGCGGCCTGGCGCTGACGCCGGTCAAGTTCGGCATCTCCTTCACCAAGACCGAGGCCAACCAAGCCGGCGCGCTGGTGCATGTCTATGCCGACGGCTCGGTGCACATGAACCACGGCGGCACCGAGATGGGCCAGGGCCTGCACCTCAAGGTGGCGCAGGTCGTCGCCGAGGAGTTCCAGATCGATCTCGACCGGGTCAAGATCACCGCCACCACCACCGCCAAGGTGCCGAACACTTCGCCGACGGCCGCCTCCTCAGGCGCCGACCTCAACGGCATGGCGGCGCAGGATGCCGCGCGCCA
The DNA here is from genome assembly GCF_000427725.1 of Mesorhizobium sp. WSM3224. GTDB lineage: Bacteria > Pseudomonadota > Alphaproteobacteria > Rhizobiales > Rhizobiaceae > Mesorhizobium. The sequence goes on along the minus strand of NZ_ATYO01000026.1, from coordinate 21,469 downwards.
GATCCGCAAGCGGCTGACCGATTTCGCGGCGGAAAAATACCAGGTGCCGCTCGACCAGGTGGTATTCCTGCCCAACCGGGTACGTGTCGGCAACCAGGAAGTGGCCTTCAACGATCTGGTCAAGCAGGCCTATATCGCCCGCGTCCAGCTTTCGGCGGCCGGTTTCTACAAGACGCCGAAGATACACTGGGACCGCGGCAAGGGCCGCGGCCATGCCTTCTACTATTACGCCTATGGCGCGGCCTGCTCGGAGGTCTCGGTCGATACGTTGACCGGCGAATATGTGGTCGAGCGCACCGATATCCTGCACGACGCCGGCCGCTCGCTGAACCGGGCGATCGATCTCGGCCAGATCGAGGGCGGCTTCATCCAGGGCATGGGCTGGCTGACGACGGAAGAGCTCTGGTGGGACGATAGCGGGCGCCTGCGCACGCATGCGCCGTCGACCTACAAGATCCCGCTCGCCTCCGACCGGCCGAAAATCTTCAACGTCAAGCTGACCGACTGGTCGTCGGCCTATGAGCCGACCATCCATCGTTCCAAGGCCGTGGGCGAGCCGCCGCTGCCGCACGGCATGTCGGTGCTGCATGCCCTATCGGACGCGGTGGCCAGCGTCGCCGGCCACAGGATCTGCCCGCGTCTCGACGCGCCGGCCACGCCCGAACGGGTGCTGATGGCGATCGAACGGTTGAAGCAGGAAGCCGCGAAACCGGCCTGAAACGTGCAATTCGGGACACAAAACGCTATATTTCCTGCGTGGAAATGCAAACGATGAACTCGAAAGTGCAAAGCCTGAAGCAGTTCCTTGGCCAAGCTGGCCGGGTCGCCCTCGTCGAAGTGGCGGCCACGAAAGGCTCGACGCCGCGCGAGGCCGGCGCTTTCATGCTTGTCTCGGCATCGGCCATTTTCGGCACCATCGGCGGCGGCCAGCTCGAATATATGGCGATCGACAAGGCGCGGCAGATGCTGCGGCCCTTATCTCCTCACAAGGGGGAGGGTAAAGACGCCCGCATTGAGGTCGATGAAGTCTGCGCCACGCTTGATGTGCCGTTAGGTCCCGAGATCGGCCAGTGCTGCGGCGGCCGCGTTGAGGTGCGGATCCGCCTTCTCGACAGGACAATCGAGCAGAAGCTGATAGCCGCCGCTGAATCCGAAGAGGCGCATCTTCCGCATGTCTATCTTTTCGGCGGCGGCCATGTCGGCCAGGCGCTGGCGGCATCGCTGGCGCTACTGCCGATCTACGTCGTTGTCGTCGAGACGCGCGCGGACGCGCTCGAAGGGATGCCGGAAACGGTCGAGACGCGGCTGACGCCACTGCCTGAAGCCGTGGTGCGCGAGGCGCCGGCCGGATCGGCCTTCGCCATCCTCACCCATGACCATGCGCTGGATTTCCTGATCGTTGCCGAAGCGCTGAAGCGCGACGACACCGCCTATATCGGCATGATCGGCTCCAGGACCAAGAAGGCCACCTTCAGGAACTGGTTCCTGAAGTCCGCCGAAGGCAGCGACGCGCAGTTCGCTCGGCTCGTCTCGCCGATCGGCGGCAGCGCGGTGAAGGACAAGCGCCCGCCGGTGATCGCCGCGCTTGCCGCAGCCGAAATCATGACCGCGCTGGTGTCGCACGCAGCGCACGCGTCGGCCGCGCCCGAAAAGGCGATGGCCGGCTGATTCAGCCGGCCATCCAAGGAACGGGTGGCTGGTTGGCTATTCCTTCTCCTGGGTGTGCGCTTCGAGGAACCACAGCAATTTGTCCAGCGAGCGCGAATAGGCGGTAAAAATGTCGGCGGTATCGGCGTCGCCGGCGTCGTCCGCCTCGTCGATGGCTTCGCGGGCCAGCTTGGCGGCCGCGGCATAGCGGTCGATCAGTGCCGCCAGATGATCCTTGGTCTTGTGGATGTCGGTCGGATAGGGCTTCAGCTTGGTCGCCTTGGACACTTCCTGCGAAGTTCCATGCGCGGTGCCGCCAAGTTGGACGGCGCGCTCGGCGATGATGTCGACATGACCGTCGATCTCCTCGCGGAATTCATCCAGCATCTCGTGGATGGCGATGAACTGCGGGCCCTTGACGTTCCAATGCGCCTGCTTGGTGATCAGCGCCAGGTCGATGGCATCGGCAAGCCGGGCGTTCAGCAGATCGATCGATTCCTTCTTGGCATCGGATTTGAGGTCGTTCTTGGTGACGATGGCGTCCATGGTCGGCTCCTGTCGCGCTGCGTCGCTTGGTGAAGCTGAAGAGGCGGCCAGAATGACCGCCGATCGTCAAAACGGCGATCGGTCGATTTTCGTTCCGCATTGGATCGAAGAGCCGCAGTGTCGGCCGCAGATATGACTGCCGCTCACAGCTGCTCGTCGCTTTCTTCGTTTCCCATACCGGGTCGAACCGTGTTTTCTGCGCGCCTGACCAACACGAGGCGAGCGACATGGACGTTTTGCGCATAGCGGCATTTTCGGATGGGAACACCGGCGGCAATCCCGCCGGCGTGGTGATCGGCGACGTTTTGCCCGATGCCGCGGACATGCAGCGCGTCGCGGCCGAAGTCGGCTTTTCGGAAACCGCCTTTGCCGCGCCCGAAGGTGAAAGCTGGCGCGTCCGCTACTTCTCGCCGGAATCGGAAGTGCCGTTCTGCGGCCACGCCACCATCGCGTTGGGCGCGGCGCTGGTCAGAAAGTTCGGTGACGGCATTTTCAAGCTGACCCTCAACCAGGCCAACATAACGGTCAACGGTTTTCGCGATGGCGCCAATTTTGCCGCCGCCCTGCAGTCGCCACCGACGCGCAGCGGGCCGGCTTCGTCGGAACTGGTCGGCGAGGCGATCTCCCTGTTCGGCTATCAGCCAGGCGACCTCGACCCGGCCATTCCGCCGGCGCTCATCCATGGTGGCGCCGATCATCTCGTGCTGGCGCTGAAGTCTCGCGAGGCGTTGGCCGCCATGGCTTATGATCTGAAGCAAGGCCAGTCCTTCATGCGGCGCGAAGGCCTGGTCACAATCCTGCTCGCCTATGCCGAAACGCCGCGCCTCTTCCACACGCGCAATCCATTCGCTTCCGGCGGTGTCTATGAGGACCCGGCGACGGGTGCCGCGACCGCTGCCTTTGCCGGCTATCTGCGCGATCTCGGCTGGCCGCATGGCGGCGCGATCGACATCGTCCAGGGCGAGGACATGGGCATGCGCTCTCGGCTGCATGCCGACATTCCGCCTGCGGCTGGCAGCTCGATTAGGGTTTCGGGCACGGCCCGTTTGATGGACTAAGCCGATCTAGATCGCCCGCTTTAGGCCGAGATGCTCCCGCAGCGTGCGGCCTTCATAGTCCTTGCGGAACAGGCCTCGCCGCTGCAGTTCCGGAACCACCAGCGTCGCGAAAGCGTCGAGCTCGCCCGGGAACCAGGACGGCATGACGTTGAAGCCGTCGGCCGCGCCGCCCTCGAAACGGGCCTGCAATTCGTCGGCGATTTCTTCGGCGGTGCCGACGACGCGCCAATGGCCGCGCGCGCCGGCAAAGTAACGCGCGAGCTCACGGATCGAGAGCCCGTCGCGGCGCGCCTGCTCGATGACCAGCGCCTGCCGGCTCTTCATGCCTTCGCTCTCCGGCAGCTCCGGCAGCGGCCCATCGATCGGATAGCGCCCAAGATCGGAGATGCTGAGATAGCTGGAGAGCAGCGCCACGCCGACATCGTCGGGGATCAATTCCTGCAGCGCATCGTATTTTGCCTGCGCCTCGGCTTTCGTCGCCGCGACGATCGGCGCCACGCCGGGCATGATCTTGACGTCCTCCGGCTGCCGTCCATAGGCGGCGAGCCGCCCCTTGAGGTCGTCATAGAAGGCTTTTGCGTCCTCGAAAGTCTGCGCCGCCGAGAACACGACATCGGCGGTTCGCGCGGCAAGATCCTTGCCGTCGTCCGAAGCCCCGGCCTGCACCATGACCGGCGCGCCTTGCGGCGAGGGCGGTATGTCGAGCGGATCGCGCACCGAAAAGCTCTCGCCGTCATGGCCGGCGGCGCGCCGGTTCCACAGGTCGGCGATGACGGTGGCGAACTCGCGCGCCCGGGCATAGCGATCCGCATGCGGTCTGAGGCCGGTCGCGCGGAAATTCGCGGCCTCGATGGGGCTTGCTGAGGTGACAAGGTTCCAACCGGCCCGTCCGCCGCTCAGATTGTCGAGCGAGGCGAAGGTTCGCGCCAGCCCATAGGGTTCGTTGTAACTCGTCGATGCCGTCGAGACGAGACCGATGCGCTCCGTCTTTGCGGCGAGGGCCGAAAGCAGGCTGATCGGTTCGAAACCGATCGAGCGCGAGGTCTGGCTGGCGATTTGGACATTGGCCTCGCGCAGGCCCGCCGCGTCCTCGCAGAACACCATGTCGAACTTCGCCGCTTCCGCCGTGCGCGCCAGCGCTATGTAGTGGTCGATGTCGATGCCGGCCGTGACATAAGCATCCGGATGACGCCAGGCGGCAATGTGGTGGCCGGTTGCCCAGAGGAACAGGCCGAGCTTCATCTGGCGCGCGCTCATTGTCCGCCCCCCGCGCCAAGTCCGAAATGATCACGCAGCGTTGCCTCGGCATGAGCAGAGCGGGCGAGGCCTCGGCGACGAAGGTCCGGCAGCACGCGATCGGTGAAGTCGCCGACTGCCGAAAGATCAGCCGGCAAAGTGAGGTTCAGACCATCGCAGGCTTGCCCGGCGAACCAGCGGTCCAGCCTCTCTGTGCTGAATTCAGGTCCAACGGGGAAAGTGACTAGCACCTTCAGCGCTTCCGGCTCGCGTCCGGCAGTGACCGCCCGGCGTTTCAGGCGGTTACAAGCGGCCATTGCGTCTGCCGGTGCCACGTCGTCGAGCATGATGACGTCAGCGACCTTGGCGCCAAAATCGAGATCTGCTTCCGTCAGGCCGGACATGACCAGAACCGGCGTATCCTGCGGCGAGCGGGCGACATTGAGCGGCCCGCGTACCGAGAAGAACTCGCCCTTGTGATCGAGGAAATGCATCTTGCCGGGATCGTGGAACCGGCCGCCCCCTCTGTCGAACAGCAGCGCGCCCGGGTCCCAGCCCCGCCATAGCCCCTGGACGATGCCGATATATTCTTCCGCACGGCGGCGGAAATCATCGTCCGAAAAGCCTTCGGGCCGGCTGAAATTTGCCGCCTCGCGCGGATTTTGCCTCAGCGTTGCATTCCAGCCGATGCGACCATGACTGATGATGTCCAGTGAAGCGAAGCGACGCGCCAGATTGTAGGGCTGGTGCGCGAGCGTCGAAGCGCTGGCGACGAGGCCGATCCTGTCGGTCACGGTCGCCAGGCCGGCAAGCAGCGTCGTCGCCTCGAACGGGCTGCTCGACGGCCCATCCGTTGCGTCGGAAATGATGACCATATCCACGCCTGCCGCCTCGGCCTGCCGCACGAAGGCGGCGAACTCCGCAAATGTCAGGGAAGCCTGCCCGGCGGCGGAAGCAATGTTAAGCGAAACGGCGAGATGCATAATGCGGCCCTTCGGCTGCCTTGAAACTCGGGCAGCCGTCTGGCCATCAACCTAGGTCCGCCCTCGCGTAAGGCAACGGGATCGAGTGGGCCACCAGCCTGTCACTTGCCGGCAGTCAACGCCCATCACGTAGTCATTCTATGGTCTGCGCCGCGTCGCTTCGTATCGCTCGGCCCGTGGATGACCACGTCACGGAGGCTTCGGCCAATCCCGACGCATGCAACGCCACGGCCCCTCACTTCCCCGCGAGAAGATCCTTGATCAGCCGCTGGCAGCGCTCGGCCATGAAGTCCAGCAGCAGCCGCACCTTGGGGTCCTGCAGCTTCTTGTGCGGATAGACGGCGGCGAATTGCACCGGCGTCGGCGGCGTCTTGGCCAGGATCACCTTCAGCCGCTGGTCGCGGATGAACGGCTCGACCTCGAAGCGCGGCTTGTTGATTATGCCGCGCCCCGACAGCGCCCAGCCGGTCAGCACATCGCCGTCATCGGTGTCATAAGGGCCGTGCACCTCGAATTTCTGCGGGCCGCTCGGCGTCTGCAGCGTCCAGACATATTCGCGTGCGCCGGCGTAGCGCAGCATCAGGCAATCGTGCTTCTTGCCGATCAGTTCCTGCGGCTCGGCCGGTTCGCCCCGCGCCTCAAGATATTTCGGCGCCGCCACCAGCACGCGCTCGCATTCCATGATTCCGCGCATCCTGAGGCTCGAATCCTCGATGATGCCGAGCCGGAAGGCGACGTCGATGCCTTCCTTCATGATGTCGACATTGTGGTCGGAGAGCCGCAGACGCACCTCGATATCAGGGTATTTATCGTGGAAATCCGGGATGCCGGAGGCAACCAGCCGCCGGCCGAGGCCGAGCGGCGCGGTCACGCGGATCGTGCCGCGCGGCTGGCCGGAAAGCGCCGCGACCGCGGCTTCCGCCTCGGTGATCGCATCCAGCACCTGCTTGGCGCCGGTGTAGAACACCGTGCCATGCTCTGTCGGCATCAACTGCCTTGTCGTGCGGTTGAACAATCGCACGCCCAGATGCTTCTCCAGCTCCTTGATGCGGTTGGAGGCGACCGCCGGCGAAAGGCGCATGTCGCGCCCAGCGGCCGACAGATTGCCGAGCTCGACGACGCGGACGAAGACGGCGATGTTGTCGAGATAGGCCATTGGCTTTTCGTGGCTCTCAAGCGGCGGCGTAGGGCAAGCCTAGTATTTTCCAATTTTTTTTGAAAGTCATCGCATACCTCGCCTCTTTTCGTTTGCGCTCCACCTCGTAAAGTCACTCAATCGGCGGGGGCAATTTCCCAGGGGTTACTCGATGATGGATTTCGCGATTTTCTGGGATTGGCTGAGTTTCGCCGTCCGCTGGCTGCATGTCATCACCGGTATCGCCTGGATCGGCTCGTCCTTCTATTTCGTCGCCCTCGACCTCGGCCTGCGCCAGCGTCCCGGCCTGCCCGCCGGCGCCTTCGGCGAGGAATGGCAGGTGCATGGCGGCGGCTTCTACCACATCCAGAAATACCTGGTGGCGCCGGCCGAAATGCCGGAGCATCTCACCTGGTTCAAATGGGAATCCTATGCCACCTGGCTGTCGGGCTTCGCCATGCTCTGCGTGGTCTATTATGCCGGCGCCGATCTCTTCCTGATCGATCCCAACGTGCTCAACATCTCGGTGCCGGTCGGCATCCTGCTGTCGATGGCCACCATCGGCGTCGGCTGGATCGTCTACGATCTGCTCTGCCGCTCGCCGCTCGGCAAAAGCGACACCGGGCTGATGCTGGTGCTCTATTGCGTGCTGGTCTTCATCGCCTGGGGCCTCACTCATCTCTTCACCGGCCGCGCCGCCTTCCTACATCTCGGCGCCATCACCGCCACGATCATGTCGGCCAATGTCTTCTTGGTCATCATCCCGAACCAGAAGATCGTCGTCGCCGACCTTATCGCCGGCCGCAAGCCGGACCCGAAATACGGCAAGATCGCCAAGCAGCGCTCGCTGCACAACAACTACCTGACCTTGCCGGTCCTGTTCCTGATGCTGTCGAACCACTACCCGCTGGCGTTCGGGACTGAGTTCAACTGGGTCATCGCCTCGCTGGTGTTCATCGTCGGCGTCTTGATCCGGCATTATTTCAACACGGTGCATGCACGACAAGGCAATCCGACCTGGACGTGGCTCGGCGCCGCCGTGCTGTTCATGATCATCATCTGGCTGTCGACGGTGCCGAAAGTGCTGACCGGCGAGCCGAAGACCTCGGCTGCCTCCGCCGCTGCGCAGGTCTATATCGCTTCGGCCCATTTCCCGGCCGTTCGCGACACCGTGCTCGGCCGCTGCTCGATGTGCCACACGGAAGAGCCGGTCTATGAAGGCATCTACCATGCGCCGAAGGGCGTGCTGCTCGACACCGATGAGCGCATCGCCGAGCACGCCCGCGAGATTTATATCCAGGCCGGCCGGGCGCATGCCATGCCGCCAGCCAACGTCAGCCATATCACCGACCAGGAGCGAGCCTTGCTTGTGGCCTGGTTCGAAGGCGCCGGAAAATAAGCATGACAATGAAATTATTGCGCGGCCGCACGCTCTCCTTCCTGCGTTGGCCCGAAGCGATAGACGACCATTCAGCCTGGCGCTACGAGGAGGATGGCGGGCTGCTGATCGACAACGGCAAGATCGTTGCCGCCGGACCCTATGCCGAGGTCGCGAAGAAGGCGGGCGCGGGCGTCGAGACGATCGACCATCGCCCGCATCTCATCCTGCCCGGCTTCATCGACGCGCATGTGCACTTCCCGCAGATGCAGATCATCGCGTCTTACGGCGCCGAACTGCTCGACTGGCTGAACAAATACACCTTCCCGGAAGAATCGAAATTCCAGAATGCGCAGCACGGCCGCCGCATCGCCAGGCTGTTCCTCGACGAGATGCTGCGACACGGCACGACGACGGTCGCTGCCTATTGCTCGGTGCACAAATCGTCGGCGGAAGCCTTCTTCGCCGAGTCGCATGAGCGCAATATGCTCAACATCGCGGGCAAGGTGATGATGGACCGCAACGCGCCGGACGCCGTGCTCGACACGCCGCAAACCGGCTATGACGACTCCAAGGCGCTGATCGCCGAATGGCACGGCAAGGGCCGCCAGCTCTATGCCATCACGCCGCGCTTCGCCATCACCTCCTCGCCCGAGCAACTGGAGATGGCCGGCGCGCTTTGCCGGGAACATCCCGATCTCCACATGCAGACGCATCTGTCGGAGAACCACGCCGAGATCGCCTTCACACAGGAACTCTACCCCTGGTCGCGCGACTATACCGACGTCTATGAGCATTACGACCTGCTCGGTAAAAAGAGCCTGTTCGGGCACTGCATCCACCTGTCGGAACGCGAAGCCGATGCGCTGTCGGCCTCGGGCTCGGTGGCGGTGTTCTGCCCGACCTCCAATCTTTTCCTCGGCTCCGGCCTGTTCGACTACCAGCGTTATCGCCGGCGCGAGAAGCCGCTTCGGATCGCGGCGGCGACCGATGTCGGCGGTGGCACCAACTATTCGATGCTGCGCACCATGGATGAAGGTTACAAGGTGATCGCGCTGAACGGCGAGAAGCTCAATCCGTTCCAGTCCTTCTGGCAATTGACGCGCGGCAATGCCGAGGCGTTGTCCGTGTCCGACAAGGTCGGCACGCTGGACGAAGGCACCGATGCCGACATCGTCGTGCTCGACGCTCACGCCACGCCTGGCATGCGGCTGAGGATGGAGACGGCGGAAACGCTGGCCGAGGAGCTGTTCCTGCTGCAGACGCTGGGCGACGACCGCGCCGTGCGCGAGGTCTATGTGGCGGGGCGGCAGGCGAAGAGCGCGATTGTCGCGTGAACTGCGATGCGCTCTTCGCTTGACCCGGCGTCAGTCATCGGCCAAAGCGTGCTTCGACGCTGACAGGGGAACGCCATGGCCACCGCCGACGACATCGCTCTGATCAAGAAACAGGAAGCCACGCTGGTCTTCCCGGCCTTCGACGAGGCCGTCGCCTTCAAGATCGGTTCAGCCATCAGGGACCGGGCGCTGAAGGAAAACCTGCCGATTATCGTCGACATCAGGACCTTCGACCGGCCGCTCTTCTATGCCGCGATGCCGGGCTCCAACGCCTCCAATCCTGATTGGGCGCGCCGCAAGATCAATGTCGTGAAGCGCTATCTGAGAAGCACCTATCGGCTCGTGCTTGAGCAGCAGCGTCACGACCGCACCTTCAAGGTCGGCGAGGCGCTCGACATTGCCGACTATGTGCTTGCCGGCGGCGGCTTCCCCGTCACCGTGAAGGGCGCTGGGGTCATCGGAGTCATCGCCGTCTCGGGCCTGCCGGAGCGCGAGGATCACGGCGTCGTCGTCGACGCGCTCTGCGCCCATCTCGGCATCGATGCGAGCGGGCTCGCGCTGCCGCCGGAAGAAAAATGACCGACCCGAAAAGCCTCCTCACGTCGATCTTCAACGCCGCCGTCGCCGCCGCCGATCCGGAAAAGACGATCCGCAATCATTTGCCGGCGAAGCCGAAAGGCCGCACCATCGTCATCGGCGCGGGAAAAGGCTCGGCGCAGATGGCCGCCGCCTTCGAGAAGGTGTGGGACGGTCCGATCGACGGGCTGGTCGTCACCCGTTACGGCTATGGCGCGAAATGCGAGCGCATCGAGATCATCGAGGCAGCGCACCCGGTGCCTGATGCCGCCGGCCTCGAGGCGTCGCGCCGGCTGCTGGAGAAGGTGCGGGACCTAACCGCCGACGATCTGGTCGTGGCGCTGATTTCGGGCGGGGGCTCGGCGCTGCTGCCGTCTCCCGCTCCCGGCCTGACTTTGGCCGATGAGATCGCCGTCAACGAGGCGCTGCTTGCCTCCGGCGCGCCGATCGCGGCCATGAACACCATCCGCAAGCATGTCTCGACCATCAAGGGCGGGCGCCTTGCCGCTGCCGCCCATCCGGCGCGAGTGGTGTCGCTGGTCGTTTCCGACATCCCGGGCGACAATCCGGCGCTGGTCGCTTCGGGTCCGACCGTCCCCGACACCGGCAGCCGCGAGGATGCGCTGGCCTCGATCGCCGCCTATGGCATGAAGCTGCCGGCCTCCGTCATGGCGCATATCCAGTCGCCGGCCGCCGATGCGCCACGTCCCGAAGATGCGCGCTTCGCCGGCAACGAAGTGCACCTGACCGCCTCGGCCGGCGTGTCGCTGGAAGCTGCCGCAGCTGAGGCAAGGCGGCAAGGCATCGAGGCCGTCATCCTCTCGGACTCAATCGAAGGCGAGGCGCGCGAGGTCGGCGGCGTCCATGCCGCGATCGCCCGCGAGGTGGCGACGCGCAACCGGCCTTTTGCCAAGCCGGTGCTCATTCTTTCAGGCGGCGAGACGACGGTGACGCTTCGCGCCCCAATTGGTGGCACCAAGGGCAAAGGCGGCCGCAACTCCGAATTCCTGCTTGCTTTCGCGATCGGCATCAACGGCGTGGGCGGCATCGTCGCTCTGGCCGCCGACACCGACGGCATCGACGGCTCGGAGAACAACGCCGGCGCCTTCGCCGACGGCTCGACCGTGTCGCGCATGCGCGCGGCGGGCGTCGACGCCAAGGCAATGCTTGCCGGCAACAATGCCTGGACGGCCTTCGACGCGGTCGGTGATCTGTTCGTGCCAGGGCCGACCGGCACGAATGTGAACGATCTGAGGGCGATTCTGGTTAGGTAGCACAGAGCCCCGCAGAAGTCGTATCGGAATGGATACTCGGGTCCGTGCGCGTCGCTTCGCTCCTTGCTTTGCCCGTGGATGACGAAGCGACGGGCGCCTTGGCTAGCCCCCAAGGCTGCGCGATCGATCACGCCGCCATCAGCTGCTTCACCTTCCTCATATCCTTCAGAAACCGCTCGCGCTCAGCGTCCTTGTCCGCCGGCTCGCGGATGCGCAGGATGAGCGAGGGGTGGATCGTGATGAACACGCGCAAGCCGTCGTCGCGCTCGATTACCTCGCCGCGTCGCTTCAGCACCGGCACCGCCTTGCCGAGCAGCGACTGCGCCGCCGTCGCGCCGAGCGCCACCACCACCTGCGGCTTGATGAGGTCGAGCTCTTTGTCCAGCCACCAGCGGCAGGCCTGGATCTCGCCGGCATTCGGCTTGGAATGGATGCGGCGCTTGCCGCGCGGCTCGAACTTGAAATGCTTGACGGCGTTGGTGACGTAGGTTTTCCGTCGCTCGATGTCGGCATCATCCAGCGTGGCGTCGAGGATTCTTCCCGCCGGACCAACAAAAGGCTTGCCGGCCAGATCCTCCTGGTCGCCGGGCTGCTCGCCGACGAAGACCACCTCGGCGCTTTCAGGCCCTTCGCCGAATACGGTCTGCGTCGCGTCGCGCCAAAGCGGGCAGCGTCGGCAGCCTTTCGCCGCCTCGCGCGCCTCATCGATGGAGAGGGCATCTCCCCCTGCAGCTACCTCCGGTGCGGGAATCTGCCCGGCTGGACGCTTCGCTTCATGCTGCAAGGCTGCTGGTGTTGTTGCCATCGTTCCGTCTCGCCCGCCTCAAACTTGAAATGGGCGAGCCTGGCGATGGTTCCCGATCCTCACACTTCGTGCAGATAGAGGTGGTAATCCAGCTCGCTGACGGTGCGCGCGACGCGCAGATATTCCGCCTGCTTGATCGCCACGAAAGTCCGGTGCAGGTCGGCGCCGAGCGCCGATTTCAGGAAATCCGAGGCTCTGGCCGCCTCGATCGCGGCGCGCCAGTCGGCAGGCATGGTCGATTCCCCTGCTGCCTGCTCGTAGCCGTTCCCGGTTGTCTCAAGCCCTGGATCCAGCCCTTCGTCGAGGCCTTTGACGATGCCGGCCAGCACCGTCGCCGCCACCAGATAAGGATTGGCGTCGACACCGGATGGCCGATGCTCGATGCGGCGGTTCTTGGCATCGCCAGCCGGCACGCGCAGCGCCACCGAGCGGTTGTTGACGCCCCAGCTCGGCGCCACGGGCGCGTAGGATTGCGAGACGAAGCGCCGCCACGAATTGGCGTGTGGCGCAAACACCAGCATCGATTCCGCCATGGTGTGGATCAGGCCGCCAAGCGCGTTGAGCAGGCTCAATGACCATTTTTCGCCGGCAGCCTCGGTGAAGACGTTTCGGCCCGCACCGTCCTGCAGCGAGACATGAAAATGCATGCCTGAACCGGCATAGGCCTCGATGGGCTTGGCCATGAAGCATGCGGTGACGCCATGCCGCCGCGCCTGCGCGCGCACCAGCCGTTTCAGCATGATCAGGTCGTCGGCCGCCCGCATCACGTCCTTGCGGTAGTTCAGCGTCAGCTCGTACTGGCCGGGCGCGTATTCGGAGATCACGGTCTCCGCCGGAATGCCTTGCGCCTTGGCTGCGGCGTAGATGTCGGAAAACAGCGGCTCCATGCCGTGCAGATGGTCGACCGAATAGACCTCTGTCTTGGCCGAGCGGCGGCCGTCGAGCACCGCGCGCGCCGCCTGCACCTTGCCATCGGCATCGCGCTCATTGGACAGCAGGAAAAACTCCAGCTCGAAGGCGCCGGCAGGATGCAGCCCGCGCGCCGCCAGCAGTTCCACCTGCCTTGCCAGCACCAGCCGCGGGTCGGAGGTCATCGGCTGGCCGTCGAGGTGGTGCATCGACATCAGCACCTGGCCGCGCGCAGGCTTGGTGCCGTGCAGCGGCACCAGCGTGCCGGGGATCGGCCATGCCCGCAGGTCGCCGTCGCCGGTGTCCCATACCAGCCCGGTTTCGTGCACATCCTCGCCGGTGATATCGAGGCCGAGGATCGAGATAGGCAGATGCCGGCCGTTCTCGAAAATGCCCATCAACTCGTGCCGGCGCACGATCTTGCCGCGGCCGATGCCGTTGGCATCGGTGAGCACGACGTCGAACGCCTCTATCTTGGGATGAGCATCGAGAAAGGCCTTCGCCTCGGCGGGTGTCGAGCCTGAGGGGGAGGTCGCAACGGCGTTGGGATTGTCCATCGCCGCTTTTCTCACGCCGTCAGCCTGGCTGCAACAGCGGCGAAGGCGGCGATCAGCCGGCTCACTTGCGCTGCCGTCGTTGCCGGCGAAATCAGCATCATGTTGTGGAACGGCGCGATCAATACGCCGCGATTGACCAGCGCCACATGGATGGCGGCTTCCAGCTCCGGCGCATGCGCCTTCTCGGCCTCGCCGCCATTTTGCAATGGCCCGGGCGCGCAGATGAACTCGACGCGCGCCCCGACACGTGCGACGTGCCATGGCAAGTGATAACGGTCGATGACCGCGCAGAGCCCGGCGTCGAGGCGGCGCGCCAGCCGGTCCATATGGGCGTAGGCCGCCTCAGTCATCACCTCTTCAAGCGTCGCGCGCATCGCCGCGAATTGCAGCGGATTGGCCGACAGTGTCGTGCCCATGCCGGAATAGCCGGGCTCCTTGGTCCGGTTGTAGGCGCCGTAGCGGGTGGCGACTTCCTCGCTCATGCCCCAGATGCTGGCCGGCACGCCGCCCGCGACCGGTTTGCCGAGCACGAACAGGTCCGGCTCCAGCCCGTGCTTGCTTGTATAGCCACCCGGCCCGGTCGAAATGGTGTGCGTCTCGTCGATCAGGAGCAGCGTGCCCGCCGCGCGGGTAAGGCGCCGCAGCGCGTCATGGAAACCGGGTCCCGGCAGCACCATGCAAGAATTGGTCAGCACCGGTTCGGTGATGACGCAGGCGACGTCGCGGTCGGCCAGTGCGGCCTCGAGCGCGGCAATGTCGTTGAACTCGATGATCTTGGTCGCCCGCGTGAGATCGCGGAATTCGCCGGCGAGGCCCGGCCGGTTGACCGCGATGCCGTCGATCAGCCGCACCATCGTCTCGTCGACCGAGCCATGATAGCAGCCGTTGAAGACAAGGATCTTCTCGCGGCCGGTCACCGCGCGGGCGACGCGCAGCGCGAAACGGTTGGCGTCGGTGGCGGTGGTGGCGATCTGCCAGTAGGGCAGGCCGAAGCGTTGCTGCAGGAGCGGGCCGATCGCCAGCGCATCCTCGCTGGGCAGCATGTAGGTCAGCCCACGACCGGACTGCCGGCGGATTGCGCGGGCAACCGCCGGCGGCGAATGGCCGAGCATCGAGCCGGTGTCGCCAAGGCAGAAATCGTCGAGCCTGTTGCCGTCGATATCGGTGATGGTGGCGCCTTTCGCGCCGTCGACCAGGATCGGGAATGGCGTCGGCCAGTCGGTCATCCAATGCATCGGCACGCCGCCCAGGAAGCCGGCAATGCCGTTGCCAAGCTTCGCCTCGGATTTCGGCCGCGCCTTGCGGAAGGCGGCCGCTTCCGTGTCGCGCAATTCGGCGATACGAGCGATGTCGATGCCGCCGATGGATGTTTTTGACGTGTCGCTGCCGTGCATGAAAACCCCTCTGCTGGCGCGGCACTCTGCCAACCGGTTTGCAAAACCGCAATTGGCCGCGCCGGGGGGCGGGCGTTGGCTCAGGCAGTAGGGCAGTAGGGCAGTAGGGCAGTAGGGCAGTAGGGCAGTAGGGCAGTAGGCAGTGGTGTCGTCGTCCCTAAGTCCTACTGCCTATTCCCTACTGCCTACGCCGTGATATCGATCACGCCGCAATCGCCGGCGGCACTGCCGAACACGATGCGGCGCTCTTCCTTGTCCCACATCATCGCGGTGATGGCGCCCTTGCCCGGGCGGCGCAGCAGCACTTCCTTGGCGTCGGCGAAACGCGCCGCGATCACCATGCCATCCTCATAGCCGATGGCCACGACATCCTGGCTCGGGTGACAGGCGACGCAGGTCACCATGGTGTTGCCGCGTGTGCCGAGCTCGAGCGGCGCCTTGCCCATCGGCCCGTCCTTGGCTGAAAAGGGCCAGACGATCGCCGCCGGCGCCCCCGAGCTCGCCAGCCATTTGCCCTTGACGCTCCAGGACAGGCTTTTGACCTTGCCGGGATAGCCGCTCATGCGCATGTGCTTGCCGTCGGCAAGCTTCCAGCCGTGCAGCGCATTCTCCTGCATGGTGGTCACGAGGAAAGCGCCGTCCGGCGAGAACGTGATGCCCGTATGGGCTCCGGCCCATTCGAGCTCCACCGGCTTGCCTTCGGCGGCCGGAAAATGCAGCGTCGCGCCATTGTAGCGGGCAACGCCGAAGCGCATGCCCTTGGGCGAGAAGGCGAGCCCCTCCACCGAGCGCGGATGCGTGAATTCCTTGGTCTTGCCGTCCGCGAAACGCACGAAAGCGTTCTTGCCCGAGGCATAGGCGATCGCGCCTTGTGGTCCGGCGGTGACGCTGGTGACCCATTTCCTGCCGGCGCTGGCGAGTTCGCTCACCTCGCCGCCGGCCTTTACGGCAAACACCTTGCCGTCCTCGCCGCCGGTGATCAGCCGGTCGTTGGCCGCATCGTGAAAGGCGGCAAGCAGCCCGTCATTGGCCCGCACGGTCTTGTGGCCATTATCGAGCCGGTGGATCGCCCCGTCGGCCAAGGCGAAATGCGGCACGTCGTTGAGAAAAACGGCGGCGACGCAATGGCCTTCGAGATCAAGCGGGGCGACTGTCGGCATGGCAGCTAATCCATTTGAGATTCCTGCCCTTTCCTTAAGGGGTTGAGCAACGGGTCTCAACCCGCCCTGGATTACAGGAAGAGGGGTGCCGGCGCTCGGCTCTCCCTTCTCCCCTTGTGGGAGAAGGTGGCCTCGCGAAGCGAGGTCGGATGAGGGGTGTTCCAGCTTGGCAAGACGGTAATCTGTCACCCACCCCTCAACCGTCTCGGCGCTGCGCGCCGATCCACCTTCTCCCACAAGGGGAGAAGGAGAAGATCAGGAAATCAAGCCACCTGGCAGGCTTCGAAGCTCTTCCTGAGCCGATCGGCATCGAGGTCGCGGCCGATGAACACCAGCCGGCTTTCGTGTTTTTCGCCGTCCTTCCAGGCGCGCTGGTGGTCGCCTTCGAGGATCATGTGCACGCCCTGCAGGACATAGCGGTCGTCGTCGCCCTTCAGCGCGATGATGCCTTTCAGCCGCAAGATGTTCGGTCCTTCCATCTGGGTCACCTTCTCGATCCAGGGGAAGAACTTCTTCGGATCCATCTCGCCGCCGCGCAGCGACACCGACTTCACCGTCACGTCATGGATGTCGGAAGCATGGTCGTGATGATGGTGATGATCGTGACCGTCACGATCATGGTGGTCGTGATCGTGGTCATGATCGTGGTCGTGCGCCTCGAGGAAGTGCGGGTCGTTCTCCAGCGCGCGCGAAAGATCGAAGGCGCCGCGGTCGAGCACCTCGCCCAGCGCCACGCCGGCGCGCTGGGTGCGATGGATCCTGGCCGCCGGGTTGATGGCCCGGATCGTGGCCTCGACCTTTTCGAGCTCTTCGGGGGTGACGAGATCGGTCTTGTTCAGCACCACCACATCGGCGAAGGCGATCTGGTCCTCGGCCTCCTTGGAATCCTTCAGGCGCAGCGGCAGGTGCTTGGCGTCGACCAGCGCCACCACCGCGTCGAGCTTGGTCTTGGAGCGCACGTCGTCATCCATGAAGAAGGTTTGCGCCACCGGCACCGGATCGGCGAGGCCCGTGGTCTCGACGACGATGGCGTCGAAGCGGCCGGGCCGCCGCATCAGGCCTTCGACGACGCGGATCAGATCGCCGCGCACCGTGCAGCACACGCAGCCATTGTTCATCTCGTAGATCTCCTCGTCGGATTCCACGATCAGGTCGTTGTCGATGCCGATCTCGCCGAACTCGTTGACGATGACGGCGTAACGCTTGCCGTGGTTCTCCGACAGGATGCGGTTGAGCAGCGTCGTCTTGCCCGCGCCGAGATAGCCGGTGAGAACGGTTACGGGGATTTGTGTCTGTGCATCGCTCATGGCTTGCCTCGAAAGTCTTGGCCTCGAAAATCTTGGATTGTCGGCCTCATATAGGATGGGTGCCACGCTTTTGCACGCGCCAAACCGATGAGCCAGTCGGACCCTCCAATCGCGGTGGCGCCGAAGACGGATCGGCGGCGGTCGGGGCCGGCCAAACGAAGGAGCCACGTGAGCGCCAAATGGCCTTTGCGAGCTTCCGCGGTGAATCTCGCCGGCTCAAAAGTCGTTTGTCATCTAACTGAAATAAACATCTGGCATCACCTGCGCGGGCACCGCAATGCTTGCCGGCAAAGCGTTTCGCAAGCCGGATTCTTAGAGATCGTCATTTGCCAACCGCAGGACAGCCTCTATGCTGCCCGCGCCGGTTCGGCCGAAGAGGGGATGACCATGGCCAAGGCGGACAAGACAGCGACAATGAGCCGGCTGCATTCGGCGGCAAGGCTGGCGCGCACGGCGCTCGCGGCGCGGCTTCTGGCGCACGGTTTCTATGCCGGCCAGGACCAGATCATGCTGGCGCTCGATCGCGAGGACGGCCAGACGCCCGGCAACCTCGCCGGCCGGCTCGGCGTGCGTCCGCCGACGATCAC
This sequence comes from Mesorhizobium sp. WSM3224, assembly GCF_000427725.1. GTDB lineage: Bacteria > Pseudomonadota > Alphaproteobacteria > Rhizobiales > Rhizobiaceae > Mesorhizobium. The sequence goes on along the minus strand of NZ_ATYO01000026.1, from coordinate 3,580 downwards.
CAAGACCATCAACCGGCTGCAGGCGCAGGGCTTCCTTGAAAAACGCGCCTCCAACGCCGACGCCCGCCAGGCACACATCTTCCTCACCGAGTCCGGCCGCGAAACCATCCGCGCCATCGAGAAGTCGGTCAAGAAGACCGAGAAGCAGGCGCTGAGGGGCCTCGACAAGAAGGACCAGAAGGCGCTGTTCAAGCTGCTCGCCCGCATCGAGGCGAACCTGTCGAACGAAGATCTGGTGCTGATCGACGACGACGCGGAGCTGGATGAAGCGTGACGCGCAGCGTCATCGCTTCACGCGAGGCGTTTCCATTTAACGAGCGACGCGAAGCGTCGTCTCGAGCGACGTAAGCGCGACGCGCAGCGTCGTAGCTCCACGCGAGGCGTTGGTAAGGCACCACCCAAGCATCGGCGGCTTAGCGGAAAGGGCGACGACGCTGCGCGTCGCGCCTATGCGCTATCACCAAACGCCTCGCGGTTGAGCGACGACGCTACGCGTCGCGCTTACGCGTCGCGCCTCACCAGAGCCGCCCAACGCCCCGGCGTCATTCCGAACGCCTTCTTGAAATGCCGGTTGAAATGGCTCTGGTCGCTGAAGCCGGCGGCAGCGGCGATTTCCGCCAGCGCCTCTCCCTCGGCGATCATGCGCCGCGCCCTTTGCAGCCGGCGCATCAAAAGGAAGCGATGCGGGCTGGTCGAATAGGTCGCGCGAAAATGCCGCGACAGCGCGTAGCGGTCGAGGCCGGTAACGGCCTCCAGCTCGTCGGAGCGCACCGGCCGTTCGGCATTCTCCTCCAGATAGTCGCGGGCAAGTGCCGCGGCGCGCCATGCGGTCTTGCCCGTTGACTTTGCCGGCTGTCCGGCGTGGCGTTGAAGGTGTTGCGCCAGCTGCGCAACGAAATCCGCCACGAACAGGTCGCCGAGCTCTTCGTCCAGCGGCGCCAGCGCCGACAGCAGCGTTTCGCGCAAGCGAGGATCGTCGACGACGGCGTCGCGGACGAAGGGCAGCGGCTCGCCATCCAGGCAGTCGAGCAGCAGGGACGGCTCCAGGTACAGGATCCGGTAGCGTAAGCCATCTTCCGTGCCGGCGCCGCCATCATGCAATTCGTCGGGGTGCAGCACGATCGCCTGGCCGGGCAGGCTGTGTTGCAGCGCGCCGCGATAGTGGAAGCGCTGCACGCCCTGCAAGGTCACGCCGATGGCATAGGTGTCGTGCCGGTGCAGTTCAAAGGCGTTGCCGTGAAAGCGCGCTTCGATGCGTTCGAGGCCCAGGCCGCCCGGCGCCGAAACGATCCTGTCTCCGGTGGTGGTCGCATCCGCGCACGAACGTTCAAGACCTTCGAGCGTCTCGCCGCCTAGACCCAGCGCCATCGCCTCATCCATGCCCGTCATGGGCCAAATCCCGGAGAGACATTTTGGTGTTCGATACGAAATTTGCAATCGTTCTGAGGGAAGACCTCGCCGTCTGGCAGAAACTCAACGTCACCGCCTTCGTCACCAGCGGCATCGTCGCGCAGTTTCCTGGGGTCATCGGCGAGCCCTATCGCGACCGCGCCGGCAATCTCTACAACCCGCTCTCGATCCAGCCCGCCATCGTGCTTTCCGCTGACGGCCCTACGCTCAATGCGATCCATCGTCGGGCGCTGGAGCGCGGTGTGACGACATCCGCCTATGTCGAGGAGATGTTCGCGACCGGCCATGATGTCGCCAACCGCGCCGTCTTCGCCGAATCCGCCCCGGACGATGCAAAAATCGTCGGCATCGCGCTGCGCGCCGAAAAGAAGCTGGTCGACAAGATCACCAAGGGCGCCCGCATGCATGCGTAGGGCAAAACTCAATCAGCGCCCGGCGCACGGCCAGCAAACGAGCCCTTACCGCTCTCGAAATAAGAGACTTGCGGTCCCTTTTGCAAAGCCCAGTTTGCTGTAGAACGGGATGAGGTTGTCGGGGCAATAGAGTTCAAAACTGCGCACTTCTCTCAGCTTTTCGTGGTCGATGATCCGATTGATCATTGCCTGTCCAAGTCGCTTCCCACGAAAATCAGAACGCACGATCACGTCAAAAATCATCGCCTTGAATGTGTAATCTGTCAGCACGCGGGCGAATCCGATCAACTGGTCATTATCCGAGCAAAGGCCGATTGCTAAATCGGAATGTTCAACCATCCTGATGACATCTTGAAGCTGTCGCCCGGTTGTCCACCATTCCTTGCTGTAGAGATCATATAACTGACGCTGACGCTCGCCTTGGAAGGTCTCAATCCATGTATCCGGCACGTCGTCCTCCCGTTCCTTGGATCGGCCTACCAAACAGGAAACGATTCGACCTGAAAAGACTGCCTAGGGTCGAACTGGATCGTCGGAGTGATGGATAACGCAGGCCAGCGCAGCGTTCGCGAATAGCCGCAGCCTCCCCAACTTCGTCATCCACGGGCGGAGCGACGCGAAGCGGAGCGCAGACCCGAGGATCCTGTGTGTTGGTTTCGGTGTATGGTTGAAGTGGGAAGGAGACCGAGTGGATCCTGGTCGTCCTTTCGGACAGGCCGTGGCATGGCCCGGTCCCTTCCCACCGGTGAACCATCAACCTGAACAGTTGCACGGGGCTGTACCAAGCAGACCCCGCACCACAGGAAGAGGCGTGGACATGATAGTACAGAACTATGTCGGCTGCGACATCTCCAAGCAGTGGCTCGATTTTTTTGATGAGACAAGCAGTCGGTGCCAGCGCATCGACAACCAGGCCGATGCGATAGCAGCCTATGTGGCGGGCCTTGATCCCAGTCGGGATTTTGTCGTCATGGAGGCGACCGGGGTGCATGACCGGCTGCTGCGCCATGCGCTGGCCAAGGCCGGCGTGCCGTTCTCGCGCCACAACCCGGCCCATACCCACCACTATGCGAAGTCGACGAGACGGCGGGCCAAGACCGATCCTCTCGACGCCAGGATGCTGAGCGGCTACGGCCGTCGCTATCAGCCTGAAGCCGAGCCGGCGCCGAGCGAAGAAGTCGAGCAGCTTCAATCGCTTGCCCGCCACCGCGATCACCTGGTCGATACGCGGGCAACGCTGAAGAAGCACCTCGCCGAGGCTTTCGAGGCGATCGTCATTGCGGACCTTGAAGAAACGATCGCCTACCTCGACAGCCGCATCAAAGCGCTCGAGAGCCTGATTGCCGAAGTCATTCGCCAAAACCAGGACACCGCCCGCGACCACGCGCTGATGGTCTCCGTGCCCGGTGTCTCCAAGACCACCGCGCTCTGCCTGCTGGCGCTCCTGCCCGAGCTCGGCCAGCGTTCGCCCAAGGCGATCGCCGCGCTCGCCGGCCTTGCCCCGTTCGACAACAAGAGCGGCAAGCTCAACCGCAGGAGCCAGATCCAGGGCGGGCGATCACGCGTGCGCCGTGCCCTCTACATGGCAGCCCTCACGGCCATCAGAACCTGTGGCCGGTTCAAGTCCTTCTACAGCGCACTTGCCGCCCGCTCAGGGTCCAAGAAACTCGCTATCATCGCCGTCGCAAGGAAGCTCCTCGTCGTCCTCAACGCTGTCATCCGGGATAAAATCGCATTCGCATGAACACAGTTGCCAT
>NZ_ATYO01000025.1 GCF_000427725.1 Mesorhizobium sp. WSM3224 | reverse complement strand
GAACCGCTGTAGCCGCCGATACTTCGAGGCATGGCGCGCCGGACCGCACAGATGCACGGCCAGATGCGAAAGGTTGACGCTACGCGACTGGGCAAGTCCGGCGATCAGCACCGCAAGCGTCACAAGCCGGCTCTTGCTTAGCGAAAAGTGCCGACCTAACGTCTCGATGAGAGCGGAATGAATCAGTGTCATGGGCGAAGATCCTTTGCTGAGGAATCTTCAATCCAAACACATCATCCCGTTCTCACCCTGACTGTCGTGTACCGTGGAATCCGTTTCGACGCGACACGCTTTAAGCGCCTTTTTCCTCAGTCCTCCTTCCCCAGCTCAGGCTTCGACGACCTTCAGCTTGGAATCGAACACGCCAAGCACGCGGCCAAGTTCCTGGCTGCGTTTAAGGATGCGGCCACCGGCGGCGATGACGGCGAACGCGCCTTGCCGGCGCGCCAACTTCGGGTCCTTGACGATTTGGAACAGCGGCACTTCGCTGGCCCGGCGGAAGACGGAAAAGACAGCGCGATCAGTAAGATGGTCGATCGCATAGTCGCGCCATTCATTGGCGGCCACCATGCGTCCGTAAAGCCTCAGGATCTGGTCGAGTTCGCGCCGGTCGAATCGTACCGGCTGGTCGAGGCGGGCGTTGCGCGCCTCGTGCAACGGGATCAATATTCCGGATGCTTCCCCATCCTCCGCCCCGCTGCTGTGATCGGTCATGCCTCGATCCTTCGATTGAATCATGCGCCGTCAAAGGTTCGCGCTTTCGCAACGGAATTGCAAGGGCCGGCCAAGCCGCCGCGGTTCCGCGGTTTTCTCAAACGTCCAGTCACGTTTCCAAACCGCATGTTGGAATTGGTGATGCTTCGCCACAATCTCGACACAAATAATCCGCGCTCATGCCCCAATGTCCGACGAATTTACCGGCGTTGCCTGAGACGGTTCGGTCCGGCACCGGCTCGTAAACCCCAAGCCCCCCGCCCACGGGTCAGCGTCGGATCGAACCAACCTCGGTTTTTCCTTGGAAAAATCAGGTGCGACGATCCCAAAACCTGAATAACCGGCGTCAGAAGCAAGCTGACGCCGGTTTTTTATTTTCCTTTCCCCTTTGCGGGGTGAGAGGCCGGTTCGCGAGGCGAATCCATCGTGCGGCACGATGAAAGGCCGGCGAGCGCCGGGATGCTGCGAGGCAGGAGGGGGTCGGCGCCCGCTCTGTACAATGCCGGCCGCAAGAAGTACGAACGGCCAAATTCCGTTTGGCTGGCACAGTGCCGGCCGGTGCTCGATGACGAGCCAGAACTCCAAATTCCGAAAGAAGACGATGTCCAGTTTCGAAACGATCGTTCCTGCGCTGGCAGAGGCGCTGGAAAAGCGCGGCTATGCAGCGCTGACGCCGGTGCAGAAGGCTGTGCTGGGGCCGGAACTGGGCGATGCCGACGCGCTGGTTTCGGCGCAGACCGGGTCCGGCAAGACCGTCGCCTTCGGCCTTGCCGTGGCGCCGACCCTGCTTGGCGGCGCCACGCGTTTCGCCGATGCCGGCGCGCCGCTGGGATTGGTCGTGGCGCCGACGCGGGAACTGGCGCTGCAGGTGCGGCGCGAGCTGGAATGGCTCTACGAGCTGACCGGCGCGCAGATCGCCTCCTGCGTCGGCGGGATGGATATGCGCACGGAGCGACGCGCGCTGGAACGCGGCGCCCACATCGTCGTCGGCACGCCGGGCCGGCTGCGTGACCACATCACGCGCGGCGCGCTCGACATGTCGGCGCTGAAGGCGGTGGTGCTGGACGAGGCCGACGAGATGCTCGATCTCGGCTTCCGCGAGGACCTCGAATTCATCCTCGACGCGGCCCCCGCCGGGCGCCGCACGCTGATGTTTTCCGCCACCGTGCCGCGCTCCATCGCCACGCTGGCCCAGGGATATCAGCGCAACGCCGTGCGCATCTCGGCCGGTGGCGAGGAAAAGCAGCATCTCGATATCGAATACCGGGCGTTGAATGTCGCGCAGGCCGACCGCGAAAACGCCATCATCAACGTGCTGCGCTACTATGAAGCCCGCAATGCGCTGGTGTTCTGCAACACGCGCGCCGCGGTCAATCATCTGACGGCGCGCTTCAACAACCGCAATTTTTCCGTGGTGGCGCTTTCCGGCGAACTCAGCCAGAGCGAGCGCAGCCATGCGTTGCAGGCCATGCGTGACGGCCGCGCCAAAGTCTGCATCGCCACCGATGTCGCCGCCCGGGGCATCGACCTGCCCAATCTCGAACTGGTGGTGCATGCCGACCTGCCGAGCAACCCGGAGACGCTGCTCCACCGCAGCGGGCGCACGGGCCGCGCCGGACGCAAGGGCGTCAGCGCCCTTATCGTGCCAGGCAATACCCGCAGGCGCACCGAGCGATTGCTGCAGAATGCCGGCATCAAGGCGACATGGGCGAGCCCGCCCTCGGCCGACGAAGTGCTGCGCCGCGACGACGAGCGCATCCTGGCTGACCCGGCGCTCGGCGAGCCGGTCGGCGAGGAGGAGCGCGGCTTCATCGATACGCTGCTCAAGCAGCGTGGCGCCGAACAGGTGGCGGCGGCCTTCGTGCGGCTTTGCCGGGCCAGCCGCTCGGCGCCCGAGGATCTGCTCGAAGTCGCGGCGTTCGCGCCGTCGCCCGACAGGCCGGCCCGGCGCGAAGAGACAGCAAGCCGCCGCGACGATTTCGGCGACAGCGTCTGGTTCTCGCTGTCGGTCGGCCGCCGGCAGAATGCCGAGCCGCGCTGGCTGATCCCGATGCTGTGCCGCACCGGCGGCATGTCCAAGCGCGAGATCGGCGCCATCAAGATGCAGCCGGAAGAAACCTTCGTGCAGATCGCCGCCGACTGGGCCGACCGGTTCCTCGAAGCGATCGGCCCCGAGCGCAAGCTGCAGGGCAACATCGTGGTCAAGCGGATCGACGGCACGCCGGACCTGTCGCGCGCCGGCTACCAGCAGCCGAAACCCGACAAGAAGCCGCATCGCGGCAAGCGATCGTTCGACCATGACCAGGCTCATAGCCCCCGCAAGCCGAAATTCGAGAAGCATGCGCCGGCGTCGGCCAGCGAACGCCCGGCCACCGAGGCAAAGCCGTGGGCCGGCAAAACGGGCAAGGCGAAATTCGACAAAGCCGCCGGACCTGCCAAGCACAAGAAATCGAAGAAGCGGCCGGCTTAATCGTCGGCTATGGCCCTGAGCGTCGGCCCGGTCAGCCGCAGAAAAACCTTCTGGCCATGGCGCTCGGCGCCGAGCCGATCGTAGAAGCGCAGCGCGCCCTCGTTCCAGTCTTCCGTGGTCAGATCGATGCGGCCGATTCCCTTGCCGACGCAATAGCTGACGAGAAAGCCGACCAGCGCGCGGCCGACGCCCTTGTCACGGGCGCCGTCGCGCACGTACAGGTCCTTCAGGAACATCAGCCTCCCGAGATCGATGCCTGGGTGGGCGATGGCCACCGAGGCGAGGCCAGCCGCCTCGCCACCCACGAACGCCAAGGCGAAATGCGGATAGGCCGGGCTCTCGTCGCTGAGCCATTGCAGCGCGGTGGCCGCCGCCCGACTGTAATCGAGCGGCGCCTGGCGGTAGTGCGCCGCCATTGCGCAAAGCACGGCGGCGAGCGCTTCGGCATCGTCGACTTCCGCCCAGCGAATGTCGACGGTCATAGGCTCACCCCAAGAACTTGGCGATGATGGCGTCGCCCATCTCGGTGGTGCCGATTTCCTTCATACCGGCCGAGAAGATGTCCTTGGTGCGCAGGCCGTCGTCGAGCACGGCGGCGATTGCCGCTTCGAGCTTGTCGGACTCGGCGACCATGCCGAAAGAGTAGCGCAGGCACATGGCGAAGGACGCGATCATCGCGATCGGGTTGGCGATGCCCTTGCCGGCGATGTCCGGCGCCGAGCCGTGCACCGGCTCGTAGAGCGCCTTGCGCTTCTTGGTCTTGACATCCGGCGCGCCGAGCGAGGCCGACGGCAGCATGCCGATCGAGCCGGTCAGCATGGCGGCGATGTCGGAGAGCATGTCGCCGAACAGATTGTCGGTGACGATGACGTCGAACTGTTTTGGCCAGCGCACCAGCTGCATGCCGCCGGCATCGGCCAGCATGTGGTCGAGCTTGACGTCGGAATAGCGCGCCTCGTGCGTCTGCGAGACCACCTCGTTCCACAGCACGCCCGACTTCATGACGTTGCGCTTTTCCATTGACGTCACGTGGTTGCGGCGGGTCCGCGCGAGCTCGAAGGCGACGCCCGAGATGCGCTCGATCTCGAACGTGTCGTAGACCTGGGTGTCGATGCCGCGCTTCTGGCCGTTGCCGAGATCGATGATCTGCTTGGGCTCGCCGAAATAGACGCCGCCGGTGAGCTCGCGCACAATCAGGATGTCGAGGCCTTCGACCACGTCCTGCTTGAGCGAGGAGGACGCCGCGAGCGCCGGGTAGCAGATCGCGGGCCTGAGATTGGCGAACAGCTCCATGTCCTTGCGCAGGCGCAGCAGGCCGGCCTCGGGACGCACCTCGTAAGGCACCTTGTCCCATTTCGGCCCGCCGACGGCGCCAAACAGCACGGCATCCGCCGCCATCGCCCTTGACATGTCGGCATCGGAGATCGCCGCGCCATGCGCGTCATAAGCGCAGCCGCCGACCAGCCCCTCTTCAGTGGCGAAACCGCTGCCGAGCTTGTCGTTCATGGCCTTGATCAGCTTCTTCACCTCGGCCATGGCCTCGGGGCCGATGCCGTCGCCGGCGAGCAGGAAGAGATTTTTCGAAGCCATGGAGAACCGTCCCGATAGTATCTGGAGAAACCGCGGCCTTGCTAAACGCCAAGCGGGCTGTGCGCAAGGGGACGAGCACCGAGATCCTTCACACCCCCCTCTGTCCTGCCGGACATCTCCCCCGCAAGGGGGGAGATCGATGTCGCGGCGACTTTCGCCAACCTCCTAAGGCCGCAGGAAGGAGCGGGGCGCTGATGCTGCCAATCTCCCCCTTGCGGGGGAGATGTCCGGTAGGACAGAGGGGGGTGCTGTCCCGCCGGCGTCTCGCAAGAACTCGTGGGCGCCTCACCGATGCGACAGAATATTCACCAGCCGGCCGAACGGATCGCGCACATAGAAGCGCCGCACGCTCCAGGGCTCGTCGGCAGGACCGTATTCGATGGCGAAGCCGGCGGCCTTCATGGCGTCGAGCGCCGCGTCGACATCGTCGACCTCTATCGAGATGTCAGGCACCGGTGTGCCTGAGCCGCCTTGCGCCATGAAGCTGACCTGGACGGTCATCTTGTCCTGCGAGCCGTAAGTGGCGATCCAGCCCATATCCATGAGCAGATCGAGGCCGAGGACATCCTGATAGAAGCGCTTTGCCGCTGCGATATCCTGCGTGTCTATGTTTGCAACGATGCGTCTGACCTTCACCATGGGGTCGATCCTCGCTCTAACCGGTGTCGTTGTCGCAACCGCTTCGCACTTTGGGCGACGGGCATCAGGCCGTGCGCTTGAGCGCGGTCACCTCGATCTCGATCTTCATCTCCGGCTTGTTGAGCTGGCAGACGATCATCGTCGCCGCCGGACGGATATCGCCGAAAACCTCGCCGAGGATCGGAAAGACGACGTCAACATAGGCCTGGTCGGTGATATAGTAATGCGCCCGCACCACATCGGCCATATCGAAGCCGCCGTCGGCCAAAGCCTTGGCGATGGTGGCCAGGCAATTGCGAGTCTGCGCCTCGACCGTGTCGGGCAACGTCATGGTGGAATAGTCGTAGCCGGTCGTGCCGGAGACGAAGCACCAGTCGCCCTGCACCACCGCGCGTGAATAGCCGGCGGTCTTCTCGAAGGGCGAACCGGTGGAGATGAGCTTGCGCATGGGGTGCCTCCTGAGTTGTTTAGGCCATCCTGAAATGCATCCACGATCCAGTCGTGAGCCAGACAACGCGATGCAGGCGGGACAGCGCCCCCCTCTGGCCTGCCGGCCATCTCCCCCACTCGGGGGGAGATCAGAAGTCGCGCCGGCTTTCGCCAATCACCAGCGTTGCAGAATGAGCGGAGCGGCGAAACAGCCAATCTCCCCCCTTGTGGGGGAGATGTCCGGCAGGACAGAGGGGGGCGCGAAGGATCGCGGCCTGCCAAGGCAAGACGCTCGCGCTAATTGCCCGACCCCTGCGCGTCGTCATATGCCTTCTTGATGTCGGCCGGCCAGTCCTTAACCGGCGGCCAGGCCTGTGGCTCGCCATTGTCGCCGCGGCGGGCGAAATAGACCTTCTGCTTGGCCGGGTCGACGGCCATGAAGCCGTCATTGCCGCCGCAATCATGCGGCACGCAGCCGGTGGCGTAGAAGGCGCCGGACGCCGTCTTTTCGGTGCCGCCGCCGACCAGCAGGCTGGTCGCCATGTCGGGCATGTCGTTGCCCAGCAGCGCCTGGCCGGCCTTGTAGACGGCCTCGTTGTGGAAGGCGTCGATGATGTTGTCGTATTTCGACGGATCGACATCCTTCCAGCCGGTGCCGGGTTCCGGCGTGTAGGTGAGCTCGCCCGACGTGGTCAGCCCGGTGGTCGGCGACCATTGCAGCGCCGGCTTGGAATCGCCCGGCAGAAGGTAGGGCACGTAATAGATGGCGCTCTCGGAAATGGCGACTGGCGGCGCGCCGCACTCGTCCTGCTCGACGGTGGTGGTCTGGATTTCGCCGCCTTGCGGCTTCCAGGCGATCAGGCTGGCCGGCCCGCATTGATTGCCGCCGTCGCCGACATCGAACAGCGCCACGTTGACGTCGCCGACCTTGACGATCTTTTCGAAGAAGACGTCGTAATTGCTGTCGAGCTGCTTGCCGTCATAGGCCAGCACCTTCTCGCCATACTGCTCCTGCTGGGCGATGGTGAACTGGCCGCCTTCGAAGGGGATGGGCGCCTGCTTTTCCTCGTCCGCACCGGCCTGGTCGCTGCCCGATCCCTGGTCGGTCGCGCCCTGATCGGCGGCCGCCGGCTGGCCGGACACGGCCGGCGCGGTGGTCTGCGCATTGGCGCCGATCGCGGCGAGAAGGATTGCCGCCGACGCGCAGGCGGCGGCCAAAAGCGAACGCGTCATGACTGTCCCTCCATTCAGCCGCCACGAACCCGGCTGCTGGCAGCCGGGCTTACCTATCGCGGAAGACGCTCAGGCCCAGGGGCGCAGCTCGGCGTTCTTCTTCTCGAAGGACGCGATCTCGCCGGCCTTCTCCATGGTCAGCCCGATATCGTCGAGGCCGTTGAGCAGGCAGTGGCGCTTGAAGTCGTCGAGGTCGAACGTGACCACGCCGCCGTCCGGCCCGCGGATTTCCTTGGCCTCGAGGTCGATCGACAGCGTCGCGTTGGAGCCGCGCGAAGCGTCGTCCATCAGCTTGTCCAGGTCTTCCGGGCTGACGGTGATCGGCAGGATGCCGTTCTTGAAGCAGTTGTTGTAGAAGATATCGGCGAACGAGGTCGAGATCACGCAGCGGATGCCGAAATCGAGCAGCGCCCACGGCGCATGCTCGCGGCTCGAGCCGCAGCCGAAATTGTCGCCGGCGACCAGGATCTGCGCCTTGCGATAGGCCGGCTTGTTGAGCACGAAATCCGGGTTTTCCGAACCGTCGTCATTGTAGCGCATCTCGGCGAACAGGCCGGTGCCAAGCCCGGTGCGCTTGATCGTCTTCAGATAATCCTTCGGGATGATCATGTCGGTGTCGACATTGACGATCGGCATGGGCGCGGCGACGCCGGTGAGCTTGGTGAATTTGTCCATGGTCCTTGCCCGTCTTCTTCTTGCTGGGGATTGCCGGCGCCCGGTTTACACAAAGCGCCGGGCAAATGAAAGGCGGCTGTTGGCAGTTGAGTTTGGGCCATCCGATACAAGACCGGTGCTGGACGCTTCCAAAATGTCGATGGGTGGGGCACCTTGGCCGGCATGACAGCGCCTTCCAAAGTCCTCTACGCAAGCGAGCCCACGCTCGACGTCGCCGAATTCCGCCGCGTGTTGGTGGAGTCCGGGCTTGGCGAAACACGGCCGGTCGATGACGAGGCCCGTCTGAAGACGATGCTGGCCAACGCCAATCTTGTCCTGACGGCCCGCCTCGATATCGAGGGCAGGCCGCTGATCGGCGTCGCGCGCGGCGTCACCGACTTCTCCTGGGTCTGCTACATCTCCGAGCTCGCCGTATCCGCTTCGGCGCAGGGGCTCGGCATCGGCAAGGGCCTGATGGACGAGGCGCGCCGGCAGCTCGGCGCGTCCGTCGGCATCAGCCTGATCTCGCTGCCCAAAGCCATCGGCTTCTACGAACGCATCGGCATGCAGCGCATGACCGACGCCTTCTGGTTCTCCCGCAAGCGCTGACTATCTCCGCAAGCCGTCCGCCGTGAAGCCACGGCGCCAATTTCTTTCAGCTCATCGCTTGACATGCAACCAAATGGTTGCATATTAAAGCCATGAGCATGGATGCCGTCTTTCGCGCTTTGGCCGACCCGACCCGCCGGCGGCTACTGGACAGCCTCCATGCCAGGAACGGGCAGACGCTGAACGCGCTGTGCGAGCGGATGGATATGACGCGCCAGGCGGTGACCAAGCACCTGGCGATCATCGAGGAGGCGAACCTCGTCACCACCGTCCGCCGCGGCCGGGAGAAGGAGCACTACCTCAACCCCGTTCCGATCAACGAGATCGCCGAGCGCTGGATTGGCAAGTTCGAGCGCCATCGGCTCAGTGCATTGAGCGACCTGAAGCAACGACTTGAAAGGGAAGAGCCGTGAGCGACAACAGCTTCGTCTATGTCACCTATATCCGCACCACGCCCGAAAAACTCTGGGAGGCGCTGACCGATCCGGAATTCAACCGGCAGTTCTTCCTCTGCTCCTATCAGGAGAGCGACTGGAAAGTCGGCTCGAGCTGGAAGCTGATCTTCCCGGACGGCCGCGTCGCCGATTCGGGCGAGATCCTGGAGGTCGATCCGCCGCGGCGCCTGGTCATCAAATGGCGCAACGAGTGGATGCCCGAGGTGAAGGAGGACGGCTATACGCGCTGCACCTTCACCATCGAACAGGATGGCGACATGATGAAACTCGCCGTCACCCATGAGGCAGATGGCCCGCACAAGCTGATCGCAAACGTCGCCAAGGGTTGGCCGCTGGTGCTGTCGAGCCTGAAAAGCCTGCTCGAGACCGGCAAGGGTTTCGAGCGCCCGCCATCAAAGAGCTGAAGTATCGTTTCGACAACGAAACAATCAGGGAGAAACGTGATGATGCTCTGGCATTCCTGGCCGCAGGCCATGGCGAATGGCGAAACTGCCATGGCCTTTGCCGATCTCACTGCCCCTGTGGAGCAGGTCTTCGCCGCGCTTGTCACCGATGAAGTCGAGCGCTGGTGGGGTTCGCCCGATACATACCGGATGACCGATTGGACGGCCGACCTTCGCGCCGGCGGCCGCTGGAATGTCCTCGTGAGAACAGCGGATGGGCGGAGCCTGCCCGCCGGCGGGATCTTCCTCGAAATAGAGGCGCCGCGCCGGATCGTGCAGACGCGAAGATACGACTGGGACCACCCGGCGCTCGGCCGGCGCGAGACGACCGTCGCCTATCTCCTGGAGCCAATTGCCGGCGGCACGAGATTTACCGTCTGCCATGGCGGTTTCGCCGGCTTTGCCGAGGCCGCGGCCGAGCATGCCGACGGCTGGGCACGCGTGCTCGGTTGGTTGCAACGGTATTTCGACGCGGGCTCGATTAGGGCTTAAAGCGCGTCGCATCGAAACGGATTCAGGCGATGCGCTTCAAGTCTTTGTTTTGATGCATGTCGCTGTCCCCAGAGCCGTTGCGCGCTTCTGGGCGACATGCATTAGGAAACCAGGCGATCCTGGGTCCCGCCGAGGTAGGTTTTCCAGATATGGTCCGCCAATTGGCGACGATAGTCCGGATTTGTCGCGAGTGAGCGGTAGGACGCGCCGCCGACGTGGAAAAGGGCCTCGTCATATACCCGATAGTTGGCGATTTTCCCCTCGACGCTCACGGCGACGGAATTTGACCGGGCCATCTCGAACTCTCCGGCAGAGTGCTTCGAATACAGGACCGGCCAGTTGCCGCCGCCGGTATCCATTCCAATGTCGAGCCGATTTCTGAAATCGAGCTTCGTATGCTCGACGGTATCGAAATTGTAGAAGCAGAGGCCGGCCCAGTAATACCAGCCGGGTTCGTCTTCGGCTGCCTTGTAGAGGTAGCTGGACCTGGCACCCAACTGCACCCCATACCCGATCTTGCGTCCAACGCGTTGCGCGATATCGATCGGCTTGACCGGAAAGCAATCGTGATCGATGAAGCCGAACATGTCGGGTTTGAGGTGCTTGACAATGTTGTGGAAGACCCAGGTCTGAGAAATACCGTGTGACCTGGAAGGGTTCGTCTCGAAATTTCTAGGCAGCCGGAAATACGCGACTCCGCGCCGCGCGCAGATTGCTTCGATCGAAACTCGCGCATCCTGCTTCGACGAATTGTCGATCACCACCAGCCTGGTCCCGGTCGGGAATACCTGCCAGGCCTTGGTGAGCACGTCTATGATCCAAGGGGTGTTGAATGCGATGGTGAAGCAATAACTCCGCTCGGGCCTACTGCTCAGAGCCCTGGCAAATGCATGGCCTTTTTGCGCGGCGGCTCCGAGAAACTGGCGATACAGAATCTCGTGGCGGAGTCCCAAAAGCAATTGGACTCCCCTTGCGCGCCGAAAAGTTTCGACAGCCTTTCCAGACAATGCTTTCGTATTCCCCAAGTGCCCTGCAGGCTCAGGGTAACATGACACAGCCAGTAGGATGCAACGGCATTTGTCGACAGGACCTGATATTTGCCGGCAGCGCTCACCGCGAACGAATAAAACCCGCAAAAGCCTGCACGGCATCGCGCATCGCCTGCCGGTTCGCGCCGAGGATCATCTCCGTCTCGGCCGGCTTCTTCCCCAGCAGCGCGATCTCCAGCGCCGCCCCCTCGTACAGCGCGAACGACATCGTGCGCATGATCTCGGCAAGCGCCGCGCGCGCATAGAGTGAGCGCGGCGAGGCATGGACCAGCATCGCCGGCTTGCCGACGGCCGCGTCGCGCGAGACCAGCCAGTCCAGCGCATTCTTCATGCCGCCAGGCACGCCATGCGCATATTCCGGGCAGGAAACGATGACGCCGTCGGCCTGGGTGACAGCGTCGATCAGCTTTACGGCTTCCGGCGGCGTGCGCTCGCCCTCGTCATCCGGATTGAAAATCGGCAGCCCGCCAAGACCGTCATAAACCTCGACGCGGCAATCGGACGGCGCGTTCCCGGCCAGCGCCTCGACAAGGGCCGAATTGGTCGAGGCAGCGCGCAGGCTGCCCGATATGGCGAGTATGTTCAGCATGGATCGGCGGGGTCGGTTCGGACGAATCGCGTCGGCAAAACCTACCACATGGTCTGCCGGTAATCGTCGTCCAGCTCGCGGTCGATCTCGCCCGCGCTTTCGGCCAGCGCCAGCTGGTCGCGGATGATCTGGCCGAGCGTCGGCAAGGTGGCGCGATCGTACCAGGTCTCCGGCTTCCAGAGGTCGGAGCGCATGAAGGCCTTGGCGCAGTGCATGTAGGCCGCCTTGACCGTCACCACGATCACGCTCTGCGGCTCCTTGCCGTCGACGGCCAGCCGTTCGCGCAAGGTGGGGTCGACGGTGATGCGCGCCTCGCCGTTGACACGCAGCGTCTCGTTCATACCGGGGATGAGGAAGAGCAGCCCGATCGACGGGTTGCGGATGATGTTTTCCAGCGTGTCCAGCCGGTTGTTACCGGGGCGGTCGGGGATGGCGATGGTGCTGTTATCGAGGATGGCGGTGAAACCGGGCTTGTCGCCCTTCGGCGTCACATCGGCATTGCCGGCGCCGTCTGACGAACCGATCAGCACGAAGGGGCTCTTGCCGATGAAGGAACGGCAATGGCCGTCGAGGTTTTTCAATTCCTTGCGGATCGAGCCGTCGGTCGGCTTCGGCGTCTTGTAGACCGTCCGCAGCGCCTCGCGCGTGGTCAGGAATTTCATGCCGCCCCCCTCTTAGTCTGACGCAATTCCGGACGGAGGTTACGGCGAAGTCGCCGAACCCAACCGGCAGCCACTTTTCCTGGAATTGCTTTAATTGCCAGCTTTCTCTTCCTTGGGCTTTTCCTCAACCGAGTGGCGCATGATCAGCGGCATCTGGCTGAAGGTGAACAGCAAGGTGATCGGGATCGTGCCCCAGACCTTGAAATATAGCCAGGTCGCCTCGGAGAAGTTGCGCCACACAACCTCGTTGAGCACGGCCAGGAAAAGGAAGAACAACCCCCAGCGGAAGGTCAGCTTGCGCCAGCCTTCGGCATCGAGCTGGAAGGCGGAATCGAAGACGTAGCCGAGCAGCGACCGCCCGAACAGCAATCCGCCGAGCAGTGTGACGCCGAACAGCGAGTTGATGATCGTCGGCTTCATGAAGGCGAAGGTCTTGTCCTGCAGGTAAAGCGCCAGCGCGCCGAAGACGAAGACGACGATCGCCGAGACCAGCGGCATCAGCGGCAGGCTGCGCGTCAGCAGCCAGGAGGCGCTCAGCGAAAGCGCCGTCGCGACCATGAAGAAGGCGGTGGCGATCAGGATCGGCTCGCCGAGATGGGTGAGCACCGGGAATTTCTCGGCCAGCCACTCGCCGCGGATGGTGGTGAAGAAGAACACCAGGCCCGGTCCCAGCTCGAGCAGGAACTTCAGGCCGGGATTGACCGGCTTGCGGCGTGGATCGGACGGGTCACGTTCGATGATATTCATAAAAGTCCTTCTTGCGCATGATCTGGCCAAAAAGCAGGCGGCCGTTCAAGATCACGCCTTTGTTCAAGCCACGCCGGCGATCGCTCGCGCGAATTCGCTGGCTGAAAACGGTTCGAGGTCGTCGACCTGCTCGCCGACGCCGATGAAATAGACCGGCAGCCGGTGCTTGGCGGCGATCGCCACCAGAATACCGCCGCGGGCCGTGCCGTCCAGCTTGGTCATCACCAGGCCGTTGACACCGGCGACGTTGCGGAAGATCTCGACCTGGTTCAGCGCATTCTGGCCGGTGGTGGCGTCGACCGTCTGCAGCACCGTATGCGGCGCTTCCGGATCGAGCTTGCCCAGCACGCGCACGATCTTCTCCAGCTCCGCCATCAGCTCGGTCTTGTTCTGCAGCCGCCCGGCGGTGTCGATGATCAGCACGTCGGAACCGGCTTCCCTGGCCTTCTCGAAGGCATCATAGGCGAGGCCGGCCGCATCGGCGCCGAGCTTGGACGCGATGACGGGCGATTTCGTGCGCTCGCCCCAGATTTTCAGTTGCTCGATCGCCGCGGCGCGAAACGTGTCGCCGGCGGCCAGCATCACCTTGAGGCCGCCGTCGGTAAGCTTGGCGGCTAATTTACCGATAGTGGTGGTCTTGCCGGTGCCGTTGACGCCGACGACCAGGATGACATGCGGCTTGTGGCTGAGGTCGAGCTCGAGCGGCCTGGCGACCGGCGTCAGCACCTTCTCGACCTCCGCCGCCATCACTGCGCGGACTTCCGCGTCGGAGACATCCTTGCCGTAGCGGCTTGCGGCAAGCGAATCGGTGACGCGAAGTGCTGTCTCCACGCCAAGATCGGCGCGGATCAGCACATCCTCCAAGTCCTGCAGCGTGTCGTCGTCCAATCTGCGCTTGGTGAAGACGCCGGCGATGTTACCGGTGAGCTCGCGCGATGAGCGGGCCAGGCCTTCGCGCATGCGCTGGAACCAGGAACGCCGCGGCTCCGGCTCCGGCGCCTTTACCGGCTCGGCCTTCTGCTCGACTTTTTTGGCGACCGTCACCTTGGCGGCGGCGGGAGTGGGCTTCGGTGGCGCGGGAACTGCTTCAGGTTCCGGTGCTATCTCCGCACGCACAGGCTGCGGCTCGATGGGCGCAGGCTGGCGAATTGGCGGCGAGATTTCGGCGATAATTTCAGCAGAGGGCGCCAGGTCCGCGCCGGCTTCCGAGGACGGCTCGATGGAAGGCGGCACCGCCGGAGGGACCTCGATCGGCGCGGGTGTTTCGACCGGAACTTCGCTCGGCGGCGTCGGCACCTCGACCGGGGCCGGCTCTGGCCGGGGCTCCGGACGCGAAGGCTCGATGTCCGGTTGCACCGGCGCGGGTGCAGGCACCTCCTGCGGCGCGGGCTCCGGTTTTGGTTCCGGCGCAGGTTGCGGCTCGGCCGGCGGCACTTCCTCCGGCGCCGGCGGCTCCGGCGTCAGGGGCGCCGGCTGCGGCTCTTCTTCCGGCTCGGGCCGCGGCAGCGGTTCCGGTTCGACCGGAATTGTCGGTTCCGGCGCGGGCGGGATGGTCGGCGCCGGCTCCGGCTTCGGCTGTTCCGGCGTCGGTTGAGGCGCTGGCTTCTGCTCGCGCGCCAAAGCCTCTGGCGCGGCCTGCTCGGCTTCCGGCTTCAGCGCGTCGAGCGCATCCCATTTGATCGGCGGCAGCGGGGCCGCCTCGTCGACGCGCTCCTCGACGACCTCTTTCTTGCCGAACGAAAATATCTTCTTGAAAAAACCAGCCATGCGTCTCGCAGTTTCTCAGGCGGCTTGTGCGGCAGAGGGCGCCGCGATCAGTCGGGCGCCGTCATGGCCGGCGACCACGGCGTCAACAATGTCGCCAGGTTGCCCGGCGGCGATGGCGGCAAGCGTAAAACCTTCGGTGCGGCCGAGCCCGTCGCGCTCGACCAGGATCGACTGCCTTGTACCGGAGAGCGATGACAAATGGCGGCGATAGGCAGCCTCGCCGGCGGCGCGCAGCCTTGCGGCGCGCGCCTTCACCACCTCGCGGCGAACCTGCGGCATGCGCGCGGCGGGCGTGCCTTCGCGCGGCGAGAACGGAAACACATGAAGGTGCGTCAGGCCGCATTCCTCGACTATCTTTTCCGAATTCTCGAACATCGCCTCGGTCTCGGTCGGGAAACCGGCGATGATGTCGGCGCCGAAGACGATACCGGGGCGCAGCTTGCGCACGTCCTCGCAGAAGCGGATCGACTGGTCTCTGCTGTGGCGACGCTTCATGCGCTTCAGGATCATGTCGTCGCCGGACTGCAGCGACAGATGCAGATGCGGCATCAGCCTCGGCTCGGTGGCGATGGCGTCGAGCAGGTCGTCGTCGGCCTCAATGGAATCGATCGAGGACAGTCTCAGCCGCTTCACGTCCGACACCTGGCGCAGGATCGTCTTCACCAGCTTTCCAAGTTTCGGGCTGCCGGGCAGGTCGGCGCCGAAGCTGGTCATGTCGACGCCGGTCAAAACGATCTCGGCATAGCCGTTGCCAGCCAGCCGTTTGACCTGCTCGACCACCGCGCCCATCGGCACCGAGCGCGAATTGCCGCGCCCATAGGGGATGATGCAGAAGGTGCAGCGATGGTCGCAGCCATTCTGCACCTGCACGAAGGCGCGCGCCCGGCCTTCGATGGCATCGACCATATGGCTCGCCGTCTCGCGCACCGAGAAGATGTCGTTGACGCGCGCCTTCTCGGTGTCGTTGACGCCGAAATCGGACAACGCGCGGTAGGAGTTCGCCTTGAGTTTCTCCTCATTGCCGAGCACGAGGTCGACCTCGTCCATGACGGCGAAATTCTGCGGCTCGGTCTGCGCCGCGCAGCCGGTGACGATGATGCGTGCTTGCGGGTTCTCGCGGCGGGCCTTGCGGATCGCCTGCTTGGCCTGGCGCACCGCTTCGGCGGTGACGGCGCAGGTGTTGAAGATGACGGCGCCGCCTTGAAGCGCGCCGAGCCCGGCGCTTTCGGCCTCGCGGCGCATCACTTCCGATTCATAGGTGTTGAGGCGGCAGCCGAAGGTAACGACGTCGATAGCTGTCCCCGTGGAGGCTTGGGGCGCCGCGCCTTTTACAAAGGTGGACATCAGGCGGCGCTTTCGGTGTCGCGGCCCCAGGCGCCGGTCGAGGGATCGAAGCTGCCGGAGAATTCCCATTCGGCTGCACCGGTCAGGATGACGTGATCGTCGTCGCGCCATTCGATATGCAGCGTGCCGCCGCTGGGAGCCAACAGGCTGACGCTGCGCCCAGTCCGCCTGGTGCGGGCTGCCGCCACCACCGCGGCGCAAGACGCCGACCCGCAAGCCTTGGTCAGGCCGGCACCGCGTTCCCATGTGCGGATGACCATGGTCTGCGGCGACGTGACCTGGGCAATGGTGATATTGGCACGCTCGGGGAAGATCGGATGGTTCTCGAGCAGCGGGCCGAAGCGGTCGAGCTCATAGGACCAGACGTCGTTGTCGACCCAGAAGATGGCGTGCGGGTTGCCCATCGAGACCGCAGACGGCGAGTGCAGCACCGGCGCGTCGATCGGGCCGATCTGCAGCTCGATCATGCGGGTATCGCGGAATTCCTCGGCGAGCGGGATCTCCTGCCAGCCGAAGCGGGGCTTGCCCATGTCGACCGAGATCGAGCCGTCGGCGTGCTCCTCGGCGCTCAGAATGCCGGCCCGGGTCTCGAAGGTGAAGGTCTTCAGCCCGGTCTCGGCGGCCAAAGCCTGCACGACGCAGCGCATGCCGTTGCCGCAGGCCTGCGCGCTGGTGCCATCGGAATTCAGGATGTCGACATAATAGGCGGTGCCTTGCGTCCGCGCATCGTGGATGGCCATGATCTGGTCGAACCTGGTCGCGGCGTCGGCATTGAGGGCGATCGCCGCCGCGGCCGTCACCTTGTCGGCGCGGCCACGCATATCGGCGACGATGATCTCGTTGCCGATGCCGTTCATCTTGGCGAAGGGGGCGGTGCCTGCCATCTAACCGGTATTCCAATTCCGTTTGGCCGCTATATGGCGGAAACGGGCGGGAATTACCAGTCCGGCGCGGTTTTGGGCGACGGCAAAGATGCCGCGCCTGCGATGGCAAAGATGCCGCGCCGCGACGGCGAAGATGCCGCGCCTGCGACGACCAAGAGGTCGCGCTTAAGTTACCGCGAAGACCCCGAGCACGATCAGCAGGAAGATGATCAGCACGATGCCGATGAGAATGCGCGCGCCCATGGCGGCGGCGCCTGCCAGCGCCGGCATGCCAAGCAGGCTCGCGGCGGCAGCGATAATCAAAAGAATAATGATCCATCTGATCATGGAGGGGCTCCCTGCCGAATTGTGTCAGGAAGCAACGCTTCTATGCGCCTTGGGTTCCGCTGCCTGGCGAGCTAGGCCGATGGCAAATCCCACACTTCGCCCGGGCGCATCGCGCGGAATCGCTCCGGCGGCAGGCCCTCGGCCTCCAGCGCCTCGGCCAGCTTTTGCGCCGGCTCGTCGACCGGCTCGTCGGTGAGATGGAATGTGCCCCAATGGCAACCGGCGGCAAAGGCGGCGTTGCACAGCCTCATACCTTGCACGGCTTCCTGCGGGTTCTGGTGCTGGGGCGCCATGAACCAGCGCGGCTCATAGGCGCCGATCGGCAGGATGGCGAGGCGAAAGCCGCCATGTTTTTCAGCCGTCAGCCGGTAGTTGATACCGTCATGGAAGCCGGTGTCGCCGGCGAAATAGATGTTGCCGCCCGCTGTTTCGATGACGAAGCCCGCCCACAGCGCCATGCGGCGGTCACGCCCGCCGCGCGCCGACCAGTGATGCGCCGGCTCGATGTGGATGGCGGCCGCGCCGGCGTCGATCCTGTCGCCCCAATCATGCGCGCTGAGCCGCATGCCGGGCACCGCGCGGTTGATGACGGCATCGTTGCCGAGCGGCGTGATGATACGCGGGTCATGGCCTTGCTTCAGCCGTCGCAACGTCGCGAGGTCGAGATGGTCGTAGTGATTGTGGCTGACCAGCACGAGGTCGATCGGCGGCAGGTCGGCAAAGGCAATCCCCGGCGCATTGACCCTTCTTGGACCGGCGAAGGCAAAAGGCGAGGCGCGTTCCGACCAGACCGGATCGGTGAGGATATTCAGGCCCGCCGTCTGGATGAGAAGCGAGGCGTGGCCGACCATGGTGAGCCTGAGCGCGCTACCCTCGATCCTCTTGTCGGGTCTTGCTTGCGGAAAAGGGGTCGGAAAGGCGGCCGGCCATTTCGCCCGCCCGCCGCTGAATTGCCATTTGAGCAGATCGGTGAAGCGCCCGGGCGGCTTGCCGCCGGGATTGAAGAACAAGGTGCCGTCGAAATGATCGCTGGGCGGGCCGCTATAGTAGCGGTTGGCGGTTCCGGTGCTCGCAGCCATTCTCTCTCCCGCCGGCTTGGTCTTTCCTGAGATAAGGATGCGCCTGCCTGGCGCAAGCATTTTGCCGGCGAATGCCAAGGGCTGGAAGACGGCTTCGTCTAGGATCGCGGGCGCGGAGGACTGCGCCGTGGCGATGAAGCGAACCAAAACACCGTGGATGAAGGCCGAGGATTTCGGCCGCTCGCTGCCGCGCGGGGTGGGCGTCAACCTCCTGGTCACCGACATGGCGGCGATGGAAGCCTTCTGCCGGGACGTGCTTGGCGCGCTCGTTATTTATGCCGACGAGGATTTCGCGGCGATCGAACTTTTAGGCTCGGTATTCATGCTGCATGCCGACCATTCCTATCTCGACAATCCGATGACCGGGGTCACCGCAGGTGCTGAAACGCGCGGGGCCGGTATCGAACTGCGCCTTTACGGCGCCGATCCGGATGCGGTCGAGAAAAAGGCGGCAGCACTCGGCCACACCGTGCTGGCCGGGTCGATCGACAAGCCGCACGGCCTGCGCGAATGCTACGTTATCGGCCCGGATGGCTATGTATTCGTGCCGAGCGCAAGGATATAATATCGGTATTTCAATGGTTTAGATGACTGCTTCCGGCATCGTCCCGGTGCTGACCGTTTGTTGCGATAAATTTACAACAGCCGCTGCGAAAACCCTATTTTAACCATATCGGGTTGAAATTCTGCCACCTTCGCCATCTTGGTGGAGCGGAGATTACGCGGATGGCTTCCCCCGGCCAGATCCGACGGAGGTTTGGATGAATTTTTCTATGACCCGCCCCTTTTCAATAAGCGGCCTCGTGGCCGTGTCGCTGGCCGCGCTGGTTGCGAGCGGCTGCTCGACCTCGCGCTTCTCGTCGATGGACGAGCAGCAGCCGGCGCCGCTGACGCCGGCACCCTCCGGCACGGTGACGCAGAATCAGCTGCCGCCGCCGGCTTCGCCCGGCACCACCGACCCGTCGCAATTCCCGACCGCGCCGAAAAATGCGCAGGTCGCCTCGCTGCCGCCGGACGGTACCGCGCCCGCCGGCGCTACCGATCTCACCGCGGCCAGCGTTGCCGGTGTGTGGAGCGCCAGTGTCGCCGGGCAGAGCTGCAAGGTGGCGACGCCGCAGACCAAGTTCGGCGCCGGCTACCGCGCCGGTCCGCTGCACTGCCCGGCGCCGATGGACGGCATCAAGTCGTGGAACGTCGCCGGCAAGCAACTGACGCTCTACGACGAAAACGGTGGCGCGCTGGCCAGGCTCTATTCCTCGGGCGGCGAAAAGTTCGACGGCCAGACTTCCAACGGGCAGCCCATCTCGCTTACAAGGTAAGCGAAACCGCCCCCCTGTTACGCAATTCCGGATGGAAGTCGTTTCCCCGGGATTGCTCGGAATGACGTGACCTATGCATCTGCGTGACGGCCTCCAGACCCATGCGACCGTCAGGCAGCGCTACGACCATCTCGTCCAGAGCGGCGCCGTCGAACGCGACCCGGCGCAGGAGCGCATCGTCACCGCGCTCGACCGGCTGACCGACGAGATTTCGGCAAAGAGGCTGGCACAGAAATCCAGCGCGCTGGGCTGGCTGTTCGCGCGCAGCAAGCCGCGCGAGCAGGTCAGAGGCCTTTACATCCATGGCGGCGTCGGGCGTGGCAAGTCCATGCTGATGGACATGTTCTTCGAGCTGTTGCCGGTCCGGCGCAAGCGCCGCGTCCATTTCAACGACTTCATGGCCGATGTGCAGGACCGCATCCAGAAGCACCGACAGGCGCGCAAGAACGGCGATGTCAAGGAAGACGACCCGATCCCGCCGGTGGCCCGGGCGCTGGCCGAGGAAGCCTGGGTGCTGTGCTTCGACGAGTTCTCCGTCACCGATATTGCCGACGCGATGATCCTGTCGCGCCTGTTTTCAGCGTTGTTTGCCGGCGGCGTGGTGCTGGTCGCCACCTCGAACGTGGCGCCGGAGGACCTCTATCGCGACGGACTGAACCGGCAGCTCTTCCTGCCGTTCATTTCGCTGATCGAGCGCAATGCCGCGGTGATGACGCTGGATGCCGAGAAAGACTATCGGCAGGAAAAGCTCGATCGCCTGCCGGTCTATGTCACGCCGGACAATACCGCGGCCGACCGCGCGCTGGACAACGCCTGGGAGGCCATGACGCATGGCCGGCCGACCGGCGAGGTCATATTGACGCTCAAAGGCCGCCAGCTCGTCGTGCCGCGCGCCGCCGGCGATGCGGCGCGCTTTTCCTTTGCCGATCTCTGCGAAAAGCCGCTCGGCGCGCGCGACTATCTGGCGATCGCCGGCCGTTTCTCGACCGTCTTCATCGATCATGTGCCGGTGCTGGGCGAAGGCAAGCGCAACGAGGCCAAGCGCTTCATTCTTTTGATCGACACGCTCTACGACCACCGCATGCGGCTGGTGATGAGCGCGGCGGCGCCACCTCAAGGGCTCTACACCGCCAAGCGCGGCACGGAAGTGTTCGAATTCGAGCGCACCGCCTCGCGCCTGGCCGAGATGCAGAGCCGCGATTGGCTGGACGGCTGGGCGGAAAGGCGCGATGAGGCGCAGCCTGCGGAGGCAAGGCAGGCGTAGGGATATGTTTCGCCACCCTCCTGCGAAGGAAAACGGCGATCTAACCCTGAACTGCTCTAGCTGCCCGGCATGCCGTTACACTTTCAGGCTTGACTGGCGGGCGGTACGGAATAGGGTGGCCAACGAAAATACCGGCTTTGGTCGCCGGGCGGCAAAAATGCCTCGTATGCCTCGCCCATCCGGCGCTGGCTGCGGGGCTTTTTCATTTTGGGGCCTCGCTTGAAACGACGCATCGAGATCGGCGTCCTCTATTCCCGGTCCGGGAGCTACCAGCTCGTCTCGGACGCCTGCCGCACCGGTGCGATGCGGGCGATCGCCGACATCAACGCCG
This sequence comes from Mesorhizobium sp. WSM3224, assembly GCF_000427725.1. GTDB lineage: Bacteria > Pseudomonadota > Alphaproteobacteria > Rhizobiales > Rhizobiaceae > Mesorhizobium. The sequence continues at coordinate 82,428 of NZ_ATYO01000025.1, read as the reverse complement.
ATCGCGCGCAAAGCATCGAGCTTGTCCCGGTCGAGCGCGACCCGCAAAGCAATCCCGACCGTTACGCGACGCTCTGCGAGGATATCTTCCGGACCAGCAGCGCCCGCCATGTCATCGGCTGCATCACTTCCTGGAGCCGCAAGGAGACTATTCCCGTGCTGGAGAAGGCGGGGGGCATGCTCTGGTATGCCTGCCCGTATGAAGGCTTCGAGGCCAACGAGCATGTCGTCTACATGCATGCCTGCCCGAACCAGCATCTGGTGCCGTTGATGGCCTATGTCGCGCCGCGTTTCGGCGCCAACGGCTTCCTGCTCGGCTCGAATTACATATGGGGCTGGGAGATGAACCGCGTCGCCCGCGACCTGATCGCCGACGCCGGCGGCAAGGTGCTCGGCGAACGCTACCTGCGCATCGGCGAGACTGACGTTTCGCGCCTGATCGACGAAATCCGCGTGACGCGGCCGAATTTCATCCTCAACAACCTGATCGGCACCTCGTCCTACGCCTTCCTGGCCGCCTATCGCGACCTGGGACGCGAGGACGCGGCCTTCAAGCCCGACGCCTGCCCGGTGATCTCGTGCAATCTCACCGAGGGCGAGCTGCCGGCGATCGGCGAAACGGGCAAGGGCCATCTGTCGGCCGGGCCCTATTTCGCGCCGCGTCCGGCCGCCTTCGCCTCGTCCTTCGAGGCGTCCGCCTATGCCTCGGTGCAAGTGATGGCGGATGTGCTTTCCGGCGATCCCGATGCAGGCCCGGCGGCGTTCTCAAAAGCCTTCGCCGAACGCCGCTTCGCGACGCGGCTGGGGCCGATCGCCATCGATCCGCACACCCAGCATGCGACCCTGCCGGTGATCATCGGGCGCATTGCCGACGGGTTCTTCGAGGTGGTGAGCCGCGAGGAAGAGGTGGCGCCCGATCCCTATCTTTCGCGCTACGATCCGGCAAAAGTTTTCGGCCGTCCGCGGCTCAGGGTGGTGTCGTGAGCCGCGCCACGCGCATCCCCAATCTCGGCGGCGCCAAGGCCTTCGTGCTGCATCGTCCGCACACGACGGTGCAGGCGATCACCAGGCAGTTGTCGGCGATCGGCCTCGAGGCGGTCGAGTGCTGGCCGCATCTGCCGGCGGAGGCGCTCGCGGCGGATTTCGTCTTCTTCGACGCCGACCTCGGCTTCGACGACCAGTTCCCGTGGAAGCCCGGCGACGCGCCGATGCCCCTGGTGGCGCTGATCGGCTCGGAAGCGCCGGGCCGCATCGAATGGTCGCTGTCGCACAAGGCGGATGCGCAATTGCTGAAACCGGTCGGCACCGCCGGTGTCTACAGCGCGCTGCTGATCGCCCGGCAAAGCTTCGAGGCGCGAAAACAGCTTGCCGGCGAGATCGCGGCGCTGCGCCAGCGGGTCGGTGAGCGCCAGACCATCGTGCGCGCGGTCGCGGCCCTGGCGAAAGGCAGCGACGACGACCGCGCCTACGCGCAGCTCAGATCGCTGGCGATGAGCTGGCAGATCAGCGTCGAGGAAGCGGCGCGGCGCATCGTGGCGATGACGGAAGACGAAGGCGGCGATGACCAATCCCATCGCGCCTGACCTCCCGGCGGCGGGCCGGATGCCGGTGAAGCCGCGCGCCGGCGTCTGGCGCCGGCTGGTCAGGCGGCCGCTGGCGCTGCTCGGCTTGCTCATCGTCGCCATCGTGCTCGCCGGCGCCATCCTCGCGCCATGGCTGACCGGCTACGATCCCAACGAGCAGATGTTCGACGGCCTGACGCTCGAAGGCTCGCCCTTGCCGCCCGACGCCAAGTTCTGGCTGGGCACCGACCTGCTCGGCCGGGATCTTATGACCCGCATCCTGTTCGGCGCCCGCACCTCGCTGATCATCGGCATCGTCGCCAATGGCGTGGCGCTTCTGATCGGCACGCTGGTAGGCGTCACGGCGGGCTATTTCCGCGGCTGGATCGGCAGCGCGCTGATGCGCTTCACCGACCTGATGATGGCCTTTCCTGCGCTTCTGCTCGCCATCTGCCTGGCCGCGGTGTTCGAGCCGAGCCTGTGGATCGTCGCCATGGTCATCGCCCTGGTCAACTGGGTGCAGACCGCGCGCGTCATCTACACCGAAACCTCGTCGCTGTCCGAGCGCGAGTTCATCGATGCCGAGCGCACGATAGGGGCGAGCGCTCCGCGGATTCTTATTCGCCACATCCTGCCGCATCTTCTGCCGACCATCATCGTCTGGGGCACGCTCGGCATCTCGACCACCGTGCTGCTCGAAGCCACGCTCAGCTATCTCGGCATCGGCGTGCAGCCGCCGACGGCGTCGTGGGGCAACATCATCTTCGAGAACCAGACCTATTTCCAGGCGGCGCCGTGGCTGGTGTTCTTCCCGGGCGCCGCGATCCTGGCGCTGGCGCTGGCCTTCAACCTGATCGGCGACGCGCTGCGCGACATCCTCGACCCGACGCAAAGAGGGCGGGAATAATGGGAGGCCGCGCATGATCGCCTATCTCGGCCGCCGGCTCATCCAGTCGCTGCTCATCCTGCTCGGCGTTTCGCTGATCACCTTCGCGCTGCTCTATCTCTTGCCGGCCGATCCGGTGCGCCAGATCGCCGGCCGCAGCGCCACGCCCGAAACGGTGGAGAACATCCGCCGGCAGCTCGGCCTCGACCAGCCCTTCATCGTCCAGTACTGGCATTATCTCACCAGGCTCATCAGCGGCGATCTCGGCCGCTCCTACATCCAGCGCTCGGAGGTCACCGAGCTCATCGTCTCGCGGCTGCCGGCAAGCCTGCTTTTGATGGTCGGCGCTATCCTGTGCGAGCTGGCGATCGGCCTCAGCATGGGGCTGATCGCCGCCGTCAAGCGCGGCACCGCCACCGACCAGACCTTGATGGTCGCCTCCTTCGTCGGCGTCTCGGCGCCGCAATTCGTCGTCGGCCTGCTCTTGCTCTACGTCTTCGCCGTCAGGCTCGGCTGGTTCCCGATCGGCGGCTACGGCAGCTGGCGCCACCTCGTGCTGCCCTCGCTGACCATGGGCATACTCGGCGCCGGCTGGTACGCGCGCATGATGCGCTCGTCGATGATCGACGTGCTGCGCCAGGACTATATGCGCACCGCGCGTGCCAAGGGCCTGGCGCGCGGCACCATCCTGTTTCGCCATGCGCTGCCCAACGCCATCCTGCCGGTCGTTGCCATGATCGGCATCGACATCGGCGTCTTCATGGGCGGCATCGTGGTGGTCGAAAGCGTCTTCGGCTGGCCCGGCATCGGCCAGCTCGCCTGGCAGGCCATCCAGCGCGTCGACATCCCGATCATCATGGGCGTCACGCTGGTGTCGGCCTTCGCCATCGTGCTCGGCAACCTGCTCGCCGACATCATCGCGCCCTTCATCGATCCGCGTATCAAACTGAGGTGAGCGTCAAGCTCAGATGAAATGAAAACAACCAAAGAAAGGGAACACTGACATGAGACGTTTTCTTGCATCCACCGTGGCCGCGTCGGCGCTGGCGCTGATGCTCGGCATGGCAAGCGCCCGCGCCGAGGACACCATCGACCCGAATGCCAAGCAGGGCGGCGCCATCACCATCACCTACAAGGATGACGTCGCCACGCTCGATCCGGCGATCGGCTATGACTGGCAGAACTGGTCGATGATCAAGAGCCTGTTCGACGGGCTGATGGATTACGAGCCGGGCACCACCAATCTCAAGCCCGACCTTGCAGAGGGCTACGAGATCTCGCCCGACGGCAAGACCTTCACCTTCAAGCTGCGCCACGGCGTCAAGTTCCACAACGGCCGCGAGATGACCGCGGACGACGTGAAATATTCGCTCGACCGCGTCACCAACCCGAAGACGCAGAGCCCGGGCGCCGGCTTCTTCGGCTCGATCAAGGGCTATGACGATGTCGCCGCCGGCAAGGCCCAGAGCCTTTCCGGCGTGACCGCGGTCGATCCCTACACGATCAAGTTCGAGCTGACCCGGCCGGACGCCACCTTCCTGCATGTCATGGCCATCAACTTCTCGCATGTCGTGCCGAAGGAAGAGGTCGAGAAATACGGCGCCGATTTCGGCAAGCATCCGGTCGGCACCGGCGCCTTCAAGCTCGCCGAATGGACGCTCGGACAGCGCATCGTCTTCGAGCGCAATCCGGATTACTGGCACAAGGGCCTGCCGCATCTCGACAAGATCACCTTCGAGATCGGCCAGGAGCCGATCGTGGCGCTGCTGCGCCTGCAGAAGGGCGAGATCGATGTGCCCGGCGACGGCATACCGCCGGCCAAGTTCCAGGAGGTGATGGCCGATCCCGAGCAGAAGGCCCGCGTCGTCGAAGGCGGTCAGTTGCACACCGGCTACGTCACCATGAACACCACCATGGCGCCCTTCGACAATGTGAAGGTGCGCCAGGCCGTCAACATGGCGATCAACAAGGCGCGCATCATCCAGATCATCAACGGCCGCGCCGTGCCGGCCAACCAGCCGCTGCCGCCGTCGATGCCGGGCTACGACAAGGAATACAAGGGCTATCCCTATGACGTCGCCAAGGCCAAGGCGCTGCTCGCCGAGGCCGGCCATCCCGATGGCTTCGAGACGCAATTGTTCGCCATGAACACCGATCCCAACCCGCGCATCGCCCAGGCGATCCAGCAGGACCTGGCGGCGATCGGCATCAAGGCCAGCATCCAGTCGCTCGCCCAGGCCAATGTCATTGCCGCCGGCGGCGACAAGGCCGGCGCGCCGATGATCTGGTCGGGCGGCATGGCCTGGATCGCCGACTTCCCGGATCCGTCCAACTTCTACGGCCCGATCCTCGGCTGCGCCGGCGCCGTGCCGGGCGGCTGGAACTGGTCATGGTATTGCAACAAGGATCTCGACGCCAAGGCGGCGGAAGCCGACTCGGTGGTCGATCCGGCAAAGTCCGCCGACCGTGGCAAGATGTGGAGCGCCATCTACGACAAGGTGATGGAGGACGCGCCCTGGGCGCCGGTCTTCAACGAGCAGCGCTTCACCATGAAATCGGCCCGCATGGGCGGCGCCGACAACCTCTATGTCGACCCGGTCCATATCCCGATCAACTACGACAATGTGTATGTAAAAGATGTGCAGTAACTGCGACTACACCATCCACGGACGCCATCACCATTTCGGCTGGGACAATTCCTTTGCCCCGGCCGAGCGGGTGGCACCCGGCTCCACCATCGAGTTCCAGTGCCTGGATTCGTCCGGCGGGCAACTCAAACCCGACAGCACGGTCGCCGACGCCGCCAAGCTCGACTTCGCCAAGGTCAACCCGGTGACCGGGCCGATCTTCGTCGACGGCGCCGAGCCGGGTGACGCGCTGAAGGTGACGATCGAGATGTTCAAGCCATCCGGCTTCGGCTGGACGGCCAACATCCCGGGCTTCGGCCTGCTCGCCGACGACTTCAAGGAGCCGGCGCTGAACATCTGGAAATACGACGCTGCCTCGCTCGAGCCGGCGCTGTTCGGCAAAAATGCGCGTGTGCCGCTGAAGCCGTTCGCCGGCACCATCGGCAATGCGCTGGCCGAAAACGGTCTCCACTCGGTGGTGCCGCCGCGGCGCGTCGGCGGCAATCTCGACATCCGCGATCTCGCCGCCGGCACCACGCTTTATCTACCGGTGGAAGTGACCGGCGCGCTGTTCTCCATCGGCGACACCCATGCCGCGCAGGGCGACGGCGAAGTGTGCGGCACGGCGATCGAGAGCCCGATGGACGTCGTGCTCAAGCTCGACCTGGTCAAGGACGCGCGGCTGAAAACGCCGCGCTTCACCACGCCGGGCCCGGTGACGCGGCATCTCGACGCCAAGGGCTATGAGGTCACCACTGGCATCGGACCCGACCTGATGACCGGCGCTAGGGAGGCCGTCAGCCAGATGGTCGACCTGCTGTCCGCCCGCTACAAGCTCGACCCGGTCGATGCCTACATGCTGGTCTCGGTCTGCGGCGATCTTCGCATCTCGGAGATCGTCGACATGCCGAACTGGGTGGTGTCGTTCTACTTCCCGCGCTGCGTGTTTGAATGAGCATAGGTTGGCGCCAAGGCACCCCCCTCTGCCCTGCCGGGCATCTCCCCCTCAAGGGGGGAGATCGGATGTCGCTTCTGCTTTCGCCATTTATCAAGGGTGAAGAATGGGCGCGGCGGCAGAACCGCCAATCTCCCCCCTTGAGGGGGAGATGGCCGGCAGGCCAGAGGGGGGCGTGCCGCAATAGACGCCTCAGAACTCCGCTCTCGCGATGACCTCGACCCCCGAGCCCGTCCTCGACATCGCCAACCTCTCCGTCAGCGTACGCGGCGAAGATGGCGAGCGCGAGGTTGTGTCCGGCCTGTCGCTGTCGCTCAAGCGCGGCGAGACGCTGTGCATTGCCGGCGAATCCGGTTCCGGCAAATCGATGACCGCGCTGGCGATCATGCAATTGCTGCCGCAACCTGCCGCGCGCATATCATCAGGCAAAATCCGCCTTCGTGATGGGAATAATCTGGGCGCCGTCGAGCTGACGGCGCTCGACGAGCGCCGCATGCGCGACATTCGCGGCGACCGCATCGCGATGATCTTCCAGGAGCCGATGACGTCGCTCAATCCGGTGCTGTCGATCGGCCGGCAGCTCACCGAATCGATCGAGGCGCATACCGGTCTTTCCCACGTCGAGGCGCAACGGCGCGCCGTCGAGGCGCTGCAGGCAGTGCGCATCTCAGAGGCTGAAAACCGGCTGAAACAGTTTCCGCACGAATTGTCGGGCGGCATGCGCCAGCGGGTGATGATCGCCATGGCGCTGGCGCTCGAACCCGACGTGCTGATCGCCGACGAGCCGACGACGGCGCTGGACGTCACCGTTCAGGGCGAGGTGCTGGAACTGCTGCGCGACCTGCAGCGCCAGCATGGCACCAGCGTCATCCTGATCACCCACGACATGGGCGTCGTCGCCGAAATGGCCGATCGCGTCATCGTCATGCGCAATGGCCGCATGGTCGAGGAAGGCGCCGCCGCCGATATTTTCGCCAGGCCGCAAGCCGCCTACACGCGCGAGCTACTTGCTGCCGTCCCGCGCATCGGCTCGGGTGCCGGGCGCCACGCTTCCGGCGAGCCGGACAAGGTGGCAACGCAGGACAAGGTGGCGGTCGTGAACGACCTTCATGTCCGCTTCGACCTGCGCGGCGGCTTCTTCGGCCGCGTCAACCGGCGGGTCCACGCCGTCGAAGGCGTCAGCTTCTCGATCGCGCCGAACGAGACGCTGGCGCTGGTCGGCGAGTCCGGCTGCGGCAAGTCCACCACCGCCAAGGCGCTTGCCGGCCTGGTGCCCTATAGCGGCGGTGTGACGATCGGCGGCCGGGAGCTCGCCACGCTTGGCGGCGACGCACGCAAGGCGGTGCGGCGCGACGTGCAGATGGTTTTCCAGGATCCTTATGCCTCGCTCGATCCGCGCATGCGCGTCGGCGACCTGGTGGCCGAGCCGCTGCTCATCCACGGCATCGGCTCAAGGCAGGAGCGCCGCGAACGCGTGGCCGCCTTGTTCGAGCGGGTCGGCCTGTCGGCGGCGCAGATGGAACTCTACCCGCATGAATTCTCGGGCGGCCAGCGCCAGCGCATCTGCATCGCCCGGGCGCTGGCGCTCAGGCCGAAACTGATCATCGCCGACGAGAGCGTGTCGGCGCTGGATGTCTCGGTGCAGGCGCGCGTGCTCGATCTGTTGAAGGAGCTGCAGCGCGAATTCGGCGTCGCCTATCTGTTCATCTCGCATGACATGGCGGTGGTCGAGAACATCTCCGATCGCGTCGCCGTCATGTATCTCGGCCAGATCGTCGAGATCGGCAGCCGCGACCAGGTTTTCTCCAACCCGCGCCATCCCTACACGCGACGGCTCATCGAGGCGGTGCCAGTTCCCGATCCGTCACGACGCCGGACACGCTTTGCCCGTCTCGACCGTGAAATTCCGAGCGCCACGCGGCGGATCGGCGAAAGCATGCCGAAACTGGTGCTCAAGGATTTCGGCGGCGGGCATTTCGCCGCCGTCGGGGACTGATACGGGCGGAGCGGCGATCTGCCCGTTTCGGGTTGTGCCCGAATGATGATAAAGCCTGACGCAACCACTCATCTATTTCGGAATCGCAATGTCGGTCCTTACTCGCCGCAAACTCCTGCAGGGCGCCGCGGCCGCCGGCGCGGCCGGTATCGGTCTCTCTGCCGCCGGCAAGTTTGCCGGCTGGGCGGCGGCGAAGCCCGAGCCGCTGATCCTGAAGACCGCCAGCATTCAGACGCAGCTGATGGACGGCGCGCCGACCAAGAACGTTCTGACCTATGGCGAGGCAGGCCCGCCGCAGGTCGTCAGGATGAGGAAGGGTGAGCCGTTCGCCGCACGGCTGATCAACGGCATCGACGACCCGACCACCATCCACTGGCATGGCATACGCGTTCCCAACAAGATGGACGGCGTGCCGTTCCTGGTGCAGCCCTATGTCTATCAGGGCGACCATTTCGACTACGCCTTCACGCCGCCCGATGCCGGCACGTTCTGGTACCACCCGCATTGCAACACGCTTGAACAGATGGGTCACGGCCTGACCGGCGTGATTGTGGTCGAGAACCCGAACGATCCGGCCTTCGATGCCGAGATGGTCGTCAATTTGCGCGACTGGCGGCTCGGCGACGACGGCCAGTTCATTGAGCAGTTCAGGCCGCGCGACGCGGCCAAGTCCGGCACCTTCGGCACCGTGCGCACCGCCAATTGGCTCGACCAGCCGCAATTCGATGCGCCGGCCGGCGGACTGGTGCGGCTTCGGACCGCCATCACCGACGTCACCCGCATCTACGCCTTCCGGGTCGACGGCGCCGAGGCGACGGTGATCGCGCTCGACGGCAATGGGGTGCCGCGGCGTTTTACGCCGGATGCCTTGCAGCTCGGCCCCGGCCAACGGCTTGAGCTTGCCATCCGCATGCCCGGCGAGGAAGGCGCCATCGTCAGCCTGCGCGATGTCCGGGGCACCAAGCCGAAAATCCTGGCGACTCTGCGGTCGGTCGGCAAATCGCTCAAGCGCGATCTTCGCGACCTCGGTCCGCTTGAAGCCAACCCTGTCGCAGAAGTCGACCTAGCCAGCGCCAAGCGCATTCCGCTGGCGCTCAGCGCCACGGCCGAAAACGTGCCGAGCGACGGCATTTGCGGTTCGCTCGGCTACAGTTTCTGGGCGATCAACAAGGTGCCGTGGCCCGGCGACACGCCGGACCCGACGGCGCCGCTGGCCGAACTGAAGCTCGGCCAAAGCTATGTCATCGACATGGAAAACCTCACCCCGCACGCGCACCCGATCCACCTGCACGGCATGAGTTTCAAGGTGCTGTCGTCCTCGACGCGGGCCGTCCAGCCGCTTGTCTCCGACACCTACCTGATCCAGCCCAATGAGAAGGTGCAGCTGGGCTTCGTCGCCGACAATCCCGGCGATTGGCTGCTGCATTGCCACATCATCGAGCACCAGAAGACAGGCATGACGAGCTATCTTCGGGTGGCGTGAGGCGCGTCTCGTTTCCGCAACGGCAGGTTGACCCCGCCGGCTGATTGCCTAGGTAGCCAACTGGGCAGACGGGGCGCCACGCAACTCCGACCGACGACATGACATCTTTGTGCATTCGAACACTTGCCCTTGCGGCGAGTATTCCCACCCTGTCTTCCTGCGTCATCCCCGACGATACGTCGCGGGTCGCGAAAGAGGACGTCACCACTGCCGCCGCCCGCAGGGAAATGGTCGGCCTCAGCGAGGCCGATATCCGCATGTGCGCAGGCTTTCCGACCGCGACGGCCGATGTCGGATCATCCGGGCAGATCTGGACCTATCAGCGCACCGTGCAGCGCGGCAATCTCAACATCGTGGTGCCGACCTTGGGCTTGGGCGCGATTCCCGCAGTCGGCGGCTCGGTCAATGTCGCTCCGGGCGGCTATTGCAACACGCAGATTCGCATGCTCAACGGCCGTGTCGCCGAGATCGCCTATGCCGGTGACAACAACCTGCCGAACAGCCGCAATGCGCTCTGTGTCAGTACGGTCGACGCCTGCGTGGCTTATTCGCGCCAGCGCCGTCACAAGGCGCCGGCGATCTCCAGGTGAATGCGGCTTTGGCTGTCACTTGCCAATATAAGCGGCCAGTTCGTCCGGTGTCCCATTTGGGAAGGCTTGTTTTAGAAAGTCCATGAACGCCGACACGCGCGCGCTGAGCAGCCGCCGGGAAGGGTAGAGGGTCCATAGAACGATCTCGGGGCCGTCAATATCCCCCCAATTTGCCAGTGTGCCGTCAGCCAAATCGTGGGCCACCAACGAAATGGGAAGACGTGCTGCACCGACGCCGGCCCGCACCGCATCGCGGACCATGATGAGCGTCGACAAAGCGAGGACAGGCTCGATTGTAATTGTCGAGCGGCCACCTTGTGTCTTCACGTGCCATGTTTGCCGTTCGCCTGCGCCGCGCGCAACGCCGGGAGCAGCGAGTCCACCGGTCGGGCGAGGAAGGTCGGGACTCGCCACCACGACCAGGCGGTCGCGGAGAAACGCCCGTCCGACAAGGCTTTCGTCGGGATCCGGATTGACTCGAATGGCCAGATCGTAGCCTTCCTCGATCATGTCCACATACCGGTCCTCGGTCGTGACCTCCAGCCTCACCTCGGGATACTTAACGGCAAACCCTGCAGCAATCCTCCCCATCGCGGTCTGAGAAAAATGTAAAGGTGCGCTGATCCGCAATCTGCCCTTGGGCCTCTGACCGCCCGAGGCGATGGCCGAAGCCGTCTCGTCCAGTTCGGCGAGCAAGGTCCCCGTCCGCTCGAAGAGCGCCCGTCCTTCTTCGGTGAGCTTCAAGTTACGCGCACCCCGTTCAAACAGGCGAAGATCGAGGCTGCTTTCCAACTCTCCAACGCGCCGGGACAGGGTCGCCTTAGGCCGGCCGGTGGCCCTTGCCGCTTTGCCGAAGCCGCCATGGCGCGCAACGAGGTTAAAGTCGGCGAGGGCAAGAAGATCCATGACTGTTCCACCAGCGAGACGGAGCGTCTAAAATTCCCGTCTATTGGGCTCTTTGTGAGCCGCACATATTGGAGGTGTCAAGCAACCCAGCAGGAGAATTTCCATGACCATTCTCGTTACCGGCGCCACAGGCAATGTTGGCCGCCAAGTTGTCGAACACCTCGTCAAGCGCGGCGCCGATGTCCGTGCTCTCGTCCGCGATCCCTCAAAAGCCAGCTTCCCGGCAAGCGTGTCTGTCGCGCAAGGCGACTTTCTCGATGTCGATTCGTTGCGCAAAGCCATGTCCGGCGTCTCCACCCTGTTCCTCTTAAACGCCGTGGTGCCGGACGAATTCACCCAGGCCTTGGTCGCGCTGAACGTCGCCCGGTCGGTCGGCATCGAGCGGCTCGTCTATCTTTCGGTGATCCACGCCGACGTCTATGTGAACGTGCCGCATTTCGCGGGCAAGTTCGGCGTCGAGCGAATGATCGAGCAGATGGACTTCAAGGCTACGATCTTGCGCCCGGCCTACTTCATCCAGAACGATCTGATGATCGAAGACATCATCACCGGCTACGGCACCTACTCAATGCCGATCGGCGGCAAGGGTCTCGCCATGATCGACGTCCGCGATATCGCCGAGATCGCCGCCCTTGAGCTGCTGCGCCGCGAACGGTCCGCAGAGCCGCTTGCCCTCGAGCGGATCAACCTCGTCGGCCCGCAGACACTGACCGGGGCGGATATCGCCGCCATCTGGTCAGACGTGCTCGCTCGCCCGATCAATTACGAGGGCGACAATACAGAGGGCTTTGAGCAAAACCTCAAGCAGTTCCTGCCCGCCTGGATGGCCTACGACATGCGCCTGATGGGCGAGCGCTTCTTCACTGACGGAATGCTGCCTGAGGCCGGCGACGTTGAGCGCCTGACTGCCCTGCTCGGACGCCCACTGCGCCCATATCGCGATTTCGCCTCAGCAATCGCTGCTTCCGCGTGAAGCCGCGCCCCTACCTCTTCAGCCCGATGCTGATGCCGCTGAGATCGGCATTGACCTGCAGGCCTACCTGCCTGCCTGTGAGCTCGAGTTGGGCGCCCTTGTCATTGGTCATGACGATCACCTGGGCGCCCTTGCCGACCGCGCCGCCGCCGCCGGCCGCGCCGTAGACACCGGTCACATCGCTGGCGCGGCGGATGTGGCGAACAGTGCCCCGGAAATAAGTCTTGGAAGCCCCGAAGGCGAGGCCGCCCGAGACGCCGCCAACGGAGATCGGATAGCGTTTGCCATGGAAGGTCAACGTGCCCTCGCCGCCGGAGCCGCCGATGAAAAAGGCCGCCTTGTAGACGGAGAAGCGGATTGTGCCGCTGTCGGCATGCGCGGCGCTGGCAATGCTCATGCCCGCTGCGGCGATGGCTGCAACCGCGACTGAACGGAACCTGGAAATCTTCATGATCGGGAACTCCTCAAGCATCGCCGCTTGCCCAGCCGGCCGGGCACGTCAGCTTCGTGTGTGAAAGTATAGTTGAACAGTCTCGCCGCGCCTTTGGTTCCAGGCACACGGCCGGAATCCGGCCGCGAGGAGACGGCTACGAAACGATGCCGATTGGAGAGAATGGCTTCGGCGCCAGCATGGCTTGGTCAAAGCCAATATGGACAAGCAAGAAATGCCCGGATGGGGGAGGGCAAAGCCACCGCGAAAAGCAAATGCCTATGCTGGCTGGTGGAGCTGAGGGGGATCGAACCCCTGACCTCATCATTGCGAACGATGCGCTCTCCCAGCTGAGCTACAGCCCCGTTCCAGCGGATCGGCTTGTATCGGTCGCGGCGGTTTGATGTCAAGGCGAAACGGCTGCCTGGCGTCGAGGCGCCGAAACTACCGGGCTTGCCGGTTCGCCAAGCAATGGCTACATGTCGGCGACAATTTGGAGACCGGCATGATCGCCCTTATTCAGACCATCGTCATGGCGCTTGATATCTACTGGTGGATCATCATCGCCTCGGCGATCTTTTCCTGGCTTTACGCCTTCAATGTCGTCAATTCGCGCAACCAGTTCGTCGGCACCGTCGGCAACATGCTCTTTCGGCTGACCGATCCGGCGCTGCGGCCGATCCGCCGCTTCATGCCCGATCTCGGCGGCATCGACATTTCGCCGATCATCCTGCTTTTGATCATTTTCTTCATCCGGCAGTTTATCGTCACCACGGTCTGGTCCTGGGTCGTGACCGGCGGCTGATGAGCACGTCGTTTCGGCTGCGCGAGAACGGCATCGACCTTTACGTGCGGCTGACGCCGAAGGCGGCGCTCGATCGAATCGATGGCGTCGAGACGGCGGCCGACGGACGCAGCCATCTCAAGGCGCGCGTGCGCGCCGTGCCGGAGAACGGCGCCGCCAATGCGGCGCTGGAACGAATGATGGCCAAGGCGCTGGGTGTCCCGGCGTCGGCGGTTTCGGTGGTTGCCGGCGGTACGGCTCGGCTGAAGACGCTGCGGGTGGTGGGGGATGCGGCTGAACTGGTGGGGCGTGTCGAGGCGCTTTCGGGCGGTTGAAACCGCAGCGACCAGATGCTCAGGTCGGTGCTGCCCCTCATTGCCCTGCCGGGCATTTCTCCCCGTATATTGACGGGGAGAAAGAAGCTGCCGCGAATGATTTCGCCAATCATCAACGTCGCAGAAATAGCGCCAAGGTTGCGGCCAGCCCTCTTCTCCCCGTTTACGGGGAGAAGGTGCCGGCAGGCGGATGAGGGGCAGCGCAACGGTTCGAAATTAAGCAGCTCGTGGCCAAGCCATTCGGTTTGCCGCTGACGAGGCAGGACCCCTCAATCCCCCAGCGGCAGCCTTGGATCGTCCACCTTCAGCGTGTTCACGCTCTGCTTGATGCGGCGCAAATTCTCCAGCACTTTCGGCCCGCGCGATTCAGCCACTGTGGTGGCGATCATGTCGAGGATGGCGAGCAGGGCGTAGCGTGACGAGGTCGGCTTGTAGATGTTGCCGTCCTCGACGGACTGCAGGAGGATGACCGTGTCGGCGACCTTGGCCAAAGCCGAGTCCGGCGCGGTGATGGCGACTGTGGCAGCGCCATATTGCTGCGCGACCTCGACCGCCTCGATCACCGAACGGGCATAGCCCGACACCGAGAAGGCGACCAGCGTCGTCTCGGGCGTAGCTACGGCGGCATACATGCGCTGCAGCTGGCCGTCGATCTGGGCGAGCGCCGACAGGCCGAGCCGGAACAGCCGGTTCTGCATCTCGGTCGCCATCATCGAGGAGATGCCGCCGGAACCGATGCAAAGCACGTTGCCGGAAGCGGCGATGCGGGCGGCCACAGCCATCAGCGTCGTCATGTCGAGGTTTTCGCTGGCGCGGTGGATCGCGGCGATCGCCGCCTCGGTGATGGCGGAGGCGATGCGCTGCTCGCGCGCGTCGCGGCTGAGCGGCTCCGGCGACAGATACTGGCCGCCGATGGCGATCGCCTGCGCCAGATAGAATTTGAAGTCGCGCAGACCCTCGCAGCCGAGATTGCGGCAGAAGCGGGTGACGGTCGGCTCGCTGACGCCGACGCGCGCGGCGATCTCCGAGATGGCGGCCTTGGACGCGAAATCGAGGTCGGAAAGCACCAGCCCGGCCAGCCGGCGATCCGACTTGGTGCCGTCCTGCGATATCAATTGCAGGCGGGTGATGATGTCTGCCGGGCTTTTCATCTTATTGCCTCACAGGGGCAGGCCCGTCGCCTTGTCGAACAGGTGGATGTTGCGTGGGTCGACGGTGACCGGCAGCCGCTCTCCCGGCTTCACCTGCAGCCGGTCGCGGAACACCGCGCGCACCGCGTCGTCGCCGACAGAGCCGTAGACATGGGTTTCCGAGCCGGTCGGCTCGACGACGTCGACCTTGATGGCGATAGCATCCTCGGCGGCGCCGATGACGAAATGCTCGGGCCTGATGCCGGCCTCGACCGTGTCGCTACCGGAAGCGGCTTGGCCCGGCAGCGCCAGACGGCCGCCACTCGTGGTTTCGAACCAGGACTTGGCATCGGCGGTTTTCAAGGCGCCGGAGACAAAGCTCATCGACGGCGAGCCGATGAAGCTGGCGACGAATTTGTTGGCCGGCCGGTCATAGAGCTCCAGCGGCTGGCCGACCTGCTGGATGCGGCCGCGGTCCATCACCACGATGCGATCGGCCATGGTCATCGCCTCGATCTGATCGTGGGTGACATAGACGATGGTCGATTTCAGCCGCTGGTGCAGCGCCTTGATCTCGACGCGCATCTGCACGCGCAGCTGCGCGTCGAGGTTGGAGAGCGGCTCGTCGAACAGGAACACAGAAGGTTCGCGCACGATGGCGCGGCCCATGGCCACGCGCTGGCGCTGGCCGCCGGACAATTGCCGCGGATAGCGGTCGAGATAGGAGAAGAGGTTCAGCACGCTGGACGCCTTCTTCACCTTGTCGTCGATCGCGGCGCGGTTCTCGCCGCGGATTTTTGGGCCGAAGCCGATATTCTCGGAAGCTTTCAGATGCGGGAACAGCGCATAGGACTGGAAGACCATGGCGATGTTGCGCTTCTGCGGCGGCAGGTCGTTGGCGCGCGTGCCGCCGATCAGGAGGTCACCGGAGGTGATCGTCTCCAGCCCGGCCAGCATGCGCAGCAGGGTGGACTTGCCGCAGCCGGACGGCCCGACCAGCACGACGAACTCGCCGGTTTTGATGTCGAGGTTGATGTCCTCGAGGATTTTATGCTGGCCGAAGGATTTCGACAGGTTGCGGAACTGGACGTCGGTCATGGTCACGCTCCCAATATGTCGTCGATGAAAGGCAGATAGCCGGCCGTCAGACCGGCGTCCGCCGGCACCACCGCGCCAGTTATGCCGGAAGCGCGCCCGGAGGCAAGGAAAGCCACGGCTTCCGCCACTTCCGATGCATCGACGATGCGGCCAAGCGGATAGAGCCGCTTCAATCTGCCGAGGATCTCCGGATCCTTGGCCAGGCGATGGTCCCAGGCCGCAGTGCGGATCGACCCCGGGCAGACGACATTGGCGCGCAACCCGCTGCGGCCAAGCTCGACGGCGATGGCCTTGGCGTAGGCGTTGATGCCGGCCTTGGCCGCGGCATAGGCGGGATTGCCGAAATGCGCGATGGCGTTGACCGAGGAGATGAAGACGATGCTGCCCGAACCGCGCTTGGACATCGCCTTGATCAGCGGATCGGCGAAAGTCATCACGCCGGTCAGGTTGAGATCGAGCTCCTGCTCTATTGTGTCCGCGGTCAGCGCATCGAGCGTCTCGGCGCGCGTCCAGCCGGCATTGTTGATCAGGATGTCGGGGACGCCGTCTCTGGCGAGCAGCGCGGGGATTGCCGCTTCAATCGAGGCCCGATCGAGCAGGTTGAACACGTGACGGGAGGCGATCTGCGGATTGGCCAGCGCTTCCTCCGATTGGTCGCAGCCGACGATACGGGCGCCGCGTTCGGCCATGAGCGCCACGATCGCCGAGCCGAGGCCGCCGCCGGCGCCCGTGACGACAACGGTCTTGCCTTCGAATTCGGCTTTCGAACCCATGCTGCCTGCTCCTCCGCCGCTCATTTTCGAGCCAATAGGCTAGCCAAGCAAATGTAATTAAGCAACATGATAATCCGCTTGCATGGCACAGAATGATGGATAATGTAGGAAAGTAACATAATCCTGAGCCCTAAGGGCCCAGGTGCCAACGTGCATCAATGGGAGAATCAAATGAGCCTTGCCAAATGGACTGTCGGCCTGTTGGCCGGAATGAGCATGCTGGCTTTTGCGGCACCTGCCGACGCCGGCGAGGTACGGGTCACCGTCGCCGAATACAGCGCCAAGACCGGCCCCTATTTCGCAGAGGTCAAGAAGGAGTTCGAGGCGGCCAATCCCGGCATCACCATCAAGTATGAAGTCGTGCCATGGGACGTGCTGCTGCAGAAGCTCACCACCGACATCACCGCCGGCACCAATGCCGACCTCTCGATCATCGGCACGCGCTGGCTGATCGACTTCGTCCAGCAGGATGTCGCCGAGCCGCTCGACAGCTATGTCACGCCCGAGTTCAAGGACCGTTTCATCGACACCTTCCTGCAGCCCTCGATCATGGACGGCCACACCTACGGCCTGCCGATCGCGGCTTCCGCGCGCGCCATGTACTACAACAAGGAATTGTTCGAGAAAGCCGGCATCGCCAAGCCGCCGGCGACCTGGACCGAACTGCAGGAAGACGCCCGCAAGATCAAGGCGGTCGGCGCCTTCGGCTTCGGCCTGCAGGGCAAGGAGATCGAGACCGATGTCTACTACTATTATGCGATGTGGTCGCAGGGCACCGAGATCCTCAACAAGGACGGCACGTCCGGCTTGAGCACACCAGGCGCGCTCGAGGCCGCCAAACTCTATAAGTCGATGATCGACGAGGGCCTGACCGAACCGGGCGTCACCTCCAACAGCCGCGAGGACGTGCAGAACCTGTTCAAGCAGGGCAAGGTCGGCATGATGATCACCGCGCCCTTCCTGTCCAACCAGATCAAGGAAGAGGCGCCGAGCCTGAAATACGGCGTTGCGGCCATCCCGGCCGGCCCGACCGGCGCGCACGGCACCTATGGCGTGACCGATTCCATCATCATGTTCAAGAACTCCAAGAACAAGGACGAGGCCTGGAAGCTGCTCGACTTCCTGTTCACCAAGGAGCAGCGCGCCAAGTTCACGCAAGGCGAGGGCTTCCTGCCGGTGAACAAGGAAGAGGCGAAGATGGACTATTACGTCAACAACGCCGACCTCGCAGCCTTCACGGCACTCTTGCCCGACGCCCGCTTCGCGCCGGTCATCCCGGGCTGGGAAGAGATCGCCCAGATCACTTCGGATGCGATGCAGAAGATTTATCTTGGCAGCGCCACTCCGGAGGCCGCCCTGAAGGATGCGGCGGCCAAGGCTGACGCCGTGCTGAAGAAGAAATAAGGGCGTATCTCCCTGCGCCCGTGGCGCGCTCCACCCGTCGGAGCGCGCCGCATCTTTCCTGGCCTTCAGCAGAAAGACAAAATCGCCGATGTCAGCGCCGCCCCAGCCAGCCTCCTTCCTCTCCCTCCGGAGGGGGCGATCGCATATGAGTTTTTACGAAGAGGACCCCCACCCTAACCCTCCCCACAAGGGGGAGGGAACGCTGCCGCATGCCATCCTTTTGGTGTCGAAAGGTTGGCGGTTTGCGGAGATCAGCGCCTACCAAGTCCCCCTCCCCCTTGTGGGGAGGGGTTAGGGGTGGGGGTCCTCTTCGTAAAAACTTATATATGCGATTGCCCTGCTCCAGAGGGGGGAGAGGTGGCTCGGCGAAGCCGAGACGGAGTGGGGGAACCACCCGGCAACCGCCGTGACGGACAAATGAAGGGCACTAGGCGTACGCACGCTGCGCCTTGCGCCCAAGGGTCGACCCCCACTCCGTCGAGCTTCGCTCGACACCTCTCCCCCGATCGACGGAGGAGAGGAAGGGCCCTTCCGCAACTGCTGCGGAGGACGGGCAGGCAGGTGAGGGGGGCGCCGACGATTGCAGGGAATCCTGAAGCAATGTCCTGAGAAGAACGAGCCGGGATCAAGTCAATCTGTTAAGCGCAATCCAATCTCCACCCGCAACGCGGTACAAACCAGCCGATGCAAAGCCGTATCCTGCCCTATCTGCTGACCTTGCCCAGCCTGTTCCTGGCGGCGATCGTCATCTTCTGGCCGGTCTGGGACCTGATCCAGATTTCGACGCATGACGTCAATCGCTTCGGCCAGTTGCGCGAGTTTAGCGGCCTGGCCAATTTCGCGGCGCTCGCCGCCGATCCGGACTTCATGGCCGCCCTCTGGCGCACCGGCCTATGGACCGTGCTGGTGGTCGGCGGCGCGCTGCTCTTGTCGATCCCGGTGGCAATCATCCTCAATACCGACTTCTACGGCCGCGGAATTGCGCGCGTCATCATCATGCTGCCCTGGGCGGTGTCGCTCACCATGACGGCGGTGGTCTGGCGCTGGGCGCTCAACGGCGAGAGCGGCATGCTGAATTCGGCGCTGATGAAGCTCGGCCTGATCAGCCAGAACATCCAGTGGCTGGCGAGCGCCGAGACCGCTTTCCCGATGCAGGTGCTGATCGGCATCCTGGTGACGGTGCCTTTCACCACCACGATCTTCCTCGGCGGCCTGTCCTCGATCCCCGACGATCTTTACGAGGCGGCAGCACTCGAAGGCGCCACGCCGTTACAGCAGTTCCGCGAGATCACCTTTCCGCTCCTGAAACCCTTCATCAACATCGCGATCGTGCTCAACACCATCTATGTCTTCAACTCCTTCCCGATCATCTGGGTGATGACGCAAGGGGGGCCGGCGAACTCGACCGACATACTGGTTACGCATCTGTACAAGCTCGCCTTCCGCATCGGCAAGCTGGGCGAGGCGTCCGCCGTGTCGCTGGTGATGTTCGCGATCCTGCTCGTCTTCACCATGATCTATGTACGCCTCGCCATGCGGGAGCAACGGGCATGAACGGCAAGCTGAAACGCACCATTATCGCCTGGCTGCTGCTTGCCCCGCTGATCTTGGTGACGATCTTCCCCTTTGCGGTGATGCTCCTCACCGCCGTCAAGCCGCGCACCGAAGTGCTGACCCCGACCTGGTGGCCGAGCGAATTCCGCTGGTCGAATTTCGCCGACATGTGGGTGGCGACCGGCTTCGGCCAGGCGCTGCTCAACTCGCTCTATGTCTCGGCGCTGGCGACCATCGGCGCGATCCTGATCTCGGTGCCGGCGGCCTACGCCATGTCGCGCTTCCGTTTTGCCGGCTATGGCGCCTTCCGCCAGTTCCTTTTGATCTCGCAGATGATCTCGCCGATCGTGCTGGTGCTCGGATTATTTCGGCTGATGGCCGCCTGGGGGCTGGTCGAGAGCACGACCGCGCTTGGCTTCATCTACATGGCCTTCAACGTCGCCTTCACGGTCTGGATGCTGCAGAGCTATTTCGACACCATCCCGCGCGACCTCGAGGAGGCCGCCTGGATGGAAGGCGCCGGCCGCTGGCTGACTTTGCGCAAAGTGTTCCTGCCGCTCTGCCTGCCGGCGATTTCGGTGACGGCGATCTTCACCTTCATCAACGCCTGGAACGAGTTCGTCGTGGCGCTCACCATGCTGCGCAGCCAGGAAAGCTATACGCTGCCGATCCAGGTTTTCTCGCTGGTCGCCGGCCGCTATACGATCGAATGGCACCATGTCATGGCGGCCACGCTGCTGGCGACCCTGCCCGTGGCGATCCTGTTCATCTGGCTGCAGCGCTACCTTGTCAGGGGCCTTGCGCTCGGGGCCGTCAAATAGCAATCCCCAGCAATTCCAGGCAAAGTGTGCAGCGGGTTGCCGTCCGGAATTGCGAAAACAAAAGTCCACTACGGAGCGTTCATGCGCATCTTCACCGCCTCGCTGGCGACGGAAACCAACACCTTCTCGCCGGTGCCGACCGACCGGGCCTCGTTCGAGATGGCCTTCTATGCCGGTCCGGGAAAACATCCGGAGACGCCGACGCTCTGCTCCTCGCCGATCGTGGCGCTGCGCAAGCGCGCGGCCAAGGAGGGGCTCACAGTCATCGAGGGCACCGCCACCTGGGCGGAGCCTGGCGGGCTCGTGCAGCGGCAGACCTATGAGGCGCTGCGCGACGAGATTCTTGGCCAACTGAGGGAAGCGCTGCCGGTCGATGCCGTCATCCTAGGCCTGCACGGCGCCATGGTGGCGCAGGGCTATGACGATTGCGAAGGCGATCTGTTGGAGCATGTGCGCGCCATCGTCGGTCCGAAAGTGGTGATCGCCTCGGAATTCGATCCGCACAGCCACCTGACGCCGAAGCGCGTGGCAGCTTGCGATATCATGGCCTATTTCCTCGAATTCCCGCACACCGATTTCTACGAGCGCGGCGAACACGTCGTCGAGCTCGGCCTCGCCGCGGCGCGCGGCGAGATCAAGCCGGTGATTTCCACCTTCGATTGCCGCATGATCCAGGTGCTGCCGACGAGCCGCGAGCCGATGCGTTCCTTCGTCGACAAGATCAAGGCGCTGCATGGCAAGGACGGCGTGCTGTCGGTCTCGGTCATCCATGGCTTCATGGCTGCCGACGTGCCGGAGATGGGCACGCGCATCCTGGTCGTCACCGACAACGACAAGGCGAAAGGCGACAAGCTTGCGCAGGAGCTGGGACGCGAGCTCTACGCGCTGCGCGAAAAGACGGCGATGACGATGCTGTCCACCTCGGCAGGCATAGAGCAGGCGCTTGCCGTGCGCGCCGAGCGCAAGGACAAGCCGGCGGTGATCGCCGACATCTGGGACAACCCAGGCGGCGGCGTGCCGGGCGACGGCACCACCGTGCTGCGCGAGCTGCTTAAGCGTGGCGTGAACAAGGTCGGCGTGGCGACGATCTGGGATCCGATCGCCGTGACGTTCTGCCATGCGGCTGGCGAAGGCGCTGTCATCGACCTGCGCTTCGGCGGCAAGGCCGGGCCGCAGGCCGGCGAGCCCATCGACGCGCGCGTCACGGTGCTGAAGGCGGTCAGCGAAGGCTGGCAGAGCTTCGGGCCGAGCCGGGTGACGCTGGGGCCATCGGCGGTGGTGCGCATCGAGGGCACGGAGGTCGACGTCATCTTGAACACCAACCGCACCCAGACCTTCGAGCCGGATATTTTTTCCAACATCGGCATCGATCCGATGTCGAAAGAGATCCTGCTGATCAAGTCGACCAACCATTTCTACGCCGGCTTCGCGCCGATCGCCGCCGAGATCATCTATGTCGCGGCGCCGAGTTCCTATCCGAGCAATCCGGCGGTGACCGATTACAAGAAGCTGACGCGGCCGGTGTGGCCGAGGGTGAAGGATCCGTGGAAACTGCCAATCTCCCCCCTCGTGGGGGAGATGCCCGGCAGGGCAGAGGGGGGCGCGAAGGATCGCGACCTCGCTTAGCTTGGGAAAAGGCCAGCCAACGGTGTCGGCGGGACTATGATGGACTGAGACGTCAGCGGGACAGCGCCCCCCTCTGGCCTGCCGGCCATCTCCCCCACAAGGGGGGAGATTAGCCAATCACACCAGCCCTCGCTTCACCATCATCGCTTCGGGCGACGGCATCTTGCCGCGGAACGCCGTGTAAAGCTCTTCCGGGTCCTTCGAGCCGCCGGCGGCGTAGATGTTCTTTCGCAGCCGTTCAGCGAGTTCAGGATTGAAGGCATCGCCCGTTTCTTCGAAAGCGGCGAAGGCGTCGGCGTCGAGCACTTCCGACCACATGTAGGAATAATAGCCGGCTGAATAACCGTCGCCGGCGAAGACATGGCCGAAATGCGGAGTGCGGTGACGCATCGCGATGGTGTCGGGCATATGCAGCTTTTCGAGCGTTTCGGCTTCGAAACGAAGCGGCTCCGCCGGTGCATCCGGCCTTGCGTGATAGGCCATGTCGATCAGCGCCGAGGCGGTGAACTCGACCGTGGCGAAGCCGGCGCCGAAGGTGCGGGCGGCGAGCATCTTGTCGAGCAGCGCTTTCGGCATCGGCTTGCCGGTCTTGACGTGCAGCGCGTGCTTTTCCAGCACCGCCGGCACCGTCAGCCAGTGCTCGTAGAGCTGTGACGGCAGTTCGACGAAATCGCGACTGACCGAGGTGCCCGAGACCGACGGCCAGGTGACGTCGGTCAGCATGCCGTGCAGTGCGTGGCCGAACTCGTGGAACAGCGTCTTCGCCTCGTCGACCGACAGAAGCGCTGCCTCGCCGGCCGGCGGCTTGGCGAAGTTCATGATGTTGTAGATGACCGGCTTGGCGCCGTTGCCCAACTTGTAGCCGGACCGCAGCGCGCTCATCCAGGCGCCGGAGCGTTTTGAAGGCCGCGCGAAATAATCGGCCAGGAACAGGCCGCGCTCGCTGCCATCGGCATTCTTGACCACGAATGCGCGGGCATCAGGATGCCAGGCGGCGATGCCCTTCTTCTCCTCGAAACCGATGCCGAACAGGCGCGTGGCGACATCGAAGCAGGCCTCGATGACACGTTCGAGCTGCAGGTATGGCTTCAGCTCGGCCTCGTCGAAGGCGAATTTCTCGGCGCGCAGCTTCTCCTGGTAGAAGCGCCAGTCCCAGGCCGCGAATTTCTCGTTGCTGCCAGCTTCCGCGGCCAGCCGCTCCAGCTGCTTCTGGTCGGCTGCGGCCTTTTCCAGTGCCTTTTCCCAGACCGGATCGAGCAGGCCGTGCACCGCCTTCGGCGTCTTCGCCATCGTGTCGTCGAGCTTCAGCGCCGCGAAGGAGCCGTAGCCGAGCAGCTTGGCCTTTTCGGCGCGCAGCTTCAGCATGTCGCGCACAACGTCAGTGTTATCCGTGGCGCCGCCATTCTGGCCGCGCATGGTGAAGGCGCGAAAAGCGGTCTCGCGCAGGTCGCGGCGTTCCGAGAAGGTCGAGAACGGCTCGTAGATCGAGCGCGACAGCGTCACCGCGTAGCGGCCCTTCTGGCCGCGCATCTCGGCCGCCTCGGCCATGGCGCTCTTCAGGAAGTCCGGCAGGCCGACGAGGTCGGCTGCGTCGAGGAACAGCGCCCAGTCGCGCTCGTCGGCCAGCACGTTCTGGCCGAATTTGGTGCCGAGCGAGGAAAGCTCCTCATTGATTGTCGCAAGCCGCTTCTTGCCTTCGGCGTCCAGTTTCGCGCCCGACCGGACAAAGCCTTTCCAGGTCTTTTCCAGCACGCGCAGCGTTTCGGCATCGAGCTTCAGGCTGTCGCGGCGCTGGTAGAGGTCGTCGAGGCGGGCAAACAGCTTCTCGTTCATCGAGATCGCCGAGAAATGCCGCGACATCTTTGGCGAAACCTCGCGCTCCATGGCCTGGATCGTGTCGTTGGTGTGGGCCCCGGCGCGGCACCAGAAGATCGACGAGACATGGTCGAGCGCTTCACCCGCAAGCTCGAGCGCGGCCAGTGTGTTCTCGACGGTCGGCGCCTCGCTGTTGCCGGCGATCGCGTCGATCTCGGCCTGGTGCGCCTCGAGAGCCGCATCGAAGACCGGGCCGAAATCATTGTCGCCGATGCGCGAGAAATCCGGCAGGCCGAGCGGCCCTTGCCAGAACGTCAGCGGATGGGCGGCGAGGTCGACGGTTTTCGAGGATGGCATGGGCTCTTCCGGTGGGCTGATTTGGAGACGGGCTGCCCCGGATGTAGGGCGATGCCGCACATCGCGCAACAAACTGTTTGCGTGCTTAGTAGCCGCTGCAGTCCTGCGCGACGGCGGTCTGGGTGCTGGCCGTGATGCGCCCGCCGGCGACGGTGAACGTCTCGCGCATCAGCGTGTCGTTGTTGGGGAAATCGTAGCAGGCGAGCACGGTGGTCTGGCCGCCCTCGCTCATTTCGATGCGATGCCGGATCGCGGCGCCGGCGACCGCGCCCTGCCATTCGTCGATCGAGGCCATGAAGTCCTGCTTGGTCTGGACGACGCCGATGTCGTCGAGCTTCAAGCGCACGTCGTCGGAAAGCAGTTCGGCAAGCTCGGTGCGGTCGGCGACCAGCAGTGCCGAATACCAGCGGTCGATGACGGCGCCGTCATCGGCACTGGCGCGGACGATCAAGGACAAAAGCAGCGTCGCCGCGAGAATGAACCTCCACCAGCTCCGGTTCATCGCCCCTCCATTACAGCTCGGGCCGCTCGAAATCGCCGGTCTCCTTGTTCATCACCCAAAGCTCGCCGGTCGAGATGTCGAACCAGGCGCCGTGGAGTGAGAGCCGCCCCTTGCCTTCGAGGATGGAGACACAAGGGAAGGTCCTCAGATTGGCGATCGAGTAGCGGACGGAAATTCGCTCCAGCGCCGTCTGGCGCTCGGTCGCCGTCATGAAGGTGCTGGACGACACGGTCTCGGCGGCGGGCGCGATCAGGCTCATCCATTTGCCGATGAAATCGCCGGGCGACAGCGGCGCAAAATTGGTGTCGAGCGCGGCGCGGATGCCGCCGCAGCGGCCATGGCCCATGACCACGATATTCTTGACCTTCAGGCTCTGCACGGCGAATTCGAGCGCGGCCGAAGTTGAGTGATACTCGCCGTCCGGCGCATAGGGCGGCACCAGATTGCCGACATTGCGCAGCACGAAGAGCTCGCCCGGTCCGGCATCGAAGATCGCCTCCGGGGCCGAACGGGAGTCGCAGCAGGCAACGATCATCGTTTCCGGCGCTTGGCCCTCCCGCGCCAACGACCGGTAGCGTCCGCTTTCGGAGAGATAGCGGCCGTTCATGAAGTTGCGATAGCCGTTCAGCAGATGTTCGGGGAGGTGGGGCATGGGCGGCTAAAGCCTTTCCGGGGGGTTGGAGGCGGCAGCTCGTTGCGTTCGGAAAGGCTCTAACGGCAAAAGCCGGTTGCGGGCAATGCCGAATCGCGGACCGCCCGGTCGCAATCGCGATGCGCGCTCGACTATGCCCAGATAGCGATTGGAATGCCGAAGCGGTCGGTCAGCGGCGGATCGGGCGAAGGCCGCGCCTCGCCGCCGGCGATACGTCCGGCGATCAGCATCATTGCCGCCGCGTCGAGGAAGTCGTCGCTCGCCGCGCCTCGTGGCGGCGCCTGGTCGAGGAAGGCTTTCTCGTAACCATGCCGGCACAGCAGCGCCTTGCGCTCCTCCATGCCGGCCGGATTGGCCGAACCCTTGATCTTCTTCGGCAGCGCCATCGCCGTGCCGCCATTCAGCCGGCAGAACGCCACTTCCGGATGCGATTCGAAGACGCGGCGACGCAATTCCGGCCGCGCGATCAGCAGGGAATCGATCTCGCGGATCTTCGAAAAAATGCCGAAGGCCTGAATGGAAACGCCGCGCGGTGGGTCGGAGGTCTCGATCGCCACCGCGCTTGCCAGCCGATGCGCCGCATACCAGGCCTCGATGGTGGTGAAGTCACTGGTGTCGGCGTAGAGCGCCGCTCGCGAAGGAATGGCGAAAACGCTCGATTGCCGCGCCCCGAGCAGCGGCCGCACCAGCGCTTCCGGTCCGCGGCCGCCTCTTTGCGAAAAATCCGGCAGGCCGATCGGCATGTCGACCGCGATTGTGGCATCCGGCAGGGCGTCGAGCAGCGCTTGGAAGCTCGGGAAGACCGAGACCGATGGCGGCGTGTCCAAGGCGCGATGGACGGCGATCCAGCCGGCCTTGCAGCCGTCGACGCCGGCCAGAGCGGGATGCAGATTAGTAGAAGTTGGCATCCCGCTCTGTCTGTTTGTTTAGACGCATTTTCTGCGACGCCAAGTGATTCCACCTGGCTGCAAAATGCTCTGGCGCGCCGCCTGGCGTCACGCCCGCTTGTCCCGCCCGGGATGCAGCAGATGGCGCAGCTGCACCATGGCCATGGGATGCGACAGGCTCTGGGCGTCGGTTTCGAGCTGCAGCTCGTCGCCGCCGCGCTTGGCGGTGCGGGCGAGGATCTCGTAGACGGCGGCCGTGGTCGATTGCAGCGCCTTGATCGGCGGCTGGCCGGCAAGCACGCGCGCCAGATAGACGGCGGCCGTCAGGTCGCCGAGCCCGTTCGGCGGCTTCTCGATCACACGATGCTCGGCAAGCAGCGCCTGACTGCCGTCGAGCAGGAAATTGCCGGTGCCGCCCGCCATCATCGCGGGCGCCGAAGTTACCAGCATGGTGGACGGGCCGGCATGAAGCGCCGCCGCCGTCACCGCCTTGATGTCGGGCAACGGCGCGCCCGCCATCCATTCCAGCTCATAGCGGTTGGGCGTCGCGATATCGGCGATCGGCATCAATTTGTCGCGCATGGCGGCGGCTGTCGGCTCCGGCACGTAGAGCCCGCCGGAATCGCCCATCACCGGATCGCAGACGTAAAGCGCATTCGGCGTCTTATCCTTGACGGCGGCAACCAGCGAGGCGACCGCCTCGGCCTGGCCGGCCTCGCCGAGATAGCCTGAAAGCACGGCCCGCACCTCGCCCAGCCACGGCGCGCGCTCGAGATCGGCCATCAGCGCCTTGAACTGATCGAGCGGCGGCACGATGCGCGTGGCCCGGCTGTGGCCCGGATGCCAAGGCAGGATGACGGTCGGCACCGCCCATACCGGGAAGCCCAGCGTCTCCAGCGCGAAGACGGCGGCGCGGTTGCCGACCGAGCCACGGGCGACATGGCTGGAGATGACGATGACCGCGCCCGGCGCGTCGGGTTTTTCTGCGCTCATGAGATTCGAATCCTAGCCGCCACGCGTGACGGCATACACCAGCCAGACCAATAGCCCAATGGCGATGAAGAAGCCGAGCGTTCGGCCAATGCGGGTTCCCCAATATTCGATAGGATCGGCGCGGTCTGCGGCGGTTGCATGGTAGTGTGCGTCCTTCGCCGTGCGGGCGATGAACGACGCGCCGCCCGGCGCCGTCTCGCGCTCCACGCGTTCGAGGATACGGCGCGATTCGGTCTCGTCGTCGCGGCGCTCCGCCATGGCAATTGCCCTTTCCGGCCCGAACCTTAGAGCAATTCCAGGAAAAGTGTGAGCGGTTAAGTTCGGCGTCTTCGCCGTAACCTTCCGACCGGAATTGCGTCAAACAAAAAGATGGAATCCTGTCTGGACGGCTATTCACAGTGGCTCACGGCTGAACCAGAACCAGCGTCATGAGCCAGACATTTTCTTACACGCGGATTGTGGTAATGCTTCGCCTGCAACTTACTGTCGAGGGACCAATCATGATTGCCGAGCGCCTCTCACCACGCTCCTCCTTCCGCACCCTGCCCGCCTTCCTGATGATGGCTTTCGTGCTGCCGCTGCTTGCCGGTTGCGGCTACAACACCATTCCGACGGCGGAGGAGAACGCCAGGGCGGCCTGGAGCGAGGTGCTCAACCAGTATCAGCGCCGCGCCGACCTGATTCCGAACCTGGTCGAGACGGTCAAGGGCTATGCCTCGCATGAGAAGGATACGCTCGACGCGGTCGTCCAGGCGCGCGCCAAGGCAACGCAGATCACGGTGACGCCCGATACGCTGAAGGACCCGGAGGCGCTGAAGAAGTTCCAGGATGCCCAGGCCGGCCTGACCAGCGCGCTGTCGCGGCTGATCGCGGTGTCGGAAGCCTACCCCGACCTCAAGGCGAACCAGAACTTCCTGGCGCTGCAAGCGCAGCTCGAAGGCACCGAGAACCGTATCGCCGTCTCCCGCCGCGACTACATCCAGGCTGTCAGGGACTACAATCTGACGCTGAAGACCTTCCCGTCGGTGCTGTGGGCGACCTTCTGGTTCCGCGGCAACGAGCCGTTCGCGAACTTCACCGTCGAAGAGGACAAGCTGCAGGTGCCGAAGGTCGATTTCGGCACGAGCACGAAGCAGGGCGGGTGAGCGTCGGCTGTCGTCGGAATGCATCTTGCGAAAAGACGGACTGCTGGCGTGCAAACACCCCCCTCTGTCCTTCCGGACATCTCCCCCTCAAGGGGGGAGATCAGCCGTGGTCCAGGCTTTCGCCAATTTTCAACCTCTCAAAGTGAGGACAGGCAAGGAAGCTGCCAATCTCCCCACTTGAGGGGGAGATGTCCGGCAGGACAGAGGGGGGCGCCTCGCACCTACCTCTCCGTTCTGGGCCTTCTTGCCAGCCTAATTTTTCTCCCCCTCGCCGCGCTCGCGGCCGATCTGCCCGCCCTCACCGGCCGCGTCGTCGACAATGCCGGCATCATCGACGCAAGCACCAGAGCCGCGCTGACCCGGAAACTCGCGGACTTCGAGACCAAGGGCTCGGACCAGATCGTGGTCGCCACTATTCCCAGCCTCGGCGGCGAGGAGATCGAGCCTTACGCCAACCGGCTGTTCCGCTTCTGGAAGCTCGGCCAGGCCAAGGAAAACAACGGCGCGCTGCTCTTGGTCGCGCCCAACGACCGCAAGATGCGCATCGAGGTCGGCTACGGGCTGGAAGGCACGCTGACCGACCTGCACACCAAGTTGATCATCGAGAACGACATGGTGCCGGCTTTCCGCGCCGGCGATTTCTCCGGCGGCATCACCAAGGCCGTCGACGACATGATCATGGTGCTGGAGGGCAATCCGGAGGAGCTGGAGGCGCGCGGCAAGCGAAACGAGCAGGCGCCATTCAACTCCGATGACCTCTTCTTCGCCATCTTCATCACCATCTGGGCGCTGATCTTCTTCGGGGGCATCGCGATGACGGTGCTGCCGCCGATCTTCGGCCAGAAGCTCGGACCCGGCCGCTATCGCTGGCTCGGCATGACCTTCGAGCCTGGACGGCGATCCTCCTCGTCAAGTGGCGGCTGGTCGTCGGGTGGCGGTGGAGGCTGGTCCTCGGGCGGCGGCGGTGGCGGGTTTTCCGGCGGCGGCGGCTCGTCGGGCGGCGGCGGCTCTTCGGGAAGCTGGTGAGGCATCATGGCAACGCGATCGATCAGCGCCGAGGATCATGACCGCATCGCCGAGGCGATCCGTGCGGCCGAGTTGAAGACCGATGGCGAAATCTACTGCGTCGTCGCCCATTCGAGCGACGGCTACTTCTTCCCGGCCGCGTTCACCGCGACGATCGGCTTGTTCATCGCCAGCCTCGCCGTCGCGTACGGACTGGAGGCCTGGTGGCTGGCCATCCGCCTGCCGCATTTCGTGCTGGCGCAGTTGCTGGCGCTGGCCTCGGTGTTCGTCCTGCTCCGGCTGTGGCCGGGCCTGCGCATTCATTTCGTGCCGAGACGGCTGCGCTACCAGGCGGCGCACGCCAATGCGATGAAGCAGTTCCTGGCGCGCAATGTCCATCGCACCCAGGCGCGCACCGGCGTGCTCGTCTTCGTCTCCATTGCCGAGCGTTATGCCGAGGTCGTCGCCGACGCAGGCATCAATACCAAGGTTGGCCAGCATGTCTGGGACGGCGTTGTGGGCGACCTGACCAAACATGCCGGCGACGACCGGCTGGCAGACGGCTTCGTCAAGGCGATCGGTACGGTCGGCTTGGTGCTTGCCGAGCATTTCCCGGTCACCGCCGGCGACACCAACGAGCTGGACGATCACCTCGTCGAAATCTGAACCGCTGTCGCTCGCGCAAGTTTCGCCTGTGCGAAATCGCCGCCCGCCCATACCGGACTCTTTGCAAGCGCACGACGTCGGTTTATGGTTAACCAATCATGAACACGCTGACCATCGACATCCGCAAAGCCGAACCGCGCGACGCGAGCGCCATTGCCGAAGTGCATCAGGAAGCGTGGCGTGGCGCCTATTCGGGCATCATCCCGCACCGCACGCTGACCTCGATGATCAACCGTCGCGGCCCCGACTGGTGGGCCAACGCTATCCGCAAAGCGGCCACCGTGCTGGTGGTCGAGATCGGCGGCACCATCGCCGGCTATGCGACGATCGGCAAGAACCGAGCCCGCGAGCTCAGGCAGCAGGGCGAGATCTACGAGCTCTATCTGCGTCCCGAATATCAAGGCATCGGGCTCGGAAGCCGCCTGTTCAAGGCGGCGAAGGCCCGGCTCGCCGACCATGGCCTGCGTGGTATGGTTGTATGGGCGCTTGAAGACAACCAAAACGCTTTGGCCTTCTATGCCGGCAATGGCGGCCGCGATATCGCCGAAGGCGTCGAGATCTTCGAGCAGAGAGCGCTGAAGAAGGTTGCCTTCGTCTGGGAATGATCGGATCGCCCGGGCGATATCCATCAGGTTACAACCCATCACAAACTGTGCGCTTCCGTTAGCGCTCAGTGCTATTCGCCGCATTGCACCATGGCGCGCCGCCCGCTATCGGTTTCCAAAATCGAGAGAGGGATCACGCCATGCGTATCGAAGCGATAGCCACCGGAAAGAACCCGCCCGACGACGTCAACGTCATCATCGAGGTGCCGATCGGCGGCGAGCCGATCAAGTACGAGATGGACAAGGAGGCCGGCACGCTGTTCGTCGACCGCTTCCTGCACACCTCGATGCGCTATCCCGGCAATTATGGCTTCGTGCCGCACACGCTGTCGGGCGACGGCGACCCGATCGACGTGCTGGTCTGCAACACCCGCGCCCTGGTACCGGGCTGCGTCATCAATGTGCGGCCGATCGGCGTGCTGATCATGGAAGACAATGCCGGCCAGGACGAAAAGATCATCGCCGTGCCGTCACCGAAGCTGACGCTGCGCTACGAGAACGTCACCGAATACACCCAACTGCCCGACATCACCCGCCAGCAGGTGCAGCACTTCTTCGAGCACTACAAGGATCTCGAGCCCGGCAAATGGGTCAAGATCGAGGGCTGGCACGATTCCAAATACGCCAAGAAGATGATCGTCGACGCGATCGCGCGGGCCAAGGCGGCTAAATAGCGCGGAGCTCTCGCCTTATCGGGAATAGAGCAATTCCAGGAAAAGTGTGAGCGGTTAAGTTCGGCATCTTCGCCGTAACCTTCCGTCCGGAATTGCGTCAAATCAAAGAGCTAGGGCGGAAGCCCTCACCGCACCGCCTTCTCGCCGCCGGCCGCCGTGATCACCCCGACGATGATCAGCCCCGTCAGTAACAGTCGTACGCCGGCGCTGACGCCGAAGGTGTTGAGCATGGTGAGGAGCAGCACCAGGAACAGGCCGGCGCCCCAGACGCCGGGCACGTTGGCCTTGCCGCCGGCGACCGAGGTGCCGCCGATGACCACGACCGCGATCGAGGCGAGCAGGTATTCGTTGCCGATGTCGACATTGGCGCCGCGGAAATAGCCTGCCAGCAATGCGCCGTCGATGCCGCCCAGCGCGCCGCACAGCGTGTAGGTGAGGAAGCGGATGCGGCCGACATTGACGCCGGCCAGCCAGGCGGCGCGGATATTCTGGCCGATGGCCAGCACCGAACGGCCATAGATCATGCGCTGCAGCGCCAGTGCGGCGCCGACGGTGAAGACCACCGTCAGCATCGCCAGCACCGGAATGCCCAGCACCTGCCAGTTGGTGAAATCGGCGAAGCCCGGCGGCGGCTTGATCTGCAGGCCGCGGCCGTAGCTGATGTCGACCGACTGGATGATGAAGCTCGCCGACAGCGTCGCGATGATCGGCGGGATGCGCAGCGCCCAGATCAGCAGGTAGTTGATGGCGCCGATCGCCGCCCCGCAGGCAAGCGCGGCAAGCAGCCCGACTACGATCATGGCATCGCTGCCGCCCATCACCTTCATGGCAACGGCGCTGGCCAGCCCGATATTGGCCGGCAGCGACAGATCGACATTGCCCGGCCCAAGCGTGATGACGAACATCTGGCCGACGCCGACGATGACGGTGAAGACGGCGAGCGAAAGCGCCGCGGTAACCATGCCGCCGCCGCCATAGCCGCCGGTGAAGGCGATGGTCGCCAGCCAGACGACGAGGGCGCCGACGAACGACCAGATCCAGGGCTTCTCAAGCAATGTCCGCAGCGAGGCCATGCTCATCTCTCCTTGCGGCTGATCAGCACCCGCGCAGCCAGCACGATGATCAGGATCGCGCCATTGGCGGCGACCTGCCAGTCGGGCGGAATGTGCATGAAGGTCAACAGCGGCGAAGCGGCCAAGGCCAGCGTCAGCGCGCCGAGCACAGCGCCGATCGGCGACACGCGCCCGCCGACGAACTCGCCGCCGCCGAGAATGACGCCGGCGATCGACAGCAGCGTGTAGCCATTGCCGATATTGGCATCGGCCGAGGTGGTGATGCCGATCAGCGCCATGCCGGAAAGCACGCCGAACAGCCCGGTCAGCGCGAAAAGCACCACCTTGGTGCGGAGCAGCGACCAGCCGGCGCGTCGCAGCGCCGCGGCGTTGCCGCCGGAGCCACGCAGGATGACGCCATAGGAGGTGCGCATCAGGCCGAAATGGACGACAGCGGCGATCAACAGCGCGGCAAGGATCGGGAACGGGATGTAAGGCGGCTTGAAGGACATGATCGAAAGCAGCCAATCCGGCGCCTTGCCGCCTGGCTTGGGCAGGACGAGGATGGCAAGCCCCTGCCAGACGAAGCTCATGCCGAGCGTCACCACGATCGACGGCAGGTTGCGCAGATGGATCAGCGCCCCGAGCAGCGCATAGACGCCGATCGAGCCGAGCAGCACGACAATGCCGAGTAGCGGCGCATCCCTCAGCCAAGTCGCCGTGACGCAGCCGACGAAGCCGACGAAGGTGCCGATCGACAGATCGAGCTCGTTGCCGGCGATGACGAACATCTGCGCGATCGTCGCCAGCGCGATCGGGATCGCCAGGTTGAGCATCAGGTTGAAGCCGAAATAGCTGATGGCGCGCGGGTTGAGCCAGGCAATCCCCATCAGCACCAGCGCCAGCGACAAAGCCGGCAGAAGGCCGCGCAGCATGCGCGCCCGGGCCGCGCCGCCGCGCGGCGAGGCTTTCGGGACGGTGCCGGGAGCGATCGCGGTCATGTCAGGCCGCATCGCCGAACGAGGACTGGATGATCTTTTCCTCCGTCAGCTCGTCGCGCCGCAGATTGGCGACGATGCGGCCGTTCTTGAACACATAGACATGGTCGCAATTGTCGAGTTCCTCGGTCTCGGTGGTGTACCAGAGGAAGGTGCGGCCCTTGGCGGCCTCCTCGCGCAGGAGATCGTAGACTTCGAGCTTGGTGCCGATATCGACGCCGCGCATCGGGTCGTCCATCAGCACGATCTGTGCGTCCGAGCCGAGCGCACGGGCGAACAGCGCCTTCTGCTGGTTGCCGCCCGACAGCGAAAAGATGTTGTTGTTCATGTCCGGCGTGCGGATGCCGATCTTGTTTTTCCAGAATTCGGCGAGCTCGGCCTCGCGCTGCGGCGAGATCAGCAGGCCGTTGCGCAGGCGGGCCAGCGAACGGATGCCGATGTTCTGCGCGATCGACCATTGCGAAAAGATGCCGTCCGACTGGCGGTCGCCCGCGACCAGCGCCACCGGCGCCGTCACCTCGATGCCGGCCCTGGCGCGGGCGGCGGCCGAGAAGATCGCCAGCAAAAGGTCGGTCTGGCCGTGGCCGGCAAGCCCGGCAAGCCCAATGATCTCGCCCGCGCGGGCGACAAGCTCCTTACCGTCCTGCTGCCTCGCCGGGCGCGCGCGAACCCTGAGCACGCCACCTTCGGTCGTTCGGGCTTTGGTCACGGCCTTCTGATGTCCTTCGGCTCCGCCCATGGCGGCGACCAGCTTGTCGCGGTCGAAGACATCAGCGGCGTCGGCCGCGACCACCTTGCCATCGCGCATCACCACGATGCGGTCGGCGTTCTGCAGCACCTCGCCCAGCACGTGCGAGATCAGGATGCAGCTGCCACCCGCGGCGACGAAACGGCGAACGAACGAAAGCAGCTGGCCCGCAGCGTGCGCATCGAGCGAGGAGGTTGGCTCGTCGAGGATGACCAGATGCAGCGGCTGGCTGGTCAGCGTGAAGGCGCGCGCCACCTCGACCATCTGCCGCCTTCCGATCGACAGGTCGCCGGCAATGTCGTCCGCCGAAATGCCGTGATCCGGGAAGATTTCATCGAGCTTGGCGCGGATGAGGTCGGCAGCCCTGCGCCGCCAGCCGAAACCGGTGAGCGAGGGATGGTTGATGCGGGTGTTCTCGGCGACGCTGAGATTGGGGCAGAGCGACAGCTCCTGGAAGACGCAGCGTATGCCAAGCTCGAGCGCGCGCGCCACCGAATAGCTCGCCTCCGTATTGCCGCGCACCGCGATCTGGCCGCCATCCGGCCGCAGCGTGCCGGCGACCATATGCATGAGCGTCGACTTGCCGGCGCCGTTGTGGCCGACCAGCCCAACGCATTCGCCGGCGCCGACATGGAAGTCGACGCCATTGAGCGCGCGAACGGCGCCGAAATGTTTTTCGGCGCCGTTCAGCCTGACGATGTCTGCAATAGCCTGGAGCATCCTCAACTTTTATCCGGTTGGCGATGCGGGCAGCAACCTGCCCACCGCTATTGCTTGATGTTGGCCTTGATCGCCGCGATGGCGTCTTCCTGCGTGTATTCGTGGGTGGCGACGCCGCCTTCCTTGATCTTCGGCAGCGCGGCCTCGAAATCGTCCTGGGTGAAGGCGAGATAGGGCACCAGCAGGTCGTGCGGGATGTCCTTGCGGCCGTCGAGCACCTGCTGCGCCACCCAGAAGGCCAGCGTCGACACGCCGGGCGCGATCGAGGCCGACCAGGTCTTGTAGCCGTCCTTCTCCTTTTGCTCCTTCCACCACTTCAGCTCGTCCTGGCGATTGCCCATAATGATGGTCGGGCGCGGCTTGCCGGCGGCGGCGAAGGCTTGCGCGGCGCCATAGCCGTCACCACCCTGGTCGACGATGCCGATGACATCCGGCAACGACGGCAGGATGGTCGCCACCGCCTTCTGCGCCGTGGTCTGGTCCCAGTCGCCGGTTACCGAGCCGACGATCTTGAATTCGGGATGAGCGGCGACGCCTTCGAGAATGCCGGCATGGATGGCATCGTCGATCGAGGTGCCGGCGAGACCGCGGATTTCCAGCAGATTGCCGCCCTTGGGCTGGAACTTGGCCATCTGCTCGACTTCCTGCTTGCCCATGTCCTTGAAGTCGACGACGACGCGGTAGGCGCAAGGCTCGGTGACCGTGCCGTCGAAGGAGACGACAACGATGCCGGCGTCGCAGGCCTGCTTGATGGCGCCGTTGAGCGCATCGGGTGAAGCGGCGTTGATGACGATGGCGTCATAGCCCTGCAGGATCAGGTTCTGCACCTGGGCGGCCTGGGTCGGCACTTCCTTGTCTGCGGTGGTGAAGACGTCGGCGGCGCCGACGATCTTGTCGTCGACCGCCTTCTTGGTGACGATGCCGTAGCTGTCGAGCATCGCCTGGCGCCATGAATTGCCGGCATAATTGTTGGAGAAGGCGATCTTCTTGCCGCTGGTGTCGGCAAGCGCGGTGCCCGAGGCGAGCATCGCCGCAAATGCACTCAATACGAGCAGTTTCTTCATGTCGGTTCCTCCCGAGGTGGCTGTCTTAACGGATGGTGGTTACGCGAATTCCTTGTTTTTTATCTATTGTCAGACAAATTCAGAGGAACCGCAAGCTTGTCAACTGCAAAGCATTGGCACTGCCCCGATCAACTTGCGGTGCAGCGATTGATAAGACGGCGGCTCCTGGTCTAGGAACGCGGCAGGAGAGTGAATTTGATGGCAGTGACGCCGACCGTTGCTCGGGGCGCCCCAGGAATAGAAGCGCGCTGGACGTCGAGCGCCAAGAGCGGCGTCGGCACCGCGCTTTCGGCAAAAAGCCCGCTCTGGTTCACCATCAGTCACGGCATTTTGAACGAAATCTATTATCCCCGCCTCGACAGCGCCTGCACGCGAGACATGGGGCTGGTCGTGACCGGCCCTGGCGGCTCTTTTTCCGAGGAAAAGCGCGGTGCGGTCCATGCCATCGAACCGTTCGAGGACGGGGTACCCGGCTATAGGCTGACCAACACCGCGTCCAACGGCGCTTACCGGATTGAAAAGCGCATCGTTACGGATTCGAAACGACCGGTCCTGCTGCAGGAAACCAGTTTCACCGCGCTCAAGGAACCGGCCGCCGACTATCGTGTCTACGCGCTGTTAGCGCCGCATCTCGTCAACGCCGGCATGGGCAACACCGCCTGGATCGGCGAGCGCAAGGGGCAGCGCATTCTCTTCGCCACCGGACGGGGCGTCTCGCTCGCGCTCGCCTCTTCTCTGCCCTGGGGCGCTTGCGCGGCCGGCTATGTCGGCTTTTCCGATGACTGGCAGCAATTGCACGACAACGGCGCGCTCGATCCTTCCTGCCAGCGGGCGGAAGACGGCAATGTCGCGCTGACCGGCGAGATCGGCTTTTCGGCGGGCAAGACAATTGCCTTGCTCGCGCTCGGCTTCGGCGCTTCGCCGGAAGAAGCAGCCGACCTCGCCTTGGCGAGCTTGCAGCAGGGTTTCGAGCCGGCCGCGAAAGCCTATGTCGAAAACTGGCGGAAATTCCAGGCAGGGCTGGAAAAACTCGACCGCCATGCCGCCTCCGGTTTGAACACCTACCGCGCCAGCACCGCTGTGCTGGCTTCGCATCTGTCGGTCACGAGACCCGGCGCCGCCGTCGCCAGCCTGTCGATCCCCTGGGGCTTCAACAAGGGCGACGACGATCTCGGCGGCTATCACCTCGTCTGGCCGCGCGACCTGGTCGAGACGGCGGGCGGATTCCTGGCTGCCGGCGACGCCAGGCAGGCGCTGCAGATCCTCGCCTATCTGCGCTCGATCCAGCAACCGGACGGCCACTGGCCGCAAAACTGCTGGTCCGACGGCACCGCCTATTGGCCCGGTATCCAGATGGACGAATGCGCCTTTCCGCTGCTGCTTGCCGATGCCTTGCGCCGCGCCGGTCATCTACCGCGCGCCAGTCTCGGCGATTTCCTGGCCATGATCGAAAGCGCCGCCGCCTATGTCGTGCGCAACGGTCCGGTCACCGGCGAGGATCGCTGGGAAGAGGATGCCGGCTACAGTCCGTTCACGCTGGCCGTGGAAATAGCCGCGCTGCTCGCCGCCGCCGACATGCTCGATGTTTGCGACAAACATGAGCCGGCAAACTATCTGCGTGAGATCGCCGATTGCTGGAACGACCAGGTCGAGCGCTGGACCTATGTCACCGGCGCCGGACTCTATGCAGGCGAAGGCGTTGCCGGCTATTATGTCCGCATCGCCCCGCCCGACGATGGCGGCGCCGCTTCGCCGAAGGACGGCTTCGTGCCGATCAAGAACCGGCCGCCGGCCGACACCGACAAGCCGGCGGAGGCGATCATCAGTCCCGATGCGCTGGCGCTGGTCCGTTTCGGCCTGAGAGCGGCGGACGATCCGCGCATCCTCAACACCGTCAAGGCCATCGATGCGATTTTACGCAGCGAGCTGCCGCAAGGTCCGCTCTGGTACCGCTATACCGGCGACGGCTATGGCGAGCACGAGGACGGCGCGCCTTTCGACGGCACCGGCCGTGGACGGCCATGGCCGCTGCTCGCCGGCGAGCGCGCCCATTACGAGCTGGCCGCCGGCCGCAAGGACAAGGCGGCGCAACTGCTGGAAACCCTGGAACGCTCGGCGGGCGTGGGCGGCCTGCTGCCGGAGCAGGTCTGGGATCGCCCCGACCTGCCCGACCGTGAACTGCGTCTGGGCGCTCCGTCTGGCAGCGCCATGCCGCTGGTCTGGGCGCATGCCGAGCACATCAAGCTGTTGCGCTCGCTGCGCGACGGCGCCGTCTTCGACATGCCGCCGCAAGGCGTCGCGCGCTACATCAAACGAAAGATGGTCTCGCCCTTCCGAATATGGCGCTTCAACAACAAGATCCGCTCCATCCCCGCCGGCAAGGCGCTGCGCGTCGAACTGTCGGCGCCCGGCGTCGTCCACTGGAGCAGCGACAAATGGCTGACGGTGCAGGATAGCAAGACTGTCGAAAATGCGTTCGGCATCCATCTGGTGGATTTGCCCGTCAGCCGCCTGCAGCCGGGAGCCACCATCGTCTTCACTTTTTTCTGGCCCGAAGCGATGCGTTGGGAGAATGTCGACTTCAGCGTCGGGATCGACCAACCGAACGGCCAGTAGATTCTTCCTTCCTCAAGCAATCGGGATGACACCATGCAGATCGGGATGATGGGACTGGGCAGGATGGGCGCCAACATGGTGCGGCGCCTGATGCGTGACGGCCATGAATGCGTCGTCTATGACATCAATTCGGCAAGCGTCGCCGGCATGGTCAAGGACGGCGCCGTTGGTGCCGCCTCTCTGGAAGAGTTCGTCGGCAAGCTCGCCAAGCCGCGCTGCGCCTGGCTGATGCTGCCGGCGGCGATCACCGGCAGGATCGTCGACCAGGTGGCGGCGCTGATGGAGCCGGGCGACATCATCATCGACGGCGGCAATTCCTATTACCATGGTGCCGTCGACCAGGCGGCGAAGCTTGCGGTCAAGGGCATCAATTTTGTCGATGTCGGCACCAGCGGCGGCGTCTGGGGCCTGGAGCGCGGCTACTGCCTGATGATCGGTGGCCCGGACGAGGCGGTGCAACATCTCGATGCGGTCTTCGCCACGCTGGCGCCGGGCGCCGATGCGGGCGCGCCGGCTCCCGACAAGAGCGCCGGAACAGCACCCTTCGGCTATCTGCATTGCGGCCCGAGCGGCGCCGGCCATTTCGTCAAGATGGTGCATAACGGCATCGAATACGGCGTCATGGCCGCTTACGCCGAGGGCATGAACATCCTGAAATCGGCCAATGCCGGCAAACGCGGTCGGACGGCGGACGCGGAAACCAGCCCGCTGGAAAACCCGCAATATTACCAGTTCGATATCGACCTGCCCCAGGTCGCCGAAGTCTGGCGGCATGGCAGCGTCATCGGCTCGTGGCTGCTCGATCTCACCGCCGGCGCGTTGAAGAGCGATCCGGCGCTCGCCCAGTTCGGCGGCCGTGTCTCCGATTCCGGCGAGGGACGCTGGACGCTGAAGGCGGCGATCGACACCGGCGTCCCGGCGCCGGTCTTGTCCTCGGCGCTGTTCGACCGCTTCTCCTCGCAAGGCGAATCCCAATTCGCCGACAAGCTCCTGTCCGCCATGCGCTATGCCTTTGGCGGCCATATCGAGAAGCCGAAGGCGTGAGGGGAGAGACGGCATGAGCCAGGAGAGGTCGGACACGCTGGTGCTTTTCGGAGCGACCGGCGACCTTGCGCATAAGAAGATTTTCCCGGCACTCTACCAGATGGTCGCCAAGGGGACGCTGACCGAGCCGGTGATCGGCGTCGCCTTCGACCCTTGGGATCTCTCGAAATTGGTGGACCGCGCCCGCGACGGCGTCGCCAGCGCGCTGGGCAGCATCGACGACAAGGTTTTCAGCGAGTTCGCTTCGCTGCTGCGCTATGTCAGCGGCGACTACCGTGATGGCGCCACCTTCGAGAAGCTGAAGACGGCGCTGGGCTCGGCGCAGCGGCCGCTGCACTACATGGCCGTCCCTCCGAACATGTTCGAGACGGTCGTGCAAGGGTTGGAACAATCCGGCACCGCGCATGGCGCGCGGCTGATGGTCGAAAAACCCTTCGGCCACGACCTGCAGTCGGCGCGCTGGCTCAACCGTGTGCTGCATCTGGTGTTCGACGAACAGTCGATCTTTCGCATCGACCACTATCTCGGCAAGGAAGCGATCCAGAACCTGCTCTATTTCCGCTTCGCCAATTCCTTCCTCGAGCCGATCTGGAACCGCAACTTCGTCGAAAGCGTCCAGATCACCATGGCCGAGGATTTCGGCGTCGAGGGCCGCGGCCGCTTCTATGACGAGGTCGGCTGCATCCGCGACGTGATCGAGAACCACCTGCTCAACATCCTGTTGCTGCTGGCCATGGAGCCGCCGGTCGGCCGCTCTGCCGACGACCTGATCGACGAGAAGGTGCAGGTGCTGCGCGCCATCCGCACGTTGACCAGGGACGATGTCGTGCGCGGCCAGTTCGACGGCTATCTCGCCGAGCCCGGCGTCAGGCCGAACTCACCGGTCGAGACTTTTGCCGCGGTGCGCTTCTTCGTCGACACCTGGCGCTGGCGGGACGTGCCTTTCTTCATCCGCGCCGGCAAGAACATGCCGGTGCACGCCACCGAGGTGATCGTGCGGCTGAAGCGGCCGCCGCTCGACGTCTTCGATCCGATCAAGCCGGCCGACGCCAATTATGTGCGCTTCCGTATCGATCCGCAGGTGGCGATCTCGATCGGTGCGCAGCGCAAGAGGGCCGGCGACGACATGGTCGGCGAGCAGGTGGAGCTGACCGCGCTCGACGACTCCAAGGGCGACATGCCGCCCTATGAGCGGCTGATCGGCGACGCCATGAACGGCAACGGCCAGCTGTTCACGCGCCAGGACGCGGCCGAACTTGCCTGGCGCATCGTCGGCCCGGTGCTCGGCGATACCACGGCGCCGGCAATCTATGGGCCCAAGACCTGGGGACCGGCCGACGCCATCAAAGGCTTCGGCCCGCCGGACGGCTGGATCAATCCGACGAAGTAGCTTCGGGAGGACAAGATGGCGAAGGCAGCAAAGACGGCCGCGGCGGGCAGCGATCCGATCGCGGGCAGCGATCCGATCGTGCTCGCCATAGATGTCGGCGGCTCGCATGTGAAGATCCTCACCAGCGCCGGCGGCGAGATGCGCCGCGTCGCGTCCGGGCCGAACCTGACCCCGGACCAGGTCGTCGCTTCGGTGAGGAAGCTTGCCGAGGACCTGGACTACGACGTCATCTCTATGGGTTATCCCGGCCCCGTGGAGGACAACAAGCCCTCGCTCGATCCCTTCAATCTCGGCAAGGGCTGGAACGGCTACGATTTCAGCGCCGCCTTCGGCAAGCCGGTGAAGCTCGTCAACGACGCGCTGATGCAGGCGATCGGCAGCTATGACGGCGGCCGCATGCTGTTCCTCGGCCTCGGCACCGGCCTGGGCGCCGCCATGATCATCAAGAATGTCGGCCAGCCGATGGAGCTTGCCCATCTTCCCTACAAAAAGGGGGCGAGTTTCGAGGATTATGTCGGCGAGCGCGGCCTGGTAAAACACGGGAAGAAGAAGTGGCGCAAATACGTTTTCGATGTCGTCGACAGGCTTCGCGCCGCCTTGCAGCCGGACTATGTCGTGATCGGCGGCGGCAATGTCGACAAGCTCGATGAATTGCCTGAAAAATCCCGACGCGGCGACAACACTCGCGCTTTCGCGGGTGGATTTCGTCTATGGCGCGACAAGGCGCTGATCGTCTGATATTGTTACATTTCAGTATAATTGTTCAAAACAGCGTGTAATGACGCCGAAGATCATTGCGCCGGACAGATTTGCCGACTAGGAATTCGCCGGCGCGCGGCGCCATTCGCCTTTTTCGAATTCGCAAAACAACGCTCGCGGCGCTTTGACATTACACACCGCGAAAACCGGATCGTTTTCGCGACCTTGCGGCAGAAATGGAGGGACTACGTGGACGAGGACACCAGCACAGCCAAGGAAATCGACCTGCTCGAGATCACCGCTCACATCGTATCGGCCTATGTGGCAAAAAACCGTTTGCCCGCCTCGGGCCTGGGCGAGCTGATCGCCAGCGTCGCCTCGTCGATCAGCGGGATAAGCCAGCCGGCGGAGCCCGCGGCACCCCCGCCGACCCCCGCCGTCAATCCCAGGCGCTCCGTGACGCCGGACTACATCATCTGTCTCGAGGACGGGAAGAAGTTCAAATCGCTGAAGCGCCATATCGGCGT
Source organism: Mesorhizobium sp. WSM3224 (assembly GCF_000427725.1). GTDB lineage: Bacteria > Pseudomonadota > Alphaproteobacteria > Rhizobiales > Rhizobiaceae > Mesorhizobium. Next base: position 40,337 of record NZ_ATYO01000025.1, on the reverse strand, counting down.
GCACTTCGGCCTGACCCCCGAGGCTTACCGGACCAAATGGGGTCTCCCCGTGGACTACCCGATGGTTGCTCCCAACTATGCGGCGTCGCGCTCGCTACTCGCCAAGTCGATCGGCCTTGGCCGCAAGGCGGAACCCGAGCCGGTGAAACCCGCCAGAGGCAGGAAGGCCAAGGCTACCGTCTGAGACGGGCATCCGCCTGCACCAATCATTTCGCGAAGCCTGCCGGCGAATCCGCCTTGGCAGGCTTCCTGCTTTTATGGCTTGGATACCACCAGGCATCTGGGGAGCATGGCCATGAACTACGCCAGGATGGTGATCGAGAAGGAAGCGCCGGAGGAATACGGCTACGACCGCATCCGCTATAATCTTTCCGAAAGCTCGATCGCCGACCAGAAGCTCTCCGATATCGGCTTATCGCTGCCCGACCTCACCTTGTTCTATGGCGAGCATCGCGGCGACAAGGAACTGCGCGCGCTGATCGCCGGGCAGGATAAGGGCCTTTCCCCTGACGACGTGCTGGTGACAGCGGGAGCGGCCGGCGCGCTGTTCATCATCGCCACCTCGCTGCTGTCGCCCAGTGACCATCTCGTGGTCGTGCGGCCGAACTACGCCACCAATATCGAGACGCCCAGGGCGATCGGCTGTGCCATCTCCTATGTCGATCTTGATTTCGACGAAGGCTTTGCCATCGACATCGGACGCGTGAAAGCCGAGATGCGGCCGAACACCAAACTGATCAGCGTCACCTGCCCGCACAACCCGACCGGCACGATGATGTCACGCGCCGACCTCGACGCGCTGATCGCGCTTGCCGAAAATCACCAATGCCGCCTCCTGGTCGACGAGACCTATCGCGATCTTTCCTATGGCGAACGCCTGCCCGCTGCGGGATCGCTGAGCCCCAGCGCCATCAGCGTCTGCTCGCTGTCCAAGGCCTTCGGCATCCCGGGCATCCGCATCGGCTGGCTGGCCACCCGGGATCCGGAATTGCAGGAAACATTCCTCGCCGCCAAGGAGCAGATCGGCATCTGCGGCAGTGTCATCGACGAGGCGATCGCCCGCACCGTGCTTGAGCGCCGCAACAGCTTCCTGGCGTCGCTGCTGCCGGAAATGACCGGGCGGCGCGACATCGTCCAGGCCTGGATCGACGGCGAGAAGCTGGTCGACTGGGTGCGGCCGCAAGGCGGCGTCGTCGGCTTCCCGCGGCTCAATGTCGATGCCGGCTTCGACCTCGACAACTTCTATGCAAGGCTGCTGGAGAAGCACGGCGCCTATGTCGGTCCGGGTCACTGGTTCGAGATGCCGAAACGTTTCTTCCGTCTCGGCTACGGCTGGCCGACGGAAGCAGAGTTGCGCGGTGGGCTGGCGGCCATCTCGGCCGCTTTGAGGGGCTGAACCCCTTATATCGGAGCAGAGAATTCCGATTTTCCTTGATCCAGCGCGGATTTTTTGCGCGCATGGCCAAACGAACTGGGCTAAAGGGTTCCGGCCGGACCAGCGCCCACCCGTGGAAGTGCCCCGCCGGCCATCGTCGCAACGGGGCCTCAGATCATGATCGTCGAAGCAACTTCACCAGACCAGCGTTACGCCGCGTTCCGGCACCGCCCGTTCCTCAGCTACTGGACGGCTCGCTTCCTCACGACTTTCGCGACCATGATCGTGTCGGTCGCCGTCGGCTGGCAGGTCTATGACCTGACCCGCGATCCGTTCGACCTCGGCATTGTCGGCATCGTCCAGTTCCTGCCTTCGCTGCTCCTGGTGCTGGTCACAGGCGTCGTCGCCGACCGCTTTGGCCGCCGGCTGATCATGACGCTGGCGACGCTGGTCGAGGCCGGCTGCGCCTTGGGTCTGCTGCTCTTGACCCTGCACGGCCTTACCAGCCCGCTGCCGATCTTCGTCGTGCTGGTGATGTTCGGCATCGCCCGTGCCTTCTACGGTCCGGCCTCGTCCTCGCTGTTCGCCAACCTGGTGCCGCAGGAGGATTTCGCCAACGCGATCGCCTGGAACTCGTCGGCATGGCAGACGGCGACCATCGTCGGCCCGGTCGCCGGCGGCCTGCTCTACGGCGTTTCGGCTGAAGTGGCTTACGCCACCGCCGCCATGCTGATGCTCGCCGCGGCAGTGCTCATCTTCACCATTCCGAAGCCCGCGCAGCAGACGGCCACGGACAAGCCGACGATGCATACGCTGTTTGCCGGCTTCGGCTATATCTGGGGCGAGAAGATCGTGCTCGGCGCGATCTCGCTCGACCTGTTCGCCGTGCTCCTGTCGGGCGCCTCGGCGCTGCTGCCGGTCTATGCCCGCGATATCCTGGAACTCGGCCCCTGGGGTCTCGGCCTGCTGCGCTCGGCGCCGGGCATCGGCGCCATCTGCGTCGCCGTCTGGCTCGCCGGCCACCCGATCCGCAACCATGCCGGCAAGATCATGCTCAGCTTCGTCGCCCTGTTCGGCGCCTTCACGGTGCTGTTCGGCGTGTCGACCATCACCTGGCTGTCGATCGTGGCGCTCGCCCTGCTTGGCGCCACCGACATGTTCAGCGTCTACATCCGAGAGACGCTGATCCAGCTCTGGACGCCGGACGAGGTGCGCGGCCGCGTCAACGCCGTCAACCAGGTCTTCGTCGGCGCCTCGAACGAGGTCGGCGAATTCCGCGCCGGCACCATGGCGGCGCTGATCGGCACGGTTCCCGCGGTGGTGGTCGGCGGCATCGGCGCCGTCGCCGTCGCCGGCCTATGGGCCTATCTGTTCCCGGCGCTGCGGCAGGTGCGGCATCTGAATAGCCGGAATTGATGGGCGCCGGATCTAAGCCGCTTGATCCGACCTCGCGCTGACAGGCTGCGCCGTCGACCGATGAGACAGGCCCGGAGCGCTACTACTCCGAGAACGTCACGCTAACGCCGCGCTGCCGAAAATAGGCCTGCATCAACTTGCGGCCCGCGCGGTTGTTCTGCACCAACCTGGTCGGATCGAACACCGCCTGCTTCTTCCCCTCCCGCGCCAGCGCCGCCTTGAGTGTCGCGATATAGGCGTCGATGTCGGCATTGTCCGCTCGCAACGAGGCATAGATATTCTCGGTCGCCTCGGCGACGGTCGGTTCGTTCACGGGTGTAATCCTTTGGTTGGTTGGGCGGCCGCTTAGCACAGATTCGCCGCTCCGCCGATACCACCGTTTTTTGTTCCTCGCGTTTTGAGGGGATCGCTTCTATTTTGGACAGAGCCGGAGAGTTCCGAAACCAGACGATGCTGATGTGGAGAGAGGCGGCTCTCGTCTCGCAAGGAGGTTTGACGCTGTGAGGATTCGCACGACAACGCACAATCACCCCGGCGAACCGGGCGTCATTTTGCTAGATCAGCCGCTGCCGAACATGATCGTAGCGACTGACATTCGCGATGGCGCTACGACGCTGTTCGGGACCGTTGATTTGCAGGTGAACTATTCCGGCAAGTACGACATCAGAGTTGAATTATCGCCAAGCGAGCTCACGCAGATCTACCAGCTGCTCGTCAAGAACCTCCTCGAGAAAATACAGGAACTTACCCGCGAACGAGGTTCTTGAAGCTCGTTTTTACCCTACCCCTCAGCCGGCTTCCCAAAAATCAGCTCCAGAAACTCGCCCAGCCAGCGCTTGAGGTGCATGTCCCAGATCAGCCGGCCGCCGAGGTGGTCGCGGCCGGGCTGGGCGCCGGGCAGCTCGAAGCGATGCGCGCCGCGCACCACCCAGCGCTGCATCATGACCCTGGTCAGCTCGCCATGGAACTGGATGCCCCAGGCATTGTCGCCATAGCGGAACGCCTGGTTGGGATAGGTCTCGGCCGTCGCCAGCAGCGTCGCCTCCTTCGGCAGCGAAAAGCCCTCGCGATGGAACTGGTAGACCATCTCCGGCCAGTGCAGCAGTTTCTTGCCGGCATCGGTTGCCTTGAGCGGATACCAGCCGATCTCGACCAGCCCCTCGCCATGGCCCTCGACCTTGCCGCCGAGATGGTTGGCGAGCATCTGGGCGCCAAGGCAGATGCCGAGAACGGGGCGGTTCTCCTTGAGCGGGATTTCCAGCCAGTCGGTCTCGCGGCGGACGAAATCGTCCTCGTCATTGGCGCTCATCGGGCCGCCGAAGATAACCGCGCCGGCATGGTCGTCCAGCGTGCAAGGCAGCTCTTCGCCAAGCGGCGGCCGGCGGATGTCGAGATCGAAACCCTCTTCCAGAAGCATATGGCCGACGCGGCCGGGGCTAGAAGTCTCCTGATGCAGCACGATCAGGATTTTAGGTCTCGGCCTCGGTCTGGGTGGCATGGCAGGCGATAGGTCCCGTTATTCGTCGCTCGACGTTCCGCGCGCGCCGGGCGCCTCGGCCGCGGCCTTGCGGCGGGCCTCGATACGGTCCCGGCGCTCGACGCCGATCAGTTCGGCGACCCGCCAGACGGTGTTGTCCTCAAGCTCGTCCAACTCGCCGTCGGCATAGACGATTTCCCACATCAGGCCAATGAAGGCCTTGCGCGCTTCCGCGTCGAGTTCGCGCTTGAGCACGCTGGTGAAGGCATAGAGGTCGATCGCCTCATTGTCGGCGCGCTCGCCGGCCGCGACCAGCGCGTCGAGATCCTCGCCGCTCACCGAATAGGTCTCGGCCAGGATCTGCTTGAACCGCTCCCATTCGACATCCTGGCGCACGCCGTCGGCGTTCATCACATGGTAGAGCAGCGCGGAAGCCGCGACGCGCGGATCGTCGGCGCTCGGCTTGGTCTCGCCGCCAGCCGGCAGATCCCTCAGGAAGGACAACACGCGCTCGAGCATCGATGTTTTTTCCCTGCCCGCCAAATCCGGCTCCCAGAACACAATCTTAGAACAAACGAAACCGACGCGGCGATTTATCCGCTTCCTCGTCCGGTGCGACGCCCGGATCGTCGGGCAGGCGCGGCAGCTCCGCACCCTGCCCGGTGGTTTCCGCTTCGCCGGCTGCTTCGGCAGCCGCCATGTCCTTTTCGCCGCCATTCGAGCCAGCCGGCGCCGGCTTCTCGGCCGGGACGTCGGATATGTCGATGGCCTTTTCCTCGACCGCGGGCGCGGCTGCGATCGCCGGCACCGCCGCGACGTCGGAGTCACTCTCAATCAGATGGCCAAGCCGCTCCATCGGCGCGCGCCAGCTGAAGGCGTCCAGCTTGCCGGTGACCGGCGATACCGGCGCCCAGCGCTCGGAGATGACGCCGTCCGCCACCCAGGCCGGATCGCGCGGCGCGCGCACGGCCTTCGACAGCAACTGCCGCACCTTGCCCTGGTCGCCGGTCTCCGCTTCCTCGACATCGGCGAGCAGAAGATAGGCGCCCTCGCGGCGATCCATGCGGATCGCGGCCTCGGCCTCGCGCCGGGCGGTGGCGAAGTCCTGCGCGTCGAGCGCGGCGCGCGCCACGGCCATGGACGACTCGGCGTGGTTCTTCTTCAATTCCTGCAGCTTCTTCGCCCGGTTGAGGCGATCGAGCACGGCGTCGCCCGGCCTTGCATGGGTGTAGAGCTGGGCGATGTCGGGATGCGGCTCGGCCTTCCAGGCGGCCTCCAGGATCCTGGAGCCCTTGCGCACGTCGTTTTGCCGGAAAACCATATCGGCGGCGACAACCGCCGCCGGCGCGAAATCGGGCGCCAGCTTGTTGGCTTCGAGCGCCGCTGTGCGGGCCGTGTTCGGGTCGCTGTCGACCAGCGCCTGCGCCTTGGCGGTGAGCAGCACGGCGCGGCGGCGGTTGGCTGCGTCGCGCTCGATCTGCCTCGTCGACTTCTGCGCCTCGACCAGCTTAAGCGCGCCGTCCCAGTCGCCACGTTCGGTCAGCTCCTCGAGCGTCGATTCCGCCGCCCAGGCAAGCTGCGGCGCAACCGCCGCCGCGCGGCCGGCATAGTGGCGCGCGGCATTGCGGTCGCCGAGGCGCTCCGCCTCGAGATAGAGCCCGCGCAGACCGAGCAGCCGCATCTCGGGATCGTCTAGCATGCGCTCGAATTTCTCGCGCGCGCCTTCATGGTCGCCTTCGAGCAGCGAGGCCTGCGCGTCGAGCAGGTTGATTAGCGGCTCCTGGTCGGAGTTGATCAGCTTCGCGGCTTCCTTGGTCTTCTTGCGCGCCAGCGCGCCATCGCCGGCGCCTGCGGCGATCATGCCGGTCGACAACGCCTGATAGCCGCGGTCGCGGCGGCGTACCCGGAAATAGCGCGAGATCGTATAGGGGCTGTTCCACAGCGACTTGATCAGCCACCAGACGATCATCACCGCGGCGACCACGGCGACGATCGCCACCGCAGCCACCATCAGCGTGACCTGGTACTGGTAGCCGTTGAAGGTGACGAGCATCTCGCCCGGGCGATCGGCCAGCCAGGCAAAACCGAGCCCCAGCGCGAAGACGACGGCGAGGAAGACGAGGATGCGGATCATAGAGCGGTCCTCATGCCTTCATCGCGCCGGCAATCAGCGCTTCGAGCTGCTTTTCGACCTCCAGCCGCGCCTTCAGTTTGCCGGCAAAATCAGCGCCAGCCGCCTTCGCGGCGTCGGGCAGCGTGTCATACTCGCTGAGCGCCTTGGCGTAGTCGCCCTGGTTGACCGCCACTTCCAAGCGGGCCACGGTTTCGGGCGCGCCCTTGCCCTCGATGGCGCCAACCGGCCGCACCTGGACCAGCGATTCCGCGCTCGACACCAGGCTCTGGAAGAAGCCGGCATTCTGGTCGACAGGCGTCGCCGCCTCGACCATGGCATTGGCGGCCGCATCGACCTCGGAAGCGATTGTGGCGCGGGTCGGCACGCCCTTCTCGGCATAGGACCGCAGCACCGAAAGCTCGGGCGCATCCGGCGCGATCGCCGCGAACGTGTCGAGCTCGGTGGCAAACGGCGCGCCGCGATCGAGCGCCGCCTTCAGCGCCGAGGCAGCGATCGCCAGCGCGATCTTGGGCTGCGAGGCCTGCGCCTCGACCTTGCCGGAGAGCTGAGACACGGACTGCTCCAGTGCCGCGACCCGGCCGTCCTCGGCCTTGGCTGCGTCGGCGGTCGACTTCACCAGCGCGTCGAGCCCGGCGAGCTTCTCATTGAGCGGACCGAGATCGACGGGCGCCGCGTTTCCATTCTTCTGCAGCTCGGCGACATTTGTCTCGAGCTGGCCGACCTTGTCGCTGAGCGCCTTGATCTCGGTGCCGTCGCCGCCTTGCCCGGCGGACGACTTAAGCGCGGCGACATCGGTCTTGACCTGCGCGAGCGCCGACGAAAGACCATCGACCTTGGCGCCGGTGTCGCCGCTTTCCTTCAATCCCGCGATCTCGCTCTTCAGGGCGGCGATCTCGACATTGACGCCGTCGAGCGATCCGCCGCTCGACCCCGGCGCGCCAAGCAGGCCGACCGCCTGCAGCAGGCCGCCGCCGGCAAGCGCGATCACACCGCCGATGAGGCCGGCGGCGATGGCGTTGACGCCGGATTTGCGCGGTGGCTGCGGCACGCGATCCTCGCTCCTTGTCTCGCTTGACTTCGATGTCGCGGCGCTCGCGCTGGCCGCGGACGCGTCCTCGAAATTATATTCGAAGCCCTTGGGCTGGCTTTTCGGGGCATCGGATCCGCCGGGATACGGCGCCTCCGGCTCGTCCTTGCCAGCCTCGGATTTGCCAGCGTTGGATTTGTCCGCCGCTGCCTCTGCGGCGTCGCTATGCTCCCACGGCTCGATGTCGGCCTGCTCGGCATGGATCGGCTCTTCCGGAGCTTCCGGCTGCGAAGCGGCGGCGGCTTCCTCCGCCTTTGCCTCGTCGGTCTGCTCGGCCTTGGCCCCGGCGGTCTGCTCGGCCTTGGCCCCGGCGGCATCCTCGTCCTTGATTCGCGACACGGCGCCGGGCTCGAGTTCGATGGTCACCGGCTCGCGCCGGGTCTTCGAATGTCGCATCTTCGGCGTCTTGACCATGCTTGGGCTCCGCGAACTGGCTTGAGGATGGTTCAAAGGGTCCAGGGGATGCTCTAGCACATCACCAAGCGGTGAAAAGGGGCGGTGTGATGACGCGGCTCAGCCGGGCAGCGACAAAAGCGCCAGCAACGCATCTTCCTCGGGCCGCTGCGCGATGCGGATCGTTTGACCGGCAACCCCGTCCAGCGGCTTGGCGACGCGGGCCGAAAGTGCCAGGAATTCGGTCTTTTCAAAGAGATGCCGCAGGGCTGGCCGCGCTATCAGGCCGGCCAGTGCGGCGCTGGCCCTGGCCGAATAAAGCAGCACTGCCTCGACCGGCCGGCCCGACAGCCGGGCGAGCACATCGGCATCGCCATAGTCGACATCTATCGTGTCGTAAGTCTCGATCGTCTGGACATGCACGCTCGCCGCCGCCAGCCGCTGTTCGAACAGCGGGAAGCGAACGCGGCCGCACAAATAGACGATCGCTTTGCCGGCAAGGCCGCCGGCGATGGCGTCAGCCAGCGCTTCGGCATCGCCTGGACCTTCCCTGACCGAGAGGAACCCCGCGATGCGGCAGGCCTCGGCCGTCCTTTTCCCAACCGCATGGCAGGGCAGGCCCGCAAGCGCTGCGACCAATTCTTTCGATGCGTGCCGCACCGCATTGGCGCTGGTGACGGCGACCGCGGCGCTACCGGCGTCGATGGTCGCTTCGACCGGCAATGCGCTGGTCTCGGTCAACGGCAACGGGACAGGCTGAAATCCCTGGATTTCGAGGCGTCGTGCCGTGCGCGATGCGCCAGGCTCCGGCCTCGTCACCAGAACCCGGACCATGTCAGGCCCAGCCGTCGAAGAATTTCGCGCCGGCCCTGGCGCGGACCGTCCGCGCGGCGTTCGTGCCGATTTCCGCCGCGTCAGCGGCCGCGCCCTCCAGCCGGACCTCATGAGATTCCGTGCCGTCAGGCGATATGATCAGCCCGGCAAAGGACAGTTTTTCGCCCGATATCGTCGCATGGCCGGCGATCGGCGTGCGGCATGAGCCGTCGAGCGCCGCGAGGAAGGCGCGCTCGCAGGCCAGGGCCTGACCCGTCGGCACGTGATGGATCGCCGCAAGCATGTTCTCGACATCGCTGTCGCCGATGCGCGATTCGACGCCAATCGCGCCTTGCCCCGGCGCCGGCGGGAAAGCGTCCAGCGGCATCAGGTCGGTGACGACATCTTCGAGCCCCAGCCGCTTCAGCCCGGCATAGGCAAGGATGGTGCCCTCGGCGATGCCTTCGTCCAGCTTGCGCAGCCTGGTCTGCACATTGCCGCGGAACATCACCACCTGGAAATCCGGCCGCATCCGGCGGATCAGCGCCTGGCGGCGCAGCGATGACGATCCGATCGTCGCGCCATGCGGCAGGTCGGCGAGCCGCTTTACCCTCTTGCCGATGAAGGCGTCGCGCGCGTCCTCGCGCGGCAGGAAAGTGGCAAGCTCCAATCCGCCTGGCAGCACGGTCGGCATGTCCTTCGACGAATGCACGGCGATGTCGATGCGGCCGTCAATCAGCGCTTCCTCGATTTCCTTGGTGAACAGGCCCTTGCCGCCGGCTTCCGACAGCGGCCGGTCCTGGATGCGGTCGCCGCTGGTCGAGATGGGCACCACTTCGAACGCCTGCTCAGGCAAGCCATGAGCCTTCATCAGCCGAGCGCGCGTCTCATGCGCCTGGGCGAGTGCCAGCGGGCTGCCGCGTGTTCCGATTTTCAAAGTTTGCATGGCGCGCGGTCCGTGATAACCCCCGGATAGTTTCGAGGTCTTGTCGGCCTTTTCCTAATGGGGAATAGCCGGCGATACAATCTTCGAGGACAGCGACGAATTGATCCGCGTTCTGGGCATTGAGACGAGCTGCGACGAGACGGCGGCCAGCGTGGTGGCGCTGGACGGCGGCTGTGCGCCCGAAATCCTCTCGAACGTGGTGCTGAGCCAGATCGAGGAACATGCCGCCTTTGGCGGCGTCGTGCCCGAGATTGCCGCGCGGGCCCATGTCGAGGCGCTGGACGGCATCGTCGAGGCCGCACTGGCGGACTCGGCCGTGTCGCTCGATGAGATCGACGCGATCGCCGCGACGGCCGGGCCTGGCCTGGTCGGCGGGCTGATCGTTGGCCTGATGACGGCCAAGGCAATCGCCGCCGCCGCCAACAAGCCGCTGATTGCCATCAATCACCTCGAAGGCCACGCGCTGACGGCGCGGCTGACCGACGGTCTCGACTTCCCCTACCTTCTCCTGCTCGTCTCCGGCGGCCACACCCAGATCGTCGCGGTGCGCGGCGTCGGCGATTACCAGCGCTGGGCGACAACCATCGACGATGCGCTCGGCGAAGCCTTCGACAAGACCGCCAAGATGCTTGGCCTGCCCTATCCCGGCGGCCCGAATGTCGAGAAGGCCGCTGCCGGCGGCGACGCCAGCCGCTTTGCGTTCCCGCGCCCCATGAAGGGTTCGGCGCAGCCGGATTTTTCCTTCTCCGGGCTGAAGACAGCGGTGCGCCAGGCGGCAACGGCGATCGCGCCGTTGAGCGACCAGGACGTCTCCGACATCTGCGCTTCCTTTCAAACGGCGGTGGCCGACGCGCTGGGCGATCGCGTGGCGCGTGCGCTTGCCCGCTTCCGCCAGGAATTCCCCGACCAGGCAAAGCCTGCGCTGGTCGTCGCCGGCGGCGTTGCCGCCAACCGCACGATCAAGGCAACGCTTGAAGCGCTTTGTTCCGACGCCGGCTTCGCCTTTGTCGCGCCGCCACTAAAACTTTGCACCGACAACGCGGCGATGATCGCCTGGGCCGGCATCGAGCGCCTGCGCGCCGGCATCGCAGACGAAAACGCTGCCGACTTCGTGCCGCGTTCACGCTGGCCGCTCGACAGTGTTTCCGCGCCCATGATCGGCTCGGGCCGGCGCGGTGCCAAGGCATGAGCGAGGCGGTCACGAGCGGTGGAGAGGTCAAAACGCCAAGCGGCTGGCGCGTCGCGGTGCTGGGCGGCGGTGCCTGGGGTACGGCGCTGGCGCTCGCGATGCTCCGCGCCGGCCATTTCGTCCGCCTCTATGCGCGCGATCCGGAGACCGTCGCCGCGATCGACCGCGGCGAAAACCCGCGCTATCTGCCGGGCGTAGCGTTGCAGGCCGGCATTGTGGCAACGAACGATGTAGAGGCCGCGCTCGACGGCGCCGACTGCGTGCTGGCGGTGACGCCGGCGCAGTCGTTGCGGGCCATGTTGGCTTCCGCCTCCAGCCACGTGCCGAAGGGCGTGCCGCTGGTGCTTTGCGCCAAGGGCATCGAGCGCGACACCGGCGCTTTGCTGTCGGCGATCGTCGCGGAAAGCCTGCCCGGCAATCCTGTGGCCGCGCTGTCCGGCCCGAGCTTCGCCAGCGATGTCGCGCGCGGCCTGCCGACCGCCGTGGTGGTTGCCGCTTGCGAGGCCGAATTGGCGGCCGAGCTTGCCGCCCGCTTCTCGGCGCAAAACCTGCGCTGCTATTCCAGCGACGACCTGATCGGCGTCGAGATCGGCGGCGCGCTGAAGAACGTCTTCGCCATCGCGGCCGGCGCCGTCACCGGCGCCGGGCTCGGCGCCAGCGCCCAGGCCGCCATGGTGACGCGCGGCTTCGTAGAGCTGCGCCGCATCGGCGCCGCTTTCGGCGCCAGGCCGGAGACGCTGATGGGGCTTTCCGGCCTCGGCGACCTCTTGCTCACCTGTTCCTCGGCGCAGTCGCGCAACTTCGCCTATGGCCTGGCGCTCGGCCAGGGCAAGCCGCTTGCCGGCCTGCCGCTCGCCGAAGGCGTGCCGACGGCGGGCATCGCCGCCCGCATCGCCGCCGAGCGCGGCATCGAGGCGCCGATCATTTCGGCCGTCGCCGCAATCCTCGATGGCAAGGTGACCATCGGCCAGGCGGTGACCGCGCTGATGACGAGGCCTCTCAAGACCGAAACCGACATCTGAACCACCGGAGTTTGAAAGATGCTGTTTGCGTTGATTTGCAAAGACAAGCCAGGCAGCCTGCAGCTGCGGATCGACACGCGGCCCGCGCATGCGGCGTTCCTGGAAGACCTGATCGGCGAAGGCAGGCTTGCCTTTGCAGGCCCCTTCCTCGGCGCCGACGGCAAGCCGGACGGCAGCCTGGTGATGATCGAGGCGCCGGACATGGCCGGAGCTCAGGCCCTGGCTGCCGCCGATCCCTATGCCAAGGCCGGACTGTTCGAAAGCGTCGAAATCCGCGCATGGAACTGGGTCTTCCAGAAGCCCGCCGGCGCATGATTCAGTGCTCTCGCCGTAGGAACGGGGAGAGGGTAAGGGTAGAGTCGATTGGGACGCCGTGCTTGGCGATCCGATAATGGCGATGGGACAACTGAGATGAACTATTGGCTGTTCAAGTCCGAACCCTCGGTCTTTTCCTTCGAGGCGCTGAAGGCCAAAGGCAAGGCCGGCACGCAGTGGGACGGCGTGCGCAACTACGCCGCCCGCAACAACATGAAGGCGATGCAGATCGGCGATCTTGGCTTCTTCTACCACTCCAATGAAGGCCTCGACATCGTCGGTATCGCCGAGGTCTGCGCGCTGGCGCATCCGGACACCACGACCGACGATCCGCGCTGGGAATGCGTCGACATCCGCGCGTTCAAGGACGTGCCGAAGCCGGTGACGCTGGAACAGGTCAAGGCCAATCCCAAGCTCGCCGAGATGGCGCTGGTCCGGCTCGGCCGGCTTTCCGTGCAGCCGGTGACGCCGGCCGAATGGAAAGAGGTTTGCCGCATGGCCGAGCTCAGCCTGGCGCCGTGACCAGGCTTACGCCGAAGAGCGCTGAGACATTCATCCTCGACAACACGGCGCTGATGGCGCCGCCGCATGTGCCGGAAGTGCTGCTGCATCTTGCCGACGAGGCGCATGATCTATGGCTGCGCACCGAGGAGGAACTGGCCGAGATCGGCCTGCCGCCGCCTTTCTGGGCCTTTGCCTGGGCCGGCGGCCAGGGCCTCGCCCGCTATGTCCTCGACCATCCCGGAACGGTGCGCGGCAAGGGGGTGCTCGACTTCGCCTCCGGCTCCGGCCTCGTCGCCATCGCCGCGGTGAAAGCCGGCGCGGCGGCGGTGATAGCCGCCGACATCGACCCGTTTTGCGAGACGGCCATCGCGCTGAACCTCAAAGCCAACACCGTTGACGCGCAATTCCTCGGCACGGATTGTATCGGCTCCGACGATGGCTGGGATGTCGTGCTTGCCGGCGACGTCTTCTACGACAAGGCCTTCGCCGACAGGCTGCTGCCGTGGTTCGCGGACTTGCGGGCGCGCGGCGCCGAAATCTTCGTCGGCGATCCCGGCCGCGCCTACCTGCCCAAGACCGGACTGCGATCGCTTGCCGTCTACCAGGTTCCGGTGACGCGCGTGCTGGAGGATGCCGAGGTCAAGCGCACGACTGTCTGGCGCCTTGCTTGACGCGATGATCGAACAAGCGTTCCATCGCATTTCGATCTGGAGGGGAAAAGCATGGATTTTTCGGTCGTGAACTGGCTGGCGGTGATCGCCGCCGCGGTCGTTGCGTGGTTGTTCGGCGCCGCCTGGTACATGGGCTTGAGCAAGCCCTGGCTGAAGGCGGCGAAGCTCGACCCGGCCACCATGAAGCGCTCGGCTGCTCCGTTCATCGTCAGCTTCGTCGCCGAGCTGATCATGGCGCTTGTCCTGACGCTGGTGGTGGGCGCGATAACCGGCGGCGAGCCGAACCCGATCGCGGGCTTGCTGTTCGGCTTCGTGCTTTGGCTAGGCTTCATCGCCACCACGCTTGCCGTCAATCATCGCTACGAAGGCTTCGGCTGGGCCCTGACGCTGATCGATGCCGGTCATTGGCTGGGCGTGATGCTGATCATCGGCGCCGTGATCGGTTGGTTCGGCGCGCCGGCGGCGCCGGCGGGCTGAAGCGATAGACAGCGCTACCCTGCGTCCGCGTCTTTCGCCACCTCGTCGAGAAGCCACTCGCGGAAGGCGATGACGCGCTCGTCGTCCTTCACAGCTTCGGGGTAAACCAGGAAATAGGCGAATTCGGGTGCGACCTTGATGCCAAGCTCGAACGGCCGGATGAGCCTGCCCTCGGATAGATCGTTGGCGACCATGGCGAAATCGGCGAGGGCAACGGCAATGCCGTCGAGCGCCGCCTGGACGACATCCGTCGAAGTATCGAACACGATGGTCCGGCTGTCGTCGAAATCGTCGACGCCGGCCGCCGCCATCCACATGCGCCAGTTCGGCCATGTGATGCCCAGGCGGGACCATTCGATATGGGCGAGCGTGTGGTGGAAGAGGTCGCGGGGCTCCTTCAGCGGCGGTCCGGCCCGCAGCAATGCAGGGCTGCAAACGGGAATGATGACGTTATCGAACAGCCGATCCGCGCATAGTCCCGGATATTTGCCGGCGCCGAAACGGATGCCGACATCGACATCTTCGCGATCGAACTCGCGCAGCTTGGAGGTGATGTCGAAGCGAAGTTCGATGCCCGGCCGCTGCTTACGAAAATCATCGACGCGCCGCATAAGCCATTTGGTAGCGAACTGCGCGTCGAGCGTGACTTTCAGAAGCGACGTGCCGCGCGTCATCTTGCGGGCGCGGGTAACGGCACGGTTGAGCAGGTCGAGCGCATCGACCGAGGCCTCCAGCAGCACGTTGCCTGCCTCCGTCAGCCGGATGGTGCGGCTGGTGCGCGTGAACAGCACCAGACCGAGCTGATCCTCGATTTCCTTGATCTGGTGGCTGACCGCCGCCGGCGTCAGGCCGAGCTCGTCGGCGGCGCGGGTGAAGTTGAGGTGCCTGGCAGCCGCTTCGAACGTCCGCAGCGCGCGCGTCCCAGGCAGCAGCTTGGACATATGATCTCCAAATAAAACTTGATAATCAGAAAAGAACTACTCGTTTCCCGTTGGTTTTTCAATCCTTCATGATGGCTCCATCGAAACACCATAAAACCGGATTTGACATCCGGAGAACACGGATAGAGCCATGTCTGAGATCGTTCTGAAGTCCTGCACCACCCCGGAATCGCCTTCCAGCCTCGCTCTTTGGCTGCGTTCAGCACGCGATTGGCTGCGCCAAGCCCGGGTCGCCGCCTGGCTCCCCAACGAGTCGGTCGAAGACCTCTCCGACAGCCAGTTGCGTGACATCGGCGCCGCGCGCCGGGACATCTCAAAGGCGATGGACCGGGAGCTTCGGGAGATAGGGCTGCTCGGCACGGGTTGGCAGGAGCCGGGAAAGAGGCAGTAGGGATTAGGCAGTAGGCAATAGGCAAGGAGACACCTACTGCCTACTGCCTACCGCCTACCTGAGCACCTTCACCACCGTCCTGTCCGACAACAACGGAAGCAGCCTTGCCATGGTACGCGCCGTCACCGCCACACACCCTTGCGTCGGCGTGAAGCCAGGTCGGGCCAGATGGAAGAAGATCGCGCTGCCGCGCCCGCGCCGGCGCGGCGCGATGTTCCAGTCGAGCACCAGGCAGACATCGTAGAGCCGGTCGTCGCGCCGCATCCGCTCATGGCTCGCCCCGTAGGGGATATTCACCGGACGATTGTAATTGCGGTCGTCCGGCACCTCGCACCAGCCGAGATCCGGACCGATCGGCGCCATCGGCACCCTTGTCCTGCGCCCGCCGGCAAAGTGATCGTTGCGGAAATAACCCGACAGGATGCGCATCGACGCCAGCGGCGTCGCGCCGTCTCCCTCATGCTTGTTGGCGGAGATGCCACCGCGCCCCAGCGCGCAGGGAAACACCGTTTTGCCGGCTTGCAGGAACCCCTGCGCGGGGTTGCCGGGTCGTGCGCGCACGACCAAAACACCTAAGGCTTTCGGCAAAAATGCGCCCGCCTCATTGCGCGCGCGTTTTTTCTTGTATGATTGTGTCACGGAACAAATCACTGTGATCGGCTGTTGCGCCGGTGAGCTTCCGCATAAATGGGGGGAGGTCAACTGAATATTCTTTTTAAAACAACGGATTGATCCATGACATCACGCACCATTCTGATTGTCGACGACGACGACGACCTGCGCGCTACCCTGGTTGAGCAGCTGGCGCTTTACGAAGAATTCGACGTCCAGCAGGAATCGACCGCCGCAAAAGGCGTCGCCGCGGCGCGCGGTGGCGTTGTCGATCTGCTCATCATGGACGTGGGCCTGCCCGACATGGACGGCCGCGAGGCAGTGAAAATCCTGCGCAAGGGCGGCTACAAGGCGCCGATCATCATGCTGACCGGCCACGACACCGATTCCGACACGATCCTGGGCCTTGAGGCCGGCGCCAACGATTATGTGACCAAGCCTTTCCGCTTCGCCGTGCTGCTGGCGCGCATCCGCGCCCAGCTTCGCCAGCATGAGCAGAGCGAGGACGCGACCTTCTCGGTCGGCCACTATACGTTCAAGCCCAGCCAGAAGCTGCTTATCGATCCGCGCGGCGCCAAGGTACGGCTGACCGAAAAGGAGGCTTCGATCATCAAGTACCTCTACCGCGCCGACCAGAAAGTGGTGACGCGCGACGTGCTTTTGGAGGAGGTATGGGGCTACAATTCCGGCGTCACCACGCACACGCTGGAGACCCATGTCTACCGGTTGCGCCAGAAGATCGAGCGCGATCCTTCCAATGCCGAAATTCTTGTGACAGAAAGCGGCGGCTACAAGCTGGTTCCTTAAACATTTCATGATCTAGAGAATTCCGGGAAAAGTGCGAAACGGTTGGGCTCGGCGGCTTCGCCGTAGCCTTCCGTCCGGAATTGAGCCAAAAGAGATAGAGCGGTCGGGCGGGGCCGTTTCGGGTACGATTCTGGTGCTGGAGGGTATTGGATCGGCTCGATGAATGCCTAGCACGGTGTGCAGGTTGCTAGTGTTGGAGCGTTTCTTGCGCGTCCTTTAAGAACGCGCCGCTCCAAAGGAGGGACTGGACTGACCGCTCGGGGACACAGCTAGGATGGCGCTGGATGATGACATCCGCATCCTGTCCGGCGTGAAGCTTTTCCAGGGCTTCACGCAGGAACAGCTGCGCCTGCTCGCCTTCGGCGCCGAGACCACGTTCCTGCAGGCCGACCATAAGCTCTACCGTGAGGACGACGTTGCCGACTCCGCCTATATCGTGGTCAGCGGCTTGATCGCGCTCTATCGGGAACAAGGCGGCGAACGCGTCCCGATCGGTACGGCAGGCCCGGGCACCATGCTGAGCGAGCTGGCGCTGATCGCCGATACCAACCGGCTGACCAGCGCCTCAGCCGCGGCCGATTCGGAAGTGATCCGCTTGAGCCGCAAGATGTTCCACCGCATCCTGGAAGAATATCCGGAGATCGCCGTGCTGTTGCACGATCGCATCCTGGAAGAATTCCAGCAGATGATCGCCCGCATCGAGGCGCTGGCGCCGCGGTTTACGGGTTAATCGAGGTTGAACCGCGCGATCACCGGCACATGGTCGGAGGGCTTCTCCCAGCCGCGCGCAGCCTGCAGGATCTCGTAGCCGGCGAAATTCGGCACCAGGTTGGCGGATGACCAGACATGATCGAGGCGACGGCCACGGTTGGAAGCTTCCCAATCCTTCGCGCGATAACTCCACCAGGTGTAGAGTTTTTGCTCGGCCGGCACGTTGAGCCGCATCAGGTCGACCCAGCCGCCGGCATTGCGCATCGCCTCGAAGTTTTCCGTCTCGACCGGCGTGTGGCTGACGACGTTGAGCAATTGCTTGTGCGACCAGACGTCATGCTCCTGCGGCGCGATGTTCAAGTCGCCGACCAGGATCGACGCGGATAGCTCGTCCTGGCTCGCCGGCATGCCGTTCATCTCATGGACGAAGTCGAGCTTGTGCCTGAATTTGCGGTTGATTTCCGGATCCGGCTCGTCGCCGCCGGCCGGCACATAGAAATTATGCACCAGCACCGATTTGCCGCCCGCCCGCACCCTGACCGACAGATGCCGGCTGTCCTCGATCTCGCAGAACCGCCGCTTTTCGACCAGCTCGATCGGTCGGCGGGCGACGGTGGCGACGCCATGATATCCCTTCTGGCCGTGGAACAGGATGTGCTCGTAGCCCGCCTTGCGGAAGGCCTTTTCCGGGAAGAGCTCGTCGGGAACCTTGGTTTCCTGCAGGCAGAGCACATCGGGCGCGTGCTCTTTCAGGAGCCGCTCGACGATCGGCATGCGCAGGCGCACGGAGTTGATGTTCCAGGTGGCGATGGTGAAGGGCATGCGGCGAGGTCCGGGACGGCTAAGGTCGCCGAACTAGTGCCAGCCGCGCAGCGGAAACACAAGCTATGGATAATCGCGTAGGTCAGCGCCGCCCGACAGAGCTCCGGAAGCGGTGGGAGACCTACCGCGTCTTGGTGTTGATCTCGCGGTTCGCCGTGTAGTCGATCGCAAAAGTGTCGGCCGGGAAGCTGCCGCCTTCCTTGACGTTGAAGATCATCACCGTCGTGTCTTTGCCTTGCGCGTCGGTGATCGTCCACTGGCGCAGTTCGTAGGTCTTCGGATCGAACATCATGGTGATCATCGCGTTGCCGAAGACCGACTTGTCGGAAAGCTTGATGGTGGTGAGGTCGTCCTCTTCCTTGATGGCCTTGACGCGTCCGCCGGAGAGGTCGATCCGCTCGTCGAGCAGCAATTTCAACGGTGTCTTCGACAATGGGTAGAGGTCGGAGGTGTTGAGCCTCTTGTTGAGGATCACTACCGACTTGCCGTCGGAAATCACGCGGAAGTTCGAGGAGCCGTCATAATTGAAGCGGATCTTGCCCGGGCGCTCGAGGAAGAACTTGCCGCCGGTCTGCTCGCCTTTCGGGCCGAACTGGACGAACTCGCCGCTCATCGACTTCACCGAGGAGAAATGGTCGGCGATCTTCTGCGCCGCCGGCGGCACGGCGGCCTGCGCCGCGGCCACGAGCTGGTAGCCCGGCACGAGGTTGAGAGCGGCAGCCCCGCCAAGCATCAGGCCGAGGCCGAGGAGCTGGCGGCGGGTGAGGGCGAGTTCGGTCTTGGTCTTCATGCCGGTCACTTCCTGTGATTCGTATGGTGGCAGTATCTGGACTCCCACTAGGGCTTAAGTTTGGCGGGTGCGCGACAGCCCGTCGGATATGCGCGGCGACAAGCCCGTCGCACAAACGCGGGCGGCGGCCCGTCGCACAAACGCGCCAAGCGATTTCCGGTTGCCTGCCGCCCGCGTCCAAGCCTGCAGGCTAGAATTTGTCCTCTTCGGTCGGCACCAGGATCTCGCGCTTGCCGGCATGATTGGCCGGGCCGACAATGCCTTCCTTCTCCATCTTCTCGATGATCGAGGCGGCGCGGTTGTAGCCGATGCCCAGCCGGCGCTGGATGTAGCTGGTCGAAGCCTTGCCGTCGCGCAGCACCACCGCCACCGCCTGGTCGTAGGGATCGTCGGAATCCTCGAAATTGCCGCTGCCGCCGCCGCCCGAGCCGCCACGGCCGCCCGAGCCTTCTTCCTCGTCTTCGTCGTCATCCTCGGTGATGGCGTCGAGATATTCCGGCACGCCCTGCAGCTTGAGATGCGCGACGATCCTCTCGACCTCGTCGTCCGAGACGAACGGACCGTGGACGCGCTGGATGCGACCGCCGCCGGCCATGTAGAGCATATCGCCCATGCCGAGCAGCTGCTCGGCGCCTTGCTCGCCAAGGATCGTGCGGCTGTCGATCTTCGACGTCACCTGGAAGGAGATGCGGGTGGGGAAATTGGCCTTGATGGTGCCGGTGATGACATCGACCGAGGGGCGCTGCGTCGCCATGATGACATGGATGCCCGCCGCGCGCGCCATCTGCGCCAGGCGCTGCACTGCGCCCTCGATGTCCTTGCCGGCCACCATCATCAGGTCGGCCATCTCGTCGATGATGACGACGATATAGGGCATCGGCTCGAGATCGAGGTTTTCCGTCTCGTAGATCGCCTCGCCGGTCTGGCGGTCGAAGCCGGTCTGCACCGTGCGGGAAATCCTTTCGCCCTTCTTCTCTGCCTGTTGGACGCGCGCGTTGAAGCCGTCGATGTTGCGCACGCCGACCTTGGACATCTTGCGGTAGCGGTCCTCCATCTCGCGCACCGTCCACTTCAGCGCGACGACCGCCTTCTTCGGATCGGTGACGACCGGCGTCAAAAGATGCGGGATGCCGTCATAGACCGAGAGCTCGAGCATCTTCGGGTCGATCATGATCAGCCGGCATTCCTGTGGCGTCAGCCGGTAGAGCAGCGACAGGATCATGGTGTTGATGGCGACCGACTTGCCCGAGCCGGTGGTGCCGGCGACGAGCACGTGCGGCATCTTGGCGATGTCGACGATGACGGCCTCGCCATTGATGGTCTTGCCAAGCGCCAGCGCCAGCTTGGCCTTGGTCGTCTCGAAGTCGCGGCTGGCCATGATCTCGCGCAGATAGACCGTCTCGCGTTTGGCGTTGGGCAGCTCGATGCCGATGGCGTTGCGGCCGGGCACGACGGCGACGCGGCAGGCGATCGCGCTCATCGAGCGGGCGATGTCATCCGAGAGGCCGATGACGCGCGAGGATTTGATGCCGGGCGCCGGCTCCAGCTCGTAAAGCGTGACGACCGGGCCGGGACGGACATGGATGATCTCGCCCTTGACGCCGAAATCCTCCAGCACGCCTTCCAGCAGGCGCGCGTTCTGCTCCAGCGCGTCCTTCGACAGGCTTGGATCCTTGGCGACGTTCTTCGGCTCGGACAGGAAATGCAGGGACGGCATCTCGAACGTGTCGGAACCGATCAGCGAGGTCTGCGCTTCGCGCTGGACGCGGGCGCCCGGCACGGGGCGCGCCGCCGGCGCCGCGACGCGGGTGGCGGCATCGGAACGGAAATTCTGCACCCTGGCGGTCGGCGCGCCGCGGCGCTGGACAGGCGCCTCGTCGTCGAAGTCGTCAAGGCCGACGTCTTCGTCCTGCTCGTCGTCGAAGATATCCTGGTCAGCCGGATCGACCGAGACGCTGCGGTCGTTGACCATTGCGGCGAAGAATTCCGGCTCGACGCGGGCACGGCCGCCGGGGCTCATGCGGGCCTCGGCGAACTCGGCCGATTCGACCCGCTCGGCGGCGCGCCGCCAGGCGCTGGGCCGTGGCTCCATCGGCGGCTCGAACTCGTCGCGCTCTTGCCTGCGGCGCGCGGCGCGGCGGTGCATCCAGGCGCGGAACGACAGCCACCAATGGGTGATCGCGCCGAGCGCGAGGATTCCCTCGTCGCCTTCGTCCTCATCCTCGTCGAACAGCATCTCGTCCTGCTCACGCGGATCGGGCCGGGCGGTGCGCTCCATGACGGCAAAGCCGTTCTTGCGCGCGAGCAGCGCCGAGCCATAGCCGAACAGCCACAAGGCGGGAGCGGCGAGGATAACCGCTATGATCGTCGCGAAAAGGCCTTTCGGGTAACCGCCGACCGCGATGCCGGGGATTTTCAGCACCATGTCGCCAAAGACGCCGCCGAGGCCGGTGGGCAGCGGCCAGGTGTTGGGCGGCGTCACGCAGCCGGCGATGGCCGCGGCAGTGAGCGCAAAGCCGAACCAGGCGAAGCCGCGCTTCGGCAATTTGTCGACGCCGCGCGCCGAAAACAACAGGAAGCCCCAGATCACCGCCGGCACTAGGCCCGCGACCGCGGCAAGGCCAAAGAACTGCATGGCGAGGTCGGAGAACACCGCGCCGGTATAGCCCATGGCGTTGGTGACGACGTTGCTGGTGGCGTGCGAGAAACTCGGGTCGGCGACATTCCATGTGGCTAAAGCTGCGACGCCGAAGGCGGTGAACAGGAACAGGCCGGCGCCGACCAGCCGCCCGACCTGACGCCGCGCGAATGCCTGGATGCCGTGCCCCGTATCGGTCAGCGCGAGCGGTGCTGAAGCGCCTGAACGCATGCCTCTTCCCCGTGATCGTTGCCTGGCCGGGCGCATGGCGCACTCCGGCAGATTCGGACGCCAGACTATCGGGGGGAAGGTTAAGGCCGCATTAACCATGGGCCTTTACCCGCATGTTGCACAAACAGAGGTGGCAGGCTTCGCAGCCCGCCACCTCTTGTCTTGAAACGCCAATAAGATCAGGTCCATCCGGACCCGATCTTGAGCATTCACTTGTTGGCGCCGCCAAGAGCCATCAGGTTGGCGCAGAATTCGGCGTGAGGCTTGCTCATCGCCGCGTCCTGGCATTCCTTCATCATCATGTCCTGCTTGTCCTTCGGCATCGAAGCCCAGGCCGCCTTGAAATCGGCTTCCGGCTTCATGGTCTTCATGCTGGAATCGGTGAAGAACGGGGCCATGTTGGTCGGCTCATCGAGGGCACCGGCAAGTGCAACGCCGCTGACCATCGAAAGAGCCATTGCTCCCAGAAAGATGTTCTTGAAGTTCATCAGGTGGTTCCTTCCCTCTTGTTTGGCGAGCGCCAGATTGACGGTCGCAATCCAGGTACGAAACCAGGGGCCCCAACGTTTCAAGCTGGCGCGATCAAGTGAATGTGATCGAAGGCCTGAATGGGGCCGCAGCCTGACAAAAAAGAGGCCCGGAAGGTTGTTCCGGGCCTCAAGGCGTGAGCCCTTTTCGGGAGCGTCACGACGGGATCTTGGGAGGAATTCGGGCCGGCGGGAGGAGGGTTCCGCCGGCCCTTGGCTTAAAGCGCGTCGCGCTGAAATGGATTCAGGCGACGCACTTTAAGTCTTTGTTTTGATGCATGTCGTTGTCCCAGAACCGCTGCACACTTCTGGGCGACATGCACTGGTAGGCCCTTACGGCACCACTTCGCCGTGCTGGGTGACGTCGAGGCCTTCGACCTCTTCCTGGGTGGACGGACGCAGGCCGACCAGCGCCTTGACGATGTAGAGGATCACGAAGGTGGCGATCGCCGTCCACAGGATGGTGAAGGCGATGCCGTAGAGCTGCTTGGCCACCGAAGCGTCCTTGCCGAGCGCGTTGATCGCCGGATCGGCGAGCGCGCCGGTGAGCAGCGCGCCGACGATGCCGCCGACGCCATGAACGCCGAAGGCATCGAGAGAGTCGTCATAGCCGAACGCATGCTTGAGCTTGACCGCCGACAGGTAGCAGATGACGCCGGCAAGAATGCCGATAATGAACGCGCCGGTCGGATTGACGAAGCCGGAAGCCGGCGTCACCGCGACGAGGCCGGCGACGGCGCCCGAGATGATGCCGAGAACCGAAGGCTTCTTGGCGACGATCCATTCGGCGAACATCCAGGCCAGCGCCGCCGCGGCGGTGGCGACCTGGGTGTTCATCATCGCCGCGCCCGCAAGGCCGTCGGCGGCCAGTTCCGAGCCGGCGTTGAAGCCGAACCAGCCGACCCACAGCAGCGAAGCGCCGATGACCGAATAGACGAGGTTGTGCGGTGCCATGTTGGTGGTGCCGTAGCCCTCACGCTTGCCGAGAACGAGCGCGCAGACCAGGCCCGCGACACCGGCATTGATATGGACGACCGTGCCGCCGGCGAAGTCGAGCACGCCGGCTGTGCCGAGGAAGCCGCCGCCCCACACCCAATGCGCGATCGGCGCGTAGACGAAGACCAACCACAGGCCCATGAAGATGAGCAGCGCCGAGAATTTCATGCGTTCGGCGAAGGCGCCGGCGATCAGCGCCGGCGTGATGATGGCGAAGGTCATCTGGAACATCGAGAAGACGAATTCGGGAATGTTCGCCACGCCCGGCAACCACAGCGTCGAGACGGTGATGCCGTGGTGGAAGAACCTCGAGAAGCCGCCGATATAGGCATTCATCGACGCCGATTCATTGGTGGTGAAGGCGAGCGAATAGCCGAACATGAACCACAGCACCGTCACCAGGCAGGTGATGGCGAAGCTCTGCATGATGGTGGCGAGCACGTTCTTCTTGCGCACCATGCCGCCATAGAACAGCGCCAGGCCCGGAATGGTCATCATCAGCACCAGCGCCGTCGAGGTCAGCATCCAGGCGGTGTTGCCGGTGTCGAGCGCGGGCGCCGGCGCCGCGGCGGTGGCTGCCGGGGCAGCTTCCTGCGCGAAAGCTGCGACGGTGCTCATCGCCACGAGCGCGAGCGAAGCGGCCGCGCGTCCCGTCGTCTTCAAGGTGGAAGGAATATTCATTTAACTCTCCGTTGGAATGGCTGATCGCGGCTCAGAGCGCGTCGGTGTCTGTTTCGCCGGTGCGGATGCGCACCGCCTGGTCGATGCCGAAGACGAAGATCTTGCCGTCGCCGATCTGGCCGGTCTTGGCGGCCGAAGTGATGGCTTCGACGGCCTTGTCGACCATGTCGGCCCCGACCGCGACCTCGATCTTGATCTTGGGCAGGAAGCTGACCGCGTATTCCGCGCCGCGATAGATTTCCGTGTGCCCTTTCTGACGCCCGTAGCCTTTGACTTCGGTGACGGTCAGGCCCTGGATGCCGACGGCGGTGAGCGCTTCGCGCACCTCGTCGAGCTTGAACGGCTTGATGATTGCCATCACGATTTTCATAAGGTTTCACCCTTTGCTGTTGCGGTCCCCCGCGTTTGCACACCTTCACCGATCCCGAGGAGAGCCGGAGAGTGCCCGACAGGATTCAAGCTCCGTGCCAATTGCCGAGGCAGGGTGTTAACCTCTTGTAAACAAAGGGAACAGGCGGCCCGCGCACATTCTTTGTGCGCAGGCGCATCGCTCTCGCGGCTTAAAAAATAGGCAAAAAATCGGAAATGCCTACTTAACAGGCTCTAGCCGGAAGCCGGCTCAGCGTTTCAGCCGGATAAGGCCTTCCTGGGCGACCGAGGCGATGAGCGTGCCGTCGCGCGCGAACAGCGAGCCGCGGGTGAAGCCGCGCGAGCCTTGCGTCGAGGGACTGTCCTGATTGTAGAGGATCCAGTCGTCCAGCGAGTGGCTGCGGTGGAACCACATCGCGTGGTCGAGGCTGGCCGCCTGGATGTCGCGGTCGAAGATGGCGCGGCCATGCGCGAAGGTCGAGGTGTCGAGAAGCGTCATGTCCGAGAGATAGGCGAGCACCGCCGCCTGAATGGCGCGGTTTTCCGGCACCGGGCCGGTGGTGCGGATCCAGATGTTCTGCTGCGGCTCCAGCTTCTCGCGGCTCGTATAGTGCTTGAGCATCACCGGCTTCATCTCGATCGGCCGGTCGCGCTCCCAGTAGCGCCTGATGCCTTCCGGCACCGCCTCGCCGAATTTTCCCAGAAGCTCGCGCTGCGAGAGCAACGTATCGGGCGCCGGCACATCGCGTGGCATCGGCAACTGATGCTCGAGGCCCACCTCGTCCTGCTGGAAGGAAGCCTCCAGCGAGAAGATCGCCTGGCCATGCTGGATCGCCACCACCCGGCGCGTGGTGAACGAGCCGCCGTCGCGGATGCGGTCGACCTCGTAGACGATCGGCAGTTGGGTGTCGCCCGGCCGCATGAAATAGCCGTGCAGCGAATGCACGTGCCGCTCCGGCTCGACCGTACGCTGCGCGGCCACCAGCGCCTGGGCGATGGTCTGGCCGCCGAAGACACGTTGCCAGTCGACCTTGGGGCTGCGACCACGATACAGATTGTGTTCGAGCTGTTCGAGGTCGAGAATATCGAGAAGCTCGTCCATGGCCGCCGTCATGTTTGAAATCCTTCAAAGATGTGCCATGGCCGGTTTCGGACAGGACGTGCAGGCAGTCAAGGCCGCAAACGGCAGCCGGCCGAAACCGCGAAAGGATGATGCCATGGTCGACCGCAAGCCGGAAGGAGCAGGGACCAATGGGAACCGCGAGGCGCCGCTCGACGTGCTCATCGCCGGCGCCGGCTATGTCGGCCTCACCGCCGCGGTGTCGCTGAAGCAGGCGCGTCCGGGCCTCGCCGTCGCCGTCGTCGATGCCGCTCCTGCCGGCGTCTGGCAGCGCGACGGCCGCGCCTCGGCCATCGCGGCGGCCGCCAGCCGCATGCTGGAACAGCTCGGCGTCTGGAAAGAGATCGCGCCGCAAGCACAGGCGATCACCGAAATGATCATCACCGACTCGCGCGCCGCCGACCCGGTGCGCCCGGTGTTCTTGACCTTCGACGGCGAGGTGGCGCCTGGCGAGCCTTTCGCCCACATGGTCGCCAACCGGGATCTCAACGGCGCGCTGCGCCGGCGCGCGGCGAAGCTTGGCATCGACATCATCGAAGGCATGGCGGTCAGTGCCTTCGACGTGAACGGCGCCAGCATCACGGTGCACCTGGCCGACGGCGCGACGCTGAAGGCGCGGCTGCTCGTCGCCGCCGACGGCGTCAACTCCAGGCTGCGCGACATGGCCGGCATCAAGACCGTCAAATGGGAATACGGCCAGTCCGGCATCGTCTGCACGGTGGCGCATGAGCGCCCGCACAACGGCCGCGCCGAGGAGCATTTCCTGCCGGCCGGCCCGTTCGCGACACTGCCGCTGAAGCCGGACAAGGATGGAACCAACCGCTCGTCGATCGTGTGGGTGGAGCGCACGGAAGACGCCAAGGCGCTGGTCGAGGGCGACGAGTTCGTCTTCGAGCACGATCTGGAGCAGCGCTTCGGCCTGAAACTCGGCGAGATCCGCGTGGCCGACAAGCCGCGCGCCTGGCCGCTTGCCCTGACGCTCGCCCGCGCCTTCGTCGCGCCCCGCATCGCGCTAGCCGGCGACGCCGCGCACGGCATCCACCCGATCGCCGGCCAGGGCCTCAATCTCGGCTTCAAGGATGTCGCGGCATTGGCCGAAGTCCTGGTCGAGGCCGACCGGCTCGGCCAGGATATCGGCGCCCTCGACGTGCTCGAGCGCTACCAGCAGTGGCGCCGTTTCGACACGCTGCAGATGGGCGTCACCACCGACGTGCTGAACCGGCTGTTCTCCAACGACATCGGCCCGCTGCGCGCCGCGCGCGACCTGGGCCTCGGCCTCGTCGAGCGCATGCCCAGGCTGAAAGAGTTCTTCATCCGCCAGGCCTCGGGCCTGTCGGGAGATACGCCAAGGCTGTTGAAGGGCGAGGCGATCTAAACTGTATTGCAGTGGCGCCGAAAATTCAGGTCAGGCCGTGTCGAAAATGGCGGATTCCGAGAACCGGAGCGGAGCGTACTTTCGTAGGTGAGCACCGGCCTACGCCGGCCGTAGCCTTAATTCAGCTGCCACGCCGCTCATCAGTGCTTCGGCCGGCGAAGGCCGGAAGCGCAGGAAGCCGGCGTTTGCAGGCCGGCCTCACCTGAATTCTAATTCACCTCAAACCCCAGCTTCTGCCGAAGCCTCAGCATCCGCTGGTCGGCGATCTTGAGGCTCTGCTCGCCGCCTTGCGCGGCACGGCTCAGCATCCTGAGCAGATCGTCCCGCTCATGGGGATCGAGGCGCTCGCGCAGGAACGGTGCCAACTTGTCGATGACGATCGTCGTGTCGTCGACCTGCGCGGCCGCCCATTTGGCGTAGACCACGGCCTCGTCGGTCTTCTTTGGGCTCTCCGAGATCTGCGAGATCACATCGCGGATGACCGCTTCGCGCTTCGGCAGGACAGGGCCTTGTTCCGAAACGATCGCGGTGATCAGCGTCGCGGCCGCCACAACCGGGTCGTCGATCGCGGTCAGCGGCGAGAGCGCCGCCTGTTTGCGCAGCTTCTTGCGGCGCACGGAACCCTGGACCCGACCGATTACATCGGCAACGTCACGCGCGGCCTCGTTCATCGCCTTCATCCGGTACCACCAGATGGCCGCCGCTCCTAGCACGCCGAGGATAGCAATCAGGAAAGGCATGCCGAAAATCCCCCGAAATCTCGGCGACGATAGAAGAAGAGCGGCATCGCTTCAACACGCGACAGTTGCGGCAGGCGAAAAATAGCCCGCTCCGGGCAGTGACGGATGCCGAAGCCGCCGCAAGCCCGCCACGCGCGCAGAGACTACGATCCCGGCACGTTGTAGATCGCCCTGACTTCGATTGTGCCGATTTCGGCCAACGGAATATTGCCAGCAATCTCCAGCGCTTCGTCGAGGTTCTCGGCCTCGATCATGACAAAACCGAGCAACTGCTCCTTGGTTTCGGCGAACGGACCGTCGGTGACAAGCCGCTTGCCGTTGCGCCGCCGCACTGACTTCGACGTCGCCACCGATTGCAGCGCTTGCGCGATGATCAGCTTCCCACTCCGCTCCACCGACTTGTCATAGGCGATCGAATCGGCATCGAGCTTGGCCAGCCGCTCGGGTGTCATGGCGTAGAGGTCTTTCTCCTCGCCATAGACCAGACACACATATTTCATTTCGAGCTCCCTTCCTGCGATGAACCATAAGAGGCGATGACGGGCGTGTCAGCCGGGTTCGCGGCGCGGTCGAGAACGCATGCGCCTATGCCGATGACGGCGACGGCCGTGAGCAGTCGGCCGAATCCGGATGCCGGCGGATCAAGCCAAAAATCCTGCCGCTGTCGGACTGTTCGTCCCGGACGCTTCCAAAAGGCGAAAAACAGATTGTCCATGTGAACCTCCATCCGGCCGTGAAAATCCTTGGCCGACCGAAGGACGCACGAGCCACGGCGAGGTCGACATTTTTGCATCCGCATTTTTGAGATTTTTTTCAAAGCCACCGCGGCGGACGTGCCGGAGCATGGATAGCCTTCCGCCGCGCCTGCGCTATAGTTCAGTGGAACGTCGGCGCCCGCCGGCGAGAAACCTCGACAAGGCAGGAGGACTTCATGGACCGCACCGCAAACGCCGTCTGGACAGGCAATCTGAAGGAAGGCAAGGGCACGCTGGACACGCAGAGCGGAACGTTGAAGGGCACGCCCTATTCCTTCAAGGCTCGCTTCGAGGATGAAAGCGGCAAATCCGGCACCAATCCGGAAGAGCTGATCGCCGCCGCCCATGCCGGCTGCTACGCCATGCAGCTGTCGCATTTCCTGGCCGAGAACGGCACCCCCGCCGCCGAGCTCGACGCCAAGGCGGTGGTGACGCTGGTCCCCGGCACCGGCATCACCGGCAGCGCCATCACGCTGGTCGGCAAGGTGCCGGGTATCGACGCCGCAAAGTTCAAGGAACTGGCCGAGAAGGCCAAGGCGGAATGCCCGGTCTCGAAAGCGCTCGGGGCTATAAAGGTTTCGCTCGACGCCAAGCTGGGGTGACTAGTTTTGGGAGGGCAGCGATCCTTCGCCCCCCTCTCTGCCCTACCGGACATCTCCCCCTCAAGGGGGGAGATCAGCAGCTTGGGCGCCTCGCTCCCTCTGCAACGTCGGTGATTGGCGAAAGCCGGCGTGACATCCAATCTCCCCCTTGATGGGGACCGGCAGGACAGAGAGGGGGCCTCGCGCTAACGTCTCTGGTATGAGCTAGCCGCCCAGCGCCTCGATCCTCGCGCGCAACGCCGCGACCTCGTCCTCCAGCACCTTCACGCGCGTTTCGAGATCCGTCTCCGATGACGCCGCCGCCGGCTGCTGCGGGGCCGTTGCCGCGCTCGCCTCGACCGGTCCGCTCAGCAGATGGACATAGCGCTCCTCGCGCTGCCCGGGCGCGCGTTCGAGCAGTTGGATAAGCGGCGGCCTGCGGCCGATCATCAGGTCGAGATTGTCGCGAAGCTCCTCGATCGAGGCAAAGCGCGCCATCCGTTCCGAACGGGCAAGCAGTTCATGCGCCGTCTGCGCGCCGCGCAGAAGCAAGAGACCGATGACCGCGATCTGCGGCGTGGTCAGCGAAAAGCGCTGCGCCGTCAGATGCTCGTAGCGCTCGACGCGCGAGGCGAAGGCCTGGCGCACCAGCCCTTTCTGCTCGAGCGAGCTCAGCGCCCGCCTGATCTCGGTCAGCTCCAGCGTCATCACCGGCTCGCGCGCCGTCTTCTGGTTGGCGGCCTGGTGCGCGCCATTCAGCGTCAGCGGATAGACGTCCGGCGTCAGCTCCTTCTTCTCGATCAGGGAACCGAGCACGCGCGCTTCGGCGGGAGAGAGGATTGGGAGATCGGTCATGGGCTTGGCTTTTCGATAAAGTCGGTTCTCTGAGTATCGATTTTGACAGACATCGGACCGCTGCGACAAGGCAGAACCTTGGAGAGGTCGGCGGGACAGCGCCCTCCTCTGGCCTGCCCTTCCTTCGCAGCAGCTGCGCTGCAGCTTCGGAGGGTGAACCGGCCATCTCCCTCGCAAGGAGGGACATCAGCAGCTTCTGCGCCGTCGTCCATTCTTGCAACGTTGAAGATTGGCGAAAGCGGGAATGACAGCCAATCTCCCCCCTTGCGGGGGAGATGTCCGGCAGGACAGAGGGGGGTGTGACGGATCGCTATCCAGGCGATTTTACGCAGTCACCTCTGGCCCTAAACCCTTCTCTCCACCATCATCTTCTTGATCTCGGCGATCGCCTTCGCGGGGTTCAGACCCTTGGGACAGGTCTGCGCGCAGTTCATGATGGTGTGGCAGCGATAGAGCCGGAACGGGTCTTCCAGATTGTCGAGCCGCTCGCCTGTCGCCTCGTCGCGGCTGTCGATCAGCCAGCGATAGGCCTGCAGCAGCGTCGCCGGGCCGAGATAGCGATCGCCGTTCCACCAATAGCTCGGGCACGACGTCGAGCAGCAGGCGCACAGGATGCATTCGTAAAGACCGTCGAGCTTCTCGCGATCCTCATGGCTCTGCAGCCATTCCTTGGCCGGCGTCGGCGAAACCGTCTTCAGCCACGGCTCGATCGAAGCGTGCTGGGCATAGAAATTGGTGAGGTCGGGCACCAAGTCCTTGATCACCGGCATATGCGGCAGCGGATAAATCTTCACCGCGCCCGAAATGTCCTCGGCGCCCTTGGTGCAGGCCAGCGTGTTAGAGCCGTCGATGTTCATGGCGCAGGAGCCGCAGATGCCCTCGCGGCAGGAGCGGCGCAGCGTCAGCGTCGGGTCGATCTTGTTCTTGATCCACAGCAGCGCGTCGAGCACCATCGGCCCGCAATCGTCCATGTCGACGAAATAGGTGTCCATGCGCGGGTTGCCGCCGTCGTCCGGCGACCAGCGATAGACGCGGTATTCGCGCAGATTGGTCGCACCCTCCGGCTTCGGCCAGGTCTTGCCCTGCTGGACCTTGGAATTCTTGGGAAGCGTGAGTTCGACCATTACCTGCGGTCCTTTCGGATGACGAGCTTCAGCCCGGACCAGATTTCGTTGACGGCGGCGACCTTGACGTCGACCAGATCGCGCTTCAGCGCCTCGGCGCGGATCACGTCCTCGGTGACGTCGGTCAGCACCTTCGAGGCCTTCTTCGGCCAGGAGACCCAGACCATGCCGTCGCGCTTGATCGCGGTCTCGATGCCGGCGAGGCCATCCTCGATCTCCGCGCGCTGCCGCGTGAAGGCGTGCACGGCATCGTATTTCTGGCTGCCCGAGATCGCCGACCAGTCGAACAGCCGATCGACGGCGGCGAAGGACACGGCCTCGGTCAGCTCATCGAGTTCCGGCGGTAGCGCGATGAAGGCGGCGACCATGCCGTCCCTCAGGCCGAGCTTGGCCGGAAGGGGCGTGCCGGAATATCCCGTGGCCGCCAATGCCATGGTCAATACACCCTGGCCTTCGGCGCGATCTTGGCCAGGTTGATGCCGCCATCCTTTTCCGCCAGCAGCGTCTCGGTATGCACCGGCCGGTAAGTCAGCGTCACCTTGCCGTCCTCGCTGACGCGGGCCAGCGTGTGCTTGCGCCAGTTGGCGTCGTCGCGGGCCGCGAAATCTTCCCGCGCATGCGCGCCGCGGCTCTCCTTGCGCGCCTCGGCGCCGTAGACCGTGGTGATGGCGTTGGCCATCAGGTTTTCCAGCTCCAGCGTCTCGACGAGGTCGGAATTCCAGATCATCGAGCGGTCGAAGACCTTGATGTCCTTGAGCTCACCCCAGATTTCCGAGACGCGCTTGCAGCCCTTCTCGAGCGATTCCTGCGTGCGGAACACGGCGGCGTCCTCCTGCATCGCGCGCTGCATCTTCTCGCGCAGCACCGCCGTCGGCGTCGAGCCGTTGGCGTGACGCAGCCTGTCGAAGCGGTCCATGATCTTGTCGACCGATTGCTGATTGGGCGACGGGATCGCCGACTTGCGGTCGATCACCTGGCCGGCGCGCAGCGCCGCCGCGCGGCCGAAGACGACGAGGTCGATGAGCGAGTTGGAGCCCAGCCGATTGGCGCCGTGCACCGACGCGCAGCCGGCTTCGCCCACCGCCATCAGGCCAGGCAATACGCGATCCGGGGCCTTGGCCGTCGGGCTGAGCACTTCGCCCCAATAATTGGTCGGCACGCCTCCCATGTTGTAGTGCACGGTCGGCAGCACCGGGATAGGCTCCTTGGTGAGGTCGACGCCGGCGAAGATCTTCGCCGATTCCGAAATACCCGGCAGCCGCTCGTGCAGCACCGCCGGGTCGAGATGGTCGAGATGCAGGAAGATGTGATCCTTCTTCGGACCGACGCCACGGCCTTCGCGGATCTCCATCGTCATGCAGCGTGAGACAACGTCGCGCGAGGCAAGGTCCTTGGCCGACGGCGCATAGCGCTCCATGAAGCGCTCGCCTTCGGAGTTGACGAGATAGCCGCCCTCGCCGCGCGCGCCTTCGGTGATCAGGCAGCCGGCGCCATAGATGCCGGTCGGGTGGAACTGCACGAACTCCATGTCCTGCAGCGCGAGCCCTGCGCGCGCGGCCATGCCGCCGCCGTCGCCGGTGCAGGTATGCGCCGAGGTAGCGGAGAAATAGGCGCGGCCATAGCCGCCGGTCGCCAGCACGACCATCTTGGCCGAGAAACGGTGGATGGTGCCGTCGTCGAGGTTCCAGGCCACGACCCCGGTGCAGGTGCCGTCCGGCTCGGTGATCAGGTCGAGCGCGAAATATTCGATGAAGAACTGAGCGTTGTTCTTCAGCGACTGGCCATAGAGCGTGTGCAGCATGGCATGGCCGGTACGGTCGGCGGCGGCGCAGGTGCGCTGCACCGGTGGGCCTTCGCCGAAATTCATCATCATGCCGCCGAAGGGCCGCTGGTAGATCTTGCCTTCTTCCGTGCGCGAGAACGGCACGCCGTAGTGCTCGAGCTCGTAGACCGCCGCAGGGGCCTCGCGCACCATGTATTCCTGCGCATCGATATCGCCCAGCCAGTCCGACCCCTTGACGGTGTCGAACAGGTGCCACTGCCAGTTGTCCGGGCCCATATTGGCGAGCGAGGCGGCGATGCCGCCCTGCGCGGCAACGGTGTGCGAGCGCGTCGGGAACACCTTGGTGATGCAGGCGGTGCGCAATCCCTGCTCGGCCATGCCGAGCGTGGCGCGCAGGCCGGCGCCGCCGGCGCCGACGATCACGACATCGAACTTGTGGTCGACAAAGGTGTAGGCGGAAGCCGCGTCAGCGGTGTTTGGATTGGCCAAGACGTCAGCCTCCGAATGCAAGTTTGAGCAGGGCGAAGAGCGACGCGACGCCGACTGCCACTGCGAAGAAGGTGTTGAGAGCGATCAGCGCCAGTTTCATGCCTTCGCCATGCACATAGTCCTCGATGATGACCTGCATGCCGAGCCGCATGTGGTAGAGGCCGGAAATCAGCACTAGCGCCAGCACCAGCGCCACGAAGGGATTGGCGAGCGCTGCCCGCACTTCCGTATAGCCGTGGCCGTTGACCGCGATCAGGAAGCCGACGAAGAACAGGAGCAGCGGTATATTGGCGATCGCCGTCAGCCGCTGGCGCCAGAAATGCTGCGTGCCCTCACGGGCGGAACCCAGGCCGCGCACCTTGCCGAGCGGCGTGCGCATGTCGTTGTTGTAACCGCTCATGCCAGGCCCCCCCGCGCCATGTAGCCGGCGATCCAGATCAAGAGCGTCAGCACGATCGAGCCGGCGAGCGTCGCCCAGGCGATCTTCGACGCGGTGGTTTTTTCCAATCCCGCCCCGGTGTCCCAGACGAGGTGGCGCAACCCGCCCAGCATGTGGTGCATCAGCGCCCAGGTGTAGCCGAAGAGGACCAGCCGGCCGAGCCAGGAACCGAAGGCCCAGTTGACCCAGTCGAAAGCCGCCTGCGAGCTCGAAGCCGCGATCAGCCACGCCGCCACCAGCAGCGTGCCGAAATAAAGCGCGCCGCCGGTGATGCGATGGATGATCGACATCGTCATCGTGATCGGCGGCCGGTAGATCGACAGGTGCGGCGAGAGCGGCCGTTCACGTCTGGCAACTGCGCGGGTGGCTGGTGATTTGCTCATGGCTCCCCCAGTTCGGCATCCGGGAAGCCGCTTTGGGAATGCGGCATTGCGGCCTTCATATATGGCTCCGGACAGCCGGTTTCTAATGCTCTTTTTGCACCGCGTCAAAGCCGGAAAATCGTTTTGGAAACATCATTTAGTCTGACAAATTGCCGGCCCAGCGCTTCAATCGATTAGCGGCTGTTTCGAAGCCGGCGCAGCGTTCGCTGCAGTGCAACAAGCAGCACTATCTTTTGCAGGTCTGCGGGGTGGATCCCCGCTTCATCACCAGCGCCTCGCGCCCGTCGATCACGATTGCGTCATGCGTCGCCGCTTCCTGGTAGCGGCTGCTCTGGTTGGCGGGCGAGGCCGCAAACTCCTCGGTCGTGCCATCCGGCCGGACCACGCGCAGCGACGAGCCGAGATTCTGGATGGTGATCATACCGCCATTGCCGCACCTGTAGGTGGCCGTGCCGACGCCGGATCGCGGCACGGTAAGGTCGGTGATGATCTTGGTTGGAGGTGGTGCCGGCGTTGCGGGCGTCTTGGCAGTTGCAACTACCGGAGACGTTGCCGGCACTGGCGGCGCGGCGGACGGCTGGGCCGGCGCAGGCGACGCCGCAGGCGTTGTGGCACTCGCCGCCTTCGGCGCGTTGTCCTGCGGCACACAGGCCGCGGCCGCGAGAAGCAGCGGGATCGCGATCGACACCCGAACCGTGTGACCAAAGCTCATGCGCTGCCCCTTTCGTGCGCGGCACGCTACGGCAATTCCAGGAAAAGTGTGGCCCGGTCAGGTTCGGCGCCTTCGCCGTAGCTTCCGTCCGGAATTGCATCAAAACAAAGAGATAGGGCGGTTTGCCGTTCTCAGTGAAACGGTGAACTGCTCTAACCACGTGGCGCCTGAAGATCAAGCTCACGCTGAGTCAGGGCGGACGGTCCGGTCGTCACGACGGCCCCGCGGCGAGCACAACCGGCCCCGGAAATTAACCATGTTCCTTAAGAACCGGCGCCGGAGGGCTTCCGCCTCTTAACAAAGGTTAAGAAAGAGTTAATTTCTGATTCGAACCGGATTCCGGGCGCGATCCGTCGCGTCGATCAAGGGAGAGCGACATGCGTTTGAATTCAGTGCGGATAGTGCTTGCGGCCGCATCGCTGGTGGCGTTCTCGGTTGCAATCGCCGCGCCGGCCGAAGCCGGCTTGCGCCATCACGACCGTGTCTATGCCGATTCCTTCGGCAATCTCGTCATCGACAGCGCCGCCGGCTACAAGCGCATCATCGTCGGCGAGGGCAAGCTTGCCAAACAACTTTCCGATTACACCAGCGCCGGCCAGCCTGCCGTGGTCTATGACGAATCGGACGAGCCCGGCGCGCCCGGCTGCTACCAGCCGCCGGTGCTGGTGAAGGGCCGCTCCTATATGTACGGACTTTCCGATGGCGAGATGCCCAATCTCAGCCCTTGCCGTTGAAAACCGTCGGCGTGGCGCGGCGCCGCGCCACGCCTGATACGCGCACGCAGTCGCGGCCGGCATTCTTGGCTTCGTAGAGCGCGGCGTCGGCGCGCCGCAAAAGAGCGGCAAAACCTTCGTCCGCGGTCAGCTCCGCCACGCCGAAGCTCGCGCTGCAGCGATGGTCGGCCGGCAGGCCATCGATCGGCAAGGCTCCAAATGCGTTGCGCGCGCCCTCGGCAAACAGCCGGGCGGCCGCAAGATTGGTGCCGGGCAGGATAATGGCGAACTCCTCGCCGCCGATGCGGCCGGCGACATGGTGTTCGGCGGCGGCTTCGCGCAGGAAACCGGCGAACGTCTCGATGACGCGGTCGCCGCAGGCATGGCCATAGCTGTCGTTGATGCTCTTGAAATAGTCGAGATCGGCGATCACCAGCGCCACCGGCACTCCGCGCCGAACGGCGTCGCGCATGGCAAGGTCGGCGTGACGCTCGAAGCCGCCGCGGTTGAAGAGCCCCGACAATGCGTCGGTCTCCGACTTCGAGGTCGCCTCGGCCAGCACGTCGCGCACCAGGACGGCTAAAGCAAGCAGCGCCAGCGCCAGCCCGAACACGGTGCCCAGCGATTGCGACACCAGCGCGTAGCTGGTCTGCACATAGGCCTGAGGGTTGGCGCCCCAGCCGCCCAGCGCACCCGCGATGAACGGCTTGGAGGCAAACTGCACGGCGCTGGCGCCGAGCACCAGCGCAAGCACATGGTCGAGCCGCGCAAGCCTTTGCCGGGAGGAGAGCACGATGCCGAGAGCGGCGAACTGCATGGCGGCGTAAGGAAGCTGGTAGGCCATCATGCGCGTCAGCGAATGGCGCGGCAGGTCCTGCACCAGATAGACGGCGACCGAAGCGACGACCAGGAAGCACAGCATCGGCGGCCAGGGCGGCCGCACGCCATATTTGTGCGCCAGCCCGCCATTGAAGGCGATGGTCGCGCCGAGGAACACGGCAAAGGCCGCAACGACCGGCAGCCGGGCGTCCGCGAAGGCGGGGATGCTGAATTCGATGGCGAAATAGGCCATGCCGAGCAGGTAGCTGAAGGCAAGCCAGCGTGCCGACACGCGCCCGGTATCATAGACGGCAATCGTCATGAACGCCGCCGCCAGCAGCCCGGCGACGAGCAAGTTGATCATCAGGATGAAATCGGCGCTGCCCATGTGTCCCTTGTCCCGGCGGACAGCAAACCATCGACCGACGAAAATCGCGTTAACGCCGCGTATGGTGGGAGGCCCGCTCAGCTTGTGTCAGCCGACGGCGAGCGGCTCGGCGACGAAAGTTGTCTCGGGCCGCTCGTAGGAGAGACGGACGCTGTCGCGGCCGTTCTTCTTGGCCTTGTAGAGCGCCTCGTCAGCGCGTCGCATCAATGGCGCCAGCCCTTCCGTGCCGGAGCGGGCGGCAACGCCGAAGCTTGCGGTGACCCTGGCGCCGGGCGGCAGGCCATCGATCGCGCCGGCCGAGTAGAAGCTGCGGATCGCCTCGGCAAAGAGCCGAGCCGAAGCGAGGTCGCTAAGCGGCAAAAGCACGGCGAACTCTTCGCCGCCGATGCGGCCGGCGGCTCCGCGCGCGCCGGTGGCGGAGCGCAGCCTGGCGGCGAAATCCGCAATCACCCGGTCGCCGGCCTCATGCCCGTACCTGTCGTTCAGCGCCTTGAAGTGATCGAGGTCCGCCAGCACCAGGGCGACGGGAAATCCGGCCTTGCCGCACTGATCGAGCAGCAGGGCGGACCGCTCCTCGAAGCCGCGGCGGTTGAGGATGCCCGAGAGCGGGTCGGTGTGGGTTTCAGCCTTCAGCGCCCGCATCACATCGAGCGCCGCGGCGGTGAACAGGCAAAGCGCGATCAGCAGCGACAGGAGCGCATGCGAAAGCAGCGCCGTCGTCCAGTAGGACGAGCCGTAAAAGCCGTCATAGCTTGGAAACGGCCCATGCGCGATGACGACGACCAGCGTGCGGGCGATGAAGTTCAGGCCCGAAAGCAGCGACAGCACGAAGAGAATCTTTTCGGTCGGACCGTTGTTGCGCACGGTCCTAAGCTCGGCGGCGACCAGCAGGCTGAGCGCGCCGAAGCCGAAATTCATCCCAAGCACGCGCCAGGTAAGGTCCGGCTGGACGAACATGAACCAGATAAAGGCGGCGAGCCCGCCGCCGGTCACGAAACCGATGCCGACATAAGGCACGCGCCGCCCGTAACGCGCGACGATCGCGCCGGAGAGGCAGCAGGCCGCTATCGTGAAACAGATGTTGGAAACGAGCTTGGTCGCCGCCACGCCGACCGGAAGCGTGAAATATTGCAGCAGGAAACCCGGCGCCGACAGGCAATAGCTCGCGCCGAGCGTGGCCAGATACGGACGATGGCGCTGATAGGACCACAGCACGAGGAACGCAGCGCCCAGCGCCAGCGCTATCGTCGGATTAAGCAGCGCTATGAGCAGACCGGTGTCCAAAGGACTGCGACTTTCCCCAACTTACCCGAGGAGAGATATTAGGGCGTAAGCCCAAACAAGCGGTTAAGCGGCGACCGATAAGAGTACAAAAACGAGCGGAACCGGCTCGCGGCAGCAACGTTGTCCGGCCAGACAGGAGACGATTGAAATGGCTGGCACGATCACTTTGACCGACCACGATGAAATCCGGTCCTGGGCGGCAGCGCGCGCCGGCTTTCCGGCGATAGTCGACGTGTCGCCCGAGGCCGGAACGCAGCCCATGCTGCGGCTGGTTTTTGGCCAGAGCGCGTATGAGGACACCGACCGCCCTGAGCGTACGATCAATGCCGGCGGCTATGAGCTGGTCGAATGGGACGAATGGTTCAAGATCTTCGACGAGCGGAAGCTGGCCTTGGTCGTCGCCGCCGACGAACCCGGCCGGCGCGAGGAGTTCCACGAGATTATTCGAAGGTAGATCGCTGAAAAGCGAAAGGCCCGGACGACGTGTCCGGGCCTTAAGATTTGCGGCTGACGTGTTACTTCCAGTCGCGGATGTCGACGAAGTGGCCGGCGATCGCCGCTGCCGCCGCCATCGCCGGCGACACCAGGTGGGTGCGGCCTTTGAAACCCTGCCGGCCCTCGAAATTGCGGTTCGAGGTCGAGGCGCAGCGTTCATGCGGCTTCAGCCGGTCGTCGTTCATGGCCAGGCACATCGAGCAGCCCGGCTCGCGCCAGTCGAAACCGGCGGCGACGAAAATCTTGTCGAGGCCTTCGGCTTCCGCCTGCTCCTTCACCAGGCCGGAGCCCGGAACGATCATGGCGTTGACGCGCGGATTGACCTTTTTGCCTTCGACCACCTTGGCGGCGGCGCGTAGGTCCTCGATGCGGCCATTGGTGCAGGAGCCGATGAAGACGCGATCGAGTTCAATGTCGGTGATCTTGGTTCCCGGCGTAAGCCCCATATAGTCGAGCGCGCGGATCTTCGACGTGCGCTTGTTCTCGTCCGCGATCTCCTGCGGATTGGGCACGATGCCTTGCACCGAGACGACGTCCTCGGGCGACGAGCCCCAGGAAACGATCGGCGGCAGTTTTGCCGCGTCGAGCACGATCACCTTGTCGAAATGCGCGCCCTCGTCGGACTGCAGTGTCTGCCAATAGGCGAGTGCCGCGTCCCACGCCGCGCCCTTCGGCGCGCGCGGCTTGTCCTTGACATAGGCGAAGGTCGTCTCGTCCGGCGCGATCAGGCCGGCCCGCGCCCCGCCCTCGATCGACATGTTGCAGATCGTCATGCGGCCTTCCATCGACAGCGAGCGGATGGCTTCGCCGGCATATTCGATGACGTAGCCGGTGCCGCCGGCGGTGCCGATCTCGCCGATGATGGCAAGGATGATGTCCTTGGCGGTGACGCCTTCCGGCAACTGGCCGTCGACGCGCACCAGCATGTTCTTGGCCTTGCGCTGGATCAGCGTCTGGGTGGCGAGCACATGCTCGACCTCCGACGTGCCGATGCCGTGCGCGAGCGCGCCGAAGGCGCCGTGCGTGGAGGTGTGGCTGTCGCCGCAGACGATGGTCATGCCGGGCAGCGTGAAGCCCTGCTCCGGGCCGATGATGTGGACGATGCCCTGGCGGATGTCGTTCTCGGAATAATACTCGATGCCGAAATCCTTGGCGTTCCTGGCCAGCGCCTCAACCTGGATGCGGCTTTCCTCGTTCTTGATGCCGAACTTGCGGTCGGGCGAGGTCGAGACGTTGTGGTCGACCACGGCCAGCGTCTTTTCCGGATGGCGAACCTTTCGGCCGCTTATGCGCAGGCCTTCGAAGGCCTGCGGGCTGGTGACTTCGTGGACGAGGTGGCGGTCGATATAGAGCAAGCAGGTGCCGTCGTCCTGTCGGTCGACCGTGTGGTCGTCGAAGATCTTGTCGTAGAGGGTGCGCGGTGCGCTCATGTGCGTAAATCCGTCGATATGAGAATAGGAATAGGTCGCCGGCAATCCGGCGCGACGACTGCGATCAGTCGGCTTTAGCTAAGTCGGCTGGTGAGCGCGCCGCAGACGCGCGCCGAGAAGCGCGACGGCAGGCGC
The DNA here is from genome assembly GCF_000427725.1 of Mesorhizobium sp. WSM3224. Lineage (GTDB taxonomy): Bacteria > Pseudomonadota > Alphaproteobacteria > Rhizobiales > Rhizobiaceae > Mesorhizobium. The sequence goes on along the minus strand of NZ_ATYO01000025.1, from coordinate 382 downwards.
TTTCTGTCCTGCAGCACGAAACCCTTGTAGGCCGGATCGCTGAAAAGCTTTTCCATGGCGGCGTAAATAGCAATGTTTTGGCTTTTCGGCAATTAGCGCGACTCTCCCTTCTCCCCTCACATGAGGGCCATTGGGTCAAGAGGTTGATCTGCTAGCTGTTGGTTTGATCGTGGGGCAGCTGTTCGTCCCGACCATAGGGCGCTCGAAAGCGTCGCGCGCAGATCGGCGCAAGGCCGGCTGTCCAGCCGCCGCGCAGCGGCTTGGTCTTGCGCTGATTGAGCACGGCGCCACACTGGACGTGGCGGGATGTAGCTTTGCGTCTCCTGGCCCGGGACCTGCCTTGGCGGGACTGACGGCGCGCTCTGGAGCGCCCTCAGAACCT
>NZ_ATYO01000024.1 GCF_000427725.1 Mesorhizobium sp. WSM3224 | reverse complement strand
GGCGAACTGGAAGAACCGCTGTAGCCGCCGATACTTCGAGGCATGGCGCGCCGGACCGCACAGATGCACGGCCAGATGCGAAAGGTTGACGCTACGCGACTGGGCAAGTCCGGCGATCAGCACCGCAAGCGTCACAAGCCGGCTCTTGCTTAGCGAAAAGTGCCGACCTAACGTCTCGATGAGAGCGGAATGAATCAGTGTCATGGACGAAGATCCTTTGCTGAGGAATCTTCAATCCAAACACATCATCCCGTTCTCACCCTGACTGTCGTGTACCGTGAACGGATTCAGTCGACGCGCTTTAAGTCTTTGTTTTGATGCATGTCGTTCTCCCAAAACCGCTGCACACTTTTGGGCGACATGCATTAGAGCCGGATGATTTCAGGTCGAATCGACCTGAAATCTGAATCCGTCTCTAAATCCAAGAGATGAGGGCATGATGTCGTCCGAAAACCGCTTCGCACTTTTCGGCATCATGCCCTAGTGCCACGGCGATTGACGATTTATCCTTCGCCGATAGCTATAGCCGCAAACGTGCCGTATTTCTTGCCAACATGGACCGGACGGGCGTCCCTGCGGAAGCGCGCCTTTCCTTTTCTGAACACCGGGAGGCCACGATGATATCCGACACCCTATTGCGCGCTGCGCGGCGCACCTTCTTCGCCGGCGCCACCGCGTTTGTGGTCGGCATTGTTGCCGTCCCGTCCTTTGTCACGCCGACGATCGCCTCCGACGGGCCGCCCTCGGTCGCCGATCTTGCCGGGCGGCTGCTTGGCGCAGTGGTCAACATTTCGACCTCGCAGACGGTGAAAGGCACGGAAGGGCCTGGCGCGGTGCCGATGCCGCAATTGCCCGAGGGCTCGCCGTTCCAGGACTTCTTCGACGATTTCTTCAAGAACCGTGGCGGAGACAAGGGCGGCGGCGGGCAGAAAGTGCAGTCGCTCGGCTCCGGCTTCGTCGTCGACGCCGAACAAGGCATCGTGGTGACCAACAACCACGTCATTGCCGATGCCGACGATATCGAGGTGAATTTCTCCGACGGCATCACGCTGAAGGCGACGCTGGTCGGCACCGACACCAAGACCGATGTCGCGGTGCTCAAGGTCGACCCGAAGGGTCACAAGCTGACGGCGGTGAAGTTCGGCGATTCCACCAAGATGCGCGTCGGCGATTGGGTGATGGCGATCGGCAACCCGTTCGGCCTCGGCGGCACGGTGACGGTCGGCATCGTTTCGGCGCGCAACCGCGACATCAATTCGGGCCCCTATGACGACTTCATCCAGACCGACGCCGCCATCAACCGCGGCAATTCTGGCGGCCCGCTGTTCAACGCAGAGGGAGAGGTCATCGGCATCAACACGGCGATCATCTCGCCGTCGGGCGGCTCGATCGGCATCGGTTTCTCCATCCCCTCGCAGCTTGCCGCAGGCGTGGTCGATCAACTCCGCCAGTTTGGCGAGACGCGGCGCGGCTGGCTCGGCGTACGCATCCAGCCGGTGACGGACGACATCGCCGAAAGCCTGGGCATGGCGACCGCCAAGGGCGCGCTGGTAGCCGGCGTCATCAAGGGCGGCCCGGTCGACAACGGTTCCGTGCAGGCCGGCGACGTCATCATAAAGTTCGACGGAAAGGATATCCATGAAATGCGCGACCTGCCGCGCGTTGTCGCCGAAAGCCCGGTCGGCAAGGCGGTCGACGTCGTCATCGTGCGCAAGGGCGTCGAGCAGACCGTCAAGGTGACGCTCGGCCGGCTCGAGGACGGCGAGAAGCTGGCCAGCGGCGAGAACGGCAACACCGATCAGGACAAGGGCGACAACAAAGCAACGCCGCCGGTATCGACGGCTTCGGTGCTCGGCATGACAATCGGCGAGCTCAACGACCAGACGCGGCAGAAGTTCAGCATCGCGGCGGATGTATCCGGCGTGGTCATCACCGATGTCGCCAAGGATTCGGCCGCGGCCGAGCGCGGCATCCAGCCCGGCGAGGTGATCACCGAGATCGCGCAGGAATCGGTCGGCACGCCGAAGGACGTGATGGACCGGATCGGCGCGCTCAAGGAACAGGGTCGCAAGAACGCGTTGCTGATGCTGGCATCGAAGACCGGCGAACTGCGCTTCGTGACGATCCGGATGGATTGATTCCGGAAAGCTCGGCAACCGATTGATGTTCAACGAAAAAGGGCGGCTAGCAAGCCGCCCTTTTTCGTGCCGTCCAGTCTTCGCGCGACAGCCTGTAGAGGACATGGCGCTTGAGATGCGGATGGCTGTCGGGGACGCTCGGATGATCGAAATCGGCGCCCTCATCGGCTCGCATGCCGAGGCGCTTCATGACGGCGATGGAACGATGGTTGTCGTGAACCGCGAACGACACGATTTCGTCGACTCCAAGCGTTTCGAAGCCATAGTCGAGCCAGGCTTCGGCCGCCTCCGTGACATAGCCCTTACCCCAGAATTCGGGCGCCAGCCGCCAGCCGATCTCGATCGTGCCCGGCGCCAGCACGTCTATGTCTTCTATGTCTTCCGTTTCGAGCAATCCGACGAAGCCGATGCATTCGCCGGTCGCGGCAATCTCGGCCGCGGCGAAGCCGTAGCCATCCTCGTCGATCCAGGCGCGGAACTCGTCCATCTTGGCATCAGCCGCGGCGCGGTCGCGGCGGAACGGGAAGAATTCCATCACACGTTCGTCGGAGTTGATGCGGTGGAAAAGCTCGCGGTCGCGCTCTTCCCAATTGCGCAGGATGAGGCGCTCGGTGCGGATCGGCTTCATTCGATGAACTCATTCCGGCGATAACCCTGGAGATAGAGCAGCGCGGTCAGGTCGCCATGGTCGATGCGGATCCGCGCCTGCTCCGCCACCACCGGCTTGGCGTGCAGGGCGATCCCGGTGCCGGCAAGCCGGATCATGTCGAGATCGTTGGCGCCGTCGCCGACCGCGATGGCATCCTCGGTCGTCAGGTTAAGCTTAGCCGCAATGTCGAGCAGCGCTTCGGCCTTTGCGGCGCGGCCGAGGATCGGCTCGGCCACCATGCCGGTGAACTTGCCGTCTTGCTCGATCAGGCGGTTGGCCCGGTTTTCCTGGAAACCCAGCATGGCGGCGACGCGGCTGGTGAAGACGTCGAAGCCGCCCGAGACCAGTGCCGTCCAGGCGCCGTTGGCGCGCATCGTCCGCACCAAAGCGCGGCCGCCGGCGGCGAGCGTCAGCCGGTTGGCGATGATGCGGTCGGCCACCGCGGTGTCGAGGCCTTTCAGCAAGGCGACGCGCTCGCGCAAGGCGGGCTCGAAGGCGATCTCGCCATTCATCGAGCGCGCGGTGATCGCCGCGACGTGGTCCTTGACGCCGATTTCGTCGGCAAGCTCGTCGATGCACTCCTGGTCGATCATCGTCGAATCCATGTCGGCGAGCAGGATCTTCTTGCGCCTGCCTTCGGCGGGCTGGACGATCACGTCGACCGGTTCCGAGGCCAGTGCGGCGCGCAGATTGGCGGTCATTTCGCCGATATCCGGCGTCCGCGGCAAAACGAGATCGCAGGCGACGTCTTCAGCCAGCCAATGAACGGCGCTTGCGCCGGCGGCCCGCAAGGCCATATTCGCAAGCGAGGCCGGCACGGCGCGGGCTTCTGGACGGGACACTAAAGTGGCAATCAGCGGCATCGAACATTCCGGCAGGCAGGCGGGCGAAGGCCGCGTCAAGAATGCGATCCTGATAGCCGGGCCGACAGCCAGCGGCAAGTCGGCGCTGGCGCTCGATCTCGCCGAACGCGGTGACGGCGTCATCGTCAACACCGATTCCATGCAGGGCTATTCGGTCCTCGATGTCCTGACGGCACGGCCGAGCGCCGCCGAAATGGCACGCGCACCCCACTTCCTTTACGGCCATGTTCATCCCTCCACGGCCTATTCCACCGGCGCCTGGTTGCGCGACGTGACGAAGCTAATCGACCACGGCGTCCTGTCGGGCCGCCCGGTCGTTTTCGTCGGCGGCACCGGGCTCTATTTCCGCGCGCTGGCCGAAGGCATCTCGGACATGCCGGACATTCCACCGTCCGTTCGCGAGCGATGGCGCTACGAACTCAAGGAACAGGGGGCCGAAAGGCTGCATCGCCTGCTGATGCATGAGGATTCGGCTGTAGCCATGCAGCTCAGGCCGACTGACGGCCAGCGTATCGTGCGGGCGCTCGAAGTGCTCGACGCTTCGGGGCGCTCGATCCTTGCATGGCAGGCGACGCGCGGCCGTCCGCTGATCGATCGCGACAGCGCGCGCTTTCTGGTCATCGAGCCGGACCGGGAGCAACTGATCCGGCGCATAGAAGCGCGTTTCGACCAGATGCTCGACAGGGGCGCTGCTGACGAAGTGCGGCAACTCATCGCGCTCGGCCTCGACCCGGACCTGCCGGCAATGAAAGCGATCGGGGTGCGCGAGCTGCAGGCTGCGATGGCCGGACAGTCGGGTTTTCCCGAAGCAATCGAACGCGCCAAGATCGCGACCCGGCAGTACGCCAAGCGTCAGTCGACCTGGTTCAGGCACCAGCTGGGCGCGGAGTGGCGCAGGCTGCAGCCGGGCGATGAGTTGCCTGTTCAGGAGTGACTAAAACCTTTTTCAATCAGGGCCTTAAAATCCTCGGCTCTAATTCCCGCCTAGGTTGTTCCAGTTAACGGTCCGTAAGGTCCGCCATGCCATAACCGAAGGGGTTGCAGTGCCGCGGGGAGTTGATGCGTTTCCACAAGGCGGAATCCGCATTTTTCGTCTTTATTTTCGTGATCCTGGCCGCGGGCCTGGTGACCTTCCATGCCTATGGCCAGTTGCAGGCCATCGCCACCGACCTCGACGCGACATCGCGCGTCGACAAAATCATCTATCTGAACAAGTTGCTGTTCGTCACCGGGGCGCTGCTGGCGACCGCGCTGTTCTTCGGCACCTTCTTCATCTACCCGCTGATCCGCGGCCAGGTGCGGGAAGAGGGCAAGCTCAGGGCCATGACGGTTTCGCTCAGCGCTCGTTCGCAGACGTTCGAGCAGGCGGCGCTCACCGACGGTCTGACCGGCATGCAGAACCGTCGCTATTTCGACGATGCGCTGCGCGAATATCTCCAGGAGTTTCGCCGCATCGACAGGCCGGTCGGCCTGATGATCCTTGATCTCGATCATTTCAAAGAGGTCAACGACACGCATGGCCATGACGTCGGCGACGAGGTGCTGAGGGCCGTCGCCACCTGCCTGAGGGGCATGACCCGCTATCACGACGTCGTGGCGCGGCTGGGCGGCGAGGAGTTTGCCGTGGTCACGCCCAACATGGATGTCGAGCTACTTGCCCGGTTCGCCGAGCGCATCCGCAAGGCGATCGCCGGCATGTCGATCCTGTCGGGGAATGTGCGGCTGAAGGTCACCACCAGCGTCGGCCTTGCCGTCTGGGATCACAAGGAGAGCGCGGAGGATTTCTACCGCCGCGCCGACCGCCAGCTCTATGAGGCGAAGAAGCAGGGCCGCAACCGCGTCTGCGCCTAAAATTCCGACATGAATTCATGAGACCGGTCGACTAACGCGCCTTTCTCGACTTCCGGTGCTCGCGGACTGAATGTCCGCTCCGCTCCGGCTTCTCGAAAGCCACGTTATTCGATCCGGCCTGATGAATTCCTGTTCGGAATTTGGCTGTGCTTGCTAGGTTGGCCGTCAATCATTCAGCTGGCGCATGCCGAAGGTTGAGGGCTTCAGGCCGTAGCGTGTGTCGAAGTCGTCGTCCGGCTGCGCGCGCGCCGCTCCGGCCGGCTTCTTGTAATCCGGGTCGCCGGCCTGGCGGGAGGAGTCCACTACCTCGGCGAAGGCCATAGCCTGCTGCGGTTTCGGCACGTTGCGAAGCCGCTCGACAATCATGGCCAGATCGACATCGTTGCCATCCACGGAGGGCTCGACCTGCTCGCCTTTCGCGGTGCCGGGGATGAATTCCTGCGCCAGCTTCTCGAACTTCAGACGCATGGTCGTCGCCACGCCTTCGCCGAAGGCGATGGCTTCGCGCTGCCCCATCGAGGACAGGAAGGCCAGTGTCGAGGCCGAGGAGTCGGCGATCGCCGAGCGGATGATCGCCTGGTCCTGCTCGTTGGCAAGCCGCATGGCGAAGAAGGTCGAGCACTGCGACAGGATGGTCGGGTCGAGCTCGCCCGGGCGCTGGGTAACGACGCCCAGATAGCAGCCATACTTGCGGCCTTCCTTGGCAATACGCGACAGCGCGTGCCTAGTCGGCGCGAAGCCGAGGCGCGGATCCGCCGGCATGTAGCGGTGCGCTTCTTCGCAGAGCAGCAGCAGCTTCAGCCGGCCCTCGCTCCACAGGGCCAGATCGAAGGCCAGGCGCGCCAGCACCGAGCAGACCGAGTTGACGACTTCCGAAGGCATGCCCGCCATCTCGAAGCAGGTTACCGGACGGCCATGGTTGGGGACGCGGAAGATGTTGCCGATGGTTTCGTGGATCGTGTCCTCGATCAGGCGCGAATTGAACATGAAGCGATAGCGCGGATCCGCAGCCGCCGATTCGATACGCGACTTCAGCGACTTCAGCGTCGGGCGGTCGTTCTTGCTTTCAAGCATGCCCATACGCTCGTCGATCTGCTTGATGAGATCGGCGATGCGATATGGCACTGGCGTGTCCGCCGTCAGCGCATCGCTGCCGCGCCTGACATAGGTGCCGGAACTCGGGTTGCGGTAGAGGTTCTTGGCGGCCGGGATCAGGTCGCGCAGGACATCCACTTCCTCGGGGACCGTCTCGCGGCCGCGAAACAGCACTTCAGCGAACTCTTCCAGCCTGAACATCCAGAACGGAAGGTCCAGCGTCTTGGAATCGACCTTGACGCAATATTCCGGCAGCGAGGCGGCGAACTCGTTATGCGGGTCGAGGATGAGCACGCGCAGGTCCGGCCGCGCCTCGATCGACTTGCGCAACAGCAGCGAGACCGCCGTGGATTTGCCGACGCCGGTGGTGCCGACGATGGCGAAATGGCGCGCCAGCGTGTCTTCGATGGCGATGTTGGCGTCGATCGATTCATCCTGCGACAGCGTGCCGATGGTGACCGAATGACGCCCGGCCAGATCGTACACCGCCTGCAAGTCGCGAGTGCGGATGCGATGGGCGATGGCGCCGATATGCGGATAGGCGGTGATGCCGCGGTCGAAGACCGGCTTGGCGCCCGGCTCGGCGCCGTCGCGTACTTCGCCGATCAGCTCGATGCTGACCTCGATCGGGTTCTGGCCTTCGTTGCTCCAGGCGCGATCCGATTTGCCGATCTCGTAGACAAGGCCGACCGTGCGCGTTTCGCCGAGATTGATGGAGATCATCTTGCCGACCGTCCACTGGCCGGTGACCGTGCCGTCCGCATCCTCGGCATAGGCGCTGATGGTGGCGCGTGCGCCGTCGCATTGCACTACATTGCCGAGAATGCGCTTGTCGGTCTGCAGGGCATTGCGGCGCTCCTGCGAGGTCGGTTCGCCAACGGAGGCTTCGCGTTCGACAAACATGGCTGATCTTGTCCCATTCCCCTCGAGCGTCGACCCTATCCAATCGGGGTTAAAGTCGGGTGAGGTCGAATGGTGTAGGCGGCGTTAAGTCGGCCGCGGCAATTCGATCGAATAGCCTCTTCTCAGCTTGCGGAATTCCGATATATTGGACGAATGGACGATATATCGAATGACATTACCGCCACGATCGGCAGGCGGATACACTCCGAAAGGACGGAGAGGGGCTGGTCGCTGGCTGAGCTTGCCGAGCGCTCGGACGTCTCGAAGGCAATGCTGAGCGCCATCGAACGCGGCACGGCCAGTCCGACCGCGGCGCTCTTGGTGCGCATCGCGGCGGCCTTTGGCATGACGCTGTCGACGCTGATCGCGCGAGCCGAGATGCAAGGCGGCGGCGTTTCGCGCAAGGACGAGCAGCCGGTCTGGCAGGATCCGGCAACCGGTTACATCAGGCGGCATCTGTCGCCAGCATCGCAGATGCCGCTCGAGCTGATCAGGGTCAGCCTGCCGGCAGGCGCCAAGGTCAGTCTTCCGGCGGCATCCTATGTGTTCATCAAGCAGCAGATATGGCTGATCGACGGAAGGCTGGACTTCACCGAGGGCGATGTGGTGCATAGGCTCGAGCCCGGCGACTGCCTTGCGCTGGGAGCGCCTTCGGACTGCGTCTTTCATGCTCCCGGGCCGGATGCGGCGGAGTATCTCGTGGCGCTGGTCAGGGGCTGATTGCGATGTCTCGCCGGCCAAAACGCTCGCACAATGGCGGGCCGCCGCTCGACGACTATGACGGCCCGCCCTGGGGCAAGGGCGATGCCTATATTTTCCTCGCCTGGCGAGCCGCCCACGACAAGGCCTGGAAGGCGCCAAGCCACGCCGTGATGCTGATGCGGCTGGAAAGGGCCGGGCGGCTCGGGCTGACCTATGAGGAATATACGCTCGAGATCCTGGAGCGCGGCCGCCATCTCAGCGAGGACGACGCCGAGCGTATCGCCGAAATCAGACGGGCGCGGCGGCGCAGGCCGACCAGCCATTTCGAATGACCTCCCCGATGCCTCATCACCTGGAGCGCACCACCATGAACTCCCTTGAAATCCGGGCGTTGAGCGACGACGCGGCAACTATCGAACTGCTGGCCGATCTTTTGATCGACACGGTCGGCGCCGGCGGATCGGTGAGCTTCATGCATCCATTGGCGGCGGAAGCAGCGCGGGACTTCTGGCGCAAGTCGCTTGCCGCGGCCGCGCGAGGCGAAAGGGCGGTGCTGGGCGCGTGGGATGGCGAGGTGCTTGCCGGCACGGTCACGCTGCTCTTCGACTTTCCGCCCAATCAACCGCACCGCGCCGAGATCGCCAAGCTGATGACCGGCCGGGACCGCCGCGGCAAAGGCGTCGCGGCCCGTCTGATGCGCGCAGCGGAGGAACTCGCCGTCGGGAAAGGGCGCACGCTGCTGGTGCTGGACACGGCAAGCGAAGAGGGCGCGGCCGGGCTTTATGAGAAACTTGGTTTCACCTTGACCGGCGAGATCCCGGACTTCGCGCTGAAGCCGCATGGCGGGCTGACCGGCACCCTCATCTACTGGAAGCGGATAGGAACAGCGGCTCTCTCGCTATCCTGACCCTGCCGTCACCCTGCAGTCTTGGCGATGTGCGACAGAAGCCAGCGGCGAAAATCCTGTTCGGCGCCGGATAGCCGCGACGATGACGGTCTTGTCAGGAAATGGCCCGATGGGCTCGAAAGCTCGAAATCCGAAAGCCTGACGAGAACATTGTCCCTGAGCGCGGTGTCGACCAGCGGCCGAGAGCCCAGCAGCGCTCCGGCACCGGCCTTCGCCGCTTCCATGGCGGCGACGAAACTGTCGAACCGATGTGAGCGCCTGGAATGACCGGCAAGCCCCGCGGCGGCAAACCATTCCGCCCACATCTCGCGCGCGCCGGCCACCTGGAGCAGCGGCAACGATGTCCAATCACCATTACGGGCGAGCGTCGGAGCCGCGACCGGGACAAGCCGCTCGACGGTCAGCCGGTCGGCATCGCGGCCGGGAAAGGATCCGTTGCCGAAGCGTATATCGAGCGCCGAGCCCGGCTGATCGTAGTCGGTCGGCCGATGGATGGTCACCAGATCGAGCTGGATCTGCGGCAGCGCCTTTGCCAGGTCGGGCAGGGCGGGGACCAGCACCAGAAGGGCAAATGAGATCGGAACCCGGACCGAGACGGTCTGCACCGCGCGCGGCTCGAACAGCTCGTTCGTGCTGTTGCCGATGGTCGCAAATGCCGACTGGATGTGCGGAAGATAGGCCGCGCCTTCCGGCGACAGCGCCACGCCGCGCGCCAGGCGCGTGAACAATCGCGTCCTAAGGCGCTCTTCCAGGAAACGGATGTGCTGGCTGACGGCGGCCTGCGTCAGGCCGAGTTCGGCGGCTGCGGCGGTAAAATTCGACAGGCGCGCGGCAGCCTCGAAACTGCGCAGCCAGTCCAGGGGAGGCATCGGATCGAAAGCTTTTCCAGCCATTACAATTTCAGCGTCATTGCCCGCAAAACGATAATTTGAATTATGCCTTCGGTGAAGCCAGCATGCAATCCATGCTCGCAGCGGCGGGTAGAAGATGGGAGCTTCCGGGACATGCTGATGACGGCAACGCTGGGCGACGAGGGACGAACGATCGAGCTTGGCTGGCAGGATGGAACGCGCAGCCGCTTCCACGCCATGTGGCTGCGCGACAATGCGCTGGATGACAAGACGCGCAGCGCCGGCAACGGCCAGCGGCTGATCACCATCCTCGACATTCCGGCCGAGACGCGGATCGGCGCGGCCTCGATCGAGGGCGGGGCGCTCGAAGTCACGTTCGTTCCCGAAGGCAAGACCGTCGGCTTTCCCGCCGGCTGGCTTCGCAGCCATGCTTACGATCGCCAGGAGGCTCGCGAGCCCGGCTGGACGGGAAGTGAAATACAGCGCTGGACGAAAGCCTCGATGCAGAGTTCGGTGCCGCGCGCGGCCTATGCCGAGGCCAGCCGTGACAGCAACATGCTGCGGCACTGGTTGGCCGCGGTGCGCAGCTACGGCTTTGCCGTCATGGACGGCCTGCCCGCCGAATCCGGCGCGCTGTGCAAGGTGGCCGACCTCTTCGGCTATATCCGAGAGACCAATTACGGGCGCTGGTTCGAGGTGCGCGCCGAGGTCAATCCCAACAATCTCGCTTACACCAATCTCGGCCTACAGGCTCATACCGACAATCCCTACCGCGATCCCGTGCCGACGCTGCAGATCCTCGCCTGCGTCGAGAACACGGTCGAAGGCGGCGAATCCAGCGTCGTCGACGGGTTTGCCGTGGCGGCAGCACTTCAGGCGGAAAACCCCGACGGTTTCCTGCTACTCTCTTCCTATCCGGCGCGCTTCGAATATGCCGGCTCGTCGGGCGTGCGGCTGCAGTCGAAGCGGCCGATGATCGAGCTCGGACCCGATGGCGAGCTCATCTGCATCCGCTTCAACAACCGTTCGCTGTCGCCGGTCGTCGATGTGCCGTTCGCCGAGATGGAGAAGTACTACGCGGCCTACCGCCGGTTCGCCGAACTGATCGAGGTTCCTGCCTTCGAGGTGACGTTCAAGCTCGAGGCGGGGCAGTCCTTCATCGTCGACAACACCCGCGTCATGCATGCGCGCAGGGCGTTTTCAGGCAGTGGCAAGCGCTGGCTGCAGGGCTGCTACGCCGACAAGGACGGCCTGCTGTCGACGCTGGCGGCGATCGAACACGATTTCAAGGAGGCGGCCGAATGAACCCGAACGAATTGAACGCGGGCAACATCGTCGAATTCATCGCCGATATCTTCGAGCGCCGGGGCGCCGAATCCTACCTCGGCGAGCCGGTCACTATGTCGGAACATATGCTGCAGGGCGCGTGGCTGGCCGAGCAGGACGGCGCGCCGGAGGAGCTTGTGGCAGCAGCGCTGCTGCACGATATCGGCCACTACACCAGCGAGTTCGGCACCTATTCTCCCGATGACGTCGAGGACAAGCATCATGACGAGGCTGGCGGCGAGGTGCTTGCGCCTTTCTTCCCACCGGTCATCGTCGAATGCGTCAGGCTGCATGTCTCGGCCAAGCGCTATCTCTGCGCCACCGACCCGACCTATTTCAGCAAGCTGTCGCCGGCCTCGGTCCACACGCTGTCGCTGCAAGGCGGACCGATGAGCGCTGAAGAGGTGGCGGAGTTCTGCCGCAATCCGTTTCACGAGGAAGCGGTGCGCGTGCGCATCTGGGACGAGGGCGGCAAAGTCGCCGACATGAAGACGCGCGCCTTCCGCGATTACGTGCCCTTGCTGGAGCGCGTGGTGAGGAAATTCGCCGCTGGAAAGGCTGCTTAGCCGGTGGCACGGCCGGGAGGGGAAAGCCAATGCGTTTCTGCTTCGACGGCCAACGCGCACTGGTGGCATATCAGCCGGATGGATGCAGCGAGTTCCAACCTGTGGGAGCGCGCCAGCACCTCGCGGCGGCCGTAGGCGGTACCTCATCCAGCAACGGCGCTAGGCCTGCGCCGTTGCCGGATTGCGGTTCGCAAACCGGTCTATCCCTTATGGTGCACCTCCTGCAGCCCATAGACCGGAGTGGGCAAGCCGACCTGCCTGGCTTTGAGCTGCAGTGACAGATATTGCGAGTAGTGGCGCGACTGGTGGAGGTTGCCGCCGTGGAACCAGAGCGCTTCCTGCTGCGTCGGCTTCCACATGTTGCGCTGCTCGCCTTCCCAGGGGCCCGGATCCTTGGTGGTGGCCGAGCCGAGACCCCAGACCTTGCCGACCTTGTCGGCCACTTCCTGTGAGATCAGGTCCGCGGCCCATCCATTCATCGAGCCGTAGCCGGTGGCATAGATCACCAGATCGGCCGGCAATTCGGTGCCGTCGACGAATTTCACGCCGGTTTCGGTCAGCTCCTGCACCGCAGCACCTGGGCCGCTTTTCAGCTTGATCGAGCCGTCGATGACTAGGTCGCAGGCGCCGACGTCGATGTAATAGCCGGAGCCGCGGCGCAGATACTTCATGAACAGACCTGAGCCGTCGTCGCCCCAGTCGAGCATGAAGCCGGCCTTTTCCAGGTCCTCGTAGAATTTCGCGTCGCGCTCCTTCATCTGCTCGTAAAGCGGGATCTGGAACTCGTGCAGGATACGGTAGGGGAGCGAAGCGAAGATCATGTCCGCCTTGCGCGTCGTCATGCCGTTCTCGACCGCCTGCTCCGAATAGAGGGCGCCGAGACCGATATCCATCAGCGTGTCCGACTTGACGATGTGCGTGGATGAGCGCTGCACCATGGTTACGTCGGCGCCGCCTTCCCAAAGCGCCGCGCAGATATCGTGAGCCGAGTTGTTGGAACCGATGACCACCACCTTCTTGCCACGGTACTTGTCCGGGCCGGGATGGGTCGAGGAGTGCTGCTGCTCGCCCTTGAAGATGTCCTGGCCTTTGTATTTCGGCCAGTTCGCCTTGCCCGACATGCCGGTCGCCAGCACCAGCTGCTTGGGCTTGAGCACGATCTCCTTGCCGTCGCGCTCGAGGACGACTGTCCACTCCTTGGCCTTCTCGTCATATTTGGCGGATTTCGCTGATGTGGAGGACCAGTAGTTCAGCTCCATCACCTTGGTGTACATCTCCAGCCAGTCGCCGATCTTGTCCTTCGGCGCGAAAACCGGCCAGTTCTTCGGAAAGTCGATATAGGGCAGGTGATCGTACCAGACCGGGTCGTGCAGGCAGAGCGACTTGTAGCGCCGGCGCCAGGAATCGCCCGGACGCTCGTTCTTCTCGACGATGATGGCAGGCACGCCGAGTTGTTTCAGCCGAGCACCAAGCGCGATGCCGCCCTGGCCGCCGCCGATGATGACGACATAGGGCTGCCGGGAATGGCCGAGCTCGGCCATTTCGTCGTCGCGCTCCTCGCGCCATGTTTTGCGGCCCTTGCCGTGGCCGTGCTTGGCGCCGAGCGGGCGGGTGAAGCCCGCCTTCTCCTCATGGCCTTTCAGCTCCGCCATCGTTGTCAGCAGGGTCCAGATCAGGTCGCCCTTGAACCGCACAAGGCCAAAGCCGCGCGCCACACCTGTCTCGAAGGTGATCCAGGCGGTGATGATGCCGCCGTCCTCGCTCGCTTCCTCGCCTTTGGCCACCGCCCAGCCGGTCGGCTTGGTGTCGGCCAGCGTCGCCTGCAGCAGGTCGCGGATCTGGTCGCGGCCTTCCATCGTCTTCAGGTTCCAGGTGAAGGTCACGAGGTCGCGCCAGTAGCAATCGGCCTGGAAGCAGTTGACGGCGCTGTCGATGTCGCCGGCTTCCAGCGCCTTGCCGAACCTGTCGAGCAGCGCCTGCGCCTTGGTGGTGGGTGTTCTCTCGAGCATCAGTTTCCTCCGGGTTTGGGATCGCTTCTTGGGTGAGCGCGCCGCCGGATTGGGCTTCCGGCATCCGTAAAGTATTTCGGTAAAACCTGCGAGGCGTCACGCCCTCCAATAGTTTGGCGCGTTTTCAATGGCTTGAGCCGGCAAGGGGCGCAAAGGCGTCATTTTTGCCGTTGACAGGCTGCCGTACCCGCCTCTAGTGTCCGCGACCATGAAAACGGCACTCATTCTCGTAGGAAAGCGCGTGGGCAAGGCGGTGTAACCGCCGGGCGAAAACCTCCCATGCGCATCACACAGGCTCCCTCGGGGGCCTTTTTTGTTGCCTGAAATCCAACTAAACGACCAGCAATCGCCAGACGGCGGACAAGTACGGGACCAGACCGATGAGCAACGGACAGAACGAGCGGCGCGAAATGACGGGTGCCGAAATGGTGGTGCAGGCGCTGAAGGACAATGGCGTCAAGCATGTCTTCGGCTATCCGGGCGGCGCGGTTCTCCCAATTTACGATGAGATTTTTCAACAAGACGATGTCGAGCACATTCTGGTCCGGCACGAGCAGGGCGCGGGCCACGCCGCGGAAGGCTATGCGCGCTCGACCGGCAAGGCCGGCGTCATGCTGGTGACCTCCGGCCCCGGCGCCACCAACGCGGTGACGCCGTTGCAGGACGCGCTGATGGATTCCATCCCGCTGGTCTGCCTCACCGGCCAGGTGCCGACATCGCTGATCGGCTCCGACGCCTTCCAGGAATGCGACACGGTCGGCATCACGAGGCCCTGCACCAAGCACAACTGGCTGGTGAAGGATGTCAATGAGCTCGCCGCCACCATCCATGAGGCGTTCCATGTCGCGACGACCGGCCGTCCCGGCCCGGTGGTGGTCGATATCCCAAAGGACGTGCAGTTCGCCAAGGGCGTCTACGTGCCGCCGCAGACGGCGCCGCGCACCAGCTACCAGCCCAAGGTCCAGGGCGACCTGGAGAAGGTCAAGGCTGCCGTCGAGCTGATGGCCGGCGCGAAGAAGCCGATCATCTATAGCGGCGGCGGCGTCATCAATTCCGGCCCGGAAGCCAGCCATCTGCTGCGCGAGCTGGTCGACCTCACCGGCTTTCCGATCACCTCGACGCTGATGGGTCTCGGCGCCTATCCGGCGTCGGGCAAGAACTGGCTCGGCATGCTCGGCATGCACGGCACCTACGAAGCCAACATGGCGATGCACGATTGCGACGTGATGATCTGCATCGGCGCGCGCTTCGACGATCGCATCACCGGCCGGCTGAATGCCTTTTCGCCGAACTCGAAGAAGATCCACATCGACATCGACCCGTCCTCGATCAACAAGAACGTCCACACCGATGTGCCGATCATCGGCGATGTCGGCCGCGTGCTGGAGGATCTGGTGCGGCTGTGGCGGGCGACCGCCAAGACCGACAAGAAAGCGCTCTATCCGTGGTGGGAGCAGATCGCGAAGTGGCGGGCGCGGGATTCGCTCGCCTACAGGATGAACAGCGACGTCATCATGCCGCAATACGCGATCCAGCGGCTCTACGAACTGACCAAGGACATGGACACCTACATCACCACCGAGGTCGGCCAGCACCAGATGTGGGCGGCGCAACACTACCACTTCGACAAGCCGAACCGCTGGATGACCTCAGGCGGACTTGGCACGATGGGCTACGGCCTGCCGGCCGCGCTCGGCGTGCAGATCGCGCATCCCGATGCGCTGGTCATCGACATCGCCGGTGACGCTTCCGTGCAAATGACGATGCAGGAGATGAGCTCGGCGGTGCAGTACGAGGCGCCGATCAAGATCTTCATCTTGAACAACCAGTATATGGGCATGGTGCGCCAATGGCAGCAGCTGCTGCACGGCAACCGGCTGTCGCATTCCTACACCGAGGCGATGCCAGACTTCGTCAAGCTGGCGGAAGCCTATGGCGGTCACGGCATCCGCTGCGACAAGCCGGACGAGCTCGACGACGCGATCAAGGAGATGATCTCGGTCAAGAAGCCGGTGCTGTTCGATTGCCGAGTGGCGACTTTGGCCAACTGCTTCCCGATGATCCCGTCCGGCAAGGCGCATAACGAGATGCTCCTGCCCGACGAGGCGACCGACGAAGCGGTGGCGAACGCCATCGACGCCAAGGGCAGGGAACTGGTTTAGCCAGCCGTCATGGCAGGGCTGTCGCGAGAAGCCGTGCGCAAACAGAGAATTAGCTCAAAAGTCTGAAATCGAGATTCACCTCATGAACGCACAGCACCTTCAACCGACCGGTTCCGCCTACTTCATCGCCAAGGAAACCGAGAAGCCGGAAACGCACACGCTTTCCGTGCTGGTCGATAACGAGCCGGGCGTGCTTGCCCGCGTTATCGGCCTGTTCTCGGGCCGTGGCTACAACATCGAAAGCCTTACCGTTTCCGAGACCGAGCATGAGAAGCATCTGTCGCGCATCACCATCGTGACGCGCGGCACGCCGCATGTGATGGAGCAGATAAAGCACCAGCTCGAGCGCATCGTGCCGGTGCACCGGGTCGTCGACCTGACCGTCCGCTCGCACGAGCTTGGGCAGGAGCGGCCGCTGGAACGCGAGCTCGCGCTGGTCAAGGTCGCCGGCACGGGCGATGCCCGTGTCGAGGCGCTTCGCCTTGCGGATGCTTTCCGCGCCTCGGTCATCGACGCCAACACCGAGCATTTCATCTTCGAGATCACCGGCAAGGGCTCAAAGCTCGACCAGTTCATCGCCATCATGAAGCCGCTTGGCCTGGTCGAGATCTGCCGCACCGGCGTGGCCGCGATGAATCGCGGTCCGCAGGGAATGTGATCGGGACGATCGGCACCGGCAGTTTTCAACTTTTGGCCCGGCGGTTGCCTGCTTCTGGCTTTTGCGCGTTTGCTAACAGGACAGTAAGCCTGACATATCTGGGAGGATACCATGTCGGTTGACGCATTCCTCGCCCTGTTGGTCTACGCCTTGGTGACTTCGATCACGCCGGGGCCGAACAACCTGATGCTGCTGGCTTCCGGCGTCAATTTCGGTATCGCCAGGACGGTTCCGCACATGCTCGGCATCAGCATCGGCTTTCTGGTCCTGCTGCTGGCCGTCGGCTTGGGTCTGGGCGCGGTGCTGACGGCCGTCCCGGCGCTGCATACGGCGCTGAAAATCGCGGGCGCCGCCTACCTGCTCTACCTCGCCTGGAAGATCGCCATGTCGCGCTCGATGAGCGATGGAAAAGGGGCGGAAGGGCAGCCAATGCGCTTCATCGATGCCGCGGCCTTCCAGTGGGTCAACCCCAAGGCGTGGGTGATGGCGATCACCGCCATGGCCGTCTACACCAATCCCGATCACCCGTTCGTCTCGGTGGCGCTGATCTCGATCGCTTTTACCATCGTCAACCTGCCCAGCGTGTCCATCTGGGCCGGCTTCGGCACGGCGCTGCGCGGCTTCCTGTCGGATCCGGTGCGGCTGAAATGGTTCAATATCGCCATGGGTGTGCTGCTCGCCGCGACGCTGTGGCCGATGCTCCGCTGAGCTCATTTTCGGACCGATGAGCGACCCGGTTGCGGCACGTTAGCCGGCTGCCCAGCGATTGTGCACTGCACATTAAATCTTCGTAATGCCGCGGTTTGGCCCTTTTCCGCCAAAGCCTTGTCCTATCTATTCGGCGAAATTCGCGGCACGGGCCGTGAAATGAGCTAGAATAGACCACCGGGATCGGCGTGTCGGTTAGAGGCTAGGTGTCGATGCGCGGAAAAATCGCCTTTGCAGTTGTAGCGGTCGCCTGTCTGGCGGGCGCCGGCCTCTACTTTTCGCCCACGACGTTGGCCAAGGTCCAGCAGCTGGTTTCGGGCAAACAAGCTGACGCGGCCAGCACGGACAAGACGGCGAGCGGCGACAAGACGGGCAACGCCTCGGATAATGCGAAAGGCGGCGGCGCGCGCTCCGCCTCGATCGTCTCCGCCACCGCAACGACCGCCGATTTCCCGATCCGTCGCTACGCCATCGGCTTCGTCTCTTCCCCGGCGGTGGTGAGCATCAATGCCCGGGTTTCCAGCCAGATCGTGTCGATCGCGGTCAAGGACGGGCAGATGGTCAAGGCGGGCGATGTCCTGCTTTCGCTCGACGATCGCGCGCTGAAGGCGCAACTGGCCAAGGATCAGGCGGCGCTGGCCAAAGACCAGGCGATGCTGGTGAGCGCCCAGGCCGATCTGCAGCGTGCCAAGGATCTTGTCGCCAAGCAGGCCGGCACGCAGCAGACCTACGACCAGGCGCTGGCGGCGCAAAAGTCCGCGGTCGCGACCATCGATGCCGACAAGGCCACGATCGATGCCGACACCGTGCAGTTGAGCTACGCGACCATCTTGGCGCCGATCTCGGGCCGGCTGGGCGCCGTCAACGTCTCCGTCGGCGATCTCGTCACCACCAGCAACGGCAACTCGAGCAGCACGACGCCGCTTGTCACCATCACGCAGATGGATCCGCTGCAGGTGAATTTCACTCTGCCGGAAAGTGACCTTGCCTTGCTGCACAAGGCGCTCGCCGACCCGCAGCAAGGAGGCGTGACGCTGACCAAGGACGGCGATCCGACGCCGATCGGCAAGGGTGCGCTCGACTTCGTCGATTCCAGCGTCGATACGGCCTCCGGCACCATCGCCACGCGGGCAAGCATACCGAACGCGGATCTTTCGCTGTGGCCAGGCCAGTATGTGAACGTCGTGCTCGACGCCGGCACGATGCCGCAGATGACCTCGGTTCCGACGGTTGCGGTGCAGCCCAGTCAGAAGGGGCCGTTCGTCTATGTCGTCAAGCCGGACAACACCGTCGAGATGCGTCCGGTACAGGTGGCGCTGACGGACGGCGCGAACAGCGCCATCAGCGGCGGCCTGAAGAGCGGCGAGAAGGTCGTCGTCGAGGGCCAGACCAGATTGAAGAACGGCGCGCCGGTGCATGAAGGCAACGCAGCCGGATCCGGTGACAAGGCATCGCCCAAGGTTGCGGAGGCCGACAAGGCCGGCGGGGCTGCCCAATGATCTCCGAATTCTGCATCCGCAAGCCTGTCGCCACCCTCCTGATGTCGTTCGCCCTCGTGCTGGGCGGAATCTTTGCCTACAAGTTCCTGCCGGTCGCGGCGCTGCCGAGCGCCGAGTTTCCGGTGGTCAACGTCTCGGCTCAGTTGCCCGGCGCTTCGCCGGAGACGATGGCGACTTCCGTGGCGACGCCGCTGATCAAGCAGTTCTCCACCATCGCCGGCATCGATTCGATCTCGACCACCAACTCGCTCGGCCAGACCTCGATCGCCATCCAGTTCGTGCTCAACCGAGACATCGACGCTGCGGCCGCGGACGTGCAGGCCGCGATCGCGCGCACGCAAAGATCGCTGCCGCCCGAGATGACCGCGCCACCGAGCTATCGCAAGGTCAATCCGGCCGACGCACCGATCCTTTTGATGTCGCTGGTCAGCGACACGGTTCCGCTCACCGATCTCGACGCCTTCGCCGAGAACGTTATCTCGCCGTCGCTGTCGACCATCGACGGCGTGGCGCAGGTCTCGATCTTCGGCCAGCAGAAATATGCGGTGCGCATCCAGATCGATCCGACTGCGCTCGCCGCGCGCGGCATCTCGATCGATCAGTTGCAGGCGGCGGTCGCCTCGGCCAACAGCAACACGCCGCTCGGCGTGCTGCAGAACGACAAGCAGCAGCTCACCATCACCGCCAACACCCTGCTCGACAATGCCGCCGGGTTCTCCAACCTGATCATCGCCACCAAGAACGGCCACCCGGTGCGGCTGGGCGAGGTGACCCGTGTCGTCGATTCGGTGCAGACCACGACGACCGCAAGTTGGTACGACGGTACCCGCGCGATCATCATGGCCGTGCAGCGCCAGCCCGACGCCAATACCGTCGACGTCGTCGACAAGGTCAAGGCGATGCTGCCTACCTTCCAGGACCAGATGCCGGCCGCCGCCCAGATCAAGCTGCTCAATGACCGCTCAACCTCGATCCGCCAGGCCGTCGACGACGTTCAGTTCACGCTGCTTTTGACGATCGCGCTAGTGGTGATGGTGATCTTCGTGTTCCTGCGCAGGGTAACGGCGACGATCATCCCGGCAGTGGCGGTGCCGATCTCGCTGATCGCCACGCTTGGGGCGATGTTCTTGTTCGGCTTCTCGATCGACAATATCTCGCTGATGGGCCTGACGCTCGCGGTCGGCCTCGTCGTCGACGACGCCATCGTCATGCTCGAAAACATCTTCCGCCATATGGAGGAGGACGGGCTGTCGGCCTTCGACGCATCGTTGAAGGGCGCGCGCGAGATCGGCTTCACCATCATCTCGATCTCGATCTCGCTTGTGGCGGTGTTCATCCCGGTGCTTCTGATGGGCGGCGTCATCGGCCGTATCTTCAACGAATTCGCGGTCGTTGTGACCGTCGCCATCCTGGCCTCCATGTTCGTATCGCTGACGCTGACGCCGATGCTGTGCTCGCGGCTGTTGTCGGTGACCAAGGCCGATCGCGAGGCGCATGGCGCGGGCCACAGGCACGACATCGTCACCCGCATTTATGACTGGCTGCTGAGCTTCTGCCTGCGTCACACCTTCCTGATCTTCCTGGTCTTCATCGCGACGGCCGCGGCGTCGGTGTGGGTGATCCAGGTCTCGCCGAAGGGCTTCTTCCCGCAGGAAGATATCGGCCAGATATCGGTGACCACCATTGCGCGCCAGGACATCTCATTCGACGCCATGGCAAAGCTGCAGGGGCAGGTGGCAAATGTGTTCTCGAGGTCGCCCTATGTCGACCACGTGGCCTGGTCGGCGGGCAGCGGCAACAACGCGCTCAACCAGGGCCAGCTCTTCGTCCAGCTCAAGGGCAAGGATCAGCGTCCCAACATCGAGAAGGTGCTTTCGGATCTGAGGCGCCAACTCGGCGGCGTGGCGGGCATCGAGACCTATATGCAGCCGGTTCAGAACCTGAGGCTGGGTTCGCGCTCGTCCGCCAGCGCCTACCAGCTTGTGGTTCAGGGGCTCGATACCGGGCAGACCGATATCTGGGCACAGAAGCTCAATGACGCGATGGCGGCGGACCACACGAATTTCATCGACGTCACCAGCGACCTGCAGAACAATGCCCTGCAGGCGAGCCTGGTGGTCGACCGCGACAAGGCCGCGCAGCTTGGCGTCGACACCAGCACTCTGCGGTCGGCCCTCTATGGCGGCTTCGGCACCGACCAGGTTTCGACCATCTTCGGTTCGGCCGACAGCTATGAGGTCATCACCGAGCTCGATCCGAAGATCGCGTGGTCGCCGGAGCGGATGCTGGCCATCCAGGTGAGGACGGCGAGCGGCAGCCTGGTGCCGCTCGGCGCCTTCGCGCATGTCGATCGCACGGCAGGCGCGCTGACCTTGAACCAGCTCGGCCAGCTGCCGGCGGTGACGATCTCCTACAATCTGCCGCAGGGTGTCTCGCTCGGCGACACGGTGACCCGCATCGAGCAGTTGAAAGAGCAGATCGGCATGCCGACGGCGATCTCGACGACCTTCGCCGGCACCGCCAAGACCTTCCAGGATTCGCTGGCCAACCAGGGCCTGTTGATCGGCGGCGCCATCCTGACGATCTACATCGTGCTCGGCATACTCTATGAGAGCTTCATCCACCCGCTCACCATCCTTACCGGCCTGCCGTCGGCGGTGCTGGGGGCAGTGGTGGCGCTGCGCTTCGCCGGCATGGATCTCTCGGTGATCGCGGTGATCGGCATCCTGATGCTGATCGGCATCGTCAAGAAGAACGGCATCATGATGGTCGACGTCGCGCTGGAACTCAGGCGACAAGGCATGTCGGCCAAGGAGTCCATCCACAAGGCCTGCCTGATGCGCTTCCGGCCGATCATGATGACGACGCTGGCGGCGTTGATGGGCACGTTCCCGATCGCGCTCGGCACCGGCGCCAGCGCCGAATTGCGCCAGCCGCTGGGCGTTGCCGTGGTCGGCGGCCTGCTCGCCTCGCAGGCGCTGACGCTGTTCGTCACGCCGGTGATCTATGTCTATTTCGAGAATTTCTCCGGCTGGCTGCTCAGCTTCTCGTCGAGGAAGAGCCGGCCCGCGTTGCACGCGGTCGAAAGCAGCGAGCAGGGTTCGCTGTTCGATGCCGAGGAAGAAGCTGAACCGAAAAAGATTGCGGCCGAATAGGCAACTGCTTCTGGCCTAAGGCGCGGCGCTTGCGAGGGCAGGCCGGCAATCGTAATCTTGCGCCATGTCGCACGATCACGACCACGACAACGAGCTCGACCCGTTCGCGGCGCGCGTGCGCGCGCTGGAGACGATCCTGACCCAAAAGGGCCTGATCGATCCAGCGGCCATCGACATCATCGTCGATACCTACGAGACGAAAATCGGTCCGCGCAATGGCGCACGTGTGGTGGCGAAGGCGTGGGGCGATCCAGCTTACGCCGACTGGCTGAAGCGCGATGCGACGGCGGCGATCGAATCGCTGTCCTATACCGGCCGCCAGGGCGAGCACATGCAGGCCGTGTTCAACACTGAGGAGACCCACAACCTCGTCGTCTGCACGCTCTGCTCCTGCTATCCGTGGTCGGTGCTCGGCCTGCCGCCGGTCTGGTACAAGGCGCCGCCTTACCGTTCGCGGGCGGTGATCGATCCGCGCGGCGTGCTGGAGGAATTCGGGCTGACGTTGCCGAGGACCAAGAAGATCCGCGTCTGGGATTCGACCGCGGAGCTTCGCTACCTTGTGGTGCCGATGCAGCCGAAGGGCACCGAAGGTTGGAGCGAGGAGCAGCTCGCAGGGCTGGTCAGCCGCGATGCGATGATCGGCACGGCATTGGCCAAGGAGCCAACATGAACGGGCCGCAGGATCTTGGCGGGCAGATGGGTTTCGGGCCGGTCGCGCCCGAGAAGGACGAGCCTTATTTCCATGCTGCATGGGAGAGGCGAGCGCTCGGGGTGACGCTCACCGCCGGCGGGATGGGGGCCTGGAATATCGACGAGAGCCGGCATGCGCGGGAATCGCTGCATCCTGCCGATTACTATTCGTCGAGCTACTACCAGATCTGGATCAAGGCGCTGGAAACGCTCCTGAAACGCCATGGCTTCGTCACCGAGCTGGACCTTGCCGCCGGCAAGGCGGTCGATGCCGCCGCGACGCCGAGACGGGTGCTGAAAGCGGCGGACGTGCCGGCCGTGCTCGCTAAGGGCGGTCTGTGCGACCGTCCCGTCGCCACCCCGGCGCGGTTTCGCGCGGGCGACCGCGTGCGGACGAAGAACTTCAACCCGACCGGGCATACGCGGCTGCCGCGCTACGCGCGCGGCAGGAACGGGAGGATCGAGGCCGTTCGCGGCGGCTTCGTCTTTCCGGACAGCAACGCGCATGGCAGGGGCGAGAACCCGCAATGGGTCTACACGGTGGTGTTCGACGGGGCCGAAATCTGGGGCGAGGGCGCGGATCCGACGCTCAGCGTCTCGATCGATGCCTGGGAGAGTTATCTTGAGCCGGCATGAAGGCGCATTGCCTGCAGGTTTCGATGAGCCGGTCTTCGCCGAGCCGTGGCAGGCCGAAGCCTTCGCCCTGACCGTGGCGCTGCACGACAAGGGCCTGTTCTCGTGGAGCGAATGGGCCGAGGCGTTGTCCGCCGAGGTGAAGAAGCCTGGCGTGGCAAGCGACGGCCACGATTATTATGAGCACTGGCTGACGGCGCTGGAAAAGCTTTTGTCCAGGAAGGGTGTCGCCCGCAGGGGCGAGGTCGATGAACTCGCCGCCGCCTGGGAACGCGCCGCGCATGCCACGCCGCACGGCAAGCCGATCCTGCTGGAGAACGATCCAGGGCCTGCAACGTAGCCTAAAGTCAAAACAGGCTTGTTCCCTTTACGTTCTTGTGTTCGCCTGATAGTTTAAGCCGTCGGAAGCGCTATGTTCGCCACCGGCGGCGGCCGATATGGTGGGGCTGTCTTGTCTTTCGCTTGCGAATCCGGTCTCTCGCGCTGATGGAATTCTCTCCCCAACAGGACGAGGCTTTGAAAGCGGTCGCCCGCTGGCTCAAGGAGGGCCGGCCGCAGGTCTTCCGCCTGTTCGGCTATGCCGGCACCGGCAAGACGACGCTGGCGCGCTATTTTGCCGAGCATGTCGACGGACAGGTGCAGTTCGCCGCCTTCACCGGCAAGGCGGCGCAGGTGCTGCGCTCGAAGGGCGCGGTCAACGCCCGTACCATCCATTCGCTGATCTACCGGCCAAAGGGCGAGGAATCGGTTGCCGACGAGGTCACCGGCAAGACCTCTATGTCGCCGACCTTTTCGCTCAACCGGCAAAGCCCGATCGCGCGCGCCAAGCTCGTCGTCATCGACGAGTGCTCGATGGTCGATGAGCAGCTTGGCCGCGACCTCCAGAGTTTCGGCACGCCGATCCTGGTGCTTGGCGATCCGGCGCAGTTGCCGCCGATCTCGGGCGGCGGCTTCTTCACCGAGCACGAGCCTGATGTGCTGCTCACCGAGATCCACCGGCAGGCGCGCGACAATCCGATCATCCGGCTGGCGCTCGATGTGCGTGAGGGCCGCGAGTTCATGCGCGGCGACTACGGCACGGCGCAGGTGATCGGCAGGGAAGACGTCAACCAGGAGCTGGTGCTCAAGGCCGACCAGGTGCTGGTCGGCACCAACCGCACGCGCCGGCGCTACAATCAAAGGCTGCGTGAACTGAAGGGGTTCAATGCCGATTTTCCGCAGGCCGGCGACAAGCTGGTCTGCCTGCGCAACGACCCGGCCAAGGGGCTGCTCAACGGTTCGCTGTGGAAGGTGATGACCTCGTCGCGCGAGACGGTGAAGCCCGGCATCAACCTTCTGGTCTCGCCGGAAGAGGACGACCCCGACCGCGGCGTCGCCAAGATCAAGCTGCTCAAGGCGGCGTTCGAGGATCCGGATGCCGAGATCCCCTGGCAGCAGAAGAAGCGTTTCGACGATTTCGACTATGGCTATGCGCTGACCGTGCACAAGGCGCAGGGCTCGCAGTGGAACGACGTGGTGCTGTTCGACGAGAGCTGGGCCTTCAAGGAGACCAGGCAGCGCTGGCTCTATACCGCCATTACCCGCGCGGCCGAACGGCTGACGGTGGTGCGCTAGGGTTGTTGGGATTCAGGTGAGGCCGGCCTCCAAATGGCGGTTTCCTGCGCTTCCGGTGCTCACGTACTTTAAGTACGCTCCACTCCGGTTCTCGGAAACCACCATTTTCGACTCGGCCTGACCTGAATCTCAACGACCCTAGTCCGTCGGCCTCGCGCCAAGCCACTGCCAGGCGGCTTCCTCATCGTCCACGCCAAAGCGTCTGAATTCGAAAGGCAGCGTTTTCGGAAAGATGCCGGCGACGATAGAAGTCCATCCCGGTTCTCCAATGACTGCGCAACGAACGACATGTTGCAGCGCGTCGGCGACGCCTTGGCGAAGCGTGTCTTTCGAAATATTGGCCCAGTCCACGCTTTCCTCGTCGGTCAGCCGCACCAGGACGTCGATCCTGGGATGGAGCGCGTAGGCGGCCTCGAGCAGGCCGAACAGGTTTTCCGCATCGGCCGGCGTGACATCGCCGACGACGTCGATGGCGAAAAGCGCGTCGCGATTGGTCTCGATGCGGCGGATCGCCGGCACGGCTTCGAGGAAATTCAGTGGCAAATCCTTACGTTAGCCTCCATCTATCCCCTGGAACACCCGAAACCCTCTATCTGTTCCCTGCAAAGGCGGTATAGATGCCCGCCGATCCACTGGACCCCCAGTTCATGCCCGCCAAGCTTTCGGTCAATCTCAACGCCGTCGCCATGCTGCGCAACCGCCGCGACCTGCCATGGCCGAGCGTCACCGGGCTTGGCCGCATCGCCCTTGCCGCCGGCGCGCACGGGCTGACGGTGCATCCCAGGCCTGACGAACGGCACACAAGGCATTCGGACCTGCCCGAGATCAGGGCGCTGATCGACGATGAGTTTCCCAAGGCGGAATTCAACATCGAGGGCTATCCGACCGAGGATTTCCTGGCGCTTGTCGAGGAGAACCAGCCCGAGCAGGTGACGCTGGTGCCGGACGACCCGGCGCAAGCGACATCGGACCATGGCTGGAACTTCGTCGCCCAGGCGGCGTTCCTGACACCGATCGTCAAGCGGTTGAAGAAGGACGGGTTCCGCGTCTCGCTGTTTTCCGACGCGGATCCTGGGGGTGTGAATGCGGCTCGCGATACCGGCGCCGATCGCATCGAGCTCTATACCGGCCCGTATGGCGGCTTCCATTCCGATTCCGCAAAGGCGGCGAAAGAACTGGAAAGACTGGGAAAAGCCGCTGACGCCGCATTCGCGGCCGGGCTTGGCGTCAATGCCGGCCACGACCTGACCGTCGACAACCTGCCGGCGCTGGCCAAACGCATCCCGGCATTGGCCGAAGTATCGATTGGACATGGGTTGACAGCGGATGCGCTGGAGTATGGCATGGCCGGCACGGTTGGGCGGTTCTTGAAGGCCTGCGGATGGTAGGGTGCCTTGCGTAGCTCCGGCTGTTTCGGCGGATCCCGCGCGTTGCGGCGACCTCGGAGCGTGGCGAATCTGATAAAATGGGGTTCATGGTGCTAGCCAACGCCAGCGAAACAGAATCCCTCGAACGCTCGAGCCATGCCGAGACCGAGCGGCAGCACAGCACCAAGGTGCTCATGCTTGGCGCGCTGGGCGTCGTCTACGGCGACATCGGCACGAGCCCGATCTACGCCTTCCGCGAGGCGCTGCATGCGTCGTCGAGTTCGGTCGCCCGCCACGATGTGCTCGGCGTGCTGTCGCTGATCGTCTGGGCGCTCACCATCATCGTCACGATCAAATATGTCGCCTTCGTGCTCAGGGCCGACAACAAAGGCGAAGGCGGCACGCTGTCGCTGATGGCGCTAGCGCGCAGCGCCTACCCTCCAGGCTCCAAACTCATCCTGGTGATCGGCCTTTGCGGCGCGGCATTGTTCTTCGGCGATTCGATCATCACGCCGGCGATCTCCGTGCTGTCGGCGGTTGAAGGCCTGAAGGTCGTCACACCGGCGCTCGATGCCTTTGTGGTTCCCATCACGCTGGTCATCCTGGCGGTGCTTTTCGCCGTGCAGCGCTTCGGCACGGGCAAGGTGGCGGCGGTGTTCGGACCGATTACGGCGATATGGTTCGTGGCGATCGGCGCCGCCGGCCTCTACCACATCGTCGACGATCCATCGGTTTTCCTGGCGATCAATCCGTATTACGCGATCTATTATCTGGCCACCACGCCAACCGGTGCCTTCGTCACCGTCGGCGCCGTTTTCCTGGCGGTCACCGGCGCCGAGGCGCTCTATGTCGACCTTGGTCATTTCGGTCGCAAGCCGATCGTGATGGCGTGGTTTGCAATCGTTTTCCCATGCCTGCTGCTGAATTATTTCGGGCAGGGCGCCTTCGTGCTCTCGCATGGCGGCAAGCCCACCAATCCGTTCTTCCAGATGCTGCCCGAATGGGCGCTGATGCCGATGGTCGGCTTGGCGACGGCAGCCACCGTCATCGCCAGCCAGGCGGTGATCTCAGGCGCCTTCTCGCTGACTAGGCAGGCTGTGCAGCTCAATCTTCTGCCCCGCATCGAGGTGCAGCACACATCCGAGATGCAGAGCGGCCAGATCTATATGCCGAGGGTCAATCTGCTGGTCGCGCTCGGCGTGATGCTTCTGGTCGTCGGTTTCGGCAGCTCGAGCGCGCTTGCCGCCGCCTACGGAATTTCCGTCACCGGCGAGATGCTGATGACGACGATCCTGTTGTTCGTCGTCATGCGCTGGCTCTGGAAATGGCAGCTGGCGCCGGCACTGGCGCTGGCGATGCTGTTCGGCGTCATCGATCTCGGCTTCTTCTCGGCCAATGTCGTCAAGATCGTCGAGGGCGGCTGGGTGTCGATCACCGTTGCTTGCTTGATGGGTCTGATCATGTGGACCTGGATCCGCGGCACCCGCTATCTGTTCGACAAGACCCGCCGCAACGAGATCCCGCTCGACTTCCTGGCGACGAATCTCCTGAAGAAGAAGCCGCAGCTCGTATCGGGCACGGCCGTGTTCCTGACCAGCGATCCGCTCAGCGCGCCGACCGCGCTCATGCACAGCCTGAAGCACTACAAGGTGCTGCACGAAAAGAACGTCATTCTCTCCGTGGTGACGGCGCCGCAGCCAGTGGTGCCCGACAGCGAGCGCGTCAAGATGGAGACGGTCAACGAGCTGTTCATGCGGGTGACGCTGACCTTCGGCTATATGGAGCAGCCCAACATTCCGCGGGCTTTGGCGATATGCCGCAAGCAGGGCTGGAAGTTCGACATCATGACGACGTCCTTCTTCCTGTCGCGGCGCTCGCTGAAGGCTTCGCCCAATTCCGGCATGCCGGTCTGGCAGGACCGGCTGTTCATCGGCCTGGCGCGCTCGGCGGCCGATGCGACGGAATATTTCCAGATCCCCACCGGACGCGTGGTAGAGATCGGCACACAGGTCGCCATCTGACGAACCCGATTTGCGCCGGATGAAGAGGCCGGCTGTTCCGTGCACGGAAAGCCGTGCGTCGGCGACATGGGAGCCCTCACGTTAGGGCACTTGATATTGCACTGCAGCAAGCGTAGAGCACCGCGCGTTTATCGGAGTGTCGTCCATGGCCCTTGCCAATGGCGCTGAGGCAGAACCCGTCGACCAATCGAGCCACCCGGAAATAAAGCAACACAGCACCAAGGTGCTGATGCTGGGCGCGCTGGGCGTCGTCTATGGCGATATCGGCACCAGTCCTATTTACGCGTTTCGCGAGGCCCTGCATGCCTCGTCCGGCGGGGATGTGGCCAATCGCGCCGACATCCTCGGCGTTTTGTCGCTGATCATCTGGTCGCTGACGATCACGGTTACCGTCAAATACATCATGTTCGTGCTGCGCGCCGACAACCGTGGCGAGGGCGGCGTGCTGTCGCTGATGGCGCTGGCGCGAGGCAGTTTTTCGACGCGCTCGGCGATCATCCTTGGCATCGGCATCATCGGCGCGTCGCTGTTTTTCGGCGATGCCGTCATCACGCCCGCGATCTCCGTGCTATCGGCGGTCGAAGGCATGAACGTCGTCACACCTGCCTTCCAGCCCTATGTCGTGCCGCTGACATTGGTCATTCTGGCCATGGTGTTTGCCGTGCAGAGGTTTGGCACCGGCGGTGTCGGCCTGGTGTTCGGCCCAGTGACGGCGGTCTGGTTTCTCGCCATCGGCCTGTCCGGGCTCAAGCACATCATCAATGACCCCGAAATCCTCTTGGCAATCAGCCCGCATTATATCGTCGCCTTCCTGATCAATTCGCCCGACGTGTCCTTTGTAACCATCGGTGCCGTCTTCCTGGCCGTCACCGGCGCCGAGGCACTCTATGCCGACCTCGGCCATTTCGGCCGCAAGCCGATCGTGCTGGCATGGCTGGCGATCGTGTTTCCCTGCCTGCTTTTGAACTATGCGGGGCAGGGCGCCTATGTGCTGGCCAAGGGCGGCACGGTCGGCCATCCCTTCTTCGAAATGAACGAGGGCTGGGCGCTCATCCCCATGGTGGTGCTGGCGACGGCAGCGACCGTGATCGCCAGCCAGGCTGTCATCTCCGGCGCCTATTCGCTGACCAGGCAGGCGGTGCAGCTCAACATGCTGCCTCGGCTCGAAATCCTGCATACGTCGGAAAGGCAGTCCGGGCAGGTTTACATGCCGCGCGTCAACATGCTGTTGGCGCTGGTGGTGATGCTGCTGGTGGTCGGCTTCGGCGAGTCCAGCAGGCTTGCTTCGGCCTATGGCATCTCGGTCACCGGCAATATGCTGGTGACGACGGCGCTGTTGTTCGTCATCATGACCCGGATCTGGAAATGGCCGCTGTGGCGCGCTGTGGCGCTGACGGTGCTGTTTGCCTTCATCGACATCGGCTTTTTTGCTTCCAACATCGTCAAGGTGTTCGAGGGCGGCTGGGCTTCGCTGGCGGTGGCCTTTGCTATCATCCTCGGCATGTGGACCTGGGTGCGCGGCAGCCGCTATCTGTTCGACAAGACCCGCCGCAACGAGATCCCGCTCGATTTCCTGGCGGCGAATCTCTTGAAGAAGAAACCGCAAGTGGTGTCGGGCACCGCCGTGTTCCTGACCAGCGATCCGCTGAGCGCGCCGACGGCGCTGATGCACAGCCTCAAGCACTACAAGGTGCTGCACGAAAAGAATGTCATTCTGTCGGTGGTGACGGCGCCGCAGCCGGTCGTGCCCGACAGCGAGCGCGTCAAGCTGGAGACGGTCAACGAGCTTTTCATGCGCGTGACGCTGACCTTCGGCTACATGGAGCAGCCGAACATTCCGCGGGCTTTGGCCATCTGCCGCAAGCAGGGCTGGAAGTTCGACATCATGACGACGTCGTTCTTCCTGTCGCGGCGTTCGCTCAAGGCTTCGCCCAATTCCGGTATGCCGATCTGGCAGGACAGGCTGTTCATCGGCCTGGCGAAAACGGCGTCGGACGCGACGGAGTATTTCCAGATCCCCACCGGCCGCGTGGTGGAGATTGGCACGCAGGTCGCGATCTGAAAGACTGCACTGCATAGGGCATTTCAGCGTTACGCAATCCCGGACGGAAAGTGTTGCAAGCTTTTCCCGGATTGCCCTGGACGGAGGCGGGCATGAGCGGCGAATTGGTGCTTGTCACCGGCGGGTCTGGCTTCCTCGGCGCTCACTGCATCCTGGCGTTGCTCCAAGGCGGCTATCGCGTGCGCACCACCGTCCGCTCCGCCAATCGCGAGGCCGATGTCCTTGCGATGTTGAAGGTTGGCGGCGTCGAGGCGGGCGATGCGCTTTCATTCGCCCATGCCGATCTGATGACCGACAAGGGATGGCCGGAAGCGGTGGCCGGATGCCGGTACGTGCTTCACGTCGCCTCGCCGTTCCCGCCCGGTGTCCCCAAACATGAGGACGATCTGATCGCTCCTGCACGGGAGGGTGCGCTGCGCGTGCTGCGGGCCGCGCGCGATGCCGGTGTCGAACGTGTCGTGCTCACCTCGTCCTTCGCCGCCATCGGCTATGGCCAGACGCCGGTTGCCGGCCATCCGTTCACGGAAGAGAACTGGACCAATCTGTCGCAGAAGGTAAGCGCCTACGTGAAGTCGAAGACGCTTGCCGAGCGGGCGGCTTGGAACTTCATCGCCAGCCAGGACGGCGCGCCGGAACTGGCGGTCGTCAATCCGGTCGGTATCTTCGGAACGGTCCTGGGGCCGGATCATTCGACGTCCACCGAAATCATCAGGCGCTTGATGGATGGCGAGATGCCGGGCCTGCCGCGCATGGTGTTCGGTGTGGTCGATGCGCGCGACGTCGCGGATCTGCATCTGCGCGCCATGACCAATCCCGCCGCCAAGGGCGAGCGGTTCCTGGCCATCAGCGGCGATTTCATGACGATGCTGGAGATCGCGCGGACGCTGAAAGAGCGGCTGGGCAATGCGGCGTCACGGGTTACGACCAGGGTGCTGCCGGACTGGCTGGTCCGGATCGTCGGGCTGTTCGACGGGCAGGCAGCCCAGATCGTGACGGAATTGGGCAAGCCGAGGAATGCGACGAGCGCCAAGGCGATGCACATCCTTGGCTGGACGCCACGATCGCGCGAGGATGCGCTGGTTGCCACAGGCGAGAGCCTGATCCGGCTTGGGCTGCTGAAAAAGTCGAGATAGCGCGCCCCGGACGAGATGCCCAAGGCGCGCTGATTTTAGCCGGCCAATGCGGCCTTGTTCGCCTCGAGGAACTGCTTCAGCGTCTTTGGCGTCCTGCCTGAAAGCGTCTCGATGGCGTCGGTCACCATGGCGATGCGGCCGGAGCGCGTGTTGGCGTCGAAGGACACGACGACCTCGGCGAAATCCTCGGGAACGCCTGATGCCTTCACTCCTTCCGTCAAAGCTTCGTCCGGAACCTGAACGACATCGAGCGGCTTGCCGGTGACCTCGCTCACCAGGGCGGCGATTTCGGCCGTGGTGTAGGCGTGCGGACCGGTCAAGGTGTAGGTCTTGCTCTCGTTTGAGGCGCCAGCGAGACCGGCGGCGATCGCCGCTGCCATGTCATCGCGTGCGCCGTGCGCAATGCGGCCTTCGCCGGCGGACGTATACCAGCGTCCCGAGGCGATCGCGTGCGGCAGCGCCAGGAACAGGTTCTCCTGGTACCAGCCGTTGCGGAAGATCGTGTAGGGGATGCCGCTCGCCTTGATTGCCTGCTCGGTGCTGTAGTGGTCATCGGCAAACAGCACCGGGGAGCCGGGCTCCGGATTGGGCATCGAGGTGTAGAGCAGATGGGAAATGCCGGCGTTTTTGGCTGCGGCGACGGCATTTTCGTGCTGCTTCAGGCGCCTGCCGCTTTTGAGATCGAGATCGCCGGTCGAAATGATCAGCACATTGTCGGCACCGTTGAATGCGGTTTCCAGCGAGGCCGAGTCGTTGAAGTCGGCGGACCTGACAATGACGCCGCGCAGCGCCAGATCGGCCACGCTTTCTGGATTGCGTGTGGTGGCGATGATCTTTGCCGGCGGTACTTTGTGCGTGTCCAGGAGATGGTTGATGACGCCGCGGCCGAGCTGGCCGGAGGCGCCGGTAACGAGGAGGGTTTCGGTCATGGGGGATCCTGACATTGCGCCGCAAAAGCGGTCGAGTGGTAGTCTCAGAAAGAGACCAGCACTAAAATAGGAATTGACCCGGTGCCGTAAAGAAGGCAGTTTTTCGGGAGGTAGGCACAGGCAGGGAACCAGCCATGGACGGCAAGGTCATCAATCTGAAATCGAAGATGGAGACCTACAAAGCGATAAGCGGCGGCGGCAACATTGCCAATTGTCCGGTTCGTGAAGTTATCCAGGGCGTCAGCGGCAAATGGAGATCGCTGCTGATGATGGCGCTGGCTGAGAGACCCTATCGCTTCGGCGAGTTGAGGCGCCTTGTGCCCGACATTTCGCAGCGTATGCTGACCCAGACGCTGTACGATCTCCAGCGCGATGGCTATGTGCATCGTGAGGTGTTCCCGACCAAACCACCGAGCGTCGAATACAGCCTGACCGATCTCGGGCGCTCGATGTTCGGCGCCTTTCATCAATTGATTCTATGGGCCGAACTCAACCATGATGCGGTGCGCGCGGCGCGCGCCGATTTTGATGCCGCCCAGGCGTAAGCCTCCGGACGGCGCCGCGACTTGATTTCACCCGGCGGCTGAAGGATTGTCCCGGCCGGTTCGGCTTGGGGGCATCGGCATTTCCTACGATATCGCAATTGCAGGCGCGGGTCCGGCGGGGCTCGCCATGGCGCTCTATCTCAAGCGTGCCGGGCACAGGGTCACCATCTTCGAGCGCTTCGAAGAGCCCAAGCCCGTCGGCTCCGGGCTGATCCTGCAGCCGACCGGGTTGACGGTTCTGGCCGATCTCGGCCTGCTCGACGACATGGTTGCGCTCGGCGCCCGCATCGATCGCCTGCATGGCGCCGATGCCTCGACCGGCCGCACCGTGCTCGAAGTCCGATACGACGCGCGGCGCGGCCGCCGCTTCGGGCTCGCGGTGCACCGGGCGGCATTGTTCGGCGTGCTCTTTCGCGCCGTCCGGCGCGAGGCGATCGCCATCGAGACCGGCGTCGAGATCGAAACCGTGGAGGCCGGCGAACGGGCGACGGTGATTTTTGGCGAGGGACGAAGGGCAGGACCGTTCGATCTGGTCATCGACGCCAGCGGTTCGCGCTCGAAGCTGCGGCAATGCGCGGGCAATGCAGGCGTACCACGACCGCTCGCCTATGGCGCGTTCTGGGCCTCGCTCGGCTGGCGCGAAGGTTTTGACGAGCACGCGCTCCTACAGCGCTACGACCGAGCCAGCGTGATGATCGGCGTGCTGCCGATCGGCCGGCCGGATGCCGGTGCCGGAAAGATGGCAGCCTTCTTCTGGAGCCTGAAGCCGGCCGATGCCGACGCGGTGCGCAGCCTTGGCCTTGATGCCTGGAAGGAGAAGGTGGTCCGCCTATGGCCGCGGAGCGAGGCATTCACCAGTCAGATCGACAGTTTCGAGCAGCTTTCGCTGGCACGCTATGGCCATCACACGATGAAGCTTCCGATGGGCCGCAGGCTGGCCGTCATTGGCGATGCCGCCCATTCGACCAGCCCGCAGCTCGGGCAAGGGGCCAACATGGCACTGCTCGACGCGGCGGCGCTCAGCCATGCACTGGCGCGGGCGGATAGTGTCGAGGCAGCGCTTGAAACCTATGCCAAGGCGCGTCGCTGGCATGTGCGTGTCTTCCAGGCGCTGTCGCTGTCGCTGACACCGTTCTACCAATCGGACTCCCTAACCTTGCCCTTCGTCCGCGACCGTATGGTGGCGGCGCTGGCGAGAATTCCGCCGGGGCCGCAATTCCTCGCCGCCATGGTCGCCGGAACGGTGGTCGACCCGTTCAAGCGGATCGGGCTTGCGGAGTTGCAATGGCCTGAAGTCGGATGATCTCGGACAGATAAGAGCTTTTTGCCCGAAGGAAGGCATGCAGCCGCCGGGGATAATCCGGGCTGACGGCTTCGTTCACCGAACGGCGTTCGCTCAAGGCCCCGCGCCAGGCCTGGACGAGCGGCTTGCCGTCCAGAATGCCGAAATCGCCGATGCGGTCGAAAATGTCGAAGTAGCGGAAGATCGGCCCGTAGACGGCGTCGACCAGCGAGAAGCGCTCGCCGGCGAACCACGGACCACTTCGCCTTGCCGACAGTTCGGCCTCAAGGCGCGCGAACATCTCGGACAGAGCTTGGCTTTCCTTGAAGAACGCAGCTTCATCAGCAGCGGAATAGAAGCGGCCGATGGCGTTGAGGATGGCCGAGCCGAATTCGATCCAGGCGCGATGCCTGGCCCGCTCCAGCGTATCGGCGGGGTGCAGCGGATTGGCCTCCGTCTCCTCGAGGAATTCGAGAATGACGGCGGATTCGAAAATGACCTCTTCACCACCATCGCGTCGAACGCGGAGCAACGGCACTTTGCCGAGCGGCGAGATCGCCTTGAACCAGTCGGGCTTGCTGGAAAGATCGACATCGACCCGCTCGAACGCCACGCCTTTCTCGGCAAGCGAGATCGCCGCGCGCTGGACGTAGGGGCAGAGGCGATGGCTGACGAGGGTGAGCTTTGCGAGGGTGAACTTGGCGGTCATCTCACTCTCCCCAGACATAATTGAGCGCGTCGTCCTCGACCCGAGTCGACAGGAACATCAGGCGCGAGCCCTTCGGCGCCGGGCCTTCGAGGCGCTCACCGTTTTCCATATTGAAGCGGGCGCCGTGCCACTGACAGACGAAGGTGCCGTCCTTGCAGTCCAGCGGTCCGCCGAAATGCAGGCAGACATTGGCCGCGGCACGGATGCGCTCGCCGCTGCGCCAGACATGGACCTCGCGCCCGAAGAAGGGTGCGACCAGGCTGCCGGTTTGCGGGATATCGGCGATCTTGCAGATTTCGTGTTTCATCGGGCTACTCCGTATAAATGCATTTGCATCTATATAGATGCGCTTGCATCGATCGTCAAGCTTGATGCAATTGCATCTATCGCTTAGACTGCCCTGATGACGAAAACATCACCCGAAGCCGTCACCGCCTGGGCGCGCCTGATGCGCGTGTCACGCCAACTGGTCGAAAGGACCGAGGATGCGCTGAAGGCAAACGGCCTGCCGTCGCTTGCCTGGTACGACGTGCTGCACGAGCTCGCCGAAGCGGGCGAGGGCGGCTTGCGTCCCTTCGAGCTGATCGATCGCGTTCTGCTCGCGCAGTACAGCGTCTCCCGGTTGTTGGCCCGCCTCGAGGCCGACGGCCTGATCGAGAAGCTGCCCGTCTCGGATGACGGCCGCGGCCAGACCGTGCGCATCACGCCAGGTGGCCGGGAGATGCGCCGCCGCATCTGGGCGATCTATGGAGCCTCGATCGCCGAACTGATGGGGGACAGGCTTTCAGCCCAGGAACTGAAGACATTGGCCGGCCTGCTTGGGCGGCTGCGCGCGCCGCCGGCCAACGATTAGCTGGCGAGCCTTTCGCTGTTCCGCCGGGTCATTTTTCGCCGCAGCCCCTTGCGCCGGAAACCGAAATACGCAATAAACCGAACCGTAACGTACGGTACGCCTCCGAGCGACCGGGAAAACAGGACAGAGCGTGCTGCAGGCTGGCGCCGACATCGACACAAGCGAAACGCTCACCGAGCGCCAGCAGGCCGTGCTGGATGCGGCACTTCGCCTGCTGGTGGAGGAGGGCGACAACCTGACCATGACAGCGGTGGCGCGGCGGGCAAGCTGCTCGAAGGAAACGCTCTACAAATGGTTCGGCGACCGCGACGGCCTGCTGACGGCGACAGTGCAGTGGCAGGCTTCCAAGGTGCGTGTTGCGCCGGTCGATCGCAAGGGGCTCGACCTTGCTTCGCTGACGGCGAGCCTTGAACGCTTTGCATCCGACTGGCTGAAAGTGATTTCCAGCGATACGTCGATCGCGCTCAACCGCGTCGCCGTCGGCCATGCCGGGTCCGGGAAGGACGATCTCGGCGCGGTCGTACTGCAGAATGGCCGCTTCGCCCTTGCCAGGCGCCTGAAGCCGGTGTTGGAAGCTGGCCGGCAGGCCGGGCTGCTCGATTTCGAGGACGCCGAAACGGCGTTCCGGACCTTTTTCGGCCTGGTCGGACGCGACGTGCAGATCCGTCTGCTGCTCGGCGACCGGGTGGAATTGACTGAGGCGACGATCGGCGGCGACGCCGTGCGCGCGACGCAACAGTTTCTCGCTCTTTTCGGAGCAAAAACCGGCCGCAGGGCCACTGATCTATAAACGGGAAGGAAGACAAAATGCGTGTCTATTACGATCGTGACGCCGATCTCAATCTGATCAAGGGCAAAAAGGTCGCCATCATCGGCTATGGCAGCCAGGGCCGGGCGCATGCGCTCAACCTCAAGGAATCCGGCGTCAAGGAGATCGCCATCGGTCTGAAAGCCGGCTCCGCCACCGCCAAGAAGGTCGAGGCCGACGGGCTCAAGGTGATGAGCGTGGCCGACGTCGCCAAATGGGCCGACCTGATGATGATGGCCACGCCCGACGAATTGCAGGCCGACATCTACAAAAACGAGATCGCGCCGAACATCCGCGACGGCGCCGCGATTGCTTTCGCGCACGGCCTCAACGTGCATTTCGGCCTGATCGAGCCGAAGGCTTCGGTCGACGTCGTCATGATCGCGCCGAAGGGCCCGGGCCACACGGTGCGCGGCGAATACCAGAAGGGCGGCGGCGTGCCGTGCCTGGTCGCCGTCAACCACGACGCCTCGGGCAACGCGCTCGACCTCGCTCTGTCCTATGCCTGCGGTGTCGGCGGCGGCCGTTCCGGCATCATCGAGACCAATTTCCGCGAGGAATGCGAGACCGATCTGTTCGGCGAGCAGGTTGTGCTGTGCGGCGGCCTGGTCGAACTGATCCGCGCCGGCTTCGAGACGCTGGTGGAAGCCGGCTACGCGCCGGAAATGGCCTATTTCGAGTGCCTGCACGAAGTGAAGCTGATCGTCGACCTGATCTATGAAGGCGGCATCGCCAACATGAACTACTCGATCTCGAACACCGCCGAATGGGGCGAATACGTCTCGGGTCCGCGCATCATCACGGCGGAGACCAAGGCCGAGATGAAGCGCATCCTGAAGGACATCCAGACCGGCAAGTTCACCTCGGAATGGATGCAGGAATATCGCGCCGGCCTGTCGCGCTTCAAAGGCATCCGCCGCAACAACGACAGCCACCAGATCGAGGAGGTTGGTTCCAAGCTGCGTGCCATGATGCCGTGGATCGCCAAGAACAAGCTGGTCGACAAGGCGAAGAACTAATTCGTAATTTCTTAGTTGCTTGGAGAAGCCGGTGGAGCGATCCGCCGGCTTTTTCTCGCCCGGCTGTTTCATTTCGATACGATTATGCTGGCACACAATTCGCTTCGCATGGCCCAGAACAGTGATGGGGAGACTGGCGATGGAAACCACGGATAATGGCGCTGCATTTGTTGGCGAACGCCGGATGGAGCGGCGCAGGCGTGTGCTCAGGGGCGCAACCTTGCGGTTTAACGGCGGCTTCGGAGTGGTCGAAGGATTGATGCGCAACGAGTCCGAACACGGCGCACAACTGAGCTTCGGCGATGCGACCGGCGTGCCGCACGGTTTCGAGCTGGTGGTCAATGGGGCTGCGCGTGCCGCGCTTGTACGCTGGCGCTCGGTGAGACTGGTCGGCGTTCAATTCGTCGCTTGAGAAGGCGCGATCCGCCCTTCAGCCATAATGCCAATGGGGTTTAGGCTCGGTGCCGGTGAATTCGACGCCGATGCGATCGTCGCGGCGCCAACGCACCAGGGCCTTGTAGCCGATGCCGTCGATCGGCACGTAGAGAAGGAAATCGTCCGGCACACGTGCATCGATCGGCACTTTCAACTCCGCGCCGTTCGCATGCATGTTGCGCACGGTGCATTTCACCTCGGAATTGGTGATGCCGGTCAGGATCGTCGCGCCCTTCAGCACGCGTTGCCGGTGTTGGATCCTGAGTTCGTTTTCGGCCATTGCGGGGTACGTCCTGGCGGATCTTCGCCGCGAATCGGCATGTGGAGCACCGGCATGGATGAATAGGCGCCGTTGATAAATTTAGGGTTATCGCGGTCGCGGGCATCGGGTCGCGACAAAATAAAACGGCGCCGCGAAGAAGGGCGCCGTTTCCCTGTCTGTGTTGGCGGGCAGCTCAGCTATAAGGCGACCAGCACTGCTTGCGGGGCCCATAGTTGGGCTGGAAAGTATTATCCCAGGCGCGATACGACCGGTAGCGGTCGTAGCACCACTGGACATGTGCGCTGGACAGCCGCTCGGTCCGGTAGA
The DNA here is from genome assembly GCF_000427725.1 of Mesorhizobium sp. WSM3224. Lineage (GTDB taxonomy): Bacteria > Pseudomonadota > Alphaproteobacteria > Rhizobiales > Rhizobiaceae > Mesorhizobium. The sequence continues at coordinate 76,555 of NZ_ATYO01000024.1, read as the reverse complement.
TGCGTCGCGGCTGAACGTAGCGCGGATAGGGATCGTAATAGTAAGGGTCATAGGAGTTGCGGTAGGCCAGGCTGCCCAAGCCTAGGCCTAGGCCTAGCCCGAGGAGCGCGGCATCGCCGTCCCGGAAGTGCCGGCGGTGATGATGCCGCCAGCGCCAGTCGCCGTCGCCATCCCACCTGCCGCCGTCCCAGTTGCGGGAGAAGTGACGGTCGCCACCACGCCACCTGAAGTCGCCGCCGCGGTGACGCCAACGCCAGTCCTGGAAGCCGCCGTTGTTGTTGCCGCCAGCCCAACTGTCGCGAACCGGAATGATCTTCGGCGCCGTGGCATTCGTCGCGACGCCAAGATCGGGTTGCAGGATCGGGCCGGCAACCGACGGCGCCGTCACGCCGGTGACGAGACCCAGGGCCAAAAGCCCGGATCCAAGGGAAGAAAACAACCGTTTCATTTCACTCTCCAAGGAGTAAAGGCCCCACGCCCAGAGCACCCGGGAAATGGCCTATTGTTGGAACTTTCCGTCTGAACGGGGGATGAACGGAAAGGTTCCATCAACCATGACGAGCATCGAGCCCGGCTCTTGTTTTCGCCGTCGCTTGCGGGCAAAGGTCACGGCCATGTCGCTGCGCCTCGCCACCTTCAATGTCGAGAACCTGATGAACAGGTTCGATTTCTCGGGTTATCGCAACCAGCTCAATGAAGACCGCACGCTGGCGCTGTTCGATATCCAGAGCGAGGCTGAATACCGGATCCTCGAGCAGGCCCGCACGATCGCCCAGTCCGACGACACGCGCCAGTTGACGGCACTCGCCATCGCGGCCACCCGCGCGGATATCATCTGCATGCAGGAGGTCGACAATATCGAGGCGCTGAAGGCGTTCGAATATGGCTATCTGTTCAAGATGGTCGGGCAGGGCTACCGGCAGAAATACACCACCGCCGGCAACGATACGCGCGGCATCGATGTCGCCCTGATGATGCGCAACGAGACCGCGCAAGGGCAGCCGATCGAATTCGTGCGCATGACCAGCCATGCCTATGTCACCTTCGAACAATTCGGCCTGTTTACGCCAGAGCTCGCCGCGCTCGGCTATCTTCCCAGTGAGCGTATTTTTCGCCGCGACTGCCTCGAGATCGACCTGAAGGTCGGCAACGCGCCGCTGACGCTCTATCTCGTGCATTTCAAATCGATGGGCTCGCCGCGCAACGGGCTGGACGGCCGTCAGGCGACGATGGCGCTGCGTATTGCCGAGGCGCAGGCGGTGCGCCGCATCATCGAGGAACGCTTCGGCAAGGACCACGCCGCCGACAAGCGCTGGGCGATCTGCGGTGACCTGAACGATTACCGGCAACGCGTAAAGATCGACGGCGACGCCATCGACGGCTACCGGTTCGAGGTTGTCGACGAAGCCCGGTCCTCGATCAATACCCTGACCGCCGGTGGGTTTTGCGAGAACGTCGTCGAACGGCGGCCGGAGATCGACCGCTGGAGTTTCTACCACACACGCGGCCCGGAGGAGCGACATCTCTGCCAGCTCGACTATATCCTGCTGTCGAAGGCGTTGGCCGCGAAGAACGCCACCGCGGTTCCCGACATTATTCGCAGCGGCCAGCCCTGGCGCACCATCTTTCCGCCCGGACAAGAGGTCGAGCGTTTCCCGCGCGCCGGCTGGGACAGGCCGAAGGCGTCGGACCATTGCCCCGTGGCGATCACACTGGATATGGCGTGACCCGATGAGTTTCGATCTGCCACGCAACGTCATCCTGCCGGTCGACGCGATCGACGTCCGCCTGGATCCCGGCCCGCACCCGTTCGCGGTGCGCAATGCAGAGGCGATCGCCGAGAACTGGCGGCAGGAGATCGCGGCCAATCCGGCGCTGTTCGACGGCACCGTGGTGCTGCTTTCCGAGCTTGCTTATCGAGACAATCGCCTCGTCGGCCGCTGCCATGCGGTGAAGTATTCGACCTTCCTGCTGTGGCGTAACCGGCGTGAGAATTCCGGCGCCGAGCATGCCTATGCGCATGCCATGCTGGTTGCCGGCGACAATGCGCTGGTGGCGATCCGCATGGGTTTGCATACGGTCAATGCCGGCCGCGTCTATTTTGCCGCCGGCTCGTTCGAGCCGATCGACTTCCGCGACGGCCTTGTCGATGTCGACTTCAACATGATCCGCGAGGTGGGGGAAGAGACCGGGCTCGACCTGTCGCAGGCTGAACGTGGGCAGCGCTATCATGCGCTATCGACGGCGAGCGGCACCGTGATCGTCCGACATTATCGGGTGGCCGAACCGGCCGACGAGCTGGCGCGCCGCATTAGCGCCTTCGTCGCCACCGAGGCGGAGCCGGAGATCGAGGGGCCGGTCATCATCCGCAATGCCGTCGATCTGCCGGACGGGTTGATGCCGCACATGAAGCCGCTGATCGAGTGGCATTTCGCCAACGGCAACTAATGCATGTCGCCCAGAAGTGTGCAGCGGTTCTGGGACAACGACATGCATAAAAACAAAGACTTAAAGCGCGTCGCCTGAATCCGTTTCAGCGCGACGCGCTTTTAGAACGGCCCTGGCTCTGTTGCCTTCTATTCGTGCCGCAATGCGTCGATCGGATCGAGACGTGCGCCGCGCAGCGCCGGGAAGAAGCCGAATACCATGCCGATCAGCGCCGAAAAGCCGACGGCGAGCAGGATGACGGCTGGGCTTGGCGCGAACGGTATCGTCAGCGCCATCGACGCGAGGCCGGCCAGCGAAAGCCCGATCAGGATGCCGATGATGCCGCCTAAGAGCGACAGAACCGTCGCCTCGACCAGGAACTGGATGAGGATATGTTTTTCATGCGCGCCGATGGCCAGCCTGATGCCGATCTCGCGCGTGCGCTCGGTGACCGAGACCAGCATGATGTTCATGATGCCGATGCCGCCGACCAGGAGGCTGACGCCGGCCACCGCACCCAGCATGCCGGTCATGGTGGTGGTGGCGCTGGTCATCGCATCGGCGATCTGGGTCATGTCGCGGATGGCGAAATCGGCATCGCGGTCAGGCGTGATGCGGCGCGTGTCGCGCAAAATGTCCTCGACGCGCGGCTGCAGCTCGGTGGTCGGCGTGCGGTCGTCGGCGGCGATGTAGATGTTGTCGATGTCGCGGTTGCCGGCGATGCGCCGCTGATAGGCGTGCAATGGCATCAGGACGACATTGTCCTGGTCCTGGCCGAAGCCGGTATAGCCCTTGGGCTCGAGCAGGCCGATGATCTTGCACGAGGTGCGGTTGACGCGGATGATCTCGCCCTGCGGATCGCCGGCGCCAAAGAATTGCTGGCGCACCGTTTCGCCGATCAGGCAGACACCGGTGCCGGCCCGCGTTTCGGAATCGCTGAACGGCCGTCCGGAAACCAGCTTCCAGTCGCGGGCGTCGAGATAGGCGCTGTCGGTGCCGGTCACGCCCGAGGTCAGGCTTTCGGTGCCGAAGATGACGCGGACCTGTTTTTGCGAGGCGGGCGAAATCGCGCGCGCGCCGCTCAGATGCGCGACCAGCGCGACGACGTCCTTTTCGGCCAGCGGCCGGACCGCCTGGTCGAGACCTCCTGGGCCGCCGGGTCCAGCCGGGCGGCCGGCGCGAACGACCAGCAGGTTGCTGCCGAGCTTCGAAATATCGGCCTTCACCTTCTCCGTCGTGCCGGAACCGATAGTCAGCATGGCGATGACGGCCGCGACGCCGATGACGATGCCAAGCAGCGTCAGGAACGAGCGCAGCACGTTGCGGCGGATCGAGCGCAGCGAAAGGCGGACGGTCTCCCAGATCATGCCGCCTCCGCCTTCATCGTGTCGGAAGCGACATGGCCGTCGAGGAAACGGATGGTGCGGCCGGCATAGCCGGCGACATCGGCCTCATGCGTGACCATGACGATGGAGAGCCCGAGCCCGGCGTTGAGCCTGGTCAGCAACTCCATGATCTCGTGCGTGCGCGCCGTATCGAGATTGCCGGTCGGTTCGTCGGCGACTAGCAGCGTCGGCCTGGTGACAATGGCGCGGGCGATCGCCACGCGTTGCTGCTGGCCGCCCGAAAGCTCGGCCGGCGTGTGGTGCTCGCGCCCGACAAGACCGACCTCGGCCAGCGCCTGCATGGCGAGATCGCGGCGCTCGCGCGCGGCAACGCCGCGATAGATCAGCGGCAGCTCGACATTTTCCGCCGCCGTGGTGCGCGGCAGGAGATTATAGCCCTGGAAGACGAAGCCGACATAGAGGTTGCGCAGCAAGGCACGGCGGTTGCGGTCGAGCCGGCCTGCGTCGATGCCCATGAAGGAGTAGGTTCCGACGGTCGGTGTGTCGAGGCAGCCGATGATGTTCATGGCGGTCGACTTGCCCGAGCCGGACGGGCCCATGATGGCGACGAATTCGCCGCGCCGGATGGCGAGATCGACGCCGGCCAGCGCATGCACGCGGGCCTCGCCCTGGCCATAGCTTTTCCAGACCTTGTCGAAAGTGATGAGCAGGGGTGCCGACACCGGTCAGCTCCGCTGCTGCGCGCCGGTGATGACTTGCGCGCCCTCGTCGAGGCCGGACGTGATCTCGGTCAACTCGCCGTCGGTCGAACCGATCTTGACGTTGACCGGATGCGGCCGGCCGTTCTCCAGCACATAAAGCGTGCGCGAGCCGTCGGTCGGCGCCTTCGTCGCTTCGCGCTGCCGGTTGGGGCGGCCCATGCGCCCGGTGAAAAGGTCGCGCAGGCTCCAGCCGCGGTCCGCCCGTTGCATCGGGCGATAGCGGAAGGCTGCCGAGGGAACGGTAAGCACGCCCTTGGCCTGCCGGGTGACGACGGAAACCGTCGCCGTCATTCCGGGCCTGAGCAGAAGCTCGCCATTGTCGACTTCGAGACGCGCATTGTAGGTGACGACGCCGTCGGTGGTGACCGAGGCGTAGGAAATGTCGCGGATCTCCGCGTCGAACGGACGGTCCGGGAAGGCGTCGACGGTGAAGCGGGCGTGCTGGCCGGGCTTCACCGCGCCGATATCGGCCTCGTCGACCGCGGCTTGCAATTCCATGTTCCTCAGGTCGGCGGCGATGACGAAGAGCACGGGCGCCTGCAGCGAGGACGCGACCGTCTGGCCGGGATCGACCGAGCGCGTGAGCACGATGCCGTCGATGGGCGCATAGATGGTGCTCTTGGCAAGGTCGGTCTGCTGCGCCTTGAGGTCGGCCTGGGCGATGGCCAGGTTGGCCTCGGCGCTGTCCAGCGCCGCCTTCGAACGATCGCGCGTCGCGGTCGCCGCTTCGAGCGACTGGTCCGTCGCCATGCCGCGCTTGGTGAGGGCCGCGGCGCGCACCACGGCGTTCTCGTTTTCCTGCAAGGTCACCTTGGCGGTCTCGACGGCTGCCGCCGCCGCTTTGGCGGAGGCTTCGGCACGTTCGATCTGGACTTCCAGCTTGGCGGTATCGAGCGTCGCCAGCACGTCGCCCTTTTTGACCTGCTGGTTTTCATTGGCCGCGACCGAGCGGACGATGCCGGAGAGCTCGCTGGAAATGTCGACCTGGGTCAGCGGCTGCAGCGTGCCGGTGGCCGATACCTCGACGGTGAGGTCGGTGGTCGCCGCGGGCACGGTGGTATACGCGAGCTTCGGCGGAGCGGCGGCATACCATTGGTAGACGCCGATGCCTGCCGCGACAATCGCTATCGCCAGCAGACCGTAGAGCCAGAAGCGGCGACGCTTGCGGCTTACGCCCTTACGGTCGAGCCCGAGCGCGGCCTCTATGGAAGTATCGGATTCCGCGTTTGGCGGATTGACAAGCTGGTCCACGCCGGACCCCTATGTTGAAAAATTGATGTCCCTATCCGTGCACAAATCAGGCCTTAAGGTTCGAATTTCAAATTAAATTTCCCTCATGTTGGATTGAGGCAGAAATTCGAGGCGGAGCGAAAGGTTTTCTCCATGGCGCGCAATTACTTGCTTTACGATGTGTTTACCACCGAAAGGCTGGCCGGAAACCCGCTTGCGGTGGTGCTCGACAGCGATGGGCTCGACACTGCCGGCATGCAGGCGGTCGCGCGCGAATTCAATCTTTCCGAGACGGTGTTCGTGCTGCCGGCCGACAATCCAAAGCACCGCAACCGTATCCGCATCTTCACGCCCGATTATGAAATGCCTTTCGCGGGGCATCCGACGGTCGGTTCGGCGATCGCGCTGGCCGAACTCGCCGGCGAGGCGACCGGCATCTTCGTGCTGGAGGAGAATATCGGACCGGTGCGTTGCGCGGTGAGCAAGCATGACGGCTCGACCTTCGCTGAGTTCGATCTGGCGAAACTGCCGGAGCCGTTGGAGCTCAAGGCCGATCCCGAGGCGATCGGCGCGGCGCTCGGCCTTGCCCCGCACGAGATCGGCTTCGAGAATCACCGCGTCGCCTTCTGGTCGGCCGGCGTGCCTTATGTGACTGTTCCCGTTGCCGGGCTGGAGGAGGCGAACAAGATCAGGCTCGACAACCAGGCGTGGTCGGAATTGGCACCCCGCAAGAGCGAATGGGCCATGGCCAGCCCGTACGTCTATTGCCGTGAGACGGTGCATCACGACAGCGCTTTTCATGTGCGCATGATCGTGCCCGGCAATCCGTCCTACGAAGACCCCGCAACCGGCTCGGCCGCGGCGGCCTTCGCCGGCGCCATCATGCATTTCGACGCCCCGACCGACGGCACCTCACAGCTCTGGATCGAGCAGGGGCTGGAAATGGGCAGGCCGTCGCGCATCCGGCTCGAGCTCAACGTCGAGGCCGGAAAACTGGTCTCCGCGCGCATCGGCGGCCACGCCATCAAGGTGGCGGAAGGCAGGCTTTTTGTTTGACGCCTGCGGCAATTCGGCGATTTGTCGGGAAATGATCCGGCAGGGCTGGACATCCCCGAAACCGGCGGCTATATGCCCGCCGACGCTGGGTTTTCCCGGCGGTGTGGGTGTGTAGCTCAGTTGGTAGAGCAGCTGACTCTTAATCAGCGGGTCCACAGTTCGATCCTGTGCACACCCACCAAAATCTTCTCATAAAAACAACGAGTAGACTGCAACGGCGCCTAGGGTGCCGGCTTGCCGAGGTTCGCCTTGAACTTGACCTTCATCGTGATCTGGCCGCTCACCGTGAGCTGCGATCCGCCGTAACCGCCGATGTTGCGATCCCTGGCGTTGAGATTGGTGCTCATCCCGGCGATCTCGCATGTATCGGCGACGGTCTCGAGCACCATGGCGCAACTGCCCGCCGCGACCTTGTAGAAGGAGCGAAGCGCGACCTGCTGCTGCGTGGCAGCGTCGTCGTCATCCTTGACCGGAAAGGTCATCGAGATCGAGGATTGGATCCTGGCCGACCCGTCTTCACCCGGACGAAGAGGGCGAACATATTGGTCCTGGGACAAGGCCGGCGAAGCCGCTGCAACAACAATTGCAGCGGATATTAGATAATTCAAATACATCGATCGATCTCCCGTGAGACATCTACGTCTCATGGAATAATCAAGATGACGTTATTTCGATGTTTCAATAGTGCTGAAATTTCGACCGATTTTTATTTTTCCGACACACCTGCCTCGGCGAAGCTCGCCATCCTCGCGTGGCATTCAAGCGCCGAGCGGACGATGTTGACGGCAAGGCAGGCGCCGGAGCCTTCGCCGAGCCGCATGCCGAGATCGAGCAGCGGTGGCAGGCCGAGCGCTTCGAGCAGTCGGCGATGGCCGGCCTCGGCGGAGACATGGGCGGCGATGGTGTGGGCGAGGCCGGTCGGATGCAATCTTGCCAGCGGCGCGACGGCGGCGGTGCAGACGAAGCCGTCGAGCAGCACCGGCACGTTGTTTTTGCGCGCGGCGAGCGTGGCGCCGAGGATCGCTGCAAGCTCACGCCCGCCAAGGGCAGCCGCGATCTTCAAAGGGTCGGAGAGCGAATCGGCGTGACGCTTGAGGCCTGCCTCGATGGCGGTGATCTTGCGGATCAGGCCTGCGTCGTCGACGCCGGTGCCGCGTCCGGTCCATTTTTCAGCGCCGCCGCCGAAGAGGGCGGTCGAGATCGCCGCTGCCGGCGTGGTGTTGCCGATGCCCATCTCGCCGAAGCAGACGAGGTCGAGATCGTCGGTCACGGCATCGTAGCCGGCCGAGACGGCGGCGAGGAACGCTTTCTCGTCCATAGCCGGCGCTATCGTGAAATCGCCGGTCGGGTGATCGAGATCGAGCGGGATGACGTCGAGCCTGGCGCCTGCAATGCGTGCGAGCTGGTTGATGGCAGCACCCCCGCCGGCGAAATTCGCCACCATCTGGACAGTGACTTCCGACGGATAGGCCGACACGCCCTGCGCGGTGACGCCGTGGTTGCCGGCGAACACGAAGACTTTCACGGCATCGAGCTTCGGCATGTCGCGGTCCTGCCAGCGCGCCAGCCAGGCGGCAATGGTTTCCAGCCGGCCGAGACTGCCCGGCGGCTTGGTCAGCGTTTCCTGGCGGCGAGCGACGGCGCTTGCCGCGGTGTCGCTGCCGGCAGGCAGATCGAGGCAGGCTGCGCGAAGATCTTCGAGCGAATTGAAGGAAGTTGATTGGGTGGACATGGGGGCAAGGTCTCCAAAAAGAATCAAGAAAGGCAAACGGAAGCGGTAAGCAGCACCGCGATCTCGCCAAGCTGCTGCAGCGCGCCGATCGTGTCGCCGGTCTGGCCGCCGATCTGGCTGAGGCAAAGCGCGCGGAACGCGGCAAACAGCAGGCCGAGCAGGATCAGCGCCGCGATGGCGCCGCCGAGACCGAGCGCCAGTAGCGCCACTGCGCCGAGGGCCACACCGACGATGGCGGTCTCGGCCGCGACGGCGCCGGCGCCCGCCGACAGTCCGTCGCTGCGGGCAGGGGGCAGAAGGTGCATGAAGCTGCCGAACAGGCCACGCGAAGCGGCATGCGCGGCGAGCAACGCCAGAAAGACGTGGCCGGGGCCGGCCAGCTCCGAAAGCGCACTCCAGCGGATGAGCAGCGAGACGCCGAGCGCCGCGGCGCCATAGGCGCCGATGCGGCTGTCGCGCATGATCTCCAGTTTCCTGTCGCGTGTCCTGCCGCCGCCGAAGCCGTCGGCGATGTCGGAAAGCCCATCCTCGTGCAGGCAGCCGGTGACCAGCATCGTCGCGGCAAGCGCGAGTGCCGAGGCCGGTCCGATGGCGAGGCCGAAGACCGTAGCGATGGCATAGACGAGCGCGCCGATGATCGCCACCGCGAGACCGGCAAAGGGCGCCGCCCAGATCGCGTCGGCAAGGCTGCGGCCGCCGAAATCGATCGAGGGAAGCCTCAGCCTGGTGAAGAAGACGAGGCTGAGGCCGATATCGTCGAGCACTTGCCGGGGTGCGGAAGGCCCGCTCATGCGCCCCTCGCAATGGCATGGAAGAAGGTACCGCTGACATGGCCGCGCCGGTAGCCGGAAGCGCCGAGCGGATTGCCCTGGCCGTCGGCAAGGTCGGCCAGCGGCTCGTCATTGCCGGCAGCCAGCATCTGCGCATAGTGGAATTCGTGGCCGCGGATCAACGTGCCCTCGGGGCCCAGCGGGCAGGAGGCGCGCAGCCGCGCCTCGCGATAGCCGAGGTTCATCTTGCGCTTGGCGAAGCTGGTCGAATGTCCGAGCAGGCCGAGCATCTTGTGGCTTTGCCCGTCCGCATCCTCCAGCACTTCGCCGAGCACCATGAAGCCGCCGCACTCGCCATGTACCGGCTTCGTCGTCGCGAAGCGCGCCATTCCTGCCTGGAAGTTCGTCGCGGCCGCCAGCTTGCCGGCATGCAGTTCGGGATAGCCGCCGGGCAGCCAGCAGACCTCGCAGTCCTGCGAAGGAGCGTCGTCGGCAAGCGGCGAGAAAGGCACGATCTCGGCGCCGGCCTTGCGCCAATGCGTGGCGACATGCGGATAGAGGAAGGTGAAGGCGGCATCCTCCGCCAGCGCGATGCGCTGCCCGGGCGGCTGCAATGCATCGCCGAAGTTGCCGGCCGACGGTTCCAGCGGCCTCGCCAGCGTCAGGATGGCGTCGATGTCGAGCGACTTCTCGACCATGTCGGCCAGCCGGTCGAGATGCGCCATCAGGTTCTCGTATTCGCCGGCCTGGACGAGGCCGAGATGCCGCTCCGGCAGGTTGAGCGTCGGATCGCGCAGGATGGCGCCAACCACCGGCAGGCCGATCGCCTCGATCGCATCGCCCGACAGCCGCCGGTGACGTTCGCTGCCGAGGCGGTTGAGCACGACGCCGGCCATGCGCACGGCCGGATCGTAAGTGGCAAAACCTTTGGCGACGGCGGCGGCCGTGGTCGATTGCCCGGAAACGTCGAGCACCAGCAGCACCGGCAGGCCGTAGAGCCGGGCAAGATCGGCGGCCGAGCCTGAACGGCCCTCGGGAGCGGGAATGCCGTCGAACAGGCCCATCGCGCTTTCCAGGATGATGTATTCGGCATCATCCGTTGCCTGCGTTGCCAGCGCGTTGAGCAGGGAAGGCGACATCGCCCAACTGTCCAGATTGACGCCGGAGAGGCCCGTGGCGGCGGTGTGGAAGCCCGGGTCGATATAGTCCGGCCCGGATTTCGCGCCTCGCACCTTCAGTCCACGCCGGGCGAGCGCGCGCAACAGGCCGATGGTGACGCTGGTCTTGCCCGAGCCCGAGCGCGGCGCGCCGATGATGATCGCGCGCGCCGTCATGTCTGACCCGCCAGTGCCGCGCGCATGGCGACAATGCCGCCGACGACGATCAGCGCCGGCGAGGCAAGCCCGGCGGCGGTGGCCTCGTCGGCGATGGTCGCCAGCGTCGCGACGACAATGCGCTCCTGCGGCGTGGTCGCGGCGACGATCACCGCCGCGGGAGTCGACGGTGCGAGACCGCCCTTGAGCAGGGCGGCTGCGATAATCGGTAGGTTAGCCATGCCCATATAGACGACAACCGGCTGGCCGGTGCGGGCGATCGCTGCCCAGTCGATGTCGTCAGCGGTGCCGGCGGCGTGGCCGGTGGCGAGGACAATGGCCTTGTTGATGCCGCGCATGGTGGCGGGAATGCCGGTGGCGGCAAGCGCGCTGAGACCGGAGGTGAGACCGGAGAGCACCCGGAATGGGATGTTTTCGCCTGCGAGCGCCAAAGCCTCTTCGCCGCCGCGGCCGAAAATATAGGGGTCACCGCCCTTGAGGCGCACGACACGACGGCCTTCACGCGCCAGCCGCACCAGCAGGGCGTTGATGTCATCCTGCTTCATCGAAGGCTGGCCGCCGCGTTTTCCGGCGTAGAAAAGCTCTGCGCCTTCGGCGACCGCCACGACATCGGGCGAGACCAGCGCGTCATAGACCAGCGCGTCGCATTGCCCGAGTGCGGCCAGCACCTCCAGCGTCAGGCAGCCGGGATCGCCGGGGCCGGCGCCGGCCAGCCAGACATGGCCGGGCTCAAGCTCTCGCGGCTTGAAGTTCAGCCGCGCCAGCGCCTGCTCGACCGTTGCCCGTCCGCTTCTGTTGGCGCTGCCGTTCACAATCCGTCCCGTCCGCGAAAACGCCGCTGGTAGTGGGCGTCGTACAATGAGCTTTCGCCGAAATCCTGCGCTGCAAGCGCGCTGCCGACGAAGATGATCGCCGTGCGTTCCATCGGGTTTTCCGCCAGTAGCGCTTCGATCGTACCAAGCGTGCCGGTCAGGATGCGCTCGTCCGGCCAGGAAGCGCGGAAGACGACCGCGACCGGGCATTCGGCTCCGTAGAACGGCGTCAGATCCGCGACGACGCGATCGATGGCATGGATGGCGAGGTGGATGGCAAGCGTGGCGCCGGTGCGGCCGAAGCCGGCGAGCGTCTCGCCCGGCGGCATTTTCGAGGCGCGGCCGGAAACACGCGTCAGCACCAGGCTTTGCGCGAGTTCGGGAATGGTGAGCTCACGGCGAAGCGCTGCCGCTGCCGCCGCGAAGGAGGGCACGCCGGGCGTGAGCGTGTAAGGGATGCCGTGTTTTTCCAGCCGCCTGATCTGCTCGGCCACCGCGCTCCACACCGAGAGGTCGCCGGAATGCAGGCGGGAGACGTCGTGGCCAGCTTTGTGGGCAGCGACATACTCAGCCTCGATCTCGTCGAGCGACATCGGCGCGGTGTCGATCAGTCTGGTGCCGGGCGCGCAATGTTCCAGCAGCTCCGGGGCGACGATCGAACCGGCATAAAGACACACCGGGCAGGATGCCAGCAGGCGGCTGCCACGCAAGGTGATGAGGTCGGCCGCGCCCGGTCCGGCGCCGATGAAGTGGACGGTCAAGCGGCATCTCCGCCAAGTGCGATGGCGCAGGTGACAGGACCGAGCGCTGTGCGCGGTCCGAGCAGTTTTGCACCTTTACCCGCCGCTGCCAGGGCTGAGGCCTCCGAAACCGACGGCGTGCCGGCGTGGGCCTGCGACACTTCGGATTGGCTGATCGTGCTGGACGAGACGGCTTGCAGAGCAGCGTCGGAGATGACGAGCACGGGGAGGTCGAGGTCGCGACCGGCAAGGAAGATTGCCTGTTCGTCGCGCTTGATTTCGCCGGTTGCCAGAGCCGAAAGCGCCGTCATCGCCAGACCATGCGCTTCGAGCGCGGTTTCTATCGCCGCGAGCACGTCTTCAACGCCAACGCCTTTTCGGCTGCCGATGCCCGCGACCATCATGGCTTCACCCAGCTCCACTGCGTCACCGGCATCGCCGGTCGCCAGGCCTGCATGGACCCGACCGGTGCGGCGCGCGAGAGGGCGATGCGGGTGAGATCGCCGCCGCGCCTGACGTGCTGGTCGAGCAGCAGCGCCTCCATCTCCAGTGTCACCGCGTTGGCGACCAGCCGGCCGCCGGCACGCAGCGCCTTGACGGCTTTCTCCAGCACGCCGGCATCGCTGCCGCCGCCGCCGATGAAAATAGCGTCGGGTGTTTCCAGCTTGCCGAATGCCTTGGGCGCCGCGCCTTCGACCACGACAAGGCCGGGCACGCCGCAATGCGCGGCATTGCGGGCGATGCGGGCGGCGCGTTCGCCGTCGGCCTCGATGGCGATGGCGCGCAGCGAGGAATGCGCCAGCATCCACTCGATGCCGATCGAGCCGGAACCGGCGCCGATGTCCCACAGCAACTCGCCGCGCCTCGGCGCCAGCGCGGACAGCGTGATGGCGCGGATCTCGCGTTTGGTGATCTGGCCGTCATGCTCGAACAGATGGTCGGCAAGGCCAACCGTCAAAGGCAGGACGCGCGCATCGGGCGTCGATTCAATTTCGAGCGCCAGCACGTTGAGCGGGTTGATGTTTTTGAGGTCAAAGGCATCGGCGCGAACGGTGCGACGCGTTTCGCCCGGACCGCCCAGCGCCTCAAGGATCGTCAATCGCGAAGGGCCGAAGCCGAGTTCATCCAGCAGTTTGGCGATGGCTGCCAGTGCGTCGCCGTCCGATGTGAGCGCCAGGATGCGCGTGCCGGGGTGCAGCAAGGGCCGGATCAGGTCGATCGAATGGCCGTGCAGCGAAATGGTCTCCACGTCGTGCGCCCAGCCGAGGCGGGAGGCGGCAAGCGACAGCGAGGAGGGCGCCGGCAGGACAAGCATTTGCTCCGGTTTGACTTTGCGTGCCAGCGTCACGCCGACGCCATGGAAGAATGGGTCGCCGGAAGCTAGCACGCATATTTTTTTGCCTTTGAGCGCCAGCACGTCACGCATTTCGGCATCGAACGGCGTCGGCCAAGGGCGGGCTTCGCCTTTCAATAGTGACACGATGAGGGCGAGGTGCCGCTTGCCGCCGAAGACGACTTCAGCCTGCGCAATGCGCTGCTTGGCCTCGTCGCCGAGACCCGCTACACCGTCCTCGCCGATGCCGACGATGGTGAGCCACCTTGAGGTGGATTTGACGGCGAGCGGATCCTTAGCAGGCATGATGACCCACCGTATCCTGATCCTCGGCGGAACGACCGAAGCCCGGCAGCTGGCGGGAAAGCTCGCCCATCGCAAGGATTTCTCGGTCACGCTGTCGTTGGCCGGGCGAACCGAAAGTCCCATGGCGCAAGGCGTGCCCGTGCGTACCGGCGGCTTCGGCGGCGCGGACGGGTTGGCCGCCTATCTTCGCGGGGAGCATGTCGACCTGCTGATCGACGCCACGCACCCATACGCGGCGCGCATTTCGGCCAACGCTGCCAAAGCGGCCAGGCAAGCCGATGTGCCAATCCTTGCGCTGAGGCGTCCCGGCTGGGAGCCTGTCGCGGGCGATCGCTGGACGCTGGTGGACAGTGTCGCGGAAGCGGTTGAAGCACTTGGCACGGCGCCACGCCGCGTCTTCCTGGCGATCGGCCGGCAGGAGGCGGGCGCCTTCGAAGCTGCTCCGCAGCACCGCTATCTGATCCGCAGCGTCGATCCGGTCGATCCGGCGCTCGCGGTGCCGGATGCGCAGTACCTCCTGGCGCGCGGGCCGTTTGCCGAAGCGGATGAACGGGCGCTGCTCGAAAAATACAGGATCGACGCGGTCGTTTCCAAGAACAGCGGCGGCGCTGCTACCCACGGCAAGATCGTCGCGGCGCGCGCGCTCGGCATCGAGGTGGTCATGATCCGCCGCCCAACCTTGCCGGACGTTCCCTCGGCTGAAACCGTCGATGCACTGGCCGGGGTGGTCGATCATCTTTTCGACCCCGTTGCCGAGCGCGGCGTATAGACCAGCGCCGGCCTTTCGCCGCGCTTGATGATCCGGGTCTCGGGCGAGCCGATGATGATGCAGGTCGCCATATCGGCCTTTGCCGCATCGGCATCCGCCAGCAGAACCACCTCGATGCGCTCGTCCGGCCGGCCGGCGGCGCGGCCGAAGATCACCGGCGTGGTGCCGGGCAGGATCGCCTTCAGGCATTCGAAGGCGCGGCCAAGCTGCCAGGGGCGCGCCTTGCTGATCGGGTTATAAAGCGCGATGACGAAGCCGGCGCCGGCCGCCGCTAGCAGGCGCAGCTCGACCAGTTCCCAGGGCTTCAGATTGTCGGAGAGCGAGATGGCGCAGAAATCATGGCCGAGCGGCGCGCCGATGCGGGCGGCGACCGCAAGCATGGCGGTGACGCCGGGAACGACCGAGACGTCAATGGCTCGCCACTCGGGCGGCCCGACTTCGATCGCTTCGCAGACGGCCGCAGCCATGGCGAAGACGCCGGGATCGCCGCCGGAAACGACAGCGACGTTGTGGCCTTCGGCTGCCTTGGCCAGCGCTTCGTTGGAACGGGCAAGCTCCTCGCGATTGTCGGAAGCAATGCGGGTCTGATCAGGCCGCAGCTCAAGCCGGTCGAGATAGGGCTTGTAGCCATAGAAAAAGGAAGCCTCGGCCACGGCATGGCTTGCCTGCGGCGTGACCTGATCGGCATTGCCGGGGCCAAGGCCGATGACTGTGAGGCGGCCGCTCATGGCTTTGCCCCGGGGGCTCCGGGCCTGGCCGACCAGCCTGCGACCAGCACGATGGCGAAATAGGGGGCCTTGTCGTCGGGCTTTTCGGCAAGCCGCATCGAGACGCTGCCCGGCATGGTGCCGCGCTCGACATAGACCGCCTTTGCCAGCTTGCCGGTCGCTTCCAGCGCACGGCGGATTTTTGGCAGGTTGCGGCCGACCTTCATGATCACGGCGGCATCGGTGTCGGCGAGGCGCCGCGTCAGCTCGAATTCGCTCATCGTGCCGGGCAGCACGGTGAGCACGTCGTCGCCCTGGACGATCGGCAGGCCGGTCGCCGACCAGCAGCCTGACATGGCGGTGATGCCGGGAATGACCTCGGTCGGGAAGCGATGCGCGAGGCGCACATGCAGGTGCATGTAGGAGCCGTAGAAGAGCGGATCGCCTTCCGACAGGACTGCCACCATCCTGCCGGCGCAGAGATGCTCGGCGACCTGTTCGGAGGACCGCTCGTAGAAGTCGGTGATCTGCGAGCGATAGTCGTCGTGATCCCGCTCGATCTCGGTCGTCACCGGATAGAGCAGCGGCAGCTCGATCATGTCCGGCCGGAAGCGCGCCTCGACGATGGCGCGCGCATTGCTGTTGTTGCCGCGCTTGGCGAAATAAGCGACGACGTCGGCCTCTGCCAGCGCGCGCGCCGCCTTCAGCGTCAGGAGTTCGGGATCCCCGGGACCAGTGCCGACGCCGACGAGCCTGCCTTTAGGAAGAGCGTTCACAGGCCCGGCCTCGCTAATGCGTTGAGCGCGGCGGCGGTCATGGCGCTGCCGCCCAGCCTGCCGCGCACGATGGCGTAGGGCACGCCGTAGGAATTTTCGGCCAGCGCATCCTTGGATTCGGCGGCACCGACGAAGCCGACCGGCATGCCGATGATCGCGGCCGGTTTCGGCGCGCCGTCGCGCAGTTTTTCCAGCAGATAGAAGAGAGCGGTCGGCGCATTGCCGATGGCAAGGACCGATCCGGCTATCCGTTCGCCCCAGAGGTCGATGGCCGCGGCCGAGCGGGTGTTGCCGATTTCCCTGGCGATTTCGTGCGTGCGCGGGTCGCGCAGCGTGCAGATCACCTCGTTGCCGGCCGGCAGGCGGGCGCGCGTGACGCCGTGAGCGACCATCTCGGCATCGCAGAAGATCGGCGCGCCGGCGGCAAGGGCCGCGCGGGCAGCGTCGACGAAGCCGTTCGAGAACACGAAATGGCTGGCGGCCTCGACCTGGCCGCAGGCATGGATCATGCGGATCGCAACATCGGCTTCCGCCTCGGAAAAGCGCGACAGGTCCGCTTCGGCGCGGATGATGGCGAAAGAGCGCTCATAGATCGCCGTGCCGTCGTGAATGTAATCGTAGGCCGCCATACTCAGTTCCGTCGATAGAGTTCAGCGATGGCGGCCGCGCCGAGCCTTGCCAGGCAGGCAGCCGCGGTTTCGCCTTGGTGCCGTTCGCGGCGGACCGCCGCCGCGATGCCGGCGACCCCGCGCGCGGCGTCATAGCCCGGCCTGTATCTGGCAGGAAGGGCCTTTGCCGTTCCGTCCACGACAAGTCCGGCTCCGTTTTCGTCGCCGACCAATGTCAGCGTCGCTGCACCCGGATGCGCGCAGCCCTTGGCGCAGCCGGAAATGTGGAGGGTCAGCGAGGCGTCGAGGAGGTCGGAGCTTTGTTTTGCAATGGTTTCGGCGATGGCGCGGGTGGCGATGCGACCGGAGGCGCAGGCCGGCGTGCCGGGACAGGCGGCGATGCGGGTCCGCGGGTCGATGGGGGCGGTGACGAAGCCGAGGGCGGCGGCGGTGTCGAGGAGCATGGAGCAGACGGACGGTGAAAGACTGAGGAAGAGCAGGGCGCGGCTTGGCGCGAGGCGGATTTCGGTGGCGCCGAGGTGCGAAGCCCGTGTGGCAAGGTCGATGAGATTTTGCGCCGGCATGCTGCCGAAGGGCAGGCCGATGCCGAGGGCGTGGCTTTTGCTGAGTTTGAACGCGCCAATAGGACTTCTCGGAGGCCGGCGTTCCTGCGCCCCCCTCTCTGTCCTGCCGGACATCTCCCCCGCAAGGGGGGAGATTGCCTTGTCACCACGGCTTTCGCCAATCTCCAACGCTGAAGGTGAAGAGCCGGCGCGGGAACTGCCGATCTCCCCCCTTGAGGGGGAGATGTCCGGCAGGACAGAGAGGGGGGTGACGGAGTGCCAACTTGCGAGTGAATTAAGCTGTCTCTCCGACAAATCGTGAGTATGCGCCTCGCGGCCTTTTTCAGCAACCATCCTCAGCGCCGCCACAGCGATGTCGCGTGCGGCATCCGCATCGACCGTCGCGAGCTGCTTCGCAGTTCGCGCCCTGCCGGCAACCGACACGCTCCACTGGACGCCCGCATCGGCCCGCACCGCCCTAAGCCGCACGTCGGCCGTCACCGCGTCCATGCTCAGCTGCCCGCCGCCATCGACAACCACCGACACCTTCGGTCCCAGCCGTGCCATCAGCCCAACCTCGTCGACCGCCGCCCTGATCCGCTCCGCCAACGGGCGCGGATCGGCAATCTCCTGCGGATCGATGCCCGCCAGCGGCCCGGTCTCGACCGGCACGCCGCTCCGCACCGCGATGCCAAGCGCATCCACCTCACCTGCCAGCAGCCTCGCGCTTTCCGCCGTCAGGCCGCGGATCTGAAGGCTGCCGCGCGCGGTCACTTCCATGATGCCATTGCCGTGGCGCAAGGCGGATTCGGCGAGTCCGATCAGCGACTTGGGCAAAAGTCCTCCAGCGACGGGATTGAGCCGGACGAGAAGCCCGTCACCGGTCTGCATCGGCGCGCTGAGGGCAGGGCAGGCGCCGCGCCGCGAAAAGGCGTTCATGGCGCCACTCCGCTTGCCTGGGCCTCGGCAATCAAGGCCGCGAGATCGTCGTCGATGGAATTCCTGAGCGGGTGCCAGAGGCCACGCCGCCGTGCCACCAGGAAGCGCTCGGCGATGACCTTTGCTGCCGCCGGGTTTTCGCGCAGGATAAAGGCGCGAACGTTCGCGTCGCCAAGATAGGCGTCGTGCACCGCTTCGATCAGCGCGCCCGATATGGCGTGCGTGGTCTCGGCGAAGCCGACAAGGCGGTCTACCGTCTCGGCGAATTCCGAGGCGCCGCGCGGGCCGTGACGCATCTGGCCGGCAATGAAGCGTGGATTGACGGCACGGGCGCGCACCACGCGGGAAACGGCCTCGCCGACCGAGCGTGGCTTCGGTTTCTTCGGATCGGTCGTGTCGAGCACGATAACGTCGGCGTTCCTGCCGAGCGCGGCGAGTGCTGCCGAAAATCCGCCGATGAAGGCGACGTCGGCCGAGCCTTCGAGGATGTCGCGGCCCGGGTCGTCGCCGGTGTGGACGAGGAGATCAGCTTCGGCGATGCGGCCCTCGAAAGCGCCGGGAGCCGAAATGGCTTCGCCGTCTGCGCCACCATAAGCGTGCGAGGTGGCATCGAGATAGGCGCGGCCGATTTCCTCGCGCACGCCCCATTCGCCGCGCGACAGCAAATCCTCGATACCGGCGCCATAGGTGCCGGGCGAGGTGCCGAAAATGCGCGGGCTGACCTTGCCCCGGGCGCGGGTCGTGGCGGCGAGCGGGTTTTCGGAATCGTCCTCGTCACGGCAGGCGACCGCATTGGCCGCCGCATCGATCAGCGCGATCTGGGTCGGGAACATGTCGCGGAACAGGCCGGAGATGCGCCAGGTGACGTCGATGCGCGGGCGGCCGAGCGCTGCCGGCGGCAGCACCTCTATGCCGGTGACGCGGCCGGTAGCGGCGTCCCATTGCGGCCGGCAGCCCATCAGTGCCAGGCCTTGGGCGATCTCCTCACCGCCGGTGCGCAAAGAGGCCGAGCCCCAGAGGTCGATGACCAGCGAGCGCGGCCAGTCGCCGTGGCTCTGCATGTAACTGCGCACCACTTCTTCCGCTGCCGCCTGGCCGAGCTCATAGGCGGTCGGCGTCGGCATGGTGCGCGGATCGGAGGTGAAGAGGTTGCGCCCGGTGGGTAGCACGTCGGAGCGGCCGCGCGCTGGCGCGCCGGCCGGGCCTGCCTTGATGTGGCGGCCGTCGAGCGCGGCGAGCAGCGCTGTCCGTTCCGCCTCGGCGCTTTGCTTGCGCAGCGGATCGGCTTCGTCTTCCGGCGCGCGGCCATAGACATGAAGCCCGTCCTTGACGGCGAAATCCTTGAGGTCGCAGAGCCAGGCGTCGATGCGGCGCAGCGCTTCGTCGGGTGCGTCGGTGCCGGCAACGCCGGCTTCGGTCGCCAGGCCGGACTTCTGCGCGGTCTCGACAATGAGCCTGGCCAGCCGATCGCGGCGGCGGCGATCAAGGCCGTCGGCCTGAGCGTATTCGTCGACCAGCCTTTCGAGCCGCTGCTGCGTCTCGTCGAGGCCGGCGGCGCCGGTCAGCGGCGGCGGCAGATGGCCGAGCGTGACGGCGGCGATGCGGCGCTTGGCTTGTGCGGCCTCGCCGGGGTTGGAGACGATGAAGGGATAGATGACCGGCAGCGCGCCGGTGACGATCTCGGGGAAGCAGGTGTCGGAAAGCGCGACCGTCTTGCCCGGCAGCCATTCCAGCGTGCCGTGGGCGCCGACATGGACGATGGCGTGAACGCCGAGCGATTTCTGCAGCCAGAGCCCGAAGGCGATCAGTTCGTGGCGCGGGGGGAGGGTCGGGTCGTGATAATCGGCGCGGCGATCGGCGGAGCGGCCACGGTCGGGGGCGAGCGCCACGGTGACATTGCCGAAGGTTGCGGCGCGGAAGGGGAAGCTAGCGGGGTTCGTTTGTGAAGGTTGGCGCGAGGCCTCGCGCAGACCTGTCCCTTCTGCCTTTCCCCACGCTGCTTCGATGGCAGCCATCGCCTCAACCGGCAGACCCTTGGAGAAGTCGAGATAATCCTCCAGCCCCATCCCGCCGCCGCTGCGCTCCAGCACATCCAGCAACGCGCGCGGCGATTGCGGAATCCCGTCAACCGCATAGCCCTGTTCTTTCAGGTCCTGCAGCATGGCGAGCACGCTCGACGGCACATCAAGCCCGACAGCGTAGCCGGTCCGTCCGGGCGCGCTCGGATAGTCGGGGATCAGGATTGCCAGCTTGCGCTTTGCCCGCTCCGTCCGCTGCAGGCGAACGAACGCCGCGATGCGCCGGGCAACTTGCGCAACCCGGTCTGCTTCCGGCCGATTGGCGAAGGCGCGGAAGGCCAGCGCCGGATCGGTCTCGACCTCGCCCTTGAAGGAGATCGCACCGGCAAGGATGCGGCCGTCGAGCTCGGGCAGGACGACATGCATGGCGAGATCGGCGGGCGCCAGGCCGCGCTGGTTCTTTTCCCAGACCTCGCGCCTTGTCGTGGCGACGATCACCTGGAAGACCGGCACGCCGGCGCGGTCGAACAGGGTTTCGGCGCCGGGTTCCGCTCCGGAGGCGAAGGCGGTGGCGGCGATGATGGCGGATGGGTTCAGTGAGGCGAGGGCGTTTTCGACGAAGGCCAGGGATGCCGGGTCTTTGAGGCTCGAAACGAAGATCGGGACCGGGGCCAGGCCTTCCGAGCGCAGCGCCTCCACCAGCGCGTCGATGGGCGCGACGTCGGCAGCAAGCAGCATCGAGCGATAGAAGAGGATGGGGATGACCGGGGTGCTGAGGTTGCCAGCGTCGAGTTCCGTCGCCCCCCTCTTTGTCCGGCAGGACAGAGAGGGGGGCGACGGATCGCCAACGCTCGATAGGACTGGTTTTTCCACAACTCCCAGACCCGGCTCATAAAACCCGGCTTTCGGCACACCGACCGGCTCGGCCACGGCCGCATCCGACCCCGCAAGCCTCGCCAATCTCCATACCAGCGCGCTCATATTGGCCGGGCCGCCTTCGCGGAAATAGCCAAGCAGGGCGTCCAACTCGGCGCGCGGCAGGGTCGAGCCTTCGATCAGCCGCTGGTCCTCGTCATGGCTTTCGCCGGGCAGCAGCGCGAGCTTGATGCCGCGCTCGCGCGCCACTGCCGAGAGTTGGTCACAGCCATAGCGCCACCAATCATAGCCACCGAGGATGCGGACCAGGATGACCCTGGCGCGGCGGGCGACGCTGTCGATCCACAGGTCGACCGACATCGGATGGCGGAGATCGCCCAGTGCTGCCAGCCGCATCGAGGGCAGCCGGTCCGCGTCCGCTTTCCATGCGGCGGCCAGGCCGGCGAGATCGCTGTCGGTGAAAGACAGCGCCACGACATCCGCAGGCGTCTGCCTGAGATCGATCGGCTCGGCGAGATCGTCGAGCGAAGCGGATGTCGTGGTGAGGATATGCATCGTTGTTCGTGTTGGGCTCAGCCGGCGAGAATACGTTCGATCGCCGGGCGGTTCAGCCCCTTGAGGCCGATGACGACGAGCCGCGAGCGGCGGTCGTCCTCAGCCGTCCAGGCGCGGTCGTAATAGTGGTTGACGCGGGGGCCGACGGCCTGCAGCAGAAGACGCATCGGCTTGCCGCCGACTTCGACGAAGCCTTTGACGCGCAGCACGTTTTCCTGCTCGGCCGCGGTGGCGACGCGCTTTGCCAGTTCGTCCGGATTCGAGATCGACGGGATGTCGATGACGAAGGAATCGAAATCGTCATGCTCGTGGTCGAGCTCGTTGTCGTGATGGGTCTTGCGGTTCTCGATGTCATCCTCGACGGCGAGGCCGAGGCCGAGCAGCACGGACGGATCGACCTTTCCCTGGGCGGTCGGCACCACCTTGACCGCGCGCGCCACATGCTTGCCGATGACGGCGTTGGCGCGAGCCGAGCCCGCCGCGTCCATCAGGTCGCTTTTCGACAGGATGATCAGGTCGGCGCAGGCGATCTGGTCCTCGAACACCTCCTCGACCGGATCGTCATGGTCGAGCGAGCCGTCCGCGGCGCGCTGGGCCTGCAGCGCATCCATGTCGGAGGCGACGCGGCCGTCGGCCAACGCCGGGCCGTCGACCACGGCGATGACCCCGTCGACCGTGACGCGGCTCTTCACCGTCGGCCACTGGAAAGCCTGGACGAGCGGCTTCGGCAGAGCGAGACCCGAGGTCTCGATCAGGATGTGGTCGACCCTCGGCGTGCGCGAGAGGATCTGGTCGAGCGCCGGAACGAAGTCGTCGGCGACGGTGCAGCAGATGCAGCCATTGGCGAGCTCGACGATGTTTTCCTCCGGGCAGGCATCGACGCCGCAGCCTTTCAGGATCTCGCCGTCGATGCCGACATCGCCGAACTCGTTGACGATGATGGCCAGCCGCTTGCCCTTGGCGTTTTCGACCAGGTTACGGATCAGCGTCGTCTTGCCGGCGCCGAGGAAGCCGGTGACGACGGTGCAGGGAACACGGGAGAGGTTGGCGGCTGGGGCGTTCATGGTCAGTCCTTCAGCATGTCGAGGGGAGGGATGCGGGCAACGAGGCCGCGCTTGAGGGAGTCGGGCCGGCCGCGCCAGGGAATGAGGCCATCGGTCGAGGTGGCGAAGAGTTTTGCGCCGGCGATGAGGTCTGGGCCGCTGGTCGTCTCCAGATCGCCGAAGACATAGCTCCAGCAGCCGTCGCGCAGGAGTGCGGCGCTCAGGCGGCGCTTGCAATTGCCGAGACATTCGACGGTACGGATGCGCATGTTTTCGCCCGAAGCGGCGCGGCGCGTATCTTCTGCAAGAATGGCGCCAGCCCGCGGATGTGCGTCCGAGCCAGTCTCATCGCGACACGAGGAGCAGACGATGATGGTGACGTCCGCCGGCGCGTCGTCGCGCTCGGACGAAATGTCCGCTGTTCTAGCCGGAAAACTGCCGTTGCTGTCCAAACCAGGGCTCCTTGCCCGGAAAACCCGCCGGGCATTCGGATACTTTAAGTCTCAGACGGCAGGTCTCCTGGCTCGCGAGTCGTCGCCTTGAATGCCGCCTTCCCGGGAACATCCCAGTGGTTTTCGGCCGAGGCTCGTCGCTTACAGTTGCGGGGACAGCCGCGGATTTGGGCATTCTTGCCCGCACCGCATTCCCTCTTGGCTCCTCCCTTTGCCGGGAGAAGACCGTCTGCTGCGGATTTAGGCTTACGGCTGGGTGCCTGTCAACGCGCGGCTACGACATCTCGATGTCGGCCAGCGCTGGACCAAGGTCGCCGGCCGGCGTGACTTCGATCGCCTCCAGGCCGAGCCATGCCTGCATCTGCTTCAACTCGTCGAAGAGTTGGGCGGCTGTCTCAGGCGGCGCGCCGCCCTCGGCGTAAGCGGCATGGACGCGCAGCACACTCGCCGGCCGATCGGCCCGGAGATCGACGCGCGCGACGATCCGGTCGCCGAGCAGGAACGGCAGCACATAATAGCCATATTGGCGCTTTTCGGCCGGCGTGTAGATCTCTATGCGATAGCGGAAGTCGAAGAGTTTCTCCGTTCGGGTGCGTGCGAAGACGACCGGATCGAAGGGCGCGAGCAGGGCGCGGGCCTCGATACGGCGCGGAATGCGCGCGTCCTTGTGGAGATAGGCGGTCTTGTCCCAGCCTTGGACGCGTATCGGCAGCAATTCGCCAGTTTCGACCAATTCCTCGATGCGGTCCTTCGTGTCGCCCGGCGCCAGGCGGAAATAGTCGCGCAGATCGCCATAAGTCGCGATGCCATGGGCGCGGGCGGAAATGCGCAGCAATTCGCGATGCGCGTCCTCGACCGAGGGCACGGGCAGATCGAGCACCGCCTGCGGCAAAACGCGCTCGGGCAGGTCGTAATAGCGTTCGAAGCCGCGCCGGTAGGCGGTGGTGATGCGGCCGGCCCAGAATAGCCATTCAAAGGCGTGCTTGGCCTCGCTCCAGCCCCACCAGCCGCCATTGCCTTTGTGGCCTTCGATGTCGGAGGCGGCGATCGGCCCGCGTTCGGCGACTTGCGCGTAGATCTCGTAGATCATCTCCTTGCGTTCACGGCCCCATTTCGCCAGACCGAGATACATCTCGTCGCCCTGCTCGGCGCGCTGCATGCGCCAGCGCATCAGGGGATAGGTCTGGACGGGCAGGAAAGACGCCTCATGCGCCCAATATTCAAAGACGGTGCGCTTGCGCGTCACCGCGGCGTTATCGAGCAGCGCAAGCGGGTAGGGGCCGAGGCGCGAATAGAGCGGCATATAATGAGCGCGCACCACGGCGCTTACGGAGTCGATCTGCAATAGGCCGGTTCGCGAAAGCACGCGCGCAAGGTGGCGGCGATCCGGAACTCCACCGGGCCGGGGGTCGTTAAACCCCTGGGCGCCGAGCGCGATGCGCCTGGCCATGGCGAGCGAGATTTTCTCCTTCATCAAGGTGCCTTTGCCCCGATCATTTGTTGGCTTTTTAGCCGGTGATTCCGGCGATGCTAGCAGGCAAATGGCGGGAGATGTGTCAGGAGAGAAAAGTGGAGTAAAAAATGAAGGAAATCAAACAGGAGCGGATGAGACCAGTTTCTTCCGATATGGCGTCCAGGGCCGGATTTTGAACAAGGTTTGACTTGCGTCACCGAAACCGCTGCGCTAACCCTCGCCGCGTTGCAGCATAGGCCCCCTAAAACGGTTCAGCGGTTAAACTGTCACGCTTCCGCATTAGAGTTCGTTGCTGTAATCAAAGTGAACTGCCCCGCCGAAGGAAAGTCGCCGCATGAGCGCACTCCTGAGTTCCTATCTGCCCATCGTCCTGTTCATCGCCGTGGCGATGGTCGTTGGTCTGGCGCTTATCGTCGCCCCCTTCCTGGTGGCGTACCGCAATCCCGACCCGGAAAAGCTTTCCGCTTACGAATGCGGGTTCAACTCGTTCGACGACGCCCGCATGAAATTCGACATCCGCTTCTATCTGGTGTCGATCCTGTTCATCATCTTCGATCTCGAGGTCGCCTTCCTGTTTCCATGGGCGGTGTCCTTCTCCAAGCTCGGCATGCTCGGCTTCTGGTCGATGATGGTGTTCCTGGCGGTGCTGACCATCGGCTTTGCCTATGAATGGAAAAAAGGAGCGCTGGAATGGGATTGAACGACAGTTCAGGCACCCTCGTCGCGCCGAAGCCCAAGGGCATCATCGACCCCAACACCGGCAGGCCGGTGGGGGAGGACGATCCCTTCTTCCTCGAAATCAACAATGAATTGGCCGACAAGGGTTTCCTTGTCACCTCGACCGAAGCGCTCATCACCTGGGCGCGCAGCGGCTCGCTGATGTTCATGACCTTCGGCCTCGCCTGCTGCGCGGTCGAGATGATCCACACCTCGATGCCGCGTTACGACTCGGAGCGATTCGGCGTCGCGCCGCGCGCGTCCCCTCGCCAGTCCGACATCATGATCGTGGCCGGCACGCTGACCAACAAGATGGCGCCGGCGCTGCGCAAGGTCTACGACCAGATGCCCGAGCCGCGCTACGTCATCTCGATGGGCTCGTGCGCCAATGGCGGCGGCTACTACCACTATTCCTATTCGGTGGTGCGCGGCTGCGACCGCGTCGTGCCGGTCGATATCTATGTGCCCGGCTGCCCGCCGAGCGCTGAAGCGCTGCTCTACGGCATTCTCCTTCTGCAGAAGAAGATCCGCCGCACCGGCACGATCGAACGGTGAGCCGATGACCCAGGCGTTGAACGAACTCTCCACCTATCTCGGCGAGAAGCTCTCCGGCCGCATCGGCGAAGCCGTGCTTGCCTATGGCGAGCTGACGGTGTCCGTCGATCCGGGCAATCTGATCGAGGTGGCGACCTTCCTGCGCGACGATCCGCGCTGTCAGTTCATCTCGATCATCGACGTTTGCGGCGCCGACTATCCGTCGCGGGCCAGGCGCTTCGACGTCGTCTATCACCTTCTGTCGCCGAAGCAGAATGTCCGCATTCGTCTCAAGGTCCAGGCCGACGAGGAGACGCTGGTGCCGTCGCTGACCGCCGTCTATCCGGGTGCCGACTGGTTCGAGCGAGAAACCTACGATCTCTACGGCGTGCTGTTCTCGGGTCATCCTGATCTGCGCCGCATCCTCACCGACTACGGTTTCGAGGGGCATCCGCTGCGCAAGGATTTCCCGCTGACCGGCTTCGTCGAGGTTCGCTACGACGACGAGGCCAAGCGCGTGATCTACGAGCCTGTGGAATTGAAGCAGGAATTTCGCAATTTCGATTTTTTGTCGCCGTGGGAAGGGACGGACTATGTCCTGCCGGGCGACGAGAAGGCAAAGCAGTAAATGGCTGAAACCTCCGTCCGCAACTTCAATATCAACTTCGGTCCGCAGCATCCTGCGGCGCATGGCGTTTTACGCCTGGTGCTGGAGCTAGACGGCGAAGTGGTCGACCGCGTCGATCCGCATATCGGGCTCCTGCATCGCGGCACCGAGAAGCTGATCGAGCACAAGACCTATCTGCAGGCGGTGCCTTATCTCGACCGACTGGACTATTGCGCGCCGATGAACCAGGAGCACGCCTTCGCGCTCGCGGCCGAACGGCTCCTCGGTATCGAGGTGCCGAAGCGAGGCCAGCTGATCCGCGTGCTCTATGCCGAGCTCGGCCGCATCATGTCGCACATCCTCAATGTGACGACGCAGGCGCTGGACATTGGCGCGCTGACGCCGCCGCTGTGGGGGTTCGTCGAACGCGAAAAGCTGATGGTGTTCTATGAGCGCGCCTCAGGTTCGCGCATGCATGCGGCCTATTTCCGTCCGGGCGGCGTGCACCAGGACCTGCCGCAGAAGCTGGTCGAGGACATCGGCAAATGGATCGACCCGTTCCTGAAGTCGATCGACGATCTCGACGCGCTTTTGACCGGCAACCGCATCTTCAAACAGCGCAATGTCGATATCGGCACAGTGTCGCTGGCGGATGCCTGGGCCTGGGGCTTTTCGGGCGTGATGGTGCGCGGTTCGGGCGCCGCCTGGGACCTGCGCAAATCGCAGCCTTATGAGTGCTATTCCGAGATGGATTTCGACATCCCGATCGGCAAGAACGGCGACTGCTACGACCGTTATCTGGTGCGCATGGAAGAGATGCGCCAGTCGGCCAGGATCATGCGTCAGTGCGTCGATCTGCTGCTCGGCAAGGAAAGTGCCGGCCCGGTGTCGAACCTCGACGGCAAGGTGGTGCCGCCGAAGCGCCAGGCGATGAAGCGCTCGATGGAAGCGCTGATCCACCACTTCAAGCTCTATACCGAGGGCTATCGCGTGCCGGCGGGCGAGGTCTATGCGGCCGTCGAGGCGCCGAAGGGCGAGTTCGGCGTCTATCTGGTCTCCGACGGCACCAACAAGCCCTACCGTTGCAAGCTGCGCGCGCCCGGTTTCGCGCATCTGCAGGCCATGGATTTTCTGTGCCGCGGCCACATGCTGGCCGACGTTACGGCCGTGCTGGGCTCCCTCGACATCGTGTTTGGTGAGGTCGATCGCTAATGTCAGTCCGCCGTCTCGCAGATGCCAGCGTCCAGCCAGCCTCCTTCGCCTTCAACAAGGCGAATGCGGCGGCGGCTGAGCAGTGGATCGCCAAATATCCGAAGGGACGCGAGCAGTCGGCCATCATCCCGCTGCTGATGATAGCGCAGGAGCAGGAAGGCTGGGTCACCAAGGCGGCGATCGAGACGATCTGCGACATGCTTGGCATGCCGCGCATCCGCGGCCTCGAGGTTGCGACCTTCTACACGCAATACCAGCTCAATCCGGTCGGCACCCGGGCGCATATCCAGGTCTGCGGCACCACGCCCTGCATGCTACGCGGCTCGGAAGCGCTGATGGATGTGTGCCGGTCGAAAATCCACCACGACCAGTTCCACACCAACGACAAGGGCACGCTGTCGTGGGAGGAGGTCGAATGCCTCGGTGCCTGCGTCAACGCGCCGATGGTGATGATCTTCAAGGACACTTTCGAGGACCTGACGCCTGAGCGGCTGGCCGAGATCATCGATCTCTACGACGCAGGCAAGGGCGCAGAGGTCAAGCCTGGGCCGCAGAACGGCCGTACCGGTTCCGAGCCGGCTACCGGCCTCACGACCCTGACCAGCGAAAAGGCGATCCTGAAGTCGACCCGCGACAAGGAAGCCAAGGCTGCCGCAAAGGCAGCCAAGGAAGCTGCTACCGCAGCACCGGCTGCCGCGACAGCGGCCGTGGTCTCGCAGGCACCCGCCGGCGCTCCGGCACCCGCTACGCCGCCGGCCTCGGGCCCGGTCGCGCCGTCCAAATCCAGCAAGCCGAAGACCGATGCGCCCGAGACCAGCCCGGCACTGACGACGCCTTCGCCGGTCAAGGTCGCCCCGGCCACCGAGAAGGCGGCCAGCGTCAGGGCGCCGCGCCATTCGGCCGCCAACGCCAACCAGGCTTCTCCGGAAGTCGAGGCGGTTTCCAAGCCGCGCAGTGGGCCGAAGACGAAAGCCGAACCGGCCACTGCCTTCAAGGCGCCGGAAACCAAGCAACCCGTGGCCAAAACGGCGAAGCCTTCGCTAGAGGACAAGAACCGTCCGGCGCGCATCGAGCGCCCGGCAAATGTCGACGACCTCAAGCTGATCTCCGGTGTCGGGCCGAAGATCGAAGGCATCCTGCATTCGCTGGGCATCTACACTTTCGCGCAGGTCGCTTCGTGGAAGAAGGCCGAGCGCGAATGGGTCGACGGCTATCTCAACTTCCGCGGCCGCATCGAGCGCGACGACTGGGTGAAGCAGGCCAAGGCGCTCGCCAAGGGTGGCGTCGCCGAATACATCCGCGTCTTCGGCAAGAAGCCGGTCTGAGGGACGAAAAATGCTTCAGGACAAAGACCGCATCTTCACCAACATCTACGGCCTGTTCGACAAGTCGCTGGCCGGCGCGCAATCGCGCGGTATCTGGGACGACACGCCCGGCCTGGTTGCCAAGGGGCGCGACTGGATCATCAACGAGATGAAGGCATCGGGCCTGCGCGGCCGCGGCGGCGCCGGCTTCCCGACCGGCTTGAAATGGTCGTTCATGCCCAAGCAGAGCGACGGCCGTCCCAGCTATCTGGTCATCAATGCCGACGAATCCGAGCCCGGCACCTGCAAGGACCGCGACATCCTGCGCAACGACCCGCACACGCTGGTCGAGGGCGCGCTGGTCGCCGGTTTCGCCATGGGCGCGATCGCCGCCTACATCTACGTGCGCGGTGAGTTCATCCGCGAGCGCGAGGCGCTGCAGCGCGCCATCGACGAGGCCTATGCGGCCAAGCTGATCGGCAAGGGAAACACGTCAGGCTACGACTTCGACGTCTATATGCACCATGGCGCCGGCGCCTATATCTGCGGCGAGGAGACCGCGCTGCTCGAAAGCCTGGAAGGCAAGAAGGGCCAGCCGCGGCTGAAGCCGCCTTTCCCGGCCAATGTCGGCCTCTATGGCTGCCCGACCACAGTCAACAACGTCGAGTCGATCGCGGTGGCGCCGACCATCCTGCGCCGGGGCGCGGCCTGGTTCTCGTCCTTCGGCCGGCCGAACAATGCCGGCACCAAGCTGTTTTGCGTCTCCGGTCACGTCAACAACCCGTGCACCTTCGAAGAAGCGATGTCGATCCCGTTCCGCGAGCTGATCGAGACGCATTGCGGCGGCATCCGCGGCGGCTGGGACAATCTGCTGGCGGTCATCCCGGGCGGCGCTTCGGTGCCGCTGGTGCCGGCCGAGCAGATCATCGACGCGCCGATGGATTTCGACGCGCTGCGCGACCTCAAGTCCGGCCTCGGCACGGCGGCGGTCATCGTCATGGACAAGTCGACGGACATCGTGAAGGCGATCGCCAGGCTTTCCTATTTCTATAAACATGAGAGCTGCGGCCAGTGCACGCCGTGCCGCGAAGGCACCGGCTGGATGTGGCGGGTGATGGAGCGGCTGGTGCGCGGCGAGGCGCAGAAGCGCGAGATCGACATGCTGCTCGACGTCACCAAGCAAGTCGAGGGTCACACGATCTGCGCGCTGGGCGACGCGGCGGCCTGGCCGATCCAGGGCCTGATGCGGCATTTCCGCGGCGAGGTGGAACGCCGCATCGACGAGTTTTCGCGCAACGCGCACCGGGTCGAGCCGGTGATGGCGGCGGCGGAATAAGACTTCGAAATACGGGCTTGGCCCGAAGACTGAAGCAGGGGCGGGGCATACGAAGAAACGACCAGGAGATCTCTATGGCGCCGTATTCGATACCCTATCCGTTCATGCCTGATTTGGACCAGCTCGAGAAGATGAACCAGGATCTGACCAAGATGATGCCGAAGGAGATGGCCAGCGCCGTCAACCTTCTGGCGCATCCGGTCGCGGGTGCTGCCGCGATGTCGGCGCTCAGCATCGGTCTTGCCAACCATGCCGTCGGCATGTGGATGGGCGCGTTCACCGGCGCGCTGGAAGCTTCGCAGCGCATGTTCCAGCCTTTCCTCGACGACATCGAGGCACAGAGCGAGGCGGCAGCAAATTCGTCAAAGGCGCGCAAGGCGACCGAGACGCTGATCGCCAGGGCGCAGACCTTCGCCCGCGACGTGACCGATATCGCGGCGACCGCGACCGAGAAGGCGCTCGGCGCCGACGCAGTCGATGAGCCGGCCCCGGCCGCACTGATGCCCGAAGATTTCCGCCAGCCGAAGGTCGTCGACAAGCCGGCGAAGCCATCGGATCTGAAGGCGATTTCGGGTATCGGACCGAAGCTGGAGAAGGTGCTCAACGGTCTCGGCATCTGGACCTATGGCCAGATCGCCGCCTGGACGTCGGAAGAGATCGCCTGGGTGGAAGATTATCTGTCGCTCGCCGGCCGCATCGGCCGCGACGACTGGACTGCCCAGGCAGCGGCGCTCGCCGCGGCTAAGTGAATTGAATGTCGGGCGCGGCGTCGGTCGCACCCGGAGATAGAGATTGCGGGACATCCGCAGGGGTTTGAGGCGAATGGCAAAGCTCAAGGTCGACGGGAAAGAGATTACGGTACCCGACCACTACACGCTGCTGCAGGCGGCCGAGGACGCCGGCGCGGAAGTGCCGCGCTTCTGCTTCCACGAGCGGCTGTCGATCGCCGGCAATTGCCGCATGTGCCTGATCGAGGTGAAGGGCGGTCCGCCCAAGCCGCAAGCGTCCTGCGCGATGGGCGTGCGCGACCTGCGCCCGGGCCCGAATGGCGAGCCGCCGGAAATCTTCACCAACACGCCGATGGTCAAGAAGGCCCGCGAAGGCGTGATGGAATTCCTGCTGATCAACCACCCGCTCGACTGCCCGATCTGCGACCAGGGCGGCGAATGCGACCTGCAGGACCAGGCCATGGCCTTCGGTGTCGATTCCTCGCGCTATCACGAGAACAAGCGCGCGGTCGAAGACAAATATATCGGCCCGCTGGTCAAGACGGTGATGAACCGCTGCATCCACTGCACGCGCTGCGTCCGCTTCACCACCGAGGTCGCCGGCATTTCCGAGCTCGGCCTGATCGGCCGCGGCGAGGACGCCGAGATCACCACCTATCTCGAACAGGCGATGACGTCGGAGCTGCAGGGCAATGTCATCGACCTTTGCCCGGTCGGCGCGCTGACCTCCAAGCCGTTCGCCTTCCAGGCGCGGCCGTGGGAACTGACCAAGACGGAATCGATCGACGTCATGGACGCGGTCGGCTCGGCGATCCGCGTCGACAGCCGCGGCCGTGAAGTGATGCGCATCCTGCCGCGCGTCAACGAAGCGGTGAACGAGGAGTGGATATCCGACAAGACCCGTTTCATCTGGGACGGCCTGCGCACGCAGCGCCTCGACCGTCCGTATGTGCGCAAAAACGGCAAGCTCGCGCCGGCAAGCTGGGCGGAAGCCTTTGCGGCCGTCAAGGACGAGGTGGCGAAGGCTGCGCCCGAGCGGATCGGGGCGATCGCCGGCGATCTCGCGGCGGTCGAGGAAATCTACGCGCTCAAGCTTCTGATGGCGGCGCTCGGCTCCAAAAATATCGACTGCCGCCAGGATGGCGCAGCGCTCGATCCGTCGCTCGGCCGCGCCAGCTATATCTTCAACCCGACCATCGAAGGCATCGAGCAGGCCGACGCGGTGCTGATCATCGGCGCCAATCCGCGCTTCGAGGCTTCGATGCTCAACGCCCGCATCCGCAAGCGCTGGCGCGTCGGCAATCTGCCGGTCGGCGTCATCGGCGAAATCGGCGATACCCGCTACGATTATGAGCTGATCGGCGCCGGCCCGGAATCGCTGAAGAACCTTGCCGAGGGCAATGGCACGTTCTTCGAGGTGCTGAGCAAGGCTGCGCATCCCCTTATCATCGTCGGCCAGGGTGCTTTGGCGCGCGCCGATGGCGCCGCGGTGCTCGGCCAGGCTGCCAGGCTTGCAGCCGCCGTCAATGCGGTCACCGCCGACTGGAACGGCTTCGCGGTACTGCACAATGCCGCGGCCAGGGTCGGCGGCCTCGATGTCGGCTTCGTGCCGGGTGAGGGCGGCAAGAACGTTGCCGGCATGCTGGGCGATACCGACGTGCTGTTCCTGCTCGGGGCGGACGAGATCGACATGGCCAGGACCGGCGGCGCCTTCGTCGTCTATATCGGCACGCATGGCGATGCCGGCGCGCACCGCGCCAATGTCATCCTGCCGGCCGCGGCCTATACCGAAAAGTCGGGCACCTATGTCAACACGGAAGGCCGTGTGCAGCAGACCAACCGCGCCGGTTTCGCTCCGGGCGAAGCGCGCGAGGACTGGGCGATCCTGCGGGCGCTCTCGGACGTGCTCGGCAAGAAGCTGCCCTTCGATTCGCTGGCGCAGCTGCGCGCCAAGCTCTATGGCGAATTCCCGCATCTCGCCCGCATCGACCAGGTGCAGGCCGGCAGCGGAGACGATATCGCCAAGGCGGCGAAGCTCGGCGGCCGGCTGAACAAGGGCACCTTCACCTCCCCGGTGAAGGACTTCTATCTGACCAACCCGATCGCGCGGGCGTCGGCCGTGATGGCTGAGTGCTCGGCGCTGGCCAAGAGCGGCTTCAAGCAGGCGGCGGAATAAGCATGGACACCTTCTTCTCCTTCTACGTGCTGCCGGCGCTGCTGATCCTTCTGAAGTCGGTCGTGCTGATCGTCGTACTTCTGATCTTCGTGGCTTACGTGCTCTATGCCGACCGCAAGATCTGGGCGGCGGTGCAATTGCGCCGCGGCCCGAACGTCGTCGGTCCGTGGGGCACGCTGCAGGCCTTCGCCGATCTGTTGAAGTTCGTCTTCAAGGAGCCGGTGATTCCGTCCGGCGCCAACAAGGGCGTCTTCCTGCTGGCGCCGCTGGTGTCGGCGGTGCTGGCGATCTCGGCCTGGGCGGTCATTCCGGTCAGCCAGGGTTGGGCGATCGCCAACATCAATGTCGGCATCCTCTATGTCTTCGCCATCTCCTCGCTCGAGGTCTACGGCGTGATCATGGGCGGTTGGGCGTCGAATTCGAAATACCCGTTCCTCGGCGCACTGCGCTCGGCGGCGCAGATGGTGTCCTATGAAGTTTCGATCGGCTTCGTCATCGTGACGGTGCTGCTCTGCGTCGGTTCGCTCAACCTCTCCGACATCGTGCTGTCGCAGCAGGATGGCCTGGGCACCCGGCTCGGCCTGCCCAACACCTTCCTCGACTGGCACTGGCTGTCGCTGTTCCCGATGTTCATCGTGTTCTTCATCTCGGCGCTGGCCGAGACGAACCGTCCGCCTTTCGACCTTGTGGAAGCCGAATCGGAACTCGTCGCCGGCCACATGGTCGAATATTCGTCGACGCCGTTCCTGCTCTTCTTCCTCGGCGAATATGTCGCCGTCGTGCTGATGTGCGCGCTGGCGACCATCCTGTTCCTCGGCGGCTGGCTGCCACCGTTCAATTTCGCGCCCTTCACCTGGGTGCCGGGGCTGATCTGGTTCGTGCTCAAGGTCTGCCTGGTCTTCTTCATGTTCTCCATGGTGAAGGCCTTCGTGCCGCGCTACCGGTACGACCAGCTGATGCGGCTGGGCTGGAAAGTCTTCCTGCCGATCTCGCTGTTCATGGTCGTCGCCACCGCGGCCTTCCTCAAGATCACGGGGTTTGCGTGATGTCCGCTCTAGCCCAGGCCGCAAAGTCGCTGCTGCTGAAGGATTTCGTCAGCGCTTTCTTCCTGTCGATGCGCCAGTTCTTCGCGCCGAAGGAGACGATCAACTATCCGCATGAGAAGGGGCCGGTGAGTCCGCGCTTCCGCGGCGAGCACGCGCTGCGCCGTTATCCGAACGGCGAGGAACGCTGCATCGCCTGCAAGCTCTGCGAAGCGATCTGCCCGGCGCAGGCGATCACCATCGAGGCCGGTCCGCGGCGCAATGACGGTACCCGCCGCACCGTGCGCTACGACATCGACATGGTGAAGTGCATCTATTGCGGCTTCTGCCAGGAAGCCTGCCCGGTCGACGCCATCGTCGAGGGGCCGAATTTCGAATTCGCGACCGAGACGCGCGAGGAGCTTTACTACAACAAGGAAAAGCTGCTCGCGAACGGCGATCGCTGGGAGAGGGAGCTGGCGCGCAACATCGCGCTGGACTCGCCCTATCGCTGACATTTGACGCATGGACGGGGCGAGGGGCCTCGTCCAGAGGATGATCCCGAAAAGTTGCAGGCTTTTCGGACGAGATCATCCTCCGGAGTGAAGAGAGTGGCGCATGTTTCTTTCGATCGGGTCTTTCAACCCGATCGGAACATGCGCTAGGAACACGCAACTTTGCCAGCCGGAGGCGGCGGCGAACATCGCACGGGGGCTCCGAGCCCTTGTTCGGACAGGAACCCGGGGGAACCCATGCTGACTGGATTAGAGGCGGCTTTTTTCTACCTCTTCGCCTTTATCGCCGTGGCGTCGGCCTTCATGGTCATTTCGTCGCGCAACCCCGTGCATTCCGTGCTGTTCCTGATCCTCACCTTCTTCAATGCCGCGGGCCTGTTCATGCTGACCGGCGCCGAGTTCCTGGCGATGATCCTGCTCGTCGTCTATGTCGGCGCGGTGATGGTGCTGTTCCTGTTCGTCGTCATGATGCTCGATGTCGACTTCGCCGAGATGAAGCAGGGCGCGCTGCAATACGCGCCGATCGGCGCGATGGTCGGCCTGATCCTTGCGGCGGAGCTGATTGTCGTGCTCGGCGGCTACACATTCGCGCCGCAGCTTGCCTCGACGGTCGCGAAGGCGACGCCGGATCTCGCCACGCGCTCCAACACGGCTGCGCTCGGCGACATCCTCTACACGGACTACCTCTATTACTTCCAGATTTCCGGCCTGGTGCTGCTGGTCGCCATGATCGGCGCCATCGTGCTGACGCTGCGCCACAAGCCGGGCGTCAAGCGGCAGTCGATCGCCGCCCAGGTCGGTCGCACGCCGGCGACGGGCATGGAAATCCGCAAGGTCAAATCGGGCGAGGGTATCTGAGATGGTCGTCGGCATTGCACATTATCTGACCGTATCGGCGATCCTGTTCACGCTTGGCGTGTTCGGCATCTTTCTGAACCGCCGCAACATCATCGTCATCCTGATGTCGATCGAGCTCATCCTGCTTGCGGTCAACATCAACTTCGTCGCCTTCTCGGCGGCGCTGCACGACCTCGTCGGACAGGTCTTCGCCCTGTTCGTGCTGACGGTCGCAGCCGCGGAAGCCGCGATCGGTCTTGCCATTCTTGTCGTCTTCTTCCGCAACCGCGGTTCGATCGCGGTCGAAGACGTGAGCGCGATGAAGGGTTGACGGGAACCACCATGTATCAGGCTATCGTCTTCCTTCCGCTGCTTGGCTTCCTGATTGTCGGCCTGTTCGGCAATTCGCTCGGCGCCAAGGCTTCCGAATACATCACCTCCGGCTTCCTGGTGATCGCGGCGGTGCTGTCGTGGATTGCCTTCTTCACCATCGGTTTCGGCCATGGCGAGGTGTTCACCGTGCCGGTGCTGCGCTGGATCCAGTCTGGCGGCATCGACGCCTCCTGGGCGCTGAGGATCGACACGCTGACGGTGGTGATGCTGGTCGTCGTCAACACCGTGTCGGCGCTGGTCCACATCTATTCGATCGGCTACATGCATCACGATCCGAACCGGCCGCGCTTCTTCGCCTATCTGTCGCTGTTCACCTTCGCGATGCTGATGCTTGTGACCGCCGACAACCTGATCCAGATGTTCTTCGGCTGGGAAGGCGTCGGTCTCGCCTCCTATCTGCTGATCGGTTTCTGGTACAAGAAGCCCTCGGCCAATGCCGCGGCGATCAAGGCTTTCGTCGTCAACCGCGTCGGCGATTTCGGCTTCGCGCTCGGCATTTTCGGCGTGTTCGTGCTGTTCGGCTCGGTCAGTCTCGGCACAATCTTTGCCAATGCGGCCTCGTTCCTTCCGGCCGAAGGCGCGCCGGCGGGTGCTGCCGTGCTCACTTTCCTCGGCCATGCGCTGGACAAGCAGTCGGCGCTGACGGTGGTCTGCCTGCTGCTGTTCATGGGCGCCATGGGCAAGTCGGCGCAGGTGCCGCTGCACACCTGGCTGCCGGATGCCATGGAAGGCCCGACACCCGTCTCAGCGCTTATCCACGCGGCGACCATGGTGACCGCCGGCGTGTTCATGCTGGCGAGGCTTTCGCCGCTGTTCGAGCTGTCGCACTCGGCGCTGACCGTCGTCATCTTCGTCGGCGCCTTCACCGCCTTCTTCGCGGCGACCGTCGGCCTCGTACAGAACGACATCAAGCGCGTCATCGCCTATTCGACCTGCTCGCAGCTCGGCTACATGTTCGTGGCGCTCGGCGTCGGCGCTTACGGCGCGGCGATCTTCCACCTGTTCACGCACGCCTTCTTCAAGGCGCTGCTGTTCCTCGGCTCCGGCTCGGTCATCCATGCCGTGTCCGACGAGCAGGACATGCGCAGGATGGGCGGCCTTCGCAAGCTGATCCCGGCGACCTACTGGATGATGATCGTCGGCACGCTGGCGCTGACCGGTGTCGGCATCCCGGCAACGGTGATCGGCACCGCCGGCTTCTTCTCCAAGGATGCCATCATCGCGACCTCGTTCGCCAGCCACAACGCGGTCGCGGTCTTCGCCTTCGTGCTGCTCGTGATCGCCGCCTGCTTCACCAGCTTCTACTCCTGGCGGCTGATCTTCATGACCTTCCACGGCGAGCCGCGTGCCAGCCACGAGGTCATGCATCACGTCCATGAATCGCCGCCGGTGATGCTGGTGCCGCTTTATGTGCTGGCCGCAGGCGCGCTGTTCGCGGGCATCATCTTCCACGGCGCCTTCATTGGCGAAGGTTATGCCGAGTTCTGGAAGACGTCGCTGTTCACGCTGCCGGACAACCACATCCTGCACGAGATCCACGAACTGCCGCTTTGGGTGGAACTGGCGCCGTTCGTCGCCATGCTGATCGGCCTGGCGGTCGCCTGGAAGTTCTACATCCGCTCGCCGGAACTGCCGCGAAGCGTCGC
The DNA here is from genome assembly GCF_000427725.1 of Mesorhizobium sp. WSM3224. Lineage (GTDB taxonomy): Bacteria > Pseudomonadota > Alphaproteobacteria > Rhizobiales > Rhizobiaceae > Mesorhizobium. Next base: position 38,901 of record NZ_ATYO01000024.1, on the reverse strand, counting down.
CGCCAACCACCGCCTGCTCTACGGCTTCCTGCTCAACAAGTGGTATTTCGACGAGCTCTACGACTTCCTGTTCGTGCAGCCGGCCAAACGCCTTGGCAGGTTCCTGTGGAAGACGGGTGACGGCACGATCATCGACGGGCTTGGTCCCGACGGCATCTCGGCGCGCGTCGTCGACGTCACCAACCGTGTCGTCAAGCTGCAGACCGGTTATCTCTACCACTATGCCTTCGCCATGCTGATCGGCGTGGCCGCTCTCGTCACCTGGATGATGCTCTGATGACCGACTGGCCAATCCTCTCGCTGGTCACCTTCCTGCCGCTGGTTGGTGTTCTGCTCATCCTGTTCATCAACGACGACAGCGAAAACGCGCGCCGCAACATCCGCGCCATCGCCTTCATCACGACGGCGTTCACCTTCGTCGTCTCGCTGTTCATCTGGACGGGCTTCGACAATTCGCAGGCCGGCTTCCAGTTCGTCGAGAAGCACGCCTGGCTGGATTCGGGCATTTCCTATCACATGGGCGTCGACGGCATCTCGATGCTGTTCGTCATCCTGACCACCTTCCTGATGCCGTTCTGCATCCTCGCCTCCTGGGAAGCGATCGAGAAGCGGGTCAAGGCCTATATGATCGCCTTCCTGATCCTCGAGACGCTGATGATCGGCGTGTTCTGCGCGCTCGATATCGTGCTGTTCTACGTCTTCTTCGAGGCGGGCCTGATCCCGATGTTCATCATCATCGGCGTGTGGGGCGGCAAGCGGCGCGTCTATGCCTCGTTCAAGTTCTTCCTCTATACGCTCGCCGGCTCGGTGCTGATGCTGCTCGCCATCATGGCGATGTTCTTCCAGTCGGGCACGACCGATATCCCGACGCTTCTGACGCATCATTTCCCGGCCAGCATGCAGACCTGGCTGTGGCTCGCCTTCTTTGCCTCGTTCGCGGTGAAGATGCCGATGTGGCCGGTGCACACCTGGCTGCCCGACGCGCATGTCGAGGCGCCGACCGCGGGCTCGGTCATCCTGGCCGCCATCCTGCTGAAGATGGGCGGATACGGCTTCCTGCGCTTCTCGCTGCCGATGTTTCCGGAAGCGTCGGCGATGTTCGCGCCGCTGGTGTTCACGCTCTCCGTCGTCGCCATCATCTACACCTCGCTGGTGGCGCTGATGCAGGAGGACATGAAGAAGCTGATCGCCTATTCGTCGGTCGCGCATATGGGCTTCGTCACCATGGGTATCTTCGCGATGAACCAGGAGGGCGTGCAGGGCGCGATCTTCCAGATGCTCAGCCACGGCCTCGTCTCCGGCGCGCTGTTCCTGTGCGTCGGCGTCATCTACGACCGCATGCATACGCGCGAGATCGACGCCTATGGCGGGCTGGTCAACAACATGCCGAAATACGCGACCGCGTTCATGATCTTCACCATGGCCAATGTCGGCCTGCCGGGCACCAGCGGCTTCGTCGGCGAATTCCTGACCATGCTCGGCGTGTTCAGGGTCAACACCTGGGTGGCGTTCTTCGCCGCGACCGGCGTCATCCTGTCGGCTGCTTACGCGCTGTGGCTGTATCGCCGGGTGATCTTCGGCGCGTTGACCAAGGACAGCCTGAAGAACCTGCTCGACCTCTCGACCCGCGAGAAGGCGATCATCTACCCGCTGGTGGTGCTGGTCATCTTCTTCGGCGTCTATCCGGCGCCGGTGTTCGACGCGACGGCCGCTTCGGTCAAGACGCTCGTCACCAACGTCACCGCATCCATCAATTCCGCGCAGACCGCGGCGGCGAACTGACTGGGGATAAACCATGACGCCGGACCTTCTCTCCAGCCTTTCGCTCTCGACGCCGGAACTGATCCTGGCCATCGGCGCGCTCGCACTGCTGATGGTGGGCGCGTACTCGCGCTCCGACAACACGATGACGGTGACCGGCCTCGCGGTGGCCGTATTGGTGATCGCCGGCCTGTGGCTCGCTTCCTCCAGTGGCGAGGGGGCCGCCTATGGCGGCGCTTATGTCCAGGATTCCTTCAGCCGCTTCATGAAGATGCTGGCGCTGATCGGCTCCGCGGTGACGCTCGTGATGTCGATGCGCTTCGCCAGGCAGGAGCATTTCGACAAGTTCGAATATCCAGTGCTGATCCTGCTCTGCACGCTCGGCATGCTGCTGATGATTTCGGCCAACGGCATGATCGGCCTCTATCTCGGCCTCGAGCTGCAGTCGCTGGCGATCTATGTGCTGGCGGCGATCAACCGCGACAATCTGCGCTCGACCGAGGCGGGCCTGAAGTATTTCGTCCTCGGCGCGCTGTCGTCGGGCATGCTGCTCTATGGCATCAGCCTCGTCTACGGCTACACCGGCAACACCGGTTTCCAGGAGATTGCGACGGCGCTGGGCAGCGGCGAGCGCCAGCTTGGCCTCGTCTTCGGCCTGGTGTTCGTTCTCGCCGGCCTGGCCTTCAAGATCTCGGCCGTGCCGTTCCACATGTGGACGCCGGACGTCTATGAGGGCGCGCCGACACCGATCACCGCCTTCCTGGCGGCTGCCCCGAAGATGGCGGCGATGGCGCTGATCGTGCGCGTCACCATGGGCGCCTTCAAGCCGATCGCCGCCGACTGGCAGCAGATCATCGTCTTCATCTCGATCGCCTCGATGGCGCTCGGCGCTTTCGCGGCCATCGGCCAGACCAACATCAAGCGCCTGATGGCCTATTCCTCGATCGGCCATATGGGCTACGCGCTGGTCGGCCTCGCCGCCAACAGCCAGGCCGGCGTGCGCGGCGTGGCCATCTACATGCTGATCTATCTGGTGATGACGCTGGGCACCTTCGCCTTCATCCTCGCCATGCGGCGTAAGGAAGGCAATGTCGAGCAGATCGGCGATCTCTCGGGTCTCGCCTCGACCAATCCGATCATGGCGACCATCCTCACCATCCTGATGTTCTCGCTGGCCGGCATTCCGCCGCTCGCCGGCTTCTGGGGGAAGTGGTACGTGTTCCTCGCAGCCATCAACGCGCATCTCTACGCGCTGGCGATCATCGGCGTGCTGGCCTCGGTGGTGGGCGCCTACTACTACCTGCGCATCATCAAGATCATGTGGTTCGACGAGCCGGTCGGCGGCTTCGTGCCGATGGCCAGCGAGCTGCGCCTCGTGCTCGGCGTCAGCGGCGCCTTCGTGCTGTTCTATGTGCTGATCGGCGGGCCTATCGGCAGCTATGCCGAAGCCGCCGCCAAGACCTTCTTCTGACGGGATGGCGTTTCGACTGGCTCCAACCGCGGCGTCGCAGGGGTTCCGGCTCGAAGCGCATGACAGCGTCGGCTCGACCAACGCGCTGGCGCTGGAGCATGCCCGGGCCGGAGATCCAGGAAAACTCTGGGTCGTGTCGAAGAAGCAGGAGAGCGGCCGCGGACGCCGCGGGCGCGCCTGGGTGACGCCGGAAGGCAATCTCGCGGCGACGCTGCTCCTGCTCCCCGGCGGCGAGCTTCGGCTTGCCGCGACGCTCGGTTTCGTCGCGGGCCTCGCGCTGGCCGACGCACTCGACGCCGTCGTACCGAAAGGCCGGATCGCCGTCGCCCTCGACGGCGCGAGCCAGGGCCGCAACCGCTTCGAATTGAAATGGCCGAACGATGTGTTGGCTTCGGGCGCCAAGCTTGCCGGCATACTGCTCGAATCGGCCATGCTGGAAGGCGGCCGTTTCGCGGTTGCCGTCGGCATCGGCGTCAATGTGGTGGCCTATCCGCAAGATTTGCCCTATCCGGCGACATCGCTGCAGGCGCTGGGTGCCGAGTGCGACGCTGAAATGCTGTTCCTGGCGCTCTCGGATGCCTGGAGCGAAAATGCGCGGATGTGGGATGACGGGCGCGGGCTCTCTGCGATCAGGAAGCGGTGGCTTGCCCGCGCAGCGGGCCTCGGCGGCGAGGTTGCTGTCAGAATTGACGGCAATGTGGTGCGCGGCGTCTTCGAAACCATTGACGAGGACTGCCGTTTCGTGATCCGCGACGATGAGGGATCGGTTCTGACGATCGCGGCAGGCGACGTGCATTTCGGCGCTGTCGCTTCCGCGCGCATTTGATTGACTTGGCCGAAGCGGCCTGGAAGGAAAGAATTCATGGCGAACAAGGAAAACGCCGAACTCGTTTTCGCGCCGCTGGGCGGCGTCGGCGAGATCGGCATGAATTTCGCCCTCTACGGCTATGGGCCCGCCGACGCGCGCGAATGGATCATCGTCGATGTCGGCGTCACCTTTCCGGACGCGGCGCATCCGGGCGTTGATCTCATCCTGCCCGACACGCGCTTCATCGAGGAGAACCTCGACGGCCTGCGCGGCATCGTCATCACCCATGCGCATGAGGATCATTACGGCGCGCTGCTCGATATCTGGCCGAAGCTCAAGGCGCCGGTCTGGATGACGCCGTTCACCGCCGGCCTGCTCGAGGCCAAGCGTCAGGGTGAACAGAATGCGCCGAAGATTCCGGCGTCGATCTATCGGGCCGGCGAGAAGTTCACCATCGGGCCCTTCGAGATCGAGGCGATCCCGGTTGCGCATTCGATCCCCGAGCCGATGTCGCTGGCGATCACCACGCCCGCCGGTACGGTGATCCACACCGGCGACTGGAAGATCGACCCGGCGCCGACGGTCGGTCCGATGACCGACGAGGCGCGCTTCCGCGCCTATGGTGACAAGGGTGTGCTGGCGCTGATCTGCGATTCCACCAATGCGCTGAGGGAAGGGGAGTCGCCGTCGGAAGTGGCGGTCGGCGAAGGGCTCAAGGGCGTCATCGAGAAGGCCAGCGGCCGCGTCGCGGTCACCACCTTCTCCTCCAATGTCGGGCGCATCGTCTCGATCGCCAGGGCGGCGCGCGATGCCGGCCGGCAATGTCTGGTGCTGGGACGTTCGCTTAGGCGTGTCATCGATGTGGCTGGCGAGCTTGGCTATATGGATGGGTTGCCGGAATTCATCTCGGAAGAGGACTATGGTTTCATTCCGCGCGAGAACCTGGTGATCATCTGCACCGGCAGCCAGGGCGAACCGCTGGCCGCTCTCGCAAAGCTTTCCCGCGACGAGATGAAGTCGGTGGCGCTGACGGCCGGCGATACTGTGGTGTTTTCCTCGCGCACCATTCCCGGCAACGAGAAGGGCATCCTTGAGATCAAGAACCGGCTGATCGACCTCGGCATGAAGATCATCGAGGACGGCGACGCGCTGGTGCACGTCTCCGGCCATCCGCGCCGAAGCGAATTGCGCAAGATGTATGAATGGGTGCGGCCGCAGATCGGCGTTCCCGTGCATGGCGAGGCGGCGCATCTCGTGGCGCAGGGCTCGCTGATGTCGATGTCGGGCGTCGGCCAGGTGGCGCAGGTTCGCGACGGCGACATGCTGAGGCTCTGGCCCGGCCCGGCGACCATCATCGACCAGGTGCCGTTCGGCCGGCTCTACAAGGATGGCTCGTTGATCGGCACCGACCAGGCGATGGGCATACGCGATCGGCGCAAGCTTTCCTTCGCTGGCCATGTCGCGGTCAACGTCGTGCTCGACGACAAATATGAGCTTGCCGGTGATCCTGACCTGGTGGCGATCGGCGTCGCCGAGGCCGACGCCAAGGGCGAGACGCTGGAAGACCTGATGCTCGATGCGGCAATCGGCGCGGTGGACTCCATCCCGCGCCAGCGCCGAAAAGACCTCGATCTGGTGCAGGAAGCGGTGCGGCGTGCCGTTCGCGGCGCCGCCAACGAAGCCTGGGGCAAGAAGCCGCTGGTGACTGTGTTCGTCACGCGGTGACGAACAAGGGAGTAGGGGAGTAAGGCAGCAGGGGAGTAGGGAAGAACGAGCAGTTGCTTGTTTTCTTGTTTTTCCCCTATTCCCTTACTGCCCTACTCCCTTACTCCCCCAAAAGCGGAGCGCTTTATGCTTGGACGCTTGAACCATGTCGCGCTTGCCGTGCCGGATCTGGCAGCGGCAATAGCCGCCTATCGCGATACGCTGGGCGCGCGATTGGGTGAGCCGCAAGCGCTGCCAGAGCACGGTGTGACGGTGGTGTTCGTCGATGTCGGCAACACCAAGATCGAGCTGCTGGAGCCGCTGGGCGATGGCTCGCCGATCGCGGCGTTCCTCGAGAAGAACCCTTCGGGCGGCATGCACCATGTCTGCTACGAGGTCGACGATATCCTGGCTGCTCGCGATCGTTTGAAGGCAAGCGGCGCGCGCGTGCTGGGGGACGGCAACCCGAAGCTAGGCGCGCATGGCAAGCCGGTGCTGTTCCTGCATCCCAAGGATTTCTTCGGCACGCTTGTCGAACTGGAGCAGGCATGAACTGGATTCTGTTCGGTGCGTTGTTCTTCGTCACCTGGTGGCTGGTGCTGTTCGTCGTTCTGCCGTTCAGCCTGCGCACGCAGGACGACGATCAGGATGTGACGCTGGGCACCGTCTCCAGCGCACCGCGCGGGCCGCATATGCTGCGCGCTTTCATCCGCGCGACGATCGTGACGGTGGTCGTGATGGGCATTCTCTATGGTCTGACGATGGGCCTGGGGTACAGCTTCGACGATGTCATGCGGATCATGCCCGACTTCACGCCGGACGCCAGTCACTGACATTTAGGGCGGTTCGCGTTTCACGGAATGGCAGCCCGCGTATCTCTCTGTTTGACGCAATTCCGGGCGGAAGACTACGGCGAACTTGCCGAGCCTAACCGCTTGTCACTTTTCCTGGAATTGCTCTGAGCTACAGTTTCCGCAAGTATTGAGCAGTAAACGCGCGCGAAGGTTGAAATCGGAAGCCGGCTTCCAATTTCGACGGCCAATCATGCCTGATGCTGTTTGGCAGATGATCGTGCTAAGCAGATGATTGCACAAAAAAAATGCAAGGCACAAGGCCTTGCAATTTAAACGCGTCCGATCTGTTTCCGGTGTCCGGCGGCAGCGAGTTACCGCGCCTAGATCGCATCCTCCCAAGACTTTGACCGCGTAGGAGAGCAGATTTTTCTCCGCCCTCTCGGTTATCGGCGCACACTAGACCAAGGCAGGTGAAAATGTCACGAAGAATTTTGCCTCGAAACGGGCAATATCGTGCTGCACTGCACAATAGTACGGCAGGGCTTGCTTGTGAATCGATCAAATTGCGATTTGCGGCACTTTGCAGCCAAAATCGCCTTTTTGGTAAGGTGCAGAAGGCCTCGATACTTTGGGGCACTCGGGTTTCCATTCGGCCTTGAAATGGCTATGAAGCCCGGGCAAGCAGCCTCGGTTGCGCCGATTCCCGCGCCGCCATCTTCATTCACGGACCAGTCCATGCGTTTGTCGCGCTATTTCCTGCCCATTCTCAAAGAAAATCCCCGCGAGGCCGAAATCGTCTCGCATCGGCTGATGCTGCGCGCCGGCATGATCCGCCAGCAGGGGCAGGGCAGCTTTTCGTGGCTGCCATTGGGCAAGCGGGTGCTCGATAAGGTCTGCCAGATCATCCGCGAGGAGCAGAACCGCGCCGGGGCGCTGGAAATCCTGATGCCGACCATCCAGTCGGCGGATCTGTGGCGCGAAAGCGGCCGTTACAACGACTACGGCAAGGAGATGCTGCGCATCAAGGACCGCCAGGATCGCGACATGCTCTACGGTCCGACCAACGAAGAGATGGTCACCGAGATTTTTCGCGCCTACGTCAAGTCCTACAAGGATTTGCCGCTCAATCTCTACCACATCCAGTGGAAGTTCCGCGATGAGGTGCGCCCGCGCTTCGGCGTCATGCGTTCGCGGGAATTCCTGATGAAGGACGCCTATTCCTTCGACCTCGATTTCGAGGGCGCCAGGGCCGCCTACAACCGCATGTTCGTCTCCTATCTCAGGACGTTCACGCGCATGGGCCTGCAGGCCATCCCGATGCGCGCCGACACCGGTCCGATCGGAGGCGACCTCAGCCACGAGTTCATCATCCTGGCCGATACCGGCGAGAGCCAGGTGTTCTGCGACCGCGCCTACCTGTCGCTCGACGTGCCGGGCGCCGGCACCAACTTCTCCGACGATGCCGAGATCGGCGATATCGTGAAGACCTGGACGACGCCTTATGCGGCCACCGACGAGATGCACGATGAAGCGGCCTGGGCGGAGGTTCCCGAAGCCGAACGGCTCTCGGCGCGCGGCATCGAGGTCGGCCATATCTTCCATTTCGGCGAGAAGTATTCCAAGCCGATGAACGCCAAGGTGACCGGGCCCGACGGCAAGGATCACTACGCCTCGGGCGGCTCCTACGGCATCGGTCCGTCGCGCCTGGTCGCGGCGATCATCGAGGCGAGCCACGACGAGAACGGCATCGTCTGGCCGGAAGCGGTGGCGCCTTTCGACATCGGCCTGATCAACATGAAGGTTGGCGACGCCGAATGCGACCGCGTCTGCGATGAGCTTTATGCGGCGCTGGGTTCAGCCGGCAAGGACGTGCTCTACGACGACACCGACCAGCGGCCGGGCGGCAAGTTTGCCACCGCCGACCTGATCGGCCTGCCATGGCAGGTGATCGTCGGCCCGCGCGGCGTAGCGGCCGGCGAGGTCGAGATCAAGAACCGCAAGTCGGGCGAGCGCGAGACGCTGCCGCTCGCCGAGGCCAAGAAGCGCCTGGGTATCGCCGCATGAGCGAGCCGACGGCAGCGGCCAGATCAGGGGCGGGCGCCTTTTCTGGCTTCGAGCGCATGGTGGCGTGGCGCTACCTGCGCTCGCGCCGCAAGGAGACGGTGATCTCAGTCATCGCCTCGATCTCCTTCCTCGGCATCATGCTGGGCGTCGCGACGCTGATCGTCGTCATGGCCGTGATGAACGGTTTCCGCGCCGAATTGCTGACCCGCATCCTCGGCGTCAACGGCCATCTCATCGTGCAGCCGCTCGATTCGCCGCTGGAGGATTACGCCCAGGTGGCGAGCCGCATCAACGGTGTCGCGGGCGTCAAATACGCCATCCCGCTGATCGACGGCCAGGTGCTGGCGCAAGGCAATGTCGGCGGCGGCACGGGCGCCCTGGTGCGCGGCATCCGCGGCGAGGACCTCGGCAAGATTTCGATCGTCGCCAGCAACATCAAGCAAGGCACGCTCGACGGTTTCGACACCGGCGACGGCGTGGCGATCGGCAAGCGGATGGCGGAAAGCCTGGGGCTGGTGCTTGGCGACACCATCACCCTGATCTCTCCCGACGGCGACGTGACGCCGCTCGGCACGACGCCGCGCATGAAGGGCTACAAGGTCGCGGCGATCTTCGAGGTCGGCATGTCGGAATATGACAACTCGATCGTATACATGCCGTTTTCCGAAGCGCAGCTCTATTTCAATATGGACGGGCGCGCGCAGACCATCGAGATCTATGTCGACAATCCCGACAATGTCGACGCGCTGAAGCCGCTGGTCGAGCAGGCGGCGCAGCGGCCGGTCGACCTCGTCGACTGGCGCCAACGCAACGAGACCTTCTTCTCGGCGCTGCAGGTCGAGCGCAACGTCATGTTCATGATCCTGACGCTGATCGTGCTGGTGGCGGCGCTCAACATCATTTCGGGCCTCATCATGCTGGTGAAGGACAAGGGCCACGACATCGCCATCCTGCGCACGATGGGCGCCACGCGCGGCGCGATCCTGCGCATCTTCCTGATGACGGGGGCGGCGATCGGCGTCACCGGCACGATCGCCGGCGTGCTGCTCGGCGTCGTCATCTGCCTCAACATCGAATCGATCCGCCAGTTCTTCTCGTGGATGACCGGCAAGATCCTGTTCAATCCGGAGCTCTATTTCCTCAGCCAGTTGCCGGCGAAAATGGATCCGCGCGAGACCACCTATGTCGTCATCATGGCGCTCGGCCTGTCGTTCCTGGCGACGGTGTTCCCGGCCTGGCGGGCCGCCCGGCTCGATCCCGTCGAAGCCTTGAGGTACGAATGATGGCCGAGGCCATTATCGAGCTGAAGGGCGTCGAGCGGCACTATGTCCAGGGACCGCGCAAGCTCACCATTTTGAACGGTGCCGACTTTTCGCTGCGGCGCGGCGAGATGGTGGCGCTGGTGGCGCCGTCGGGCACCGGCAAATCCACCCTGCTGCACACGGCGGGGCTGCTGGAGCGGCCAGATGCGGGCGACGTGATCCTCGCCGGCCGTGCCTGTGGCCGGTTGTCGGACGAGGAACGCACCGCGATCCGCCGCAACGATGTCGGCTTCGTCTACCAGTTCCACCACCTGTTGCCGGAGTTCTCGGCGCTCGAGAACATCATGATGCCGCAGCTGATCAAGGGGCTTCCCCCCAAGGACGCCTCGGAACGCGCGGCGCAGCTTCTCGACTACATGCAGATCGGCAAGCGTGCGCAGCACCGGCCGGCCGAGCTTTCCGGCGGCGAGCAGCAGCGCGTGGCGATCGCGCGCGCGGTCGCCAACGCGCCGCTGGTGTTGCTGGCCGACGAGCCGACCGGCAATCTCGACCCGGTCACCGCTTCCTACGTGTTCGATGCGCTGGAGGCACTGGTCCGGCAATCGGGACTGGCGGCGCTGATCGCCACCCACAACCACGAGCTGGCATCGCGCATGGACCGGCGGGTGACGCTGGCCGAGGGCAAGGTCGTGCCGCTTTAGGGCAACCGATATTCGGATGAGGCTGGGCTGCGGATGGCAGTTTCCTGCCCTTCCGGCCTTCGCCGGCCGAAGCACTCACGAGTGGCGTGGCGGTTAAATTAGGGCTACGGCCGGCGAAGGCCGGTACTCACGTACTTTAAGTACGCTCCGTTCCGGTTCTCGGAATCTGCCATCCGCAGCCCAGCCTCATCCGAATATCGGTTCGCCCTGGCTGTGCTCAGACGAGCCCAAGTCCCGCTAACCTTTCCTTAACCTTGCCCCAACAGCCCGCCCGGATTCGTTCTGGCGCTCTCTTGGTGGTCGTTGACATTCGAACAAAATTAGAACAAAATACGAACATACTAACAACGGAGAGAGTTATGTCTGATCTGGTTCAGGATGTCGTCTCGCTGGTTTGCATGAGCACCTTCCTTGTTTCCATGGCGATCTGGATCGGCGCCATGTGATCAGGCGGCTTGGCCGCTGAGCGGGCGGGCAAGGGCCCGCCTTTGTTCGGGCGGGCGGAGGCCCGCCCCAGGGACGGGCAAGAGCCCGCCCTTTGTGCAAGAGCCCTGCCGGGACGGGCAAGAGCCCGCCCTTTTTTGTTAAGTCTTTCTTGGCCGTACCGCCGCTAGGCTGCTCCTTCAAGACAGGGAGCGAAGGCAGTGTCGGTCATCGTCACGGTCACCCTCGTGGCCGGCAATCTCGGACTGATCTTTCTTTTGATGACCGTGCCGCTCGGATTGCGCACGGTGACGGCCAGCCGCGTGATCAAGGCCGACGGCAACCGCCTCTGGCAGGCGTTGTGGCCGTTCGGCAGCGATGCCGGCTGGTCCGGCGAAATTCTTTCCGCCGAGCCTCTGGAGAGTGAAGGCACGGCGCTTATCGAACTGTCCTGGGAAGGGCGGGACGGCCGGCCGATCGAACGGAAGGCGCGGTTCGAGGATGTGAGGGAGGGAAGCTACTTCTCGATGATGGTCGTCGAGGACACGGCGCTCGACCCGTCGTTCTGGGCGAACTATCGCGAGACCGCGGAGCTTGCATCCGAGGGCGATGGCACGCGGGTCACCCTGACCCAGACCGACCGCTATCGCGGCGTCGCGTTCCTGATTTTCCGCTTCTTCGCCATGCGCCGCGAGCTCAGCAAGCTGGACGTATGGGCGGCGACCGGCACGTATCGCAAGGGCGGCTGGTTCGAGCATCCGCTGAGCCAGATCGGCTTTGCCGTGCTTTCGGCCTGCATCCTTTGGCCGTTCTTCGGCCTCAACCTCGGCGGCCTGGCCCTGGCCGCGATCCTGACCTCGGTGGTGGCTTTGCACGAGCTCGGCCACATGGCGGCCTTCCGGCTGACAGGGCACCGCAGGGCGCGGATGATCTTCATTCCGCTGCTGGGCGGCATCGCCATCGGCGGCAGGCCTTATGACAGCCGCTTCGAAGTGGCGTTCGTGGCGTTGATGGGCGCCGGCTTCTCTGCCTTCCTGGTGCCGGTGCTGATCGCAGCCAGCGGCTTGGCCAATGGCGAAGGACATCGCCTGGCCGCCATGCTTTTGGCCACGCTTGCGGGCTGCGCGTCGCTGTTCAACATCGCCAATCTCGTGCCGGTGTGGAAATTCGACGGCGGCCAGGTGCTGCGCCAGATCTGCCCGGGTCCGACGGCACTCGCGCTTGCCTCCTTCTTGCTGTTGTCGGCGCTGCTTGCGCTCGGCTGGCGGGTCGGTTTCTCGCCAAGCTTCCTGCTGGTCGCGGGCGCGGTGTTCTCGGCCCTCAGCCTGATCACCATGGGAAGCGGCGTGAAGCCGCGGCACGAGCTGAAGCCGATCCAGCCCTTCGACCGGCTGGCCATGGCCGGCGCGCTGCTCGCCGTCTTCGCCATCCATGGCTACGGCATGCTGTGGGCCTCTGCGCAGCTGATGTAGACTGTGCTGAGATTCAGGTGAGGCCGGCCTGCAAGCGGCGGCTTCCTGCGCTTCCGGCCTTCGCCGGCCGAAGCACTCATGGTGGCGTGGCGGTTAAATTAAGGCTACGGCCGGCGTAGGCCGGTCCTCACATACTTTAAGTACGCTCCGCTCCGGTTCTCGGAAACCACAGTTTTCGACTCGGCCTGACCTGAATCTCAACATACTCCAAGCGGACGGACGTTCAGCCGGCCTTGCGGGCAAGCTCGGCGGCCGGGCTGTTAGCAGGTCCAAAGACATCCTCGAACGCTGATTTCAGAGCGAGGTCGAGGTCGGCCATGGTGACGGGAAGGCCGAGATCGACAAGGCTGGTCACGCCATGGTCCGAGACGCCGCAGGGCACGATGCCGCTGAAATGGCCAAGCTCCGGTTCGACATTGATGGCGATGCCGTGGAAGCTCACCCAGCGCCGCAGCCGGATGCCTATTGCCGCGATTTTGTCCTCGGCCGGCATGCCATCGGGTAGCGAGGGGCGGTCCGGCCGCACCACCCAGACGCCGACGCGGTCCTCGCGACGTTCGCCGCGCACATTGAAGGCGGCGAGCGTGCCGATGATCCATTGCTCGAGCGCGGCGACGAAGGCGCGCACATCCTCGCGCCGGCGCTTGAGGTCGAGCATCACATAGGCCACGCGCTGCCCCGGGCCGTGATAGGTGTATTCGCCGCCGCGGCCCGCGGCAAAAACCGGAAACCGGTCGGGCTCGATCAGGTCCTCGATGCGGGCGCTGGTGCCGGCGGTATAGAGCGGCGGATGCTCGACCAGCCAGACCATCTCGCCTGCCGCACCGCTGCGGATCGCTTCGGCTCGCGCCTCCATGAAGGCCAGCGCGTCCGGATAAGAGGTGAGGCCGGCCTCGATCACCCATTCGACCGGCGTCGAACCGGGAAGAGGCAGGAACGACGTGGCGATCTGGCTGCGTTCTGTCATGGAACTTTCTCGATGTCCCATTCATATGGCGGCAATTGGCCAAAACGTCCAGTTCGGCCGGCTTGACGCGGGTCTGTGGAGCATTGTGCCAGCAGCTTTGTCTGACGCATGCCGTTCTCCCAAAACCGCTACGCACTTTTGGGCGACATGCATTGGCGATTATTCCGCCCGGCACCCTTGTTTCGCCGGAAACGATTTGCTACAGGCCCCGAGCCGGACCGTTCCGGCTCCTACCACGTGCGGTCGTGGCGGAATTGGTAGACGCGCAGCGTTGAGGTCGCTGTGGGGCAACCCGTGGAAGTTCGAGTCTTCTCGACCGCACCAATCTCTCCCCAAAAAGCCGATAGAATTTGGCGCTTGCACGCGACTGTCGTCGCTGTACGCGCAATTCTTGTGCGTCAAAATGAAAGCGGCGGCGGGCCATGAAGACCGCGCCGCCGCCTCAATTTCCAAGTTTGTCCGAAGCCGTCAGGCCAAACCGGTCAAGCCGCCTTCTTCGTGCGCGCCAGCGTATCGGCCACCACTTCGCCGAAGGAAGCAGGCGTCGGCACGATGACGACGCCGGCTTCCTTCAAGATCTCGACCTTCTCCTGCGCCGATTCGCCGAAGGCGGAGATGATGGCGCCGGCGTGACCCATGCGACGGCCTTTCGGGGCGGAAAGGCCGGCGATGTAGGCGATCAGCGGCTTCCGCATATTGTCGCGCGCCCAGATCGCGGCTTCGGCTTCCTGCGGGCCGCCGATCTCGCCGATCATCACCACGACGTCGGTGTCGTCGTCGCGCTCGAAGAGCTGCAGGATGTCCTTGAAAGATGAGCCGTTGATCGGATCGCCGCCGATGCCGACGCTGGTCGACACGCCGATGCCCAGCGCTTTCATCTGCGAGGCGGCCTCGTAGCCCAGCGTGCCGGACCGACCGACGATGCCGACGCGTCCGGGCAGATAGATGCTGCCCGGCATGATGCCCATCAGCGCCTGCCCGGGCGTGATGACGCCGGCGCAGTTCGGTCCGACCAGCCGCATGCGGTCCTCGAAACGGTAGCGGCGCATGTAGCGCTTGACCTGCATCATATCCTGCGAGGGGATGCCGTCGGTGATGCAGACGCAGAGCTTGATGCCGGCATCCGCCGCCTCCATGATCGAGTCGGCGGCGAAGGGCGGTGGCACGAAGACGATGCTGGCTTCGGCGCGGGTCTCGCGCACGGCGCCCTTGACGGTGTTGAAGACGGGCAGGCCGAGATGCGTCTGGCCGCCCTTGCCGGGGGTGACGCCGCCGACCAGCTTGGTGCCGTAGCGCTTCATGTCGTCGGCATGGAAGCTGCCGATCTTGCCGGTGAAGCCCTGAACGATGACGCGTGTGCTGCGGTTGAGCAGGATTGCCATTTTCTCGACCTCTCAGGCTGCTTTTTTCTTGGCGGCCGCACGCCAGGCGGCGACGGCCTTTTCGGCGGCTTCCGCCAGCGTGTCGGCGACGATCACCTTCTCGCCGGAATCGGCCAGGATCTTGCGTCCTTCCTCGACCTTGGTGCCGGAGAGGCGCACCACCAGCGGCACGTCGACGCCGACCTCGCGGATCGCCTTGATGACGCCTTCGGCCACCCAGTCGCAGCGGTTGATGCCGGCGAAGATGTTGACCAGGATGGTCTCGACTTGTCTGTCGCCAAGCACGGCGCGGAAGGATTTCGCCACCCGCTCGGGCGAGGCGCCGCCGCCGATATCGAGGAAGTTGGCTGGCTCGCCGCCGGCGATCTTGATCATGTCCATCGTCGCCATGGCGAGGCCTGCGCCGTTGATGATGCAGCCGATATTGCCTTCCAGGCCGACATAGGAAAGGCCGCGGTCGCTGGCGAAGGTCTCGCGCGGGTCTTCCTGGCTCTTGTCGCGCAGCTCGGAGATTTCCGGCCGCCGGAACAGCGCGTTCTCGTCGAACGACATTTTCGCGTCGAGCGCGACGAGGCTGCCGTCGCGCGTCACCACCAGCGGATTGATCTCCAGCATCGAGGCGTCGTAGTCGCGGAACACCTGGTAGCAGCCGAGGATGGTTTCGGTCGCCTTGCCGATCAGGTTGCTTTCAAGGCCGAGGCCGAAGGCGATCTCGCGCGCCTGGAAGCCCTGCATGCCGACGCCGGGATCGACCACGGCGCGGATGATGGAATCAGGCTGTTTTTCGGAGATCTCCTCGATCTCCATGCCGCCGGCGGCCGACGCCACGATCATGACGCGCTCTTCCTTACGGTCGAGCACGAAGCCGAGATAGAGCTCCTGCGCGATATCGACGGCTTCCTCGAGATAAAGACGCGAGATCAGCTTGCCGCGCGGGCCGGTCTGGTTGGTCACCAGCTTGCGCCCGAGCATGGCTTCGGCGGCGTTGGAGATCTCCTCGTCATTGGAGCAGAGTTTTATGCCGCCGGCCTTGCCGCGCGCGCCGGAGTGCACCTGCGCCTTCAGCACCCATTTCGAGCCGCCGACCTCCCTGGCACGGTAGGTCGCCTGCTCGGGGCTGTAGGCGAGGCCGCCGCGCGGCACATGCACGCCGTGGCGGGCAAGCAGTTCCTTGGCCTGGTATTCGTGAATGTCCATTTTGTCCTCCCGGTAATTGTCAGTGCGTGGCAGCCTGGCCGGCGCGCTCGATCGCTTCGCTCACCACCAGCACGTTGCGCGCCATGCGCTCCGACGCCGCGTCGATCATCTTGCCGTCGAGGGCAGCCGCGCCCTTGCCGAGCGCCTCTGCTTCCTTCAGCACCTCGATGATGCGGCGGGCACGCGTGACCTCCTTCTCCGGCGGCGAGAACACATCGTTGGCCAAAGCGATCTGCGACGGGTGGATCGCCCATTTGCCTTCGATGCCGAGCGCTGCGGCACGCCTTGCGGCTGCCTTGTAGCCTTCCGGATCGGAGAAATCGCCGAACGGTCCGTCGATGGCGCGCAGGCCATAGGCGCGGCAGGCGACCGTCATGCGCGACAGGGCGAAATGCCACTGGTCGCCGGGATAGTCCGGGTTGAGGCCGCCGATATTGACGGTGCGCGCCTTGTTGCTGGCGGCGTAGTCGGCGACGCCGAAATGCATGGCTTCCAGGCGGCCGGGCGTGGCGGCGATCGCCTCGACATTGGCCATGCCCAGCGCCGTCTCGATCAGCGCTTCAAGGCCGACACGGGTCTTGAAACCCTTGGCCATCTCGATCTGGTTGACCATGGCCTCGACCATATAGAGGTCGGCCGGCACGCCGACCTTCGGCACCAGGATGGTGTCCAGGCGGTCGCCGGCCTGTTCCATGACGTCGACCACGTCGCGGTACATGTAGTGGGTGTCGAGACCGTTGATGCGCACCGAGACGGTCTTGCCTTTGGCGCGCCAGTCGATGTCGTTGAGGGCCTGGATGATGTTCTTGCGGGCGCGCTCCTTGTCGGGCGGCGCGACGGCATCCTCGATGTCGAGGAAGACGAAGTCGGCGGCGCTGTTCGCCGCCTTGTCGATCATCTCCGGGCTTGAACCCGGAACGGCCAGCTCACTACGCTGAAGCCTCAGTTTCTTCAGATGGTTGATGGTGTGGCTCATGGTGCGTTCCTCACGCCGCCTTGGCGACCGGCACGTCGGCCGTGCGGCGGAAATGCTCGATGGCCGCGGCCACGCCGGAACCCGGCGCCAGTCGCACGCCGCAATCGAGAAGCGCCATTTCGGCGGCCGACAGTGAGGCGCAGACCATCACCTCGTTCAGCCAGCCGAGATGGCCGATGCGGAAGACTTTTCCGAACACCTTGTTGAGGCCGCCGCCCAGCGAGGTCTGGTAGGCCTGATAGGCGCGCATGACCACGTCGCCGCTTTCAATGCCTTCCGGCACCAGGATGGCGCTGACCGTGTCGGAATGCCATTTCGGCGCCTTGGCGCAAAGCTTCAGGCCCCAGGCATCGACAGCCTTGCGCACCGCTTCGCCAAGACGATGATGGCGGGCGAAGATGTTGCCCAGCCCTTCCTCCTCAATCAGGTCGAGCGAAGCGCGCAGGCCGCGTAGCAGCTGGGTCGCGGGCGTGTAGGGGAAATAGCCGGCGTCGTTGGCGCGGATCATGTCCTCGAAGGAGAAGAAGCAGCGCCGGTGGGTCGACACCCGGGAGGCGGTGAGCGCTTTCTTGCTGACCGACAGGAAGCCGAGGCCGGCCGGCAGCATGAAGCCTTTCTGCGAGCCGCTGACGGCGCAGTCGACGCCCCATTCCTCCTGGCGGAAGTCGATCGAGCCGATCGAGGAGACGCCGTCGACGAAGAGGAGCGCCGGGTGGTCCGCCGCATCGAGCGCGGCGCGGCAGCCGGCGACGTCGCTAGTGACGCCGGTCGCGGTCTCGTTCTGCGTGCAGAAGATCGCCTTGATGCGGTGCGCCTTGTCCGCTTTCAGCCGCTCCGCGTAGATTTCGAGCGGAACGCCGGTTCCCCATTCGCAGTCGACGACGTCGACCTCGAAGCCGAGGCGCTCGGCCATGTCGACCCACAGATGCGAGAACTGGCCGAAGCGCGACATCAGCACCCGGTCGCCGGGGCTGAGCACATTGGTCATCGCCGCTTCCCAGGCGCCGGTGCCGGAGGAGGGGTAGATGAAAACGCGGCCGGTTTCGTTCTTGAAGACCTTTTTGATGTCCTCGAACAGCGGCAGCGTCAGGTCCGGGAAGGAGGCGGCGCGCATATCCTCCATCGGCAGGTTCATGGCCTGCCGGACTTGTTCGGGAATGTTGGTGGGCCCCGGGATGAAAAGATGCGTGAACCCAGCCATGCGCGAACTCCTCCGGTCGTTTGGGATGGTGGAGGAAGTTTCGTCTCGGCGAGGCTCGCCAACAACACCTTGCCGGGTAAGTTGTTGGCCCTTGCGGGTGGGACCGTCCTACCCGATCGGCCTACCCGATTGGCGATTTGGAAGGGCGGCGTTTCTCGCTGGAATAGAGCGCGACGGCCATGGCGCGGTTGCGGACGTCCAGCTTGTCGTAGAGGTTCTTCAAGTGATACTTCACCGTGTTCTCGGAAATCCCGGTCCGCGTCGCGATCTGCAGATTGGTCCAGCCGTCGGAAAGCACCGCAAGCAACTCGCGCTCGCGCACGGTGAGCCGGGACAAAGGCGTGTCGTTGACCTTGTTGATGTCGATATAGGGAATGCAGATGCGGCCATGCGCGACAGCCAGGATCGTCTCGAAGATGATCGGCGGGTCGTCGAACTGGAAGCAATAGCCCTGCGCGCCGAGGCGCACGCATTGTTTCAGGATGCCGATGTCGTGGTCGTTGGAGAAGACCGTGATGCGCACGCCAAGCTGGCGGTTCTGAACTTCCGTGAGGACGTCGGCGCCATCCATGTCGGCGAGCTTCCAGCCGATGACGGCGACGTCGAATTTCGTGGTGGCGGCCAGTTCCAGGAATTGCGCGCCGCTGTGCACGGCGCCAAGCAAATCGAAGCGGCCGTCGCATTCCAGCATTTCACGGAGCGCCGAAACAACGAACGGATTGCGCTCGGCAACGACCACGCGAACGCGCCGCTCGGCATTTGCCTCGTTCGTCTTTCCGGACTTGATGTTCAAGGGCAGCGTTTGTCCTCGACCGGTTAGGGGATGCGCAGATCCTGCTGGATCATGCATCATGACAATTCTGCCTCAACCGTGACGGGGTGCTCTTTCCCCAGCGACATGCGCTGTCGCGTCGGCTGAAGCCATTGTCGCACCTGCGACGCGTAGTAGGTCAGAGACTCCGTAGGCAAGATCGCCGCGATATTTCCCCGGCTATTCCGGGCTCTAGAGTGACATCTTGCCAAGACGAATCGCATCGTCGCGCTATCTGCCGCACAGGTATGAGATTTCTCCGAAAGCGGTTTCCGGATTTCGGGCGCATGCGCTGGGGCGGGTCACCGTTTGACAGAAACGGCGAACCGCTCCAGCTCCTTGTTTTGACGCAATTCCGGACGGAAAACCGTTTCACACTTTTCCTGGAATTGCTCTAGACCAGTTTAACACCCTTTCCGGATTCCTGATGGCGGGAGGCGCTGGTGGAAGGCCACGACGAACAGACGATAGGCGCCAGGATCGCCGACGAGCACCACGCCGACATCTATGGCGAGGACGGCGTCGTTCTGTCGTCCTTCCTTGCCCGGATCGGCGCGGCGATCGCCGACCGCAACAGGATCGCGCTCAAGCGCGAAGTCGACGACCTGCACCAGTCCGAACTCGGCGACCTCATCGAGGCGCTGCATCCCGAACAGCGCCGCGCACTGGTCGAGTTGCTCGGCTCCGATTTCGACTTCTCCGCGCTGACCGAAGTCGACGAAGCGATCCGCATGGACATCGTCGACAATCTGCCGAACGCGCAGATCGCGCAGGCGGTGCAGGAGCTCGATTCCGACGACGCCGTCTACATTCTGGAAGATCTCGATCAGGAGGACCAGGACGAGATCCTGTCGCAACTGCCGTTTACCGAGCGTATCAGGCTCAGGCGCTCGCTCGACTATCCGGAAGAGACGGCCGGCCGGCGCATGCAGACCGAGTTCGTCGCCGTGCCGCCGTTCTGGACGATCGGCCAGACCATCGACTACATGCGCGAGGACAGGAACCTTCCCGACCGCTTCAGCCAGATCTTCGTCATCGATCCGAGTTTCAAGCTGCTGGGCGCGATCGACCTCGACCAGATCCTGCGCGCCAGGCGCGCGGTCAAGGTCGAGGACGTAATGCATGAGACCCGCCACGCCATTCCGGCCACGATGGACCAGGAAGAGGCGGCGCGAGAGTTCGAGCAATACGATCTGCTGTCGGCCGCCGTGGTCGACGAGAACGAGCGGTTGGTCGGCGTGCTCACCATCGACGACGTGGTCGACGTCATCCAGGAGGAGGCGGAGGAGGACCTGCTGCGCATGGGCGGCGTTGGCGACGAAGAGCTGTCCGACACGGTGCTCGCCACCTCGCGCTCGCGCGTGCCCTGGCTGCTGGTCAATCTTTTGACCGCCTTCCTTGCTGCTTCGGTCATCGGCCTTTTCGACCATACGATCGAGCATATCGTGGCGCTGGCGGTGCTGATGCCGATCGTCGCCGGCATGGGCGGCAATGCCGGTTCGCAGACCATGACTGTCACCGTGCGGGCGTTGGCAACCAGGGATCTCGACATCTACAATGCCGCCCGCATCATCCGCCGCGAGGTGGGGGTGGGCTTCATCAACGGCATTGTCTTTGCGGTGCTTATCGGCATGGTCGCCGGCTTCTGGTTCCGCGACCCCAATCTGGGCGGCATCATCGGTGCAGCGATGATCATCAACATGTTCGCCGCGGCACTTGCCGGGATCCTTATCCCGTTGCTGCTCGACCGATTGAGGATCGACCCGGCGGTGGCGTCGGCGGTCTTCGTGACCACCGTCACTGATGTCGTTGGCTTCTTTGCCTTTCTCGGCTTAGCTACCTGGTGGTTTGGCGTTCCCTAAGAGAATGCTACAATTGACTTTTACGTAAATGCCGTGCGAGGCTGCCGTTGGGGTCACGTGCCGATTCCGGCGCGGGATGGGTCTAATCGGAGGGAAGGGCGACGCTCCAAGCGGCGATGCCCGGGCTTGGGAGCGGGAATGCGGGAATACTATACGATCACCGAGCTGACACGCGAGTTCGACGTGTCAACGCGGACGTTGCGTTTTTACGAGGACGAAGGGCTGGTGCAGCCCGTGAGGCGCGGTCGAACGCGGCTGTTCCGCCCCTCCGACCGCCATCTCATTCGCCAGATCATGCGGGGAAAAAGGCTTGGCTTCTCGATCAACGAGATCCGCGAGATCATCCAGATGTACAAGGAGCCGCCCGGCGAGGTCGGCCAACTCAAGCTGATGATCAAGCGCATCGAGGAGAAGCGCGAGGACCTTCGCCAGAAGCGGCGCGACCTGGAAGAGACGCTGGCCGAGCTCGACCAGGCCGAAGAATCCTGCGTGGAGCGGCTGGCTGAGCTGGGCGTCAACACCTAAGCGCTGACCGGCTCAAATCCAGCGCCGCACCCTTTTTGCATAATCGCGGTACTTCTTGCCGAACTTCGCCGCCAGGATCTTTTCTTCCTTCTCGATCGCCAGTTTCTGCGTCGCGAAGGCGGCGAGGAAGGCGAAGAGCAGGAACCAGGCGATGCCGGTGATGAACGCGACGCCGATCAACAGCAGCGTGTTGGCAAGATACATCGGGTTGCGCGTGATGCCGAAGGGGCCGGACGTCACCAGATGATCGGGCTCGGCATTCGGATCGAATGTCGTCTTCGCCCGCATCATGACGCGAATGGCCGTGATCCACAGCATGGCGACGCCGAACAGCGCCACCCAGCCGACGCCGAACAGGAGATCGCCGAAGATGTCGCCGATCCAGGGCAGCGGGTAGAGCATGCCGAGCACGACGCTGAGCGCGATCGCCACGACATAGATCACCGGCGGCCAGGGGATGATCCCGTGCCTGGGTTTTGCGATGCCCGTCATTGCTGCCCTCCCTCCATCTGATCCTCCGTCGCGGCGGTGCAGGTGCTCGCCAGATCGGCCAGATGCGATTTCCAGACGCTGGACTGGTCGTTGCTGTAGAGCTTGTCGAGAGACCCTTCGCCCTTCAGCGTGTCCAGCATGCAGCCACAATAGCTGGAACAGAACTTGCTGTCCCGCTGCTGTTCGCACTGCGCCTGGCAAGCCGGCAGGAAGCTGGCTTCCTTGTCCTGGGGGGCGGCGGGCATGACCTGCGACAACAGCCATACCGAGCCGAACAGCAACGGCTGGTGGATGAGGTAGAAGGCAAGGCTATGCCGGCCGATGAAGGTCAGCGGGTTCGACCAGCGGCCGGGTGCCCATGCTCCCAGCCGGGCGAGCAAGCCTGACGAGGAAGCGAGCTTCACCGCGGCGATACCCAGCAGAACAGCGCCGAACCAGGGGAAGAGCGGCACGTAGTCGTTGGATCGCGGGTTGGTGGCGGGAAGGCCGACCCACCACAGCGCCGGATGGTCGAAGAACTCCGAGCGCAGATAGTAAGGCGCGGCGATGACCGCCGTAGCAATGATTGCCGTCAGCAGCGCCGGCAGCCTGAGAAAGGCGAGGCCGAGCAGGCTGGCCAGCGCAATCTCATGCAGGATGCCGAAGAAGATGAACCCGTCCGGCGTAACCAACCAGGTGATGGCGGAAATGGCGATCGCCGCTGCAGCGACCATGGCAAAGCGCTTCCAGAAGCCAGGCCAGCGGATCTGGCGGCCATGGGCGAGGAACAGGCTGACGCCGACCAGGAACAGGAAGGTCGAGGCAATGCAGCGCGCATAAAACTTCCACCAGCCGAAGGCGGTGAGGGCGGGCGCGGTGTAGCCGAAATTTTCGAGATCCCAGGTGAAATGGTAGCTCGCCATCGCAATCAGCGCGATGCCGCGCAGGATGTCGATGGCCTGGATGCGGCGGTGCTTTGCGGTGTCCTGAACGGGTTCGCCGGTCGTTTGAAAGCTCATTGATCTCGCAATCCGATTCAGTCGTGCCGAACGACTATCACGGTTCACGCCGACGACAGAAGCAGGTGGCCATCAATGCGTTTCATGGCAGCCATGAAATTTCGCTTTAGGCCAGCGGCGGAAAGCCTTTGGCAGGCTTCGCTTTTCGGCCCCTCGGGGTCGGTTTCCTGCTACTGGCCGGCAGCTGGTACGGCCAGATTTGACGGGTGATTCACGCCTCGGAGGGCCGATGTCCACCCATGTGCGCCATCCGATTTGGCTTCCGGCCTTGCGGCCGGCGGATGCGCGCACCTTCGCCTCGCTCTATGCGATGGAATCCTTCGCCCGCGCCACGATCTCCAGCGTGATCCCGATCCAGGCCTACGAGATCCTGCACAACGAGCGGATCGTCTCGATCCTCTATACCATCGTGTCGCTGATGGGCCTTTCGGTCACGCTGTTCATGCCGATGCTCATCCGCCGCTTCGCGCGGCGCTGGGTCTACACGGCCGGTTGCCTGCTGCTGGCGATCGGCTCCGCCTTCTTCGTGACCCACACACTGCCCGGGCAGATCGCCGGCATGCTTTGCCGCGTCATGGGGGCGAGCGCGCTGTCGATCACGCTCAACCTCTACATCATGGACCACATCCGCAAGACCGATTTCATGCAGGCGGAATCGCTGCGCATGGCCTGGTCGATGTTTGCCTGGACCGGCGGGCCGACACTCGGCATCTTCCTCTACACCCATTTCGGCATCTATGCCGCGCATGGCGCGGTCGTGGTTTTTGCGTTCGCGCTGCTTTGCCTGTTCTGGTTCTACCGGTTGACCGACAACCAATCTATCCGGCCCGGCAAGTCGCGTCCCGCCAATCCGCTCGCCAATATCGGCCGCTTCGTCGCGCAGCCGAGGCTGCGGCTTGCCTGGCTGATCGCCTTCGGCCGCTCCTGCTTCTGGACGACGTTCTTCGTCTACGGTCCGCTGTTCATGGTGATCACCGGCCAAGGTGAACTGGCCGGTGGATTGCTGGTTTCGGCAGGCAATGCGCTTTTGTTCGTGGCGATCTTCTGGGGCAGGGCGGGCAAGCGCTTCGGCGGGCGACGCGTCATGACCTTCGCTTACTTCTCCATGTCGGCAGCATTGTTTGCGGCGGGTGGCATCGGCGAGGCCGCGCCTTTGCTCACCGGTGCGCTGCTGCTTTGCGGCGCCTTGTTCACCATCGCGCTCGACGCGCTCGGCTCGACCGCCTTCATGCGCTCGGTGCGTTCCTACGAGAAGGCGCAGATGGCGGCGGTCTACCGCACCTATCTCGATTTCTCCGAGCTGACGCCGCCGCTCGTTTATTCGGTAGTGCTCGCTTTCTTCGGCCTGGGATCAGTGTTCGTCACGCTCGGTATCCTGGCCGCCTTCTGCGGCTTCGTCACCTGGCGCTATATGCCGAAGTCATTTTGATTTGGGCTGGAGCTCCGCGTGGCGTCCGCGCACCCAATCGTGAAAGCGGTGCAGGTCGTATTCTTCCGGCATCAGCACGCCGGCCTCGTGGCGCATCGAGCGCAGGCCCTTCTGGTTCACCTCGCAGATCGCTGCGTCTTCTTCGAGCACCTGCGTGCCGAAGGCGACGATGTTGTCGATATCGGTCTTTCCCAGCGCATCCGGCGCGAACAGCCACTCGGCGGTGAGCTCGGTCTGCTCGGGGCCAAGCGGGGTGAGCCGCACCGTGCGCATGTAGTCGACATGGCCAACAATGAACATCGAGGGCAGCGACGTGGCGTAGGTCTGGCCGGCGGCGCGCTCGGCCGGGGTCAAACCGGAAAAGACCGGGCCGTGGACGTGCCCGTCCTGCGACCAGGTTTCGGCGCCGGCGCGCAGGCGGCCGGAGAATTCCGGATCGTCGTTGTCAGCGTGGCGAGCCCATTCCGGATCGTCATGCCTTCCCATCAGGCCGCGGCCATAGATCGGCACCAGCCGCGACAAGTCCTTGTGCACGCCCGGGCAATGCAGGCATTCGTTGAAGTTCTCCCAGAAAATCTTCCAGTTGCAGTTCATCACCTTGGTGAACCGGTGGCCTGTGACGAGCGTTTCCAGCGGCCAGTTGGATAGATCGCCGGAGGCCCGATCGAAAGCGCTTTCCGCTTCGCCGCCGGGGTCCTCGGCGAGATTGATGAAGACGAGACCGCGCCAGACCGAGAGCGCCACGCGGTAGAGCGGATAATCCGCCTTGTCGAAGCCCTCGGGCAGTGATTTCGACGGCACGCGCACGAGATCGCCACGCAGCGAATAGGACCATGCGTGGTAGGGGCAGGTCAGCAGCCTGGCCTTCAAGCGCCCGGCACTTTCCTGGCAAAGCTGCGAGCCGCGGTGCCGGCAAGTGTTGTGGAAGGCGCGCAGGCTGCCGGTCTCGTCGCGCAGAACGACGATCTGCTGCGAACCGATGCGCATCGTGCGGTAGGCGAGGGGTTCGGCAAGATCGGCCGAGCGGCAGACCATCAGCCAGCTTCGGTACCAGATGGCGTCCAGATCGCGCCGGTAGGCATCGGCATCCCAATACGCCGCCGACGGCAGCGTCGGCGTGAGCTTTGTCAGACCGTTGTAGGAGTCGCGGTCGCTTGGATTGGGCTGCATCGGCTTCTCCAGGGCTGCCGACAGCCGACACCCGGGTAGAGCTGTTGTCAATTGCCGGCTCGGCACATTGTAGCGGCCGCGGGAGGACCTTAAGGTCGAACGCATGCTGCCAAGAACCATGTCGCTTACCGAGGAACTGGTCGCCCGTTGTTTCCGGGCGGTCGAGGATACGGGACCGGATCCCGATGCGGAGCATCTGGATGATAGCGACTATGAGGCGATGCTCGACGCGTTCGAGGCTGAGCTTCCCGCGACAGAGCCGCTTTGGCTGTTCGGTTATGGCTCGCTGATCTGGAAGCCGGAGATCGAGCATGTCGAGGAACGGGTCGCCGTGGCGCGCGGCTGGCATCGCTCGTTCTGCATGAAGATGACGCGCTGGCGCGGCACCAAGGAGAGGCCCGGCCTGATGATGGCGCTGGATCGCGGCGGCCAGTGCAAGGGCGTCGCCTTCCGGCTGGCCGACGGCAATCGGAGGCAAGCGCTGGACAAGCTCTTCCGGCGCGAGGTGACATTGAAGCCGACGAGCTATTGGCCGCGCCTGTTGCAGCTTTCAACCGACAACGGACCGCTGCGGGCGCTGGCCTTCGTCATCAACCGCCGGGGCACCACCTATGCCGGTCCGCTCAGCGAGGACGAAGTGGTCGACAGGCTTGCCACGTCCTGCGGCCATTGGGGTTCGGGCGCCGACTATCTCTACAACACGGTGAAGAACCTCGAGCAGCGCGGCATCCATGATGCGCATCTGTGGCGGTTGCAGCAGCTCGTCGCCGCCCGGATCGGCGCTTCGTAGGATCCTGCTGCAATCGCGCCGTGCGGTGGCGGAATTTGGTTTGCCGGTGATTGTGCTTCTGCCTAAAGTCGCGACCGTCGGCCTCGTGGCGACGACAAGATTCCTCCGTGGACAAGGGCAGGGAATGACCGGCGCGACAGCCGCGAGCGGCGACAAGGCATCCGATCGGAAACTGACCTTCATCCTGGGCGGCGCGCGCTCGGGCAAGAGCACGCATGCCGAGACCCTGACGACTGCCCTTCCATCGCCTTGGGCCTATATCGCGACGGCGCAGGCCTATGACGACGAGATGCGCGAGCGCATCGCGCTGCACCGGTCGCGGCGGAGCGAAGGCTGGGTGACCATTGATGCACCGCTCGATATGGTCGGCGCGATTGCGGCTTTGCCGGACCACCAGCCGGTGCTGATCGACTGCCTGACGCTGTGGCTTACCAACCAGATGCTGGCCGAACATGATGTCGAGGCCGAATGCCGGCGGCTGATGGATGTGCTGTCGCAGCCGCGCGGGCCTTGGTTCGTGGTGTCGAACGAGGTCGGTCTCGGCATCGTGCCCGATAATGCGCTGGCGCGCCGGTTCCGCGACGCAGCGGGACGGCTCAACCAGCAGGTCGCGGCGATAGCCGACAGCGTTCTCATGATGGTGGCGGGGCTGCCGCTCAAGGTGAAATGACATGGCTGAAATCGAGGAAAAAGACGCCGAGCGCCATCGCGCCAAGATGGCGAAGCGCAAGGCGGTGCAGGATGCCGAGGTGGCCGGCAAGACGATCGAGAAGGGGCTGCTGATCGTCAACACCGGGCCGGGCAAGGGCAAGACCACTGCCGCCTTCGGCCTGGCGCTGCGGATGCTGGGCTACGGCAAGCGTGTCGGCGTCGTGCAGTTCATCAAGGGCAAGTGGCATACCGGCGAAAAGGATGCTTTCGCCGCCTTCGGCGATCGTGTCGTCTGGCATGCGATGGGCGAGGGGTTCACTTGGGAGACGCAGGACCTCAAGCGCGACATCGCCGCCGCCGAAGCCGCCTGGGCCAAGGCGCTGGAGCTGATGGCCGATCCGTCGATCAGCCTGGTGGTGCTCGACGAGCTCAACATCGCGCTGCGCTATGATTATCTCGATCTGGAGAAAGTGGTCGCGGCGCTCAAGGCGCGCCGGGACGACCTGCATGTGATCGTCACCGGCCGCAATGCCAAGCCGCTGCTCGTCGAGGCCGCCGACCTCGTCACCGAAATGGGCCTGACCAAGCACCATTTCTCGGCTGGGGTAAAAGCACAGCAGGGGATCGAATTCTGAACCGCCTTAGCCGATGATCATAACGGTCAGGTAGATCATGATCGCCGAGACGATCGCGAACAGGCCGAGCAACAGCCAATCGGCGACACGGTAGAGCTTCAGCGCCTGGCGGATGTCGGTGCTTTCGGCCTCGCGGCGGCCGCCTTCGCCCATGAAGGCGTCCTCCACGACCTCGCCGCCATAGCTGCGTGGCCCGGCGAGCGAAAGCCCCAGCGCGCCGGCCATTGCGGCTTCCGGCCAGCCGGCGTTCGGCGAGCGGTGTTTCTTCGCGTCGCGCCGCATGACTTGCCAGGCGCTGCCCGGATCGGCGCCGGGGACAACAAAGGCCGCCAGGACGATGAGCAAGCCGGTCAGCCGCGACGCGGGCAGGTTGATCAGATCGTCGAAGCGGGCAGCTGCCCGGCCGAAGGCCTCGTATTGCGGCGTGCGGTGGCCGATCATCGAATCGGCGGTGTTGGCGGCCTTGTAGGCCGCACCTCCGCCCAAGCCGCCGATACCGGTCCAGAAGGCAGGCGCGACGATGCCGTCGGAGAAATTCTCGGCCAGGCTTTCAATCGCGGCGCGGGCGACACCCGCCTTGTCGAGCTTTTCGGGATCGCGGCCGACGATGCGCGAAACGGCGATGCGGCCGAGCGTCAGGCCGCCGGTCTCCAGCGCGTCGGCGACGTGCTCGACATGTTCGGCGAGGCTCTTCTGCGACAGCAGCGTAGAGCCCAGGATGGCAGCGATGACCAAGCCGGATGGAAAGACCAGCCAGAGCATGACATGCAGCGCCACACCGATGACGCCGGGCACCAGCAAAATAACGAGCAGAGCCTGGACGCCGCGGTGACGACGCAATTCGTCGGAATCGGTGGCGCGGTTGAGCCGGCGATCGAGAAAGGATATCAGCCTGCCGATCCAGGTTACCGGATGGCCAATGGCGTTGAACAGCCAGTCCGGATAACCGAGGGCACGTTCAACAGCGAGTGACAGGAAAGCGATCAGGACAGACATGAAGCTTCTAAGCGGAGCGATTGCAGCGGTTGATCATGGCGGCAGCCTTGGCCGGGCAAGCGCGCTTTTTCCTCATGCGCCACAACCTTTCGTGGATCTCTCGACAGGTATCAATCCGCACTCCTATCCGCTTTTCGACCTGCCCGCCACCGCCCTGTCACGATTGCCGGAGGCGGGACAACTGCGTGAATTGGCCGAAATTGCGGCCAGGGCCTATGGCGCACCGTCGGCGGCGCATGTGTCGGCGGCGCCCGGCACGCAGATTCTCCTGCCGCGCGTGGCTTCGCTGGTGCAGCCTGGCAAGGCGCTGGTGCTCGGCCCGACCTATGCCGAACACGCCCGGGCTGCTGCCATCGCCGGCCATGCCGTTGCGGAAGTGAGAGATTTCGACGGGCTGGCCGACGCCGACCTTGCGGTGCTGGTCAATCCCAACAATCCGGACGGGCGGGTGATCGAAAAGGCTCGCCTGCTCGACCTCGCCGCGCGGCTTCGCGCCAACGACGGCCTGCTTGTCGTCGACGAAGCTTTCATGGATGTCGGCCCGGTCGAGCAAAGCCTGGCTGGTGACGTCGGGGAGGGCGGCATCGTCGTGCTGCGCTCGTTCGGCAAGTTCTTCGGCCTCGCCGGTGTGAGGCTCGGTTTCGCGCTGGCGGATCCGCTGACGGCCGAGCGCCTGGATGCGCAGTTGGGTCCCTGGGCCGTGGCCGGCCCGGCGCTCGAATATGGCATCCGCGCCCTGGCCGATACGAAATGGCAAGCCGCCATGCGGCAACGCTTGGCACAGGAGACCGGGCGGCTTGACGCGCTGCTTGGCCAATTCGATGTTCCGGTCGCCGGCGGCACCAGCCTGTTCCGCTATTTGCCGTTTCCCGGGGCCCCAAGCTTGTTTTCGGCGCTTGGCTCGAGCGGCGTGCTGGTCCGCCATTTCGCCGAACGGCCTCAAGTTCTGCGCATCGGCCTACCGGGCAGCGAGGGGGAATGGCAGCGCCTTGAAGGCGCCCTTGCCGCCTGGGCCTTAGAGCGCGAAGATGCGGCCAGGGAGTTCGGAAAATGATCCATGTCTGTTCGCTGTCGAAGGTCGGCGAAACCGTGGCGCGAACCGGCGCCGAGCGGCTGCTTTCGCTGCTTGCCGCCGGCACGGAAGTAATCCGTCCGGCCTCGATCCTGGCGGAAAACCATCTGCACCTCGTCATGCATGACATTGCCGTGGCGCAGGAGGGCATGACCATGCCAGGCGAGGATCATGTCCGTGCCCTGCTCGATTTCGCCTATCGCTGGGACCGCGCGAAGCCGCTGGTGGTGCATTGCTATGCCGGCGTCAGCCGCTCGACCGCGTCGGCCTACATCATCGCGGCGGCGCTGGCGCCGAAGCGCGACGAGATGGAACTTGCCCGGACACTGCGTTTTCTCTCGCCGACGGCTACGCCCAACCCCCGGCTGGTCGCCGTCGCCGACATGCTGCTCGAGCGCGATGGCCGTATGATCGCGGCGATCGAAGCGATCGGGCGCGGTGCCGACGCTTTTGAAGGCACGCCTTTCGAGCTCGATATCGCAGGGTAGCGAGCGGCTACGACAGCCATTCCGCAAGCTTCGCCTTACGCACATCCTTGACCAGGCTGATAAAACCGTCGGCCTGCATTTCCGCCGTCAGGCGGCCTTTCTCGGCTGTGGCGATCGAGGCGTCGCCGACCACGCCGTTCGGGTTGAGGTCGCTGGCGATCCAGGCGAAGGCATGCGTGCCGGTGTGGCGCAGCAGGGTGAATTCCTTTTCGGCGCGGCCGACATTCGAGACGAAATTGTCGGCCTTGCTCATGTCGACGAGGTCGGGCCGGAAATGCAGCATCAGCGAGGTCTCGACATCGCCGCCATGGATGCCATGACGGTCCTCGAGCTCCGTATACATGCCCGCCGGGCGGCCGAAGCGTTGCCAGCTCGTCTTCACCGACAGCATTTTTGCGCGCACGCGCAATTCGCGCGAAATGATGCCCATGATCTCTTCATTGCCGCCGTGCGAATTGACGACGATCAGTTTCCTGACCCCGGCCCGGGCGACCGACAGGCCGAGTTCCGTCCAGGCGTCGACCAAAGTGGTGGCGGGCAGAGTGAGCGTTCCCGGCGCATGCAGGTGCTCGTTCGACTTGCCGACTGCCTGCACCGGCAGGATGCGGATGTCGAGGTCGTCGGGCAGGCGCGCGATCACTGTTTCCAGCATGCCCATCATGATCGAGGTGTCGGTCGAGACCGGCAGATGCGGGCCGTGCTGCTCAATCGCGGCCACCGGCAAAACGGCGATGGTCGCTTCGGCATCGATCGAGGCGTATTCCGTCGTCCGGTAGTCGCCCCACCATACACGTCTTGTCGTCACTTTATTCTCCCAGTGGTCTGCTACGCTGCAAGGGCGGTCTAGTGTGCTTGGCGGCTGCGAGCAACCGTCAGCCTGCCGCCAGCACCTCGACCTCGACCTTGAATTCCGGGCGGGCAAATCCCGAAACGATCATCAGCGTCGAGGCCGGCGCCGGATCGGAAAACAGGCGGTTGCGAACGTCCATATAGGCCTGCAAGTGTGCGCGATCGCTGACGAAGGCATTGATGCGCACGATGTCGTTCAGCGTCAGTCCGGCTTCGCCGAGAATCGCTGAAATGTTCTTGAAGCACAACTCCGCCTGCGCGCCGGGGTCTTCCGGCACGGCGTCATCCGGGCCGATGCCCAACTGGCCAGAGCACAGGATTATGCGCTTTCCCGCTGGAATTTCGACGCCGTGGCTGTAGCGGGCGAAGGGCGGCTTAATCGACTTGGGCGTCAGATATTTGAGCATTGCATTCTCCTGTCCGCCGGCAGACTAAGGCCCGATTCATGAAACCTTCAAGATGCGGTGCATGCCGCCAGGGCGATTATGGACAGGCGTCCAAAAAATAGGCACGATGCCTTGCGTACAGCATGACCCTTCCGGTCTTGGCAATGACTGCCGCGCAAGCAGGCGGCCCAGGCGGTGGCATGTGTCTTGCTTCTTGAATCAATGGTGTCGAGTCCAGCGCTTTGTGCGCCCGGGCCAAGAGAGGGTGATGTTTATGGTCGGAAAAGAAAAGATCCTGGCGGGCGCCGTCGTCCTGCTGGCGGCTGGCACGCTTGGCGCGGCCGCGAACGAGAAAGTGACGTTCGGCACCAACTGGCTGGCCGAACCAGAGCATGGCGGCTACTACCAGGCGATCGCGGACGGCACCTATGCCGCGTGCGGCCTCGATGTCACGATCATGCAGGGCGGCCCGCAGGTCAGCGGCCGGCCGATGCTGCTTGCCGGCAAGATCGATTTCTATATGGGCGGCAATTTGCTTTCGGCCTTCGACGCCGTGCAGCAGGGCATTCCGATGCGTGTCGTCGCGTCCGACTTCCAGAAGGATCCGCAGGTCATCATGTCCCAGCCAGGGCAGGGGCTGGACAAGTGGGAGGACCTGAAGAACGCCGATCAGTACATCATGGGCGACGAAGGTGCGCAGACCTTCTTCCAGTGGATGGTCACCGATCTCGGCTTCGATGCCGCCAAGCGCGTGCCCTATACCTTCAACCCGGCCCCCTTCATCGCCAACAAGAAGTCGATCCAGCAGGGCTATGTGACGTCCGAGCCCTTCGCGGTGCAGAAGCAAGGCGGCTTCACGCCCAACCAGTTCCTGCTCGCCGACTATGGCTGGGATACTTACGCGACGACCGTGGAGGTCATGCAGGACACGATCGACAAGCGGCCGGAGGTGGTGCAGTGCTTTGTCGATGGTTCGGCCAAGGGCTGGTACAATTATCTCTACGGCGACAACAAGGCCGCCAACGAGATGATCAAGAAGGACAATCCGGACATGACGGATGAGCAGATCGCCTTCTCGATCGAGCAGTTGAAGAAATTCGGCATTGTCGATTCCGGCGATTCGGAAAAGCTCGGTATCGGCGCCATGACCGATGCGCGCATCCAGAGCTTCTACGACAAGATGGTCAAGGCCAAGGTCGCGCAACCCGGCATCGACATCAAGAAGGCCTACACTCTGGCTTTCATCAACAAGGGTGTCGGGCTGGAGCTGAAGAAGTAAGGCGGCCTGCCTGACATGATCCAGGAGAAGGTGGCGAAGACGCGGGCGGCATCGGGCGAGGCCCCGATGCTGCTTTCGTTGCGCAATGTCGGCAAGGTCTTTTCCAACGGCGTGACGGCGCTGAGCCAGGTCGACCTGGCGATCCGCGAGGGCGATTTCCTCAGCCTGCTCGGCCCGTCGGGCTGCGGCAAGTCGACGGCGCTCCGCTTGATCGCCGGTCTGTCGACACCGACCTCCGGCCAGCTCGACTGGCGCGGCTCGATCGACCGTTCGAACATCGGCTTCGTCTTCCAGGAGCCGACGCTGCTGCCCTGGGCCAGCGTCTTCGACAATGTCTGGCTGCCGCTCAGGCTGAAAGGCGTGTCCCGCGCCAAGGCCGGACCCGCGGTGATGGAGATGCTGTCGCGGGTCCATCTCACCGGCTTCGAGAACGCTGTGCCGCGCGAGCTTTCCGGCGGCATGAAGATGCGCGTCTCGATCGCGCGGGCCATGGTGACCAAGCCGCGCATCCTTCTAATGGACGAGCCGTTCGCCGCGCTCGATGAAATCACCCGCTTCAAGCTCAACAACGACCTGCTGGAGCTTTGGCAGGACGAACGCTTCACCGTCGTCTTCGTCACCCACAGCGTCTTCGAAAGCGTATTTTTATCCAGCCGCGTCGTCGTCATGGCCGCACGTCCGGGTCGGGTGTTCGGCGAACTTCGCGTCGATGCGCCTTATCCGCGCGACGAAGCGTTCCGAACTTCCCCCGACTATGCCGCGCTTTGCCGGCAGGCCTCGGACGTGCTGGTCAATGCTATCAACTCAACCGCCGGATCGCATCATGACGGCCATTGAAGACACCACGCTGAAGCTCGATCCCGAAGAGGCGCGCCGCGTCCGCCAGGAGCGACTGGAGCGGATCGGCAAATGGGTGCTGCCGCTGGCGATCATGGTGCTGGCGATCTGGCTGTGGGACCGCATCTGCGTCTGGAACGAGATCCCGCAATATATCCTGCCGCGGCCGGGCGTGGTGCTGCAGACGCTGCACAATGATGCCGGCCTGTTGTTCTCTTCGCTGCTGGTGACACTCAGGATCACTTTCCTCAGCCTGCTGCTCGCCGTCTTCGGCGGCGTCGGACTGGCGGTGCTGTTCGCCCAGTCGAAATGGGTGGAGATGTCGTTCTTCCCCTTCGCCATCGTGCTGCAGGTGACACCGATCGTCGCCATCTTTCCGCTGATCAACATCTATGTGAACAACCAGACGGTCAAACTGCTGCTCTGCGCCTGGATCGTCGCCTTCTTCCCGATCCTCTCCAACACCACGCTCGGGCTGAATTCGGTCGACCGCAATCTGCGCGACCTGTTCAAGCTCAACGGCGCGACACGCTGGCAGCAATTGCGCTATCTGCGGCTGCCGGCGGCGATGCCCTATTTCCTCGGCGGACTGAAGATCGCCGGCGGCCTGTCGCTGATCGGCGCGGTTGTGGCGGAGTTCGTCGCCGGCGCGCAGGGACAGTCGTCGGGGCTTGCCTCGCGCATCATCGAGGCTGGCTACCGACTCAACGCGCCACGCCTGTTCGCGGCGCTGATCCTGATCTCGCTCACCGGCATCCTGATCTTCCTGGTGCTGTCGCTGGTGTCGCATCTCATCCTGCGCCGCTGGCACGAAAGCGCGCTGAAGCAGGAGCGGTAGGGTGTGTGACGTGATTGAGAACGGTAAGGGGCTGCTTGGGCCAGAGACACGGCGAACAGGCGTGCGGAGACATCGCGAACGGTTTTGCACCGCCGCATTCTTTGGCGACCGTAACGGCATGGATCCTCGGGTCTGCGCGTCCGCTTCGCTTCCGCTCCGCCCGTGGATGACGAAGGACAGGAAGGCATATGCAAATCGCCAATGCTGGAGGTTGGTAGGAACGCGGGTATCTGCGACGTCTGTGATTGGTGGCGGCATCCTTTCTCTTCGTCATCCTAGGGCGGAGCGGGAGCGAAGCGGACGCGCAGACCCGAGGATCCATGCCGTTCCCTTCGAGCTTAGCGGCGGTGCAGAACTGTTCGCGATGTCCCCGCACGGCCGTTCACCGTGTCTCCGATCCAAACGGCCCCTTGAGGAAACGGTGTTGCATAGGACAGAGGGGGGCAGGCCTTGATACCAACCTCTGGTTCTTATCGCCTGACTAACATCCGCCTTCATCGGTCGCTGACGCCCGGCCTTGCCGCAACCTTCAACAGCGACGGTTTCGCGCTTGTCGACATGTCCGTGGCCGACGGCAAGATTTCCAGCATCAGCGCGCATGGCAAGCCAAACGTCGCTGGCGATGCGATCGACCTTGCCGGCCGCATCGTGCTGCCGTGCTTCGTCGACTGCCACACCCATATCGACAAGGGCCATATCTGG
Source organism: Mesorhizobium sp. WSM3224 (assembly GCF_000427725.1). Taxonomy (GTDB): domain Bacteria; phylum Pseudomonadota; class Alphaproteobacteria; order Rhizobiales; family Rhizobiaceae; genus Mesorhizobium. The sequence goes on along the minus strand of NZ_ATYO01000024.1, from coordinate 3,908 downwards.
CCGCGAAAGCCCAACCCCGACGGCACCTTCATGGGGGCGCTCAACGCCACCGGCGCCGACCGCACCGCGCGCTGGAGCGCGGAGGACGTCGCGCGGCGCATGGATTTCTCGCTGCGCTCGGCCTACGCGCATGGAACCAGGGCCGTGCGCACTCATCTCGACAGCGTGCCGCCGCAGGAGGAGATCTCCTGGCCGGTGTTCGAGGCGGTGCGGGAGAGATGGCGCGGGCGTATCGACCTGCAGGCCGCCTGCCTGCTCGGCATCGAAGGCGTGCGCGACAAGGCCTGGTTCGAGCGGCTGGCGAAGCGCGTCGCCGGGGCCAAGGGCGTGCTCGGCGTCGTCACCTATATGGTGCCCGACCTCGAGGAACTGCTCGACCAGGTTTTCGCGCAAGCGATCAAGCGCGGGCTCGACCTCGATTTCCATGCCGACGAGACCGACGATGTCGCGGCAATCTCCTTGAAAAAGATCGCCGAGGCTTCGCTGTGGAACGGTTTTGAAGGCAACATCCTGGTCGGCCATTGCTGCTCGCTGGCGCGTCAGCCGGACCTTGAGGTGTTCGACACGCTGGACAAGGTGGCGAAGGCAGGACTGGCTGTCGTGTCGCTGCCGATGTGCAATCTCTATTTGCAGGACCGGCGCAACAACAACACCACGCCGCGCTGGCGCGGCGTGACGCTGCTGCATGAGATGAAGGAGCGCGGCATCAAGGTGGCGGTCGCTTCCGACAACACGCGCGATCCGTTCTACGCCTATGGCGATCTGGATATGCTGGAAGTCTACCGCATGGCGACGCGGATCCTGCATTTCGACCACCCGGTCGGCGATTGGCCCAAAGCTGTGGCGGTGACTCCGGCCGAGGTGATGCGGCTCGATGGTGCCGGCACGCTCGCCGCCGGCGGCGGCGCCGATTTTATCGTTTTCAAGGGCCGCAGCTGGACCGAATTGCTGTCGCGGCCCGAATCGGATCGCATCGTGGTGCGCGATGGCAGGGCGATCGAACGCCAACTGCCCGACTATGCAGAACTCGACGAATTGATGGTGTGACGATGGATATTGGAGCGCTGAAGCGCGATCTCGACGGGATCAAGATCGACGACCATCCGGCCATCGTCCAGCAGAAGAGCCGCGACTTCTATTGGTACAGCCCGGTGCTGAAGGCGCAGCTCGACCATGTCAAAGGCGATCTCATTGTCACGCCGAAAAACGAGGATGAGGTGATCCGCGTGCTTGCCGCGTGCCACAAGCACGGCGTTCCGGTGACGCCGCGCGGCAGCGGCACCGGCAATTACGGGCAGGCCATGCCGCTGTCGGGCGGCGTGGTCCTCAACCTTGCGGAGATGAACGAGGTCAAGACGATCGCCCCCGGACGTGTGGTGACCGGGCCGGGCGCGGTGCTGGCCGACATCGACAAGGCGACGCGGGCGCATTCCGGTCAGGAACTGCGCATGTCGCCTTCGACCTACAACACGGCTTCGATCGGCGGCTTCGTCGCCGGCGGCTCCGGCGGCGTCGGGTCGATCCGCTGGGGCGGCTTGCGCGACCTCGGCAATGTCATCCGGCTCAGGACCGTGACCATGGAGGCCGAGCCGCGCGTCATGGACCTCATCGGCGAGGACGTGCTCAAGGTCATGCATGCCTATGGCACCAACGGTATCATCACCGAGGTCGAGATGCCGCTGACGGCCAGCTATGATTGGATCGACGTCATCGTCGGCTTCGACGATTTCATGGACGCTGCAGGCTTCGGCAACGACCTCGCCGTGCAGGACGGCATACTGGCTAAGCTGATCACGCCGATCGCAGCGCCTATTCCCTACGACTATTTCAAGCGGCACCAGAAGTTCTTCCGGCGCGAGCAGAGCATCGTGGTGTGCATGATCGCGCCGCATGCCATGGGCGCCTTCGACGCCTTCGTCCACAGCAGTCGGGGCGAGATCGTCTACCGGGCCGACCAGGAAGCCGATCTCAAAGGCCTGCCGCCGGCCTACGAACTGACATGGAACCATACGACGCTGCGCGCCATCAGGGTCGATCCGACGATCACCTATCTGCAGACGCGCTATCCGTCGCCGGATCATCTTGCCCATGTCAGGGCGATGGTGGATCGGTTTGGCGATGAGGTGCCGGCCCATCTCGAATTCATCCGCTTCGACGGCGCGATCGGCGCCGCAGGCCTGCCGCTGGTGCGCTACACCACCGAAGAGCGGCTTAACGAGATCATCCGCATCCACGAGGATAATGGCTGCTGGATCTTCAACCCGCACCGCTACACGCTGGAAGAGGGCGGCATGAAGCAGACCGACGCGGTGCAGCTTGCCTTCAAGCGCGAGACCGATCCGCAAGGGCTGCTCAATCCCGGCAAGATGATCGCCTGGGAAAATCCGGACTACGACTATCGCTCCGGCAGGACGTTCCTGTTCAAGGGGCTGCAAAAGGCGGGGTGAGTCGATGACGAGCGTGCCTCGCGCTGACCTACGGGATGTTGTCCAGTGAACGTCCTAGTCCTCTACGCTCATCCGGTGGAGACCAGCTTCAATTCCGGCCTGCACCGGACGATCATCGAGCGGCTGAGCGTGGCGGGCCATAGCGTCGACGATTGCGATCTCTACGCCGAGGATTTCGATCCGCGCCTGACGCGCGCCGAGCGGCTCGGCTACCACGACCCGCGCGGGCCTGATGATGCGGTCGCCGGCTACGTGGAAAGGCTTCAGAGAGCCGAGGCGCTGGTGCTGTCGTTTCCGGTCTGGAACTACGGCTATCCGGCCATCCTGAAAGGCTTCTTCGACCGCGTGTTCCTGCCCGGCGTGTCGTTCAAGCTGGTCGACGGCAAGGTGCGGCCGACACTGCACAACATCCGTAAGCTTGCAGCCGTCACCACCTATGGCGGCAGCCGTTTTCGCGCCATGCTGATGGGCGATCCGCCGCGCAAGGTCGTGAAGCGCATGCTGCGGGCCACCATAAAGCCCGGCGCTCCCGTCTCCTATCTCGCGCATTATTCGATGAATCTCTCGACCGATGGTTCGCGCAACGCCTTCATCGCGAAAGTCGCTGCGACAATGGACGCTTTCTGATGCGCGTGCTGGTGGTCTATTGCCATCCGATGCCGGCAAGCTATTGCGCCGCGATCCGCGACGCCGCCGTCGAGGTGCTGAAGGGACGAGGCTGGGAGGTGCGGCTGCTCGACCTCTATGCCGAGAATTTCGATCCGGTGATGAGCTGCGAGGAGCGGCGCTTCTACAACGACCGCGCGCCGGACGATCCAGCGCTCAAGCCGCATTTCGAGCATCTGGAATGGGCGCAGGCGATCCTCTTCATCTATCCGACCTGGTGGTATGGGCTGCCGGCAATGCTGAAGGGCTGGTTCGACCGCGTGTGGGCGACCGACATCGCCTTCAAGCTGCCGGCCGGCAAGGGGCGGATCACGTCGCTGATGCGGCATGTGACCAAGGTCGGTGTCATCACCACCTGCGGCGCCCCGACCTGGTGGAGCGTCATCGTCGGCCAGCCCGGCCGCAAGACCATCTTGCGCGGCATGCGGGCGCTGTGCGCCACGCGCTGCAAGACGCTCTTCCTGGCACACTACATGATGGATTCGTCCACGCCGAAGAGCCGGGCGGCGTTCCTGGCGAAGGTCAGGGCGAGGCTGGGGAAGTTTTGAGCATGGCTCTTCCCTTCTCCCACAAGATCCTATGAGGGCGTGGATGGCGGCGCGATGTTTCGCCAAGATTGGTTTTCCACCCACGCAACAAGGGAGAAGACCGATGTCGCATGACCAATCGAGTATCGCATCGAGCGCCGCCACCCGTGGCCATCATGGCGCAGTCACAGCCTCTTTGGAACTGAGCACAACGAAGTGGCTGGTGAGCGTGCAATCGCCGGGCAGCGAGCGGTTGTCGCGGCACGTG